>NZ_CP077072.1:0-862500 GCF_023699965.1 Luteibacter anthropi
TGACAGGAATGGCAATACCGCACTCATGGGCGCTCTGTACAAGGGTGAACTCGATATCGCGCGCCGCTTGCTGAAAACCACCTGCCCGGTAGATCAGGTCAACAACGCAGGAGAAACCGCCCTGTCCTTTGCCGCCATGTTCGGACGTACCGCCATCATGACCGAGCTGGTGCAGCATGGAGCGGACCCGGCACATCGCGATGCCCAGGGCAGCACCCCTTATCAGGTAGCGCAGAAACAGGGTAACGAGGAGGCGATGCGTGCCTTGCGCCACATCGCTCCCTGAACATCATCAATGATGCAGTCGCTGCGCCGCAGGCTCCAGGCGGGAAGCTACCTGCGACCACGCGCAAACCACCGCCCGGCATCCTTCCGGAACGAGAGTCTGCGTATACGGAGGATGCGTCTTGTCCAGCTTCGCCAGGTCACGCAGCTGCTGAAGCGTCTGTGCCCGATACGACACCCGGACGAAACGATGGCCTTTGGTGTCACCGAGCAGTTCGAGCACCAGCGCGCCACCCGGCGGCGGGTCGTCGCGACCGTAGCCCTGCACCTGGAAATGCACGCCAAGCAGGCTCGCCAGAGCCGCGATGTTGTTGTCGCTGGCCACCAGGACACTCAGGCGGGGAGCCTCCGTTTGCCCGAAGCGCTGGATGACGAGGTTAGCCAGCGGAGCACCAAGTCGTTCCGCCATGTAACGAGGCCGCGCATAGATATCGAACAACAGCGCATGCAGCCGCGACATCGCCGCAAGATCGTCGGGAGAAGCCCGCCCCCAGCCCACGTTATCCATGGACATGCCTTCGGCGTATTCAAGCAGGAACACCTCCGCGGTACCCGAACTCGATGCGATCGGCCCGTGCAGGGACAAGGAATGCCCGTCGTCCGAGGGCGCAAGCGACGCCGCGCCCCATAGGCGATCGCAACCGGAAGCACAGCCCAGTACCCGGGCCATGGTGTCGAGGGCTGGCCGGTAAGGCGTAACGATGGCGTCGGGGCCTCCGGTCTCGGCCGCGATCGAAGCAACCGCCGCCTTGGCATCGAAATCCACCACGCCGGCCTCGACGGGATGGAACAGCGGATCGTCGCTGTTCTCTGCGCGGTGCTCGACACCCACGCCACAACCAGGCGCCAGCGTGTCGGCAAGCGCACCGGCGCTGGCGATCGTCCGCTGCTCGGTATTGCTGTGAATCCAGAGGGAGCCCTTCGCCGGACACCCCCGCTCAGGCAGCACCCCGGCCTGCACCAGCCAGTGGCGATGATAGGCGCCCAGCAGGCGCATGCCCTTGTCGCCATGCGGCGTCAGCACGCTCGCTGCCACCGGCCATGCCGGCCAGGGTGAAGTGGCCTGCGCGCCGATCTCACCGGGCAGCGGTGCACGCACGCCATGCCGGAAGACCATCAGCACACGCTCCACCTGCAAGGGAGCATCGGCAGCGGGTGACGCAAACCCCGTGACCGCACTGCCAAAGGCCATAGTGGCAAGCAGCAGGGCCTTTGCCCGCGCAACCGGATGGGAACCCTGTCGGATGTGCATCGTGTCCTCGTGCGTCGCATCGCGCAAACGACAGATCATCGAAAACCGCCATGACCGATCCATGACATCGCAAATGACTACCCGTATCAGGACGCAGATCGATGATCGGATCATCGGGCGCCGGCCGCAACATGACTGCCGACGCCCTACACTGTGCCTTCCCCACCTGTGGATCAAAGGCTCTTTCGTCATGATGCAATGGGACAAGCTGCTCAATGCCAACCGGCTGGGAAACCGGCCGCCCAAGGAAGAGGAAGGGCGCTCCCCGTTCCATTCCGATCACGACAAAGTCATCTTTTCCGGATCGTTCCGGCGCCTGGCCCGCAAGACCCAGGTCCACCCCCTCGCCACCAACGACCACGTGCACAACCGGCTCACCCACAGCCTGGAAGTGGCGTGCGTCGGTCGTACGCTGGGCATGCGGGTGGGCCAGCGTCTACTGGAAAAACACCGTATTCCCGAGCATTTCAGCGCCACGGACATCGGCGATATCGTGCAGACCGCCTGTCTTGCGCACGATATCGGCAACCCGCCTTTTGGCCATACCGGCGAGGAAGCCATCCGCCACTGGTTTTCCGAGGATGCCGGCAAGGATCTGATCGGTGACCTGGCCGACGACGAGGCCTCCGACCTGCGGCTCTTCGAAGGCAACGCGCAAGGTTTCCGCGTACTGACCACGACGGAATACCACCCCTACGATGGCGGCCTGCGGCTCACCTACGCCTCGCTGGGCGCCTTCGTGAAATACCCATGGCTATCGCTCGATGCGGTCACCGGCGACCGCCCCAAGCGCAACAAGTACGGCGTCTATCGCGCGGAAACCGCCCTGTTCGAGGAAGTGGCCCACGCCACGGGACTCATCAACCAGGGCAGGCACTGGTATTCCCGGCATCCACTGGTGCATCTGATGGAGATGGCCGACGACTTCTGCTACGCCATTCTCGACCTGGAAGACGGTATCGAGATGGGCATCCTGCAATGGGAGGAAGTCTTCCAGCTGCTCCGGCCGGTGCTCGACGAGAGCCGCATCGACGAACTCCAGCGCGATCTCCACGGCCTGCGCCCGGGCAGGAAGCCTCCGCTCATCCGTGGCAAGGTCATTTCCGCCTTCGTGGATGCCGGCACCGATGCGTTCATCGCCAACGAGGACGCCATCCTCCGCGGGGAAGTCACCGAACTGCTGCCCTTGTGCGAGGAGCGGGTACGCAACTGCGTGCAGGCCGCCAAGCAGCTCGCGCAGCAGCGCGTATACCAGCATCCGCGTAAGGTCGAGCTGGAAATCGGCGCGTACAACACGATTGCCACGGTGCTGAAGGTCGTCTGCGGGGTCGCGGTCGAACATGCCGAGGGCCGGGGCAAGGACAACTACCGCTCCAAGCGCGTCATCGACCTCATCGGCGAATACTCCTTCCATCCCGAGCTTCGCTCCACCGGTGAAAAGTCCCCGAAATACCACGCATTGATGCGCGCGCTCGACTACGTCAGCGGCATGACCGACAACTACGTGACCCACCTGGCAAGACAGTTCAGCGGCTCGGGCGATGCCCGCTGAGTAATGCGTATATAGCCCGGCCGAGGCGTCGGCCGGGCTACCACTCACATCCACGATCACGCCGTTATCCCACCACAAAATGGCCATGCTCCTGCCGGATAGTCACGCAGCCAGGGCACGCCGTGCCTCTTCGTGTCGTAAACCGCCTACGGCCGACAAGTAAGACCTTCATTGCCCGCAGATATTCCCCCGCGGGCCACATCGCAGACGACCGATTCACGCCAACCGGGAGGCTCGCGATCATGCCGGATCGTGCCTGGCTGGTGGATCCAGGAGACCTCGACCCTGCAATCCCGGTAAATTGTTAGTACAATAAGCATGGATATCTCTTACGATGCCGCGAAAAATACGCGGAACATCGTCGAGCGAGAACTCTCTTTCGACCGGGTTGCAGAACTCGATTTCGATAGGGCACTGGTCTTCGTCGATGATCGCAAGGCTTATGGAGAGTCTCGTTACATCGCCATCGGTGAGCTTTCCGGACGAATACACGTCGTTGTATTCACGGAAACGGCCACTGGCATACGTGTCATCAGTTTCCGGAAAGCCAACCGGCGCGAGGTACGCAGATATGAAAACCAGCAAGCCACTGACCCTGCCTGACGGAGAGGTCCGTGATGAACTCTCAGCCGACGAGCTGGCTGCATTCCAGCCATCGGCTTCCGTCCTTCCCTTGTCGGTTCAGCACAAACTGGGCATGCGCCGTCGCGGCCCCCAAAAAGCCCCGACGAAGGTCGCAACGACCATTCGCCTGTCCTCCGAGGTGATCGATTACTTCAAGGCGGGTGGGCACGGGTGGCAGGGCCGCATGGATAACGCCCTGAAAGCGTTCATTGCAGAGCATCCGCGCACGTACTGACGCCCCATCGTCTCAACGAGCAGCCTTATTCGCAGAACGCAGCGCCAGGTGCTGCAGCAGCATGATGGTCTTGCCGTCCATGATGATGCCCTCCGCGATGGCATCGAGCGCACGATCCAGCGGCATTTCGATCACCTCGACGTCCTCGCCTTCGCTTTCCAGGCCGCCTCCGTCGCCAACACGCATGCCCGCGTCGTATTCGCCGACGAAGAAGTGCAGCTTTTCAGTGACGGAGCCGGGACTCATGAAGGCTTCGAAGACTTTGCGCACGTCACGCACCCGATAGCCCGTTTCCTCTTCCGCCTCCAGGCGGATACGGTCTTCCGGCGTGGCATCGTCCAGCAGGCCCGCTGCCGCCTCGATCAACATGCCGTCATGGCCATTGACGAAGGCCGGCATGCGGAACTGCCGGGTCAGCAGCACGGTATCCGTGGCCGGGTTGTGCAGGAGGATGGTCGCCCCGTTGCCACGGTCGTAGGCCTCGCGGCTCTGCCGCTGCCAGGTGCCATCACGCCGGAGGAAATCGAAGGTGATCTTCCTGAGGGTGTACCAGTTGTCTGAAAGCACGGTGGTGTCGATGAGCCTGACGCGATCGCTGGTGGATTCCATGGGTAGCTCCGGTTTGCTCTAGCCCGCCCGCAAAGGCTACCATGCACTCTCGTGCAATTACACGCAACCTCGTGCATGCTGACGACACACCGCAAGAAGGCCATCCTCGACCTCCTGAAACGGGACGGCCAGGTCGTGGCCACCGATCTCAGCGTGGCATTCGAGGTATCCGAAGACACCATCCGCCGGGACCTGCGCGAGCTTGCGGCAGAAAGATTGCTGCAACGCGTGCATGGCGGAGCCCTCCCCGCCTCCCCGGCTACCGCCCCCTTCGCAGCGCGCCTGGGCGTGGAAGCCGAAGCCAAGCTGCGTATCGCCCGCAAGGCGGCGAGCCTGATTTCCCCGGGACAAGTGGTCATCATCGATGGCGGCACCACCTCGGACCTGCTGGTAAGGCAGCTTCCCGCCGAACTGGCGGCCACCGTGGTGACCCACAGCCCCAGCGTGGCCGTGGCACTTGCCGGGCATGCCTCCGTGGAGGTGATCCTGCTCGGTGGTCGGTTGTTCAAGCATTCGATCGTCACCGTCGGCGCAGCCGCCATCGAAGCCGCGTCACACGTCAATGCCGACCTCTATTTCATGGGCGTCACCGGCGTGCATCCCACCGCAGGTTTCAGCACGGGCGACTTCGAGGAGGCCCACGTCAAACGCGCGCTCGCCGCACGAGCTGCAGAAACGATAGTGCTGGCCTCCGCATCGAAGCTCAATGCCGCATCGCCTTATCGCATCGGCGACATAGGCCTTTCCCAGGGCATCATCGTCGAACGCGGTATCGACAAACGCGTCGGCCTTTCGCTTGAAAAGGCCGGCGCGACACTGATACATGCGTGAAACGCCAGCCTTCGTCATGACACGAAGGCTGGCGTGGGCAGTCACTGAATCCGTCAGCGACTGACCGCTTTCCTCACGGACACACCCTTTTGTTTCAAGGCTTCCTGCAAGGTCGCCAGTGCCTGGTCCGCCTGGATGAAGCCATGTCCCGACTTGTAGTCGACCCCTGCATCGTCCATGTCGAGCGCCGAGCTTTTCAGCGCACCGTAAAGATCATCGCTGTTCGCCGTGGGAGCCGCCTGCCATAGCAACGCTGCCACCGCAGCCGCATGCGGTGCGGCCGCCGAGGTGCCGTAGAAGTTATAGGACAGATAGCCGGGGACCTGGCTGCAATCGGCGACCGCCGCGTGCGTACCGGCCTGGTTACGGCTATTGCTGCCGAAGAAGGTCGTGGTCGTGCCATCGGGCGCCACAAATTCCGGCTTGGCCGGTATGCGTGCCGCTGCGAGCGGCGTGCCATCGGAATTGAACAGGAATGGCGTGCCGCCGTAGGACGAAAAATCCTCCAGCAGGGCGGTGCGCAGGGCCGGCTGGCAATACGGTGTGTTGAAGTAGTCTGCCGCGCCCACGGCTGCCGCGTGGTCCGCCAGCGGGTGTCCGTAGATCGTTCCCGAATCGGTACCGAAGCGGCTGAAGGTGCCAAAGCCATTCTGGATGATCAGATGCACCCGCCCCGGGGCGGCGCCTTGCACCAGCCCGAGTCGCAAGGTGATACCCAGGTTCTGGCCTCCCGTGTAGTTCACGCCGACACGTGCCTGCGCAGGCTGGCCGACGCCCGAGGGACCGGAGCAGAACGGCGCCGCCGCATTCAATGTGGCGCCGTTCTGGTCGCCGATGCACAGGTTCAACGACGAGGCCGAACCAGGGCCCGTCGCCGGCTGGTCCCAGTACGCCGACACGGTAAACGGATTCTTACTGCCGGCCCTCACGCCTTGAAGGGTCACCGGAATGTTCACGACCGTCGTGGCACCCGATGCATCGAAGTTCAGCAGTCGCTCGCCGACGTTGAGCGGCTGGGTGCCGTTGCGCACCCGGGCGACGGCGGTTGCCGCGAAGGCGGCGTTCGCGTTGTCGTAGGCGCCCCGGCCGCCCTTCGCCCCGTTGCCAGCCGCCGAAAAATAGGCCGCGCCGTTCTGCGTGACCGTTTCATTGATGGCATCCCCGATGATGCCCTCCTGGAACAGGGGCTCATCGAAAAAACCCAGGTCGTCGACAATGATCTGCGCGCCCGCGCCATCGCGCCCGAAGCTATCCTTCTGTCCTACCGGAAGGGCCAGCGTGCGAATGCCCTGGGCGAAATCCGTCTGCGTCGACGGGGAATAGAACGCGATCCGTGCTCCCGGCGCCACATCGTGGATGATCTGCGCCATGGCCCGCCCTTCATCGGTGCCACCGCGGATGCACTCACCCGCCTCCTTCACGATCTGCGGATCTGCCGGAAGATCGTCGCTTGCGACGTCGTCTTCCTGGCTGCGCTGGTGCACCCACAATGCGTTGTTGCTATTGGCCGCATTACGCTGGGAAGCGCAGTTGAAGCTGTCGGAGATGACGCCCACGGTCAGGCCCGTGCCGTCCACCTTCGGCACATAGGTATCGCGCAGCAGCTTGCTGTGTTGCGAGGAGTCGCCTTGCGAGCGGACGTCACCTGCATTGGTATGCACCTCGGGGGCGCTGATGCGAAGCACGCCATCGAGCGCAGCCGCCTGGTCGATCTTCGATACAGGCAGGCGGCCGCCGATGTTGTTGCGGAACACGGCTTCGGTCTTGAAACCCAGCGCTTCCAGCTTCTTCCTCAGTGCGACCGGATCGCCCTTGCTGACGACGTCTACGTTCACGAAGTCCTGCTCAGCCACCGAGGCGCCGACGCTGCTTCGCGACTGGGAGGTAGAGGACGGTGACGGCGTCGAGAACGACGACGCCGGCGATGCCTGCTGTTTCAGGCGGAGCAGCTTGCTATCCAGCTTGGCGTTCGTGCCACTGGCGCGCTCGGATGTGGATACGTCGGCACCGACGTGCGTCGGTGTAAGGTCCTGTGCGCTGGCTACCGCGACGATGCCAAGGGCAGACCACAAGGCGAGTACGAGACGGGTATTTCCATGAGCCATCGATGGCATCCTCAGTCATGCTCATCGGCACCATGCCGATGGACGCTAACTGGAGAACGCATCCTTCAACGAAACACCCTACTTTTCATGATGATTATCTCATGCCTTGAAAATAGCCATCCCACTAAGAACGCAGGATATGCGTACCACCCTACCTTCGAAGAGGAAAGGCTATTCAGCTGCCTTCACCACACACGTCCATGACCACCGGGAAGCATTGGACATCCCCTGGAGCTCAGAAAGGGATGCCAAGGCATCGCTATCACGAAATCAAAAGCAAGTCACGGAACATGCCGGCATAAGCTGTTCACCCAGGCGAACAATGCGTTTCGATCAACGCACCTCTTATGCATTTTCGTATCTGGACATCCAGACGTCCATTTAACGAGGATTGAATGACGCGGTGACAGGGGAGTCCTGCGCATTCGTCGACACTTCCAGGGGATTTCTCTCGTGATCCGTTCTTCCTTGCTCCCGGGGCGCAGGACTCTTTTTCTCGCCATCTCATCGTTATTTATTGCGAACACCCATGCCCAGTCCACCACGGGCAGCATCGCCGGCCAGGCACCCATCGCGCCGGGCGAGACCGTACTGGTACAGAGCGACACCGGCCTGACACGCGAAGTGCAGGTAGACGACAAGGGCCGCTATCTGGCTGGCCAGCTTCCGCTGGGCACCTATATGGTCACCCTGCGCAGGGACGGCAGTGATGTCCAGAAGCGTTCGGGAATCACCCTGAAGGTGGGTGCCTCGGTCGACGTGACGTTCAATAGCGAAGCGGCAAGCCTCGATGCCGTACACGTCACCGGCACCGCAGTGCCGCCGATTGACGTTGGCTCGGTCGACTCGCGAAGCGTCATCACATCGACGGAACTGGCCCGGCTGCCGCTGGCACGCAGCTCCGACGATATCGCCCGCCTCGCGCCGGGTGTGGTGCTCAACAGCGGTGGCTATACCGGCCCGACGGGGGCACCACTGAACAGCTTCGGCGGGTCGGCCGCCAGCGAGAACGCCTATTACATCAACGGCTACAACGTCACCGACCCGCAGCGCGGACTAGGCGCTATCTCCCTGCCCTATGGCGCCGTGGAGCAGCAGGAAACCTATACCGGCGGCTACAGCGCGCAATACGGCCGCTCCGACGGCGGCGTGATCAACCAGGTGGGCAAGCGCGGTACCAACGAATGGCATTACGGTGCCCAGGTGCTGTGGGAGCCGGCGTTTGCCCGATCGAGTACCGGCAATATCTACTACACGAACGGCCTGCCCGCCTCACCGGTAGCCGGCTCACTGTATACGCCGAGCAAGCAGGACCATAACTGGGTCACCACCGTCAGCAGCTATGTCGGCGGCCCGATCATCAAGGACAAGCTGTTCTTCTTTCTCGCCGGCGAATACCAGCGGGACCAGGGCGAGACACATAACGCCGTGGGCAGCACCAGCCCGGACACCACCTACCGCAACAACTCGCCCCGCTGGTACGGCAAGCTGGACTGGAACATCACCGACAACCACATCCTCGAACTGACGGGCGCATCCAGCAAGCTGGAGACACAAGGCGACATCTACGCCTATAACTACAACACGCTCCAGCGTGGGCAGCGCATTGCCGGCAGCGACAACACCAAGGCCGGTGGTGATCTGTATTCTGCCAAGTACACCGGCTACATCACCGACAACCTCACGGTATCGGCGTTGTACGGCAAGATGAAGCTCGACCAGTACGACCAGCCCAACGGCTACGACAACTCGCTGACCTACATCAGCGGCCTGGTCAACCAGAACCCCCTGCTCAACGGTGGCACACCCATCGGCAATCGCCAGACCGTGTCCTCCCTGGCCAATGCCTCGCGAAACAAGCGCAGCAACAACCTTCGCCTCGATGTCACCTACACGCTCGGCGACCACGCCATCAGCGCAGGTATCGACAACCAGACGACCCGGGCCATCGACCAGGGCAGCATCGCCTCCGGGCCGGGTTACACCTGGGTCTACGGTCGCGCCAATCCACTGCTGCCTATCTCCACGGGCCTGGGTGTGGGCGCACCCGGCAACTATCCCAATGGCCAGGGCGGCTATTACGTGATCAAGTCCGTCTCCAGCTCGCTGGCCAGCGTGAGGGCCATCCAACGGGCGCAGTACATCGAGGATCGCTGGCAGGTTGACGATCGCTGGCTGGTCTCGCTGGGCCTGCGCAACGATCAGTTCGAAAACTACAACCGCGATGGCGACGCCTACGTCGCCCAGCGCAAACCCCAGTGGGCACCGCGCGTCGGTTTCAGCTGGGACGTGAACGGCGACGCCAGCTTCAAGGTGTTCGGCAACGCTGGTCGTTATTACCTCGGCCTGCCGCTGAACCCCGGCCTCAATGCCGCAGGCGCCGCGCTGGCCACCTCGCAGTACTACACCTATAGCGGTATCGACGCGAACGGCCTGCCCACGGGGCTATATGCCTTCTCGCGACCTGTCTCGTCGAACAACTACTACGGCGTGCTGCCCGATGCGCGTACGGTGACCGCGCAGCACCTGAAGCCCGAATACCAGGACGAATTCATTCTCGGCTTTACCAAGACCGCAGGGGCGAACTGGGTGTATGGCGCAAAGGCTACCCAGCGCATCCTGCGCAGCGGTATCGACGACTACTGCGACGTGGACCGCATCACGGCCAAGGCCGCGAAGCTTGGCTACAGCGTATCGGCCACCAACAGCTGCTACCTGTTCAATCCGGGCCGCGCCAATACCTTCACGCTGATCGATACGAACGGCAATGCGGTGAGCGTGCCGCTGAGCAATGCCGAGTTCGGCTTTCCCCGCCTGAAGCGTCGCTATTACGCCCTGGAGAGCTTCCTGGAGCATCCCTTCGACGGCACCTGGTACGCGAAGCTCGATTACGTCTTCTCGCGCAGCTACGGCGACACGGAAGGCCAGCTGCGTTCCGACCTTCAGCAGACCGCGGCATCGACGAGCGAAGACTGGGACAACAGCTACATCATGGAGCACACCAACGGCCCCACCAACAACGACCATACGCACCAGCTCAAGCTCTATGGCTACTACCAGATCACGAGCGAATGGTTGGTTTCGGCGAACGTCAGCGTGGTATCCGGCACACCCAGGGAATGCCTGGGCTACTACGGCCCCGACCTCGCCGACCCGGGCAAGTACGGCGGCCACTACCACTACTGCAACGGCCAGCCGGCTCCTCCGGGAAGCCAGGGACGCCTGCCGTGGATACGCCAGCTGGACGTCGGCACGACCTACACGCCGTCGTTCGGAGGCGGCAAGCTCTCCTTCACCGCCAGCATCTTCAACCTGCTCAACGAACAGCGGCCGCTGAACACCTATCCGTTCTCACAGACAGACCCCGGCGTGCCCAATCCGCGCTTCGGGCAGGCCGTGGTACGCCAGGCACCGCGCTACGCAAGGCTGGGGGTCAGCTATGACTTCTGATCGCCCGACCACCGATGACTTCCGGCACCTTGCACGCCCTCCGGCCGCCCCGCACCCTGATTCGTACAAAATAACGATCGGAGGGGTATTCATGCGTCACGTCCTGCTGACCGCCGCCCTGGCGGCCGCCTGGTTCTCCACGCCAGCACTCGCCGTCGATACGGGGGCATCCCCGCCGCTCATTGATCGCACGGCCCTTTTCGGCAACCCGAGCCGGGTTGCCGCCAAGCTCAGCCCGGATGGCAAGTGGCTGGCCTGGATCGCGCCGAACAAGGGCGTGCTCAACCTGTGGGTGGCGCCGGTCGATCATCCCACCCAGGGCCAGGCACTCACCGACGAGACGAAGCGCCCCATCCGCCAGTACCTCTGGGCGCCGGATTCCTCTGCCCTGCTGTTCATCAACGACAAGGGCGGCGATGAAAACTTCCTGCTGTACAAGGTCGGCGTCACGGATCACAAGCAGCAGTCGCTCACGCCGTTTGAAAAGACGCGCGTGGAGATCGTGGGCACGAGCGAGCACATCAAGGATCGCATCCTCGTGGGCCTCAACAACCGCGACGCGCGCTGGCACGATGTGTACAGCCTCGACGTCGCCAGCGGCAAGCTGACGAAGGTGTTCGAGAACCACGGCGATTACGCGGGCTTCGTAGCCGACGACAACCTCGCGCTGCGCATTGCCATCCGTTCGCGCCCCGATGGCGGTAACGATTTCTTCCACGTGCAGGGCGACAAGGTCGACGACAAGCCCTTCAGCAGCGTGGGCCTGGACGACTCGCAGACCACCGAGCCCAGTGGCTTCACCAACGATGGCAAGACGCTCTACTGGCTCGACTCGCGTGATCGCGACACGGCGGCGCTGACGAAGCAGGACGTCGCCAGCGGCAAGACGACGGTGATCGCACAGAACCCCAAGGCGGATATCGGCGGCGTGCTGGCCAACCCGAAGACGGGCGAAGTGCAGGCCTATGCGGTGGACTATCTCAAGAACGAATGGACGGCGCTGGATCCATCCATCGCCGGCGACCTGGATTTCCTGAAGGCTCAGCTCAAGGGCCAGTTCCAGGTGACCTCGCGCACGGACGCCGACGACGTGTGGACAGTGAACGTCGATCCGGTGAACGCGCCGGATACCACCTACCTCTACCAGCGCGCCGGCAAGAAACTCACCAAGCTCTTCGTCAGCCGCCCCGAACTGGAAAAAGCCACGCTCTCGCCGATGTATCCGCGTGAGATCGCATCGCGGGACGGCCTCACCCTGGTGTCCTACCTCACCCTGCCCGCCGGCAGCGATAGCAAGCATCCGGGCGTGCCCGATCATCCGCTGCCACTGGTGCTGTTTGTCCACGGTGGCCCGTGGGCCCGCGACAACTACGGCTACAACCGCTATCACCAGTGGCTCGCCAATCGCGGCTATGCCGTGCTGTCGGTGAATTACCGGGGCTCCACCGGCTTCGGCAAGCGTTTCATCTCGGCAGGCGACCTGCAATGGGGCAGGAAGATGCACGACGACCTGCTCGACGCCGTGAAGTGGGCCGTCGACCAGAAGATCACCTCGCCCGAGCAGGTGGCCATCATGGGCGGATCCTATGGCGGCTATGCCACCCTCGCCGGCCTCACCTTCACGCCGGACACCTTCGCCTGCGGCGTGGATATCGTGGGTCCGTCGAACCTGCAGACCCTGCTGAAGACGATTCCGCCCTACTGGGAAGCCGGCAAGGTGCAGTTCTACAAGCGCATGGGCGACCCGACCACGGAGGCCGGCCGCCAGCTGCTGCAGGAACGCTCACCGCTGAACAAGGCCGACGCGATCAAGAAGCCCCTGCTCATCGGCCAGGGCGCCAACGATCCGCGCGTGAACCAGGCCGAATCCGACCAGATCGTGAAGGCGATGGACGCGAAGCACATTCCGGTGACCTATGTGCTGTTCCCCGACGAAGGCCACGGCTTTGCGCGCCCGGAGAACAATATCGCCTTCAATGCCGTGGCCGAGCAGTTCCTCGGCAAATGCCTCGGTGGCCGCAGCGAGCCGATCGGCAATGCGCTCAAGGCATCCACCGCAAAGGTGCCGCATGGCGCGTCCTTCGTGCCCGGGCTGGAACAGGCGCTGGGTAACGGGAAGTGATGGACGCGAAGGCCCCTGGCATATGCCAGGGGCCTTCGCTCAACAAGCATCAGCATCTTGATTATGATCGGCGGCATGTCCCGATCCGAACGACTCCTCGATTTACTACAAGTACTCCGGCGCCGTAAACGCCCTATCAGCGGACAGAAGCTTGCCGCCGACATGGGCATCAGCCTGCGCACTCTTTATCGCGATATCGCCAGCCTCCAGGCGCAAGGTGCCCCCATCGAAGGCGAAGCCGGCATCGGCTACGTCCTGCGCCCCGGATTCATGCTGCCACCCTTGATGTTCGGCTCTGCCGAACTGGATGCCCTCGTGCTGGGCATGCGCCTCGTCCTTGATCGCGGCGATCCCGACCTGGCCAAAGGAGCAGAGAACACCCTGGCAAAAATCGCAGCCGTGCTGCCGCCCAATCTGCGCCAGGAACTGGAAAGCTCGGCGCTGCTGGTGGGCAACAGTCTGAAGGCACCGGCCGATACGATCGATGCACGTGTGCTTCGCGATGCCCTTCGGCTCGAACGCAAGATCGAGATCACTTACGAAGGACCGGACGGCAGGCAATCGAGGCGCGTGGTCTGGCCCTTTGCCATCGCCTATTTCCGGCAGTCCCACGTGCTGATGTGCTGGTGCGAATGGCGGGACGACTTTCGCAGCTTCCGCACTGATCGAATCACGTCGGTAGCCCTGCTAGGGGATCGGTACCCCAGGCGCAAACAGGCGCTTCTCAAGGCCTGGCGTCAGACGGGCGACGTCGCAGGTAAAACGATACTGTCAGAAACTGGCACGGACTGGACCTAGAGTGGGGCCTCCTTCCTTCCGGCCTCCTCAATCATGAAATTCGCCTCCGTTCGTATAGCCACCCGCCAGTTCGAAAAACTTCTCGGCTTCTATCAGGCGATGTTCTCCGTCGAGCCCCGGCGCCTGGCCGATGGCTTTGCCGAAATCCCTTTCGACGGTGCCGTGCTGGCCATCAGCGATGAATCCCTGATCCAGCTTCATAACAACGGGCTGGCCGTGGCCGCCAGCAATCGTTCGGCGATCCTGGAATTCCAGGTGGATGACGTCGAAGCCGTGCTGTCGCGGGTTGATCGCGCCAGCGTCGCGATGCCGGTGACGGTCATGCCCTGGGGGAATACGTCACTCTTGCTTCGTGATCCGGATGGGAACCTGGTGAACGTCTTTTCCAGGCCATCGAACTGACGGCCACCGATGATGCGCCCCGGCACATGCCGGGGATGCTCAAAGAGCAGCATCCAGTGCGGCTTCACAATGAATCAAGGTGGTGTCGAAGACCGGCACCGCCACATTGCCCTGATTCAGCAACATGCCCACTTCGGTACAACCAAGGATGATGCCATCCGCACCGCGCTGGACCAGACGGTCCGCGATCGCCACATAGGTGCTGCGACTGTCCTCGTCCACGATGCCCAGGCAAAGCTGCTCGTAGATGATCCGGTGGGTCTGCGACCTGTCGTTCGCGTCAGGCACGATCGGCGCAAGACCGGCAGCGATGAGACGATCAATATAGAACGACTGCTCCATCGTGAAGGCTGTCGCTATCAGCCCCGGCCGCCGAAGACCGGCGCGGACGATACGTGAAGCCGTGGCGTCCGCGATATGCAGGAGCGGGATATCCACGCCCCGCATCATTGGCTCCGCCAGCTTGTGCATGGTGTTCGTCGCCAGGACAAGCAACTCCGCGCCGCCCCTTTGCAGCGCACGTGCCTCCTGGTTCAACAGCTGGCCGGCATCATCCCACCGACCGGCCATCTGCAACGCCTCGATCGCGGCAAAATCCAGGGAGCGGATGAGAAGCTGCGGCGAATGCAGGCCACCGAGGCGTTCGGTAGTGATCCTGCAAAGTTCACGATAGTAGATCTGCGTGGAAGCCGCAGACATACCGCCGAGGATACCGATGGTCTTCACGCATATCCCTCCGTTCGAGTAAAACTAGCGATGCATCACCTTAGCGTGTTGTTTATCGGAATAGCGAAAGTAAAGGGCTTCCGAATCTCTGCGGGATCACTCTTGCTGACGTATTCTCCCGTCACGACAAGTTTCCCCGCATCGCTCCGGAAATTTTCGGCACCATCGTAGACAAAGACGGTATGTGCTCCAACGCTTGCCGTTACCTTGACCAGATCATTCGATTCAATACGACCGGTACCCTGATCCAGCTTTGCGATGCTGATAAGAGTCTGCGACATGACGGGTGTGGCATTCGTATCTGATTGTATGAGAGCGTAAATGGCCCCGCCGTCCGCTACGCAATGCGATGCGCGATTTTGATACCAGCCCGCATGCAAAGGAATCGAAGCTATCCAGCGCAGCGTATGCGTTTTGCTATCTTCGATATAGACGTAAGCTCTCTCATTAGAGTGCTCACTGTCAGAAGTTGCCCCCACGACACAACTCAAGCCGCCACCGACATTTGTCGTGGCGTATGACTGAAAATGGGCCGGAACCTTCGCAGCGTTACTGGTGAGCGGAACTCCGATGAGTAAGACCAGAGCCAAGCGGGTGAGTTCTTTGCAACGTGTTGCGCTTGAGGCAAGCATTGGACGGAGAAGTTGTTCAGCCATTAATAGCTCCATGAAGTTTCAGGGATGCCGTAGTGTCTCAATGGGACATCATCGGTTATAGCTGGACACGAATGGATCGAGAAGGGCATTCATCCTGTGGGAGCCTTTCATCCTCCATTGCAAACCACCGGCCTGTTGAGACTATAGAAGTGCCAAATGGCCTGATTTAACCCCAGTCACCTCACCTGGACGTGAACACGAAGCGCCGAATCTTGGTTGAGCATGATGATCTTCTTCGCTTTAGCCGTATGTCATGACGCCTTGAGCGATACGAAGCAGAAGCCTCCATCCGCCAGATATCCGGGGATCACGGGCGAATATCCGAAATAGCACTGACCCACAAAGGTTCCAGCACGATGCCCCATCGAAGGCCCCCGACCACGGAGCGACACCAAGATGGAGATTCACGGATTTGGCTTGCCGAGCATGGCCATGCCCGGGGGGCGTAAAAACCCTTCCGATTTTTATGGAGAATTTTACGGCAAGAGAGAAAAACAAAGCCCCGCACATGGGCGGGGCTTCGTAAGTCACTGAATAATGGCGGAGAGGGTGGGATTCGAACCCACGGTACGCTTACACGTACGCCTGATTTCGAGTCAGGTACATTCGACCACTCTGCCACCTCTCCGCAGGGTCGACGGCGGGCTGGGTGGCCTGCCGAGTCGGCAATCATAATGCGTCCGTCGCGCCGTGACAACAGGCTTTTGTTGCGGCATCCTGCCTGGGCATTCCCGGGCCCTTTCCCGCCCGATTACCCGCATCCCAAGGCCCACATGATCGAGTTCGGACACGGCACGCACACGGGGCTTCGCCGCCTGCGCAACGAGGACACCTACTATGCGGACGCCTCCCTGGGGCTGTTCCTGGTGGTGGACGGCATGGGCGGCCACCGGCATGGCGAGGTGGCCTCGGCCACGGCCCGCGATGGCGTGGTGGCCCAGGTCAGCGCCGGGCAGTCGCTGGTGGATGCGATCCAGCGGGTCAACGAAGCCCTGATCGCCCGGTCCAGCGGGCTGGCCGAGTCGCGGCCCATGGGCACCACCATCGCCGCGGTGCGGGTGGTGGGACGCCACTACGAAGCCGCCTGGGTGGGTGACAGCCGGATCTATCGCTGGGATGGCGCTCTGGAGCGCCTGTCGCACGACCATTCCATCGTCGAGGCACTGGTCGAAGCCGGCGAGCTGACGGAAGCCCAGGCGCGCGTGCATCCGCAGCGAAGCGTTCTGACCCAGGCACTGGGGATCACCCTGCCCGACCAGCTTCATATCGGCCTGGCGCGGGGCGAGCTGCGCCCGGGTGCGCGGCTGTTGCTGTGTACGGACGGGCTTACCGATGAAGTGGCCGACGAGCGTATCGATGCGGTCGTGTCGCGCGGTGACATCGGTGCGCAGGAGTGCGTGGATCAGCTGCTGTTGCAGGCACTCAACGGCAGTGCGCGGGACAACATCACGGCGATTCTTTTGCGCGCCGCTGCGTGACACGAGGCTGGTCACGTTGTGATCAGTGTGATGCAACGTGTTGACGTGAAAGCGTGGATCGGGGTTATCCACATGGTTATGCAGGGCGTATCCACATTCCGTGTGGATAACGTGGTCGCCATTGGCGGTCGCCGACGAGGTCGGCTCCTACAGGGGCGCGCCAGGTGATCATGGATTGACCAGTGCAATGCAAGGCTTTGTTGCGAAAGACTGCTTTGCGGTTATCCACATGCTTATGCAGTGCGTATCCACATTCCGTGTGGATAACCACGGATGTCAGTGCACGGTGTCTTCCGCTTCGAGCTTGCGCCAGATGCTCTGGCCACCGGCAGCCTTGTCGAGCGCGTCGAGGCGCTTCGTGTGGAGTTCTTCTTCATCGCTGCTGGCACGCAGCACCACCGGACGGCGGACGATCACGATGTCATCGAAGGCATTTGTCGCCTTGGCGTCCGCATTGGCGTCGAAGACGAAGTCCAGGCCGACCTGGCCCGAGGTCATCGCAATATAGACGTCGGCCAGGAGCTGGGCGTCGAGCAGGCCGCCGTGGAGGTCGCGGTGGGTGTTGTCCACGCCCAGGCGTTTGCATAGCGCATCGAGGCTGTTGCGCTGGCCCGGATACATCGTGCGCGCCATCGCCAGCGTGTCGAGCACGGTGGCGTGGTCGGTGACCTGGCCGTATTGCGCGCCGGCCATGCGCAACTCGGCGTTGAGGAAGCCTACGTCGAACGCCGCGTTATGAATGATGAGCTCGGCGCCGCGGATGAAGTTGATGAACTCATCCACCTTGTCGCGGAACAGCGGCTTGTCGACGAGGTCTTCGTCCTTGATGCCGGTGACCTTACTGGCCTCTTCGTCGATCGCGCGCTGCGGATTGAGATAGGTGTGGAAGTTGTTGCCCGTGGGGCGACGGCCGATCATCTCCACCGCGCCGATTTCGACGAGACGGTGGCCGAGCTGCACTTCCAGGCCGGTGGTTTCGGTATCGAGTACGACCTGCCTCATGCCACCTTGCCCTTTGTCTTGTAGATGATGGCCTGGTCGCGCGCGGCCACGTCCACCCGTTCGTTCTCCACATGGCCGTTGTGGCCTTTCACCCATTCCCAGGTCAGGTCGTGCGCGGCGGCGGCCGTGTCGAGGCGGATCCACAGGTCCTGGTTTTTCACCGGCTTCTTGTCGGCGGTCTTCCAGCCGTTCTTGCGCCACTTGGGCACCCACTCCTGCACGCCCTGCATGACGTACTTGGAGTCGGTCATGAGATGCACCTTGCAGCGACGGGTCAGGGCCTCGAGGGCCGCGATGGCGCCCATCATCTCCATGCGGTTGTTCGTGGTGTCGGCCTCGCCACCGGAGAGCATCTTCTCGATGCCCTTGGCCCGCAGCAGGGCCGCCCAGCCGCCGGGGCCGGGGTTGCCGAGGCAGGCGCCGTCGGTAAAGGCTTCAACGATATCGGTCATGTGTTCAGCTGAGTTTCTGTCGTGCGTTACGGCGGGCTCCGGAGGCGAGCGTGCCCGACATGGGGGCCGGCACCGCCACCGGGCGGGGGCGCAAGGTTAACGCCGTCGGCCGTTTTTTGCGCGCCAGCAACAGATATCCACCGCCCAGCACTGTCTCGGCAAAGGGCTGGCCCGTGGCACGGGGCCAGGGATTCCCCAGCCGCTTGGGCATGCTTAGCTCGAAATCGTCGCGGACCAGGCGCTGGCTCCACCACCAGGGCCAGGTCAGGCGTGGGCGGGGGCCCCGGTGACTGTGCCTCGCTACCCAGGGCGACCACAGGCCCACGGGATGAATGCCCGTGATGGCCAGCATGCCGCCCGGCGCCAGCACCCGGATGGCCTCGTCCAGGAGGTTGTCCTGGCGGGAAGTGGTTTCCAGGGCGTGGCTCAGGATCACCACCCCGAAGGCGTCATCCACGAAGGGCAGGCGCTCCAGGCCGCTGGCCTTTACGTCGCCGCCCAGGGAGGCCCCGGACACGCGGACGGTCGCCCAGTGACCCAGCAGGGGGATCGCCGGGGTGGGCGCCTCGGCGGCCGCCGTGAGGTGCAGGCCGTGCTCACCGGTGCAGCGGGCCAGCAGGGGGCCGAGCACACGGGCCTCGTCGGCCAGCAGCTTGCCGACCTGGGGCGTGGCATAGATGTCTGGGGCTGAATGCGGCATGTGACCTGAGTGTAGTGAGGTTGAATGGCTCCCGCACGGTTAACGCACAACTAACGAGTACGGTGTACCCGGCTGATATAGTCCGGCCTCCCCGCCCTCCGGGCGGCCATTCCCTGGGTGTTCGCGCCCTATCGACGTTGCGGAGCCAACCCGATGCATTGGGTACCCGTCGCGGCCTTGAGCGACAACTACATCTGGCTGGTCGCCGATGACGAAGGCAACGCCTTTGTCGTGGATCCCGGTGAAGCCGCCCCCGTTGAAGCCGCGCTCGCCGAGCGTGGCTGGGAGCTGCGCGCGATCCTGCTGACGCACCACCATAACGACCATGTCGGGGGCGTCTCCGATCTCGTGGCACGCCACGACGTCGAGGTATACGCCACCGCCGATCCGCGCATCCAGCCGAAGAACCACTTCGTGGACGATGGCGACGTCATCACCCTGGAATCGCCGAAGGCCACGTTCAGGGTCATCGCCGTGCCTGGCCACACGAGTTCGCACGTGGCCTACTTCGGCGAAGGCTTCCTGTTCTGCGGCGACACCTTGTTCAGCGTCGGCTGCGGCCGCCTTTTCGAAGGCACGCCGGAGCAGATGCTCGCCTCGCTGGACCGCTTTGCCGACCTGCCTCCCGAGACGCTGGTCTGCTGCGCCCACGAGTACACCGCGGCCAACATTCGTTTCGCGCTCAGCGTCGATCCGGACAACGGCCCCTTGCGCCTCCGTCGTGACGAGGTGGCGCGCTTGCGCGAGGAGGGCCGCCCCAGCGTGCCCAGCAACCTCGCCGACGAGTACGCCACCAACCCCTTCCTTCGTGTCGACAGCGAGGCCATTGCCCGCTGGGTTCAAACACAAGGCAAGGAACACGCCACGCGGGTGGAGCGCTTCGCCGCGCTCCGCCAGGCCAAGGACACCTTCAAAGCATGATCGCTCTCACCCGGCGGCTGTTGCCCACCCTCATTCCGCTCGTGCTCACGGCCTGTGCCGCCACGCCTTCCCGGCCTGCCGCTCCGCCGCCCGCGCCTGCCCCCGTGCAGCCGGTGCAGGACATCGCGTTCGTGCCGAAGATGATGCGCCCTGCCCCACCGGCCGATTTCTGGGCAGGCATGCGGGATAGTTTCGGCATGCCGGGATGCTCGGCCGATCCGCAGGTGTCGGCCTGGGCACGCACGTACACGCAGAAGCCCAATCGCTTCGAGCAACAGATCAACGAGGTGTTGCCGCTGATCGTGTATGCGCACAAGTCGGCCATGACGCATGGCGTGGCAGGTGAGTTCGCCCTGCTGCCCTGGGTGGAAAGTCAGTATCGCCACGTGCCGGGCAAGAAGAACCGCCCGGCCGGGATGTGGCAGATCATGCCCGACACAGCGCATACGCTCGGTCTGCGCGTGGACAAGAATTACGACGAACGCCTCGACATCACGAAGTCCACCGAATCGGTGATGTCGATGATGCGCCGCTATTACGATGATCTCGGCGACTGGCGCCTGGTCGACGTGGCCTACAACGCCGGTGAATTCGGCTTGAAGAAGACCATCGAGAAGCATGGTGGTCCGTCGGGCGACGATGGGCTACCCGATGTACCGATGAAGGCGAACACGAAGGAACATCTCGTGAAGCTGATGGCCATCGCCTGCATCGTGCGCAATCCGGAACGCTTCAACGTACGCCTGCCGAAGCAGGATACCGAAGAGGCGTTGCAGGTCGTGCAGGTGTCGAATCCGCAGTCGCTCGCACAGGCGGCGAAGCAGTCGGGCATGACCACGGACGATCTGCGCGGTTTCAATCCGGCGTATCGTACGAACAAGGGCACGGTGTATTCGAGCCTGCTGCTGCCGAAGACGGCGGCCGACCAGTACAAGCTGGGGCCGGTTGATCCGGTGGCGGATGTGCCTGATACGACGCCTGCCGACGATGTGGACGATACGCCGTCGAAGTCTTCGTCCTCCAAGCATGGGAAGAAGGCACACGCCACGAAGAATACGAAGGCTGTCGCAAAGGCGGCACCGAAGAAGTCCGCGCCTGCCAGCAAGGCTGAAGCACCGCAGCTGGCGATCCACAAGGTCAACAGCGGCGAATCGCTGTGGTCCATTGCACGCCTGCACCAGGTGAGCGTGGATGAACTGGTGAAGTGGAACGATCTTCCGTCGAAGGCTGTAAAGCCAGGTCAGGTCCTGAAGCTCACGGCATCGCGATAACGTCGTCCCTGTGAAAACAGGGACCCAGTGCGGTGCGGTGGGTTTTCGAGAGAGGGGCACCTGCACACAAGCCGATGCAGTGTGGCGGTGTTTACTGGTGAATCAGGGCGCTGGGTTCCTGCGTTCGCAGGAACGACGGGTTGCGAGCTTGCAGCTCCCCACCTACCCCTCACGTCGTCCCTGTGAAAACAGGGACCCAGTGCGGTGCGGTGGGTTTTCGCGAGAGGGTCACCTACACACAAGCCGATGCAACGCAGCGGTGCTTACTGGTGAACTGGGGCGCTGGGTTCCTGCGTTCGCAGGAACGACGGGTTGCGAGATTGCAACTCCCCACCTACCCCTCACGTCGTCCCTGCGAAAGCAGGGACCCAGTGCGATGCGGTGGGCTTTCGCAAAAGCGTCACCTACACACGAGCCGATGTAGCTGGATGGCGTTTGCTGGTGAATCGGGGCGCTGGGTTCCTGTTTTCACAGGAACGACGAGCTGGTGGGGGGCAGCTCGTCGCACTAGTTCTTCAGAGCTGCACCACGTCCCACTGCACGTCGGCGCTCACGTCGGCGTCGTAATCCACGCCTTCCGCTTCGAAACCGAACAGCTTGATGAAGTCGTGCTTGTAACCGGCGTAGTCGGTGTCGTCCCACAGGTTCGCCGTGGTGACGGTGGGCCACAGGGCCTTGCACTCGCCCTGCACGTCGTCGCGAAGCTCCCAGTCGTCCAGGCGCAGGCGGCCTTCGCTGTCGGTTTCCGGCGCGGCGCCATCCGCACGATACAGGCGGTCGTGGAACAGACGGTTGATCTGCTCGATGGTGCCTTCGTGGATGCCCTTGGCCTTCATGATCTTGAAGACCATCGACACGTAAAGCGGAATCACCGGGATGGCCGAGCTGGCCTGGGTGACCACCGACTTCATCACGCCCACATACGAGCGCAGGTGCTTGCCGGCATGACGCGCGCGCAGTTCTTTCGCCGTGCGATCCACGTGCTGCTTGGCCTGACCCAGCGTGCCGTGCCAGTAGATCGGCCAGGTAATGGACGTGCCAACGTAGCTGTAAGCGATGGTCGTGGCGTGATCCGCCAGTACACCGGCCTCGGCCAGTGCATCGATCCACATCGACCAGTCTTCGCCACCCATGACGGTGACGGTGTCTTTGACTTCCTGCTCGTTGGCCGGCTCGACGGTGGCCTGCACCACGGCGTCCTTGTTGGTATCCACGGAGGATGCCGTAAAGGTGTCACCCATGGTCTTCAGCGCGGAGCGCACTACCGTGCCCGGCTCGCCCAAGGCCGTGCCTTCCGGAAGTTTGCGCACCGGCGAGGCCAGCGAATAGACGACGAGATCGATCTTGCCGCCCATCTCGTTCTTGATGATCTCGATGGCCTTCGCGCGCGTTTCGTTGGCGAAGGCATCGCCGTTGATCGACTTCGCGAAGAGGCCGGCTTCGCGGGCCAGCGCATCGAAAGCGTGAGAGTTGTACCAGCCCGCGGTACCGGTCTTGTCTTCGCTCGAGGGCTTCTCGAAAAAGACACCCAGGGTCGCCGCACCGTGACCGAAGGCCGCAGTGATGCGCGAGGCCAGGCCGTAGCCGGTGGATGCGCCGATGACGAGGACGTTCTTCGGTCCCTTGGCGAATTCGCCGCTGGCCTTGGTGATGGCGATCTGTTCCTTCACGTTCTGCGCGCAACCGGTGGGATGGGCGGTGACGCAGATGAAGCCTCGGACCTTGGGTTTGATGATCACGGATGATTCCTTTGACGCGATTTAGGCGGCCATTGTAATGGGGGCGGGGGCCATTCGCTTCCGCATGGTGCGCAAGAGCGGTCGCGCGCAGGCGCGCTCCTACAGGGGTACGGTGCTCTTGTAGGAGCGCGCCTGCGCGCGACCGTAACAGGGAGGCGATCCGCCCGTGCCGCGCGCCTGCGCGCGACCGCTTTACCCCACAAAAAAGGCCCCGGACAAAGCCGGAGCCTTTCAAATCAGCGGATCAAGGCGGACCTTACATCCGATCCTGCGCGATCTTGATCTCGGCCTTCGCCCGGAGCGCCTGGACGTAGTCCATGGTCACTGCCTGGGCCATCGCGTCCGTCATCTGGCCGCGCAGGCCGTCGCGCTGGGCCTTCTCCACCTTGGACGGGTCGCCGTCGGTCACCTTGTCGACCGCCACCAGCGCATAAGTGGCGTTATCGGTACGGATCACCGACCAAACTGCCTTGCCATCCACAGGATGCGGCAGGCTGAAGGACTGCACCAGGATCTCCTCCGGCACGTCCTTCACGGTGGCGAGCTTGTCGCGCTCAAGGTCGGGCAGTGCACGCACCGGGGCCTTGATGAGCGAGGCGGCATCACCACCCTTGGCGAGCTGGGCCACGAGGTCGTCGGCCTGCTTCTTCGCGAGCACGTCGACGCGCTCGTCGAGGATGCGCTGGCGCACGCCGTCCTTCACATCGGCCAGCGCCTTCGGAGCAGCGGCGTTGTGCTTGTTGAGATGCATGACGATCGCATCGCCCTTGCCCAGCTGGACGAGCGAGGAATTGTTGCCCTGGTTGAGCACGTCGTCGGCGAAAGCGGCCTGGGCGAACTTCGGATCGCTCGGGATGCCTTCCCCGCCCTGACGGCTGAACAGCGGCGAGGTCTTGATCTGGATGTCCAGTTCCTTCGCCACGGCGTCGAGCGAGCCCGGGTTGCGCTCGGCGAGATCGGCCATCTGCCCTGCACGCTCGTTGTAGAGGCGCTCGCCCTCGTTCTTCGCCCAATCGCTGGCCAGCTGGCCACGGACTTCGGCAAACGGCTTGGCGTCGCCGTCGCGGGCGTCGCGCAGCCAGATGATGTGGTAGCCCTCGTCCGGCGACAGCACCGGCTCGTGCGTGATGTCGCCCTTTTTCATGCCGAACAGCGCCGTGTCGAAGGCCGCGTTGGCAACACCTTTTTCCAGCCAGCCCAGGTCGCCGCCGGTGCGCTTGGAGCCCGCGTCATCCGAGTTTTCGGCAGCCAGCTTGGCGAAGTTTTCGGGCGTGGCTTCGGCGGCGATCTTCTTCGCCTTTTCGAGCGCAGCCTTCTGCTGGTCCGGCGTGGCGTTCTTCGGCACTTCGATGAGGATGTGCGACGCCTCGCGCTGTTCCGGCTGCGCATAGCGCTGCTTGAACTTGTCGTAGTACTCGTGCAGCTGCTCGTCAGTGGGCGTTCCGATCTTGAGATCGGCCTGCTTCACTTCGAGATAATCGACCGACACCTGCTCGGGCACCGTGTAATCGACGATGTGCTGCTTGTAGAACGATTCGATATCGGCGTCGGACACGTTCGCATCCGTGAGCGACGGACGCGGCAGCGTCGCGAAACGCAGGTCGCGCTTCTGCATGCGCAGACGGAAGAAGTTGTCGACGTCCGCCTCGCTGACCAGCGTGGTGGACGAAATAGCCTGCGGGATGAGCTGCGTGGACAGCGACGAGCGGATCTTCGCCTCGTACATCGCCGGCGTCATGCCCTGCATGTTGAGGATGGCGCGATAGGCCTCGGGGCTGAACTGGCCGTTGACCTGGAAGCCCGGGTCACCACCGATGGTGTTGCGCACATCGAGGTCGGACACCGTGAGCTTGAGGTTGGTGTTGGCCTGCTGCAGCAACGCCTGGCTGATCATGCCGTCGAGCACTTTCTGCTTGAACTCGGGCTTCTCGAGATCAGCCGCCGAGTACGGCGAATTCGGCGTCTGCGAGAACTGCTGGCGCAGCTCGTTGAGGCGATTCTGCCAATCCTGCTGCGAAATCTCTTGGTCGCCGACCTTGGCCACGTAAGTGTCGACACGCGAGACGAAGTACGACTCGATGCCGAAGAACGCGACAGCGAATACGCAGACGCCGAGGACGATGGCCGCCGGCCAACCATGGATCTTGTTACGCAGGGCTTGCAGCATGATGCGACTCGCAACGGTTGCGCCGGCAAATCCTTACCGACGGTAGATAAAGCAAAGGCGCCACACGGGCGCCTTTGCGGACCAATGGCGGAGTGGACGGGACTCGAACCCGCGACCTCCGGCGTGACAGGCCAGCATTCTAACCGACTGAACTACCACTCCACTTCCGTTTGGTGGGTGCTGAGGGGATCGAACCCCCGACCAGCGCCGTGTAAAGGCGACGCTCTACCGCTGAGCTAAGCACCCTCCGTACGGTAAGACCAGTTAGTTTACGTGATCCTTGAGCGCCTTGCCAGCGGTGAAGGCCGGGACCTTCGATGCCGGGATCTTGATCTCTTCGTTCGTGCGCGGGTTGCGGCCGGTACGGGCAGCGCGGCTACGCAGCTTGAACGTGCCGAAACCGACGACGGCGACATCTTCACCCTTCTTCAGGGTGTCCTTGACGGCCTCGATCAGGCCTTCGAGCGCACGAGCGGCATCAGCCTTCGACAGCTCGGACTTTTCGGCGATGGCGGCGACCAGTTCGGTTTTATTCATTACGTGACTCCCTAAAGGTGATTCGAATCGCCGGACGGCGATCCTGGGCGAAAGACATTAGGTCGTGAAGATCGTGTGATCTCAAATACGACCCCGTGATCGATGGTGCCGTTGCGGCGCGGATGATCGCGGTGACGCCTTTATACCAGCGCCCTACCCCCACCGCAATACAAGCAATACCAAGGCTTTCAGCGCGTATGCATGGTAATTCGAGGGTTGCGCGAATGCAGAAAAACGATTATTGCGCGGGCGCAATGACAGGACGACGAAAACGAAAAGAGCGCACCTGGGTGCGCTCTTGTTCGCCTCACGAAACGATCAATGGGTGACCGACGGAGAATCCTTCGCCTTGCCCTTGCCCTTCGTACGCGGCACATCGACGCTCTCGCTGCCGTTGCCACTCTTGGCCTGCCCGATCGGGCGCTCCAGCGCGAGATCGAGTACTTCGTCGATCCACTTCACCGGATGGATATCCAGCGACGAGGTGATGTTCTCCGGCAGATCGGCGAGGTCCTTGCGGTTTTCCTCGGGGATGATCACCGTGGTGATGCCGCCGCGATGCGCCGCCAGCAGCTTCTCCTTGAGGCCACCGATGGGGAGCACGCGACCGCGCAGGGTGATCTCGCCCGTCATCGCCACCTCGGAGCGCACCGGCACCTTGGTAAGCGCAGAGACGAGCGCCGTGCCCATGGCGATGCCCGCACTCGGACCATCCTTCGGCGTGGCACCTTCCGGTACGTGGATGTGGATGTCGAGCTTCTCGTGGAAGTCGGGCTCGATACCCAGGCCCGCCGCACGCGCACGAACCACGCTGAGTGCCGCCTGGATCGATTCCTTCATCACGTCGCCAAGCTGGCCGGTGTGGACCAGACGACCCTTGCCCGGCACCACGGACGCTTCGATGCTGAGCAGGTCGCCGCCGACCTGGGTCCAGGCCAGGCCGGTGACCAGGCCCACTTCGTTCTGCTGCTCCGCACGACCGAAGTCGAAGCGACGCACACCGAGGTAATGGTCGAGGTTGGCGGCATCGACGCGCACGAGGTCCGGCGCGAGCGCCTTGCCCTTCGCTGCCTTCGCGGCCGGCTTCTTCACCTTCGCCTTCGCACTGGCCGGCACGGTACCGAGCGCCAGCTCCTTCACCACCTTGCGGCAGATCTTGGAGATTTCGCGCTCGAGGTTACGCACACCCGATTCACGCGTGTAGAAGCGCACGATGTCACGCAACGCATCTTCCGCCACGGCAAGCTCGCCACTCTTCAGGCCGTTGGCCTTGAGCTGCTTCGGCAGCAGGTACTTCTGCGCGATGTTGAGCTTTTCGTCTTCGGTGTAACCCGGGATGCGGATGACTTCCATGCGGTCGAGCAGCGGACCGGGAATGTTGAGCGAGTTGGCCGTGGCGATCCACATCACTTCGGAGAGATCGAGATCGACTTCCAGGTAGTGGTCGTTGAAGGCGTTGTTCTGCTCCGGATCGAGCACTTCCAGCAGGGCCGACGACGGATCGCCACGGAAATCCATCGACATCTTGTCGATTTCATCCAGGACGAACAGCGGGTTCTTGGAACCGACCTTGTTGAGGTTCTGCACGATGCGGCCGGGCATCGAACCGATATACGTACGGCGGTGACCACGAATCTCGGCCTCGTCCCGCACGCCACCCAGGCTCATGCGAACGAACTTGCGGTTCGTCGCCTTCGCGATGGACTGGCCGAGCGAGGTCTTGCCCACGCCGGGCGGACCGACGAGGCAGAGGATGGGGCCCTTCATGCGATCGACGCGCTGCTGCACGGCGAGGTACTCAAGGATGCGATCCTTGACCTTCTCAAGACCGAAGTGATCGGCGTCGAGGGTTTCCTGCGCCAGGGCGAGATCCTTGCGGACCTTCGAACGCTTCTTCCACGGCACACCCACCACCCAGTCGAGGTAGTTGCGCACCACGGTGGCCTCCGCAGACATCGGCGACATCTGCTTGAGCTTGTTGAATTCCTGCTTGGCCTTGGTGAGCACCGCCTTGGGCATGCCGGCGGCTTCGATCTTCTTCTGGAGTTCGTCCAGTTCGTTCGCGCCCTCCTCGCCCTCACCCAGCTCCTTCTGGATGGCCTTCATCTGCTCGTTGAGGTAGTACTCGCGCTGGCTCTTCTCCATCTGCGACTTCACGCGGCCGCGGATGCGCTTCTCGACCTGCTGGAGATCCATCTCGCCATCGACGAGACCGATCAGCAGTTCGAGACGCTGGCCGACATCGGAGGTTTCGAGCACCTTCTGCTTGTCGGCCATGCGCACGGAAAGATGCGCGGCGATGGAGTCGGCAAGACGCGAGGGATCCTCGATGCCCGAGAGGGTGGCGAGGATTTCCGGCGGGAGCTTGCGGCTCTGCTTCACCAGTTGTTCGAACAGGGAAACGAGCGAGCGCGAGACGACGTCCAGCTCGCGTTCGTTGCTGCTGTAGATGGGCTCGATGACGCGGGCGCGACCGCTCATCATGCCGGCTTCGTCCTCGAACGATTCGATCTGCACGCGCGACTGCCCCTCGACCAGCACCTTCACGGTGCCATCGGGCAGTTTCAGCAGCTGCAGGACACCAGCCAGGGTGCCGACCTGGTGCAGGTCGCCCACGGCCGGATCGTCAATGTCGGGGCTCTTCTGCGCGACGAGCAGGATCTGCCGCTCGCCTTCCATCGCCTGCTCCAGTGCACGCATGGACTTGTCGCGTCCCACGAACAGCGGAATGACCATGTGCGGGTAGACGACAACGTCACGCAGGGGCAGGACCGGCAACAGGTCCAGCGCGGCTCCGCTCGTGGTTTGGCTGCGATTCTTCGCCATGTGCTTGGGATTTCCCTCGGAGATTTTAGGGCTCGCCCCGACACTGCGCCGGAGCCGCCATGAACGTCAAGTGGTGGCGCGCGGAAAGGCGATCAAGAGCCCAGGTGAAACGAAAACGGCCCCGGCGCCTTGCGACGCCGGGGCCGTCCAGGGGCGGCGCGGACCGTCAGGCCGCGTCGCCGCCCTCTCCCGCAATCCGCTGCTGCTGCAGGTTGCCACGGTAGATCAGGTAGGGCTCCGCCTGGCCTTCGATCACGGCGTCGTCCACCACCACCTTGCTGACGTGCTCAAGGGACGGCAGCTCGAACATCGTATCGAGCAGGACCTGTTCGAGGATGGTACGCAGGCCGCGTGCACCGGTCTTGCGCTTGAGCGCGCGACGGGCGATGGCGGACAGGGCCTCCGGGCGGAATTCCAGCTCGGCGCCTTCCATGTCGAACAGCTTGCGGAACTGCTTGGTGACCGCATTCTTCGGCTCGGTGAGAATCTGCACCAGGGCAGCCTCGTCGAGTTCGTCGAGCGTGGCCACGACCGGCAGGCGGCCGACAAATTCCGGAATGAGACCGAAACGGACCAGATCGGCCGGCTCGACCTCGGACAGCTTCTTGCCGACGTTTTCCGTGCGCTCCTTGGAGCGTACTTCGGCGCCGAAGCCGATGCCCGTGGTCTCGGAACGCTGCTGGATCACCTTCTCCAGGCCGGCAAACGCACCGCCGCAGATGAAGAGGATGTTGCGCGTGTCGACCTGCAGGAACTCCTGCTGCGGGTGCTTGCGGCCGCCCTGCGGCGGCACCGAGGCGAGCGTGCCCTCGATGAGCTTGAGCAGGGCCTGCTGCACGCCTTCGCCGGAAACGTCGCGGGTAATCGACGGGTTTTCGCTCTTGCGCGAGATCTTGTCGATTTCATCGATGTAAACGATGCCGCTCTGCGCCTTCTCGACGTCGTAGTCGCACTTCTGCAGGAGCTTCTGGATGATGTTTTCGACATCCTCACCCACGTAACCCGCCTCGGTGAGCGTGGTGGCGTCGGCGATGGTGAAGGGCACGTTGAGCAGTCGGGCCAGGGTCTCGGCCAGCAACGTCTTGCCCGAACCGGTGGGACCGATCAGGAGGATGTTGGACTTGCCCAGCTCGACTTCGTCGTTCTTCTGGCGCGATTCCATGCGCTTGTAGTGGTTGTAAACGGCAACGGACAGTGCCTTCTTGGCACGCGTCTGGCCGACCACGTACTGGTCGAGCGCTTCCATGATTTCGCGGGGCTTCGGAAGTTGGGTACGGCCGGAGGCCGCCTTTTCTTCCAGTTCCTCGCGGATGATGTCGTTGCACAGCTCAACGCATTCGTCGCAGATGAACACGCTGGGACCGGCGATCAGCTTGCGCACTTCATGCTGGCTCTTGCCGCAGAAGGAGCAATAAAGAATCTTTCCGCCGTCATTGGAACGGCTCTGCCGCTCGTCGCTCATGCTTTGGGCCCTACTGAGAATCCAGGTGCGCTTTGAGAATAGCACAGCACTCCGCCCCTGGAATCAGGGGCGAAGTGCTGGTTTTCACAAGCGAAAAAGTTCAATCAAGCCGACCGGACGGTTTCGTCCGTGCGCTTCTCGGCCACCGAGTCGATCAGGCCATAGGCCTGGGCCTCGGCGCCGCTCATGAAGCGGTCGCGCTCGGTATCGCGGGCGATCTCGTCCACCGTCTTGCCGCTATGGTGGGCCAGGATCGCGTTAAGCCGCTCACGCATCGTGAGAATTTCACGGGCGTGAATCTCGATGTCCGTGGCCTGACCGGAAATGCCGCCAGCCCAGGGCTGGTGGATCATGATCCGGGAGTGCCGCAGGGAGAACCGCTTGCCCGCCGCACCGGCGGCCAGCAGCAAGGCGCCCATCGAAGCCGCCTGGCCGATGCACATGGTGCTGACGTCGGGCTTGATGAACTGCATCGTGTCGTAGATCGCCATGCCCGCGGTGACGGAACCACCGGGGCTGTTGATGTACAGGTTGATGTCCTTGTCCGGGTTCTCGGACTCGAGGAACAGCATCTGGGCGACGATCACATTGGCCATGTAATCGTCGACCGGGCCGACCGCGAAGATGATGCGCTCCTTGAGGAGACGCGAATAAATGTCGTACGAACGCTCGCCGCGCGAGGTCTGCTCGACGACGATGGGCACCAGGTTGAGATTCTGGATCGGAGCCATGGACATGCGGTCTCTCCTTCGAGTGGGGCCCGGGGTGGTAACCAGAGGATCGGCGCTTACGCGCCGACCGGTCGCATCACCTCGTCGAAGCTCAGTTCCTGGTCGGTGGACTTGGCGTTATCCGCCACCCACTCGGCCACCTGGTCTTCCATCACGCGGTTCTGCAGTCCCTGCATCAGTTGGGGATCGCCGTTATACAGTTCAATGACCTTTTCCGGCTCTTCATAGGTAGAGGCAATCGCCGTGAGCATCTCGGCCAGGCGCTTGCGATCCAGGCGCAGCTCGTTCTTGCGGGCGATCTCACCCATGATAAGGGCGGCGATGACGCGCTTGCGGGCGAACGGCAGGGCCTCGGCCACCATCTCCGGCGACGGCTGCTGGCCGCGCGGCAGGTTGCCGGCGGCAAGGCTCTCGGCCTCGGCGTTGGCCATGAGGTCAGGCACGTCAAGCTCGGCGTAGGCGCCGGCCAGCTTCTCGGCTACTTCGGACTTCAGGCGGGCCATCACGGTCGCCTTCAGTTCGCGCTCGAGGTTGGCGCGGACTTCCTTGCGGAAGGTCTCGATGCTGCCGTCGGCCACGCCGAACAGCTTCACGAAGTCGTCGTCCACGGCCGGGAGGTTCGGCTCCTGCACCTTGACGATCTTCAGGGTGACCTTGGCGGTCTTGCCGGCCAGGTCCGGGTTGCGGAAGTCTTCCGGGAAGGCCACGTCCTGGACCAGGTCGTCACCGGCGGTGCGGCCGGTGAGGGCCTCGTCGAGCGCCTTGAACAGGGTGCCCGAGCCCAGCACGCTGCCGGCGCGCTCGAGGCCTTCGGCCGGGAAGCGGTAGTCACCGGCTTCGGCGGCGTATTCGAACATGACGAAGTCGCCGTCCTTCGAGGCGCGCGACACTTCGTCGAAGCTGCGGCGCTGGGTGCGCAGGGTCTCGATCATCTTGTCGATGTCGGTGTCCTTGACCTCGGCCTTCGGACGGGCGATTTCCAGACCGGTCACGTCGATGGCCGGGAACTCCGGCATGATCTCGAAGGTGGCGGTGTAGGCGATCTCGCCGTCCACCGGGTTGCCGGTGGTGTCGACCGACGGGTTGGCGATGGGCTGCAGCTTTTCCTGGGTGACGGCGTCACGCAGGGTGGAGCCGATCAGCTCGGAAAGGGCTTCGCCACGGACCTGCGCGCCGAAGCGCTGCTTGATCACGGTGGTGGGCACCTTGCCGGGACGGAAGCCCTTCAGGCGGACCGTACGACCCATTTCCGCGATGCGCTCGCTGACCTGCGCCTCGAGGCGCTCAGCTGGGAACTTCACCGTGAGCTTGCGCCCGAGCTTGCCGACATTCTCAACCGAAACCTGCATGACCTCTCCTGAAACCACCACGTGACGTGGCGCGATGGCGACCATCCGTCGCCGAACCGAAACAAAGGGAATTACACGGATGCCGGATCGATCGCCTCCCCGGTGGCGAAAAACCCCGCAAATGACTGCCCATTCTACGTTTTGCCTTCCCGCCCCCGCAACATGCGCTATTCGCCCGTCCAGCGCCTGGGTCCGTCCCCCTCCGCAGCCAGCGCATCCCCGGGATTCATGAGGGAGCAGGCCTCCAGCGAGAGGCAACCGCAGCCGATGCAGCCTGTGAGGCGATCCTTGAGATTGTGCAGCTGGGCGATGCGCTGCTCCAGTTCGTCCCGCCAGGCCGCCGACATGGCAGCCCAGTCGTCACGGCCCGGGGAGCGGCCCGAGGGCAGGTTCGCGAAGGCCCGGCCCACGGCTTCCAGGGGGATGCCTACCCGCTGGGCCACCCGGATCACGGCGATCCGGCGCAGCACGTCGGCCGGGTAGCGCCGCTGGTTGCCTGCCGTGCGCAGGCTGTGGATCAGGCCCTTGCGCTCATAGAAGTGCAGCGCGGACACCGCCACGCCCGACCGGTTTGCCACCTCGCCGACACTCAGCTCCCGCATGCGCTTGACCTAAACCAAAGTTGAGGTTCTATCCTGACCTCACGGGTCGCCCGATGCAAGCGTGCGACACTGCCCCCTACCCCAGGATGTATCGGATGAACGTGAGTACCAGCGAACCAGAACTCCGCCCGGCCAGGGAGGCCACGCCGACGGACGGCATCCTCTCCCCGACCTACCGCGCGGCCACCATCGGCATGGTGGCCCTGATTTCCCTCATCGCCTTCGAAGCCCTGGCAGTCACCACGGCGATGCCCACGGTGGCGCGCGAGCTCGATGGGCTGAAGCTGTACGCCCTGGCCTTCGGTGGCGTGCTTGCCACCAGCGTCATCGGGATGACCCTCTCGGGTCGCTGGAGCGACCGCAGCGGTCCTGCACCCGCCATCTGGACCGGCCTCGTCGGGTTCGTCGCGGGCCTGCTCATTGCCGGCTTCGCCCACGACATGCCAACCCTGCTGGTGGGCCGCCTCGTGCAGGGCTTCGGTGCCGGCTGCCTCTTCCCCGCTCTCTACGTGATCGTGGGGCACCTCTACCCCGACAGCCTCCGGCCCAAGGTATTCGCCTCGTTCTCGGCAGGCTGGGTGGTGCCGGCCCTGATCGGTCCGGCTGTCAGCGGCGCCATCGTGGAACACGTGGGCTGGCGCTGGGTCTTCCTCGCCGTGCCCGTACTGGCCGTTCCCGCAGCCCTGGCCCTGCGTGGCGCGCTTGCCTCACTGGCCCCGCCCAGCCATGTCGCCACACCGCAGCCGGGGCGCATGCTCAATGCCGTCGGCGCCTCCGTCGGCGTCTGCCTGCTGTTCGTCGCCGGCCAGGAAAGCGGCTGGCTGGCTGCGGTAATCCTCATACCCGCCCTTGCCCTGCTCCTGGGCTGTGGCGGGCAGCTGCTGCCGAAGGGCACGTTGCGCGGCGCGCGCGGCCTCCCCTCCGTGATCGCCCTGCGCGGCATCGTTGCTTCGGCGTTCTTCGGTGCGGAGGCCTTCCTGCCCCTGATGCTCTCGCACGAGCACGGCATGTCGCCGCTGTGGGCGGGTCTTGCGATCAGCGGCGGAGCGCTCGGCTGGTTCGCCGGCTCGTGGTACCAGGGTCATTACGCGAAGATCTCGCGGCAGGCCATCATCCATCGCGGTACCGTCGCCATGCTTGTCGGCGGCATCGCCGCCGGGCTCGGCACCTATGCATGGATGCCGGTCGCGGCCGCCATTGCGGGCTGGGCGCTTTGCGGCCTGGGCATGGGCATGACCTACGCCACGGTCTCGGTGGCCACCCTTTCCATGTCGTCGCCCGAGGAACAGGGCACGAACAGCTCGGCCTTGCAGCTGTGCGAGTCGCTGACGGTATCCACGACGCTGGCCCTCGGCGGCTCGCTGTTCGCCGCCCTGCTCGCGCTTTCCTACACCGCCGCCTTCAGTGCGAACTTCGCCATCACCACCTTGCTCGCCCTGCTCGGGGTGTTCGTGGCACGCAGGACCAACGTTCCGAGCTGAATCAGGTTGGGCGGACGAACATGTCCGCCCTAATCATCCAGAGGGGCAGTCAAGACCAGATTCCCCGGGACCGGCTTCATCAATTCGCCTTTCCCGGTCTTTCCCCGTCGGACTGCTTCCTCGTTGCTCCAGCTCGTGCAGATAGCGCCGCAATAAACCTGCCCGTCGTGGTCGAAAGCTGACCGTGGTGGCCTCCACAGCCTGGATGCGTTCGAGCCGGAACATCCGGAAGTCGTCACGAAGGCAGCATCGGGCCAGCAACACAAGCATCTGCTCCAGGTACACCACGGCCAGCGGCCAGACGGTGCGACGGGTAAAGGCACCCTGCCTGTCCGAGTAATCGATCAGCAAAGCCCGCTCCTGCCAGCACGCTTCGCGGATGACATCGACATCCGGTAGCACCGCGTAGCGCTGGCCGAAGCGTCGTACATGGGAGATGGCGTGCGCCATGTGCTCCTGCGTCCTGGATGGCAACGTGGACGCCACCTTCGCCAGCACGGCTTCAGCAGCCCCGGCCAACGCTGCATCGCCCATATGCCGGACTTCCGCCATGCCCAGTGCAATGGCTTCGATCTCCAGACGCGAGAACGCCTGCGGTCGCATGATGCCGTCATTGATCAGCGTATAGCCGTAGCCGCGCTCGCTATCGATCTCCGCGCCGCCGGCGCGCAGCACCTCGATGTCGCGATAGACCGAACGCAGGGATATACCCGCGGACGACGCCAGCTGCTGCGCCGTAACCGGGGGCGGCAGGCTGCGCAGTAGGTGCAGCAGACGAAACAGGCGATCGGAGCGAGCCATTCAGCTGACAGGAACTGGCAGGAGGGACTCGTATCTTACGGGCCATCCCACCACTCACGCAGGAGCCCTCGCCCATGTCCGTCCGTACCGTCACCCACCTCAATTTCCGCGGCCAGGCCCGGGATGCCCTGGCCTTCTACCAGCACGCGCTGGGTGGGCAACTCACCCTGGTGAGCTATGCCGATGCGGGGCAAGCCGACAAGGCATCCGATCCGTCCCACGTGATGTGGGGCCAGGTCGTCACCGACGGAGGATTTCATGTCATGGGATATGACGTGCGACCGGAGCAGCCCTGGCACCCCGGCGAGAACGCTTTCTATGTGTCGCTACGATGCGATAGCGAAGCCGAGGCCCAGGCGCTATGGAAGGGGCTGGCTGACGGCGGTTCGGTCATCGAGCCGATAAAACCGTCGGCATGGTCGCCACTGTACGGCATGCTGAAAGACCGGTTCGGGATCACCTGGGTGATCGATGTGGCCGTGGCGTACGGCTGATCCCATCGGGCGACCTTGCCGGTGGTGCGAAAGGAGGGACTCGAACCCTCACGGATTTCTCCGCCAGAACCTAAATCTGGTGCGTCTACCAATTCCGCCACTCTCGCTCGCGGCGCCATTTTAGGGATGTGCGGGGCGAAGGTCTATGGATGGTACCTGCCCGCCAAACCAAGGAGTCATAGGCATTCATACGGACAGATGCGCGAAATGAATAGATATTGATATTAAATATCAACCACCTATAACAACCGAAGGGCCTGGCGCGGAATAAGTGCAACTTTCACCGGTATCCGTGTACTTTTGCTAGCGCTGCAATGTCTAGGTGCTCCACCCCGTTACAAGGGGAGAAAGGCGCAAGTAAACCTTCACTGTGGCCGGTATCGCTCTCTAACAGGCCACAGGTGTCGGTACGCTTGTGGCACTCAACCATTGCACGGAGCATGTATGCGTTTACCAACCCTTGCCCTGCTCGCCACCGCTATCGCGGGCCTTACCGCCGCAGGGGCGGCCTTTGCGGCGCCCCCGTCAACTACGGGACTCGGAACGTCATGGCCCAATACCACTGACCTGAGCGCAAACCCGCATTACCATGTCTATCGCTTCGAGCGCGGAGGCGTAAGGTACGTTCAAGTCAACGATGCGGCCGGCAACGTTCGCGGTGCAATTGGCTACGTCGGGGGACAGGTTATTGACCTGCCGATCGGGGTCGATGCGTCCCACTGGACCGTCGTCAACGACACGTCCGTGCCGCGCACGGGCGAACCCGTCTACCGCGACGAATTGATGAGCATTTCCATCACCCCACAAGCCAACGGTACGGCGCGCATGATGGTTGTGCCGGAATGCGAGGGTGATCCGCTAGAGTGCGGCAAACGACTCCTGTAATGCCCTAAGGGGCGTTGGCTCGTGCAGTGACGCCGATGCCCCTGTGCGACCTAGCGCCCGAGAAAAGCGCTACCGATAGCACAACAGCAAGGCAAATCTCGCTGGCGAGCGCCTCTCGGCCAAGGTGGCCATGAGCCGTATACGCAAGTGCAAAACTCGCCATCAATCCAGCTACGGCGGTGCCGTGCCATCCGTGACGCCAAGTCAGACCAAGCGCCGGCCACAAGAACGCGTAGCGAACCATGTTGCGAACACTATCGTCCTGTGTGGTTGATGCTACCCATGCAAGGATCATGAGCGTCGGTAACGCCCACCAGACAATATCCCGCAAAAGCGGGCTCCGCCAGATCGCTCCAAGGGAGAATGCCGCCCAGTGATTTCGGGCGCGCTCCCTTAATGCCAGGATGACCGGGGTAAGTGTGAGCGCCCCCAAATAGGCGCCGATCAAGCATGTGAAGAAGACCTCGATAGGGTTTCGCGCTGGCCACATACCCGGCCGTTCGATCATTGCCGCGCCCCAAGTCATCGTCATGATGGCTGATGTTATTGCCGATACAGCAAGCGCCGCACCAAGGAATACATGCATCCGGACGGTGCCTTCTTTATTCAAGAGAGGCCATCGTGTACGAATGGATTTTAGTGGAAGCCACCAAAGAGCCACCGTGGGAACCGTTGCCAGCACGGTCCATGCGTAGCCGAACTTTCCGACGCTGAAAAAGGCGTTTTCAACTAATGGAACAGCTTCGCCAATAGCAAGCGCTAACCAAAAACGCATGGGAAGCAGCAGCATAACTGCCAGCCGAAGCCCTGTCGTCAGGAGAAATTGAGAGGAAGAAAGGTGATACGTGATTTCATAGACCGCTTCATAAGCGGCAGCAATCGCGAAGTATTGTCCCCAAGCATTCCAATGCACCGTGCTTCCCTTCACGCTGTCTCCCAAGCCGCCTTGGTGTTCGTCTGAGATATCCCCGCTGACTACCTTCTCATGCATTGCACCGCAATGGGAAATTGTTGAAGCAGATTCGTAAACATTTGCCGAATTGGCGCACGACAACGCTCTATCAGTGCGCGCGCCCCTTGGCCGACTGCGTCAGCCAGTCAAATAATGCCAACCGCAAGCCGAGGCAGCGGGATCGTTCAGTTGTTCGAATTCAGTGAGCGTCGCTCCACCAAAGCCACCGCTACTTACCGGGCGGCAAATAGCGGTACGCTGACGAGACATATCAAATGCACGGAGCACTTATGTCGTTCATCAGGTCTGCCGTTTTCATCGTGGCCGTGACATCCACCTTCCTTGCAAGCACAGCACACTCTGCTCCCCAGTCTGGTACAGGCATGAGGGCATCGTGGCCCAATGCTCCCGACGTCAGCACCAGCCCGCACTACCACGTCTACCGCTTCGAACGCGCGGGAATCCGATATGTACAGGTAAACGACGGCAATGGCACCGTGCGTGGCGCGGTGGGTTATACAGGAGGGCAGATTCTGGATCTGCCCATCGGAGCCGATGCATCGCCCTGGGTCATCGGGACTGCGCCGGGCGCAACGTCTGGTGAACCCGTTTATCGGGACGAGGCGGTATCCATCTCTGCCGCATTACAGTCAGATGGCACCGAGCAACTGATAGTGACGCCGTCGACCTGTGAAAAAGACCCGCTGGCGTGCAGCGGTCACGGTCCCTGATCGGCTTCGGTCATACGGCGCGTGGCGGGTGATCGGGCGCCCAGGATGAGCGCGCCCGACAGCACCACGGACATCACAGTCTGGACCTTTAGTGTCTCGTTATCGAGCAAGCCATGAGCCGTCGAGGCAAGGGCAAAACTGGCCAGCAATCCGCCAACGGCCGTGCCATGCCACCCATGTCGCCAGGCCAGGCCCAGCACGGGAAGCAACAATGCGAACTGTGCCAGCTGCCGCACGCTTTCGACGTTGGCGGTTAGTGCGAGCCAGTCAAGTACGGCCAGTGCAGGTATGACCCACCACAAGATGTCCCGCAGCAGCGTGCTGCGCCAGACGGCGGCAACGGTAAGCACGTCCTGCCGACGAAGATACCTGTCTCGCAACGACAGAATGACGGGCGTCAACGTCAATGCACCCAGGTACGAACCCACAAGACGCGACACGAGAACCATCGTCGGATCATGCGCAGGGAACTTGCCTGGATCATGCATGAAGGCAGCCATCCACGTTGCCGTGATCAGTCCGGCGGTAATTATCGAGGCGACAATCGACGCATAGACGATGACCTGCATATGCAACCGCCCATCTGCATCGTAAAGGCGCCACTTGCTGCGCACCATGCCGAGTACGGGCCAGTAGAAGACAACGGTGGGAATGGCGATCAGGACGGCCCACGCGGTGCCAAAGCGATCAGCGCAGAAGAGCGCGTTCTCGGCCAGCGGTACGAATTCGCCAACAGCCAGCGCAGGCCAGAAACGCGCTGGCATCAACAGCATGCATGCCAGGCGCAATCCCGTCGTCAGGAGGAATTGAGGCTGGGAACAGTATCGCGCAATCTCGTACACCGCTTCGTATGCTGCGGCGACGGCAATGTATTGCCCCCAGGCACTCCAGTGCGAAATGCTCCTTTTCAAACGCCCCTCCCAAGCCGTTCAGATCATCGCCTGCGAAGCCCCCACCCGCGCCCGGCTTCGCATGCACAAGATGACGATGGTAGGCCGCAATGACGGAAAGCGCGAGGCTTTAAGAGGGAGCCCTCCCACCATGGCGACGAGGGCCGATTAATTTCTGATGGCAGGACTGGAAATGGGGCGGCTGATTTTGCTGAATCGATATTCAGTCAAAACGAATATCTGAATAATCCACGCAAAGAAAAAGGCACCTGATTTTCATCAGGTGCCCTTGAATTGGTGGGCCGTCTAGGATTCGAACCTAGGACCAATTGATTAAGAGTCAACTGCTCTACCAGCTGAGCTAACGGCCCGGAAACACAAATTGTAACACGTCAAAAGTGGGGTGGACGATGGGATTCGAACCCACGACATCCGGAATCACAATCCGGTACTCTAACCAACTGAGCTACGCCCACCATAAAACCTGAACTGGCGCGCCCGACAGGAATCGAACCTGCAACCGTCGGCTTAGAAGGCCGATGCTCTATCCGGTTGAGCTACAGGCGCAGGCACTGTACGTAGAACACCATTTGGTCGGGGCAGAGGGATTCGAACCCCCGACATCCAGCTCCCAAAGCTGGCGCTCTACCAGACTGAGCTATACCCCGAAACCTTGAGCCACACCGATCAAACTAGCGAGCTTTCAGATGCTACGGGTCAAAGCCTAGCCCGTCAATCCGTATGAACACACCACACTTTCAACTACCGTGGTTACCGCATTTAACCGCGACAACCTGCTTAAAGATGGTGCGCCCGGAGAGATTCGAACTCCCGACCACCAAGTTCGTAGCCTGGTACTCTATCCAACTGAGCTACGGGCGCACACTTTAAACCTTTGACCCGGTGCCTGCCGCTGTGAAGCGTTGGCGCCGTGTCGAGAAGCGGAATTATTCAGATTTCACGGGCGTCCGTCAACACTTTTTTGAAATTTTTTTTCGCGCGACGGTAACGAAGCGGTCAAATCGAAGGCTCTTTCGTTACAGGAGAAAGGCTTAGCCTTCACATGACAACATGTCGCAGGAAGGCCTTTTTCCCTGTGTGGCGGATCGTTTCCGTAGCAGGGGTGTTCTCACCGGATGCGCTGCTCGACGAGCAGCGCATCCGGTGAGAACACCGTTGTCAAAAAGCAGCGCAGGCGATCGGGGACACCGCGTGTCGGTTTTCATCCCACGACACCGCACCACTAGGGAGAGCCGGCGGGGGCGGCCCTTGACGCGACTTGATGGAGGTGAGGTGAGCGGGCGGAAAAGGCCCGTAGGGTGGCGGCCAGGAAGGCCGACATTTTTCGCCGAGGCAGGAGCCGAGTCGAAAAACCCCGCACGCTCGCCGTGCCCGAAGGGGCGCAAGCCATAAGTCACTGAGCCGCGCAGCGGCTCTCCTTTCCCGAGGGACACCGCAGGCCGGCGCGACAAGGGCCGCCCCCGACGGCTCGGTCTCGGCCACGTTAGAGCGCGGAGCAATGAGGCCGACAGGCGAGCACTCCCTACGGAGCGAAGCCTCCAAAGGCTGCTTTACTACAGAGCGTCAATCGCCGATGCGATCGACTCCCCCCTTCGGTAGGGAGCTTGGGTTTGCTACGGAGTGCGCCGTTTCAACCGGTCGCGCGCAGGCGCGCTCCTACAGGGCATGGGGGCCTTTGGGGTTGCTTACGCGTAGAACGAAGAAGGGCGGCCAGTGGCCGCCCTTCCCTTTTATACCTGCGTCGCTGGCTTGCCGACCTTGTCTGGCGCCGGGCCGGCGTCTCCGCGGGGCGGAGGCGGCGGTGTGGCGCCCGGCTTCTGCCAGTCGGCCGGCGGGCCCGGTTCGCGACCGGCCATGATGTCGTCGATCTGGCGTGCGTCGATGGTCTCGTACTGCAACAGGGCGTCGGCCATCACGTGCAGCTTGTCGATATTGGTGGTGAGCAGGTCCTTGCTGCGCGCGTAAGCGCGGTCGAGGATGGTGCGCACTACTTCGTCGATCTTGCGTGCCGTTTCGTTGGAGACACTCTTGTGCTGCGTCACCGAGCGACCGATGAAGACTTCGTCTTCTTCTTCGCCATAGGTGACCGGACCGAGCTCATCGGACAGGCCCCACTTGGTGGCCATGTTGCGGGCCATCTTCGTGGCGCGCTCGATATCGTTCGACGCACCCGTGGTTACCTTGTCGTGACCGAAGATCAGCTCTTCCGCCACGCGGCCGCCATAGAGCGAGCAAAGCTGCGATTCGATCGCCACCTTGTTCATGCTGTAGCGGTCGCCTTCGGGCAGGTACATCGTGACGCCCAGGGCGCGGCCGCGCGGAATGATGGTGACCTTGTAGACCGGATCGTGCTCGGGCACGAGGCGACCGATGATGGCGTGACCGGCCTCGTGGTAGGCGGTGAGACGCTTCTCTTCGTCGTTCATGGCCATCGAGCGGCGCTCGGCACCCATGAGGATCTTGTCGCGGGCACGGTCCAGATGGCTCATGCGCACTTCGCGGGCATTCTCACGAGCGGCGAACAGCGCGGCCTCGTTGACGAGGTTGGCGAGGTCGGCACCAGAGAAGCCGGGCGTACCGCGTGCGATCGTCATCGGCTCGACGTCGGCGGCCGTGGGCACCTTGCGCATGTGCACCTTGAGGATCTGCTCGCGACCCTTCACGTCGGGCAGGCCCACCACGACCTGGCGGTCGAAGCGACCCGGACGCAGCAGGGCGGGATCGAGCACGTCGGGGCGGTTGGTGGCGGCGATGACGATGATGCCCTCGGTGCCTTCGAAGCCGTCCATCTCGACCAGCAGCTGGTTGAGGGTCTGCTCGCGCTCGTCGTGACCACCGCCCATGCCGGCGCCACGATGGCGGCCGACGGCGTCGATTTCGTCGATGAAGATGATGCAGGGTGCGTGCTTCTTGGCCTGCTCGAACATGTCGCGCACGCGGCTGGCACCGACGCCGACGAACATTTCGACGAAGTCCGAACCGGAGATCGAGAAGAACGGCACCTTGGCTTCGCCGGCGATCGCCTTGGCGAGCAGTGTCTTGCCGGTACCGGGCGGGCCCACCATCAGCACGCCGCGGGGAATCTTGCCGCCGAGCTTCTGGAACTTGCCCGGGTCGCGCAGGAACTCGACAAGCTCGCCGACTTCTTCCTTGGCCTCATCGCAACCGGCCACGTCGGAGAAATTGACCTTGATCTGGTCTTCGCCCTGCAGCTTGGCGCGGGAGCGGCCGAAGCTCATGGCCCCACGGCCACCGGAGCCGGCCTGCATCTGGCGCATGAACCAGATCAGCACGGCGACGAAGATGATGATGGGCAGCCAGTTGAATACCAGCCCCAGCAGGGAGAAGCCGTTGTCGGCAGGCTCCTGGCGAAGCTCGACGCCCTTGTCGCGCATCTGCTTGACGAGGTCGCTGGTGGACAGGCCGACCACCGGCACGACGGTGCGGTAGGAGCCGCCATCCTTCAGCTTGCCGGTGATGGTGGGCGGAGCGGTGGAGGTGATCGTGCCGCTGGCGACGTTGCCGTTGTCCACCTGCTGGGCGAAGGCCGTGTAGGACATGTCCTGCGACGACGCGCCATGCGGGTTGAATGTCTGGAACACGGTCAGCAGGACCACCGCGATGATCAGCCAGAGCAACAGGTTTTTTGCCATCTCATTCATGCGCGGTTCTCGCCAGGTTGCCGGGACTTGGCCTTGAGGCCCGTCGCCAGCGCATAGACCTCTCGCGAACGCGCGCGGGAGGCCTTCGGTTTACGCATCGTCACGCGACTGAAGTCGGCGCGCAAGTTCTTCAGGTACTCGTCGAACCCTGCCCCCTGGAACAACTTCACCAGGAACGACCCACCGGGTTTCAGCCAGTCGAGGCTGAACTGCCGGGCCAGGTCGCACAGGTCCATCGCCCGGATCTGGTCCGCGAGTGCCACACCCGACATATTGGGGGCCATGTCGGACAGGACAAGATCGACCTTCTTGCCATCGAGCATGGATTCGAGCTCGCGCAGCACCGATTCCTCGCGGAAGTCGCCCTGCATGAAGTCCACGCCGGCCAGGCCCACCATGGGCAGGATGTCCATGGCGATGACCTTGCCGGAATCCCCCAGGCGCTGGCGTGCCAGCTGCGACCATCCGCCCGGGGCAGCGCCCAGGTCGACGATGGTCATGCCTGGTTTGATGAGGTGATCGCGGTCGATGAGCTCTTCGAGCTTGTAGATGGCGCGCGAGCGCGCCCCCTCGGCCTGAGCCTTCTTGACGTAGGGGTCGTCGAAGTGCTCTTTCAGCCAACGGGAGCTGGTCTTGCTGCGTGCCATGGGCTTTTGACCGGATTCTTAATGAGTAGCGGGTCTCGCATGATACCCTTTGCAACCTGTCCGCCGCACATCGAACCTGAACGCAATGTCGCTTTCCGATACCCAGATCCGCTACCTCCGCAGCCTCGCCCACGACCTGCGGCCGGTTATCCTGCTCGGCAACAAGGGCGCGACGGAGGCCGTGGCGAAGGAACTGGCCTCGGCCCTCGACATCCACGAACTGGTGAAGGTGAAGCTTTCCGGCGGCGACAAGGACGAGCGGCAGCAGCAGATCACCTTCCTCACCAGCCAGACCGGCGCCGAGAAAGTCCAGGAAATCGGCCACGTCGTGGTCCTGTTCCGCCGCAACAATCAGGATCCCAAGCTGGCCCTGCCCCGGTAAGTCCCATGGACCTCACCCTCGATCGCCCCGGCGATTACCTCTTCGTGCGTCGTGTCGGCGCCGATACGGTCACGATCGTCGATCGTGACTTCCACGCCAGTCTCCTGGTCACACCGGAACAGGTGGTCGAGGACTGGGGCGTCTCCGACGCGAAGCAGATGAGTCTCGCCGATGTCGAGACCATCGCCGCCCTGAAGCCGGAGATCGTCATCGTCGGCACCGGCGAACGCCAGGTCTTTCCGCCGGCCGAGGTCATGGCGGCCTTCCTCCGCCGTGGCATGGGCGTCGAGGCCATGACCAGCGGTGCCGCCGCCCGCACTTACAGCCTGCTCGCCGGCGAAGGCCGTCGCGTGCTGGCCGCCTTCATCCTTCCCAAGAGCTGATCGCCCCATGCGAATCCTGGTCCTCGGCGCCGGCGGGACCGGCGGATACTTCGGTGGTCGCCTGGCCCAGGCTGGCGTGGACGTCACCTTTCTCGTACGCCCCGAAAGGGCGACCACCCTCGACAAGCAGGGGCTGATCATCCGCAGTCCGCTGGGTGATGCCACGGTCGCTGTCAGGCATGCCACGGCAGAGCGTGTCTCCGAAGCGGGCCCTTTCGACGTCGTGCTGCTGTCCTGCAAGGCCTACGACCTGGACTCCGCCATCGAGGCGATCGGTCCAGCCGTTGGCGAAGGCACGGCCCTGCTCCCGATTCTCAACGGGCTGGCCCACTACCCCGTACTCGACCGCCGCTTCGGCGCCGATCGGGTGATGGGCGGCCTGTGCATCATCAGTGCCGCCAAGGGGCCTGAAGGCGAAGTCATCCACTTCGGCAATGGTGCATCCGTCACCTTCGGTGAGCGCGACGGCGAGTCCCATGGCCATCGCTGCTCCGCGCTGGCCGAGGCCTTTGCAAAGGCGGGTGTGGATCACAGTCATTCCACGGATATCGCCCGCGATCTCTGGGCCAAGTTCACCTTTCTCACGACGCTGGCCGGCGCCACCTGCCTGTTCCGCGCAGCCGTGGGCGACATCTTGGGCACTGATGATGGGCGTCGCCTCATCGAGCATATGTATGAGGAATGCCTCGCCGTAGCCCGCGCCTCCGGGCACGCGGTGCCGGATCAGGCGCGCTCGCGAGCCTGGGCCACCCTCACCCAGGAAGGCTCGCCGCTCACGGCGTCGATGCTGCGCGACCTGGAAGCCGGCCAGCGTATCGAAGGCGCCCATATCGTCGGCGACATGCTGCGCCGGGCGCACGATGCGGGCGTGAAGGCACCGATGCTGGAAGTGGCCTGGACGCATCTCCAGGTATTCGAAGCGCGCCGAAACCGCCAGGGCTGACCCAGCCCTGCAGGAGCGCGCCTCGCGCGCGACCGGCATTGCCGCACCCCCGAAGACCGCCTGAGCCTTCGGGGGTGCGGTGGCATCGCTTTGTAGGCTGTCGCGCGCGAGGCGCGCTCCTACAGGGAGTGGTTCGCTATTTCTGCGGCGGCAGGTATTGCAGCGGGTCGACCGGGTTGCCGTCGCGACGGATCTGGAACTGCAGCTCGTCGCGCGATGCGCCTGTGGAGCCCATTTCGGCTACGACCTGACCGCCCTTCACCTTCTCGCCTTCCTTTACCAGTCGCTTGCGGTTGTGGCCGTAGGCGGAAAGGAAGCTGTCGCTGTGCTTGATGATGACCAGCTCGCCATAGCCCACGAGGCCATTGCCGCTGTACACCACCACGCCATCCGCCGCGGCGCGCACCGGGTCGCCGTTCTTGCCCGCGATCTCGATGCCGGGGATGGCATCGCCCGAGGCGAACTTCTTGATCAGTGAGCCATCGGCCGGCCAGCGCCAGGTGATGCCGCCCGCGTTGCGGGTGGCACCGGTGGCCACGATCGGCGTCGCGGCCGACGGGTTCTCGACCGGCGGAGGCGGTGTATTCGCAGGCGCGGCCGGCTGCGGCGGTGGCACGACCGACTCGGCGGGCTTGCCGGCAACGACCACGGGGGTATTCGTCGTGGTCGCCGGAGCGGGCTCCGCCGGAGGCTTGGCTTCTGCTTCGTTCACGCCCTGGATGCCCGGCTGGGTGGCCGGGGGCGGCGGCGTGGAGGCTGGATGCCCTGGCGGCGTGGCCGCGGCGACTACTGGTGCCTGGTGCAGCGCTTCCGGAGCAGGCTTGCTGGCGGCAGGTGCCGACAGGTGCAGCTCCTGTCCGGGCCAGATGGTGTACGGCGAGGCAATGCCGTTCCAGCTGGCCAGGTCGCGGAAATCCACCTTGTTGCGGAACGCGATGCTGTAGAGCGTGTCGCCCTTCTGCACCTGGTAACTGCCGCCCGGAGCCGGCGCAGACGACGTGGCATCCGGTACCCGGCTGTGGGTGATCGGCTCGTAGCTGCCCGGGGCACGGGTAACGACCACGGAGCTGCGGGTGATGCCACAGCCGGTAAGCACAAGGCCGGAGCCAACGAGGGCGGCCACGGCGAGCGGTCGGATCATTCGCATCGCGGATTTCCTTGCACGGTCACTCATCGCAACAGGAACCACCAGAGGGCCAGTAAGACGAGGATGACGATAACAGCCCAGCCTATCCACTCAATGTGTTTGCGTAGCATCTGTTCGGCACGTTCACCGAACACCCGGACCAGCAGGGCCAGCAGCCATACGCGCTTGCCGCGCCCCACCAGCACGCAGAGCAGGAACGGCAGCACGGGCACCCCGACGATACCCGAAGCCCAGGTGACGAACTTCATCGGCACCACCGGTTGCAGGGCCGCCATGAAGAGCACGACATACAGCTCGAATGCGTGGGACTGCATCTTGGCCTGCAGGTCGGCCACGCCCTTGCTGATCGGTGCCAGCAGATGCATGGAATCGAGCAACGGCTTCAGCGCCTCGAAGGCGAAATGGCCCAGCGCATAGCCCACGAGCGAGCCCAGCAGGGAAAACAGCAGGCTCCAGTTGGCATAGCGGAACGCCTTGCGGGGCTCGGCCAGCATCATCGGCGCCAGCATCACCTCGGGCATGATCGGGAAAATGAAGGCTTCCACGAAGGACAAGCCGGCGAGGTAGCGAACCGCATGGCGGTGACGCGCCCAGACGATGGCGCGGTCATAGAGTGAAGCGAACAGCCGCATTCAGCGGTTTTCCTTGTAGTGAGAGTCCATCAACCGATGCCGCCGAGCAGCGGTACGAAACTGACCGGACCGAGGTCCTCGCGCACCACCTCGCCCGCTTCCGTCTTGCGCAGGCGCACCAGCACCTGCTGGCTTGGGCTGCCAACGGGCGCCACGAGCACGCCGCCCGGCTTCAGCTGGTCGAGCAGCTTCATGGGGATGCGGTCGCCTGCGGCGGTAAGGATGATGGCATCAAAGGGAGCGTCGGATTCCCAGCCCAGCTTTCCGTCGTCATGACGGGAGCGCAGGTTCTCGATACCGAGTTGCCGGAAGCGACGGCGGGCCTGGCGAAGCAGTTCTTCGATGCGCTCCACGGTGTACACCGTGGGCACGATGCCGGCCAGTACGGCGGCCTGATAACCCGAGCCCGTGCCGATTTCGAGCACCCGCTCAGGTACTCCGTGTTCGATCAGGACTTCGGTCATCCGCGCGACGATCCAGGGCTGGGAGATCGTCTGCCCATGGCCGATCGGCAGTGCCGTGTTCTCGTAGGCGCGTGAATGCAGCGCCTGGTCGATGAAATGATGCCGGGGCAGTTGCCGGATGACTTCGAGCACACGCTCGTCGCGGATGCCCTCTTCCACCAGCTTTGCCACCAGACGATCGCGCGCACGCTGCGAGGTCATGCCTTCGCCGCGCAGCGCCGAGGGTGGCAGGGCGTGCAGGTTTACCACGTCAGGCCGCCTCCTCGCCCATGGACGACGACAGTGCGGTGGCCCAATGACTGACCTTGTCGAGCGCCTGGAAGCGGGTGAGATCGGTATGGATCGGCGTGACCGAGACGTAACCGCGACGAATCGCGTCGAAGTCCGTACCCGGGCCGGCGTCGTCAACCGCACCCGGCATGCCGATCCACCACATGGTGCGGCCGCGCGGGTCTTCGGTGCGGATCGCCGGCTCGGCCTTGTGGCGACGGCCGAGGCGGGTGACCTCAAAACCACGGATCTCGTCCCAGGGAAGATCGGGCACGTTGACGTTGAGGATGGTGTCGGCGGGCAGCGGATCGGCGATGAGGCGGCGCATCAGCATCAGCACGGCCGAAGCGGCGGTATCGAAATGGCGACCGGAACCTTCGCGGGTGACCAGCGACACGGCGATGGCGGGCAGTCCGAGGAAGCGGCCTTCCATCGCTGCGGAGACCGTGCCGGAGTAGATGACGTCGTCACCCAGGTTGGCGCAGTTGTTGATGCCGGAGACCACGATGTCGACGTCGTGGTCGAGCATGCCCGCCAGCGCGAGATGCACGCAGTCCGTGGGCGTGCCAGCCACCCGCCAGTACCCGTTGTCGAGTCGCTGGGTGCGGATGGGGCCGTCGAGCGTGAGGGAGTTGCTCGCACCGGAGCGGTCGCGATCGGGGGCAACCACCGTCACCGTGCCGAACTCGCCCAGGCGGGAAGCCAGTACCCGGATGCCCGGGGCTTCCACGCCGTCATCGTTGCTTACCAGAACCTGCATGCTGATCCAGATCGAAAAACTGAAGATGGGGCCCCCACTTGCATGCGAGGGCACCCGATCGTCCAAGTCTACCGGACCGGGGCGCGGGATTCACCGAGAGCCGCTAGGATGGTGACCATGAAACGCCGCGCGCCGATGGTCCATGAGGACGACAGCCGTCTCTTCCGGGAGGCGATCGGCGACGTGCGGCCGATGGAGCCGGTGGACGCCGTGCCGGAGCGTCCACGGCCCGCACCCTTGCCCGTGATGCGTGACGCGGATGAGGCCGCCGTCACGGCAGACTCCATGCTTTTCGACTACGACCCGGCCGAACTGGAAGTGGGCGAGGAGCTGTCCTACCTGCGTGACGGCTACCCGCCCAAGCTGCTCAAGCAACTCAAGCGTGGGCAGTTCAGCATCCAGGCCGACGTCGACCTGCACCAGATGAACGCTGCGGCCGCGCAGTTCACCATCGCCGAATTCCTGGCCGAGTGTCACCGCGGCGGCATCCGCTGCGTGCGGATCATCCACGGCAAGGGCCTGCGCTCGAAAGCCGGCGGCCCCGTACTCAAGGGCCTCACCGACAAGCTGCTGCGCCGCCGCGACGATGTTGTGGCGTTTGCCTCGGCCCGTCCTGCGCAAGGCGGAACGGGCGCGGTCGTCGTCCTGCTGAAGGCCTGAGACCGCACCCCTGGCTTATTGCGAAAGCGCTTCGGTCGCCCGCCGCAGGCTGGCGGCAGCCCGATGAGTCGCCCCGGCGGTGAGCGCCACCTCGGCCCGGGCCTGTGCCCAGTCTTTCGCATCGATGGCATCGCCGATACCGGGCAGCGGCGCCACGTCTTCGCCTTCCTTGCGACCCGGCGCCTGCAACAGGTGACGGTACCAGGGTCGCTGCGGCAGGCCCGATGCCTGGAGGAACGCCGGCTCCACCTCGCGCAGCGCGCGATTCACGGCATTGGCCTGACGGGCGTTCACCTGCGCGCCTGCGGAGGCAACGGCCGCGTCGTAAGCCCTGGCCGCTGCGTCCAGATCCTTCACCGCATCTCGCAACGTCGAAAGATCGATATCTTCCCAACGATCGTCGAGGCGACCGGGTGGCGTTGCCTTGCGATACGCGACCGCCGCCAGACGATAGGCGTCGCTGTCCATGAGCGAGTTGTGGCGCAAGGCATTCTTGTGCGAAGCCGCCGCATCGGCCGCCAGACGGTCGACGTCGTGCGAGAGCGACGTGGCGAACGCCGTATAGCGCCAGGGCAGGATGTCCGCATTGGCTACGCGCAGCACCAGGCGGGCATTGGTCTGTGCAAGCAGACGCACGTAAGCCAGCCCCGGATCACCGAAGCGCTGGTAGTGCGTGTAGGTGTCGTATAGCGAGTGATAGATCGGCACGCTTTCTTCGTCACCGTCGCGATCGTAGCCATAGCGCACGTGCAACGAGGGAATGCCAATGCGGTGCGCGAACGACAGGTAATCCGAACCGGTACCCAGTCGTGCCGGCACGATGTCCGCCGCAGCATCCCTGCCCTTCTCCGACGCATCCACGGCGCGCTTGGCCTGACGGCGCGCCTGCACCGTCGCCCCCGTTTCCGGATCGCGCAGATCACCCGCCACGCCATCGACCAGCGATGCCAGTGCCGGATCGCCGGAGGCGGAAAGGAAGCCACGCCCGGTCGTATCGTTGTTGAGGTAGAACACCGCCTTGCGCGACAGCTCGTCCGCATGACGCTCCGTCCATGCCTTGGAGCCAAGGATGCCCAGTTCCTCACCATCCCAGCTGGCGAAAACGAGCGTGCGCTTCGGTCGTTGCCCTGCCTTGGCCAGCTCGCCGATGGCACGGGCCTCGGCAAGCATGGCTGTCGTCCCTGCCAGCGGGTCCCATGCACCGAATACCCACGCATCGTGATGCACGCCACGGATCACCCATTCATCGGGCCGCTCCGTCCCGCGAAGCGTCGCGATCACGTTGTAAAGCGTGCGCCATTCCCAGGGCGAATGGACTTCGAGATGGACTGGCGCATCGCCACCGATGTGGTAAGTCAGCGGCAAGCCACCTTGCCAGCGGTTCGGCACGGCGGCGCCACCCAGCGCGCGCAGGAAATGCTCCGCATCGCCGTAACCGATCGTCACCACGGGGATCGACAGGTCCGCCGTGCGGCGCTGGGCCTGGATCGTCTTCGCGCTTTTTTCGTCGAGCACGCTGTCGATACCCAGCGTCCCACGCTGCACGGTGCGCGGCGTACGCCATGCACCCGTCGGATAGACGTCGCCCTTCGCGAAGCCGTCAGCTTCCGGATCGGAATAGATCACCACGCCAACGGCACCATGCTGCTGGGCGAGACGCGGCTTCACCCAGCGCCCCGCGCCGCTGGACTTCACCAGCACGACCTTGCCCTTCACCGACGCGCCGTAACGGTCGAGTTCGTCGTAGTCGCGTTGCAGGCCTTCGTTGACGAAGATCAGCGGCGCATCGACGCTGCCGTCCGGGCTGTACGACTCCATGCCCGGCAACACACCCTGCTGCTTCGCCGTGTCGGCGTCGCCGTCCACGGCAGGCTCCGTAAAGTCAGCCGCGTAGCGGTCGCCCTCGGTAAGCGACAGCTTCTGCACATCCGGATACGCCACCAGCACGCGCACCGGCTCTACCTTCACGCTCCAGCCCCACTCGCGGAAGCGATCCGCGATGAAGTCGGCGTTTTCCTTGTTGTGCGGGGAACCGACCTGGTTGGGGGCCGAGGTCAGCTGCTTCAGCCAGCCATCGAGATCGGCGCTACCGATGGAGGCATCGACGCGATGCTCGATATCGGCCTGGGGTGTCGCGGGTGCGGCCAGCACACCCCCTGCCGTGACCAGAAGCAGGGATGCCGTCAACGTACGCATGTTCATCACTGCCACCGGTAGGTCACGCTCGCGTAGTAGTAGCGGCCGTTCCAGCTCAGGGGCGAGAACAGGCTGTACTTGAAGTTGCCGCTGGTGGAGTTGGCGTACTTCACCTGTCCGGGTTTGGCGTTGAACACGTTGTCGGCACCGGCGGCAAAGGTCCAGTTGTCGAGGGTGTAGTCGGCCGACAGGTCGAGCGTCCAGCGATGCGCGAAGGTCTGGTCCAGGGCTGGCCCGCTGTTGCTGTACACCGTATAGCTGCCGTAGCGCTGCACGTTGGCGTGGCCCGCCCAGCGGCCGTGCAGGTAATCGAAGCCGGCATCGAGCTTGGTGCGCGGGTTGGTGTCGCCCAGCAGGCCCAGGCGCTCACGGCGCTCCACGCGCTGCACGGCCACGCCCAGCTGGTCGAGGATCGGCGGATTCGCCTTCACCTTCGTCACCTTGTTCTCGTTGTACGACCAGCTCAATGTTGTGTTGAGGCGATCGCCGTTGGAGAAGTCGAAACCGTACTGGCTCACGAAATCCAGGCCACGCGTGCGCGTGTTCACGGCATTGGTGAAGTAACGGATCGACTGGTAGGTGGCATCGATGCCGTTGGCCAGCAGGTAGTTGTTCACCGACGGCGTATTGACCGGGATGTTCGACGACAGGTTGATGCGGTTGTTGATCTTGATCCAGTAGGCATCCACGCTGACGTTCCAGCCGGCAAGCGGTTCGGCCACGAAGCCCAGCGTGGCGCTGCGCGACTTCTCGGGCTTCAGCTTTTCGGCCCCCAGCAGGCTGGCCGCCGCCGAATCTACGGGGAAGGTGCCGGACTGCACGATTACCTGACCGTGCCCCAGATCCTGCAACTGCGACGAGATATCCGCGTAATGCTGCTGCACGAGCGTGGGCGCACGGAAACCCGTGCCGACGCTGCCGCGCACGGCGAAGCGCGGGGTGAAGTCGAAGCGGCCCGACAGCGAGCCGGAGGTGGTGCCACCGAAGTCGCTGTAGTTTTCATGACGACCGGCCAGCGACACGGAGAAGCGATCCGTGAGATTGGTTTCCAGGTCGATGTATTCGGAGGTGTCATGACGCTGCCAGTTGCCCTGGAAGTCGCCCGTGATGCCACCATTGGCACCGTACTGCGACACGGCATCGCCTGGACGCACCTTATAGGCCTGGCGCAGGTATTCCACGCCGAAAGACACACTCACCGGATTGGGCAGCCACGTCGGCGTGAACTCCTTGCCGATGTCGAGGTTGGCTACCTGCTGCTGGGTCTTGTAATCGGCTCCCTGGATGAAGAACGGCGTATAGCCATAGGCCTTGTACCAGTCGGCGTTGATCGAATGGCTGCGCTGGTTGTATTCGTTGGAACCATGACTGGCCGAGAGGTCGTAATGCCAGCCATCGCCCACCTGCCCGCGCAGGCCGGCCGTGAGCGTCGTGTCCGTCACGATGGGCAGGCTGACCGGCAGGTAGCCGTTGGGATAGATCGCGATGACGTTGGTGGAATCGTTGCGATGGCGATAAAGACTGGCCGTTTCTGCACGATCGCGGCGATACAGCGCTTCGAAGTACACCTCGGCCGCCTTGCTGAATTCGTACTGGCCCACGAGCGACAGCTTGTTCGACTTGATCGCCGGATCGCCAAGGCGGTACACGCGCTGGTTGAAGGTGGGGCCCTTGGTCTGGTCCAGGCCGGCACGGTTGGTGTAATCGTTGTTCTGGGTATCGATCGCGACATGGATCGAGCCCTTGTCGCCAAGCTTGAAACCCGTATCCGCGGATAACTGGCGTTGCAGGCCATCGCCGGCATCATAGCCACCGAACTTCGCAGTGACCTGGCCACCCTGCCCCGACTTCTTAAGGATCACGTTGATCACGCCACCGATGGCATCCGAACCGTAACGGGCCGACTGGCCATCGCGCAGCACTTCGATGCGCTCGATGGCGGCAATGGGAATCGCGTTCAGGTCCACCGGGTTCGAGCCACGGCCTATGGCACCACCCAGGTTGAGGAAGGCACCCGCGTGCTGGCGCTTGCCGTCGATGAGCACCAGCACCTGATCGGGGCTGAGGCCACGCAGGGTCACCGGGCGCACCACTTCCGCGCCGCTGATGGTGGTGGGCTGCGGGAAGTTCAGCGAGGGCACCAGGCGCGCAAGCGCGGCACTTAGCTGGGTGGCGCCCGTCTGCTGGAGCTGCTGCGGGGTAATGACGTCGATCGGCTGGAGCGAGCTGGAAACCGTTCGTTCGGTGCTGCGCGTGCCCGTGACGATCACGGTGTCGAGCTGACTGGCCTTGGCCGGCGTGGCGTCTTTTCCGTTGCCGGCATCCTGGGCCAGGGCAGGCAGGGAAGCCGCACCGAGAACAAGGGTGACGGCCAGGAATAAGGGCTTGCGACGGCGGTGTACGAGAGAAAGCATGAGGCGTGGATCCCCTGGATACAAAGCATGGTGCCGGCGCATCGAGGCACGCCGGTTCGGTACGAACGGCCTGTCGACGACGACGCGTGCATACGACGCATCGCCGGCCTGGCAAGCCGGAATGAAAGGGTTCGTGTCCCGCGCTCAGGTCGCGGGCGTGGCCGGCGCGTTACGCGCTACGGCGGATGAGGTGTCGCTTCAGCCCAGTCGACAACAACAACACGCGCGCACCACCTGACATCGCGGAGCGGCCGCGAAGGTCATGGGGAGGTTGTTCGCGCTGAGGTTGGTTGCGTTCACTGGGACTGTGGATCGCCTGGTGGTGAGCCGTGTGAGCGGCGGACTGGCAGTGGGCCCGGGCGCCATGGAGACGTCCGTGGGTGCCATTTGTTGCACCGCACAGTACATTTGTCAACCGCTTTGCGGAAGCTCTTGCGCCGGACGCGCGTCCTTGCGCCATGCGATCATCCGCGCCGGGCAACCGGACACATTCCCATGAGCGACTACGAAGACGACTACGACCACGAGCGCGATTTCGACGGCGAGGACGGCGAGGAAACCGTCGAATCCTACGTCTGGCAATTGCTGCTGATGATCAACCCCGGCGACGAAGCAAGCGCCTTGCAACAGTTCAAGTCCTTCCAGGAAGAAGTGGAAGACCAGGGCGATGAAGACCCCATGCGCATCGTCGGCCAGGTGACCGACTGGCGTGCCAGTTTCGAGGTGGACGGCGACGACACCCGCGCCATCGTCGAGGCCATCAACGAACTGGTGGCGCGCTGGAACCTGCAGATCGACTGGGACGGCGATCCGGACGACGACGAATTCCACGAGGACATCGAGGCCGGTGACATCTTCTCGCGCGCCTATGATCAGCTGAACGAGCACGGCTACACGCTCTGGTCCCGTGAAACCGAGGACGACGACACCGTGGCAGGCTGGATCACGTCCACGCGCGATAACGAAGGCATGCGCCTCATCGCCACGGCCCTGGAGATCAACCTGCGCCTGGGCAACCAGTTGGGCTGACCCCGTGACTTGCGGAACATGCCGGCGGGGTTCGCCCGCCGCATAGTCCATCGTGCAGACGTTCGCCAGGGGAGGCACGATGAGCGGCATCCACGACATGCACATCTCACGGTACGCCCCCCATGCGGCCATGGACCGCCATCGCCATGACGAGGACTGGTTCTGCCTCGTGATGGCGGGCGGCTACGAGGAACGCATCCTCGGCATGTGCAACGAACATGCGCCAGGCGACCTGCTGTACTGCCCTGCCCACGCGGCACACGCCCAGCGTTTCGGCAACGAAGGGGCGTGCAAGATCCTCTTCGCACCGGATGCGGAGCTGACGGCGATGCTGGGCGAACACGCTGCCCGGCTGGACGGCCGGCCGCTGATCCGCCGCTCGGAGGCGTTGCTGGCCCTTGGCAGGCGCGCCATGGACGAGTTCGACCTTGGCGATGCCTTCTCGGCCTTGTCCGTACAGGCACTGGCCCTGGACATGCTTGCCGTCACCGCCCGGGGGCTCGTCGCCGAAAGCCATCGCGAACCAGGCTGGCTGCGTCGCGCGCGCGAATATCTTCACGAAGACCCCGCACGGGATATCACCCTTGAGGCCCTGGCTTCGGTCATCGGTCGCCACCCGGTGCATCTTGCCCGCAGCTTCCGTCAGTTCCATCAATGCACCGTGGGCGACTACGTGCGTCGCCTGCGCGTGGATCGCGCTGCCCACCTGCTGCGCACTACCCGTCGCCCGTTGATCGATATCGCCCTGGACTGCGGTTTTGCCGGCGCCGCGCAATTCTCGCGTTCGTTCCGGGCCATTCATGCCACCACGCCGAGCGCGTGGCGAAACGAAGTCACCTCACGCTAATCCGCGTAAAGCGGCGTACCGGTACGCCTGATAGCGTGGTTCCATGCGAACCCGACATCTCATTCCCGCTCTTCTCCTGCTTGGCAGCGCCGCGCTGCAGGCCCGCGACTACCACATCGACCAGACGGCCTACTTCCCGACGCCGACGGCCGAAGCGACGGACCTCAAGGCACTGCAAGCCGATATCGATGCGCTTACCGCGCCAGCGCCCATGACGGCAGCCACCCTGCTCGCCTACCTGCGCCGTGTCGAGACGCTGATGGCGCGGGGCCAGCGCCACAATGCCTACCTGCATCTCAGGTCGGCACTGGACGCCGACGATCAGGTGGCCGCCGACGGATACCACGCGGCAGGCACCGCCCTGGGGGCGTTGACGATCAAGCTTCGTACCACCCTGCGCAGTGTCGGCAATGAGGGCTTTGCCTCACTGGCGGTCACGGAGCCGGCGCTGCGCAAATATGCCTATGCCCTGGACAAGGCCACCCGCAGCCTTCCTCATGAACTGCCCGCGAGCGAGCAGGCCATCGCGGATGACATGTACGACGAGGGCACCAACGCGTTGTGGAACGTCTACCAGAAGACCCGCCGTGCGACGGTCTACGAGAAGGTTCATACGCCGCAGGGCGACCTCGACGTCAACAAGGACGCAATCGCACTGGCCGCCAATCCGGACCGCGACGTCCGCCGTGAGGCCTGGCAACGCAAACAGGCCGACGGCTCGGCCCAGGCACAGACTTATGCAAGCATCCTGACCGGCGTCGTTCGCATCAACGATCGCTCCGCCCGTTTCCAGCATTTCAGCGACGCCGCTGAATCGCTGTATTTTGGCCGGCAATTCGACCGGACCGACGTGCGTGCCACCACCGCAGCCCTGCAAGCGCAGGCCGACGTGCTCAAGGACTACCAGCGGGTACGCGCTGCCGAGGTCGGCAGGCGGCTGGGTATCACCGAGGTGCACAGCTGGGACATGGCCGTCCCGCTCCCGGGCTTCAAACCGCCCGTGTTCGACTACGAGGCCATGCGACAGACGATTCCAAAGGCACTGGCGCCGCTGGGCAAGGACTATGTGGCGCACTTCACCGCGCTGCTCGACCCCGCCACGCAGCGCACCGACCTGACGGCAGCGCTCGGCAATCGCGAACTCGACAACTTCTCCATCGCCGCCCCCGGCGTACCTGCCGGACTTTTCCTGGAATCCTGGTCGCCGACGCTCAAATCCACCAGCATCGTGGCGCATGAAGGCGGCCACGCCATCCACAGCCAGCTGATGAACGAGCATGGGGTTTCGCCGTTATACAACCACGGCCCCAACTGGATGCACGAGGGCATCGCGATACTCAACGAGATGCTGCTCTACGAGTACCTGTATCGACACGCGCCGGACGCGGCCACCCGCGCCTATTACCTCCAGGCGCAGCTGGACGAGATGACCTTCGAGATATTCACCTCCGCCCAGGAAGCTCAACTGGAGGAAGGCATCTACGAAGGCGTGATGGCCGGCAGGCTGCGCAACGCCGCCGACCTGGACGCGCTGACGCTGGACGTGACCAGCCGCTTCGGCATCTGGCCTGCCATCGATCCGGAACTGGCCCATGCCTGGATCGACAAGCGATTGATGTACCAGGATCCGTTCTATCTCGTGAACTACATGTACGCGGGGTTATGGGCAGCGAAGATGTTCGACATGGCCATGACCGACCCCGCCGACTTCCAGCAGCGCTACGGGGCGTTGATGGCGGAGGGGTTCGACGCCCCACCGAAAGAGGTGCTTCGCCGGTTCTTCGGGCGTGACCTGCCTCCGGACGAACTGGTCGGCGCCGACATGGCCCTGATCCGCCGGAAGACGGCCGACCTGCGCCAGTTATACGAAGCTGTAAAATAGACCGTCATCCAACAAAAACTTGACACTTCGTTCAAGTGGCCGTATAGACGTCTGTATGAATCTCATTGGCGCACCCACGAAGACCAGCGACCTGCATCCCGCACGATGTTTCCACGACGCGTGCCGTTTCGCAGCCCTCGCCTCAGGTCTTCCGTGGATTCCCCGCCATGACGCTCGTCCAGCTTCGCTACCTCGTCGCCATCGCCGACGCGGGTCTTAATATCACTGCGGCCGCAAGCCGGGTGCATGCCACCCAGCCCGGCCTGTCCAAGCAACTGCGCCAGCTGGAAGACGAACTCGGCTTCCAGCTGTTCCAGCGTCGGGGCAAGAGCCTGCAAGGCGTCACGCCGGCCGGCGAAACGGTGCTACAGCGCGCCCGTGCCATCCTCGCCGAGGCCGGCAACATCCTTTCCATCGCCGCCAACCTGCGCAGCGACGCGCATGGCAGCCTGCGCATCGCCACCACGCATACCCAGGCACGCTTTGCGTTGCCGGACGTGGTCAGCGCCTTCACACGCCGCCATCCGCACGTCAGCGTGCACCTGAATCCCGGTCGTGAATCCGGGGTGTTGCCCCTGTTGCGCACCGGGGGCGCCGAACTGGCCGTGGTCAGTGGCAGCAGTGCGCTACCGCCTGCGGGCATCGCCCTGCCCGCCTATCGCTGGAATCGCATGATCGTGGTGCCCAGGGATCATCCATTCGCGCGCCGCTCCCGTCCGCCGTCCCTGGAAGAGCTGGCCGCCCAACCGCTGGTGGGCTATGAGTCGTCGCTGCGACCGGATTCCGCCCTGCAACGCACGTTCTTCGGCGCCGGCCTTCGGCCGCGCATCGCCCTGACGGCGGGTGACGGCGACCTCATCCGCACCTATGTCCGTGAGGGACTGGGCGTGGGCATCCTCGCTGAAATGGCCGTGGCACCCGATGAGCGCGATCTCGTCGTGCTGCCGGCAGATCATCTGTTCGGCGAATGCACCACCTGGATCGTGCTACCCGACGCCCTGGTGCCACGCGACTACCTGCTGGATTTCATCCACGCCTTCGCGCCGCACATCGACCCGCGCGACGTGCGCCGCGCCCTGGCCGGCGACGGCAACCGCGACTGGCCGCTGGCACCGCACTGGCGGGAACGCTTCGAACAAGCCGAAGAAGCCGCCTGACCGATGTAGGAGCGCGCCTCGCGCGCGACCGGTATGGGCGATATCCGGCAAGCCATCGTGCGTCTTCGCCTGTACCGGTCGCGCGCGAGGCGCGCTCCTACACGAGGCCGGGCTCGTCGGGCGGACAAGCAACACTTACTTCACCCCGTCATGGGGCACTGCGGATACTCTGACCCTGGCTTCTTCCATGGGTCACGCATGCCGCCGATGTCCGAATTCCTTACCTTTCTCGCCGCCGGCGCGCTTGCGCAGCTGGTCGATGGCGCGTTGGGCATGGCGTTCGGGGTGGTCTCGGCAGGCATCCTGCTTGCCCTCGGCCTGCCGCCTGCACTGGCCAGCGCCAGCGTCCACTACGCGGAAACCTTCACCTGCGGCGCGTCGGGCATCAGCCATTACTTCGCGGGCAACGTGCGCAAGCGCCTCCTGCTGCTCCTGGCGCTGCCCGGGCTGGTGGGCGCCACCATCGGTGCCTACGTGGTCAGCCATGTGCCGGCCGGCTGGATGAAGCTGGCGCTGACACCTTACCTGCTGGGTGTCGGCGTGTTCCTGATCCTGCGTGGTGCGAAACAGGCTCGCGCCACCGACGACAATCCCGCTGCGCCTCGCTGGCTGGGCTTCGTGGCCGGCCTCGCCGACACCATCGGCGGCGGCGGATGGAGTGCGATCAACGTCACCGCGCTCATCGCACGCGGCGCCACGCCACGCATCGTCGTCGGCACGGTACACGTGGCGAAATGCATCGTCAGCGCAGCGGCGAGCGTGAGCTTCCTGTTCCATGTCGGGCCGCCGCATATCGTCTCCGTCGGCGGTCTCATCGTGGGCGGCATGGTGGCGGCACCCTTCGGCGCGCTGTTCGCCCGCCATGTTCCCGCGCGGGCCATGACATGGCTGGCGGCGCTAGCCGTGCTGGGGCTGGGCCTCAACAACATGGCCCATGCGTTCGGCTGACACTGGCGTCGTGGCATTCGGGCAGATGCCGGCCATGTGTTCCTTCAGCAGGTCGATGAAGGCACGCACCTTCACCGGCGGCTGCTTGCCGGGATAGACAGCATAGACACCGCCCTGGGGCAGCCGGTAATCCGATAACAGCGCTATAAGGCGACCCGCTGCGATGTCGTCCTCCACCAGGTAATCCGGCAGCACGGAGAGGCCCGAGCCTGCCATCACGAAGGCATGGGCCGCTGGCGTGCTGTTGGCGCTGGCGACCGCGCGGGTCTGCACCACATGCTCGGCGCCCGACGCATCGGTAAAGGTCCAGCGGGTGGGCGAGGACAGCACGGTCAGGGCGATCCAGTCGTGCCCGGCGAGGTCGTCGGGCGTGAGTGGCGTGCCCCGGCGCGCCAGATAAGCCGGCGAGGCCACGAGACACTGGCGGAACGAGGACAACTTGGCGGCCCGGTGGCTGGAATCGCGCAGCCAGCCGATGCGGATGGACAGGTCGAAGCGCTCTGCGATCAGGTCCACGATGGCGTCGCTCACCACCAGCTCCACGTCCACCTGCGGGTAACGCGCTACGAAGGCCGCCAGCGCCGGGGCAACGATGGCCGGGCCATGGTCGCCGGCGGCGGCTACGCGAAGCGTACCCATCGGCGTGTCGCGGCACTCGCCCAGCCGCGCGACGGCGGCATCTGCGTCGGCCAGCACCCGGGCGCAGTCTTCGTAGAAACGCTCGCCAGTGTCCGTGAGCGACATGCGCCGCGTGCTGCGCAGGAGCAGGGTCACCCCGAGTTCTTCTTCCAGCTTCGCCAGATGCTGGCTCACCATGGCCTTGGTCGTGCCCAGCTGCTCGGCGGCAGCGGTGAACGAGCCGGCCCGGACCAGGGCCACGAAAACGGCGAGGCGATTGAGGTTGAGCTCCGAACTGGCCATGGATGGGCGCTCGATCGTAAAGCCATACTTTACGATGAATTGTCTTGAAAGGCGTATTTCCGAAACGATCAAGAGCGCATCCTTGGCCCATTCTCTTTCCTTACCCCCAAGGATCCACCCATGAAGATCGTCCTGTTCGGCGCCACCGGCAACATCGGCAAGGTCATCCTCGACGAGGCCCTGGCCCGCGGCCACCAGGTGACCGCCGTGGTCCGCGACCCGGCCAAGGTCGCCACGAAGCATGCCCATCTCCACGTGGTCCAGGGCGACGTCGCCCACCCGGCCACCATCGCGACCCCGCTGGCCGGTGCCGATGCGGCCATCGCCAGTCTCAATGACCCCAATCCCGCCAACGTCCGCACGCAGGCCGAAACCCTGCTCGGCGCCCTGGACAAGGCCGGTGTCCGCCGCTTCGCCTGGGTGGGTGGCGCCGGCAGCCTGCTGAACGCCGAGGGCGTGCGCGTGATCGACGACCCGCACTTCCCGGAAGCCTGGAAGAACGCCGCCAACGGCCAGGTCGCGGCCCTGGACGGCTTCCGCGCCAGCCACGCCAACGTGGACTGGACCTACATCAGCCCGGCCAAGGTCATCGCCCCGGGCGAGCGCACCGGCCAGTTCCGCGTGGGCGGCGACCAGGTGCTGGTGGACGCCAAGGGTGAAAGCCACATCTCCATCGCCGACTTCGCCATCGGCGTGCTCGACCGCATCGAGAAGGGCGACGCCGCGAAGAAGCGCGTGACATTCGCTTACTGATATCCCCTTTCGGTGACAAAGGCCCCTGTAGGAGCGCGCCTTGCGCGCGACCGGTGCGGAGCAAAAGATCACTACGCTCCGTACCGGTCGCGCGCAAGGCGCGCTCCTACGGGAGAGTGGCGTGGCGGCTATACTGCGTCGATGAACTATCGCCACGCCTACCACGCCGGCAACTTTGCCGATGTCATGAAGCACATGGTGCTCGTGGCCCTTATCGACGCCATGAAGCAGAAGCCCACGCCGTTCTGCTACATCGAAACGCACGCCGGACGCGGCCGCTACGACCTGCGCGGCACCGAGGCCCGCAAGACCGGTGAGTCCGACGAAGGTGTCGCCGTGCTGAAAACGGCCACCGGCCTGCCGCCCCTGCTGTGGAAGTGGCTGGAAACCGTCCGCGCCTGCAACGAAGGCGACGACACCCTCCGCCATTACCCCGGCTCGCCGTGGATCGCCGCGCACCTGATGCGCGACACCGACACGGCCCAGCTGTGCGAACTGCACCCGGAAGAAGCCGGCCAGTTGCGCCAGCTGTTCCACAACGACAAGCGCGTGCACGTGCACCACCGCGACGGCTACGAGGCCATGAAGGCCCTGGTGCCGCCGAAGGAAAAGCGCGGCGTCGTCCTCATCGACCCGCCCTTCGAGCAGCAGGAAGCCGAATTCCGCATCATCGAGAAGGCGCTGGCGGCAGCCATGGAGAAATGGCCCGGTGGCATCTTCGCGGTCTGGTACCCCATCAAGCTGCGCAGCCACGTGCAGCCCTTCCATCGCTGGCTGGCCACCAAGAGCGGCGCCAAGCGCGTGCTGGCGGCCGAACTGCTGCTGCGCCCTGACGACTCCCCGCTGCGGCTCAACGGCACCGGCATGGTCATCGTCAATGCGCCCTGGAAGCTCGACGATACGATCCGCGATTCCCTGCGCCTGCTGCCGAAGCTGCTCGGCCAGCCCGGCGAGGCCGAATACCGGCTGACCTGGCTGGTGGAAGAAGGCAAGGACCCGGCGCCCATGCACACCGCGCATCCGCCGCGTTCATTGCCGAAGCGGTAAAGTCGGCCCATACGACAGGAGCCGACCCATGCGCACGATCATCGCCCGTCTCGCCATCCCCGCCTCCCTGCTTGCCGTGGCCCTGGCCGGCTGTGCGCCGGCACCGATCTACAAGCCGACGGCGAACACGGTGGCCGTGCCCCCGGCGCAGGTGGCCCGCGAACCGGAGCGCTACGGCACGTCCGACGTGATCTGGGGCGGCCGTATCGTGCAGGTGCGTAACTTCAACGATCACAGCGAGATCGAAGTGCTGGCCTATCCGCTGGACAGCTCGCAGCGTCCCAAGGCCAACGATTCGGGCAACGGCCGTTTCATCGCCTCGATGCCCGGCTACGTCGAAAGCCTCGACTTCCCGGCAGGCGGCATGGTCACCGTCGCCGGCAGGCTCAACGGCACGCGCTCGGCCAACGTGGGCCAGGCTCCTTACACGTTCCCCCTGGTGTCCGTGAACCAGTCGCACGTGTGGACGGCCAAGGAAATGTCTGGCGGCCATCCCAACGTCAGTTTCGGCGTGGGCGTCGGCGTCATCCGCTAAGCCGCCAGCCGGCCCCGCATAGCGTCTTATACTTCCCCCGCCGCAAGGGTCGCGGCGGGGGAAGACCATTGCCTGACGATCGTGGCCAGCTTTACCTGCGCGCCAAACCCATCGCGCTTGCGATGCTGGATCTGCCCGAGGGCCGGCGCAAAGACCATCTCGCCAGCGCCTGTGGCGACGATGCCGCGCTGCTGGCCGAAGTGGAGTGGATCATCCGCGCTGCCGAAACCACGGAACCCTCCTGGCCATCCCTTCCCGGCGCACTGCCGGTGGATGGCGACCGCCTGACGACCGCCCTTCCCGCGCAATACCGGATCGAGCGCGTCCTCGGCGAGGGCGGCATGGGCGTGGTCTATCTGGCGGAGCGCACTGTTGATTCCGGCCCGGCCAATGCATGGCAGCAGCCGGTTGCCCTCAAGCTGCTGCGATTCGCAGGATTCGAAGGCAGCGAGGCTCACCGCCGTTTTGCGGAGGAACGCCGCATCCTGGCCACGCTCAGCCACCCGCACATCGCTCATCTGCTGGATGCGGGCCGCACAGGCGACGGAGTGCCTTATCTCGCGATGGAATATGTCGACGGCGAACGCATCGACCATTGGTGCCAGGAGCGGCGGACATCCCTGCGTGACCGCATCGCGCTGTTCCTGAAGGTGTGCGATGCCGTGCAGTACGCCCATGGCAAGCTGGTGATCCACCGCGATCTCAAGCCGGCCAATATCCTCGTGACGGCCAGCGGCGAACCAAAGCTGCTGGACTTCGGCATATCACGTCTGCTCGATGGCCCGGATGTGCTGGTCGATGCACGGACCACCACCGCCCATCGTGCGCTCACGCTGGCCTATGCCAGTCCCGAGCAGGTGCGTGGACAGGCACTCGATGTCCGCGCGGACGTCTGGTCGCTCGGTGTCGTGCTTTACCAACTCGTGTGCGGCAAACGTCCGTTCGACGATGCTACCGGCACCTCTGCGCTGGATCTGTCCAACGCCATCGTGGACGGCAACCTCGTGGGACCCCGGCGCCACGCACCGAAAACCGTACCCGTGGATATCGACGCCATCGTCATGAAGGCGCTGCGTATCGATCCGCAAGATCGCTATGCCAGCGCCGCTGCGCTGGCCCACGACCTGCGACGCTATCTCGACGCCCTGCCCGTACTGGCAAGCCAGGGCCGTCGCTGGTACCGCGCGCGGCTGTTCGCGCGTCGTCACCGGATCGCCCTGGGCGTGGCAAGCCTGGTCAGCCTGCTGGCCATCGCATTCGTCGTCACCTTGCTGGGCCAGCTGCAACGGGTGCAGCAGGAGCGCGACAAGACCCAGGCCGTGGCGGGTTTCATGAGCGACCTGTTCGAACATGCCGACCCCGGGCATGCGCAAGGCGAGAACCTGCGAGTACGCGACATGCTCGATCGCGGTGCGCGGCAGGTCGCGGACGATGCACGCCTGTCGCCTGAGGTCAAAGCGGCCCTGTTACTGTCCATCGGCAAGAGCTACAACGCGCTCGACCAGGGTGCGCGTGCCATTCCCCTGCTGCGCCAGGCCATCGCCTTGCAGTCGTTCAGTGATGCGCCGGCACTCGACAAAGGACGCGCATGGGCCGCGCTGGCACGCGCCTATGGCATCCAGACGGACGCCATTCCCGCCGCTGATGCCGACCGGCAGGCGCTGGCCCTGCTGGCAAACGCAGCAAATGTTCCGAAGAACGAAAGCTACACCGTGCGCACGCATCTGCTGCTGCAGGAACTCAATGCCGGCACGGCAACTCCCATATCGCTGGCGGAACGCCTCCGCGCCCTCGTTGCCGAACTGGAGCACGAGCAACCGGCCCTGCCGGTAGAACAGGAACAGGCATTGACGACCTGGGCCCTGGCCCTCAGCCGCGCAGGCCAAAACGCACAGGCCGTGACGGTGGCGCAGCGTGCCTCCGCACTGTCGGCCACGACGTATGGCAAGGACGATCCGGAACGCCTGCACGCGGACTTCGTCCTCGCGACAGTAACCAGCGCACGTGATCCCGCCACGGCGGCAGGCATCTACGAACGGTTGATTGCAGACCGGATGCGCATGCTCGGCACGAAGGGCGCAGGCATGTCGACCTTGCAAGGGTATCTGGGGCTCACGCTCGCGGGCATGGGAGAACATGCGCGCGCAGCGGCGATGCTGGAACAAGCCTATGCATCATCGCTGGACGAACCGGAACCCCGCGTGGATTTCCAGCACAGCGTGTTGCTGGCGCTGGCGAGCGAATACCTGGAACAGGGACGATATCGCGACGCCGCAGCCGTTATCGCACCGCATCTGGAAACCCTGGCCAGTCAGGCACGTGCCGGTGCTGCGTGGCCCCTGGTCAATTTCACCGAAGCGTTGAACACGCTCGAAACCGTCGCCCTGCACGAAAACCGGCTGACCGAGGCCGAGGCGCTGGTCGCCCGCCTGCCTGCCCTGCCCGAACCGGGGACGGCACCGGACGCATGGACCGCCGCCCTCGACGGCACCGGTGCATTGCAGGTGGCACGACACCGTTTTGCCGAGGCACGCGATACCTTGCATCGTTTCGACGACATCAACCGCCGGCTTGGCGCCGCGCCGGACAGTCTTCCCGTGCTGCGCGCCCGGTTGCTGGAAGCACGACTGCTCGCTGCGCAAGGTGATACGGTCGGCGCAAAACGCATCGCAGACAACGCGGCGGCACTCAGGAAGGGCCGATGCGATCGCATCGATCGTGAGTTGCGGGCCAGCGCCTATACCACTCCGATCGCGACGTGCACGGTTGCAGCGAACCACGGAATATCGCCATGAACGACATCACCACCGACAAGGAGGTGACCGAATGGCTGCACCGCGCACGCTCCGGCGACGTACAGGCACTGGATCGTGCCCTGCGCGAAATGTATGCCGCCCTGCACTCGCTTGCCCTTGGCAAGCTCCGGCAGAACCGCAGCGAACGTACCTTGAGTGCCACGGCCCTGGTCAACGAAGCCTATCTCAAGGTCTTCGGCGGTCAGGCAAGCCCTGCATGGGACGATCGCGGCCATCTGCTGGGCGTGGTGGCGCGGGCCATGCGCGAGGTGCTGATCGATGCGGCACGACGGCGCCAGGCGGCGAAGCGACCGCAGGATGCCGACCGCCTGCAGCTGACCGAAATCGCAGCATCGATGAACGACGATGTGGATCCCATGGCGCTGTCCGAAAGCCTTGATCTGCTGGAACGGCTCGACCCACGCCAGGCGCAGATCGTGACGCTGCGCTTTTTCGTCGGCATGAGTGCGGAGGAAATCGCCGCCGCCCTGGGTATTTCGCCAGCAACCGTGCAACGCGAGTGGCGCGTTGCACGGGCGTGGCTGCAACGGGAACTATCCCGCTGACATGCGTCAGAGCGACTTGTTCACGGTCAGGCGAATGGACTGGTCGCGCATGTGTGGCTGCACGAGGTAGCTGTATTCGCTTCCCAGCGACCATCCGCCCGAGAAGCCAAGATCGAGCCCGAGGCCGACCTGCACACGGGTACCGTTGGCACTGTAGGGACTGGACATGACGCTCCACTCTCCTGCGGAAGGTATCTGCGCATAGGTCAGCAACATGCGGCTTTCTCCCTGGAAATCGTGCCCCACCTCGATTCGCGCACGCGGCGCGAGCGTGCCCCAGGCCCGTTCGTTTTCTCCGCTGATGCGCAAGCCGACGGCACCGATCGAACTGCGCACCAGTTGTCGTCCATAGGACAGTGCGCTGGTCACGGGGCCGTTTTCGGCGAAGCCGTTCAGTGACGACAGCGACCACGAAGCGCGTGCATATGGCGACCATGACCACGCCCCCGTCCGGTAGGCCAGACCCGTCGTGACCGAACCGAACCATTGCTGGCCCGTACGCCTGCCCGCCAGTTGCCGCCCGCTATCGGCATCCATGCGACGGCTGTCGAAGCGCAGGCCACCGCCGCCGATCACCACGTCGATATACATACCTTCGCCCGGTTGAACGCTACCGTAGATCGCCGCGCTATAGCCCTGAGCGGTGCTGTGCGCACCCTCGCGACCGATGTCGCTGTTGTCGTGCGAATAACCGAACGCCATGCCGAGCAGGCCATGCTCGCCTACGCGTACGTCGGCGCCCGTACTGATACTCACGGTATCGCTGTCGAAACCCGACCCACCACGACGCGCATCGAAGCTGCCGAAACTCGCCTGTCCACCCAGCCAGGTACGCATGCCATGGTCGGCCGCTACGACAGGCGATGCCTGTGCCATGTCGGTTTCCGTGCCGGCCGCTCCGATACCGGGGCGAGCGGACATGGGCACGGCGCGACCGTTCACGTTGAACGCCAGCCGGTTGCTGACGACAGGCGCATCATGCAGCCGGTCGTGCAGGCTTTCCAGGCGCCCCTGGATGTTATCCAGCTGCCCTTGCGCGAAGCGGCGTGCCTGTTCCACCTGCGCTGCGACGATGCCAAGCGCATCGGCGTTCTTCGACGGATCGGGCTGGCTGCTGACCAGTACGAGCACGCTGACCGGCAGGATCGTGCCGCCGTTCGTGGTGAGCGTCGCGCTGACCTGTGCGAGCCCATGGAACGATGGCTGCGACGTAAAGCTCAGCACGCCTTGCGGCGACAGGGACACCTCTGCTGCCTGCCCCGGCGAAAGGCCGCTCAGGCTCGCCGAGGCAATACCGGGCTGAATGCTTGAGAGGTCCACCGTCACGGTGGCTCCGGGCAAGGCTGTGACGGTGCGGCTCAGCACTCCCGTACCTCCTTCGCGGGTCACGGTGACCGTCACGGTGGCGGGTGCCGACATAGCGAATGCGGTACCCGATCGATAGGCAAACGTATCGGTTCCGATGAATCCATTGGCCGGTGTGTAGACGAGGGTTCGTCCGCTCGCCACCACGTGTCCGTGGGCGGGAGAGTTGCCGATATCCAGGCGGTCCCATGCCTGCGGACCGGGTGTCCCCGGTGCCGGCAGGATCGTGACCGGCACGCCCACCGTGGTGACCACGGCCAGGGGCTGGGGCGTCGGCACCGCCAGTGCGTTGACCGTGATCGACACGCGGCCTGGCGACGAATGCCCCATGGCATTGCTGGTGATGTAGGTGAAGCTGTCTGTCGCCCCCTGAAAACCCTCGGCGGGTACATAGGTCACCACCGTTCCAGAAACGGTCGCCGTGCCGTGTGCAGGCGGCATATCGATACTGACCTGCGCAATGCCCGTGCCGTTCGTCGCCGTTCCCAGATCAACGCTGATGGCTTTGCCGTAATCCGTGGCGAGGGTCTGGTCGAGCGCCGTGGGTAACGCCATCGGAACGACCGGGCGGGACGCGGCGGACGGTACACTGGTGCCCGCTGCATTCGTTGCCGTCACGGTGAACGTATACGACGTACCGTTGGCAAGGCCGGTCACGGTCAATGGACTGCCACTACCTGCGGCCGTGACTCCACCGGGTTGCGAGATGACGACATAGTTCGTGACTGGCGAACCGCCGTCGTCCGCCGGAGCGGAGAAAGACACCGTCGCCTGGCCGCTACCTGCCGAGACCGCGCCGATGAAAGGCGCATCGGGCACGCGGACGGGAACACGTCCCACGGCAACCGATACGCGTCCGGGGGATGAACGTCCGACGGCATTGGTGGTGATGTACGTAAAGCTGTCCGTGTCACCCTGGAAGCCATCGGCCGGTGTGTAGGTTACGACCGTGCCAGACACCGTCGTCTTGCCGTGTGCTGGCGGTGTATCGATGATGACATCCGTGATGCCCGCGCCATTCGTCGCCACACCAAGATCGACACTGATGGCCTTGCCGTAATCCGTGGACAGGTTACGGTCGAGTGCGGTGGGCAATGCCATGGGTACGACGGCGGAGGACGCGGCTGATGACACGCTTGTACCTGCGGCGTTGGTCGCCGTGACGCTGAAGGTATACGACGTGCCGTTGGTCAGGCCACTCACCGTCAGGGGACTGGCCGCGCCCGAGGCCGTGGCGTTTCCTGGATGCGAGGTCACCACGTAATTCGTGACCGGCAGGCCACCCGTGTTCACCGGCGGCGAGAACGCTACCGTCGCCTGTCCGTTGCCTGGCGACACCGCACCTATAACTGGGGCATCGGGGGCGCTGACGTAGGTGAACGGGCCACCCGTGGCGCTGCCCGCATCGGTCGTCACGGTGACACCAACCGTCCCAGTACCGGCAGGTATCGTCGCGTTGATCAGCGTGTCCCCCGCCACGGTGAACGCCGCCGGCTGACCGCCGAAGGTCACCGCCGAGGTGCCCAGGAATCCCGTTCCCACCACTGATATCGTCGCGCCGGGCCTGCCGGACGATGGGGCGATCTGGGTGACCGTCGGCCCCACCGAGCGGCAGCTGATCGCATAGTTCGCCACCAGGCCGGGCGTGGCCTGGGTGGTAGTCACGAACAGGGTCGCGGGCCCACCGAGCACGGAACGTGGCATCGCCACCGATTGCGTGGTCTGCATGGTGTCGAGAAAGTTCGTGACCGAAATCACGGCGACATCGAGCCGGATGAGATCGCCGCGGGCATTGGGAGAGGACGACGTCAGTGCCACCAGGTCGCCAGCGTTGAAGTTGATGCCCTGCGACGGATTGAGCGTGACGGTCTGTCCCGGCCCCAGCTGTCCGCTCTTCCCGTCGATGAGCCGACACCCCGTGGATGCGTAACCGGCCTGCGGAGCCACGGCCCCCAGGAGGGCCAAAAGCCCCGCGGTGGCCCAGGTCCGCAGGCGTGCGGCCATCGCCCGCGGCGAAATGATGCGATGCATGAAGATCCCCTGTTCGGTACTACCTGCAAGGGAGTGCGTAAAACGATCGGGAATCCTGTCATGCCATGTCCGGCCCGGTCCGACACCGGCCAACGCGAGGTCGGCACGGCACCGGGGAATGACAGGATGCCGGCGGTTTTTCCGCACTGTCGGACATGGAAACGAAAAACCTGCCTGCCCGGTCCACCAGGATCCATAGCTCTCATTGCATCGCGCGCCGCAACGTGGTGCCGGGCGATGGCCGGGGAAATCCATAGCGTGACCGCCGTCGCGCCTGCGATGTCCCGCCGTGCCCGCCTTACCACCGGGCCATCCCGAAACAGACCGCGACCTGACCGACCGGGAATGGCAGGTGGTACGCCTCGCCGCCCGGGGCGTGGACTGCCAGCAGATGGCGCTGCTGTTGCGAATTGCTCCCTACACGGTCCGCAAGCACCGGAGCAACCTGCTCGCCAAGCTCGGGCTGCACAGCACGGCGCAGTTGTCCGCGTATGCCCGCCGCATCTTCGATACGGAAGCCGACAGGCAGCGCAGGCAGGCCGAACTATCGTTGCTGAGTCCCAGGGAGCGTGAGGTGATGTCGTTGGTGGACGAGGGACTCACCAGCAAGGAAATTGCCCGCCGGCTGGCGCTCAGCCCCGCCACGGTACGCAAGCACAGGGAGAACGCAACGCGACGCCACGACACCGGAAGCGATGGCGCATCGGTGTACTGAACCGGCCTGCGTCTACGTCATCGGAGTTATTTCCCGCTGCAGGGGGCCGATGCAATCTCTGCACTGCGACACGTCCTTGATGTCCGTCGGGACATGTCGCACGACGGACGCTTATCGAGGAATGAATAATCATGGGTAACGAACATCTGGACATGGCTGCCCTGCTGGACGAGAGCGGCCGGGAACAAAGCCACCTGGACTACCAGTTGTCGGACGTGCGCTGGAACCCGCGCAGCTTCTCCCTGGGCAAGGGCGTGGATGCCGTCACGGGGGAGATTGCCAAGCAGGCTGTCGAGGCCACGGCACCCCGGAGCGAGCTGACGCGCGATGTGGAATTCACCTATCACATGGTGCGTTCGCAGAGCGAAATGCAGAGTCTCGTCGACGTCAGCACGAAGGGTAAATACAACATCAAGTCGGTGTCGATCTCCGAGAGCACCCAGTTCCTCGAGGAGGTCAGCTTTTCGGAAACGCAGCATACGGTGGTGGCCCGGCTGGTCGTCGGATCACCCGCCATGCTGCCCATCGACCATGCGTCCTACCGGCTGACACCTGCTGCGCAGACCTTGATGCGGGAACATCCGGAGCGTTTCCGGGAAACCTATGGCGACTACTTCATCAGCAGCTACTCATGGCGCGGCGAATTCCTGGTGGTGTACAAGTTCCGCTCCCACGACAGCAGCAAGCTGCGCGAGCTGACCACCACCCTTGATGTGACAGCGGAAGGCCTCTTCTCGAAAGAAGGCACCCTGAAGCTCCGCAACAAGGCCGAGCAGCACGGCGTGGAGGTATCCATCAACATCCACATGTCGGGCCTCGGACCCCTGGCTGCCGGTGAGGATAGGCCCGCTTCCGGCGGACTGCCTGACATTGCCGAATCCCTCGCCTGGTTTGCGAGGCATGTGGTGGGAAAGCCGGAAATGGCACAACTGACCCACTACAAGTTCTTCGACGACAACTATCCCGCATCCGTTCCCATTGCACCGGATGCCTTCGTCAGCCTGAAAGGCCTCTACGATGGGCTGTGGCTGATCCGCTCACGCTTCCACGGCATACCCGACTTTTACCAACGGAATTTCCGCGAGCGTTTCAACCGGCTGGATGCGGAGATCACCTCGAAGAAAAACCATCTGCCCGGGCAGAGAGAGAAGGTCGGCGAGCTCAACCAGGAAGCCCGCAACCTGTTGCATGACCTCCAGATGGTCTGCGACCGGATGGATTTTCATGCCCGCCTGAAGACGGTCCGGCAGGCGCAGGACAACTGGCTCAAGGGCGACAAGAAGTCGAAGGACCAGACCCACTGGTTGTATGGCATGAGCAGCGACGAGCGCACCGAAGCGGTCACCATCCATAGCGAAGAAAGACATTTCCAGGAAGGTTTCAAGCACCCGGTCTGGTCGCAGCGGCGCGGAAGCGTCCATTTCGGTGACGGCAGCAAGAGGCTGATCGTCGGCGTCGAAGTGCGCTCGAACTGGAAGGATGGCAGCAACGGTACCTGGTCGACACCGCAGCAGCACTTTGTGCTGGAACACAACGCCCTGGTCAATTTCAAGTCGGAAACCGGTCGCGGCTGCAACTGGAGCGCCACGTTCCACTATGTCGACGCAGACCTGTACCGGTTCGACGACTGACGCCCTCATTTCTCTAAAGGACTACTCATCATGAATACGAACATACGTTGCATCGCCCGTGGCGCATCCATCGCCCTGCTGGCATGCCTGGTCTGCCAGGGTGCGCTGGCCCGTGGAAAGAACGATCCCGTGCCCGACGGCTGGGTCGTGATTCGCTCCGGGCAGGCCAACAAGGACAGCAACTACGCCAACGAGACGCGCATCGGCGACCGGTACTTCAATATTTCCGCCCTGTGCGCACCACGCAACACCAATCCCGACGCGCTGGCCTCCACCGACACCACGCGTGACTGGAGCGGGTCCGAGCTATGGCAGACATCGTCCTCGACCATCATCGCGAACAAGAAGCAGAGTGGAAAAATCGTGAAGGACGAGCAAGCCGGCAACCCCAACCACTGCCTGATCAACGATGTGGATGTCACCGCCATCAAGGGTGTGTGGCACAAGGTACGGTAAGCAAAAACCTGCGGTAGTATCGAAACCCACCGGTCAGCAGGCCGGTGGCTTTCACTTGCCGGGGCCACAGCACACATGTCGGGACACGCCGATTCGAAGCGCGCCATCTTCCTCGCGCTCGGAGCCAACTTCGCCATCTTCGTCGCCAAGCTCGTGGCGGCCCTGTTCACCGGCTCGGGCGCCATGCTGGCCGAAGCAGTCCACTCGCTGGCCGACTGCGGCAACCAGGGTCTGCTTCTGCTCGGCATGCGCCAGGCCAAACGCCCGCCATCACCGGAGTATCCGCTTGGCTGGGGCCGTGCCCTGTATTTCTGGTCGTTCCTCGTCGCCATCCTGCTGTTCAGCGTGGGCGGCATGTTTTCGGTGTACGAGGGTGTGCACAAGCTCACTCATCCCGAACCGTTGCGCTGGGCGTGGCTGGCCGTGGGCGTGCTGGCCTTCTCGATCGTCACCGAGGGCATCTCCATGCACGGCTGCCTGCAGGAGGTGAACAAGGCGCGTGAGGGTCGCAGTCTGTGGCAGTGGTTCCGCGAGACACGGGCCAGTGAGCTGCTGGTGATCTTCGGCGAGGATCTCGCCGCCCTGCTGGGACTGACCTTCGCCCTTGCCGCCGTCCTGCTGACCATGGCAACCGGCAATCTCATCTACGACGCCATCGGCACCATCGCCATCGGCGTACTGCTGATCGTGGTCGCCGTGGCGGTGGCCCGCGAGGTGAAGGCCCTGCTGATCGGCCAGGGCGTGGAGCCGAAGCGCCGGGCCGAGATGGTGGCCTTCCTGGAGGCCCGGCTGGAGATCGACCTGGTCTACAACCTGCTTACGCTGCAGATGGGCACGGATGTCATGGTGGCCATCAAGGCGCGCATGGCGCCCGCACCGACGGCACGGGCCATGATCGAGGCCATCAATATCGTGGAGGCCGATTTCAAGGCGCGGTTCAAGGATGTGCGCTGGAGTTTCTTCGAGCCGGATATTGCCGATTGAGCTGGCCGGTGGGGCGGCCTGGACGGAAGCCTCGGCCTGACCGGTCGCGCGCAAGGCGCGCTCCTACATGGTGGCTCCGGTCGGCTGGTCGTGCGCAAGGCGCGCTCCTACAGGGGGGCTTGTGTAGGAGCGCGCCTTGCGCGCGACCGTGACCCTCGGCGCCCCACTGCACCCGGCGTCGGCAACGCCTACAAACCCACGAAGGCAAGGCCTTCATGACGGGGTAGTACAATCACCGGCTTGTCCGCAAGCCGAGCCGTCGATCCGATGCCCGTAGCGATTCCCCGTCCGCCCCTCCCCGCCAACGCCAAGACCCGCCGCTACTGGGCGGTGCCAAACGGCTCCTCCTGGGCCCTGGAAATCGCCGAGGCCGCCCGGGCGCACGATGGCCTGCTCGTGGTGGTCACCCGGGATACCCGCAGCGCCGACAACCTGGAAAGCGAACTGGGCGTCTTTGCGGGCGAATTGTCCGTGCTGCACTTCCCCGACTGGGAAACCCTGCCCTACGACGTCTTCAGCCCCCACCCCGAGGTGGTCTCCCAGCGCATCGCCACCCTGTATCGCCTGCCTTCGGTAAAACGCGGCGTGCTGGTGGTGCCGGTCGCCACCCTCATGCAGCGCATCGCCCCCCGCAGCCACATCACCGGCTCCGGGCTGGTGCTGCGCAAGGGCCAGAAACTCGACATCGTGGCCGAACAGCGCCGGCTGGAGGCTGCCGGATACCGCAACGTGCCGCAGGTGTCCGAGCCGGGCGACTTCGCCGTGCGCGGCGCCCTCATCGACATCTACGCGATGGGCGCCAGCGAACCCTACCGTGTGGAGCTGTTCGACGACGAAGTGGAATCGATCCGCACCTTCGATCCGGAAACCCAGCGCTCGCAGCAGCAGGTCGAAAACGTGGAACTGCTGCCCGCCCGCGAGTTCCCGGTGACGGAGGAAGCCGCGAAGACCTTCCGCGCCGCATTGCGCGACCGCTTTCCCATCGACGTGCGTCGCTGTCCGCTGTACCAGGACATGAAAGAAGGCGTCACGCCCGGCGGCATCGAGTACTACCTGCCTCTGTTCTTCAGCGCCACGGAAACCCTGTTCGACTACCTCGCCGGTGAAACGCTGTTCGTGCTGGGCGACGGCACGCTCGACGCCGCCGACGCCTTCTGGACACAGGTGGCCGAGCGCTATGACCAGCGCGCGCACGATATCGAACGCCCGGTCCTGCCGCCTGCCGATATCTATCTCGCCCCGGAACAACTGCGCGAGCGCCTCAACAAGCAACCACGCATCGATGTCGTGGCGAAAGACCACGAGCACGCCGTGGACCTGGGCACGCAGCCAGCTCCGGAACTGCCGATCAACCGCAAGGGCGAGGAGCCCGGCACGGCCCTGCGCCATTTCCTGGCGCATTATCCTGGCCGCGTGCTGGTGGCCGCGGATTCCGCCGGTCGTCGCGAGGCGCTGATCGAGCAGCTCGCAGGCGCCGGCATGAAACCGGCAAACATCGACGGCTGGAAAGCCTTTCTCGCCAGTGACGAGAAGCTGACCATCACGGTCGCGTCGCTGGAACAGGGTTTCGCACTTACGAAGCCGGCGGTCACCGTGCTCACCGAACGCGAGCTGTTCGGCGAACGCGTACGCACCGACCGGCGCAAGCGCGCAGGCGCCGCGCGCGATCCGGAAAGCATCATCAAGGACCTCACCGAGCTGTCCATCGGCTCGCCCATCGTCCATATCGATCACGGCGTGGGTCGCTACCAGGGCCTGCTGTCGCTCGATGTGGGCGACATGCCCGGTGAATTCCTCACCATCGAATACGCCAAGGGCGACAAGCTCTACGTGCCCGTGGCACAGCTGGGGCTGGTCAGCCGCTACACCGGCACGGCACCGGAACTGGCGCCGCTGCACTCCCTGGGCGGCGACGCCTGGGAACGCGCACGCAAGAAGGCCGCCGAAAAGGTGCGCGACGTTGCCGCCGAGCTGCTGGCGATCTACGCGCAGCGCGAAGCCAAGCAGGGCGAAGCCCTGCCGGTAGACAGGCAGATGATCGAAGAATTCGCCGCCACCTTCCCCTTCGAGGAAACCGCCGACCAGCAACGCGCCATCGACGCGGTGATCGCCGACCTGGCACGGCCCCGCGCCATGGATCGCGTGGTCTGCGGTGATGTGGGCTTCGGCAAGACGGAGGTTGCCCTTCGCGCCGCCTTCGCCGCAGCTACCGCCGGCAAGCAGGTCGCCGTGCTGGTGCCCACTACCCTGCTCGCCCAGCAGCACTACCGCAACTTCGCCGATCGCTTCGCCGACTGGCCCGTGCGCGTGGAAGTGCTCTCGCGCTTCAAGTCGAAAAAGGAAGTGGACAACGCACTGGAACGGCTGGCCGACGGCCAGGTGGATGTCATGGTCGGCACGCACAAGCTGTTGCAGGCAGACATCCGCTTCAAGAACCTCGGCCTGGTCATCGTGGATGAGGAACAGCGCTTCGGTGTACGCCAGAAAGAGCAGCTGAAGAAACTGCGCGCCGAGGTCGACCTGCTCACCCTCACCGCCACGCCCATCCCGCGTACGCTGAACATGGCCATGAGCGGTCTGCGCGATCTCTCCATCATCGCCACTCCGCCGGCCCACCGCACGGCGGTGCGCACGCTGATCTCCACCTACCAGCCCGCCATGATCCGCGAGGCCATCCAGCGCGAGCTGTCGCGTGGCGGCCAGGTGTATTTCCTGCACAACGAAGTGGAGTCCATCGAGCGCATTGCCCGCGAACTGGGTGAGCTGGTGCCCGAAGCACGCATCCGCGTCGCGCACGGGCAAATGCCGGAGCGTGAGCTGGAACAGGTCATGGCCGACTTCCACCGCCAGCGCTTCAACGTGCTGGTGTCCACCACCATCATCGAATCCGGCATCGATATTCCCACGGCGAACACCATCATCGTGAACCGTGCAGACCGTTTCGGCCTTGCCCAGCTGCATCAGCTGCGCGGTCGCGTCGGCCGTTCGCATCACCGTGCCTACGCCTATCTCATCGTGCCGGATCGCAAGGCGATGACGGCCGACGCCGAGAAGCGCCTGGAAGCACTGGCTTCCCTGGAAGAACTGGGCGCCGGCTTCACCCTTGCCACGCACGATCTCGAAATCCGTGGTGCGGGCGAGATGCTGGGCGACGAACAATCCGGCCAGATCCAGGAAATCGGTTTCGGCCTCTACACCGAACTGCTCGACCGCGCCGTGCGTGCGCTCAAGTCGGGCAAGGTGCCTGACTTCGACCTCACGTCGGAACACGAGACGGAGGTGGAACTGCACCTGCCGGCATTGATCCCCGAGGATTACCTGCCGGATGTGCATACGCGCCTGACGCTGTACAAGCGAATCGCCAGCGCGAAGGACGACGAAGGCCTGCGCGAGCTTCAGGTCGAGATGATCGATCGCTTCGGCCTGCTGCCCGACCAGACCAAATGCCTGTTCGCCGTGGCACAGCTGAAGCTCATGGCCACGCCGCTGGGCATCCGCAAGCTGGACTTCGGCGCAAACGGCGGCCGCGTCACCTTCCGCGACAAGCCGGATATCGACCCGATGGCGCTGATCAAGCTGATCCAGCAGCAGCCGCGTGTGTTCAAGATGGACGGGCAGGACAAGCTGCGCGTGATCATGGACCTTCCCGGCAGCAGTGAGCGGATCAGGGCAGCGCAGGAAACCCTCGTCTCACTGGGCGCCCGCCGCCCGAGCTAACCGGCATTTGCAGGCGCGCGCCTTGCGCGCGACCGGAGTCATCGTGAAAACCGGTCGCGCGCAAGGCGCGCTCCTACAAGGTGTCGGATATGGATCTGGAATCAGGGGGCCGGCGTGGAGCGCACCAGGTACTGCACGCTGAATTTCTTCTCTGCATCCATCCACACCTTCTCCACCGAAAGCCCCGCCTTCGAAGCCATCAGCGCGAAATCCTCCAGCGAATACTTGCAGCTGTACTCCACCTGCATTGCCTCGTCTTCGCGAAAGACATAAGTCTCCGGCCCCACGCGTACTTCCTGTCGAACCGTGCTGACCAGTGAGGTCTCTATACGACCGGCAAGAGCGTTGTAACGCGCACGATGGCGGAACGCATCGACATCGAAATCGGTGCCGATCTCGCGATTCAGGCGCACCAGCATATTGAGGGTGAAATCACGCGTGACACCCGCGGCATCGTTATAGGCCGCCTCGATCTCGGCGGCATCCTTCTTCAGATCGACGCCGATCAGCACGCCACCGCCATCGCTCATCTCCGCACGCATCTGGCGAAGAATCTTCATGGCGTCCTTGCTCTCGAAGTTGCCGATCGTGGAACCAGGAAAATAGATGATCGTACGACGCGGTGCCCGGGCGGCCACCGGCAGGCGCAACGGCTGGGTGAAGTCGGCGCACACCGGCTGCATCGGCACATGCGGGAAACGCGCCGCCAGTGCGGCCACGCTTTCCATCAACGCCGTGCGCGAGATTTCCACCGGCACATAAGCCGCCGGAGATTCCATGTGCTCCAGCAACATGCGCGTCTTGACGCCACTGCCGCTGCCGTATTCCACCAGACGTGCCTCGGGGCCAAGCGTCGCCGCGATCTCGGCGGCATGATCGCGCATGATCGCGATCTCGGTTCGCGTCAGGTAATACTCCGGTTGCTCGCAGATCGCCTCGAACAGCGCGGAACCGCGTTCGTCATAGAACAGCCGCGAGGGAAGCCGCTTGGGTTTCGCCGACAGGCCGCGGCGGACGGTATGCAGGGTGTCCTCGACATCCGGATGGCGGTCGTCGACACGGATGTCTTTCGGTAGAGCGCTCATCGATCATTTCCCAGTCGTATCCCCGAGAACTGCCAGCGGGCATGGGGAGGAAAGAAGTTGCGGTAAGTCGCGCGAATGTGGTCCGCGGGCGTGGCGCAGGAACCTCCTCGAAGCACCCATTGCCCATTCATGAACTTTCCGTTGTATTCACCGAGCGCACCGGCCAGGGGCCGGAAACCCGGATAACTGACATATGGGCTCATCGTCCATTCCCAAACGTCACCGTACATCTGTCCGAGCGCCGTCTCGAACGACGAGGCACGAGGTTGGAGCATGTCGGTGTCCTGAAGGTTCCCCTGAACGGGAAGATCTTCGGCCATCGTCTCCCACTCGGTTTCCGTGGGCAGGCGCGCACCGGCCCAGCGCGCGAACGCATCTGCCTCGAAGTAACTGATATGCGTGACGGGCGCATGGGGATCGATGGGGCGCCGGCCGGACAACGTGAATTCGGTCTCCAGCGCCTCGTCCCAGTACAGCGGGCGCTTCCAGCCTTCGGCCTGCACGGCCGCCCATCCATCCGAAAGCCACAGCGTGGGCTCTTCGTAACCACCATCGTGGACGAAGGCACGGTACTCCGCATTGGTCACCGGACGATTGGCGATGGCACCCGCCTGCCGATAGGTACGGTGGCGCGGCCCTTCATTATCGAAGTGGAATCCTTCGCCTTCATGACCGACCTTCACCACGCCTTCTTCGAAAGGCACGAAACGCAAGGCAGGTGCCACGACAGGCAGGGCTCGCGGTGCGTCAGCGGCAAAGGCGGGCTCCAGCGGGTTCTGCGCAAAGGCATGCTTGATGTCGGTGAGCAACAGTTCCTGGTGTTGCTGCTCGTGCTGCACTCCCAGTTCAACCAGTGCAGCAAGCGCCGGATCATCACCACGGGAGATCATCGATGCGATGGCTTCATCCACGCGGTGACGATAGTCGAGCACTTCATCGAGCGCCGGGCGTGTAAGCATGCCGCGGCGCGGCCGCGCGTGCATCGGCCCCACCGACTGGTAGTACGAGTTGAACAGGTAATGCCATTCCGGATTCGCCACCACGTACCGGCGATCGCGCGAGAGGATGAACTGCTCGAAGAACCACGTCGTATGCGCCAGGTGCCATTTGGTCGGACTCGCGTCCGGCATGGACTGCACCACCGTGTCCTCGGGACGCAGATGGGCAGCGAGCGCGACCGTACGATGACGTATGGAAAGAAAACGCGTGGCGAGATCCGTGCCTGCCGGCGAAAGGGAAGCGAGGCCTAGCGGATGATGGCTCATCGAACGGTTCCATGCGGACGAAGGGGCGCCAGCGATCGCGCCGACCATGCCGCAGGAAACGTTCAACGGGTGTGAGCGCGACCGACCACCGCCTTAACGCGCGGTGCACCGGGGCGCCCTGCCCCTCGTATCCGGGGCCCCGGAGGCTTAACGTAGGGTTACCTCACCGCGGAGGACTTCACCATGTATGCCCGCTCCCTGTTCGTGACCGGCCTGATCCTGATCGGAGCCGCCCAGGCCGCCGATGCCCCGGCCCCCTTACCTCGCAAGGAATTGCCCGTCGCCGATTGCCTGCGCACCGACCAGATCAGCAACTGGGCCATGGTCGACAACCGCACGGTCATCGTCGCCAACGGTCCTAACTTCTACCGGGTAACCACCAACGTGGATTGCCCGCGCATGGACCTGGGCGGCGGCATCCGCTTCCGCGGCGCCGAGAGCATCAAGGCCGTGGCGCCCATGCGCATCTGCGGCAGCATCAACGAGCAGATCGTGCGCCGCGACGATCCACCGTGCCAGATCCAGACGGTAGAGAAGATCGACAAGGCCACCTATCAGTCGCTGGAGAAGAAGGCACAGCGCAAGGGATCGGGCGCCGAGCCCAACGGCATGGTCAGGTAACCATCCCCCTGTAGGAGCGCGCCTGCGCGCGACCGGTTATGACGCAAACCTCGGTCGCGCGCAGGCGCGCTCCTACAATAAAAAAGCCCGGCGCGAGGCCGGGCTTTTGTTCAACGGATGCCGACGATCAATAGCCTTCGTCGCGGACGTAGCGCGTGGTGTAGCCATCGTCATACGTCGTGGTGGTCGTGGTGACGCGACGGGTGGTGTATGCCGGACCGTCGTCATAGATGACCGTGGTGGCCGGGCGGCTGTAGTACACCGGGCGATCGTCATAGACCACCGTGGTGGCCGGACGCGTGGCACCGTAGACCAGGCCGGCGACTGCACCGGCAACGATGGCGCCAGCAACCCAGCGGCCCGCGTGGTCATAGTGACCGCGACCGTAGTAACCGCCATGGTAGCCACCGTAATAGCCACCGCCGTGGTAGTAACCGCCGCGACCCCACCCGTGGGCGAAGGATGCGGGTGCGAATGCCATCAACCCCGCAGCGGCGAGAAAAAGAGCGGACTTGACGAACTGACCTTTCATGACGGTGACCTCCGGGTGGTGATTCCAGATTCGCGCTCCGGCACTGAATCCGGACTGAAGTTTTCTGCACCCTATGTTCACGTTCTCCATGGGTTCACGAACGGCTTCCGGAGCAGCCAGCAGCCATGAATATCGTGGCGCCGTGAGAAGTCGAACGGGATGCTGGGTGCACTCCAGTCCTCGATCTCGAAATGGGGCTCGAGGGCCGCCCGATCAAGCTGGAAGCGACGGAAGTTGTTGGAGAACACGATGATGCCTTCAGGCAGCAGTCGCTCGGCGCAGAGCAGCAGCAGCTTGACGTGGTCGCGCTGCACGTCGAAATCGTCGGCCTTCTTCGAGTTGGAAAAGGTCGGCGGGTCGACGTAGATCAGCCCGTACTGCATCGAGCGCTTCTCCAGGAAGGAGAGCGCGTCTTCCTGAACGAGACGGTGGCGGTTGCCGGTGAAGCCGTTCAGCGCAAGATTGCGCGATGCCCAGTCGAGGTAGGTGGCGGACAAATCGACCGTGGTCGTGTCGCGCGCATCGCCCGCGGCCGCGTAGACGCTGGCCGTACCGGTGTAGGCGAACAGGTTCAGGAAATGCTTGCCGGCGGCAAGTTCCCGGATCTTGGCACGCACCAGGCGGTGGTCGAGGAACAGGCCCGTGTCGAGGTAATCGGTGGGATTGATGAGGAAGCGCAGGCCGCCCTCGCCCACTTCCACGAACTGGCCCTGCTGGTCGAACTGGCCATACTTGGAGCCGCCCTTGCCGCGCTCGCGGGTTTTCACCGCGATGCGATCACGCGGGGTGCCGAACACCTCGGCCGCCACGCGCACCACCTCGCGCAGGCGGTTGCGGGCGACATCCACCGGGATATCCTGCGGCGCCTTGTATTCCTGGATGTGCAGCCAGTCTTCGTATACGTCGATGGCGGCGGCGTATTCCGGGAGATCCTGGTCATAGGCGCGCCAGCAGCTGATGCCTTCGCGGGACAGGCGCTTGCGCAGGTGGCGGACATTCTTCTCCAGCCGGTTCTTCAGCATCTGCGCGCCGTCGGACAACGGCCTGGCCTCACGCGGCGCCTCGTCGCGGGCACGCAGGCTGAAGGTGAGCAGCGGGGTTTCCAGCGCGCCGTTGAACAGCGCGTAGCGCTTGTCCGGCGACAGGCGCAGGGCGCGGCCCAGTTCTTCATCGCCCGCCAGCACGGCGGCACGCCAGCCCGGGAAGCGCTCCTTCAGCGCCTGGCCCAGCTCACGGTAGAGCTGCGGCAGCTCGGCACGATCGCCCAGGCGCTCGCCGTAAGGCGGATTGGTGATGACCAGGCCCAGCGGGGTTTCCGGCGGGGGGGCCACGTGCACGGCATCGCGGCGATCCAGATGGACGAAGCCGGCCACGTTGGCCGCCTGCGCGTTGCGCTTGGCGGTCTGCACCATGTTGCCGTCGCTGTCGCTGCCAAAGAACACAGGGCGCAGGTTGCGCAGGCCCTCGTCGGCGACCGCCTTGGCCTCTTCCCACAGGGTGCGCCACATGGCGTAGTCGTGCTTCAGCCACCCCAGGAAGCCGTAGTAGCCACGGCGCAGGCCCGGGGCCACGCCGGCGGCCATCAGGGCGCCCTCGATCAGCAGGGTGCCCGAACCGCACATGGGATCGACCAGCGCGCCGCCCTCGGCGTAGATGCGCGGCCACTGGGCGCGCACCAGCATCGCCGAGGCGAGGTTTTCCTTCAGGGGCGCCTCGCCCTGGCGTTCGCGCCAGCCACGACGGTGCAACGGGGAGCCGGACAGGTCGATCGACACCGTGGCGCGGTCGCGGCGCAGGCGCACGTTGACGCGCAAGTCGGGTTCCTCCGGGTCCACGTCGGGGCGCGCGCCACTGGCGGCGCGGAACTGGTCGACGATGGCGTCCTTGGTCTTCAGCGCGATGAACTGGCTGTGGGTGAGCTTGCTCTGGGCCGTATTGGCATCCACGGCCAGGGTGCCGTGAGCGGCCAGATGTTCGGCCCAGTCGATGTCCTGGATGCCCTCGTAGAGCGCCTCGGGGGTGGCCGCCTCGAACTCGGCCACGGGCAGCAGCACGCGGCTGGCCATGCGCGACCACAGGCAGGCACGGTAGGCCGTCTCCAGGGAGCCCTCGAAGGACACGCCGGCCAGGGCCTCCTTGACGTTCCCGGCGCCGATGGCGACCAGTTCGTCCTTGAGGAGGTATTCCAGGCCCTTGGGGCAGGTAGCGAACAAATTCATGCGAGGCCTTCCAGGAAACGGCGGAATTCAGCCTCGACGACAGGCAGGGTGACGCTCAGGCGGTGATCGTCGCGCAACAGCAGGGCCGGCATGCCATGGCCCCGGGCGAAGCCGATGGCCTCGTCCACGGAGCAGACGTCGTCGTCGTAGCCGTGGACCAGGAACGACGGTACATCCTTGCGGGCGGCAAAGCCGCGCGGGTAGCCGGGGATGTGGGTCGGCAGGGCCAGCAGGAACAGGCCGGCGACCGGCGCGTCGAGCGAGGCCAGCCCCGAGACGAAAGCACCCATGCTGGAACCGACCAGCACCGGCGGTGCCGGCGAGGCCGCCATGGCCCCGGCGAGCCTGTCCAGGCGCGGTTCGATGCAGCCTGCGTAGCCCTTGAGGTCGTCCTCGCGGTAATCGGGACGCTGGGTGGTCCAGCCGAGCGATTCGGCCACGGCCGCCAGGACGCTCACCTTGGTGGCGTCAGGACCGGAATCGGAACCGTGGGAAAGGATGATGTGGCCGCGCATGGCGGTCTCCGTACGCGGAATGACCGGCTATGTTATCAAAGCGGCATGATCGACATCCTCCACGCCCCCCTGCCCTACGAAGCCCGGCTGCCCGAACGCGCCGCAACCGAGATCGACCTGATCGTCCTGCACTGCACCGAACTGCCCGACCTGGCCATGGCCCGTGAGTATGGCGAGCGCGTGCTCTACGAAGACCGTGGCACGGGCGCCAGCGGCCATTACTACATCGACCGCGACGGCTCGATGCTGTGCTACGTGGACCCGCTGCGTATCGCCAACCACACGCGGGGCTTCAATCCACGCTCCATAGGGATCGAACTGGTGAACCTCGGCCGCTACCCCGACTGGTTCGATTCCCGCCGGCAGGAGATGACCGAACCCTACCCGGAGGCCCAGATCGGGGCACTGCGTGCCCTGCTCGGCCACCTGCTCGCCCGCTTTCCATCGCTGGGCCACGTGGCCGGCCACGAAGATCTCGATACCGCGATGGTGCCGGCCAGCAACGATCCGGATACCGAAGTGCCGCGCAAGCGCGATCCCGGCCCGCAGTTTCCCTGGGCACGCGCGCTGCAAGGCTTGCGGCTGACCCGGCTGGACACCTGAGCGCCGTATAATTCGCGCATCGTTACCGGGAAACCGTTCCATGTCGGACAACCACGTCAGCGAACTCGTCGATCTGCTCGAACTGGAGCGCCTGGAAGACAACCTCTTCCGCGGCCAGAGCCGCGACATCGGCACCCGCTTCGTCTTCGGTGGCCAGGTGCTCGGACAGGCCCTCTCCGCCGCGCAGCGCACGGTCGATCCGCAACGCGAAGCCCACTCGCTGCACGCCTACTTCCTGCGCGCGGGCGATATCGAGGCACCCATCGTCTACAGCGTGGAACGCACCCGCGACGGTGGTTCGTTCTCGTCGCGCCGGGTGGTCGCCATCCAGCACGGCCAGCCGATCCTCGACGGCTCCATCTCGTTCCAGGTCCCTGAAACCGGTTACGAGCACCAGATGTCCATGCCCGAGGTACCGGCGCCGGAAGACGTCGAACCCATGCACGAACTCTCGGGTGAGCAACTGGCGCGCCTGCCGGAGAAAACCCAGCGCTGGCTGGGCATCGGCGGCCCGTTCGAGTTTCGTCATGTGTGGCCGCGCGACGAACTGCGCCCGGCCAAGCGGCCGCCCTACCAGCACATATGGTTCCGCATCAACGCGCCCGTGGGCGACGCGCTGACGCTCCACCAGGCCTTGCTCGCCTATGCGTCCGACTTCCACCTCATCGGCACGGCCACGCTACCGCACGGCATCTCCTATCTCACGCGCAACATGCAGATGGCGAGCCTCGACCATGCCCTGTGGTTCCATCGTCCGTTCCGCATCGACGAATGGCTGCTGTATTCATTCGACAGCCCTACCTCGCAGGGCGGCCGCGGACTGGCGCGCGGCATGATCTACACGCGCGACGGCAAGCTCATTGCCTCGACGGCGCAGGAAGGCCTGATCCGCGTGCGTCCCGACTGAACGCATGAACGTCGAGCTGCGGCACCTGCGTTACTTCATCGCCGTGGCCGACGAGCTGCACTTCAGCCGCGCCGCCGAGCGGCTGGGCATGTCCCAGCCGCCACTCAGCCAGCAGATCCGCGACCTGGAATCCACGCTGGGCGTGCGCCTGCTGCGCCGGACCAACCGCCGCGTCGAACTCACCGACGCCGGCCGTGCCTATCTCGATGCCGCGCGCGACATCATCGCGCGGGTGGACGATGCGGGCGATCTTGCCCGCCGTGCCGAACGCGGCGAGATCGGCGAGCTGCATGTCGCATTCACCCGCTCTACGCCGCTCATCGAGCGATTCCCCCGCGCCATACGCAACTTCCGCGAAACCTGGCCTGCGGTGCGACTCGTGCTGGTGGAGCGCAATACGATGCAGCAGATCGAAGCCCTGCTCGACGGACGCCAGCAGATCGGCTTGCTACGCGGTGGAACGCTGCCATCCACCCTGGTATCCCACTGCATCGTCTCCGATCCCCTCGTCGCCGTACTGCGCGCAGACCATCCGCTGGTGAAGGGGCGACGCAAAGGCCTGCGCATGGAAGAACTGGCTGACGAAAACTTCGTGGTGTTCTCGCGCGGTGCCGGCACCGGTGTGTACGACCAGTTGCTGAGCATGTGCCGCCATGCAGGCTTCATGCCGCGTATCGCGCAGGAGGCCGGCGAATCCTCTACGATGATCAGCCTCGTGGCTGCGGGCCTCGGTGTGGCCGTACTGCCGGAATCGATGCGCCATGTGCATATCGACGGCGTGGCTTATATCGCCATCGACTCTCCGGATTCGGCCAGCGAGTTGCATCTGGTTCATCGCCGCGATGACCGCTCGCCACTGGTGCAGGCCTTTACCGGGCTCATGCTGCGCCCCTGATGCACGTCTTTGGACGTTTCTATCGCCCGGTACGAAACTGCCGTCCAGTACACAGTTTGACCACGCAGGGTGGGTGTTAATCTCGAAGAAGCCAGGACGTCTGGCGACTACCCGAGGATCGACCCCATGCGTAAGTGGAAGAAGCCCGCCTACACCGATCTGCGTCTCGGTTTCGAAGTGACGATGTACGTGTCGAACCGCTGACACGCGGCGCGTCGGCGCCCCGGCATTCCGGGGCGTTTCCTTCCTGCAACGGACGAACGGATCACCGTGCATATCCAGGTTCTGGGCTCCGCCGCCGGCGGCGGCTTTCCGCAATGGAACTGCAACTGCGCCAACTGCGCCGGCTTTCGCGCCGGCACGCTGCGCGCCACGGCGAGGACGCAATCGTCCATCGCGCTTTCCGACGATGGCGTGCACTGGGTGCTATGCAACGCCTCTCCCGACATCCGTGCACAGCTTGCCGCTTTCGCGCCCATGCAGCCCAATCGTGCGCTGCGTGACACCGGCATCTCGGCGATCGTGCTGCTGGACAGCCAGATCGACCATACGACCGGCCTGCTCAGCCTTCGCGAAGGATGCCCGCATGAAGTGTGGTGCACGGACATGGTCCATGAGGACCTCACCCAGGGGTTTCCCCTGTTCCGCATGCTCACGCACTGGAATGGCGGCCTCACGCACCGGGGCATCGTGCCGGGCCAACCATTCGTGATTGCCGCATGCCCACGTCTGCGTTTCACGCCTTTTGCCTTACGCAGTGCCGCGCCGCCTTATTCGCCGCATCGCGGCGACCCGCATCCTGGCGACAACATCGGCCTGGTCGTGGACGATCTCGATACGGGCGGCCGCCTTTTTTATGCACCCGGACTCGGCGAAGCAGACGACGAACTGCGCCAGATCATGGCAAGCGCACACTGCCTGCTCGTGGACGGCACGCTATGGCACGACGATGAAATGCAACGATGCGGCGTCGGCACGCGTACCGGCAAGGAAATGGGGCATCTCGCCCAGCACGGCCATGGCGGCATGCTCGACGTGCTGGATGCGCTGAACGTGCAGCGCAAGATCCTCATCCATATCAACAACACCAATCCTATCCTGGACGAGGATTCGCCCGAGCGCGCCGAGTTGCAGCGCCGCGGCATCGACGTCGCCTGGGATGGAATGGGCATCACTCTCTAGGCGACGATCGTGACCCAGGCGCTATCCCGCGATGCATTCGAACAGGCCCTGCGCGACAAGGGCCGTTACTACCATAGCCACCACCCCTACCATGTAGCGATGTACGAAGGCCGTGCCACGCGCGAACAGATCCATGGCTGGGTGGCCAATCGCTTCTACTATCAGGTGAACATTCCCCTGAAGGATGCCGCGATCCTGGCCAACTGCCCGGATCGCGACACTCGTCGCGAATGGGTCCAGCGCATCATCGATCACGACGGGGCACCCGACGAAGGTGGCGGTATCGAGGCATGGCTCACGCTCGCCGAAGCCGTGGGACTGGATCGCAAGCAGGTGCTATCGCAAGAGCTGGTGCTGCCTGGCGTACGCTTCGCGGTGGATGCATACGTCAACTTTGCTCGGCGAGCGAGCTGGCAGGAGGCGGCAAGCAGTTCGCTCACCGAGCTATTCGCCCCGGAAATCCACCAGTCGCGCCTCAGCAGCTGGCCGCAGCATTACCCATGGATCAACGCGGAAGGCTATGCCTACTTCCGCACACGACTCGGGCAGGCACGCCGCGACGTCGAGCACGGCCTCTCGATCACGCTCGACCACTACACAACGCATGAGGCCCAGCAGCGCATGCTGGACATCCTCCAGTTCAAGCTCGACATCCTGTGGACCATGCTCGATGCCATGAGCATGGCCTATGAACTGCATCGCCCGCCCTACCATAGCGTCACGACGGAGCGAGCCTGGCACAAGGGAATCGCCCTGTGAGCCGTGAACGCATTCCGCACTGGCGTCCTGGCTATCGCTTCCAGTGGGAGCCCGCGCAGGAAGCCTTCGTGCTGCTGTATCCCGAAGGCATGGTCCGCCTCAATGAAGGCGCCGGCATGATCGGCGAACTCATCGACGGCCAGCGCAGCGTCGGGCAGATCGTCGCAGCACTTGCGCAGGAGTTTCCCGAAGAAGATATCGGCAGCGACGTAGACGACTTCATGCAGGTGGCCCATGAAAAGCACTGGCTCCGCTTCGCCTGACGCCGGCCGGTCCGGCATGCCGTTCTGGCTGCTGGCCGAGCTGACTTATCGCTGCCCGTTGCAATGCCCGTATTGCTCCAATCCGCTGGATTTCGCGGCACAGGGCAAGGAGCTGACCACCGAAGACTGGTTTCGTGTGCTGCGCGAGGCGCGTGCCATGGGTGCGGCGCAGCTGGGCTTTTCCGGTGGCGAGCCGCTGGTGCGGCAGGATCTCCCTGAACTCATTGGCGAGGCTCGCCGGCTTGGCTTCTACACCAACCTGATCACCTCCGGTATTGGCCTGACGGAAGCAAAGATCGCCGACTTCCGCGAACGAGGCCTGGACCATATCCAGATCAGTTTCCAGGCCAGCGACGAGGATATGAACAACCTCATTGCCGGTTCGCCCAAGGCTTTCGCGCAGAAACTCGCCATGGCGCGCATGGTGAAGGCGCAGGGCTATCCCATGGTGCTGAACTTCGTGACGCACCGTCACAACATCGATCGCATCGACCGCATCATCGAACTCTGCCTTGCGCTGGAAGCCGACTACGTGGAGCTGGCCACCTGCCAGTTCTACGGCTGGGCGCATCTGAACCGGCTCGGCCTGCTACCCACGCGCGAGCAACTGGAACACGCCGAGCGCGTCACGAATGAATATCGTGAGAGACTGGCACGCGAGGATCATCCCTGCCAGCTGATCTTCGTGACGCCCGATTACTACGAGGAACGCCCCAAGCCCTGCATGAGTGGCTGGGGCAGCATCTTCCTCACGGTGACACCTGACGGTACCGCCCTTCCCTGTCATGGCGCGCGGCAGTTGCCCATTGCCTTTCCGAACGTTCGCGAGCACTCGCTGCAACACATCTGGTACGACTCGCCAGGCTTCAATCATTTCCGTGGTGACGGCTGGATGCCCGAGCCCTGCCGATCCTGCGACGAGAAGGACAAGGACTTCGGCGGATGCCGCTGCCAGGCCTTCATGCTGACCGGCGACGCCAGCGCGACCGATCCGGTATGCGCGAAATCACCACGGCACGACCTGATCCTGGCGGCCCGCGCCGAGGCGGAAACCGCCATGAAACGGATCGACCAGCTGACCTTCCGCAATGCTCCCAATTCCCGCCTGATCGCACGCGTTACACCGACATGAGCCCACCGCTGACCGCAGCCCAGGCCGTCGCTGCCGGCACTGACTTCACCGAACTCGCCGCCGCTTCCGGTGTGCTCGTGTATGGACGATTCGATCCTGCCGATGGCACGACCCGGCTATGGATGCATCGCGACGGTCATACTGCTTGCCTCACGCCCGATGGCTACAGCGTGCGCAGCCGGGTCTACGAGTATGGCGGCGGTTCGTTCTGCCTGGGTGACGGTGCCGCCTTCTTCGTCAACGAGAAAGACCAGCAGGTCTACAGGCAATCGCTCGATGGATCGCCACCTGCGCCATTCGGTGGCATGGACGATGCGCGTTATGGCGATCTCGTTTACGACGAGGTACATGCCCGCATACTTGCCGTGGAAGAACATCCGGAAGGCGGCCGTTTTCCGGTCCATCGACTGGTGGCCATCCACGCACAGGGCAAACGACGCGTGCTCGCCGAAGGCGCCGATTTCTACGCATCACCGCGCGCCCACTCGCACGCACTCGCCTGGATCGAATGGGATCGTCCTCACCAGCCGTGGACGCGCACGCGCCTGATGAAAGCGTCGCTTGATCAGCAAGGACAGGTATCGCGCCCTGCCACGGTCGTGGCCGAAGGCGACGAATCCATCCAGCAGCCGCTCTTCGACAACGATGGCGCACCCATGGCGCTGACGGATCGCGATGGCTGGTGGCGACCCTGGCGATTTTCGGATGACGCGATGGACATGCCGTTACGGAGTCCGCTCGCCGATCACGCAGGTGCGCCCTGGCAGATGGGAACACGTACATGGGTGGTCTTGCCGGATGGCTGCCATGCCGTCTGCTGGTTCGATCGCGGATTCGGGCGGTTGTCGCTGCTGGAGGGCGACGCATGGCATGACCTCGCATCTGACTACACGCGTTTTCGCGCGCTGGCCGTGGATGGCAACCACCTATACGCCATCGCGGCGTCGCCGACACGCCCCTCGACGGTCATAAGCATCGACCTGCACACGCGGGACCTCATCGTGATCGCAGGCGGCGAATCACCGCTGGCCGAAAGCTACATCGCATTACCCCAACCCATCACCTGGCCGGTACATGTAGGAGCGCGCCTCGCGCGCGACCGGTCATGCGAATGCGTTGATGGTGTTCGCGACAACCGGTCGCGCGCAAGGCGCGCTCCTACAGAGGCTAACGAAGCCTCTCACGCCACGACCGCCCACGGCTTCCTCTACCTTCCCACATCCGAAACCCCACCCCCACTCATCGTCTTCATCCACGGCGGCCCCACCTCCGCCACGCATCCGGTCTTCGACCCCCGCATCCAGTTCTGGACCGGCCACGGCTTCGCAGTCGCCGACATCAACTACCGCGGCAGCACCGGCTACGGCCGTGCCTATCGCGATGCACTGCGCGGCGCATGGGGCGTCGCAGACGTCGAAGACGCCTGCGCCCTCGTCCCCTGGCTTATCGCGCAAGGCCTCATCGACCCATCGGCCGCCTTCATCCGTGGCGGCAGTGCCGGGGGCTACACCGCGCTTTGTGCACTCGCATTCCGCGACGTGTTCCGTGGCGGTGGAAGCCTGTATGGCGTCAGCGATCCCATCGCCCTGGCGAAAGACACCCACAAGTTCGAAGCCGACTACATGGACTGGCTCATCGGCGACCCGGATGCCGACGAAGCCATCTATCGCGAACGCACGCCACTGCTGCATGTCGATGGCATCCGCGTACCGGTCATCTTCTTCCAGGGCGGCCGCGACGCGGTCGTCGTGCCCGCCCAGACCGAAGCCATGGTCGACGCCCTGCGCCACAGGGGCATCCTATGCGAGTACCACGCCTACCCCGAAGAACGCCACGGCTTCCGCCAGGCCACCAACCTCGCCCACGCCCTGGATCACGAACACGCCTTCTACCAAAACCTCCTGTAGGAGCGCGCCTGCGCGCGACCGGGGTGGCGTAAGCGATGAAATTTTCCGCGATAGCCGGGCGCGCGCAAGGCGCGCTCCTACAGGGGTAGAGGGACGAGGCGGCGGAGCTTCATCGCGATGGCGAGGCCTGCCAGCACAAGCACGCCGACGTATGCCGCCACGCCATTCCAGCCGGCATGTGTCCAGGCGAAGCCACCGAGCGACCCGGCGATGCTGGAGCCCATGTAGTAGGAGAACAGATAAAACGATGATGCATGTGCCTTGGCGAACGGCGCTCGCTTGCCTACCCAGCTGCTCGCGATGGAGTGGCCGCCGAAGAAACCGAACGTGACCATGGCAATACCCGTGACGATCGCCCACAGCGACGACGTCGCCGTCAACGCTACACCCGCCAGCATGATGACGAAGGTAGTCCACAGCACCCGGCGGCGACCTAGCCTGCCGGCGATGGAGCCCATCCATGCGGAACTGGCCACGCCGATCAGGTACACCGTGAAGATGGCGCCGACATGCGATTGCGACAGCGAGAACGGCGGCGCCAGCAGGCGGTACGAGGCGTAGTTGTAGATGGTGACGAAGGCACCCATCAACAGGAACGCTTCGGCAAACAGCCAGGGCAGACCCTTGTCGCGCCATAGCGAACCAAACGAAGCCAGCAGCGCACGCGGATGTGCGCGGCGTTTTTCGAAATGCAATGACGTCGGCAAGCCTTTCGCAACGAGCGCGCAGGCGACGAGGCCCAGCGCACCGATCACGCCCACGGCCACGCGCCACGATGAGTGATCGGCCGCGAAACCGGAGATCAGGCGTCCCCCCATGCCACCGATGGCGTTGCCGCCGATGTACAGGCCCATGGCAAAGCCGAGTGAATCAGCGTGGATCTCCTCGCTGACGTACGTCATGGCGACCGCCGGCAGGCCGGCTAACGTGATGCCAAGCATCGCGCGCAGCACGAGCAGTGTGGACCAGTTGGGCGCCATCGCGGTGGCAAGCACGAGCAACGACGAGCCCAGCAGGGAAGCCAGCATCACGGGCTTGCGGCCCCACATGTCGGACAGCGCGCCGGCGAACAGCATCGCCACGGCCAGTACGCCCGTGGTGACGGAGAGCGACAGCGAGCTGCTCGCCGCGTCCAGGCCGAAGGCTTTGGAGAAGGCCGGCAGCAGCGGCTGCACGCAGTACAACAGGCCGAAGGTGGCAAAGCCCGACGAGAACAGGGCCAGGTTGGTGCGCCGGAATGCCGGCGTACCGTGACGAATGCGCCGATCAATTAACGCCGCCGGCGCGGCGGGCGAGGAGCCGTCCACGGGAACCTCCAGGAGATGAACCATAGAGACAGGTTAGACCCTGAATTGAGTCGGATCGATAAGCCAAGCCATCCGGTTCAATATCCCTGACGAATCAATCGCACCCTGTAGGAGCGCGCCTTGCGCGCGACCGGTTATCGCGATCCCTGTCCATTCCGCCAAAACCGGTCGCGCGCAAGGCGCGCTCCTACAGAGTCATGGGTATCGAGGCCCATCCATGCAGAAAGGCTAGCGCGACGCCTCGCCCGAGGCCGCCCCATCCCACTGCACCGCCGCCGCCAGCTCGTCATCCGACAGCCCCAGCCCTTCTCCGTCGTCCCCCGGCGTGATGGTCACCACCCGCCCGTCATGCCGGGACAGCTCCCGGTCGCCCGAGGCCACCAGAATCCTGGCCTTGGCCTCATCCCCACTATGCAGGGTCAGCAAGGTCTTGCCACCCGCCACGAAACGCACCCCATCCCCGTGTTCCAACCGTACCGCCTGCACCACGCCCGCCCAGCGGGCCGGACCAACGAAGGTGAAACCTGCCTGGGCGTCGCGCCATTCGAAACGCCGCATCGGCTCGGCCGAGGGGGCGGGCTCGCCATGGGTGCCTGGCGGCGGCGAGGTCTGGGCGAACGCTGGCAGCGCCAGGAGCAAGGCGAAAGCGGCGATCTTCATGGAAGCCTCCGATAGGTCTACACAGCGTACGCCGACCGCGCCTCAGGCGCCTCTGTCGCCCGTCGAAGCAGGATCGACCGCTGATTCCCGCCCACTGACCCAGGCGAAAAGAACGATGCCCAGCACGATGGCCACGGCACCGAAGGCGGCCAGCGTGTCGGGGAACGGCTCGCCGAGGAAGGCCACGCCGATGCCCGTGGCAAACAGCAGTTCCGCCGCCTGCATGGCTTCCACCGCCGCCAGCGCGGTGGGCTGCCGGCCGACGCTTTCAGTGGCGTGGAAAAAGAGCACCGTGGCGATCACGCCCGACGACAAGGCGACACCGCCGGCCAGCAGTGCCTCCCGCAGCGTGGGCGGCCCCACGGTCATCCAGGTCACTACCGCCAGCAGCAGCCATAGCGGCCAGCTGGCGAGGGTCATGCCGAACACGCGCTGCACCGCGCCCAGCCGGGTGCCGCTGCGCTCCAGGTGCAGCAGGATCATCCGGTTACCCAGCGGGTAGGCAAAGGCGGCGAAAACCACCGCTGCCACCGAAAACCATGCCGCGGCATCGAGGGTGCCGTTTGCATGACCCAATTGCAGGAGCAAGACACCTGCGAGGATGAGCAGGCCGATGGACAGTGTGCCCAGGTGCCAGCGGGCGCGCTCATCGCGGTAAATGAAGGGCGCCAGGAGCGGCCCGGCAAGCACCGTCGTCTGAAAGCTGCCGGCCACCAGCCACGATGGGCCGCTGTTGGCGGCCCAGGTCAGCGGCAGGCCGAACAATACGAAGCCGATGCCGCTCCAAAGGAGCCAGGTGCGCGGATAGGTGCGCAGTTCGTGAGGCAAGCCACCGAGCCCTCCCTGGAACGGCAACACGAGGGCAAGCAAAGGCAAGGTGATGAGATAACGCAGCACCACCGCCCATTGCCAATGGCCCCCCTCACTGACCAGGGCCCGGTTGAGTACGTAGGTGAAGGTGAAGAACAGCGCCGATGATAAGGCGATCGCCACGGCTTTAAGGGCGGTTGGACGCATGGTGGCTCAGCAGCAAAACGAATGTACCAACTATGCCAGATGCCCCCACCCGTCGTTCCAGCGAACGCTGGAACCCAGTGCCTCGGTCCACCAGAAAACAAGGCAACGTTACATCGGCCTTATGTAGGTAGCATGCCCGCGAAAACCCACTGCATCGCACTGGGTTCCTGCGTGCGCAGGAACGACGTGAGGGGTAGTGAGGTAACGGCAAGCCCGCCACCCCGTCGTTCCAGCGAACGCTGGAACCCAGCGCTTCGGTCTGCCAGAAAACAAGGCAACGTTACATCGGCTCTTATGTAGGCGGCATGCCCGCGAAAACCCACTGCACCGCACTGGGTTCCTGCCTGCGCAGGAACGACGTGAGGGGTAGCGAGGTAACAGCAGCCCGCCACCCCGTCGTTCCAGCGAACGCTGGAACCCAGCGCTTCAGTTCACCAGAAAACAAGGTGACGCTACATCGGCTCTTATGTAGGCAGTATGCCCGCGAAAACCCACTGCATCGCACTGGGTTCCTGCGTGCGCAGGAACGACGTGAGGGGTAGTGAGGTAACGGCAAGCCGCCACCCCGTCGTTCCAGCGAACGCTGGAACCCAGCGCCTCGGTTCACCAGAAAACAAGGCAACGTTGCATCGGCTCTTATGTCGGCAGCATGCCCGCGAAAACCCACTGCATCGCACTGGGTTCCTGCCTGCGCAGGAACGACGTGAGGGGTAGTGAGGTAACGGCAAGCCGCCACCCCGTCGTTCCAGCGAACGCTGGAACCCAGCGCCTCGGTCTGCCAGAAAACAAGGCAACGTTACATCGGCCTTATGTAGGCAGCATGCCCGCGAAAACCCACTGCATCGCACTGGGTTCCTGCGTGCGCAGGAACGACGTGAGGGGACGACTGATTACATGGGTTCCAGGTGGGTGAGCAGCAGGCGGACGCTTTCCCTGCCCTGCCAGTCGTTCACCGTCAGCTCGTAGGCTGCACGGAAACGCTGTGGGGGCGGCGTGCCGTCGTAGCAGCTGAACATCACGGCATCCAGCGGGGCGCCACCTTGTTCGTGGCGCAGCTGGAAACGCAGGTGTCGTGTTCCCATCGGCTTCCACGACGCACATTCGAACACGTTTTCGAACAGTGGCGGCGGGAAGCCCTGCCCCCATGGGCCAGCGTGACGCAGCTGCTTTGCCAGTTCCAGCGTGTGGTCGCGGTAATCCAGTTCGCCATCGGTATGGATCGATGCCTGCAAGCGCTCTTCGTCGAGATGAGCGATCGCCACGGCATCGAAGGCGGCGGCAAAACGTGCGAAATCTTCACTGCGCAGGCTCATGCCGGCAGCCATGGCATGGCCACCGAAACGCAGGATCAGGCCAGGATGCTTCGCATCGATTTCCGCCAGCGCATCGCGGATATGAAAGCCGGGAATCGAACGTGCCGAACCTCGAAGCTCGTCCGTTTCGTCACCCGCTGGCGCGAACGCCATGACCGGACGATGCAGTTTGTCCTTCAGCTTCGAGGCCACCAGGCCCACGATGCCCGCATGCCAGCCGGGATCGAACAGTGCCACGCCTACGGCATCCACGTGGGCCGCCTTCGCCACCATGCGTTCGGCTTCGTCCACCATGCCCGCCTGCATCTCGCGGCGTTCCTGGTTGATGGCAGACAGCTGTTCCGCATAGCGACGGGCAATGGCCATGTCGTCGGTGAGCAGGCAGGCCACGCCCAGCGACATGTCTTCGAGGCGTCCCGCTGCATTGAGCCGAGGGCCAATGGCAAAACCGAGATCGGTGGCGGCTACCGTGGCAACGGAGCGATTGCTTGCCTCGACCAGCGCCGTGATGCCGGCACAGGCACGCCCTGCCCTCATGCGCCGCAGACCCGCTTCGACGAGGATGCGGTTGTTGAAATCCAGCGGCACGAGGTCGGCGACGGTCCCCAGTGCAACGAGGTCCAGCAGCACGCTCAGGTCTGGCTCTTCGCCTTCGGCAAAACGCCCCTGCTCGCGCAATGACGCACGCAAGGCGAGCAAGAGGTAGAACATGACGCCTACCCCCGCTAGCGCCTTGCTCGGGAAACCATCACCGGAAAGATTCGGATTCACCATCGCATCGGCGTCGGGCAGCACATCGCCCGGCAGATGATGATCGGTGACAAGCACACGGATACCGCGCGCATGCGCAGCGGCTACACCGGCCACGCTCGCCACGCCGTTGTCGACGGTGACGATCAGCTCGGGTGCCGGATCAAGCGAGGCAACCAGCGCTTCACTCAGGCCGTATCCGTGGACGAAGCGATTAGGAATGACATGGCGCACCTGGGTCGCGCCAAGCAGACGCAATCCACGTACAGCCACTGCCGTGCCGGTGGCACCATCGCAGTCGTAGTCGCCCGCGACCACGATGCGCCAGTTCTCGTCGATGGCCTGGGTAAGCAGGGCCACGGCGCGATCCATGCCGCCCAGTTGCGTCGGCAGCAGCATGCGGGCCAGCTTGTGTTCCGCACCATCAGGCGTGCAGACGCCTCGCGCGGCATAGATGCGCTGAAGCACCGGATGCGTCCATGCGGACCAGCCGCTGGGCGGTGCCTCCATGGCACGCCGGTGCCACTGCTTGCCGCTCATGCCTTGCGCCAGAAGCGCAGGCGATGAAGCTTGCGCAGCACCATGCGCCGGCCATCGGCAAAGGACAGGCGAAGTTCCACGCCTGCCTCGATGCGCGACTGCAGCCAGGGCCACCAGTCGCGTTCGAAAGCGGTGGGCTGCACATCCTGAAGATCAAGCAAGCTCACCTGTAGGAGCGCGCCTTGCGCGCGACCGGTGTCGCGAGATGTCTGGTTGCTGGCGTTATCACTCGGCGCCTGGTCGCGCGCGAGGCGCGCTCCTACAGGGAGTGACGACCTTGGCTGGATGTCTACGTTGGCTTTCTGGGCCAAGGCCCAGACCAGCAGGTCGTCGCTGTAGATACGTTGCTGGCCGCATTCCACCCAGTCGGGCAGCACGCCCGCGCCCCACAGCCATACGCTGTTGATCGGCGGCAGGCCTTCCTGCATGCGCAGGGCATTGGCCGGATGATTGTGCAGTACCACCTGCGCTTCATTGATGAGCGCGCGCCAGCGCCGGCCGTCATCGCCCTGGGGCAGTTGTTCGAAAAGATCGGCGCCCAGCGCTTCTTCCGGCTCAGGGAACGACGGTACCTGCACGTAGTCGGGCACGCGTAGCTGCCAGTGCTGCGGATCGCCCACCGACAGGCTCATGCCTTCGGCGGTGAAGGTTTCAGCCAGTGCGTCCACCATGTTCGCCGCTTCTTCCGGCAGCACGCCGAGATTGCCGCAGCCAAGCAGTCGTGCACCGTTGAGCTCCGGCTGTACCCATGCCGGATCGGCGCAGACCCAGAGTGCATTGCCGGCATCACCGGCAACGGCCTGGCGAATCAGCGCGGCGGCAGGCAACGGACCCGCCGGCCAGCGGAAATGTTCCGCCAGCGCAGCAAGATAACCCGGCACCGCCGATGACAGCGACGTGCCCCGCGCAAGCCATTGGGCGAAGGCGGGAATAGGCGCGAGCTTGTCGCGGCCGGGCAGCAGCAGGTGCAGGACGTCGGCCATGTCAGGCGTCGAGCTTTTCGAGAAGGTCGAGCCATTCCAGTTCGAGGGATTCCTTCTCCCCGCGCAGCTCGGCCTGACGTTGCCCCAGGCGCATCAGTTCCGCCGTGGAACCGCCATAGACTGCCGGATCGGCAAGCTTGGCTTCAATGGCGGCCAGCTCCTTGTCCATGCCGGCGATCAGGGTTTCGATCTTCTTCACCCGGGCGCGCAGCGGTTTTTCCTTCTCGCGTTCCTCGGCACTGAGCTTGCGCTTCTCTTTCGAGGAGCTCTGGATCGGCGCTTCGGGTGCAGCGGAAGCCACGGCTGCGGTCTTGCGCGTGGTGGCGCGGGTCTTCAGCCACTTTGCGTAGTCGTCGAGGTCGCCGTCGAACGGCGAGACATCACCGTCGGCCACGCGCCAGAACTCGTCGCAGACCATGCCGAGCAGGTGGCGGTCATGCGAGACCAGCACCAGCGCGCCATCGAAGGCGGACAAGGCATCGGCCAGCGCTTCGCGCATGTCGAGGTCGAGATGGTTGGTCGGTTCGTCGAGCAGCAGCAGGTTGGGCTTGTCCCAGGCGATGAGTGCCAGGGCGAGTCGCGCACGCTCGCCACCGGAGAACGCGTCCACGGGTTCGAAGGCACGATCGGCGGGGAAGTTCCACGTACCGAGGTAATCGCGCAGCATCTGCGCACCGGCATTGGGCGCCTTCTGCTGGAGATGGTCGAACGGGCTCGCGCCTTCGATCAGGCTTTCCACCGTGTGCTGGGCGAAGTAGCCGATCTTCGTATCCTTGTGGAAGCCACGCTCGCCGGTCATGGGCTCCAGTTCGCCCATCAACGACTTCACCATGGTGGACTTGCCGGCGCCGTTCGGGCCGAGCAGGCCTATGCGGTCGCCGGATTCCAGGCCGAAGGCCACATCGCGCAGCACTACGTGCGAGCCGTAGCCCGCGTCGATGTGATCGAGCTGAAGCATCGACGTGGGCAGGCGATCCGGTGCGGGAAACGAGAAGCTGAAGGAGCGCTCGGCGCGCACGGCCTCGGTGCCGGCCATCTTTTCCAGGCGCTTCATGCGCGACTGCGCCTGCTTGGCCTTGCTGGCCTTGGCCTTGAAGCGGTCGATGAAGGATTGCAGGTGGGCGCGCTCGGCCTGCTCGCGCTCGTGCGCGATCTGCTGCTGGCGCAGGTGTTCGGCGCGCTGGCGTTCGAAGGCCGTGTAGTTGCCCGTGTAGAGCTTCGCCGTGCCGTCGTGCAGGTGCATCGTGTGCGAAGTGACAGCATCGAGGAACTCGCGGTCATGCGAGATGATCAGCAGCGTGCCCTGGTAGCGGCGCAGCCATTCCTCGAGCCACAGCACGGCGTCGAGATCGAGATGGTTGGTGGGCTCGTCGAGCAGCAGCAGGTCGGACGGTGCCATCAGCGCGCGGGCCAGGTTGAGGCGCACGCGCCAGCCACCGGAGAACGAGGCCACGGCCTGTTCGTGGGTTTCCGGGCTGAAGCCCAGGCCGTGCATGAGGCGACCGGCGCGGGCGCGGGCGTCGTAACCGTTGAGCTCTTCGATGCGATGGTGGGCGCGGGCCACGGCTTCGTGGTCTTCGGCCAGGTAGGCCTCCTGCTCGGCCTTGAGGGCCGCCGCCACCTCGACATCGCCGCCCAGCACGTATTCGATGGCCGGATCGGGCAGCGCCGGGGTTTCCTGCGCCACCGAGGCCAGGCGCACCTTCGAGGGCATGTCGAGATCGCCGACTTCCGGTTCCAGCTCGCCCTTCAGCGCGGCGAACAGCGTGGACTTGCCGCAGCCGTTGCGGCCGATGACGCCAAGGCTCCAGCCGGACTGGATGGTGAGGTCCATCTGCGAGAGCAGCGTGCGGCTGCCCCGGCGCAGGGCGAGGTTGCGGAAGGAGATCATGATGGGCAATCAGCGATAGGCGACTGCGCATGATAACGGCCCGGCCGCGCCGCGTCGCCCGAAACGCGACGTAGCACACAGCCGTGAAGACGGCAGCGTGGCGGTCGTGGCGTGCCCCGGGGCGATCTGCTACAACGGCGTCCTGCGCCGCCTTGGGGAGCGCGACGGAGTTCCTATGTCCATGTACAAGCCTGTTTTCGCCGCGCTCGCCCTGGCGTTCGCCCTGACGCCTGCCGCCCGTGCCGGCGATAACCTGCTCGTGCAGCGCGTGCAGCAGGAGCAGGGCATGAACCTGCCCGCCAAGGGCATGTCCATGGCCGAGGTGGAGCGCCGCTTCGGCGCGCCCACATCGAAGCTGGACGCCCGTGGCGGCGGCAAGCCGAAGCAGCCGGTGATCAACCGCTGGATGTACCCCGGATACATCGTGTATTTCGAGCGCAGCCGGGTGATCCACACGGTGCTCAACACCCCGGCCGGCAACAACACGAACCCCTCGCCCCCCCTGTAGGAGCGCGCCTCGCGCGCGACCGGCTCCTCGCGAACATTGGGTCGCGCGCAGGCGCGCTCCTACAACGCCCCGCGCACGATCGCCTCATTGCCCTGTAGGAGCGCGCCTCGCGCGCGACCGGGGAGGTCGTAAGGCCGGTCGCGCGCGAGGCGCGCTCCTACACAGCAAGGGTCATCTGGAAGCCTTACAATAGCCGGCTTTCCCCAAGCAGCCCCTTCCGACCATGACCGAGCGCTCCTCCTACCGCCTGCCCGCCGAATGGGAGCCGCAGGCCGGCGTCCTCATTGCCTGGCCGCACGCGGATACCGACTGGGCCGACCGCCTGGCCGAGGTGGAGACCACCTACGTCGCCCTGGCCGCTGCCGTTACCCGCTTCGAGCCGCTGCACGTCATCGTGGCCGATGCCGAGCTGCGCGAACGCGCCCGCCTGCTGGCCGAACAGGCCGGCGCCGACATGTCGCGCCTGCACTTCATCGAACTGCCCTACGACGACACCTGGTTGCGCGACTCCGGCCCCATCACCCTCACGGGCCCGGACGGCGTGCTGCTCAACGACTACCGCTTCACCGGCTGGGGCGGCAAGTTCGGCGCCGAGCAGGACGACGCCATCATCGCGGGCCTGCTTGAGCGCGGCGTGCTCTGCGGCCTGCCGCACAAGCGCATCGACTGGGCACTGGAAGGCGGCGGCATCGAGAGCGACGGCCAGGGCACCATCCTCACCACGTGGAAGTGCCTCAACCAGCGCCACCCACAGCTCTCGCGGGAGTCGATGACCGACACGCTCGCCACCACCCTGCACGCCGACCGCGTGCTGTGGCTGGACCACGGCTACCTCGAAGGCGACGACACCGACGCCCACATCGACACGCTCGCCCGCTTCAGCCCGGACGGCAGCATCGTCTACCAGGCCTGCGACGACGCCAGCGACCCGCATTTCGCGGAGCTGGGCGAGATGGGCAAGGAACTGGCGGCCCTGCGTTCGCCGGAAGGGCAGTCGTATCCGCTGCATCCGCTGCCCTGGGCCCAGCCGATCATCGACGAAGGCCGTCGCCTGGCCGCGTCGTACGCGAACTATCTGATCGTCAACGGCGCCGTGCTGGTGCCTGCCTATGGCGACCGCGTGGATGCCGAGGCCGCCCGCATCATCGGCCTGGCCCATCCGGGCCGCGAGGTGGTGCAGGTGCCCTGCCGCCCGCTGATCTGGCAAAACGGCAGCCTGCACTGCATCACCATGCAGCTGCCGGCCGACATCGCCAAGTAATTCACCTACACAGCGCGGCGAGAGCCGCGCGAGGATCGACGACATGACCCGCAAGACCCTCAAGGTCGCCCTCCTCCAGGAAACCGACCACGGCAGCCGCGACGCCAACCTCGACGCCATCGAGGCGGGCCTACGCAAGGCCGCGGCCGCTGGCGTGGAACTGGTGCTGCTGCAGGAGCTGCACAACGGCCCGTATTTCTGCCAGCACGAGAGTGTCGATGTATTCGACCTGGCCGAGACCATCCCGGGCCCAGGCACCGACCGCATCGGCAAGCTCGCCGAAGAGCTGAAGCTCGTCGTGGTCGCGTCCATCTTCGAAAAGCGCGCCACCGGCCTGTATCACAACACCGCCGTGGTCTTCGACCGCTCGCGCGAGATCGCCGGCAAGTACCGCAAGATGCACATCCCCGACGATCCGGCGTTCTACGAGAAGTTCTACTTCACGCCGGGCGACATCGGCTTTGAGCCGATCCGCACCTCGGTGGGCAAGCTCGGCGTGCTGGTGTGCTGGGACCAGTGGTATCCGGAAGCCGCGCGCCTCATGGCGCTGGCCGGCGCCGACCTGCTGTTCTACCCCACGGCCATCGGCTGGGACCCGAACGACAACGACGCCGAGAAGGCCCGCCAGCGCGAGGCCTGGATCACCGTGCAGCGCGGCCATGCCGTCGCCAACGGCCTGCCCCTGCTCTCGTGCAACCGCACGGGCTACGAGGCGGATCCTTCGGGCGTCGGCAGCGGCATCCAGTTCTGGGGTTCCAGCTTCGTGGCGGGTCCGCAGGGCGAATTCCTCGCCCAGGCCGGCACCGACGGCGCCGAACTGCTGATCTGCGATGTGGACATGGAGCGCAGCGAACATGTGCGCCGCATCTGGCCGTTCCTGCGTGATCGTCGCATCGACGCCTACGGCGACCTGACCAGGCGCTTCCGCGACTGAGCCTGGATCGCACGAGCCGTGAAGCGCCTACTTGCGCTTCGCGGTTCACGCCCCACTAGTTACTGTTCGCCGTTCACGCTCCACTCCTAACGCGCTGGAATACCGAATGCTCCCGGACGAGATAGCCACCACCGACGTCGCAGCCCTGGAAGGCCAGCCCATCCAGCGCATGGAGCGCGATGGCGTCGAGTACGTCATCCTCGGCACGGCGCATGTGTCGCGTGCCAGTGTGCAGGCGGTGGATGCCCTGCTCGCCACCGAGCATTTCGATGCCGTGGCAGTGGAGCTTTGCGCCAGCCGTGCCCACGGCATCCGCGATCCGGAAGCCTTCAAGCAGCTGGACCTGTTCCAGGTCATCCGCCAGGGCAAGGCCGGCATGGTGGCGGCAAGCCTGGTTCTCGGCTCGTTCCAGAAGCGCCTCGCCTCGCAGTACGGCATCGAACCCGGCGCAGAAATGAAAGCGGCCATGGATGGCGCCGAAGCGCGCGGCATTCCCGTGTGGCTGGTGGATCGCGAAGTCGGCACCACGCTCAAGCGCGCCTGGCGCAGCGTCGGTTTCTTCCAGCGTTTCGGCCTGCTCGGCGGCATGCTTGGCAGTGTGTTCGAGCGCGAGGACATCGCCGAGGAAGACATCGAGAAGCTCAAGCAGTCCGATCTTCTTGAAAGTGCCTTCAGCGATTTCGCCAAGGGCTCGGCCCCGCTTTATCACGCACTGATCGCCGAACGCGACCAGTTCATGGCTGCACGTCTTCGCGAGAATGGCGAACGCATGGACGCCGATGCACCGTCGCGCAAGGTGCTGGTCGTGATCGGCGCCGGTCATCTGAAGGGCATGAGCGAACAGCTGGCCCACCAGCACGGCGATGCCCGCTCCACGGCCGACGACCTCGCCGTGACTCCACCGGCATCGAAGTGGCCCAAGTACATCGCCGTGGGCGTGGTGCTCGCGATTTTCGCCGTGATCGGCTTCGCCTTCTACCGCAATCCGAGCCTGGGCAAGGATGCGCTGATGAGCTGGGTGCTGCTCACCGGCGGCCTGTCGGCGCTTGGTGCGCTCATCGCGGGCGCTCATCCACTGAGCATCATCGCGGCCTTCGTTGCCGGCCCCATCAAGCCGTTCCGCCCCGGCATTCCGTCCGGCGCCATCAGTGCGATGGTCGAAGCCTGGATCCGCAAGCCGCGCGTCGGCGACTTCGAACGCCTGCGCGACGACATCACCCACTGGACGGGCTGGTGGAAGAACCGGGTGGCGCGCACGCTGCTCAACTTCTTCCTGGTGTGCATCGGCACCATCGCCGGCGAGTACATCGCCGGGTTCCATATCCTGCGCAGCCTGCTCTAGGGTTTGTGCAGGGCGAGTTGTCGGGCGTCGCGAACCGCTTCTATACTCCGGGAGCTACTTTTACCCCGGCCCCGCCCGGCACCCAGGGAACCCATTGATGAAGCGTTTGCATCTGATTGGTCTGACCGCTGTAGCCATGTGCGCCGCTTTTGCGGCGCACGCTGAAGGAAACAAGGCCAACGGGCGAACGCTCGTGTATACCTGTCAGGGGTGCCACGGCATCCCGGGGTACTCCAATGCCTACCCCAGTTACCACGTGCCGCATATCGCGGGCCAGAACGAGCAATACCTCGTCAATGCGCTGAAGGCCTACAAGAGTGGCGAGCGCACGCATCCGACGATGGGTGCGCAGGCGCAAAGCATGTCGGACCAGGAAATCGCCGACATCGCCGCCTATCTCTCCAGCATCGCCAAGTAAGCCGCCGAGGATGCATACGATGACCCGTGGGATCGCCCTGACCGCCATCGCCGCCCTGCTGGCGCTGACTGCCACCTCTTCCATGGCCGCCGGTGACCCGGCTGCCGGCGCCAAGAAGGTCGCCACCTGCGTGGCCTGCCATGGCAAGGACGGCAATGCCGTCGACCCGCAGTACCCGCGCCTCGCCGGCCAGTACGCCGACTACCTCGCGCAGTCGCTGCACGAGTACAAGGACGGCCGCCGCAACAACGCCATCATGAAGGGCTTCGCGGCCACGCTGTCCGACCAGGACATCAGCGACATCTCCGCCTACTTCTCCAGCCTGCCGACCAAGTTGCAGGGGCTGGAGGGGCATGTGCAGGATTAAGTCACCCCCTGTAGGAGCGCGCCTCGCGCGCGACCGGATTCGCCATACGCGCCCTGACGGGGGCGTACCTACATGTGCAACCCGATCGCGATGCCGGTCGCGCGCGAGGCGCGCTCCTACAACGGTGAGGTGATCCTTGCGGAACGCCGGAACCGTTACCTGGATTATCCGGCCTTGCGCTCGAAATAAGGCTTCTCGCCTGTCTCGTGGTCTGTGACGTCGCGCACTTCGGTCACTTCGGGGATGCGCTCGCGCAGGGTCTTCTCCACGCCGTTCTTCAGCGTGACATCCACCATGCCGCAACCGTGGCAACCGCCGCCGAAGCGCAGCACCACCACGCCTTCGGCCGTGACCTCCACCAGCGAAATGCGCCCGCCGTGCGAGGCGATCTGCGGTGCGATCTCGGATTCCAGCACGTAACGCACCCGCTCGACCAGCCCGGCGCCCTCGCCCGGGGCCTCGCCCTTGATGCGCGGCGCACGGATGTTGAGCTGGCTGCCCGTGGGCGTCATCTCGTAGTCGATATTGGCCGGATCGAGCCAGCGCATGCTTTCGCCATCGACATAGAGGTTGAAGCCCTCGCATTCGATGGTCCACTCGTCGCCCGTGAGTTCACCAGCGGCGCAGAATTCCAGCTCGCACTGGGCGGCGGGCGTGCCAGCGTCGACCACGCGCAGGCGAATGCCCAGGCCGTCTTCGCCCTGTTGCGCCACGAGGCGCTGGAAATGCGCCTGTGCGCGTTCCGAGATATCGATCATGTTGGCTCCGAAACGGGTCCGGCCGTCGAGCTGCCGGAAAACAGCACCATTTTAGTACGGTTTCCACATGAGCGCGCCGTTTTGACAATTCAACCGCCTGCACGCCACGCTTCACGCTTTCTACGTACGGACGCCCGGCCATGACGCTTTCCCCGCTCGCCTCCCAGCACTGCCAGCCGCGCAAGGGCGCGGAGCACGCGCTCGATCGCGCCGCCATCGACAGCCACCTGGCGTCGCTGCCGGGCTGGAAGGTGACCGCCGACGGCAAGGCCATTGTGAAAGACTTCCCTTTCAAGGACTTCCACCACACGCTGGGTTTCATCAACGCCGTAGGCTTCATGGCCAACCAGGAAGACCACCACCCTGACCTGGAAGCCGGTTACGGCCATTGCCAGATCCTGTGGTCCACCCACGATGTCGGCGGCCTCTCGCTGAACGACTTCATCTGTGCCGCCCGCGTCGAGGCCCTGCTCGATCGCTGACGTGCGCCCCGGCAGCTCTTCATTGTGGACGATGATCGCGACGGCCCTGCTGGCCGCGCTGGCGTTCGTCCTCGTGCAGCCCTTTGCTTCGCGGGTGATCCGTTTCTCCCTTGAACGCGAAGGGGCGGCGGAACGGGCAGCCCTCGCCAGCGGCGACTCACCCTGGCACTGGCGCTTTGCCGGGCGCGACGACGTGGTGGCCGGGCGCGTTTTCGGCACTGGCCAGCTCGAGCCGGTGGATGACGGATTACAGGTCCGGGCAACGGACGACCGGCCGAACGAAGTCGGCTTTCCCCTCGCCCGCACGGTCGATCTGCGCCGGCTCGACACCCTGCGTTTGGACATGACGGCCTCGACTGCGGGCGAATACACCCTGAGCGCCCGCCAGACGCTGATTTCGCCCCTGCTGTTCGCCGATCTCGGCAAGCAGCCCCGTGGCCGGCTGCCCACGGCAATCCGTCTCGACCAGCTCGCGTGGCGCGATGCGGCCGGACGGCCCACGGATCTACCACCCCGGCTCGCGATGCTGCGCCTGGGCGTTCGCCTGCCCGCGCAGGCCAGCCTGACGCTGCGCGAGGCCTGGCTGTCTTCCGGCTCCGGGCCACTGGAAACCTCGGGCGTGCCCATGCCTGCAGGTCTCAGCGCCGAGGCCCTGCTGCACTGGCGTGACCGACGCTATGCAAGCGATCCGCTGGCGACGTTTGGGTCGCAGGCACCACCGGGCCCCCATTGGACGGGCTGGACCTGGCTGCCCCTGCCCATCTATGTCGTGATTCTTGTCATCAGCGGCCGGCGAGCCCACCGGCGCGGTGCAGCCGGAGCCACGGATGCGCTGCTGGCACTGGCCGGCCCGCTCTGGCTGATCGCCGGCCTGGGGCTAGGCCCGGCTTTATCTCCCGCTGGCGTGGCAATGTTCGCCCTGGGCGTGGCCTATGCGGGCGCCCTGGCCTGGCGCCGCCTGATACCTGCGTGGCACTGGTCAGGATCGTGGCGGATGGCAGGGTGGCCCCTGCTGGCCATTCCCGTGACCATCGCCCTGGTTGCCGTCGCAGGCCATTCGCTGGCCTGGCCTCCGGCCGGGCGCGCCGCGCTTTATGTCGGCTGGGCCCTGTTCCAGCAATGGCTGCTGCTTGCGGTGGCCGGAAGCCTGCTGGACCGGACGATGCCCCGGCCATTCGCCGTGTTGCTCACGGCACTGGCCTTCGCCCTGCTGCACACGCCGAACGGATTGCTGATGCAGCTGTGCTTCGTGGCCGAGCTGGGCTGGGCCTGGTGGTACATGTACCACCGCTCGCTTCTGCCGGTGGCCCTGGCCCATGCTGCGGCAGCCGTGGTGCTACAGGCCGGACTCACCGGCGGCATCCTCCGCTCCCTGGAAGTCAGCGCCCGCTACCTCATGTAACGCGTCGCCCTCGTGTAGGAGCGCGCCTGCGCGCGACCGGGGCGGAGCGCAAAGTAAAAGTCTGCGACACGCGACGGATGATTTCGCCTGGCCGGTCGCGCGCAGGCGCGCTCCTACAGGGGCGGCTGCTTCAGCCGCGGAGATTATCCAGGAACGTCTTCAATTCATCCGGCAACGGCGCCGAAAAGTCGTAATTGCGACCATCCAGGTCGAAACTCATGCGTGCCGCGTGCAGGAACATCCGCTTCAGCCCCATGGCGCGGTAGCGCTTGTTGGCTTCCTCGTCGCCGTACTTCGGGTCGCCCGCCAGCGGGTGGCCGATGTACTGCGAATGGACGCGGATCTGGTGGGTGCGGCCCGTGCCCAGGGTGGCCTGCATCAGGCGGGCACCCTTGTACTGCTCCACTTCCTGGAAAAAGGTGAGCGACGGCTTGCCGGCGTCGTCCACCCGCACCATGCGCTCGCCACCGTGCATCACCGACTTCAGCAGCGGCTCGTTCACGTCGAACTTGGCCCGGCGCGGGGTGCCTACCATGAGGCACAGGTACTGCTTGATGACCGCGTTGTCACGGATCAGGGCCTGCAGGCCCGTGAGCCCCGAGCGGGACTTGGCCAGCACCAGCACACCGCTGGTGTCGCGATCCAGGCGATGGACCAGCTCCAGGTGTTCGTTCGGCCGGGCGGCACGCAGCAGCTCGATGGCGCCATGACTCACGCCACTGCCGCCATGAGCCGCAATGCCCACCGGCTTGTCGATCACCAGGAAGTGCTTGTCTTCAAAGATGATGGCTTCCGTGACGGCCCGGACCATGCCGGCCGGAGCCACGCCCTCTTCCCGTTCAGCGACGCGGACCGGCGGAATCCGCAGCATGTCACCGGCCGCGAGACGGGTTTCCGGCTTGGCGCGCTTGCCGTTGATCCGCACCTGTCCCGTGCGCAGGATGCGATAGACAAGGCCCTTGGGCACCCCCTTCAGGAGGGTCATGAGAGCGTTGTCCACGCGCTGGCCGTCCCTCTCGGGACCGATTTCGACCAGGCGCACACCTTGGCCGCCGTCGAGGGAAGTTACCGTCTGCATTGATAAAACTCGAAATTGATAGGATACTCGGCTCGCGCCAGGCTCCGCTGAAGACTCATCTCTCGCGGGGTGCCGGTTCCGTCGCGTAAGGCGAGTGTCGCGCCAACCCGTCCGAGGGGTCGGGGGCGCTGGGCACCCCACATCGTAACGGTTCGGGTTGCGGTTGTCCGGTTAATCCGTAAGGACGCGGGCCGGTTGCAAGGCGCTTATTCACGAATCACGCCGGGCCCAGGTATCGGTCCCGGATCTTATGCCGCTTTACGCCTCATCGCAGCGGCGCGATCCCCGGCAGGCCGCCAATTGGGCGCCACCGCGGCGCGCGGCCGCGCGGCAAGGCCGAGGAATCTACAATGAAGCGTATGTTGATCAACGCGACTCAGCGCGAAGAGTTGCGCGTGGCCATCGTCGACGGACAGAACCTCTACGATCTCGACATCGAGATCCCGTCCCGCGAACAGAAAAAAGCCAACATCTACAAGGGCCGCATCACCCGCGTCGAGCCCTCCCTCGAAGCCTGCTTCGTCGACTACGGCGCCGAGCGCCACGGCTTCCTTCCCCTGAAGGAAATCGCCCGGGAATACTTCAATCCCAACGCGGAAGGTAAATCCAACATCCGCGAACTCCTGAAGGAAGGCCAGGAGATCATCGTCCAGGTCGAGAAGGAAGAACGCGGCAACAAGGGTGCCGCGCTCACCACCTTCATCAGCCTGGCCGGCCGCTACATGGTGCTGATGCCCAACAACCCCCGTGCCGGCGGCGTATCGCGCCGTATCGAGGGTGAGGATCGCCAGGCCCTCAAGGAGGCCATGGAGCACCTCAACGTGCCCGACGAAATGGGCCTCATCGTGCGCACCGCCGGCATGGGCCGCGACGCCGAAGAGCTCCAGTGGGATCTCGACTACCTGCTGCAGCTGTGGAAGTCGATCTCGGCCGCCGCCAACTCGCAGAAAGCGCCGTTCCTGATCTACCAGGAATCCAAGCTCTTCATCCGCGCCCTGCGCGACTACCTGCGCAACGACATCGGCGAAATCCTCATCGACGAAGAGTCGCTGTTCAAGGACGCCCGCGATTTCGTCCAGCAGGTGATGCCGAACAACCTGCGCAAGCTCAAGCTCTACCAGGATCCCACGCCGCTCTTCTCGCGCTACCAGATCGAAACCCAGATCGAGAGCATCTTCGAGCGCAATGTGCGCCTGCCCTCGGGCGGTTCGATCGTGATCGACCAGACCGAAGCCCTCACCGCCATCGACATCAACTCGTCGAAGGCCACCAAGGGCAGCGACATCGAGGAAACGGCGTTCAACACCAACCTCGAAGCCGCCACCGAGATCGCCCGCCAGCTGCGCATCCGCGATGCCGGCGGCCTGATCGTCATCGACTTCATCGACATGGACAGCCCGCGCCACCAGCGCGAGGTTGAGGAGCGCCTGAAGGACGCCCTCAAGGCCGACCGTGCCCGCGTCCAGATCGGTCGCATCTCGCGCTTCGGCCTGCTGGAGATGTCGCGCCAGCGCCTGCGCCCGAGCCTCGGCGAAGCCACCCAGATCGTCTGCCCCCGCTGCGAAGGCCACGGCCATATCCGCAGCGTGGAGTCCCTGGCGCTGTCCACCCTGCGCCTGATCGAAGAACACGCCATGAAGGAAAACACCGGGCAGGTCCTGGTGCAGGCACCGCCGTCGGTCGCCAACTTCCTGCTCAACGAAAAGCGCGCCAGCATCGTCGAGATCGAACTGCGCCACAGCGTGCACGTGGTCGTGGTCGCCGACGACAAGCTGGAAACCCCGCATCTGGAAATCACCCGTATCCGCGAGGCGGACATGGGCGAACACAGCAAGCCGAGCTACGAGCGCACCACCCCCGTGCTCGCCACGCCGCTGCCGAAGATGGGCCAGATGCTGGGCAGTGGCGAACAGCCGCTGGTGACCGGCGTCGTGCCGGCCTCTCCGGCCCCTATCCGTGATGAAACGCCGGAAGCCACGCCCGTGGCGCAGCCAGCCCGTCAGCCGGCCGCTGCGGCCAAGCCCAGCGGCGGCTTCTTCTCCCGCCTGTTCGGCGCCCTGTTCGGTGGCGGTTCCGCCCAGCCGGCACCGGCCGCCCAGCCGGCTACCAGCCCCCGCCGCGACGAATCGCGCCCGGGTGGCCGCAACGAGCGCAACGGTCGTCGCGACGAGCGTCGTGGCGAAGGCCGTGGCAAGAGCGGCGATCCGCAGCGCCAGGGTCCGCGCAACAAGGACAACGCCCCGCAGGGCAAGGGCCAGCAGCAGGCCAAGGGCAACAAGGCCCAGGGTCAGCCGCAGGGCAAGGGCCAGCAGGCCGAAGACAAGAATCGCCAGAAGGACACCCAGCCGTCGCAGGGCCGCCAGGGCGGACGTAACGAGCAGGACAAGAACCCGCAGCAGGCCGGCAACGAGAATCGCCGCCAGCAGCAGCCGCGCGGCGAGCGCGTGCCGCAGGCAGACAAGGCCGAGAAGGTGACGGAGAAGGCCGATAAGGCCGCCGCACCCGCCCAGCCGGTCCAGCCGCGCGCCGAGAAGGCGCCGGCGCAGGCCCCGGTGGTGGACGAAAAGCTGCTCGTCGCCGGCGCGGCCGCCGCTACGGTGGCCGCCACGGCCGCCGAGGCCACGGCAGCCACTGCAGCCACTGCAGCCACCAGCGAAGTGGAGAACACCGAGTCCGTCGCAGCCGATGGCACGAAGGAAGCCGGTGAAGGCGGTCAGCGCCGTCGTCGCGGTCGTCGCGGCGGTCGCCGCCGTCGTCGCCAGGAAGACGGTGCGCAGGGTGCCAGCGTCGATGGTGCCGCGGGCGCCGACGATCTCGATGACGAAGAGGGTGAGGACAACTCGCCGGTCACTGCCCGTGACAGCGACAGCGTTCCGCCGGTCTTCGACACCGCGGAAGCTGCAACCCATGCCTTCAAGGTAGAGGCTCCGAAGACCGAAGCCACCCGCCCCGCCGTCGAATCGACCGATGACGACGACAAGGTACCGTCGGCCCTCACCCTGCCTTCGCTGCCGAAGCTGCCGCCCATTCCGGGCAGCACCGCCGCGGCGCAGGTCACGTCTGTCGCCATCTCGTCCGAGCCCGTGGCCACGCCGGCGGAATCCGCCGACCTGCGCACGACCGAACGTCGCCAGACCGAATCGAACGCCCCACTGAAGAACGAGTCCCCGGCGCCGGCTGTTGCCGCGCCTGTGGAAACGACCGTTCCGGCCGCCCCGGCGGTTGTCGAAGCGAAGGCAGAGGAAACGAAGCCCGTCGTAGCGGCACCTGCCCCGACGCCCGTCCAGGAGCAGCCGGAGCCGACGTCCGAACTCGACGCCCCGGCCCGCGGTCTCCTGCCGGAAGCCTCCGAGCCCTCGAAGGCTGTCGAGCCAGTGATCGCCACCGCACCCGTGGCCGCCGCCGAGAAGGCTGAAGTAGCGACGCCGCACGCTTCTACCGCGGAGCAGAGCCAGGCCGCCCCGGCTGCGCCCGCACCGGTCGTGGCCCGTGATGCTGAAAAGCCCGCAACGGTGGAAGTTGCAAAGACCGAGGTGACGGAGGTCCAGGCTCCGACGGCAGACGTCAAGGCATCGGTTGCTCCGACGGCTCCTGCGCAGGAAGCCCCGACGACAGACGCTCCGAAGGTCTCGGTACAGGACGCTCCGGCCGCCGACGTCCAGAAGGCTTCCGAACATGGCGCCCCGGTTGAGGAAGCCTCCACGGCTCACGCTACGGAAGCACCCAACACCCAGGCACCGGTCGCGCCAGCCCCTGAAGCTCCGAAGGCTCACGCACAGGAAGCTCAGGTAACCCAAACGCCTGTCGTGGAAACCCCGGCTGCCCCAGTCAAGCAGGTCGCCTCCGAAAAGGCTGCCGATGAGGCAGGCCATGTGGAAGACGAATCCGCGAAGCCTGTCGCTGCCGCCCCGGCCGCATCCCCTGAAGAGTCGGCATCGGCTACGGCCCCGGTAACACCGAAGTCGCCCGAAGCGTCGAACGTGTCGCACGTATCCCACACGCCGGCATCTTCGTCGGAGAAGTCGGGATGGACGCCGCCTACTCAGGGCGACCTGCTGACCCGTCCGCGCCATGAGTCGCACGGTGGGGATTCGTCGCCGCGGGATGCCCAGTCGTAAGGGTTGAGGGATAGCGGTCGCGCGCAAGGCGCGCTCCTACAAGGGGCGCGCCGGGCAGACATCGGATCAAGCACCTCGCCCGCGCCACACCGCCGCCCTGCACATGACCGACCGGCACCCCACACGCCCCGACACCCCTGTAGGAGCGCGCCTCGCGCGCGACCGGCAGATGGGCACGACCCAATCAGGCAGAGTGACGGCCCCGCATACCAGGTGCATCCCGAATAACCCGCTCCACCAACAAAAACGCCGGGCATTGCCCGGCGTTTTTGTTTACTCACGACAGCAACGAATCAGCTGCCAACCTGATGATTATGCGTATCAAGCAGCCCATGCACTGTCATGAGATGGGCCAGCCCCACCACATGATCGACGTGCAGCTTTTCCATCAACCTCTGCTTATAGGTGGAAACCGTCTTCGGACTGAGATTCAGCCTTTCACCAATGGACGTGAGCGGCATACCACGCACCAGCATCATGGAGACTTCCATCTCACGAGTGGACAAGGTATCGAACGGCGAATCGGAGCCATCGAGCGTCGCCAGCGCGAGCTGCTGGGCCACCGTGGGCGCGAGGTAACGCCGGCCGGATGCCACCTGCCGGACGGCACTCAACAGCTCATCGGCGGAGCAACCCTTCGTGAGATACCCCAGGGCACCCGCATCGAGCAGCCGCTTGGGGAAACGCGCATCGTCCACCACCGTGAGGATCACGATGTTGGTACGAAGCTTGGCCCGGATCACACGCTCCGTAAGCTCGACGCCACTCATCCCTGGCATGTGGACGTCTACCAGGGCGATATCCGGCGCCTGGGAACGAATCAGGCGCAGGCCCTCCTCGGCCGACGATGCTTCTCCTCGAATCCGGATGTCTGCCTGTTGCTGCAGGATCATCCGGAAACCGGTCCTGACCAATTCATGGTCATCGACCAAAACTACGTTAATCATCTGAAGCCCTCCCTGGGCCGACCGTACTTCTGAACGCCTCCCACTGGAGGCGCGCAGCCTGCGAACACGTACAATGCCAGATGTGCAGGCGAGACAACCAGCGCAGGTCTATGATCGGGTGGGCGAGCGACGGCATGTAGTGGGGTTACCCCTCACTCCCTGGGCGGAAAAACCAGAGGCTATTGTCATCCTCTTCCCGGCTCGTGTGTGAGGGCTTTCTGACAGCGCGCTCTCCGGACGTTCAGGACCCTGCTAGCGCCGCGCGGGCACGGAAGACCGCTGCCGATGGGCAGCCCTCACAGCCATCCACCGTCGAAAGAACACGATGCCCGCCAGGATGACAATGGCCGGGCCCCATTTTCCGCCAGCCGCCTCCGCCAGCAACCGGCTCGCGGCCAGGGCGCCCAGACTATTCTTATGATCATGCGCCATGGCGGCCCCCTCCTTCATGAGGGCTCCAGCCTTGCGTGCCGTCGATAGGCAGGGCGTGAAGGGGATGCCGACTCCATGTGCACGTCACGGCTTTCGGCGTCGTATGATTGCCGTCAGTTCAACTCCCCCACCCCGCCGTGCCCAGAAGCCTGACCGACTACCTCCCGTGGATCGCCATCGTGCTGGCGGTGATCGTCGCGGCTGTGTATTTCGACACGCAGTCCAGGGCGCCGGAACCGGACACCTACGAGAGCTGCATCGCCCGGCTCACGGCCACCGACCAGAGCGAGGCCGATCGCGCACTCAACCGGTCGATCTGCGCAGGCAAGCCCAAGGCCCCCGCCAGCAGCAGCACCCGATAGGCTCCGGTTTATCCGACCGAAAGGGTCCGGAAAGAGGCGCAGCGCGCAAATAGCCGCACTTCACCTCCCTTATGGATCCGTGTCGCATGCGCCTGACTCCGGCCCTCGCCCTTATCGCGCTTTCCTGCCTCCCTTCTGCTGCCGCCCTCGCTGCGAGCAAGCCCACCACGGAAACCATCGTCTTCATGCGCCATGGCGAGAAGCCGGACGGCGGCTATGGCCAGCTGGACTGCCAGGGTCTGAACCGCTCGCTCGCCCTGCCCGATGTACTGATCGGTCGCTACGGCCAACCGGCGGCGATCTTCGCTCCGGACCCGGGCGCCACGCAGGTCTCCGACCCCGCCGGCAAGTTCGACTACATCCGCCCCCTGGCCACCATCGAGCCCACGGCGATCCGCCTGGGCATGCCGGTGAACGTGCCCTATGGCTTTACCGACATCAGCGACATGAAGGATGTGCTGCTGGGTTCCGACTTCCGGTCGAGCACGATCTTCGTGGCCTGGGAGCACAAGCAGCTGGTCAAGCTGGTGAAGAAGATCGTCAAGGACAGCGGCGGCGACGACAGCATCGTGCCCAAGTGGCCGGACAGCGATTTCGACAGTCTCTACGTACTGACCCTGGTGCACGACGGCAAGACCACCACGGCCAGCCTGCACCAGGACAGCGAAGGCCTGAACGGCCTTTCGCAGACCTGCCCGCGCTAGGACCACAAGCCGGCAGGCACGATTACCAAAAAGCCCCTGCATCAGGGGCTTTTTGCTTGCTGACGGTACCATCGGGCAGCAGATGTCCCAATGGACCAGACCAAAGCGCTACCCGTGGCCGGCCAATGACGTCATGGTGCCGTTCCCGCACGTGCCCGGTAGCGTCCTATCCACTCCACGGACTGTGCGACGCCCCCAAAGGGGAAAAAGTGCAGCTGCACGTCCCCATGGGCTGCCGTGAGGCCAGCCACCAGCCGATCCACGAAGTGATCGGGCCCTGCCGTGCCGAGCAGCCTGCCAAGTGACAGGCCATAGCTGGCCCACATGGAGGCGCATGCACTCACGCCGCATAAAGCGGCATAACGCGCGAGCACCGCTAAACCCGCAGGGCCGGGCACGCCCACGCGTACGGGATGCGCGATGCCGCGCTCGCGCAATGCGCCCAGCCAGGCCAGGACAAGGTCAGCGTCAAAGGCGAACTGCGTGATGATCAAGGGAGCCATGCCGCGACTGACGATGGCCTGGCACTTGCGTTCGAGGACATCCCAGCGATCGGCCTCGCTCATGATCGAATGGCCGTCTGGATGGCCACCTACTCCTACCACCTTGATGCCGGCGCGCTCGAAGACGCCCGTTTCAATCAACGAGTAGCTATCGGCGAACGGCCCCTTGGGAGTTGCCGGATCGCCTGCAATGACAAAGCACCGCTCGATGCCACCCTCGGCGACCGCGCGCTGGATAAAGGCTTCCAGCTCGACACGCGAAGCAATGCGGCGAGCAGCAAGATGCGGCATCGGCTGGAAGCCCAGCTCACGAATGGCCCGGATGGCTGCAAGCCGCGCGTCGTTGCTCTCGCCCGGCAGCCAGGGAACGGAAACCATGGATCCGCGCGGTATACCTGCGGCGTTCGCCGCCAGGACGGGCACGGCCCTCGCACTGACTTCCAGCGAATAGCCGTCTGTAAGGCTAAATGCCGTTACGGGCTTATCGATGTAAATCAAGGGGTTTACCTTCAAAGCACAGAGTGGCGGCCATTCATATGACTCAAGCTCATAGATGGGTGAATTTTAACCATTTTATTTCATGACCGCCCATCGATAGCATCAAACGACGTTGACCACTCCCTCTTCCGGAGCGGCTACGCCCTCACTCGCCGGGTCTTTGAAGAACATGACACGTCCCCTTCGTGCCGTAGCCGTCTCTGGCGGACTACAGCGCCCCTCACGCGCTGCCACGCTGGCAATGCACCTGCTCGGGCTGATCGGCAACGAGGTCCCGTGCGAGCAGCACCTGGTGGAACTGGGAGTACTCGCACCGCACCTTTCCGGCGCGATCTGGCGCACTCAGCTCCCGGTCGCGGTGGAACGGGAACTCGTGGCCGTTGAGCAAGCGGACATCCTGGTCGTGGTGACGCCCGTGTTTCGCGGCTCCTACACGGGATTGTTCAAGCATTTCTTCGATTTCATCGGTCAGGATGCCTTGGTGGACAAGCCGGTCCTGCTGGCCGCCACCGGCGGAAGCGAGCGCCACGCACTGATGATCGATCACCAGCTGCGCCCGCTCTTCAGCTTCTTCCAGGCACGCACATTGCCTTTGGGCGTCTACGCGACCGAGGCGGATTACGTCGACTATCAGGTCCGGAACGAGGCCCTGATCCAGAGGACCAGGCTGGCTATCGAACGCGCCATGCCCTTGCTCGACCTGACCCACGGCGCACTACGCACGCGTGTCGCTGATGTCGTCGCCGCCTGATGGGCGCATCGGTGGCCCGTAGCGGGTCACGGACAGATTCACCATTTATCGCAGAACCTTACGGTGCCAGGCCCTATGAACAACGCATTTGCATTCAGCATCAAGACCACGTGCTTCGACGAAAACTACCATCCTGCGGAAAGCACGCGCGCAACGACGAATTTCGCCAATCTGGCCCGGGGCGAAAGCCGTCAGGAGAACCTGCGCAATACCCTGCGGATGATCGACAATCGCTTCAATAACCTGGCGCACTGGGACAACCCCGGCCAGGATCGCTACTCGGTAGAACTCGACATCATTTCCGTGGAAATGGCCATCGACACCGCTGCCGGCGGTGATGCGTTCCCGTTGATCGAGATCCTGAAGACAAAGATCGTCGACAAGAAAACCAACCGCTCCTTTGAAGGCATGGTCGGGAACAACTTCTCCTCGTATGTGCGTGACTACGATTTCAGCGTGCTGCTGCCAGAGTACAACCGCGACCGTCCCACCTTCGGCGCTCCCGATGACTTCGGTGACTTGCACGGCAAGCTGTTCAAGCACTTCGTGAACTCGGACGTCTACAAGGCGAACTTCCACAAACCGCCTGTCATCTGCATAAGCGCGTCAAGCAGCAAGACCTATCATCGGACGGGCGTACAGCACCCGATACTCGGTGTCGAATACGAGCAGAACGAATTCTCTTCGACGGACCAGTATTTCGCGAAGATGGGGCTTCAGGTGCGCTTCTTCATGCCGCCGAACAGTGTCGCTCCCCTGGCCTTCTACTTCCTCGGAGACCTGCTGGCCGATTACACCAGCCTTGAGCTGATCAGCCTCGTCAGCACCATGGAAACCTTCCAGAAGATCTACCGTCCCGAGATCTACAACGCCAACTCGGCGGCGGGCCCGTTATATCAACCCAGCCTGAAGCATCAGGATTATTCATTGACCAAGATCGTCTACGACCGCGAAGAGCGTAGCCAGATGGCCGTCAAGCAAGGCAGGTTCACGGAAGAGCATTTCATCAAGCCCCACAGGCAGGTCCTTGAAAAATGGGCAGCCGAGTGCGCTCTCTAATCCACCAGAAAAATCATTATCTTTCATGAAGAAACTACTCCCCACCTCTACCGCCGGCAGCCTGCCCAAGCCTTCCTGGCTGGCCCAGCCTGAAAAACTCTGGTCCCCCTGGAAATTGCAAGATGAAGAGCTTGCCGAAGGCAAGCGGGATGCCCTTCGTCTCTCCCTGCATGAGCAGCAGCTGGCAGGCATCGACATCGTCAGTGACGGCGAGCAGACCCGCCAGCATTTCGTCACCACGTTTATCGAGCATCTGAGTGGCGTCGACTTCGAAAAGCGCGAGACCGTCCGCATCCGTGATCGCTACGACGCCAGCGTGCCGACCGTCGTGGGCGCCGTGAGCCGGCCGCGCCCGGTTTTCGTGGACGACGCCCGCTTCCTTCGCCAGCAGACCCGTCAGCCCATCAAATGGGCCCTCCCCGGTCCCATGACGATGATCGACACCCTCTACGACAATCACTACAAGAGCCGCGAAAAGCTCGCCTGGGAGTTTGCAAAACTCCTGAACCAGGAAGCCCTCGAACTGGAGGCTGCCGGCGTCGATATCATTCAATTCGACGAACCGGCGTTCAACGTCTTTTTCGATGAAGTCAACGACTGGGGCGTTGCCGCCCTGGAACGTGCCATCGAAGGGCTCAAGTGCGAAACAGCCGTGCACATCTGCTACGGCTACGGCATCAAGGCGAACACCGACTGGAAAAAGACGCTGGGCTCCGAATGGCGCCAGTATGAAGAGTCGTTTCCCAAGCTGCAGAAATCGAAGATCGACATCATTTCCCTGGAATGCCACAACTCCCATGTCCCCATCGACCTGATCGAACTCGTTCGCGGCAAGAAGGTCATGGTAGGGGCCATCGACGTGGCGAGCGATACCATCGAAACAGCGGAAGAAGTCGCCGCCACCCTGCGCAAGGCACTGCGCTTCGTCGATGCCGACAAGCTCTATCCGTCCACGAATTGCGGCATGGCACCACTCGCCCGCCAGGTGGCCAGGGGCAAGCTCAACGCACTCAGCGCCGGGGCAGATATCGTCCGCGCCGAACTCTCTGCCTAGTCATCCTTGCCGCACCGATGCGCTGGACGTCCGGGCCATGGGCTGACCCCATGGTTTGGACGTCCATTTAACGGGTGGGATGTGCTTGGCATAAAAACGCCAACCCATGAAGTAAGATGGTCTTTTTTCAGTCATCCATCGAAACTGATCATGCTAGAGCGTGGACATCTCACCATCCTCAGGGCCGTCGAGGAGCAGGGCTCCCTGACCAAGGCGGCCGAGTTCCTTTGTCTCACCCAGTCGGCATTGAGCCACACCATGCGCAAGCTGGAGCGGGAGCTGGGCACGGAACTGTGGTTGCGCCAGGGCCGCTCCATGCACCTGACCCAGGCGGGCGAATACCTGCTGGCAGTTGCCAATCGCCTGCTTCCCCAGTTCGAACTGGCGGAGACCCGCTTGCGCCAGTTCGCCCAGGGCGAGCGCGGCACACTGCGTATCGGCATGGAGTGCCACCCCTGCTACCAGTGGCTGCTGAAGATCGTGTCGCCCTACCTCAAGGCATGGCCGGAGGTCGATGTCGACGTGAAACAGAAGTTCCAGTTCGGCGGCATCGGCGCGCTCTTTGGCCACGAGATTGATCTGCTTGTCACGCCGGACCCGCTTTACAAAACGGGGCTCCATTACGAACCGGTGTTCGACTACGAGCAGGTGCTGGTGGTGAATCACTCCCATCCACTGGCTGGCGAACCCTGGCTTCGCCCCGAGCAGTTGTCCAACGAAGTGCTCATCACCTACCCCGTGACCCTGGATCGGCTGGACATCTACAGCCAGTTCCTGCAACCGGCGGGCATCAGCCCCCGGAAGCAGAAAGCGATCGAAACCACCGACATCATGATGCAGATGGTGGCCAGCGGCCGGGGCGTCGCGGCACTGCCCCGTTGGCTTGCCGAGGAATACGCCACGAAGATGCCCCTGGTGGCCTTGCGCATGGGCAACCATGGCATCGCCAAGCAGATCCATCTGGGTGTTCGCGAGGCCGATATGGGCGTCGACTATGTCAAGGCATTCTTCGAGCTGGCCCGGGCCCACGGGCGAGCGCAGGCTCCTTAGCCGTCGGCTATGCAGCTAACGACGGGCCATGTGCCAGGGAAACTGCGGGGCGTCACCCCAACAAGGCAACGTTCTGATCAATGCGACGTTGAATCATGTCTAGCGTGTCGCGTGTAATCGCCTGCGGAAAAAGTTCGTTGGCGATGCCTTTAAACCGGCTTGCCACGTCACGGATGCTGTCGATGATGCTGGCAGCGATCGTCTCCGGAATTTCGGCTTCCCTGGCAAGCCTGAGCATGGCTGCACGAGTAATCGCCAGCGCTTCGCCCATCACGTCCATCTGGTGATATCCGCCCGGCCCTTCGCAGAACGTCACGTCATAAGCGGGAGCGAGCCTCCATCGCCCTTCCGGCGACATGAGGTAGGCGAAGTTCTTCGGGTGATCATCCCTGTTGTTGAACGCCACGTTGAAGACGGCACGCTCGAAGGCCGATGCCTTTTCTCGCACATCATGGGTACACCGATGTGTCGCACGCAGGAAGGTGACGTAATCCAGGCTCCCGGGAGAGCGGTAGTCGGCACCCGTAAAGGTGGCGAGGCTTTGCATGGGTACGCGCAGGCCATCCTGGCGGTCGAAGCGTTTGCTGGCGAACGCGGCCAGGCCACCGGGAAGGCTGAAGTACTGCGTGTCAGGGGTCTCGATGCCACACAGGCGCAGGCAATGGGCGTAAACCATTTCCATGGCGCACACCTCCGCATGCTCTTCCCCTGACGGGAACTTGATCAACCAGGCCTCGAAGCCTGGCGTGACGGCCGTGGTGAAGCTGCCGGACGCAGGGTCCCGGTACACCAGGGCCTTGGGCCTGGCACCCTGGGGCGAACCGCCCACCATCAACAACGTCTGCAGGAACTCGCCACCCTCACCGTGGAGCACCTGCTGCACTTCGGCAGCAAGTTGCTCCAGGGGGATATGCGCACGTAACCGCTGTCCTTCGGGCAACACAGGCTCGAACGTCATGGCGCCCATGGCATTGCCGCCAATGTATGCCAGCCGCTCCAGTGCACCGATGCGTTCCGCGACGAAACCACGACGCCTGAACATGCGGTCCATCAGCAACATACCCCAGCCGTCGGGCAACGCGTCGTAGACCGGCCCGGGCAAGTCCAGTTGATGGGAAGGAAAGCCCCTGCGTAACGCTGGTCCATTCAGCGGCAGCGTATACGACGCCAGCTCCAGTCCCCTTTGCCTTGCCTCGTCGCTGTATTCGAACACGACCTGAGGACGACCATTGATAGCCGTGGTAGACACCAACGTGCCCCACCGCCATCGCTCGCCCCAGCCTTCGTAGTAGGCGTTCACCTGCTCAGGCATGGCCGGATTTCTTCTTGATGCGCTGGCGACTGGCGCTGTGTTCGTAGCGCCGGATGTCCTCGATGCTATCCAGCCTGGGCAGGAAAAGGCCCTCAAGCTCCTGGGCCCGGCCAAGAACCATGGCGACGCGAACGACGGTCTCGAACCCCACGTTGCGCCCGGACTCCAGATTGGACACGGTGTTGGTGCCGACGCCCGCCCGAGCAGCCAGTTCGGCCTGCGTCATCTGCTGGGCGAGCCGCTCCATACGCAGCCGCTGGCAAAGCCGATGAACGATTTCGCTCGATGTACTGAAGCTTAAATCCATTATATGGGCCGCCAAATTCGATTCTGGAAGTTAACACCCAGAATTATAGATTTATGCCATCAAACCATCAAGGAAATTAATTCCTTTATTTTGCTTCTTATACCACTAGCATAGATATAAGACACGTTATTTTGGATTTATATGGACATCGTTAAATCCCGGTCCCGGAGCGACCAGTGGCGCAGGAACGCCCGACAGCGCGGCAACAGGCGGGCCGTGTTGGAGGTGGTGTATTGCCTGGAGCGGATGGCCCACGGAAGGGGCAGAAACGAAAAAAGAGGCTTTCGCCTCTTTTTCCTTCACTGGCCAACAGAATGTCTGGAAGACCCGTCGGCCTGAATATGGAGCGGGAAACGAGACTCGAACTCGCGACCCCGACCTTGGCAAGGTCGTGCTCTACCAACTGAGCTATTCCCGCGTCGTGAGCCGGCCATTATAGGTTTTTTTCGACATCGCGCAAGCCCCCTTTCACCATGGGCTTGTCAGGGAGAAAACACCGCGGCAATGGCCTCCACCGGGCGACGCAGAAGGGTTTCGTTGAAGGAGATCGGAAGACGCCCGTCTTCCGGGCCCGCCACGAAGATATTCGCCGCTTCGGCCCGCTTGCCCAGGCCTTCGACAATGCGCGGTTCCAGGTGCAGGATCGCGATATTGCTCGCACGCGCCACCCGCTCCACCCGGATGCCCGGCATGCCTTCCAGCTTTGCCAGCAGTGCATCACCCGCAGTACGGACTTTCGCGAAACGACCCAAGAAGCCATCGAGCCCTTGCGATGCAAGCAGGGCCGCCGGCCAGCCGTGGAAGAGGGTGCCGCCAAAGATATGCCTGAGCTGGCGCGCCCGTGCCATCTGCGGCTTGCTGCCCGCAAGCACTGCACCAAAAGGCGCACCAAGGTACTTGTAGAGCGATACATAGACGGTGTCGAACGGCTCCGCATAGATACGCGGATCAAACCCGGGCTGCCCGCTCATCAACAGCAAACGCGCGCCATCCAGGTGCATGCCGATGCCATTGGTCTTCGCCAGCGATGCAATGCGGCCGATGACGTCCATCGAGATGCAGGAGCCATCCAGCCTTCGCACAGGGCTTTCCAGCGAAATGGCGCCGATCTCGATCGGATAAGGATCCTCCTTGCGCTGCGCCAGCGCCGCCTCGACCGAGGCAATCAGGCCGTCACCGGTACCTCCCTCGATCGGTACCGGATTGATCCCGCTCAGGATCGCCGTGGAATCTTCCTCATCGCGGTAGACATGGCTTTCCTTCTGCAACAACAGATGACGCCGGTCGCCGCAGAGGATGCGTATCGCGACCTGGTTGGCCATCGTGCCCGTGGGCATGAAGACGGCGTCCTCCTTGCCGAGCAGACGGGCGAAGGCTTCCTCCATGCGCCCTGTCGCGCCGTTATGCAGGTACATGTCGCCAGCTTTCGTCGTGGTGTCCAGCGCGCCCTGGAGTCGTGCAGGCAGGCTCGTCGATGCGGTGGGAACGTCATCTCCCACCAGCGCCACCGCCTTGTCCAGCGACGATGCCTTTGCCTGTGCCGATGCCACGGCCGTACCTGGCGCCGCGCCCGTCGCGAGCGCCAGCGCACCCGCCGGCACCGCCTGGATGAATTCCCGACGACTGACCATCCCATGCCCCCGCAACGATAGTGCCCGGAGCGTCGCACGTCCCAAGTAGCTGCGCCATGTGCCGTAAGTGTCAGCCAGCCATCCCGGCCGGCTGACACGGCTGCCTTAACGGCAAGGCGACGAAGCGAGCCCGAGCAGCGCCGGAACGACGGGTGGAGCGATCACGATGCGGTCCAGGTCGGGAGCGAAGCCACTCGCGTTGCCGAAGCGGATCGTGTTGACCCCTTTCTTCAGAGCCACCGTCACAACCTTTGCCACCGGGTCGTCGAAGCTGCTGCCGTCGAGTGCAAACTCCATCGCCGTGGCACCGTTGATCGACATTTGCAGACTCCGCGCTCCCTTCGTCGCGTAATCGATCTCCAGCTGATAGTTCCCTGTTGCCGGGACGGTGACGCTGGTGAACGTCACAGAATTGGCAACACCGCCACCGATATTGCCGGCCTTGGCGAGGCCCGAGAAATAATTACTGAAGCCTGCCGTGACCGTGCCACCGAGCACCGCCGACTCCGCTTCATACGTGGCGACGTCAGGACGCGGCGCGTCGCCACGGCCTGATACCACGATGCGATCCAGATCCGGTGGATAACTCACCGTATTGCCGAAGCTGATGCGGTTGTAGCCCTTGCGCAGGCAAATCGGCACCGTGCCCGACGAGGGCAACTGGAAGCTGCCGCCGCCGGAGTTGAAGGTCTGCTGCGGACCGTCGTTTACCTGATACAGATAGGAACGCAGGCCCTGGGTAAGCGAATCGATACGCAGAAAATAACTGCCGTCACGCGGCGCGTAGACCTGGCCGAACGTCACCGTATTGCCAGCCCCAAGCCCGAGGCCGCCGACCTTGTTCCCACCCGAGCAGGCCGGGCATGCATATACGGCTGCCGTACCGGCGAGCGCTGCAGCTTCGGCCTCGAAGCTCGCGAATGGATCGGCTGCCACCTGCCCCGGCATGGCTTCCACGAGCAACAGCTGCGTGGCGTGCCCCGGCAGCACCGTGACATGGCTACCGAACGACGGACCCAGCTCCTTGTGGGTCCAGAGATCGCGCACACGCAAGGCGCCGTTGATGCCCATGCGTCGCCACTGCCACTCCGCAACGGTGCGCGTCGCGTTCATATTGAATAGGGCTACGTAATAGCGTCCGTTGCCCAGGTCGCTCACCCATACCTGAAGATCGCCCGCCTGCAACTGCTTCGCCGGCTTGCCAGACTGGTTCACCGCAATCACGTCGTCGTTGATGGCAAGCTGGCGACCCGTATCGTCGAGCTTCGTCAGATCGCCACCGAGATAGATCGGTGCATTCGCCATCGACCACAACGTGAAGGCCGAGCGCTTTTCGTCGAGGCTCAGGCCGTCGAGGTCGCCATCGCCAATGTCCAGGGAATCCAGGTCGTTCCAACCCTGCGAGCCACCGGCGGCATCCTGCCAGTTCGGCAGGTCGCGGAAGCGTTTTTCGATGCGTGGCCAGTTGGTCAGCGTTGCGCAACGACCTTCGCATTCCACGTCATCGTCGATGCGCCGTGCGTTGGAGTAGGCACGCCAGGTATCGAGGTAATCCTTGCCGACCTGCCAGGACACGGTGAGCCAGATCGGACGCCCGCTGCGCTGGATGGCACGCGACCATGCCGCCACATCGTCGCGGTTGTCGATACTCAGGTCATCGCTGTACGACCCCGGCGTCACGCCATCGAGCTTGATGAAATCCACACCCCATGATGCAAACAACGCCACCACCGAATCCATGTACTCCTGCGCGCCCGGCCTGGAGAAATCGATCTTGTAGTGATAAGGCGAGGTGCCGGGCCCACCGAAGGCATTGCCGGCGCGATGCGGCACCGCCAGGATGTCCTGGATGTGGTACGGGGTGCCGAGGATGGGCGAGTTCGCCTGCACCGCTGGTTCTTCCACGCCGGGAATCCAGTAGATGCCGGCCTTCTGACCGTTGGCATGGATATGGTCGATCATCGCCTTGATGTCGGGAAAGACCGACAAATTCGGCGTGGGCCGGCCATTGGCATCGAAACTACCCTGCCATCCCGAGTCGAGATTGATATAGGTGTAGCCATGGTCCTGAAGCCCCGACGATTTCAGCGCGTCGGACTGGCGGATCATGTTCGCCTGGGTCAGAAAATCCGGTTCGATCGTCTGCTGGCTGAAACTGCTCCAGCCAAGATAAGGCTTCTGGGCAACGCCATTGACCTGCGCCATGACGCAGGGGGCAACAAGGGATAGCGCGCAGGCAATGACGAGCCTGCGTAACGCGAAACGACGGTTACGGTCGTGCATGGTTCGACTCCATGGGTGAAGGAGGCGCCCGCCATGACGGGCACCGGTCGAAGAACCCCTGCTGCTCCCGCGCGACGCACCGCGCGTGGAACGAATCGGTCAGCGCACGCGCTCGAACACCACGCCTGCGGCCTGGAGATCACCCTTGATCGCAAGGTTGATGCCACGCTGCATCCAGTAGGCTCCGCTGGCGACCTCCGGCGTGCCGGCAGCGGCGGTGCCGTGGATGAAGCGCGTGCGGTAGCGTGCCTTCGGATCGAGGCCGCGCAGGCGCAGCGTCGGATAGGCGCGGGCTTCCTCGCCCTGGCGCTGGAAGGCAAACAACACGGCCTGCGCGCGATCGGGCGACACCGATTCAGTCGCCGACCACGGCGCCCTGCCCTGCGGCGAGAGCAGGCGATACAACTCACCCTGCTGCACCGTGGTGCGGATGGTCTTGTATTCAGCGATGTAACGCTTACCCGTCTCGTGCTCGGCAGGCGTCCAGTCCAGCAGATTGGCACCGATACCGAGGCCCCCTTGCATCGCCGACAGGAAACGGAAATCCAGTGAACTGGTGCGTCCGTTGACCCAGTTCGGTGAGCCGGTGACCCAGGCCATCATCGTCGCGGGTGCATATGCGTAGCTGAAACCGTCCTGGATCGACAGACGATCCGACGGATCGGTGTTATCGGAAGGCCATACCTCGTCGGTAAGCGCCATGATGCCCAGATCCACGCGCGCACCACCGCCCGAGCAGGATTCGATCTCGATGGCCGGATGCTTCGCCCGCAGGCGACGCAGGATGTCGTACAGGTTGCGCGTGTAGGCGACATACACCTTCTGCTGTTCGTCCGGCGCCATCTGCGGCCAGCCCGGCTCCGACCAGTTACGGTTGTAGTCCCACTTCAGGAACTGAATGTCGTTTTCGGTGAGCAGGCGATCCAGTTCCTGGAAGACGTGCTCGCGGACATCTTCGCGGGCGAGGTTAAGCACGAGCTGATGGCGGCCCAGGCTGCGCTCGCGATCCGGGAAGTTGAGCACCCAGTCCGGATGCGCACGATAGAGATCGCTGTCGGGGTTCACCATCTCCGGCTCGACCCAGAGACCGAAGGTCATGCCCAGGCCATGCACGCGGTCGATCAGCGGCTTCAGGCCATTGGGAAACTTCCGCCGGTTGACCACCCAGTCACCCAGGCCGGCATGGTCGCTGTCACGCGCACCGAACCAGCCGTCGTCCACCACGAAACGCTCGACACCCAGCGCGGCGGCTTTCTCGGCAAGACGTTCCTGCCCGGCCTCATCCACCTTGAACTCCGTGGCTTCCCACGAGTTGTACAACACCGGACGGATCTTCGGAGTGGGCCCCTGCGGCAACACGCGCGTACGCTCGAAGCGGTGCAGCAGGCGCGATGCCTCGCCCACGCCATCGCTCGTAAAGCCTGCGTAGAACACGGGTGTGTCCAGCGCTTCGCCCGGCTTGAGGCGGTAGGCGAAATCGAAGGGGTTGAAGCCACCGGTCACGCGGACCTGGCCAAGGATGTCTTCATCCACGCGCAGCTGCCAGGAGCCGCTCCAGGCCAGCGCGCCGAACCAGACATCGCCGTGTTCCTCGTTCCACTCGCTGCCACGGCCGATGGCAAACCATGGATTGTTTTCGTCGCCCGTGCTGCCACGGCGGCTTTCCAGCACCGTGGCGCCGGGCGTCACCGGACGCGTCTGCATATGCCACTCGCCGGCCCAGGTGCCGGTGAGGTAGCGCAGGGAGTAGTCGCTGGCCGGCGGCAGGCTCCAGGTCGCGGATGCCGCGCTGTCGATGGTGAGCGGCTTGCCGCTGCCATTCTCGATATGGGCCGAGCGTCCCACGATGCCGGTGGCGGCGTCGGCGGTGTAATGCAGGGTGACCTTCACGCCGGCCTGCGCGTCACGCATGAGGATGGCCAGATCACCGCCGTCGATGCGGTAGCTGTCGTAGCGCAATACCAGGTCGCGATTGCCATCGTCGAAGCGCAGCTTCAATGCAGGGGTTGCGGTGAGCGAGCCGCCCCAGCCGGCATATTCCTGCAGACTCAGCGCGCCGGCCGGATCGAACGACGAGCGTTCCGGCGCCGGCAGCGCGGCGAGCGGATCGTCCTCGGCCAGCCGGGCACCCCAGTAGACGTTCTGCAGCATGCCGTCGGGATTCACGCCCATGGCATAGGTGACCTTGCCCGCGTCGATACGGAACACCCGTTGCGAGGCGTCGTAGCGTGGCGTCGCGTCGTTCTTGCCGGCCGCCATGGCGGCAAGCGGCATCAGGGCGATGACCAGCACGGACGAAAAGCGGCGATATCGGGTGAACGTATTCAACGTGCGTATCCTCGTCATTCGATGGAGCGCGATGCCCCGCTATGCCACGCCGGCTTCCACGCGGAAGCGGAACAGGCGTTCCAGTTGCTGGCCCGGGGCCAGGGCCGTCATCCCATTGACGACCGCTCCCCCGGGAAGGTGCACCGCATTGATCGGATGGTCTACCGGTTCAAGGCAGAAGAAATCCTCGCCCTCGGGCACATAAAGCACATAGACATCGGCCTGTGCATCCACATGCAGGCGCAGCGAACGCGACGGCCAGTGCACGGCGGCCTGCCCCGGCCAGCCGGTGAAGGCGTGGTTGATGCCCCCCCTGGGCAGCGGGCGCGGCTTCGTGAAGTCCCACTCGGGCGGCACACGCATCAGGGCAATGGGTAGCGGGTCTTCGCCGTCGTTCATCCACAGTGCGGATGCACCGGCCTGAAGACGGGTGTCGGCATCGCGCGGAAAGAACGGATGCACGCCCAGGCCGAAGGGCAGCACGAAGTCGCCGGTGTTCGTGACCCGCAGGCGGATTTCCAGCGAGGGGCCATCCAGCCGGTAATGCTGGGTGGCCCGGAAGGCATAAGCCCCCGCCGTGGCATCGTGCAGCGTCAGTACGATGTCGGTGGCGTCGTGATGCGCCACCGTCCAGGGCCGCTGCCAGCCGGTGCCATGAATCGGGTAGGGCTCGTCGCTGCGGTTCGGTGCGAGGACGACATCATGCCCTTCATGGGTGAAACCACCCTTGGCGATGCGGTTGCTCCACGGCAGCAAGGGATAACAGCCCAGGCGATTCGGCTCCGTGGTGTCCGGATCATCGCAGGGGCGCAGCAAGGGACCGCCATCTTCCAGCCAGTCGAAACGGGCGATACCGCCTCCGGTGCCGGGAAGCACGCCGAGTCGCAGGTACGTATTACGTAGTTCCAGCATGTCAGAACGCCCCGCTCACGCCGTCTCTCCCCGTTCAATCGTTGCCGGCGAAAGGCCGCAGTCCGGCGTTGACAGCAAGCCCCCTTGCCATCGCGCGTCAGGCGCATTCGTCGATCCCGAACCCTTTCCCCGAGCGGCATGCGGCATAGTTGGCATGACGTCGTGTCGCGGCCGTGAGGTCGCTGCTGGGTTAATTGTAGTATTTTATTAGCAGTGGGCCGCAAGCTGCGGCGCAGCATCTGTAGGATGCCGGCGGGGTCGGCGACCGGGGTGACTGTGGCCTGTCCGGTCGCGCGCAAGGCGCGCTCCTACAACGGCTCAGGCCGATTTTAGTTTGCGGCCCTGGCGGCGGATGTTGTCGCGTGACTCGCCTACCATCCGCAGCATCGCCTGGCGTGCCACGTCGGGCTGACGCTTGCGCACCGCTTCGTAGACCTTTTCGTGATGCGGCAGCGCCAGCTTGAAGTTCTCGGAATTGCGGGCCGATAGCAGGAAGAACGTGCCCAGCGCCGTTTCGATCACCGAGAACAGCGACACCATCAGCTCGTTGTTCGTACAACGCAGCAGGGTTTCATGAAAGGCCAGGTCGGCCTCCGCCCAGCTGTCCAGGTCTTCGGAGGAGGCCATGGCCTCGTACGCGGTCTTCAGGTCAGCCAGTTGTTCCGTCGTGCGCCGCCTGGCCGCCGAGGCGGCGGCGGCGGGCTCGATCAACTCGCGCATCTCCACCAGCTTCTCCACGAAGCTGTCCGTCGGCATCAGGGCGCAGCGCCAGGCAAGCACGTCGGCGTCGAGCTGGTTCCAGTGCACGGCCTCGCGCACGCGGGCGCCCGTACGCTGCCGGGATTCGATGAGGCCCTTGGTCACGAGCACCTTCATCGCCTCGCGCAGCGCGGTGCGGCTGACCTTGAGCTGTTCGGCCAGCACTTCTTCGCGAGGCAGCCCCTCGCCCGGCGCCAGCTTGCCGCTGACGATCATCTGACCCAGTTCCTGGACCACCTGGCCGTGCAGGTTGCGCGCCGCCACGGGCTTCACGATCACATCGTTCCTCAAGGGCATCGGGTCCAGGTAGTAGCCAAACGAGCGTCCGCCGAACGGCGCAGGCCCCGATGTGAGGCCTGCGCCTTCGCGACCATAGGGCATGACGTTACGTCACGCCACCGGAAACAAGGCGTGAGGATCGTACGTGGGACCGTGCCGGCCGTCGAGATACGGCGTCGCGAATGCCCGGCAGCTGTACGGCGCTAGGGCGCTGCCGTACAGCCCTTCACACAGGCGAACCATGCCTTCCGATGGGCATAATCGACCGTCATGCGGAACGGCGCGAAGATATTGCCACCGGCGGCGCCATAGACCTCGCTGTCCATGAAGGACGACATGCCTTTGCCGAGAAAGCGGTCGTCAGCGCGCTCAGTGAACCATACGGGTCCTGTACGCCATGTGCCGATCTGTACATAAGGGACGCGGATGGCAGGATGAGCCGTAGACCCGTATCGAGAAGCAGGTCGATTTTCTCCCCCGCGACGTCCTGCGTGATGCGCGGGAAGGGGGCGCGATCGCACCTGAGTCAGGAATAGATGAACTTACTGCTTCGGCAACGCCGAGTTCAAAAGCATCGTCGATGCGCAGGCGGCCGTCTTTCCACCAGGCCCGGAGGAACACACGGGCTGCGGTTTCTGCACACCGATAGGCGGCCTGTCGTCTGCATAGCTGTGCCCCGTCGTGGCGCAACCGGAAAGCGCGACCGTCATGACCGCAAGACTGAAGAAGATTCGCATAGCCCATCCTGGCAGTGAGATGCCGCATATTCAGATATTGGGCAGGCCTTGTACATAGGTAGGCCGGGCGCATCGCCTCATCGCATTCAGCAAAACGATAATCTGGCCGTCATCATCGAAAACCTCGCGGACGAATCCTTCCTCATCGCCCGCCTACGACAGACATCGTAATCCCGGATAACGATCAGGCCGAAACGACAGGTGGTACCCGACGTTGCCCCTCATCGTCATAGACCACGACATGAAGCCCTTCTTCCGCCACAGGCGCGACAAAGTACTGCGTGATCTGCGCAAACTCCGCTTCCGTAGCCTGGAACGGGTGCTCAGCTCGGGCATTGCGTGCATGTAGCCGGGCAAGACACACCGCGTCGCTCACGTCCAGATAGTGAAGCCGGTGCCCGCAGCCAGCCTGCGACGCAATATTACGTCCCCATGCACGCGAGGCCACCGTATTGAACGGAAAATCGAGCACAACGCAGATGCCCGACGCCAGCATCCTTGTCACGTGCTCTGCCATGGCATCCTTCAAACGCGTTGAGCAGCGGATGTAATCATCGATCGACCGGATGTCATCGGGATAAAGCCGGGATAGCCACACGTCTTCGCTGATCGCCACATGCCTCACCTCGCCGGCCAGGCGCGCGGTCAAGGTCGATTTTCCGGCTGCGATTTTTCCGCACACCATGTGGAGAATCGCTGTGTTCTGCTCTACTGCGGCATCGCCTTTTGTCGACGTATACATTTCCAGGTTCTCCGTGTGGTGCCCGGAAAGCAAAAACCCGCCATCCGGGCGGGTTTTCGTGACTTTTTTCCAGTCGATGGCTACCCCGCCGTTTAAGGGACAGCGCCAATAATGAAAGGGGCATTCGACGGGTGCATGGGCTCACATTAATGGAAGGAGCCCACGCCCGCAAGACGATGCCCACGCCATATCCCGGAACGCATCCATACGCTGGGTCGTCCAGATGCGATACGCAAGATAAAGCGAGGAAGAATGCTGATAGAAGTTCGCAATTCAGTTGCCGGGAAACGAAATATTTTTGTAGGAACGCGCCTTGCGCGCGACCGGTTGTGCCGTTATTCCCGGTCGCGCGCAAGGCGCGCTCCTACAAACGCACGCTAGAATCGGCGCTCTCGTCGCTACCTGCTTCCTGAGCCCATGGCTGAATTCTCCTGGCGTGTCGTCCTTTTCGTCCTGACCGCCCTGGCGGAGATCGTGGGCTGCTACCTGCCCTGGCTGGTGCTTCGCCAATCGAAGCCACTATGGCTTCTTATTTCGGCAGCACTCTCCCTCGCGGCATTCGCATGGCTGCTGACCCTGCACCCTACGGCTGCCGGACGCACCTATGCAGCGTACGGCGGCATCTACATCGCCGTGGCACTGGCGTGGCTTGCTCTCGTCGAAGGCGTGCGGCTCACGGCATGGGACATGGTTGGCGCAGCCATCGCCCTGGCTGGCATGACGATCATCGTCATCCAGCCGGCGCATTGACGAGATCCGGTCGCCCAGGCGCGATTGAGACCGTGCATCGATGACTGGTGTACGGGCACCCCACAGTGGGCATCGCCTTAAATGCAGGCTATGTGCCCCGCAATGCACGCAAGTCATACGAAGAACAGTCTCGGCAAGACTGGCAGCCATATCAATGGTCCCAGGCATCTCATGACTGACGTACCCCCAGGGAAGCTCCCTGTAGACGCTATCGCCGTCCGCCGCCGAATATATGCCTGGATACCGGCATGGTTGCCGAGAAGAAGCGAGGATCCTGATCTTTCATGGTAAATGCCATCGCATTGCGAAGCATTCCCCTACCTGCTGGATTTGAGCACCTTCAGGCAGGGAAGCACCACTCACGGCAACATGGCCTTCACCCTGTCGCAGAAGCTGACCGATTGTCTCTTGATGGCCTGGGCGAAGCCCGCTGGTTGTAAACCATGGCTAGTCAGCACCTGCCTTTCGCACCAAGGCATCAAATGCCTTAGACGCCTGATCGTCGGTAAAATCACAGTGACCATCCCCTGTCGGATCGAGCACGGTAAGCCACTTACCGTTTCCCGCCGCCCTGACCTGCTTCGGGTACACATCATGGAATCTGGCTGGAATAGTCTGGTCGAACGTATTCCACTGCATCACGAGCGGAACTTCGATATGCCCCGTCAGGGTGACATTGCGCCTGGCATAGGCGATTGCTTCCGGCGAGGCGCTATAGCGATGTACCTTCTGGTTGAACGAAACGTCGTCACCAAAGCCCTCGTACCTCTCCTTCCGATTATCGACAGGCATGCCGCCCGCACGTTTTTCAATTTCACGAAGACCCATGTAATACAGGGCCAACGTCGGCAACGTCTCCGGCCTCTCTTCCAGACGCTTTGCCAGTATGGCGGCCTCCTTCGGGTGCGCCTCCAGCGCCTCGGCAATCACGTCGGGTGCAATCGCCGGCGGAGAATCGGCCGCCGCCAGGTCGGGAATGACGCCCGGTATCAACGCATCAAATGCCACCAGAGGTGTCACTATGCCCCGGGCCAGGAAGTCCGGTGTAGACACCGTTAATCCGCAGGTGATCATGGCGCCGGTATACGCATGGGGATAACGCTCGATGCTTGCAGCTACAGCCAGACCACCCAGCGAAAAGCCATAGATATACGTGTGGTTGGGCTGGACATAGGTTCGGACAAAGTACTGGCGGAGCCGCTCATTGTCGGCAATGGCATCGCCCACCGCCCACCCCTGCGATGAAAACTGGCTCTGGGCAACAGCGAACCCTTTGTTGAGGAATACAGGGGTCGTATCCGCCGCCGTCATCGGTGACGACACAGGAGCTCCCACGGGCTGATAGCCATGCATGAGCATGACAAGATCGCCGTTCCAGTTGGCTGGGATATCGATGCGGTAGAGGGCACCGTGCAACTTGCCCGTATAGACGCCAGGATTGGGCTTTTCGGCACGAACAGGCAACGAAGCACCGGCACTGCACATGGCCACGACCAGGCCGAATCCCGCGACCTTGCGTAATGCTGTAAAGATCATTTCATCACTCCCGGTGGTCAAACAGGGCGCAGGAATACCTGTCCGGCCACGACGTGGTCGCCAGCGTCAACTGCGCAATGGGGTTAAGCCTCAGGAATCAGGCGGAGAAGCCATGGGCGAGTACCGGACGGCATTCGCCAGGGTGCCGTCCTCATCGACCACCAGCATGATGGTTTCATCGCCGTTCTTGCGTTTGACCCGATAGGTATCGGAACCAAACTCGTTGACACCGGTGAACGCGTAGGACTGAACTGGTCCGATGGCGGCGAGGTATTTTTCGCGCGATTCTTTCTGCTGCTGACGCTGCCAGGCGAGTTCAGGGCTCATACCGACGCCACTGTCGGGGTCGCTCAGAAGCAGGCGCAACGCTTTCTCGCTACCAGCAAAGGGCTTTTGTGCCTTGATGCGAGCGGCGAGTGCACGATGGATCCGTTGTGCGGTTACCTCGTCGATGCGAGGCCGATCAAGTATGGCGCGACCTCCCTGGGTGGCGATCAAGCGCATGGCGTGCCCGGAGGCGTCCATCACAAAACGCACGGCCAGCGCATCGCTGCCTTGCACCGCGAACTGGTCACCGCCAGCGCGAACGAGTTGAAATGGCTTCGGCGCGGCCATCTGGCCACTTATGCTGACCGATAGGCCATTGGCGGTCCTTGTTACTTCGATAAGTGAAATAGCACTGATCTGATAGAAACCAGTATAGCGATCCGACGTGTCCGGGCTCGACGTCACCGACAACCGCATGCCTGAACGACTCGCATCGGGCGGAGTAAGCTGTGCCGCAACCACCGCCATGCTGATCGAAAGACATAGGAAGATCGCAGCCGATCCGCGCGCCCACTTGCCTTGCTTGCGCAGCATCTGGCGCATACGAGATTCAAGAAACGTCACAGAGTCGCTCATCGCGGGAAGCAGGGGGATATGCCTCGACTTCTGCTGGCCGACGTAGAGAAGTGTTTCACAATAGCCGGCAACGTCACATCCGCCCTGAAGCACCCGTGCATCGCAGTCCATCTCGATGGCACGACGCAGCCTGTGAAACTGCCACCACAACAGCCCGTTCCACGGCATCAGTACCAGTAGCACCAAGGCAACGGCGATGACATACGGGTCACGGGCTTGCAGATGTGAGCGTTCGTGAGTCAGCGCGTAGCCCTGTTGCTCCGGGCTCATCTGGAGAAGCCACTTGGGCACGACGATCTGCGGATGGATCAAGCCGACAACGGCTGGACCTGTGTCGGGTGCAATGCACACACGCTCGCCATGTACCATGCCGTGAACCCAGCCGCGCTTGCGACGCGATACCCAGGCTACGCCTAACGAGAGCGTCAGCAGCATGATTGCCGATGCCGACAGCCATAGGCCGATAGCGACAGCATCGGCACTGATGGACCACCCATATACAGGGACGTCGTCGAGGTGGATCTGCGTCAAGGGAGTTCGAATGGACGTGGTATCACTCAATACCAGCGCTGCCGTCGTCCTGTCGCCGGCGGCGCTGCCGGGAAGCTGTATCGATGCGCAGGCGATCACTATGGGCACCACCAGCGATCCAAGCATCGACACCACCCATGGCCACCTCGTCGGTACTCCCCTGCCCTTGGCGGCCCGTTCTGCCATGAATGCTGCCGTGGTCAGTGCCAGGGCCACCAAAGCGGCATACAACATCCAGGCAATCATCAGGATTCATCCTCGCCGGAACGTTCGGCCAGAAGCCGGCGCATGCGCTGGATCTGCTCCGCGCTGAGTTTCTGCTCCGACACCATGTGCGAGAAAAGCAACTCTGCCGAGCCTTTGAACAGCTTGTCCGTCAGGTGCTGAATCGCGTTTCGCCGCGCCGCCTTCTGCTTCACGCTGGCGAAATAGCGGTGCCCCCGCCCCTCTTCCTGGTGTCCTACGTAGCCTTTGCTCTCCAGGACACGCAGTACCGTCAGGACCGTGGTGTACGCGAGGTCATCTCCCAGACGCTCACGGACTTCGGCGACAAGGCATGGGCCCTGGTCCCAGAGCACCTGCATGATGTCGGCTTCGCGATCGGTCAATGAGATTTTCATGTCTCCGGCCCGTTCTTACTATGAGCATAGTTATTACCTGCCCAGAAGGCGCAAGTCAACTATGTAAATAGTAGATGAGCAGGCCGCGGTCATCCTGAGTGTCAAGCACCGGCCCGTCACGGATACTGAGGGCCGGCCACTAAAGATCGACCAAGGTATGCCGATAGCGCTGATTTACGGGGTGCTGATTACCGGACAGTGCTGGGTAGCCATGCACGGAGATCACACGAATCGATGGACCGCCCGATCATGAAGCAATGTCCGCCAGTTATTCCGTCGATCAAGTATTCAACTGTACGTGACACAGGACTCTCAATTTCCTGCACGTTCTGCTTTACGGAGAGAAGGGAAGCAATCCAGCTCGCCACCATCCTCAGCCATCTGGCCGTCAACGATGTGCTTGGCATACCCCTCCCGGACGCAGACGGTGGACTGGAAGTACGTCGGACGAGAGACGGATACGAGAAGAAGGTTGGGCGCCACGGCTGCCATGGAACCTGGACACCGACAACGGCCAGCGAGGCCGTGGATTGGCTTCTGCCTGGAGCGGTCTATGCGGTGAAGTTCGCGGGGCACGGTTACGGCGGAACAATCGAATTCCATAAAGGCTGACCGCTGCGCTTGCTCGACGTTCGCGACTTCGCCGTGCCGGTTGTGAACACGTCCGAAGATGAGCGATTTTTACGGTGATTTTTACGGGCAAGAGAAGCCAGGATCGTTGCGATCCGCTAAACCCGTTGGAGGACAACATGCCCGGAGTGGGACTCGAACCCACATACCCTTGCGGATGAGGGATTTTAAGTCCCTTGCGTCTACCGATTTCGCCATCCGGGCGGAAAGAAAAAAGGCGCACCGCTGTTGCGGATGCGCCTTGGAATGCGATGGAGGCCGAGGTCGGAATCGAACCGGCGTACGCGGATTTGCAGTCCGCTGCATGACCACTCTGCCACCCGGCCATCGCTTGCGCACGCGGAGAGTATCCGATAGCGCTTAAAAAACAAAACCTCGGGTTTGCCGAGGCTTTGTGGAAATCTGGAGCGGGAAACGAGACTCGAACTCGCGACCCCGACCTTGGCAAGGTCGTGCTCTACCAACTGAGCTATTCCCGCGTCGTGGTCCAGCTATTCTAGATGAGTTCGACAATGTGTCAACTACTTTGCACCGGATTTTTTTCCGTTTTCTTTACGTCGACGTCATCACCGCGTAGTGCCGGCCATGCGGCCCGCAGGTAGTCCACGCCCGACCATATGGTGAGGATGCCTGCGATCACCAGCAGGGCTTCGCCGATGTGGTACAGCCGCAGGGTTTCGGCGTCGTGCTGGAGCAGCAGGACCACCAGGGCCACCATCTGCATCGCGGTTTTCAGCTTGCCCAGGAAGGCCACCTTCACCTTGGAGCGGGCGCCGATCTCGGCCATCCACTCACGCAGTGCCGAGACGCTGATCTCACGCCCCACGATCACCGCCGCCGTCACCGCCAGCAGGATGCCCTGCCAGCCACCGGGGTGGGACTGCACCAGGAGGAACAGGGTGATGGCGACCATCAGCTTGTCGGCCACCGGATCGAGAAAGGCACCGAAGGCCGAGGTCATGTTCAGCTTTCGGGCCAGATAGCCGTCTAGCCAGTCGGTGACGCCCGCCAGGACGAAGACGATGGCCGCGCCCAGGTTGGCGCCGCGAAACGGCAGGTAGAACACGACGACCATCACCGGCAGCAGCAGCACTCGGAAAAGGGTCAGCCAGGTAGGCAGGTTGATTCGCATAGGTGAGCCGGTCTTCCGGGCAGCCATCCAGCCGCCTCGTACATTCAGGGATGAAGCATGGCATAGATGCGTTCTGCGAGACCGCGATCAATACCCTTCACGCTCATCAATTCCTCGACGCCCGCGGCTTCCACGCCCGCCAGCCCGCCGAAGGCCTTCAGCAGGGCCGCACGGCGCCGTGCGCCCACGCCTGCCACGTCTTCAAGGGTACTCCGCTCGCGAGCCGCCTCACGACGACGGCGATGGCCGCTGATCGCGAAACGGTGCGCTTCGTCACGTACCGCGGCCACCAGGTGCAGGGCCGGCGAGGAGGTGCCCGGGTGCAGCGTGCGTCCGCTCTCGGCCAGTACCAGGGTCTCTTCGCCCGCGCGACGGCCCGGCCCCTTGGCCACGCCCACTACGCGGATACCCTCCACGCCCAGCTCGCGCAGGACGTCCACGGCCTGCCCCACCTGGCCCGTGCCACCGTCGATCAGCAGGATGTCGGGCTTCGCACCACCCTCCACCACCTTCTTGAAGCGTCGGGTGAGGGCCTGATGCATGGCGGCGTAATCGTCGCCCGGCGTAATGCCCGCGATATTGAAGCGGCGGTAGTGCGACTTCTCGGGGCCTTCGGGGCCGAACACCACACACGAGGCCACGGTGGCTTCGCCACGGGTATGGCTGATGTCGAAGCATTCGATACGGCGCGGCGCCGCGTCGAGTTCGAGCACTTTCTGCAGGTCATCGAAACGGGTGAGCAAGGTGTGACGGCTGGCCAGACGCGACGTGAGTGCCGCGCTGGCGTTGCGCTGGGCCATTTCAAGAAAGCGGGCGCGCTCACCGCGCACATTCGTTTTCAATGCAACGATGTGACCCGCATGCTCGGACAGCACGGAGGCCAGCACGTCATCGTCTTCCACCGCATCGCTAAGCACCAGCTCGCGCGGCACCTGGCGCTCCAGGTAATACTGGGCGAGGAATTGCTCCATGACGTCGGATACCGAGGCATCGGTGGGCAGGCGCGGGAAGAAGTCGCGCGATCCCAGGCTCACGCCGTTGCGGAAGAACAGCACGCTGACGCAGGCCATGCCGCCGTCCATGCAGCAGGCGATCACGTCCATGTCGGCGCTGGCGCCCTGCACGAAGTGCTGGGCCTGGATGCGACGCAGCGCCGCCACCTGGTCGCGCAGCGACGCGGCGCGCTCGAAGTTCAGTGTGGCGCTGGCCTGCTCCATCGACAACGCCAGCTCGTCGATGACGGCACTGCTGCGCCCCTCGAGGAACATCTCGGCGTGGCGCACATCGTTGCGGTAGTCATCCACCTCGATCAGCTGCACGCAGGGCGCACTGCAACGACCGATCTGGTGTTGCAGGCAGGGGCGCGAGCGATTGCGGAAGTAGCTGTCTTCGCACTGGCGCACCTTGAACAGCTTCTGCATGAGGCCGAGACTCTCGCGCACGGCGAAGGTGCTGGGATACGGCCCGAAATAGCGGCCCGGGCCGGTCTTGGCGCCACGATGAAAAGCCAGGCGCGGGTAGGACTCGTTACCGGACAGGTAGATATACGGATAACTCTTGTCGTCGCGAAGCACGATGTTGTATCGCGGCTTCAGCGACTTGATGAGCTGGGATTCCAGCAGCAGGGCTTCGCCTGCCGTGCGCGTCAGCGTGACTTCCGCACGATCGATCTGCGACACCATCGAGGCGATGCGCGGATCCATGGGGGGCTTCAGGAAGTAGTTGCTGACCCGCTTCTTCAGGTTCGCCGCTTTGCCCACGTACAGCAGCTCGCCCTCCGCGTCGAAATAGCGATAGACGCCGGGCGAGGTGGTGAGGTGGCGGACGAAGGCCTTGCCGTCGAACGGGTGCGACTCGGTGTGCTCCATGGGGGCATTTTACCGCGTCGACGATGACCGCAGACGAAAACGCCGGCATGGGGTGGCCATGCCGGCGTGGACCTTCCGTGGGAGTGTCGCCGTCCTTAGGGGGTGACTGTGGCGACAGGGATAGATTACGGGCTTGCCCCGGGTAGGGCATTCGGGTGAAGCCATGAAAGGGGGTGGGTCTTCGGCCCGTTGCCGTGTACGGGAATTCCTACACGCCGCCTGAGGAAGCCAGCCAGCGCTCGGCGCGATCCAGATCCTCGGCGGTGTCGATGCCCGGCGGGAACGGCTCGGGCGTGGGCTGGACCGAGATGGCGTAGCCATGTTCCATGGCACGCAACTGCTCCAGCGACTCGGCCTGTTCCAGCGGGGTGCGCGGCAGGGCCGCGAGGCGACGCAGGAAGCCGGCGCGGTAGGCATAGATGCCGATATGGCGCAGGAAGGGGACGTCGGCGGGCAGCGAGGTGCGGTCGCGGGCGAAGGCGTCGCGGGCCCAGGGCGAGGGAGCGCGGGTGAAGTACAGGGCACGGCCGTTGGCGGCGCGTACGACCTTGACGATATTGGGGTCGAACAGTTCGTCGGCGTGGTCGATGGGGGTGGCCAGGGTGGCCATGGGGGCGTCATCGCCCGCCAGTGCCGCCACCACGGCGCGGATGCCGGCGGCCGGGGCGAAGGGTTCGTCACCCTGGAGGTTCACCACGATGGTGTCTTCGGGCCAGCCGTAGTGGGTGGCCACTTCGGCGATGCGGTCGGTGCCGGAGGCGTGGTCTTCGCGGGTCATGCAGACGAGGATGTCGCCGCAGCCACGCAATTCGCCGGCCACGCGCATGTCGTCGGTCGCCACCACCACCTGTGCCGCACCCGCCTGCCCTGCCCGCTCGGCCACGCGGCGGATCATCGACACCCCGCCGATCTTCAGCATCGGCTTGCCGGGCAGCCGCGTGGAGCCGAAGCGTGCGGGTACGACGACGACGAAGGGAGGGAGCTTGGCGGCCATGTCGGCTTCCGTAAGGGGGATGCGGAAGCGTGTCGCGAATGGGGGGCGGGTGCAAGGTGGGGATGGGTACCGCGTTCCCGGTCGCGCGCGAGGCGCGCTCCTACAAGGATGTCGTGGACATGGGAGAGCTGCCCTGTAGGAGCGCGCCTCGCGCGCGACCGGAAATACGAAAACTTACCGGACTGGCCCGAGGTTGAACCCCACACCATTGGCCAGCTCCATGAACCCCGGGAACGACGTCGCCACATTGGCGCAGTCGCCGATGACGACGGGGCCGGAGGCCAGCAGGCCGGCGATGGCGAAGCTCATCGCGATGCGGTGATCGCCATGGCTGTCGATGGTGCCGCCGTGGATCTGGCCACCACGGATCATCGCGCCATCGGGCAGTTCATCGATAAGCACGCCACACGCCTTCAGGCCGTTCGCCATGCTGGCGATGCGGTCGGATTCCTTCACGCGCAACTCGGCCGCGCCACGGATCGTGGTCATGCCTTCGGCCGCCGCAGCGGCAACGAACAGCGCGGGGAACTCGTCGATCATGTCGGGCACGATGTCGAGCGGCAGGGCCACGCCATGCAGCCGGCGATAACGCACCACCAGGTCGGCAATATCCTCACCACCGCTGGTGCGCTCGTTTTCTACCGTGATATCGGCACCCATCAGCTCCAGCGCGGCCAACAGGCCCGTGCGTCGCGGATTCAGGCCCACGGCCTTCAGGCGCAGCTCGGAGCCCGGCACGATGCAGGCGGCCACGATGAAGAACGCCGCAGACGAGAAATCCGCCGGCACGTCGACATCCACCGCCCGCAGCGTATGACCACCTTCGAGCTTCGCCTTGCCCGGCGAGTATTCGATGGGCCAGCCGAACGCCTTGAGCATGCTCTCGGTGTAGTCGCGGGTGGGATGCGGCTCGATGACTTCGGTGGTGCCATCGGCATACAGGCCGGCCAGCAGCAACGCGGACTTGATCTGCGCGCTGGCCACCGGCGGGTGGTACGTGATGCCCTTGAGCTTACGCCCGCCGTGGATATGCAGCGGCGGCTTGCCGTCGTTCGTGTCGATCTGCGCGCCCATCTCACCGAGCGGATCGGTGACGCGGCGCATCGGACGACGCGAAAGCGATTCGTCGCCCACCAGGGTCGAGTCGAACGCCTGACCTGCAAGCAGGCCGGCGAGCAGGCGCATGCCGGTGCCTGCGTTGCCGCAGTCGAGCGTGTCCGCCGTGCCGCGCAGACCATGCAGGCCCACGCCGTGCACGATGCGCTCGCCGGGTGCCGGCGTCTCGAAACGCACGCCGAGCTTGCCGAGGATGGCTGCCGTGGCACGGGTATCCTCGCCTTCGAGGAAGCCTCGGATATGCGACGTGCCTTCTGCCAGCGCGCCGAACATCAGCGAGCGATGCGATACCGACTTGTCGCCGGGCACGGTGATCTCGCCGCGCAGCGGGCCACCCTGGTGGCTGGTCCAGTCGATACGGCTCACGGCAGGTTCTCCAGCAGGCGTTGCAGTTCCGAGCGGCTGCCGATGCTGATGCGCACCGTGGTGAGCAGGCGGTAGCCGACCATGGGGCGCACGATCACGCCGGTGCCGAACAGGTGGGATTCCAGCTCGGCGGCATCGCGGCCGACGTCCACCAGGAGAAAATTGGTCTGCGACGGAAACACGCGCATGCCGCGCGCCGTGAGTTCTCCGGCCAGCCATTCGCGATCGCGACGGTTGGTGTCACGCACGCGTGCACGGTGTTCGTGATCGCCCAGCGCAGCCTCGGCCGCGGCCAGGGCCACGCCGTTCACGTTGAAGGATTCGCGCAGGCGCTCGCACACCGCCGCCACCGACGGATGGCTGAGCATGTAACCCACGCGCAGCCCTGCCAGGGCATAGGCCTTGGAGAACGTGCGGGTGACGATCAGGTTCGGGTAACGGCCCAGCAGATGCAGCGCGGTGCTGAGGCCCGGTGCATCCACGTATTCGTTATAGGCCTCGTCTACCACCACGAGCGTGCTCGATGGCACTTGTGCAAGGAAGCGTTCGAGCGCGGCATCGGTAAACCAGGTGCCGGTGGGGTTATTCGGGTTGGCGAGGTAGACCAGCCGCGTATCGGGCGTGACCGCCTTTGCCATGGCATCCAGATCGTGCCCGTAAGGCGCCTCGGGATGATCCACCGGCAAGGCCGGCACCACGATGCCGCGCGCACCAGCGGCCGCAGCGGCGATGGGAAACACCGCGAAGCTGTACTGCGAATGCACCACCGGATGTTCGGCATCGGCAAAGCACTGCGCCAGCAGCATCAGCAGTTCGTGCGAACCGTTGCCGAGCGTGATGCCGGACACCGGCACGCCCAGTTCGTCGCCGATGCGATGCTTGAGCGACGCACCCAGCGGATCGGGATAACGGAAGATGTCGTCGAGCACGCGCGTGGCCGCGCGCATGGCGAGCTTGCTGGGGCCCAGCGGATTTTCGTTGGAGCCCAGCTCCGACAATACGTCGCCGAAGCGCGCACGGAGCGTGGGCAGGTCGTGACCGGGATCATAGGCGCGAAGTGCCGACGTCGCCCGGTTGGCGAGCGTCGCTGCGTCGAACCCGGCGGTCACGGCAAGGCGACCGGGTAGGAACCGAGCACACGCACATCGGCGGCCGAGGGTTTCATTTCCTCAAGCGCGGCCTGCACGGCGGCATCGTCCACATGACCGGAAACGTCGATGAAGAACGCGTACTGCCACTTGCCCGTATGCGCCGGGCGCGATTCGATGCGATTCATGCTGACGCCGTGCTTTGCCAGCGGGCTGAGCACGTCGTAGAGCGCGCCCGGCTTGTCCTTCACGGCGACGAGCAGCGAGGTGCGGTCGTTGCCGGAGGCCGGGAAGATGGAGCGGCCGATCACGAGGAATCGCGTGGTGTTGTCCGAGCGATCCTCGATGGGGCCTGCCACCGTCTTCAGGCCGTACACGCGCCCGGCCGTTTCACCGGCAATGGCGGCGGAATCCGGCGAGAGGCGCGCGGTGCGCGCGGCCTCGGCGTTGCTGGATACCGCGATGCGCTCGGCGTTGGGCAGGTTCACGCGCAGCCAGCCCTGGCACTGCTGCAACGACTGCGGGTGCGAGTAGATGCGCTTCACATCCTTCAGCTCGCCGTTAAGCGAGAGCAGGTTCTGGTGAACGCGTAGCTCCACTTCGCCGCAGATGGTGGCCTTGGATACGAGGAACATGTCCAGGGTCATCTGGATCATGCCCTGGCCGGAGTTCTCCACCGGCACCACGCCGAAGTCGGCATTGCCGGCAGCCACTTCCTGGAAGACTTCCTCGATGCTGCCCAGCGGCAGTCCGTAGGCGGCATGGCCGAAGTGCTTGCGCACGGCCTGCTCGCTGAAGGTGCCCTCGGGCCCCAGGAAGCCGATCTTCAGCGGCTGCTGCTGCGAGAGGCACGACGACATGATCTCGCGGAACAGGCGCACAAGCTCGCCATCGGGCAGCGGGCCGTCGTTGCGGTCGATCACGCCGCGCAGGACCTGGGCTTCGCGTTCGGGTCGGTAATAGTCCACCGCCGCCTTCAACGGGCCCTTGGCCCGGCCGACCTGCTGCGCCCACTGGGCGCGCTCGCTGATGAGCGATTGCAGTTGCTGGTCGATGCTGTCGATGCGCTGGCGCGCTTCGACGAGCGTGGCTTGTTTGTCGGCAGGGGTCTTGCTCATGGACGTCCGGGCGGCTAAATGGTTGCAATTGAAAGGGAATTGTCGCCGCAGGCATGCTGCATTGCGGCGACTTCCGACTTTAACCGTGCCGCGTTGCAAAGTCCCGCATAAATTTCACGAGGACGTCCACGGCCTCCTGTGGCACGGCGTTGTAGATCGATGCGCGCATGCCGCCCACGGCCTTGTGCCCCTTGAGCGCCAGCAGCCCCGCCTTCTCCGATTCGGCGAGAAATGCCGCATCGAGCGCGCTGTCGTGCAGGGTGAAGGGCACGTTCATCCGCGAGCGAGCGGACACCTCCACCGGACTGCGGTAGAAACCGCCCGAGCCGTCGATGGCGTCGTAGAGCGTCGTTGCCTTGCGTGCGTTGTGTTCGCCCATCGCGGCAAGACCACCCTGCTCTTCCAGCCAGTCGAAGGTGAGCTTCGCGAGATACCAGCCCCAGGTATTGGGCGTGTTGAGCATGGAATCGTTTGCCGCATGCTCGGCGTAACGGAAGATCTTCGCCATCGGCCGGCCTGCGCGTGCGAGCAGGTCGTCGCGCACGATCATCACCACGAAGCCCGAAGGTCCGATGTTCTTCTGCGCGCCGGCGTAGATGAGCCCGAAACGCGAGACATCCAGGGGTTCGCTGAGGATGTTCGACGACATGTCCGCCACCAGCGGCACATCGCCAACGTCAGGGATGTCGTGGAATTCGACGCCGTGGATCGTCTCGTTCGTTGTGTAGTGAACGTAGGAAGCACCCGGGCTCAGGCGCCACGTGTCGCGGGCAGGCAGCTTCAGATAATGATCGGATTCCGACGTGGCCGCGATGCGTGCATCGATATAGGGCGCCGCTTCACGCACGGCCTTTTCGCCCCAGTGCCCGGTGACGATGTAGTCGGCATGATCGCCGGGGCCGGCGAGGTTCATCGGCACCAGGGCGAACTGTTGCGTGGCCCCGCCCTGGAGAAAGAGCACCTTGTAGCCGGACGGCACGCCCAGCAGTCGGCGCAGGCTGGCTTCGGCCTCGGCCGCCAGCTCCATGAAACGCTTGCCCCGGTGGGACAGTTCCATCACGGAGGCACCCGAGCCATTCCACTCGAGCAGCTCCGCCTGGGCACGCCGCAGGACCGGTTCCGGCAACGCAGCCGGGCCCGCACTGAAATTCCAGGCTCTTGTCACGCCAGAAGCACCTTGAAAAGGGGGGAACCCCGATTATGCTCCCAGCGCCCTGTGCAATTGAAAGGGCTTTGCCCTGCAATCAGCCGGGCATGAATAGCACTGCTGCGATGCCCGCGGCCAGCAGGGCCGCCGTAAGGATCAGCCACCAGACATCGTTGCGCGAGCCGGCGCTTTCCTCGGACTCGGCGGCGGCATCGGGAATCTCCTCGACAACGGTTACCACCGGCTCGGCGGCCCAGCCGGGCGCATCGAGCACGAAGCGATGGTTGGCGATGCCGATCTGATCGCCGGGCTGCAGGGCCGCACGGGCCACGGTGACGCCGTTGATACGCACCGCGTGACGCGGAGGGACCCGGGTGGCGTCCAGGATCAGCTGGTCGTCTTCCCAGAACAGGCTGAGCAGGGCCGCGTCGTTGCCCGGAAGCTCCAGCGGCAGCGCACCATGGGTGGCGCCCAGTTCCAGGCGCTCGCCCACGGTCACGGTGCGACCGGACAGCGGGCCGGCAACCGGCCGCAGGGCGACGGTGCAGCGCGCATCGGTGGGCGCCGCCAGCTCGCGGTTATCGATGTCGGCGTCGTCACGGATGAGCATGCGGCAGTCGCCCATCGACAGGCTGTCGCCCGAGCGCAGCAGGGCCCACTCGCGCACGGGACGCGCGTTGACGTACACGCGGCCTGTCTCCGGCGCCACCTCGAGCACGAGGCCGCGGCGGTCGCGATGGATGCGGACATGGCGGGCGGCGACCTGGGCTTCGGAGACCACGAGGTCGTTATCCTCGGCGCGGCCGATCGTGAGCACGGGCCGTGACCAGTGGAAATCACCGCGTGCCGAGCTGACGAATTCGATGCGCATGAATGAACCGGGACGTTGACGACGCGACTTTAGCAGGTTGCGGTATCTGTTTGAAACGTAAAGATGTCGTGATCGTCGCCCAACGTGCCTGCTAGACTCGTGAGTCGACACGTTCTCCGGAAATCCCCATGCCCACGATCGACATCCATCGCCCCCATGGCACCACGCGCGCCGCTGCCCTCGAGACGACACAGAAGATCGCCTCGCGCATGAGCGAGAAGCTGGGCACCAAGGGCCAGTGGCAGGATGGCCTCTATACCTTTACCGGCCCGGGGGCCAAGGGCTCGATCAACGTCGACGACACCCAGGTCCGCGTGGTGGTCGAGCTGGGCATGATGCTGGCCCTCATGAAGGGCACCATCGAGGACGAAATCCGCCGCAAGCTCGAGGAGCATTTCGGTCGCTGAGCGGGCGTCACTCCCGGGCGGGTGGTCTTGGCCTCCCTGCCATGCCATAATACGGGACTTATGCGGCCACGCCGGCCAACTATCCGACCCGGAACACATGGCAAAAGACGACGTCATCGAAATGGAAGGCACGGTCCAGGAGACCCTGCCCAACACCATGTTCCGCGTGCAGCTCGAGAACGGGCACGTCATTACTGCCCATATCTCCGGCCGCATGCGCAAGCATTACATCCGTATTCTCACGGGCGACAAGGTGAAGGTCGAGATGACCCCCTACGACCTCACCAAGGGTCGTATCACCTACCGCATGAAGTAAGCGCCACCGCGCCACTTCGCCGGAAGGAAAAAAGCCGCGGCCCTCGCCGCGGCTTTTTCATTGTCAGGCCTTCGCCAGCTCCGTGCGTCGCTCGATGATCCGCGAGACGAGGCCGTACTCCTTCGCCTCCTCCGCCGGCATCCACAGATCGCGCTCGATATCGGCCCTCACGCGCTCCAGCGGCTGCCCGCATTCGCGGGCGATCACCTGGGCGATGCGCTCGCGTGCCTTGATGATCTCCTTGGCCTGGATGGCGATATCGCTGGCCTGCCCACCCGCCCCGCCACTCGGCTGATGGATGAGGAAACGTGTCTGCGGCAGGCACACGCGACGCTCCCGGGGCACGCCCAGGAACAGGTGCGTCGCCGCGCTGCCGACCCAGCCGGAACCGATCATGTTCACCGGTGCGCTGATGAAACGCAGCATGTCGTGGATGACGTCGCCGGATTCCAGGTGGCCGCCCGGCGAGGAGACGATGACGTCGATGGGCGCATCGGAATCGGCATCCAGCGCCAGCAGGCGGCGCGCCGTTTCGGCGGCCATCGTGTCGGTGATGGTGCCGAACACGAGTACCGTGCGGGCGCGGAAGGCCTTTTCTTCGAGGAAGGCGCTGTTCTGGCCCGGGAAGGGCGACGAAGGCTTATCGGTTTCGCTGGTGAACATGTACGTGGCTCCATGGCGTGCTAGGTTCATTCCCTATACGAACGAGCGGCCACGAACGTGACATCTCCTGCCCCTTTCCACCCCTTCGTCGGCGACATCGCCCTGCGCCGGCGCCTGCTGGCACTGGCCACGCGCTGGACGGTCGCTGGGGGTGACGCCGAGGACCTCGTGCAGGAAACCTATCTGCGCACGGCCCAGGGCGCCTTGCCTGCGGCCGGCCACGAGGCGTGGATGGTCACGGTGCTGCGCAACCTGTGCATCGATGGCCTGCGACGGCATGAACGGTACCGGGCGATCCTGGCGAAGCTGCATGTCACGCAGGGCGCCGCTACCGATACCGATACACCCGAGCACCTTGCCGACGAGGAACAGCGCGTGGCGATGGCACTGGCGCATCTCGTGCGCGCGCTGCCGCCCGGTGATGTCGCCCTTCTGCTGCTGCATGAGGTGTTCGAGCTGGATCATGCGCGGCTTGGCGAGCTGTCAGGGCGCACTGAGGCCGCGTCGCGCCAGCATGTGCGTCGCTTGCTGGCCCGCGTGCGCGGGGACCGGCAGAGCTGGGACGATGCGTATGGCGACGAGGACACGGGCGACCTGCTGGCGCTTTGCCAACTGGCGGTATGGCAGAGAGACCCCGCCGGCTTGATCGCGACACTGCGCGTATCGTCGCCCGTGGCACTGATGGACCTGGCCACCACCCTTACCCTGTAGGAGCGCGCCCTGCGCGCGACCGGTTCTCGCGAAAATCCGGTCGCGCGCAAGGCGCGCTCCTACAGGGTAGCTGCAAAAAAAAGCCGCGGGCTGGCCGCGGCTTTTTCTTTGGGACTGTCGCGCCCGAAGCGCGCTCCTGCACAGGAGCGCGCTTCGGGTTACGCCGTGGCCGTGGCCGGCTCGGCCGACTCGGTTTCCACGTGCAGCTCTTCGCCTTCCACCGACAGGGTGACCTTGCCGCCCTCGGCCAGCTTGCCGAAGAGCAGTTCGTCGGCCAGGGCACGCTTGACCTTGTCCTGGATGACACGGGCCATCGGGCGTGCGCCCATCTGCGGGTCGAAGCCGTGCTCGGCCAGCCAGCGGCGGGCTTCCGGCGTGACGTCCACGCTCACCTTCTTCTCGGCCAGCTGGGTTTCCAGTTCGATAAGGAACTTGTCGACCACGCGCAGGATGTGGTCGAAGTCCAGCGCGTTGAACTGGATGATGGCGTCGAGACGGTTGCGGAACTCCGGCGTGAACAGGCGACGGATGGTTTCCATGGCATCCGGTGCGTGGTTCTGCTTCACGAAGCCGATACCCCGGCGCGAAGCGAGCTGGGCGCCCGCATTCGTCGTCATCACGATGATGACGTTCTTGAAGTTGGCCTCGCGACCGTTGGTGTCGGTAAGCACCCCGCGGTCCATCACCTGCAGCAGGATGTTGTACACATCCGGATGCGCCTTCTCGATTTCGTCCAGCAGCAGCACGCAGTGCGGATGCTTGGTGATCTGCTCGGTGAGCAGGCCACCCTGGTCGAAGCCGACGTAGCCCGGAGGGGCACCGACCAGGCGCGAGACCGAATGCGCTTCCATGTACTCGGACATGTCGAAGCGAACCATCTCGATGCCCAGCTGCATGGCGAGCTGGCGCGTGACTTCCGTCTTGCCGACGCCCGTGGGGCCGGCGAGCAGGAAGCTGCCGATGGGCTTGGACGGATCGCCCAGGCCCGAACGCGCCATCTTGATGGATGAAGCCAGGGCCTCGATCGCGGCATCCTGGCCGAACACCACCATCTTCAGGTTGCGCTCCAGGTTGCGCAGCACGTCGCGGTCGGATGCCGAGACCTGCTTGGCCGGGATCCGCGCCATCTTGGCCACGATGTACTCGATTTCCGGCACATCGACCTTGCCCGTGCGCTGGTCTTCCGGCAGCAGACGCTGGCGGGCGCCGGCCTCGTCGATGACGTCGATGGCCTTGTCCGGCAGCAGGCGGTCAGGGATGTGCTTGACCGACAGATCGACCGCCGCACGCAGCGCCTCACCGGTGTACTCCACCGAGTGATGCTCTTCGAAGCGGGTCTTCAGGCCGCGCAGGATCTCGATGGAGTCAGCCACGGTGGGCTCGACCACGTCGATCTTCTGGAAGCGGCGGGCCAGGGCGCGATCCTTCTCGAACACGCCGCGGAACTCCTGGAACGTGGTGGAACCGATGCAGCGCAGCTCGCCGGAGGCCAGCATGGGCTTGATCAGGTTCGAGGCGTCCATGGTGCCGCCCGACGCCGAACCCGCACCGATGATGGTGTGGATCTCGTCGATGAAGAGGATGGCGTTCGGCTGCTTCTTCAGCTGCGCGATCACCGCCTTCAGGCGCTTTTCGAAGTCGCCACGGTACTTGGTGCCGGCCACGAGCGCGCCGAGGTCGAGCGACCAGATGGTGCAGTCTTCCAGCACCTCGGGCACCTGTCCTTCGACAATGCGCTTGGCGAGGCCTTCGGCCAGGGCCGTCTTGCCCACGCCCGCCTCACCCACGTAGAGCGGGTTGTTCTTCCGGCGGCGGCAGAGCACCTGGATGGTGCGCTCCACCTCGTCGTGGCGGCCGATCAGCGGATCGATCTTGCCCTGGATGGCCAGCTCGTTGAGGTTGGAGGCGTACTCGCTGAGCGGGTTGCCCTTGCCCTCGCCGCCCTCCTCGCTGTCGCGCTCATTGCTGGACGCGGCCGCGGCGGATTCGTCGCCGATCTTGGCGATGCCGTGTGAGATGTAGTTGACGACGTCCAGGCGGGTGATCTCCTGCTGGTGCAGGAAATAGACCGCGTGGGAGTCCTTTTCGCCGAAGATGGCCACCAGCACGTTCGCGCCGGTGACTTCCTTCCGGCCCGAGGACTGCACGTGGTAGACGGCGCGCTGGAGCACGCGCTGGAAACCCAGCGTGGGCTGCGTGTCACGCTCGTCGCCGGCGGGGAGGACCGGGACGGTCTCGGCGATGATCCGCTGGAGGTCGGCCGCGAGGCGCGGCAGGTCGACACCGCAGGCGCGCAAGGCTGCCAGGGCGGAGGTGTTTTCGGTAAGGGCAAGCAACAGGTGCTCCACGGTCATGAACTCGTGGCGCTGCTCGCGGGCCTGCTTGTAGCAGTGCCCGATGGTGACTTCGAGATCCTTGCTGAACATACGGACCGTCTCCGATAGCTGTGGGCGGCGGGGTGTAACCCGTTGGTTGCCGCATGTATTCCAGATGGGGGACTGGCTACATCTTTTCCATAGTGCACAACAGCGGGTGTTGATTGGAACGTGAGTACTCGTTGACCTGGGTCACCTTGGTTTCTGCCACCTCGCGGGTGAACACGCCGCACACGCCTTTTCCGCGGGTGTGGACGTGGAGCATCACCTGGACCGCCTTCTCCTGGTCCATGCCGAAGAAACTGCGCAGTACCTCGATCACGAAATCCATCGGCGTGAAGTCGTCGTTCAGCAGGACGACCTGGAAAAGCGGCGGCCGTGCGGTCTCGGGGCGGCTGGTCTCGACGGCCAGGCCATGCCCACGGTCGCCTTCCTGTTCGTGTTCGTGTTCCTGGGACATGTAAGAAGAACCTTGGGTACGCGATTCGATTATATACACCCGATTTTCGCCGGGCTTTCGGGTCGATCCCCCGAGGTGATGGCACAATAGGCCGATTTCCAGAGCCCCTCCCCTCCCAAGTCATGACTTCCCGCCCCGTCCCGGCCGAAAACGTCTGGTGCCCCCGTGTCACGGTGGCCTGCGTCGTCGCGCACGAAGGCCGCTTCCTGATGGTCGAGGAGGAGGTCTTCGGCGAACTGGCCTATAACCAGCCCGCCGGGCACCTCGATCCGGGCGAGAGCCTGCGCACCGCCGCCATCCGCGAGGCGCTGGAGGAAACCGGCCACACCATCGAACTGGACGCCTTCCTCGGTGCCTGGCAGTGGCTGAGCCCCGAGCACGGCGAACAGGTGATCAGGTTCGCCTTCAGCGGGCACTCGGTCTTGCACGATCCCGCGCGCCCGCTGGACACCGGCATCCGCCGCGCCCTGTGGATGCGCCGGGACGAAATCGAGGCCCTGGGCCCGCGCCTGCGCAGCCCGCTCATCCTCACCACCATCGACACCTGGCTGTCCGGGCGGCGCCTGCCGCTGGAGGCCGTGGCCAGCCTGCTGCCGGAGAACCCGGCATGAAGGTGATCCTGGGCGTCTCCGGTGGCGTGGATTCCTCCGTCGCGGCCCTCCTGCTCCAGCAGGCCGGTCACGAGGTGGAAGGCATGTTCATGCAGAACTGGGAAGAAGACGACCGCTCCGGACCCTGCACCACCGACGAGGACCGCAAGGACGCCGTGGCCGTCTGCGGCCGGCTGGGCATCCCGTTCCACGCGCGCAACTTCGCGGGCGAGTACTGGGATGGCGTGTTTGAGTATTTCCTGGCCGAATACGCAGCGGGGCGCACGCCCAATCCGGATGTTCTGTGCAACCGCGAGATCAAGTTCAAGACCTTCCTTGAACATGCACAGGCGCTCGGCGCCGAGAAGATCGCCACGGGCCACTACGCCCGGGTGGATTTCCGCGACGGCCACTACCGCCTGCTGCGCGCCGTGGATGCGAGCAAGGATCAGAGCTATTTCCTTCACGCCCTGGGCCAGAAGCAGCTGGCGGCCACGTTGTTCCCCGTGGGTGAAATCGAGAAGCCACGGGTCCGCGAGCTGGCCCGTGAAGCCGGCCTCGCCACGCATGCCAAGAAGGATTCCACCGGTATCTGCTTTATCGGCGAACGGGATTTTCGCGCCTTCCTGTCGCAGTACCTGCCCGCGAAGCCGGGCGCCATGGTCGATCCGGACGGCAACGTCATCGGCGAGCATCAGGGCGTGATGTATTACACGCTGGGCCAGCGCAACGGCCTGGGCATCGGCGGGCGCGTGGGTGCCTCGAACGATCCCTGGTACGTGGTAGGCAAGGACGTCGCCAGCAATGTGCTGATCGTCGCACAGGGTGGTGAGAACCACTGGCTGCAGTCCACGCGGCTCGAAGCCACCGATGCCACCTGGGTGGCCGGCGAGGCGCCCGGCCTGTCGTTCCGTTGCACGGCCAAGACCCGCTACCGCCAGTCCGACCAGGCCTGCACGGTCGAGGTCCGTGGTGACACCTTGCATGTCGTCTTCGACGAGCCCCAGCGCGCGGTCACCCCGGGCCAGTCCGTGGTGCTCTACGACGGCGAGGCCTGCCTGGGCGGCGCGGTGATAGCCGCCACGGATGCAGCCTACGGCGGCCTGACATGAACCCCCATCCCCCTGTAGGAGCGCGCCTTGCGCGCCACCGGTATCGCGATATGGCTGAAGAACGCAGGGCCCCTGCTTTCCGCAGATGGTCGCGATGTGGGTCGCGCGCAAGGCGCGCTCCTACAGTTCAGCCATATCGCGATACCGGTGGCGCGCAGGGCGCGCTCCTACAGTTCAGCCATATTGCGATACCGGTCGCGCGCAAGGCGCGCCCTACCGTTCAGCTGTGTCGCGGTTCTGGTTGCGCGCGAGGCGCGCTCCTACATGAAATGTTTTCTGAGTCTGACCAATGAATGAAGAACGCGTCCTAGCCCTTGCCGGAGTTTTCCAGGGGGCCGCCCTCGCCCAGCAGCTTGCCACCGACGGCCGCTGCGACGACGTCGCGTTCGAAGCCAGCATGGCCAGCGTGTTCCGCATCGACGCGGATACGGTGGCCGGTGTCTACGGCGGCGTGGCCGGCGTGCGGAAAGGCCTGCGCACCCTCGTGGCCCAGTTCGAGGACCAGACCCGCGACATCGCCGTGATGCGCATGGCCGTCACGGTGCTGCGCCTGGAACGTTCGCTGTCGCGTAACCGCCCCCTGCTCGACCGTCTGCGCGAAGGCATCGTCGCCACCCAGCGCCAGGTGGAGCATTTCGGGATGGACCATCCGAACGTCACCGCCCGGCTCGCCGAGGTGTATGCGAGCACCCTGTCCACGTTGAAACCGCGGGTGATGGTCACCGGCACCCCGGCCCATCTTCAGCAGAAGGCGAACGTGGAGCGCGTGCGCGCCGCACTGCTGGCCGCCGTGCGTTCCGCGGTGCTGTGGCACCAGATCGGCGGACGGCAGTGGCAGATCCTGTTCTATCGCAAGCAATGCGCGATGCTGGCCCGCGGCCTTCTTACCGGCTCCACGCTCGACAACGGCCTCTGAGCCCCTGGCATGGCCCGCCCTCCTGTAGGAGCGCGCCTGCGCGCGACCGTTCCGTCGTAGCGCCATGCAGGTCGCGCGCAAGGCGCGCTCCTACAGGGGGGTGGTGGTGTCCAGGCCGGGGATGGTGCCGGCGAGGGTTCTGAGCAGTTCGCCGAAGCCCACCAGGTCGTCGCGCCAGGGGGTGGCGCTGCGCCAGTAGAGGGCGATATGCCGCCCGGGTCGCGCGCCTTCCACTGCGGCCAGCACCACGTTCGGGATGGAATTGAGTCGCTCGTGGGCCAGGATCGGCACCAGCGAATAGCCGCCGCGCAGGGCCACCAGGGTGGCAAGGCTCTCGATGCTGAGATCCTGGATGCGCTCAGGCCGCGCCGCGCCGGGCATGCCCAGATCCGACACCCCGTTCCCGTGGCTTTCCGCCATCAGGGTCGCATCGGCGGCATCCAGTTCCGTGAGGGCAATGGCCTCCCGGCCCGCCAGCGGGTGACCCTTGTGCAGCATCAGCTCATAGGGCTCGAAGAACAGCGCCACGGAATCCAGCCCCGTCATGGCCGTGCTCGGCGGCGCCAGCACGGCATCCAGTTCGCCCTCGCCCAGTCGCCGGAGCAGTCCACGTGGCTTGCCTTCGGAGATGGTCAGGCGCGTATCCGGGAAACGCTGCGGAAACGGCTCGATGACATGCGGCAGCAGATAAGGCCCCAGCGTGGACGGCACGCCCAGTCGCAATTCCCCACCGAAAGCCACGTCACCCGCCCGCGCCGCGTGCTCCAGGTGCTCCGCGGCCGATAACACGCTGTCGATGTAACCCAACAGACGCTGACCGCTGGCCGTGGGCGCAACCCGCCGGCCACCGCGCTCGAAGAGCGGCATGCCCAGGGCCTGCTCCACCTTCTGCACCTGGTGGGAAAGCCCGGAAGGGCTGATGTACATGGCCCGCGCGGCGCTGTTGAAGCTGCCTTCACGCGCCACGGCCTGGACGAGCGCGAGGTCGCGCAACGACACCGACGACAGGGCCATCGAAATCATCGAACGCTGCGTGCCATCAAATGCGTTTGCGCCCATGCGTCCCCGCCTTCATCCTTCAGCCGCCGAATTTCGCGCGGCTTGCGCCACGGACCGCGCATTGTAGCCGCACCCAGGCCGCATGGCGGTCGCATACGGGCGGCAGACTGCGCGATAATCGACGCTTTGACGGCCCCGACCGGGTCCGTCAGGCCTCCCCAGCTAAAGAACGTCACGCCAGGAGTACAGCATGAAAGACTCGTTCTCGGTCCGAGACAGTATCGAAGTCAACGGCAAGCGCCACGCCATCGCCAGCCTGGCCAAGCTCGGCGAAAAGTTCGACCTCAAGCGCCTGCCCTACTCCATGAAGATCCTCCTGGAGAACCTCCTCCGCCAGGAAGACGGCGTGAACGTCACCTCGAAGGAAATCGAGGCCGTCGCCAAGTGGGACGCCAAGGCCGAGCCGGACACCGAAATCTCCTTCATGCCCGCCCGCGTGGTCCTTCAGGACTTCACCGGCGTGCCCTGCGTGGTCGACCTCGCCGCCATGCGCGACGCCGTGGTGAAGCTCGGCGGCGACGCCAAGCGCATCAACCCGCTGGTGCCGGCCGAGCTGGTCATCGACCACTCCGTGCAGGTCGACGCCTTCGGTACCGAATCGGCCCTCGAAAAGAACGTCGAAATCGAATTCGAGCGCAACCAGGAGCGCTATTCCTTCCTGCGCTGGGGCCAGAAGGCCTTCAACAACTTCGCCGTCGTGCCGCCGCGCACCGGCATCGTCCACCAGGTGAACCTCGAGAACCTGGCGCGCGTCGTGTTCACCAGTGAAGTAGACGGCGAATCCTTCGCCTACCCCGACAGCGTGTTCGGCACCGACTCGCACACCACGATGATCAACGGCATCGGCGTGCTGGGCTGGGGCGTGGGCGGTATCGAGGCCGAGGCCGCGATGCTGGGCCAGCCGTCGTCCATGCTGATCCCGCAGGTCGTGGGCTTCCGCCTCACCGGCAAGCTCTCCGAAGGCGTCACCGCCACCGACCTCGTGCTCACCGTCACCCAGATGCTGCGCAAGCTCGGCGTCGTGGGCAAGTTCGTCGAGTTCTTCGGCAACGGCCTGCAGAACCTGCCGCTGGCCGACCGCGCCACCATCGCCAACATGGCCCCGGAATACGGCGCCACCTGCGGCATCTTCCCGGTCGACCAGGAAGCCCTGAACTACCTGCACCTGTCCGGTCGCGACGACGCCCAGATCAAGCTGGTGGAAACCTACGCCAAGGCCCAGGGCCTGTGGCACGACGCCAACACGCCGGAAGCCGAGTTCACCACGGTGCTCGAGCTCGACATGGCCACGGTCAAGCCGTCGCTGGCCGGCCCGAAGCGTCCGCAGGACCGCGTGCTGCTCGAAGGCGTGAAGCAGAGCTTCCTCGACGTCGTGGGTCCGCTCACCGCCAACCGCAAAACCAAGAACGGCGACACCTCGCGCTTCAGCAATGAAGGCGGCGGCACCGCCATCGGCAACGAAGCCAACGGCATCAACGAGGAAGGCGTGCTCGTCCACAAGGACGGCCAGAACTTCCGCATCAACGACGGCTCCGTCGTGATCGCCGCCATCACCTCGTGCACCAACACCTCCAACCCGGCCGTGATGCTTGCCGCCGGCCTGGTGGCGAAGAAGGCCGCCGCGCGTGGCCTCACCTCCAAGCCGTGGGTGAAGCCCTCGCTCGGACCGGGCTCGCTCGTGGTCACCGAGTACCTGAAGAAGACCGGCCTGCTCGCCGAGCTGGAAAAGGTCAACTTCTACGTGGTCGGCTACGGCTGCACCACCTGTATCGGCAACTCGGGTCCGCTGCCGACCGAAATCAGCAAGGGCATCTCCGAAGGCGATCTCGCCGTGGCTTCGGTGCTCTCGGGCAACCGCAACTTCGAAGGCCGCGTGCATCCGGAAGTGAAGATGAACTACCTGGCCTCGCCGCCGCTGGTGGTCGCCTACGCCCTGGCCGGTACGCTCAACATCGACCTCACGAAGGACGCGATCGGCACGGGCAGCGATGGCCAGCCCGTGTACCTGAAGGACATCTGGCCGAGCAACCAGGAAATCAGCGACCTCATCGCCGGCGCCATCACGCCGCAGATGTTCAAGGACAGCTACGCCGACGTGTTCAAGGGCGACAGCCGCTGGAACCAGATCGCCTCGCCGGATGGCCAGACCTACGCGTGGGACGACTCCACCTACATCAAGAACCCGCCTTACTTCGACGGCATGTCCGCCGAAGCCGGCACCATCGAGGACATCCACGGCGCCCGCGCCATGGGTATCTTCGGTGACTCGATCACCACCGACCACATCTCGCCGGCAGGCTCGATCAAGAAGGACAGCCCGGCGGGCCGCTTCCTGATCTCCAAGGGCGTGGAGCCGAAGGACTTCAACTCCTACGGTTCGCGTCGCGGCAACGACGACGTGATGGTGCGCGGCACCTTCGCCAACATCCGCATCAAGAACCTGATGCTCGATGGCGTCGAAGGCGGCTACACCAAGTACATCCCGTCCGGCGAACAGATGGCCATCTACGATGCCGCCATGAAGTACAAGGCCGACGGCACCCCGCTGGTCGTGCTCGCCGGCAAGGAATACGGCACCGGTTCGTCGCGTGACTGGGCAGCCAAGGGCACCCTGCTGCTGGGCGTCAAGGCTGTCATCACCGAAAGCTTCGAGCGCATCCACCGCTCGAACCTGGTCGGCATGGGCGTGCTGCCCTGCCAGTTCCAGGACGGCGAGAACGCGCAGTCGCTGGGCCTGAAGGGCGACGAAGTGTTCGACATCACCGGCCTCAACGGTGGCGAATCGAAGACGGCGTCGGTCAAGGCCACACGTCCGGACGGCTCGGTCAAGGAGTTCACCGTGAAGGTGCTGCTGCTGACCCCGAAGGAGCGCGAGTTCTTCCGCCACGGCGGCATCCTGCAGTACGTGCTGCGCTCGCTGGCGAAGGCGTAAGCCGTCGTCGACAAGGTCGGCTCCTTCGGGAGCTGATCTGGAAAAAAGCCCCGGTATTCCGGGGCTTTTTTCGTTGCGGATGCGGTGGGCTGTTTTCGTAGGTGGCGGTGGGGCGAAAACCCGTGCCCGGCGCTGGGTCCCTGCTTTCGCAGGGACGACATGAGGGATATCGAAGTGGTTGCAAACATGCGATCCGTCGTTCCAGCGAACGCTGGAACCCAGCGCCGGACGCCGGGTTTTCGCCGCGCCGCAGCTACGACTTTTCTACACTGGGGCAGGCAAGCCCAGGCCCCCGAACACGAAAGACCGCCCCAGCCCGCCGCGACACATAAGCAAGCAACCACTCGCCCCCAGAACAAAGCCCACACGAAAATTCACAATAACCAAGGGGGATTTCGTCGATAAACGACGCTGCAATGCGGCTTGCCGCTATACGCGTGCGTATGCTCCAATGCCGCGATCGTACGACGGATTGCCGTGCGAACGTCACCAATGGAGTCCGCCCCATCCATGAGCACCGAGCGTCCGTGGCTTGATCATTACCCCGAAGGCGTGCCGGCAGATGTTCCCGTCGACACCTATCGCTCCGTCGCTGCCCTGTGCGAAGAGTCCTTCGCCAAATTCAGCGATCGCCCTGCCTTCCGCAACTTCGGCCACACGCTGACGTATCGCGAGGTCGACGAGCAGTCCAAGGCCTTCGCCGGCTTCCTGCACGGCGAGCTGGGCCTGCGCAAGGGCGACCGCATCGCGATCATGCTGCCCAACCTGCTGCAGTATCCCGTAGCCCTGTTCGGCGCCTTGCGCCTCGGTCTCACGGTGGTCAACACCAATCCGCTGTACACCGCACGCGAACTGCACCACCAGCTGGAAGACTCCGGCGCCAAGGTGCTCATCGTGCTGGACAACTTCGCCCACACCGCCGCACAGGCTCTGGACGGTACGAAGGTGCAGCACGTCATCACCACCGGCGTGGGCGATCTCATCGGCTTCCCGAAGGGCGCGATCATCAACTTCGTGGTGAAGCACATCCGCAAGGAAGTACCCGCCTTCCGCCTGCCAAAGGCCATGCGCTTCAAGGACGCCCTCGAACGCGGCCGCAAGCATCCGATGCCCAAGGTCGAGGTGAATCCCGAAGACCTGGCCTTCCTCCAGTACACCGGGGGCACCACTGGCGTGGCCAAGGGCGCGATGCTCACGCACGCGAACATGGTCGCCAACATGCTGCAGACCCGTCCGTGGGTGGCGCATCACGCCACGCCGGGCGAAGAGACCATCATCACGGCGCTGCCGCTGTATCACATCTTCTCGCTCACGGTGAACGGCCTCATCTTCACCAGCCTGGGTGGCCTCAACGTGCTCATCACCAACCCGCGCGACATGGCGGGTTTCGTGAAGGAGCTGCGCAAGACCAGCTTCACCGCCATCACCGGCGTCAACACGCTGTTCAACGGCCTGCTCAACACGCCAGGCTTCGACCAGGTGGATTTCTCTCGCCTGCATCTGGCCATGGCCGGTGGCATGGCCTTGCAGCGTGCGGTCGCCGAGCGCTGGAAGAAGGTCACCGGCCGCGCCATCATCGAAGGCTACGGTCTTACCGAGACCTCGCCCGTGGCGCTCGCCAACAAGGTGGACGTCAACGAGTACACCGGTTCCATCGGCTACCCCATCCCCAACACCTACGCGGAAATCCGCGACGACGAAGGCCACCCCCTGCCCCTTGGCCAGGAAGGCGAGCTCTGCATCCGTGGTCCGCAGGTGATGAAGGGCTACTGGGCGCAACCGGAGGAAACCGCGAAGGTGCTCTCCGACGATGGCTGGCTGCGCACGGGCGACATCGCGAAGATGGACGAAACGGGCCAGGCCTTCATCGTCGATCGCAAGAAGGACATGATCCTCGTCTCCGGCTTCAACGTGTATCCGAATGAGATCGAGGCCACGATCATGCATCACCCCGGCGTAGCCGAAGTGGCCGCCGTGGGCGTGGACGACGAGCACTCCGGTGAAATCGTGAAGATCTACGTGGTGCGCAAGGACCCTTCTCTCACCGAGGAAGCCCTGCGCGAGTACTGCCGCGAAAACCTCACCGGCTACAAGCGTCCGAAGCAGATCGAGTTCCGCGATTCGCTGCCCAAGAGCAACGTGGGCAAGATCCTCCGCCGCGAGCTGCGCGACGAGGAACGGAAGAAGAAAAAGGCCGCGCAGGCCTGATGAAAAAAGGGCCGCGAAAGCGGCCCTTTTTATTTGCGAAACCCTACCCCGTAGGAGCGCGCCTCGCGCGCGACCGGATCTGGCGCGGCGCACGGGGAAACCGGATGCATGACTGGGCCTCGCGTAACGTTCGGAAAAACCGGATGCAGGGCTCCGTAGGGTCGCGCGCGAGGCGCGCTCCTACAGGGGTGATGGATCACTCCTGGTGCCAGGCTTCGAGGGTGTCGGCGTAGCCGCCCAGCAGCTCCCACAGGGGGGCCTGCTTGTCTTCGGGGATGAGGGAATAGCGCAGGCCGATCTGACGCGCCGAGGCGCGGGCCACTTCGGCTTCCATGTTGATGTGCAGGTCGTGGGCGAACACGATATCCAGCACCCATACCTGACCCACTACGCCGCTCCAGCGCTGCGGACGCTTCAGCAGCACGCCCGTGGCCGAGATATCGATCAGATCGGTGGAAAAGGCTTCGTGCCCGCGGCTCATCAATACGGCCGCAGGTACCTTCATGCGTGCATGGCGCTCGTGCGCCTGTGCGCCGGCCTTATCAAGAGACATCAGTTGTTCCACCCATCCCGGTGCCTTGCCTTTGTCTGTCGCGATCGGCATGACCGCACCTCACAAACTTACGTTCCGTGTCACTTATCGACACATTAGCGCAGTCCGGGGCTCCGTTCACCGTCTTTTCGCGTCACTCCTTACCGCGCGTCTTCAGTACGCCAGCCCGGACCAGCGCCCCGGCGCCGAAGCGCCGGTTGATCCGGTCCTGGACGCCATCGGAGCGTTTTTCCGCTACCGGCGCGGCGAACATATCCTGCTGCTCGTCGCCATGCCGGGCATCGAACCCCGACAGCCCCACCCCGAGCAGGCGAAGCCTCGGTCGCGGATGCTGGTTCCACCAGACCTGAAGCAAGCGACGTGCCACGGCGTAAATCTCGGGCGTGGCATTGCCGGGGACCGGCAGCTGGGCCTGGCGGCTATGGGTGACGAAGGGCGGCTCGCGCAGCTTCACCGACACCGTGCGCCCCTCCAGCTCCCTGGCACGGGCCCTGGCGCCCACTCGCTCGCACTGGCGCAGCAGCCAGGCCTCGGCGATGGGCAGGGTGTCCAGGTCGGTCTCGAAGGTCCATTCGGCACTGATCGACACCTCGGCAGCATCGGCCACGACAGGCCGCTGATCCTCTCCGCGACACAGCGCCCGCAGCTGGGCGCCGTGACGGGGCCCCACCGCCTTGTGCAAGCGCCAGTCGTCGGCCCGCAGCAGGTCGCCGATGGTACGGATGCCGACGTTCTGCAAGGCCTCTTCGGCGACCTTGCCCACCGTCCACATGCGCCCGACCGGCAGGGGGTCGAGATACCCACGCACCTCGTCGGGCCGGATCACCAGGAACCCGTCGGGCTTGGACAGCTCACTGGCCAGCTTGGCCAGCAGCTTGTTGTGCGCCATGCCCACGGAAGCATTCAGGCCCGTCCGCGCCTTGATGTCGCCCTTGATCTGGCGCCCGATCGCTTCGATGGATGAGAACAGCCGCAGGCTGGCGCTCACGTCGAGAAAGGCCTCATCCAGCGACAGGCCCTCGATCATCGGCGTGAACTGGCCGAACACCTCGAATACCACGTCGGAAATGGCCTTGTAGCGGTCGTGGCGGGGAAAGATGTACTGGCCGTGGGGGCAGCGGCGACGGGCCTCTGCCGTAGGCATCGCCGAGCGGACGCCGTACTTGCGGGCCTCGTAATTGGCCGTGGAAACCACGCCCCGGCGCCCCAGTCCGGCGACGATCACCGGCTTGCCCACCAGCGAGGGGTCGTCCAGTTCCTCCACCGACGCGTAGAAGGCGTCCATGTCTACATGGATAATTGCGCGCTGGGCCGGCTGCATGACCCGTATTGTGCCGGATCGACAGGCGGCCCGCCGCTGGGTCCGCTGGACTTGGGCCGCCACAGGCGATACCCTGTATCCTCATCGGGTGTACTTATTGCGGGCGTCTCGCCCTAGCCGGCGTTATGGATGTTGCCGGCCAAGGTCCACCCTCCGACGTTCCTCAGAGGTAGTGACCCTTTCCGGGGTATCCAACGGTGATGTCTTTCGCTCGTCGGCGACGATGCGGGGCATGCCGGACGACCGGCGGTGTGGCCGCCGGACGGCATCGATGGTTGATTGCGTACCCGGTCGCCCTGGCGGCCCTTCTGACGTGTGCCGATGACTAACGAGACAACCGAAGTCCAGGTGGTCGAAACAACCCGTGACGCTTTTGCAGGCGTTCCGCAGCAACAGGAAATGCCCCTGGCTCTGGTGCGCGGGCAGCCGGTGCTGCAGATGCCGCAGGACCTGTACATTCCGCCGGACGCGCTCGAAGTCATCCTGGAATCGTTCGAAGGTCCGCTCGACCTGTTGCTTTACCTGATCCGGAGGCAAAACCTCGACATCCTCGACATCCCTGTCGCCGAAATCACCCGGCAGTACATGGACTACATCGGGATGATGCGCGAAGTGATGCGCCTGGAGCTGGCCGCGGAATACCTGCTGATGGCCGCGATCCTCGCGGAGATCAAATCCAGGCTCCTGCTGCCCAGGCCACCTGCGGAAGAAGGCCTCGAGGATGATCCGCGTGCCGAACTGGTACGCCGACTGCAGGAGTACGAACGCTTCAAGAGGGCCGCGCAGGACATCGAAGAACTGCCGCGCCTGGAACGCGACACCACCGTGGTGCATGCCTTTGTCGGCGAACAGACGGTGGTACGTGTCCCACCTCCGCTCGACCTGAAGGAACTGCTGCTCGCGCTCAAGGACGTGCTCAACCGCGCCGAACTGTTCACGCACCATGCGATCCAGCGCGAACCGCTCAGTGTCCGCCAGCGCATGGGTGAAGTGCTCGGCTCGCTCACCGGTGGCTCGTTCCACCGGTTCGAGACGCTGTTCGATATCAGCGAAGGCCGGCTCGGCGTGGTGGTCACCTTCCTTGCGATGCTGGAGCTCGCAAAGGAAATGCTGGTCGAGATCGTGCAGGAGCAAGCCCTGGGGCCCATCTACCTGCGCACGAAGGTCCAGACGGAGGCCGAGCACGAGGAAGCGCTCGCCTGACGGCCCCCGAGGGCCAGACATGGAATCTGCCGCCGCGCGCGGCGCGTTCGCGAAACCCATCCGCGCCCCGGCGCGGCACACCGAAGGCCTATGCAACCCGAACAACTCAAACCCATCGTGGAAGCGGCGCTGCTGGCGTCGACCCAGCCGATGACGATTCTTCAGCTGAAGGCGATCTTCGGCGAGGAAGAGGAGATCGGCAGCGACGAGCTGGCGGCAGCCCTTGCGGCGCTGACAGCGGATTGCGAAGGGCGTGGCGTCGAGCTGGTGGAAGTCGCTTCCGGCTGGCGCTACCAGGTTCGCCGCGAAGTCCACGGCTGGGTCTCCCGGATGTGGGCCGAACGCCCCAGCCGCTACTCGCGGGCCCTGCTGGAAACCCTGGCGCTCATTGCCTACCGCCAGCCGATCACCCGCCCCGAGATCGAACAGATCCGCGGCGTGGTCGTCTCCTCCAACATCATCAAGACGATGGAAGAGCGCGAATGGATCCGCGTGGTGGGCTACCGGGATGTCCCGGGCCGCCCTGCCCTGTTCGGCACCACCCGCACCTTCCTCGACTACTTCAACCTGAAGTCGCTGGACGCGCTGCCCCCGCTGTCCGAGATCCGCGACCTCGACGAGATCAATCCGCAGCTGCGCCTCGATGGCGACACGGAACCCGCCCCGGCCCGGGTGGCCCTGCCCGACGATGTCGAGGGCGACGACACCGATATCGATCTTCCCGCCGAGGCTTTCGCCACGGCCCCCCTCCCTGGTGACGCCGAGGTCGTTTCGCACGACGACGACGAAACCACGAACGAACGGCCTGCCGGCGACGACGTCGCCGCGGCATCCCCCACTGCCGACGAGGCAGAGAACACCGCAAGCACCGCCGACGAAGACGACGACGGTGCCGAGAAGAACCCCGAGGAGTCACGCGCATGAATGCGCCCCAGCGATCCCTGCTTACCCTGAAACGCGGCGGTAGCGCCGAAGAAGCCGCCCAGCTCGAAGAGCGCCTGCACAAGGTGCTCGCCAACGCCGGGCTCGGCTCGCGCCGGATGCTCGAACAGCGCATCCAGGCTGGCGAAGTCGAAGTCAACGGTACGGTCGCCACCATTGGCGAGAGCGTGCACGCCGGCGACCGCGTGGTGCTCGACGGCAAGCAGTTCGTCGTCGCCACCGATACCCGCAGCGATGCCGAAGTGCTGGTCTACCACAAGCCGGAAGGCGTGGTGACCACCCGCGACGACACCGAAGGCCGCCCCACCGTGTTCGAACAGCTGCCGCGCCTGAAGGGCGCGCGCTGGGTCGCCGTGGGTCGCCTCGACATCAACACCACCGGCCTGCTGCTGCTCACCACCGACGGCGAACTCGCCAACGCGCTGATGCATCCGAAGAGCGGCCTCGAGCGTGAATACCTCTGCCGCGTCCACGGCGAAGTGCCCGACGAGATCATCGAGCGCCTCAAGGCCGGTGTGGAACTGGAAGACGGCCCGGCCCGCTTCGACGAGATCGGCGTCATCAGCCGCGGCGGCAGCCACAGCTGGTTCCGCGTGACGATCCGCGAAGGTCGCAACCGCGAGGTCCGCCGCCTGTGGGATTCCCAGGGCTTTCTGGTCAGCCGCCTGAAGCGCATCCGCTATGGCAGCGTCGAGCTGCCCCGCGCCCTGCGTCGTGGCGACTGCGAGTCGCTGGACGAAACCGCCATCAAGGAACTGCGCGAGCGCGCCGGGCTCGGTGCTCCCGATCCGGTGCTCACGCTCAACGCCGTGGTGCACCAGCGCCGCGCACCGCGCCACGTCACCGAATACCGCCCGGACAAGGCGACCTCCGGTGGCTGGAGCTCGGCCCGTCATGACGAGGCCCGTGAACTTACCGCCTTCGACCGTATCCGCGACGACAATCCGCGCGGTGGCAAGGGTGGCGGCCGTGGCGGAAACGCCGGGGGCCGCCGTCGCGAGGTGAATGGCAACGTCGATCGTCCGGACCGTCCGGCCGGTGGCCAGCGCAAGTCGTCGCGTCGCGTGGCGCCCGGCCAGGAACTGCCGGCCCTGCGCACCTGGTTTGCAGGCGACAGCCGCACCGGTGGCGGCAACGCCAACGGTAACGTGGCGGGTAATCCGGGTGGCGGCAATCGCGGCCCCCGTGGACCGCGCAGCGGCCAGGGCGGCGGTGGCAACCGCGCCCAGGGCGGTGGCGGCATGGGCCAGGGCGGCCCGGGACGTGCCGGTGGCAACCGTGCTTCGGGTGGTAACGCTCGTGGTCCGGGCGGCGGCAACAGCCGTGGCCCCGGTGGCGGTAACGCCCGCGGTCCGGGTGGCGGCAACAGCCGAGGCCCGTCCGGTGGTGGCAACCGCGGTGGTCGCCCGGGTGGCGGCGGTAACCGTGGCGGTCGTCCCGGTGGCGGTGGCGGCAATCGTGGCGGCAACTTTTGAGCGCGCTCACGATCTGGCATAACCCGCGCTGTTCGAAGTCGCGGGACACCCTGGCCCTGCTGCAACAGCAGGGCCTTGAGCCGATGATCGTGGAATACCTGAAGACCCCGCCCTCGGCGGCGCAGATCGATGCCGTGCTGAAAGCGCTCGGCATCGAGCCGCGTGAGCTGATGCGCAAGGGCGAGGCGGAATACGCCGATGTGCCGGCGAATGCGACGCGCCAGCAGCTGATCGATGCTATGGCGGCCACCCCGAAGCTCATCGAGCGTCCGGTGGTCATTCATGGGAAGAAGGCGGCCATCGGCCGCCCCCCGGAAGCCGTCCTGGCCATCCTATAACCGTGTAGGAGCGCGCCTCGCGCGCGACCGGTACGGCGATAGATCCCAAGCGCACCGCAGACCACGGTTTCTCGTGGTCCGCCGAAGAAATTCGTGCGTTATCGGTTTTCCCGGTCGCGCGCGAGGCGCGCTCCTACATGAGGAGGTCAGCGGTGGCGTGATGCTAGTTTTTGCACCACGCGCTCGAAGCCGATTCCGCGTGCGCGCAACACCACCATCAGGTGGAAGATCAGGTCGGCAGCCTCGCCAAGCAGGGCGTCGTCATCTTCGGCCACGGCTGCCAGCGCCGTTTCAACGCCCTCTTCGCCCACTTTCTGCGCCATGCGACGGATACCGCCGTCGAACAGCTTCGTGGTGTAGCTGCCTTCGGGGCGCTCGGCGTGGCGCGATGCCACCAGCGCATCCAGCTCCGCCAGGAAACCGAGTCGCGGCGCCACGTCGTCACCGAAACAGCTCGTCGTACCCGTGTGACATGTCGGGCCCGCAGGCAATGCACGCAACAGCAAGGTATCGGCATCGCAATCGATTTTCAGGTCGACCAGCGCCAGCACATCGCCGGAGGTCTCGCCCTTGGTCCACAGGCGCTGTTTGCTGCGGCTGTAGAACGTCACCAGACCGCTCTCACGCGTCTTCGCCAGCGCGGCCTCGTCCATATAGCCAAGCATCAGCACCTCGCCCGTACGCGCGTGCTGCACGATCGCGGGAACCAGGCCATCGCCCTTGGCAAAATCGGGAATTGTCGCGGTCATACACGTACCTCGATACCCTGCGCGCGCAGTTCGCGCTTCAAGGTGGGAATGGCGATCTCGCCGGAATGGAACACACTGGCCGCCAGGGCCGCGTCGACGTCGGCATCGCGGAATACCTCCACAAAATGTCCGGGCGTACCGGCACCGCCCGAAGCGACCAGCGGCACGCGGCAGCGCTGGCGGGCCTCGCGCAGCTGCTCGATGTCGTAACCGCGGCGGACTCCATCGGTTCCCATGCAGTTGAGCACGATCTCACCGGCGCCCAGCGCCTGCACTTCGTCGATCCAGTCGAGCGTGCGCTTGCGCAGCGCCTTCGTCTTCGACGGATCGCCGGTGTACTGGCGTACACGCCACTGGCCGTCGTCATCGCGCAGGCTGTCGATACCCACCACCACGCACTGCACACCGAACGCCTCGGCGATCTCGCCGACCAGCGCCGGACGTTCCAGTGCGGGCGAATTGATCGACACCTTGTCGGCGCCCGCATGCAGCACCTCGCGCGCGTCTTCCACGCTGCGGATACCGCCGGCCACACAGAACGGAATATCGATCTCGCGCGCGACTCGTTCCACCCAGTCGCGATCCACGCGGCGTCCTTCCGGACTTGCCGTGATGTCGTAGAACACCAGTTCGTCGGCGCCCTCGTCGCGATAACGCAGAGCGAGCTCCACGATGCCACCCACGACCACGTGATCGCGGAAACGCACCCCCTTCACCACCTGGCCGTCACGCACATCCAGGCACGGCACGATACGTCGGTTCAGCATGTGGCACCTGCCCTGGCCGCCATGTCGAATGCCTCGCCAAGGGTGAATTCGCCCTGTAACAAGGCTCTGCCGAGGATTACCCCGGAAACGCCCTGCAAGGTGAGCGCGGCGATATCGTCGAGCGAACGGACCCCGCCGGAGGCCTGCACGTCCATCGACGGCGCCAGCTGCTCCAGATGACGATAGAGCGCCGTGTTGGGACCGGTCATCGTGCCGTCGCGATCAATGTCGGTGCATAGCAGGTGCCTTGCACCTGCCCCGACGTAGAAAGGCAGCAAGTCGTCGAGGGTGCGCGCCTCGTCGGCAGTCCAGCCAGCACTGGGAAGCTTCCATTCGCCATCGCGGAAGCGGGTATCCAGTGCAAGCACGATACGCTCGGCGCCATAGGTCGCCAGCCAGCGCGCCACGGTATCGGGTTCGCGGATGGCGATGCTGCCAACAACGACACGAGACACCCCGGCATCGAGCAGTCGTTTCACACCGTCTTCGTCGCGCACCCCGCCACCGGCCTGAACATGCAGGCGCCCGGCATCCACGATGCGCGACAGCGTCGGCAGGTTTTCGAACTGTCCCGACCGCGCGCCGTCGAGATCGACCACATGCAGCCACGCGCTGCCTGCATCGGCATAACGACCGGCCAGGGCCAGGGGCTCCACGTCGAACGTGGTCTGCTGCGCGTAGTCGCCCTTGAACAGGCGCACCACCTTGCCGTCGCGCAGATCGATGGCGGGAATCGGGAGGGTCATAGCGAAAGAAAATTCTTCAGGAGTCGGGCACCCACGCCAGCGGAACGCTCGGGGTGGAACTGCATGCCCATGAAATTGCCGGAGGCGACCATCGCGGAGAAGGCCACGCCATGCTCGCTGGAAACCAGCGTGTAATCGCCGCTGGGCACCCTATAGCTGTGTACGAAGTAGGCGGTGTCGTGGGCTTCCAGCCCCGCCGTGAGCGGATGCTCCGCTTCGCGGCGCAAGCTGTTCCAGCCCATGTGCGGTACACGCAATCCGGGAGACTCGGCAAAGCGTCGTACCGTCGCCGGGATCACACCCAGGCATTCGGTATCGCCCTCTTCCGAGCGCTCGCACAGCAGCTGCATGCCGAGGCAGACGCCCAGCACCGGCTGGGTCAGGCCACGCAATACCTCCACGAGACCCGCCTCGCGAAGGCGTCGCATGCCAGGCGCGGCCGCGCCGACACCGGGGAGGATCACGTGCGTTGCCTCGCGGATACGACGGGCATCCGCGGTCAGTTCCGCATCGGTACCCAACCGCTGCAACGCATAGCGCACCGAGCCGATGTTGGTGCCACCGGCATCGACAAGGACCACACGCATCACAGGCTCCCCTTCGTGCTCGGCAGCTCCGCACCTTCGCGACGGATCGCCTGGCGCAGGGTACGCGCTACGACTTTAAAGCAACCCTCCACCATGTGGTGGGCATTCTCGCCTTCCACCGTGAGGTGCAGGTTGGCGCCCAGCGTTTCGCACAGGGAGCGGAAGAAGTGCGGCACCAGCTCGGTCGGCACATCGCCCACGCGGTCACGCGGGAACTCACCGTTGAAGACGAAGTACGGTCGGCCCGAGAGATCCAGCTCGGCACGCGCGGCGCTCTCGTCCATCGGCAGGGCAAACCCATATCGGCCGATGCCGCGCTTGTCGCCCAGTGCCTGGCGCAAGGCCTGCCCCAGCGCCAGTGCGGAATCCTCGATGGTGTGGTGTTCGTCGACCTGAACGTCGCCATCGCAGCGCAGATCCAGCGCAAAACCGCCGTGCTTGCCAATCTGTTCGAGCATGTGGTCGAAGAAGCCGAGCCCGGTGTGCACGGCAGGCTCGGCGATGCGGTCCAGATCCACGCGGACGCGAATGGAGGTTTCCTTCGTGCGACGGATGACCTCGGCCACGCGCGGTGCGTCGAGCAGGTCATGGGCAATCGACGCCCAGTCCTGTCCATCAGGCCCCACGCGAAAACCGCGCACGCCCATGTTCGCCGCGAAAATCATGTCGCTCTCACGGTCGCCGATCATGGCCGACTGGGCACGACTCCAGCTGTCGTCGGCCAGCCAGTGACGGGCGAGACCCGTGCCCGGTTTGCGCGTATCCCGGTTCTCGTGCGGGAAACTGCGGTCGATCAACTGCTCGCGGAACACGATGCCCTGCGACGACAGGATGCGCAGCAACAGGGCATGTGGGCCGTCGAAGGTATCCTGCGGGAACGATGGCGTGCCCAGGCCGTCCTGGTTGGTCACCATCACCAGCTCGTATCCGGCAGCGACACAGCGCTGCAAGGCGGCGATGACACCCGGCAGCAAGGCGAGCTTTTCGTAGCTGTCGATCTGCTGGTCGGCCGGTTCCTCGATGAGGCAACCGTCGCGATCGACAAAAAGAATCTTCCGGCTCATGCGCCTTCTCCCGCCCGCAGGATCGCCAGCACGCGGTCATTCTCGTTACCGGTGCCCACCGTAATGCGCAGGGCATCGGAAAGCCCCGGATAACGGGTGATATCACGCACCACGATGCCAGCGGCAAGCAGGCGACGATAGGTGCCGGCCGGATCGTCAAAACGCACGGCGATGAAGTTGGCATGCGAGGGAAGCACGGCGCGTACCCCGGGCAAAGTCGCCAGCGCCTGCGTCATGCGCGCCCGCTCGGACAGGGTCTCGCTCACATGGTGGCGCTGCACGCGGCGCCCTTCGTACGAAAGTGCAGACAGTGCCGCCTCGACGCAGGGCGTGGGTAGCGGATACGGCGGGATGATCCGGCGCAGCAGGCCGATCACGTCTTCCCGCGCCATCACCGTACCCACGCGCGCACCTGCCAGGGCCCAGGCCTTGGACAGCGTACGCAGCACGGCAACGTTGTCGAATTCATCAAGCAGGGTCGCCGCACCCGGCGCGCCGCTGAACTCGGCATAGGCCTCGTCGATCACCAGCACGGCACGGCCTGCCAGTTCGCGAGCAATACGACGAAGGGTTTCATGCTCGACCAGATTGCCCGTGGGATTGTTGGGCGAGCACACAAACACCAGGCGCGTACGCTCCGTCACGCTGGCCAACAGACGATCGACATCGAGTGCACCGGAGGCATCCAGCGGCGACTCGATGACGGCTGCATCCTGGATGCGTGCGCAGATCGCGTACATGCCGAACGTCGGCGGTGAAATCACGATGGCATCGCGACCGGCGCGACAGAAGGCACGTACCAGCAGGTCGATGGCCTCGTCGCTGCCTCGGGTGACAAGCAGCTGCGATGCATCGCGACCGTACAGCTCGGCCAGCGCTTCGACGAGCGCACGCGGCTGCGGGTCCGGGTAACGATTCAACCCCTCGCCTCCCGGGATATCCGCCGGTCGTGACGATTCATTGGCATTGAGCAGCACCGTGCCACCGGATGCTTCCATTCGTGCGCTGGAATACGGGGCAAGGGCGCGGATGTCCTCGCGGGCGAGATCGAGCACGCTCATGCCACGGCATCCATGGCGGCAAGGCGCAGCGTCACGGCCCGGCGGTGGGCTTCCAGTTGCTCGGCCTCGGCAAGAATCGCGGCGCACGGCCCGATGTTGCGCAGGCCATCCGCCGAGAGTTCCTGCACGGTGACCTGCTTCTGGAAGCTGGCCACGGAGACACCGCTGTAGCTGCGTGCATAGCCGTAGGTGGGCAGCACGTGGTTGCTGCCGCTGCAATAGTCACCCACCGATTCCGGCGTCCATTCACCGAGGAAAATGGACCCTGCCGACTCGATATCGTCGAGCAGTGCACGCGGATCGGCGGTCTGGATGATCAGGTGTTCCGGCGCATACCGGTTGCTGACTTCCACCGCCTGGGCAAGATCGCTTACGAGCACCAGGCGACTTTCGCCAAGCGCCTTCGCTGCCACCTCGGCACGAGGCAAGGCAAGACGCTGCCGCTCTACCTCGTCGGCCACACGATCGAGCAGATCCGCCGACGGGCTTACCAGCAGCACCTGAGAGTCCGGCCCGTGCTCCGCCTGCGATAGCAGGTCGGCCGCCACGAAGCGTGCATCCGCATCGGCATCGGCGATCACCAGGACTTCGGAGGGGCCGGCCGGCATGTCGATCGCCGCACCGGCCGGATCGCCGGCCACCTGGAGCTTCGCCTCGGTGACCCAGGCGTTGCCGGGGCCGAAGAGCTTGTCGCAACGGGGTACCGTGTCGGTTCCGTACGCCATGGCCGCGATGGCCTGCGCGCCACCGAGCTTGAAGACGCGACTCACCCCCGTGACCTTCGCGGCATACAGCACGGCATCATCGCAGCGGCCGTTCGCCTGTACCGGTGTACACAACACCACTTCGCGGCACCCGGCGATCACGGCCGGCACGCCGAGCATGATGGCCGTGGACGGCAACGGCGCACCACCGGCCGGCACATACAGGCCGACGCGGCGGATGGGACGCAACACGCGTTCGACGCGTACCCCCGGCGCTGTTTCGACGGAAACAGCGGTGGGCGCCGCAGCGCGGTGGAAGGTTTCGATACGTGACGCGGCTTCGCGTACGGCTGCCTTGAGCTCCGGCGCAAGCCGCGCTTCGGCAGCAGCGAATTCGTCGTCGCTCACGCTGAGGGCGTCCAGCGATGCACCATCGTAGCGCTCGGTCAGCTCGCGCAGTGCCACGTCACCGCGTGCGCGCACATCGGCGACGATGGCCTCGACGCCTTCGCGAAGCGGTTCAGCCCGCGATTGCGCCGGTCGCGCCAGGGCCGCGTCGCGGCCGGGTTCGTCCAGCGTGTTCCAGTCGATCCGTTTCATGCCAGCATCTTCTCCACCGGCAGCACCAGCATGTCGCGGGCACCGGCGCGTTTCATGTCTTCCAGCTGCCGCCAGCTCACCGAGCCGGCGCACAGCGCCTGCACCACCACCTGGTCCGGTGCGCCGTCCACCGCCGTGAGCGTGGGGATCGGCAGGCCGGGCAACAGGCGGGTAATTTCGTCGAGTGCGTTGCGTGGTGCCTGCAGCAGGATCAGGCGCGAATCGCGCACCTGGATCACGCCATCGAGACGGCGCAGCAGCAGCTCGGCAATCTCGCCGCGTTCGTCGGTCGGCAGGTCGCGCGGCCCCGCCAGCACGGCCTCGCTCTCCACCAGCACGGCGGTTTCGCGCAGCTGGTTCGCCACGAGGGTGGCGCCGCTGGAGACGAGGTCGCAGATGGCATCGGCCGTGCCCAGGCGGGGGGCGATTTCCACGGAGCCGGCCAGGTAGACGACCTTCGCGTCCACGCCGTTGCTGCGCAGCCATTCGCCCAGCAGGCCGGGATAAGACGTGGCGATGCGCTGGCCGCCCAGCTGTGCCGGGGTGTCGTAGGGTTCGTCCTGCGGCAGGGCAATGGAAAGGCGGCAGCGGCCGAAGCCCAGCGGGCGCAGCTCATCCAGTGCCACCCCGGCTTCGGGATGGGAGTACTGGTATTCCTGCAGCACGTTGCGACCGACGATGCCCATGTCGCAGACGCCCTCGGCGATAAGACCGGGGATGTCGTCGTCGCGGACCAGGAGCAGATCCACGGGCTCGCCCTCGCCGAAGCAGAACAGCTTGTCGCGACTCTGTCGGAATTTCAGCCCGCAGCGGGCGAGCAGCTCCTGCGCCGGCTCGGTCAGCCGGCCGGACTTCTGCATGGCGATGCGCAGGCGGTCACGCGGCTTCATGCCTCACCCCCGAGGTTGCGCCGGGCCGCGGCGGCCATGTAGCCCCCGTTGCCCTGGTTGAGATACCGGGCGACCCGGCCGATGGTGGTGATGCTCACCGCCGTGCGCTCATGGATTTCCCGGTAGGAGCGCCCTTCCAGCAGGTGCGGCACGACCCGCCAGCGATCCACCATGACCTCGATTTCGGCCGGAGTGCAAAGGTCGTGGAGGAACGCCCGCATTTCCTCCACGGAGGACAGGCCCAGCAGGGCCTCGCAGAGGCTGGTTTCGGCCGAATCGGCCGGGGTATCGGGATCGAGCGAGCGACGCTTCATAGTGTATTAACGCGTTAATACGATAACTCATCGTAACGCTGTAACCCGACGGAGGCAAGCGCCCACATGCGATTGCGCTTTTCTTCCATATCCCGAGGGGCAATGGCTCGCCAACATGGCGGAAATCGCCTTGAAGGAGAGCCCCTGCCGTGACCTGCACCGTGATCATCGCCGACGACCATCCCGTCGTCGTCGCAGGCGTCGAGACCGTCCTCACCGCGCACCGCTACACCATCATGGCCCGGGCCTACGACACCGACACCCTGCTCCGGGACATCACCGAGAACCCTTGCGACGTACTGGTCACGGACTTCTCCATGCCCGACGGCACCCACCCCGATGGCATGCCGATGATCCGCCGCATCCGCAGTCTCCGGCCAGACGTGGGCATCGTGGTGCTCACCATGCTCAGCAACCCGGCCATCCTGCGTACGCTGCTCGACATGGGCGTGGCAGCCATCTTCGACAAACGGACCAACCTGAAGGACATCCCCGTGGCGGTCCATGCGGCGGACGTCGGTCGCTGCTACCTGAGCCCGGCGGTACGCCGCCTGTTTCATCAGGCCGACTGCGCCGACCAGCGCAACGACCTGGACGCACGACTCTCCCCGCGCGAGGTGGAGGTGCTTCGCGCGTTCGCCGAGGGGTTTTCGTTATCGGATATCGCTGGCGCGATGGGGCGCAGCTTCAAGACGATCAGCCGGCAGAAGCGCTCGGCGATGGGCAAGCTGGGCCTCGCCAACGATGCCCAGCTCTACCAGTTCCTGGCCGGCGTCACCGCCAGCCGGCTGGGGTCACGCTCCGTGCACCTGAAGGCGGCTGCCGCACTGACGGCCACCGCCTGAGAGGCGGATCAGGCCACCAGGCGGCCGGAAGCCACCAGCTCACAGACGAGGCGCACCTCGCCATCCATCGCCCGGTCGCGCTGCATGAAGGCGATGTGCTCGCGCAGGGTCGACAGCGCCTTGCGCACAGCGTGGCCGCCGTGGAAGTCGTCGGCGCTGGCCAGTGCCTGCATCAGCGCCCGCACTTCTTCTTCAAAGCGGGCGTAATGCGGCGAATCGCTGCGCGGGGCGCCGGAGACCTTGGCGGCCAGGGCCTGCCAGTCACCGCGATGAGCCAGCGTGCGGGCGGCATTGAGCATGTCCTGACGGTATTCCAGCGCCTGGGCGGCGGTATACAGCTCCATGGCCAGCACGTGACCGAGGTCTTCGGTCATCTCCAGCACGTGGCGGGCCTCGTTGGCGCCCATGGACACATGGTCTTCGGCATTCGCACTGGTGGGCACCGAGTAAACGGATGCCGGGTGCGCACGCGTGGCGAGGTCGTTCACCAGCGCGGCGGCGGTGTACTGGACAATCATGAAGCCCGAATCCGTGGCGTCTTCATTGCCAATGAGGAAGGCCGGCAGGCCATCGTTGTTGGCCGGGTCCACCAGCTTTGCCGTGCGACGCTCCGAGATGGAGGCCAGCACCGGAATCGCCGCCTTCACGTAGCTCATGGCCAGGGCCAGCGGCATGCCGTGGAAGTGGCCGGCGGAGATCACCGGGTCTTCGATGACCTGGGCATTCTCGGCGTCCGGGAACACCAGCGGGTTGTCGGTGACGGCGTTGAGTTCGATATCGAAGACGCGGCAGGCCTGCTCCCACGCATCGCGCACCGCACCGTGCACCTGCGGTGCGCAGCGCAGGCAGTAGGCATCCTGCGGCTGGTGCTTCTTGCCGCCCTTGAAGGGCAGAAAGCGCGCATAGAACGCCTCCTTGCCATGACGCTGCGTGGCCGGTACCCAGTCCCAGCCGATGTCGAAGCGATGGGCCTGGTCGGCAGGCTCCGACCACGAATCCGCCAGCCAGGGCCGGAAGCGCGGCACGAGGTGATAGGCGATGTCCGCCAGCGTGGAGCCTTCCAGCAGGCCACGGATGCTCCGGGCTGCCTCGACCTGTCCCGGATGGGGGCGAAGCTCGTGCACCTGTTCGGCGTAGGCGCCCGTGCGACCGGCGAAGGCGTCCAGCGTCATCGCGGCAGCCAGGTCGGCCGTGCGGATCAGCATGTCCATGGTGTCCAGCGCGAGCACGCCCGTGGCGAGCATCTGCGTGGTGCCATTGTTGAGGGCCAAGCCCTCCTTGAACGACAGCCGCACCGGTTCGAGACCGGCCCTGGCCAGGGCATCGGCACCGCTCAGGCGCTCGCCCTGATAGAAAGCCTCGCCACCGCCCAGCAGGACGATGGCCAGGTGCGACAGCGGGGCGAGATCGCCACTGGCGCCCACCGAGCCCTTTTCCGGAATGACGGGGATAACGTCGCGATTGAGCAGTTCGGCGAGGGCGCGCAGTGTTTCCACGCGAATACCCGAGTGACCGCGCATCAGCGTGTTGACGCGGATGGCCAGCATCGCGCGCACCACGTCTACCGAGAACGGCTTACCCACGCACACCGCGTGCGTGATGATGAGATTACGCTGAAGTTCTTCGAGCAGCGTCCCTTCGGTGGCTTCCGGGTTGCCACCGGGCAGCTCGTCGCGCACGCGATGCGCACCGAGCAGCTTATCGGCATTGCTGCCGAAACCCGTGGTCACGCCGTAGATCGGCTCCCCGCCCCCTACCTTCTCGGCGAGGAAGTCCGCCGCCCGCTTCACCTTCAGCAACTGGGTTTCGTCGAGGCGGATCGAGGCGCCCTGACGGGCGATGGCGGCGACCTGGGCGCGGGTGAGGCTGCGCCCGTCGAGGAGGATGCTGTTCGTCATGGGAAATCCCGGGGGAAAGGGGGAACGAAGAAAACTCAGCGACCGATTTCGGCCTGGGCCAGTTCGACACGCAAGGTTTTCACCAGATCGGCGCGCGATACCTCGAACTGGTCTTCGCGGCGCAGGTCCTTCACTGTGACGACGTCCTTGGCGACTTCGTCTTCACCGATGACGATGGCGAAACGGATGCCGGCACGGTCCGCGTACTTGAACTGCTTGCCGAGCTTGCCGCTTTCCATCACCACCTCGGTGGCAATACCCGCACCGCGCAGGTCGTTGGCAACGGCAAGGTAGGTGGGCAGCAGCGAGGGGTCCATCTGCGTCACGAGCACATCCACCGTGCTCTGCGCCGTCGAGATGAGCCCCGCATCGCGCAGCTGCCAGTACAGGCGCGTAAGGCCAATGGAAATGCCCACGCCGGGCAGGTGCGACTTGGTGTACTGCCCCGCCAGGTTTTCGTAGCGACCGCCGGAGCAGATCGAACCGATACCCGGGTGATCGTTGAGCGTGGTCTCGTAGACCGTGCCCGTGTAGTAATCCAGGCCGCGCGCGATCGAAAGGTTAAGCGCGAAATAGGATTCCGGCACGCCGAAGTCACGGATGAGCCCCAGCACTTCCTTCAGCTCCGCCCTGCCCTGCTCGAACACTTCCGAGCCATTGCCCAGTGCATCGAGTTTCGCGAAGGCGTCGTCAACCGACGTGGAGCGCACCTGCACGAACGCGAGAATCTTTTCCGCCGCCTCGGCCGAGAGACCGAAGGCCTCGCCCGTGAGTGTTTCGCGGACATAGTCAGGGCCGCGCTTGTCGAGCTTGTCGACCTCGCGCAGCACCAGCATCTGCTGTTCCGGATCGGTGACACCCAGGTTTTCGAAGTAACCGCGCATCAGCTTGCGGTTGTTGAGCTGGATGGTGAACGCACCGATGTTCAGTTCACGGAACACGCTGTGGATCACGGCCGGAATCTCGGCGTCGTAACGCACCGAGAGGGAATCCTTGCCGATCACGTCGATGTCGCACTGGTAGAACTCGCGGAAACGGCCACGCTGGGCACGCTCGCCGCGATAGACGCGCTGCATCTGGTAGCGACGGAACGGGAAGCTGAGATCGTGTTCGTGCTCCGCCACGTAGCGGGCGAGCGGCACGGTGAGGTCAAAGCGCAGCGCCAGCTCGGGCACGCCGTTTTTCGTCTCGGCGTTGAGCGAGCCGGTGGACTGCACGAAGTAGACCTGGCGCTCGGTTTCGCCGCCCGTCTTGGTCAGGAGGACGTCGCTATGCTCGATCACCGGCGTCTCGATCGGCAGGAAGCCGAAACGCTCGTAGTTGCGGCGGATCGTGTCCAGCATGCGCTGGAAAGCAATCTGGTCGAGCGGCAGGAGCTCGAGGACACCAGGCATGGTGCGGGCCGGGGTGAGTGCCATGCAATTCCTCTTGGGACAGGCTGTACGGAAGCCGCCAGGCGGCAGCCCGTTAGAGTACCAGATGGCGTCAGGGCACTCCGGGAGCCCTGTGTAAAAAATTTGAGAACACCTGTTGCCATCCGGGGCCGCCATGGCTAATATACGCGGCTCCCGTCGGGGTGTAGCTCAGCCTGGTAGAGCGCTACGTTCGGGACGTAGAAGTCGCAGGTTCGAATCCTGTCTCCCCGACCAATGAATCAACAAAAACACCGGCCTCTGGCCGGTGTTTTTGTATGCGCGATCCATACGTGGCGACACTCAGTATGCCGCGACGAACACCTCCACCACCTTGCCCATCGCCTCGCGCCAGCGCCGCTCCAGTTGCGGGGTGAGCTGGTCGTCCCGTTCGCGCACCGCCAGCATCAGGCTTTCCAGCCAGTGCTGGTGAAATACCGGAGAAACCGGCGCCCTGCCCGTTCTCGCATGCACGCGAACCATCTCATCAACCGGCCGCCTCGCCATGCCATCGCCCGCTGCCCAGGAAATCGCCAGGCTGATACCCCGGCGCAGGGCCATATGCTGTTTCTGGAAATCGGTGCGCGCGAACAGTGGCGAGATATCCGGATCCCGGGAAAGAAGGATTTCGTAGAAGCGCTCGATGAAGCCGCGCGAACGCAGGCAGCGACCGTAACTGGCCTGCAAATCGTCGTATCCCGTCGACATGGGTCATCCCCGCCAGAAAACGCCCAGACTAGGACGAAGCACGCGCAGCACCCCTGACCTGGATCAATTCCTTGGCTGGGATGTGCCTGGAGCACGAGCCGGAAGCACGATGCGCTGAAACGCAAAACGCCCCACAAAGGGGGCGCTTTACGTAACTGGCGGAGAGTGAGGGATTCGAACCCTCGATAAGGCTTTTGACCCTATACTCCCTTAGCAGGGGAGCCCCTTCGGCCTCTCGGGCAACTCTCCGGATTGTTTCGCCGATCTGACCAACTCAACGAGCCAGCAAGGATACTTGCCCTTGCGCGGCTCGTAAAGCCTTATTGATCGTTACCGGAATGGTCGCCGGCATCGCCTTCGTTCTTGATGCGCTGGTAGATCTCTTCGCGGTGAACCGCAACGTTCTTCGGCGCATTGATACCGATGCGGACCTGGTTACCTTTCACACCCAGGACGGTGACGGTCACCTCGTCGCCGATCATCAGGGTTTCACCGACCCGGCGGGTCAGAATCAGCATGATTGATACTCCATAAAATCAGGTATTGGCTTCCCCACCAACGACAACTCACCCCGAGTGCTTGTCGCCGATGGATCGACGTTTCGACCATCGAAGGCCGAACTGCCTTCCCCGGCTCATAAGTTGTGTTTGTCGCTGACCAGCTGTCCTGCCTTCGACCCTTTGCCGGATCGATGCCGAAGGATGCGCTCGACATTCGGCTGATACTAGCTGAGCCAAACCGACTGGCGCAACGCACGCGACCGTGAAGACCGACGCCGGCCGCTCGATCGGAGCGGCCGGCACCTCGCAAGAACTTCGGATCAGCCGAGCTTGCCCGCGATCCATGCCGGAATGCCGGCCAGGATGGCAGGCAGGCCGGGGGCATCCAGGCCGCCGCCCTGGGCCATGTCCGGTCGGCCGCCGCCCTTGCCTTCAATCTTCGAGGCAACCTCGGCAACGAGGTCGCCCGCCTTGATCCGGCCCAGGGCAGAACCGCCCACACCGGCCACGAGCGACACGCGCCCATCGGCCGCGCCGGCAAGGATCACCGCGCAATCGCCGAGCTGTTGTTTCAGCACGTCGAGGCTGTCGCGCAGCGACTTTGCATCAAGGCCTTCCAGGCGTGCGGCAACCACCTTGATACCCGCGATATCGGCAGCGGAAGCGGCCAGATCGGCCGAAGCCGAGCTGGCGGCCTTGGCCTTGAACGATTCGATCTCGCGCTCGAGTTTCTTCTGGCGATCGAACAGCTGCCGCAGCTTCTCGATGACGTCGTCACCCGTGGCAGCAAGAAGACCTGACACCTCGCCGAGAATGCGCTCTTCGTCGGCTATACGGGCCATGGCACCGGCACCCGTGACGGCCTCGATACGGCGCACGCCAGCGGCCACGCCCGACTCGGACACGATCTTGAACAGGCCGATATCACCCGTGCGCGACACATGCGTGCCGCCGCACAATTCGGTGGAGAAGTCACCCATTTTCAACACACGCACTTCCGAGCCGTACTTCTCGCCGAACAGGGCAATGGCACCGAATTCGATCGCGTCGTCGTAGCCCATGTGATGCACTTCGGCCTGATCGTTACGACGGATCTCATCGTTGACCATGCGCTCGATCTGCGCGAGTTCTTCGGCCGAAAGTGCCTTGAAATGCGAAAAATCGAAGCGAAGACGCTCAGGCGCCACCAGCGAACCCTTCTGCGCCACATGATCACCCAGGACCGTGCGCAGGGCCGAATGCAGCAGATGCGTTGCCGAATGATTGAGCACGGTGGACTGACGCTGCGCGGCATCCACCGAGGCCGTGACGATGTCACCCTTGTTCAGCGCGGCAGAGCCCTGCCACGTGCCGAAGTGCGCGAAGAACACGCCACCGACCTTCTGGGTGTCCTGCACGGCCAGCGCGCCCGACGGATTGCGCAGCATGCCCGTGTCGCCAACCTGGCCGCCGGATTCGGCGTAGAACGGCGTGCGATCAAGCAGGAGAAAACCTTCCTCGCCATCGGCGAGGGTATCCACCGCCTTGCCCTCGCGAACGATGGCGACGACACGTGCATCGGCGAGATCCAGAACCTCGTAGCCGGTGAACACCGTCGGCGCCAGCACGCTGGCCACTTCGGCAGGCAGCTGCGCCTTGGTGGCGAAGTTGCTGGCGGCACGTGCACGTGCACGCTGCTCGCCCATGGCCTGCTCGAAGCCGGCCATGTCGACGGTCATGCCACGCTCACGCGCGATATCTGCCGTGAGATCGACCGGGAAACCATAGGTGTCGTACAGGCGGAACGCATCGACACCCGGGATAACCTGGCCCGACTTCGCGGCGATGTCGTCGAACAGGCGCATGCCGTGTTCCAGCGTCTCGCCGAAGCGCTCTTCTTCCGTCCGGAGCGCCTGCTCAACGAAGGCACGCTTTGCGGCCAGCTCAGGATAAGCCTCGCCCATTTCCTCCACGAGCGGCGCGACCATCTTCCAGAAGAAGTCACCGCGCACGCCCAGCATCCAGCCATGGCGCAATGCGCGGCGGATGATGCGGCGAAGAACGTAGCCACGCCCCTCGTTCGACGGCAGCACGCCATCGACGATGAGGAACGATGCGGCGCGGATGTGATCGGCAATGACACGCAGCGACTTGTTGGACAAGTCGGCCGTGCCGGTCAGGCGCGATGCCTCGCCGATGAGGTGGGCGAACAGGTCGATCTCGTAGTTGGAATGCACGTGCTGGAGTACGGCCGCAAGGCGCTCCAGGCCCATGCCCGTGTCGACGCACGGCGCCGGCAGGGGCGACAGCGTGCCATCCGGTGCGCGGTCGAACTGCATGAACACGAGGTTCCAGATTTCGATGTAGCGATCACCGTCTTCGTCGGGCGAGCCGGGGGGGCCGCCGGCAACATCCGGACCGTGATCGAAGAAGATTTCCGTACACGGACCGCAGGGGCCGGTATCGGCCATTTGCCAGAAATTGTCCGAGGCGAACGGTGCCCCCTTGTTGTCGCCGATGCGCACGATGCGATCGGCCGGCACGCCGACTTCCTTGTTCCAGATGTCGAAGGCCTCGTCGTCCGTGTGATACACGGTGACCCAAAGGCGGTCGGCCGGCAGCTTGTAGACGCTGGTAAGCAGCTCCCAAGCGTAGGCGATGGCGTCGCGCTTGAAGTAATCGCCGAACGACCAGTTGCCCAGCATCTCGAAGAAGGTGTGGTGGCGGGCGGTATAGCCCACCTGGTCGAGATCGTTGTGCTTGCCACCCGCGCGCAGGCAGCGCTGGACGTCGGCAGCCCGGACGTAGCCCGGCTTTTCGCTGCCCAGGAACACGTTCTTGAACGGGACCATGCCCGAGTTCGTGAACAGCAGCGTGGGGTCGTTCGACGGCACCAGCGATGCCGAAGGCACGATGGTGTGGTCCTTGGAACGGAAGAAGTCGAGGAAGGTCGAACGAATGTCGGCGGTTTTCATGAGCGATCGTGGCTGGCGGCTGCGTGTCACGGAGACGCTCCGGCCGGAATCAAGGCTCGTTGCCTTCAGTCGTCGTCGGGGTCTTCCGCATCGGCGTGGGTAAGAACACGTACTGTGGCGGCCGCGAAGCCTCGACGCAAGAGGAACTGCGCCCTTCGGGCCCGCTCAGCCGGGTCCGCGCTGCCCGCGCCATAGCGTCGGCGCAACTGATCCGCGGCAATTTCGTGCCAATCGACACCGGCCTCCTCCAGCAGGGTGCGGACCTCGCTGTCGGCAAGGCCCTGGCTGCGCAGCTCGGCCCGTATGCGGGCCGGCCCATAGCCCTGCCCTACCCGGGTGCGGAGCAACGACTCCGCGAATCGCCGGTCATCCTGATAGCCCTGGCCTTCCAGCCGCTCGACGGCGGCCGTGGTTTCCTCACGCGCAAAACCGCCGCGCTCCAGCTTCTGCCGGAGTTCGCGACGGGAGTGTTCACGGCGGGCCAGCAGGCCCAGCGCCTTGTCGTAGGCGCTGCGGGAGGGGCGGCCGGCCTTGCCGGACTCGCCCGTCCCGCCGCTACGGTCAGGCTTCCTCGGCCTCATCCTGCTCGGTGTCGTTCGAGGCGCTGTTGCTGTTGCCCGGCTTCACGAGCAGGCGCGCGCGCAGTTCGGCATCGACTTCGTTGGCAATGGCCGGGTTGTCACGCAGGAACTGGCGGACGTTTTCCTTGCCCTGGCCGATGCGGTCGCCCTTGTAGCTGTACCACGCGCCGGACTTGTCGATGAGGTTCTCGCGAACGCCCAGCTCGATGATCTCGCCTTCGCGCGAGGTGCCCTCGCCGTAGAGGATCTCGAATTCGGTCTGGCGGAACGGCGGCGCCACCTTGTTCTTGACCACCTTCACGCGGGTTTCGGAGCCGATGACTTCCTCGCCCTTCTTCACTGCGCCGATGCGGCGGATGTCGAGGCGCACCGAGGCGTAGAACTTCAGCGCGTTACCACCGGTGGTGGTTTCCGGGCTGCCGAACATCACGCCGATCTTCATGCGGATCTGGTTGATGAAGATGACCAGGCAGTTCGACTTCTTGATGTTGGCCGTGAGCTTGCGCAGGGCCTGGCTCATCAGGCGGGCGTGCAGACCCACGTGGGAGTCGCCCATCTCGCCTTCGATTTCGGCCTTGGGCGTGAGTGCTGCCACGGAGTCGACCACCACCATGTCGACGGCGCCGGAGCGCACGAGCATGTCGGCGATTTCGAGCGCCTGTTCGCCGGTATCCGGCTGGCTGACCAGCAGGTCGGCCACGTTGACGCCCAGCTTTTCGGCGTAGGACGGATCAAGTGCGTGCTCGGCATCCACGAAGGCCGCCGTGCCGCCACCGCGCTGGCACGAAGCGATGGCCTGCAGGGTAAGCGTGGTCTTGCCCGAGGATTCCGGGCCGTAGATCTCGACGATGCGGCCGCGAGGCAGGCCGCCGATGCCGAGGGCGATGTCGAGACCCAGTGAACCAGTCGACACGGTGTCGATCTGGTCGTCGACCCGGTCGCCAAGACGCATCACGGCACCCTTGCCGAACTGTTTCTCGATCTGGCCAAGGGCGCTGGCCAGCGCCTTGCGCTTATTGTCGTCCATCGTGATTCCGGTCTCGTAAGTAGTGGGGTTATGTTGCCCGACCGTGGTCTCAGGGACTGCGATCCGCAATCCCCAAGTGTGCCATAGCCTCAGGGCTTCTTCAGTTCCTCGACCATTCCAGCGAGTGCGGCCGCCACCGTCTGCCGCCGCACCGCCTCGCGATCACCTGCAAAATGGAAGAGCGTGGCGTGGGCGTAGCCCCCGCGGCGCTTCCAGCCGATCCAGACCGTACCCACGGGCTTGTCCGCGGTACCACCGGAGGGGCCCGCAATACCGGTGACCGCCACCGCCACGCCGGCGCCATAGCGGGCGACGGCACCGGACACCATCTCCAGCACGGTCTCCTCGCTCACCGCACCGGTGCGCTCTAGGGTACGCGGGTTGACCCCCAGCAGGGATTCCTTGGCGCTATAGCTATAGGTGACCACGCCGGCCTCGAACCACGCCGAACTGCCCGCCAGGTCGGTGAGCGACTTGGCGATCCAGCCACCGGTGCAGGATTCGGCCGTGGCAACCATCACGCGGCGCTCGATGGCGGCCGTCGCCACCTGTTCGGCCAGGGCCATGAGGTCGGAATCGGCAGGAACGGGGATCGGGGTCATAAAGGCTGCCTTCTAGTGCAATGCGGAATCGGCACGTTCTACCACCGGCGGAAAATGAACGCCAAGCGGACATGCGGACTGCGTGGCCCTTTTACCAGCAAGCAGCCCCTGATGACCCACCCCTCCCTCTCACGTCGATCGCCCCCGCCCTGGATACGGTGACGCCGCCTACACGTTCTCTGCTGTTTCATCCACGCAACAGGGGGACGGCCGATTGACGGCCGCCAAGGGCGAAACCCACTAACGCAACCATCTTGTGTCGCACAAGCTATGCAACACACGTTGTGAACGCCATGCGCTTGCGTATTGTGAGGCATCCCGGATTTCCCCGAAAAATTGGAGGGATTTGGTAATGCAGCCAATAAGTCAATGGATAACCACGCGCCTTTCGCCCGAGCCCCGGGTCGACGAATCGCGGATGTATGGACGTCTATTTGACGGGATCATCGGAAGCAGGCCGACGCACTTGCAACCCACCTCAACAGTGATGAAACAACCACCATCAGCCCTGTCTGGCGAGCGGCCCGAATGCGCGTCATCGCGACTCACCAGAACCGTCAACAGTTCGACTTCTTCAAAATGGTTTAATGCGAAAGACTTCATCACCCCATAAATGTCAAGGCATGTTTCGCGTCTTTATTCTGTGAAATCAATCACGAAGATAAATTTTTTCCGGTCTAGCCAAATGATGAATGATGAGTTATTTTTTTGACGCGGATGGAATCCGTCGCGGGGAGTCCACAATCGTTAGCCGGTTTTTCTCGATGAGCTGCTGTCGCCGACAGCATGGCTCCCGGCTTCGACGGTGCTCCCTCGGAACACCAGGTGGATAAGAGCGACCAGGGTCGCCAGGAGTTGGATGCTGTATGGATTGCAAACCGATGAGACGGGTCGTAGAGGCCCGTGATCGTCATCAAAGGGCCGCGCCCTGCGCGAATGCAGGCGCGTGCCCGTTTTATGGATGCATCAGCGATCGCTGCGGCGCAGTGCGCGTGCGCGAGCGTTTTTTTGCCGAATAGCAGTCGAGTCGTACCGGGTGGAATCCGGTGTCCGTCGATGGACCGATGCCGCAACCCGTAATCAGAAAGTATCTATCTTTCAACGAATTACGAGTCAAACGTGAAAACTGACCTTCCTAACTTTCGAAAAATTGGCACGTCTGCCGTGATTTGCCTGGCTCTTATCGGATGCGGCACTCCGCCCGCCAAGGATTTCGGGGGTACCTGGAAGCCTGTGAACCGCTACGACGACACACCGACCGAAATCCCGCTTGCCGTGCCCTACGCTTACTACGCGGCTCCGATGGACGGCACGCTCAAGGTCATGCTTACGCGCTGGAGCTCGGATACCGGTATGAAGTTGTCCTATCGTCTTCGTTCCGACTTCACGCTTCCCAAAGCTGCGTCACAAATTCACACCTCCGAAGCGCGTGATGCCGCCTCGCAGTTGAGCGCCATCTATGCGCCGCAGGGCATCGCCGTGGTCATCGAAGGGCCGCAGATCATCGTGGAGGAGGTCAGCCACATCACGGCGCCTTCCGTCCCGGGCGCCACGCCGCCCAACGCGCAGGCCTCGGCACCCACGCCGGCCAAGCCCGCCACCCCTGACACCAAGTGACGGACAGCCCCTGATGCTCAAGAAAAAAGAATCGCCGAAGATCGACGAGGCCGTGTCGAAATCGGTGAACTTCGAAGTGACGATTGCCGACATGGCCAGGCGCAGCGAACGCCGCGCGTGGTGGGTCGCATCCGCATCCCTGGTCGTTTCGCTCTGCCTGGTCGGCGGGTACTTCTACATCCTTCCCCTCAAGGAGAAAGTGCCCTACCTCATCATGGCGGATGCCTATACCGGCACCAGTTCGCTGTCGCGCCTGACCGAAGACGTCACCAACCGTCGCCTTGCCGCCAGCGAAGCCATCAATCGCAGCAATATCACGCATTTTGTGATGGCTCGCGAATCGTATGACTACAACATGATCATGCTGCGCGACTGGGATACGGTGATGACCATGTCCTCGTCCAAGCTGGCGACGGCTTACATGAACCTTCATGCGCCGGAAAACCCCGGCAGTCCGTACAAGCAGTATGGCCGGGACCGTGCCATCCGCATCAAGGTCACCAGCATCGTCCTCATTCCGGGCGACGCGCCTGGCGATCCGCCCCAGGGTGCCACCGTGCGCTTCCAGCGCACGGTCTACAACAAGATAAATGGCGCAACCTCGCCGCTGGACAACAAGATTGCCACGATGGCGTTCGTCTACAAGCCGAACCTGAAGATGGACGATCGCTACCGCGTGGAAAATCCCCTCGGATTCCAGGTTCTGGACTACCGCGTGGACAGCGACTATGCCGATACGCCGCCCGGTGAGGTTGCCGTCGATCCGTCACCAGCGACCGCTGCACCGACGCCGGCAGTGGACGGCGCCATGCCCGCTCCGACGGTCGATACGTCCGGTACCAACGTTCCGCCGACCCAGGCCAACGCACCTGCGGCCCAGGCAGCTCCGACCTTGCAACAGCCCGTCCAACCTACCGTCCAACCGAACGCTTCCGCACCTGCCGGCGGCCGCGCGAATGGAGTCCGCCGCTGATGATCTTCCGGTCCAAGCCATCCGTCGTGGCGCTCACCCTGCTGGCCGCAGCATCGGCTGCCATGCAGGTTCGCAGCGCAGAGAACACGCCCTTGCCTCCGCCAGCATCCATTGCGCCCGCGCAGGCACTACAGAGTTACGAGTACGAGCCGAACCGCATCTACACGGTGCGCACCGGCCTTGGCATTACCACGCAGATCGAACTGAGCCCGAACGAGAAGATTCTCGACTTCAGCACGGGCTTCAGCAGTGGCTGGGAGTTGACCAGGCGCGAGAACGTCTTCTACGTGAAGCCAAAGAACGTGGACGTCGACACCAACATGATGGTGCGAACCGCCACCCACTCGTACGTCTTCGAGCTGAAAGTTGTCGCCACCGACTGGAAAACCCTCGACCAGGCCCGTCGCGCCGGCGTGCAATACAAGGTCACTTTCACCTATCCGGCCGACACGAGCTTTCTCGACGAAACCAAGAAAGTCGAGGCATCACCGATGCTCGACACATCCCTCGTCAAGGGTCGCGACTACAACTTCGACTACGACTACGCCAAGAAGCGGAAGACCGCGGTGTGGCTGGTACCGATCAACGTCTACGACGATGGTCGTTTCACCTACATCAAGATGCCGGACCTCAAGCAGTTCCCGACGGGAAATTTCCCCTCGGTATACATGCGTGAAAAGGAACACGGAGAGGAATCGCTGGTGAACACCACCGTGGAAGGCAACACGATCATCGTCCACGGCACGTACAACTACCTGGTGATTCGTCACGACGACAACGTTGTGGGTCTGCGAAGGAACACGAAGAAGTGAGCCCGAATAATCCCTACCACCCCGATGACGATTCGGCACGTGAGAACGTGACGAACAACGAGCAGGCTCAGCAGCACGATCCGCTGTCGGGCAATCCGTACTCCAACCAGCAACAGCGCCAGGCCCAGCCGGACCTGGATGCGGCGGCGCCCCAGCTGGCTGCCGCCGATGTGCGCCGGATGAACCGACGTGCGCTGGCATTTCTCGGCGGGATCGTCATGCTTCTGTTGTTCGTCGGCTACTTCCTGGCAACCGGAGGCCGCTCAGGCAAGCAGGAAGCCGCGCCCAAACCCAAGGAAGAAACGGTCACCGTCCCTCAGGCACCCAAGCCACTTGCCCTGCCGACACCCCAGCCGGCGGAACCGATCGCCCTTGTCCCGCCGCCGCCGCTACCTACTGCGGAGCAGACCCGTCCGGCCCGTATGGACCTGCCGGCGCGCCCGGCAGGCCCCACGCTGCTAGAGCGTCGCATCATGGCTGCGGAAGGCGGGGCCGCGCAGGCAGCCGGAGGCATGAATGGTGCCCCTCCGGGTCCGCAGGGGCCTTATGGCTTTCCTGGCCTGGGCGGTCCGCAGCAGCCGCCGCCGCAGTCGTACAACGGCGTGCCCATCAACAGCGCCTACGCCAAGAGCGACGAGGACGAAAAGCCCACCAGTGCGGAGCCACTCACGCACCCGGATACCCTCATGCTGCGCGGCACGTTCATTCGATGCGTTCTGGAAACGCGCATCATCACGGACATCCCCGGCTTCACGTCATGCATCGTGACCGAGCCCATCTATTCGTTCACCGGCAAGCGTTTGCTGTTGCCCAAGGGTTCGAAGGTACTTGGCAAGTATGAAATGGAGCCCAATGGTCCCCGCGTCGCGGTGATCTGGGACCGTATCGTCACGCCGACCGGCATCGACGTGAAGATGTCCAGCCCGGGCATCGACAGCCTCGGCGGTGCCGGCCACCCTGGTATCTACAACGCCCACTGGGGTAGCCGTATCGGCTCCGCCCTGCTGATCAGCATGTTCAGCGATGCGTTCAAGTACGAAGCCGCCAAGCACGGCCCGCGCCAGACCACGATCGCCGCCAACGGCACGGTGCTTGACAACCCGTACGAGAGCAATACCGCCCAGACCCTGCAGATGCTCGCGAACAGCGCGGTGGTGCGTGCCGCCAACCGTCCGGCCACGGTGACGATCAACCAAGGCACCGTGCTCGCCATCTATGTCGCCAAGGATGTCGACTTCGCTGGCGTAGTCGCCCGCTACTGACGAGCACGACATGAACGAACCCGCCCTCGCCGCCGTCGGAAACGATTTCCTCGACTACCAGTACGAGATCCTCGGCGTGCGCGAGTACCTGTCGTCTCCCGATGTCACGGAAATCTGCATCAACCGGCCAGGTGAGCTCTATCTGGAATCGCGCGGCGCCTGGCGCCGTGTCGAGGTGCCGAGTCTCACGTTCGAACGCGCCCGCCAGTTTTGTACCGCGGTAGTCAATGAAAGCAACACGGGGCAGCGCATCACCGATACCGATCCCGTGGTGTCGCTGACCTTCCCCACCGGCCAGCGTGCGCAGTTCGTGATCCCTCCGGCCTGTGAGGCCGGAAGGATATCGATCACCATCCGCCTTCCGTCGCGGCAGACCAAGTCACTGGCCCAGTACCAGGAGGACGGTTTCTTCGATGAGATCATGGAAGGAGGCCAGACGCTCACCGATACCGATCGCGAACTGCTCGAACTCAGGGCCGAGCGTCGCTATGCCGACTTCTTCCGCCGCGCCGTACTGGGCAAGAAAAACATCGTGGTGGCGGGGGCCACCGGCAGCGGCAAGACCACGTTCATGAAATCTCTGGTGAACCATATTCCCACGGAGGAGCGCCTGGTCACCATCGAGGACGCGCGGGAACTCTTCATCGAACAGCCGAACGTCGTCCATCTGCTTTACTCCAAGGGCGGGCAGAGCGCGAGCAATGTCACTGCCAAGAGCTGCATGGAGGCCTGCCTGCGCATGAAGCCCGACAGGATCATCCTCGCAGAGCTTCGCGGCGATGAATCGTTCTACTTCATTCGTAACTGCGCATCAGGCCACCCAGGATCCATCACCAGCTGCCACGCCGGCAGTGTCGAGCAGACCTGGGACCAGCTGGCCCTGATGGTGAAGGCCTCGAACGAAGGCGCGGGCCTGGAGTTCTCGACAATCAAGCGCCTGCTGATGCTGACCATCGACATCGTGGTCCACATCAAGGCACATGCAGGCAAGCGACACATTACAGGCATCGATTTCAACCCCGCTCGCGCCATGGGCGCCAGCGGGACCTAACCGCACACCACACCAACGGTCATCAGACAGGAGTTGTAAGGTGCTTCCAGGACTTGAAATGATGGGTTGCCAGAATCTCTCCGTACCCGCGGAGGTGATGCAGCACGTCGTCAACGTCGAATCGAGCCACAACCCCTACGCCATCGGCGTGGTGGGCGGCCAGCTCGTGCGCCAGCCCCAGAACCTGCCTGAAGCCGTTGCCACGGTGCGCATGCTGGAAGACAAGGGCTACAACTATTCGCTGGGCGTAGCCCAGGTCAACCGGGCCAACCTCGGCAAGTACGGACTGGATACATACGAAAAGGCATTCGACCTGTGTCCCAATCTCCGGGCTGGCTCGCAGATCCTGGCCCAGTGCTATGCCAGTGCAGGAGGCGACTGGGGCAAGGCCTTCAGCTGCTACTACTCGGGCAACTTCACCACCGGATATCAGGACGGCTACGTCCAGAAGATCTTCGATTCCATGGCGCGCCAGGCGGCCATGGTGGGTGCGAATCCCATCCCCCTGCAGGTGGCGCGGAATGCGGCTGTCAGCATGGTCAAGGCCGCGCCGCTGGCGAGCACTGACGGCGCGACCCGGGTAGCCATGCGAAGCGTGGCGATGCGTAGTGTCGCCGATGCCGCCCTGTCTGCGACCATCGCGCCCGCAGTCAGTCGCGTCGCAGCCGTGGGTCCCGCCGCGGAGCCCCCGCAGGCCATGGGCATGAGCGCGGAAGATCTCCAGGCCCTTGCCCAGGTTCAACAGCAGGAAATGCTGCCAGCACCGAATATGCAGGCCGCCTACGCACCGCCGACGATGCCGCAACAGCCTCCCGGTCGGATTCCCACCGATCCGGCCACCGCCCGGTTGATGAACCAGGTGGGTCAATCCGTGCCCGACACCATGCAGGCGCAGCCAGGCCGTATTGCCATGGACCCGGCCACGGCTGCCGCCATGGCAGGTGTCGGCGTCTCCGCCGCCAATCCGAAGGGCGCCCAGGCTGCTACGCCATCCGACAGCGGTGTCTTCGTACCCGAAGTTCATGGGCCAAACGATCCGGCTCCAGCCTCCGTTCAAGCTGCACCGAAAGCGCCTGCGGTAGACCGGGCCGACTTGCGCAATGGAGGTGGCGATGGCGCCTTCGTCTTCTGATTTTCCTGCCGGGGGCCCCGCGCCCACCGCATCAGCAATTCGCACGGGGACCCACCCTGCCCGGGTCCCGGCGATGGCCTCAAGGCCGCCCTGCCACGTCCATCCGAACGATGCCGTGGTTTACCCGACCGGCTACCCGCGTAGTAGCCACTTCGATCAAAACGTAGACAAAGGAACTCTCGCGATGGCCAAGCCGTCCTTCAACCCCACCATCGATAAGTCCAGCGCAGATCTCTCGCGCAAGATTGCATTCGCCTTCATCGTGATCGCCATGCTGCTTCCCACCGTTGCATTCGGCTTCGTCGATGGCGGTGACTCCACCCAGACCAGCACGAAGGTCTGTGGTTTCTTCGAAAACATCAACGGCCTGCTCAACGCCGCTTCCATCGTGGTGGTGACCATCGCCGTGATCTTCTCCGGCTACCAGATCGCCTTTGCGCATAAGCGCATCGCCGACGTGGCCCCGGCCCTCATCGGTGGCGTGCTGATTGGTGCCGCGGCCCAGGTGGCCAGCATGGTCGTCGGCGGCAGCGGCAGCGCCAGCAAGGCCTGTGACGCTACCAGCGGCAAGGTGATGGGCCTGCTCATCGACGCAGCCAGCACCATCCAGCACCTGCTGCCGTTCCATGCATAAGAATCCGCTGTTCCGCGGCTGCACCCGCCCACCGATGTTCATGGGCGTTCCCTATATCCCCTTCTTCGTGGGTGCGGGCAGCGGCTTGTTGTTTGCGGAGTACTTCAACCTCTGGTTCCTCCTGATGATTCCCATCTCGATCTTCGTCATGCGCCAGATGGCGAAGCGGGACGAGATGATCTTCCGGTTGCTCGGCCTGCGCCTGCAGTTCCGGGCCCGGGTAAGGAATGTCCAGGAGCATGACGGCATGTGGGTATTCACACCCAATAACTATCGCGAGCCATCGGCCAAGTCTGGTCGCTGAACAGCCTCTCGCCCTGGCAGGCAACTGCCAGGGCGAATCATCGATTCATCCGGTAACGACCATGTTCATTCCCGACGCCCCCATTGCTGAACACATTCCCCTGTCCACGCATGTGTCCCCGACCGTTGTGAAAACCACGGCAGGTGACTTCCTCATGGTCTGGCGACTGGGCGGCCTGCCCTTCGTCGGTCGTGAAGAGTGGGAAATCGAACACCGACACAATACGTTCAACCGCATGCTGCAGACGCTGCGCGCGCCCGACTTCGTCAATGTGGCCTTCTGGGTCCACGATATTCGCCGGCGCCGCAAACTCAAAGACAACAGCAAGTTCGAACACGCATTCAATCAAACTCTGTCAGATGGCTATTTTGAATCGCTGTCTGGTCAGAAGCTGATGCAGAACGAGCTTTACCTGACCATGATCTATCGTCCGATCGTGGAGGGTAAACGCTTTGCCGAAAAATCCAGCGACGTTTCCCGGCTGGAGGCTGAGCAGCGCCAGGCGATCACCAAAATCCTTGAACTTGCCGGTAACGTCGAAGCCGTACTCAAGGATTACGCGCCGAACCGACTTGGCATGTACGAAGCGCCAAACGGTATCGTCTTCTCCGAGATCCTGGAGCACTTCGGTTTCATCCTCAATCGGATCGACGAGCCGGTGCCGGTGCTTCCGGCAGCCGTAAAGGACTACCTGCCGGTCAGTCGCCAGCGGTTTTCGAGCCGGACGGGTGATTTCGTGCTCACCACGCCGTCGGGGGTGAATCATTTCGGCGCGATCCTCAACGTCAAGGAATATCCCGAAGGCACCTACCCGGGCATCCTCAATGGACTGAAGTACCTCGACTTCGAGTATGTAATCACCCACTCGTTCAGCCCCATGGGCAGGCAAGCCGCCCTCAAGGCCCTGGATCGCACCAAGGGAATGATGATTTCTTCGGGTGACAAGGCCGTCAGCCAGATCATCGAACTCGACCAGGCCATGGATCAGCTCGCATCGGGCAACTTCGTGCTTGGTGAGTATCACTTCTCCATGACCATCTATGCGCCGTCGCAGGAAATCCTGGGGCAGCAGCTGGCCGCAACCCGTGCGGAGCTTTCGAACGCCGGCTTCGTATCGGTGAAGGAAGACCTCGCCGTCACTTCGGCGTTCTTTGCCCAGCTGCCGGGCAACTGGAAGTACCGGACCCGGCTGGCCAACGTCAGCTCGCTCAATTTCCTCGGCCTGTCGCCGCTGCATAACTTCGCCACTGGCAAACCGCAGAACAACCCCTGGGGTGACTGCGTCACCACGCTGCAGACCACGAACGGCCAGCCCTATTATTTCAATTTCCATGCCACGCATCCGGCCGAGAATTCGCTGGGTGAAAAGGCCATCGCCAACACGATGGTCATCGGCAAGTCCGGCACGGGTAAAACCGCCCTCATCAACTTCCTTCTGAGCCAGGTGCAGAGGCTCGATCCCGCACCCACCATCTTCTTTTTCGACAAGGACAAGGGTGCCGAAATCTTCGTTCGCGCCTGCGGCGGAAACTACCTCGCCCTGGAAAATGGCAAACCCACGGGGTTTAACCCATTCCAGTGTGAGCGCTCGGAAGAAAACATCCAGTTCCTGGCAGACCTCATCAAGGTGCTGGCCGGCAAACCGATCTACAGCTCGCGCGAGGAAGAAGACATCTTCCGTGCCGTCGAGGCCATGCTCGATACGCCGATGCATCTTCGCAACATGACCAATTTCCAGAAGAGCCTGCCCAACCTCGGTGACGATGGCCTGTTTGTCCGCATGCGCAAATGGACCTCCGGCAATTCGCTCGGTTGGGTGTTCGACAACCCTCGCGATACGGTGGACCTTACCCGGGCCAACATCATCGGCTTCGACTACACCGACATCATCGACAACGCCGAGGTCCGTGTTCCCGTCATCAATTACCTGCTGCATCGGCTCGAAGCGATCATCGATGGGCGCAGGCTGATCTACGTGATGGACGAATTCTGGAAGATCCTCGACGGCAAGGGCGGCCTTAAGGAGTTTGCCAAGAACAAGCAGAAGACCATCCGTAAGCAGAACGGCATGGGCATCTTCGCCACCCAGAGTCCGGAGGATGCGCTCGCCAGCGACATCGCCGCCTCGCTCATCGAACAGACCGCCACGATGATCCTGCTGCCGAACCCCAACGCAAGCAAGGAGGATTACGTGGATGGCCTCAAGCTCACCGAAGCCGAATACCAGGTGGTGGTCAGCCTTGATGAGCGGTCGCGTTGCTTCCTGGTGAAGCAAGGTCACGCCTCGGCCGTATGCCAGCTCAATCTTCGCGGCATGGACGATGCCCTGGCGGTCATTTCGGCCTCCACGGACAACATCGAGATCATGCATCAGATCCTGCAGGCCCGAGGTGAAACCCTGAGCATTCACCCGGATGACCTGAGGCCGGAGCAGTGGCTTCCGGACTTCTACGAAAACAGGAAGGGCAGCGGCAAGAAGCCCACCCCAGGCCCCCAGTCCTCCCGCACCGCGCGTAGCGCGGCGGGTTGAGCCATACAGCATCGACGATCGGAGAACACCCCATGTCAACGGTTATATTTCGCATTCCCCTGCGCCCGACCTTCCTCCGCTTACTATCCCTGGCGGCAATGATACTTACGGGCAGCGTGATCGCACCCGAAGCACATGCACAGTGGGCAGTTCATGACGAAGCGAACGATACGCTCAACACCACGATGGGCGGCAAGACGGACGGAAACTCAGTCAATGACAATCTGAATGCCATCAGGAAAAAACTGATGATCTCAGACTACACAAATGGTCGACCTGGCGATCGCGTGAAAGACCCGGCGTCCACGATTCCCACGGATACCACCCGGCTGATTCCCACTGGCGACAAGCGCTGCGACGCGCTACCGGATCCGCAGCAGACGAACTGCAACAAGATCGTGGAAATCCAGAATGCGCAGTATCAGTACATGCTTACCATGTATGCAAACAGCAAGACCCGTAACGACATGCTTCAGGCCATCATCGCCGATCGCAAGAGCATCAAGGCCGATGACCCGAATGCGCTCGGAAAAATCGAAGAGAACACCAACCAGCTGACCGCCCTCTATAACCTGATCGCACTGGACCAGGCGCAGATGCAGTCGGTCAATTACGCGTACGAAGCCAACTTGCGGTTCCTCCGTGAGGAGCAGGGCCGCCTGGCCCGCGCCGCCAATAGCGGAAAGACGGCGGACAAGCCCTCTCCGTTCACCATTCCGCTTCCAGGAGGCGGCGATCTGGATATTGGCAAGGCACTTCCATCCATCGCCGCTGGTGCTGCACTTAAACTTGCCCTGGATGGTGTTCAGTCGGACAAGCCTTCCGGGATACAGACGCTTTCGATATCCCAATCGAACGGCTGGTAATGCGCACTTACAGTCCTGAACTTCTATCGCAAGGAATGGTTCCATGATTGGAACAATCGGAAGCCTCTTCGACTTTGCTGTCGCTGATATTGGAGATGGCGTAAACGAAGCGACCAATTTCGTCTTCTTCCGGACGATCAACAACTTTCTGCGCACCGAAATCGATTACATGCAGTGGCGCCTGCTCTCAAGCGCCGCTTCACTCATCGGTACAGCTGCCGTGGTCATCCTTACCATATGGATCATGTGGCAGGGATTCCGCATCGTCACGGGACAATCCCGCCAGCCCATGATGGTGCTGGTTGGCGATGCCGCCCGGGCAACTCTTATCGTCTTCATCGCAACGTCCGTTGCCTATGCCTCGAGCCCGATCTACTGGACGCTAACCGACGGAATGTCGTCAACCATTTCCAGCTATGTTTCGTCGAGCACCAAGAGTCCATTTGAGTCGATCGATGACAATCTGGCAAAGATGGAAATGGCCCTGGCCCTTATCGACAGCGTCGACCCGGGAAACAAACAGTCTGAACAGGAAGCCAAGGACCGCAACCGCTGGTTCACTGGCATCGGTGTAGCCGGGCCATCCGTGATTGCAGGTGCCATGTTGTTGCTCAACAAAATTGCCCTGGCCCTGTTCATCGGCTTCGGGCCATTCTTCATCATGTGCCTGCTTTTCGAGAGCACCAAGCAGTTATTTCAGAAATGGCTCCTATATGGCATAGGAACGGTGTTCTCACTGGCGGTTCTATCGGTCATGGTCACCATTGCCATGAAGATGCTCGGCGCCATCACGGCGGCCTACGCCGCAAAGTACCTGACTACCATGGCATTGACCGGTGGCAGCAGCACCGGCGCGGACGGCATCAACAGCCTGGCCCTTCAGCAGGGTGGCATCGGCCTGTTACTGTCTACACTCATCGTCATGGCACCGCCTATGGCAGCATCCTTCTTCCAGGGCACACTGGGTCAGTTCTCTTCCTATTCCTCGTTTGGCCTGATCGGCTCGCAACTGGGGGCACAGGATCAGCAGGCGATTGCTCAAGGGAGAGCATCGGCAGCATCGGGCTACAACCCGCCGCCTAGAAACAATGGAGGTGAGGATGCGGGCGCTCACAGAGATAAGTCACAGATGCTGTCGGCATTTGGGGCTGGTGGCATAACGAACCAGGGCGATGCCGTTAAAATGGGTTCCCCCCGACAGTCCGATGGGTAACAAGATGAGTATCTCCAAACTGCTAGTTATCGCCATATGCTTCTTAGGGCCGATCTCCTGCTTTGCGCAATGCGCTCCGGGAATTCCCTCGGCCGGTAACCCGGGATGCATTCCTCCTACGGCGCCCGGCTCTCCCTATGGAGTTCCCGATGCAAACGCTCCGGCGGACGTACCGCTGCCTCAGCAAAACGTCCAGTGGGCAGACAGTTGGGGAGCCATCGCTTATGACAGAGTGGAAGTCAAGGCGGGCAATGCAGAAGACCAGCCATCGAAGGAAGTCGCAAGCAGGGTGGCGATGGATTACTGCCAGAGATATGGAGGCAAGCAGTGCCAAGTCGTCATCACTTATTACAACCAATGCGTATCCGCTGCACAGCCAACTGAAGGCCTTGGTGACATAAGGTTCTCTACTGCTGCAGAGCAAGAAGATGCTGATCAGAGAGCCCTTCGAGCATGCGGCAGTGGATGTGTCACCGTGCTCAGAAAATGCAGCTTGCCCAAACGAATCAACTAGGCAAGTGCAACGCCGCACTGATTGTTAAAAGCGCCATCAGGCAAGCTTGCTTGATGGCGTATTCGGCACGAAATTGTTGAAAGGAGTCAACCATCAAATGGAGCGAAAACTAGCAAATTGGGGGCTGAGAAGATTATTCATTGCATCATTTTTCATGATCACTTTTGCACTTAACGGCAACTCAGTTCACGCGCAATGTGCGCCCGGCGTCCCCTCAGCGGGCAACCCAGGATGCATTCCTCCCAACGCGCCGGGCTCCCCGTACTATCAAGACCAGGCACCTTCACCAAGGTCTATACCACAGACCGTAAAGTGGTCAAGCCGATGGGGGCCGCAGCAATCGATGACGAAAGCGGCAGAGGTGGTACCGTCGAAGACAGGGAAAGCGAAGGTATTGCTCGCGATATCGCCACGGATCTTTGCCGCAAGAATGGCGGAAACAACTGCAAAGTTCTGATTGCCTATCATGACCAATGCGCAGCGCTAGCTCAAACACCTGGCGGAGGGAAGATCTTTGCTACGTCCGCCGTGAATTCTCAGAAAGCTGAGCGCATGGCTTTGGATAATTGCAATAGCGATCGATGCGCCATCATATATAGCAAATGTAGTCTCGCCCAACCTACCGACTAAATTACAGTGATGCGATCTTTAATTGCGTGACGTGATTCCTCTCAAGAAGTACCCGGCATCCATAATAGAGGCAGAACGTCAACGCATCTTCCATGCATAAGGAAAAGGGCGAACAGAAGCATTTGGTCATGCTTTGCATGAATAGCCTGGTTCATGCTGCCTATTTCTGTTTTGGCCTGATCGGCTCCCGGCTGGGGCGAAAGATCAGCAGGTGATTTCTCAGGGAAGGGCTAGTTTGGTTTCTGGCTATACACATCCGTCCCGCAACCATGAAAGTAATCGTACGAACAGTTTCGCAGACAAGTCACAAGTTCTATCGTCCCTTGGAGCTGGAAGTACTACGCAGTCTGGTTCCATTAAAAAGGGAAATGCCCGACAGCCCAATGCATCCTAGAATGAAACTATCAAATAGCCTGTTTGTATTGACCTGCATAGCGATATCAGGCCCGTGCTTCTCGCAATGCGCTCCAGGCATACCGTCCGCCGGAAACCCTGGTTGTATTCCACCGACAGCACCAGGATCTCCATATGCTCTTCCTGATGGGACCGTTCAGCCACCTGTACCCGTTGAACAAAAGGTTCGATGGGCAGATAGCTTCGGCGCAATAGCTTATGACCATGTAGAAGTTAAAGCCGGAAACTCCGAGGACAAGCCGTCCAAGAAAGCTGCTGAAGATACAGCGATGGACTACTGTCGAAGAAACGGCGGCAAGGATTGTCAAATCGCCGTTTCCTATCACAATCAGTGCGCATCGGTTGCCCAGGCACCTTCTGGCGGAGGCAACGTCTATTTTGCTACCGCGGCCGAGCAGGAGGATGCCGACAGATATGCTCGCCAGGACTGCGGCCCTGGCTGCATTACAGTTCTAAGCAAGTGCAGCCTCCCAAAGCCGAGCAACTAACCAGATACAACGTCGGACCATCTGATAAAAACGCAGTAAGGCAGCATTGCACAGCCCAAGCACGCTCATTAAAGGGAGTCAACCCGAAGATATAGTCTGCCCGAGCGTACGCAATAGACTCAGGACCCGCCCAGCCCATGAAACCACGACGTTCTCCAGGGAGAAACCTTCCCATGACATCCTTTGCAGGAGCGGGCCTGGCATTTCTCGCCCTGCTCTTCTCGGCACCCGGCGTGTTCGCCCAGTATGCGAACCCCTACGCCACGCAGAACCGCGCCACGACGTCCGCCGCGACGGACAAAGGAAGCAAGATGGATGACTTGAAGTCGTTTGCAACGGACGGAACCCGGATCCTCGAATCGAAGACGGGTGACCTGACCGGCGCAGGACACAAGGATGTCCTGCTCGTGCTCGACCCGCCGACAACTGGCAAGGAAAGGCTTGGCGAAGGCCCGAGCCGCACGGTGCTGGTTCTGCTGCGGGACCCATCCGGCAAGCTCATCAAGGCCAGCAGCAACAGCCATGTGGTGCCTTGTGCCACCTGCGGCGGCGTCGCCGGCGACCCCTTCGGCTACGTGCGGGTCGAGCCCGGCTCGTTCACCATTGTGAACGGCGGCGGAAGCCGGGAGCGCTGGTCCGACGAATTTACTTTCACTTACGCGAAGGATAGCCAAGACTGGTTCGTCACGAAGGTGAATCGTCAGGTCTCCGACAGTGAGACCGGTCACGAGAAAAAGATCGAACTGACCCCACATGAACTGGGAAGGGTTTCGTTCCACGATTTCGACCCGGCGAAGGTCCAGGAGGTGACCCTCCCCTGAGCCGAAGCCTCCGTGGTCGCGGAGGATGATTGAAGACAGCAGGAGAAGCTGTCGCCATCGAAAGTTAGACAGGAGCTGCACATGGCGATTGATCGTGAGACCCAGGTCCTGACGGACGCGTATGCCGCTGGCATACGATCTCCCCGGGAGCTGGCCAACTTCATGGCGCAAGTGACACATGAGTCCAATGGGCTGAACCGGCTTGAAGAAAGCTTCCGGTATACCCGTGGTAGCTCCCAGATTCCCGTCCAGTCGGCCTGGCGCGAAGGCGCTGCCGCTCTGGAGAGTGCCCGCAAGGATGCCCTGATGGGCAAGCCGGAGCGGCTGGCTGAACTGATGTACGGCGGTCGCAACGGCAATGACGATCCCGGTGATGGCTGGAAATACCATGGTCGCGGTTATATCCAGCTCACCGGCAAGGACAACTATCGTGCAGCGGGAGAGGCACTGGACCTCGACCTGGTGGGCAAGCCGGAACTGGCTGCCGACCCAAAGAACGCCTCCCGCATCGCCACCTGGTACTGGCAGAATCGCGTTCCGGAGCAGGCGCGTGAAGACGTGCGCGCCGCTACCCAGGCCGTGAACGGCAAGCTCAACGGACTGGAAGACCGCGAGCGCCGCTTCGACGACTGGCAGCGCCGGCTCAACCCCCAGGTCCTGGAGCGGCTCGCCAGCGGAAGCGTCGGCCAGCCGGCCCCGAATCCATCCGAAGCAGCCGCCGGACGCGTCCTCAAGGAGGGCATGCGGGGTGAAGATGTCCGCGTGCTGCAGGCCAGCCTCGCCAGGCTGGGCTATACCGACGCGAACGGGCGCGCATTGCACACCGATGGAGAGTTTGGCCCCGGCACCCGCGGTGCCGTGGAACGTTTCCAGCGCGATCACCATCTGGGCGCAGATGGTATGGCGGGGCCGGAAACACAGAGCGCCATCACGGCACAGAAGCACGCCGATGCCATCCGCCAGGATCAGGCACGCAAGCCCGGGGACAACCCTGCTGATCGAACCCTCCTCGACCAGGCGCGGACAGGCGTCCATGCCGTGGATGCCCAACATGGCCGCAAACCCGACCAGCTGAGCGAAAACCTGGCCGGCTCGCTTGCCGCTGCCGCAAAACACAGCGGACTGACCCGGATCGACCACGTAGTGCTGAGTGATGACGCCAGCAAGGTCTACGCGGTGCAGGGGGAGATGAATTCGCCCCATAAGCGGATGGCCGAGGTACAGACCGCCCAGGCGGTGAATACCCCCGTGGAGCAGAGCAAGGCAGCCATGGCGACCGCACAGGAAAAACAGCCACTGGCGCCGCAGGAGCCGTCGCACCAGCAGGCGCCCCCGCAATCGGGGCCCGGTCGCTGAAGACCTTGGCGCCAGCATGACATTCAGGCAGTCATAGTGGGACGGCAATCGGCACGTCAAAGTTGCCGGATCGCGCACAGTGAGGGGGTTGGAATCACGCTAGGGTAGTGGGACCTGAATCCGACGGCACAGGAAACATGCCGATTCGCTGGATCAGGGCAGGCCCGTCGGGACGACGGGTGAACGGCACGCGGGATGCGACGCCGAAAGATGGTCAAACAGGAGTTCCATATGGCGATTGATCGTGAAACGCAGGTCCTGTCCGCGGCCTACGCGGGCGGTATTCGCTCTCCCAGGGAGCTGGCCAATTTCATGGCCCAGGTAAGCCATGAGTCCAATGGCCTGAACCGCCTCGAGGAGAGTTTTCGATACATGCGGGGAGTGACCCAGATCCCCGGACAAGCTGCCTGGCGCGAAGGCCCCCAGGTGCTTGAGGCTGCACGCAAGGAGGCCTTGCAGGGCAAGCCGCAGCGGCTGGCCGAACTGATGTACGGCGACCGCAACGGCAACAACGAACCGGGTGACGGATTCCGTTATCACGGACGTGGCTACTTGCCCGTTCCCGGCAAAGGGCACTATCGGGCCGCGGGTGCCGCACTTGGCATCAATCTGGTTGACACACCGGAGCTGGCGGCCGAGCCGCAGCATGCGGCACGCATCGCCGTATGGTATTGGCGCAATCATGTGCCACCCGAGGCCCGGGAAGACGTAAAAGCCGCAACGCAGGCCCTGAATGGCCGCCTATACGGCCTGGACGACCGCAGAATGCGCTTCGACGCCTGGGAAAAACGACTCACGCCCCACGTCATGGCGCGACTGGCCCACCCTGAACAGGACAACGATGTGCATCCGGCGGACGCCCGCATCGCTGAAGCATCCTCCGCAGCGCTTGCCGCCAACGCCCTGCGGGCGCGTGCGAAGAAGCGCAGCAAGGAAGACGAGGCAAAGAAGACGACTCTGGACACCGACTCACAGGACGACGGTGTCGACCCCATCCTGCGCTACGAGCAACAGCGGCGCGTCATGGACGAGGCATCCGATTTCCTGCCACCACCGCCGCCCTCCCGACACCATCATCACCCGCATACCCATCCCTACGTTTGCGCACTCCCACTGGATGCCCCCGCCCATCCGCAGCATGCACTCTACAAACAGGCCCAGGAAGCAGTACGCCAACTCGATCACCATCACATGCGACAACCGGATGAGCGCAGCGACAACCTCGCCGCCGCCCTGACCGTGGAGGCGCACAGGAAGGGAATGACCCGCATCGACCATGTTGCGCTCAGTGAAGACGCCAGTCGCACTTTCGCTGTGCAGGGAGATATCCACTCCCCTCACAAACTGGTCGCCGACGTAACCACGGATACCGCCGTGAAAACCAGTACGGAACAAAGCACGCAGGCGCTGGCCACGCATGTCGCCACGGAAACGCCTGATCCCACTCACGTGCAACAGGCGATCAAGCCGCCGCACGGTCACTGACATCCGATGGCCATGGAACATCTCATGAAAATCACCCTTCCCTGCCTTGCCACGCTCATGCTTGCGATGACGGGCATACCCGAAATCCATGCGACCGAAGCCAGCCGCGCTATGGCGCCGACATTGCCCTGTGAAGGCAAACCGTCCTGCAGCATCAGCGGATTTGCCGTGGAGTTTGCCGGCTGCGGCAAAGGCGCCCTGTTCGGCGCCATTGCCGCCCAGGACGGCGCCGATGGCGTAGACCTCAACGACAAGCTGGATGGCAAAGGCCAGACCACGGCCCGCCTGAAGGACCGTCAGTTCGTATGCATCGCTGCCACCGCACGCGGCAACGACAGCCAGCGGCACTACGTCATCGCCGTACCCACGGCAAGCGTGCCGGAGTGCAAGGGCAAGGATCTCTGCAAGAAGGCCGATCTTCCGGTCGAGCGGAAAAAGGCGACGACGGGACAGTCGTGCCAGCGTGTCGGTGACGGCAAGTACACCGGCGATTGTGCGGCGGGATGGGTCGACCAGGGAGAACTCGACCAGTACGCCGACGGCATCTGACGTTCATTAATCAGGAGTTGCATATGAATCCGGATATTTACAACGAAGCGCGCATCCATTTCTTCGAGTCGGGCCAGAAGTTCGAGTATGGCCGACCGGACATGGTTCTCCACAGCAGGATCAACGGCCGCACCGACCCGAGTCGCACCGAGCAGGACCTCGACGGTGACGGCAAACGCGGCGTCGATTGTTCGTCGTTCGTCTGGCGTGGCCTGCATGACGCCGGTTACGACGTAGGCAAGGCACCTTTCGCCACCAGTGACCTGTTCAACGGCCAGAAGACCACGCAGTACGCCAGGTCACACTTCGACACGATCCCCGCCAGCGAAGCGCGCAAACCGCACGGCCATCTTCAGCCGGGCGACATCATCATGTTCAAGGAAAAGGGTGGCACCGGGCAGCACGTCGGCATCGTTCGCGATTACGATTCCCACGGAAACATCCGCTTCATCGGCTCGCAGGTCGGTACTGGCCCAGGCGAAGTCACCATCCAGCCCGGCCGTTACTGGGATGGCGACAAGATGGAAATCGTCGGCGCGCTGCGCGCCAAGCCGGAATTCCAGACCAGGGCGCCGTTGCACGGCGGTCAGGCACCTCGCGACAAGGCGCAGGAGCCCACCGCCCATAAACAGCCGGCTGCTTCGACAAAGACGGAAACACCCGCCCAGCCGAACCACGCCACCGGCGCGCTTCGCCAGGGCGACCACGGTGCCGATGTCCATCGTCTCCAGGAGCGCCTGAACGCACTTGGCGCCACGGATGCAAATGGAAAGCGCCTGGAAACCGACGGCACCTACGGCAAGCACACGAAGGAAGCCGTGGAGCGATTCCAGCGCGAGCACAAGCTCGACCCGGATGGCATCGTCGGCCCGAAGACGCTCGACACCATGAAGTCGCTGGAGCAACAGAGGGCCCATTCACCGCGCATGGATTCGCCTCAGCATCCGGACTACAAGCTATTCGAGCAGGCCCGTGAAGCCGTAGGTCGCCTCGATGCCCAGCACGGCCACGTATGGGATGAACGCAGCGAACGTGTTGCCGGCCTCGCCACCCTGACCGCCCGTCAGCAAGGCCTCACGTCAATCGACCATATCGTGACCAACCAGGACGCAAGCAAGGCCTACGCGGTGCAAGGCGATCTGAATTCCCCGTTCAAGCAGACTGCCGAGATCGACATGCAGAAGGCAATGGCGACACCGCTGGACAAAAGCAGTGAGATGGCCTCCCAACATCACGCTACCCAACAGGACCAGGTGGCCCAACAGGTGCTGCAGTCACAGCAACAGCAACAACAGACCCAGCAACAGAAGCAGCACTAAGCCACACCGAAAAGGAAATAATGCGCATGTCATACGACGGACCTCCGCCCGCCACACCCACTGCGCCAGCTTTGCCGGTGCATGGTCGCTCGCGAGTGTTGTCCGTGTTGCGCACCGATCGGTTCACGCGTCACGTCCCTGACGCGTTCGGCCCGGCAGGCCTGTACCGGATGGCCAGGCGACTCGTGCCGGTTACCATCCTCGACCTGCTGTTCTCACTTGCAGCATATAGTGGAGACATGGAAGAACATAAATTTCGACCTAGTTCAAGACCAAGGCTTAGATATACCTTGGAACTGGAAATACAAGATGCCCGAGGCCCATTCGATCGCTTGTCGGCCCTCGCTCAGTTTGACGTAATTAACGCCAAATGCCTACCTGAACAAGCTATCCCTGGCGCGCGCATCACGCCTCGAAAACAAAATCCCATCAGCCTTTTCTCGACTACGACGGGAAAGTACGAAGGAGCTTTCTACCTCAATGCTGATCAAGACGATAATTATTTCGACCTTGGGGTTTGCTATTGGTCTCTTACATCGATCAACGTACTGACTACAAAGAGAAGGATCCCTTATACCATTCATGTCATCAGCGAAAGCGACAAGATTTCTCAGTCATCGAAACGCTATTTCTCGAAAAAAATCCACGAAAACCTCACCTCTCACTTTGTTGATAACGGCAGCACCGCTCACCTAAGCATCAAGAACCCGAAAACGGCATTCTCGATAGAGGCGACGATCAGAGAGTCATCCTTATTCGCAAAGAATAAGCCACATCATGCAAGGTGCTCAGGTGAAGAAGACCAACAGCCACCTATCCATAAAGATTTGTATCACCAAATCACATCGTAAAGACAGGGCATCCATGTCACGAATCAAGCACTCGATCCACCATGGTTGAAGCACCACCAACTCCACCGAACTGGAAGAAACGAACATGAAATTTCGGATATTACTGCTAGCCGCAATCAGTGTAGGAAACGCCTACGCCCAAAATCCAACACTTACTTATCGAAGCTCGGACCCGTTTCTTTTTTGCACCGAAGGTCAAAACCCAAAAACAAAAGGAGACCGTTGCTGGTGGCCCATACCTCCCTATACAGGTGGCAGCGCATGGGTGAATGCACCATGGTGTGAACCAGAAGACCCAGAGGGAAAGCCGTGGGATGCCGACGACTACGCATCATTAGCCCAGTATCAGGATGTCTGCCGCTATGGAAAGCAAGCTGGCGCATGGGACAGCAAAGGAGGGGAGCGGGATATGGTACCCACTCAGCATTGACACGCTAAAGATCGCACCAAGATCAATACTTACCGGACTCAGCATCGGCAAGGAATGGAAGACGTTATGACGCATTATGGGAACTAAAACAAGGAAAGCCGGAACCATGCTGCGAACTGAGACAGACCACCCAGCAGTTGCGGAAGTCACAACAACAGCAACAGATGCAGCAACAGCAGCAGCGATAAGCCACACCAAAAGGAAATGACACCCATGGCACACGACGGAATTCCGCTCGCCACCCTCATTGCGCCAGCTCCGCTAGCGCACGATCGTGTGCAACCGTCACCCGCATCGTGCGCCGAACGATTCACGCGTTACGCCCCTGACGCGCCCCGCCTGGCGAAGCTGAGACAGCTCACCAAGCGATTCGCACAGGTCGCCGTCCCCGGCCTGTTTCTCTCACTTGCCTCATGTGGTGGAAACATGGAAGAACCGAAAGTCCAGTTCAATCCGAATCCTTCGTCTCAATACATGGTTCATATAGCATTCGACAAACTACCGCGCCCTTTCGATGTCATCGACGCGCTGGCTAGCTACGAAATAGATGATGAAAGCTGCCTCCCTCGCAACAAGTTTTCTGGTGCGCGGAGATCTCCATCCGGAGCCATATCCATCCCTGTTGAGAAAATCTCCGATAAGGAAGTCACGGTTAAATTTGCAAAAGACGAATTGGTTGATGAGGATTACTACGGGCTCGGCATCTGCCGATGGAAGTTCGTTGGCATTGTCGTCAGATTTCGTGTCAACCAACTCACGTTCTCGACAACGACATATTCCGATGATCTCGCCGACGGCCATATCACCAAGGTCTACTTCCCTTTGCGTGCATTCGAAAAGAGCGAATATTCCATCGATATTTCGGCATCTCGCACACCGAGCGACCTACCTGACCCCCAGGCAACGTTCGACGCAACCGTTCGGATAGAGAGGATGTCCATATGACTCTCACCGCAACTGATTATGCCCTTCTAGCCCAAGACGCTTATAGGAATCGGGAGGTAGGGGAGCTGGTAAAACTTGGTAGCCATACCTACCGGGCCCTCGCCAAAGCCAACAATTTAAACACGGGATTTCAAGCTACGGCTTATGAGGAAGCAAACGAGCACAAAGTCGTTATCGCATATCGCGGAACCGAACCGGATCGGGATGCTCTACGCGATGGGCTAGTGGATGTAGGCATGATCTTTACCGGCCTCAACGGTCAGGAGGCCGATTCTCGGAAGTTCACTCATGAAGTGATCGAAATGACAAAACAGCGAGGTGAAGCTAAGGGTCAGAGCAATGAATTATCGGTAACAGGCCACTCCCTTGGCGGCACACTAGCAGAAATCAACGCATCTGAATCCGGCCTTCCGGGACAGACGTTCAATGCTTACGGCGCAGCGGGCCTTTACCGTGATCGCCCACATGGTAACCAGTCCGTCATCAATCATGTTCGTGCGACTGATCTCGTGGGTGCGGCAAGCACTCATTATGGTGAAGTTCGTATATATGCCTCGACGCAAGATATCGAGATCCTGCGCAAAGCCGGATACAAGCCAGAAGGAAGCCATGCCATCCTTCGCACAGTTAACGCGATCAACATGGAATCGCATGCGATCGATAACTTCATACCAAGCGCCAATACCCAAGAAACCATCATCAGTCCAGAGAATGAATCTAGGTATGTAAACAATCGTGCCCTCGTGGACCACTTCCGATCTGACGTCGAGGAAATCCGACATCACGCTTCCGTGGCCTGGGAAACCAAAAAGTCTGTATCCGATGGCGTTGAAAAAGGCGCGACCATCGCGGCCGTCGCCGGACGAAGGGCTGCCACCGAAGTAGGGCATGCTGCGGAACACGGTGCCATTGCGATCGCCGCAGGAGCACGTGCAACTGCTCATGCGGGCATGGCCGCAGGCAAATTCGGGAGTGATGTTGCCATCAGCTCAATGATGGAAACTTCCGCAGCCGAGAGGTTGCGCGGATCTGCCACCGGATCTCCGGAACTCGACAAGCTTCTACATCAACAACGTATTGATGATCCATTCCATCCCGGGAACACTCTTTTCAAACAAGCCCTCGAAGGCACCCAGCGTCTGGACGCCGAACAGGGCCGCACCCCCGACAAGCTCAGCACCAACCTGGCAGGCTCCCTCGCCGTGGCCGCCCAACGCCAGGGCATGGACCGTATCGACCACGTTCTGCTCAGTGATGACGCCAGCCGGGCGTATGCCGTACAAGGTGAGTTGTCCTCGCCCTTCAAGAAAATCGCCCAGGTCCAGACCGAACTGGGAATCTCCGCGTCCATCGAGCAGAGCAGCAAGGAATGGACGCAAGCATCCGCACAACGACAGCAGGCGGAGCTTGCCCAGGCCATGGAGCGCAGCCAGCAGGCTGCCCAGGATCAAGCTGTGCCATCCCCCGGAAGGAGCCTGCATTGATGACCCTGCGATGCTACCTCACCTGTTCATTGACCACCCTGTCCCTCTTCCTGACCGTCCCATCCTACGGTGAAGCCATGAACCAGCCTGAAGTCAAACTCAATCCCGCGCCGCGCATGCGTTACGAGATCACCGTAAAGGTTGATGGCGCGCCGGGGCAGTTCGATCGTATCGACGGCCACGTGGACTACCGCGTGGACAACCCGGCCTGCGTACCCATGACACCGGTCATGGGCGCCACGGTGGTGCCGGAGAAACGGATTCCGGTCGAATTCACGCGTACGAGCGACAACGAATTTCGCGGCGAGATATTCATCGACCGCATCCAGGACGAGGACTACTTCGGCCATGGCGTTTGCCACTGGGCCGTGGTCGGTGCCACGGCCGATTTCCATCACCGGCAGGTCAACTTCAGCCCCGCGATCTACAAGGACGACATCCTTGGCAAGCGCGAGGTCGTGAAGTACTTCTCCCACAAGTCCTACCAGCGTGCCGACGACGAGCGCATCGACACCGGCGCCAATGAAGCCAGCGCCTTCAACGATCCGCACGCCACGTTCTCCATCCGCCTGCATGCGACGGAGCGGCTGCCGTGAGCCCGCGGTCGACGGATTACGCCCTGCTCTCGCAGGACGTCTATCACGACACCGCCATCAACAAGACCGTCGAGCTCGACGGCATCACCTACCGTGTCATCGACGCGGCCGACGATCCGATCACCGGCTTCCAGGCCCAGGCCTACGTACGTGAAGATGTCCAGCCCCAGCAGGTGATCGTCGCCTTCCGCGGCACCGAGTTCGACCGGCAGCCTGTACGCGACGGTGGTGTCGATGCAGGAATGGTGCTCACCGGCATCAACCTGCAGAGCGGCGACGCCCTCGCCTTCACGAAACGGGTCATGGACAAGGTCAACAAGGCCGCTGCGGACGAGGATCGCAAACCGCCGGAGATCACCGTCACCGGCCACTCTCTTGGCGGCACGCTGGCCGAAATCAGTGCCGCGAAATTCGGCCTGCATGGCGAGACCTTCAACGCCTATGGTGCGGCTGGACTTCGCCAGGGCATTCCTGAGGGCGGCAACCAGGTCATCGACCATGTGCGCGCCGGCGATCTCGTGAGCGCGGCCAGCGCTCACTTCGGCGAGGTACGCGTCTATGCGGCCCAGCAGGATATCGACACCCTGGCGAAGGCCGGCTACCGGGACGACAGCGGCCTGTTCTCGCTGCGCAATCCCCTGAAAGCCACCGATTTCAGCGCACACGCCATCGACAATTTCGTGCCCGGCAGCAAGCTGCTGGGTCACTCCATCATCAGCGAGGAAAGCCAGGTCCGCTATCGTGCCCATGAGGGCATGGTCGACCGCTATCGCGACGATGTCATGGATATCCGCAAGGGCATCTCCGCTCCCTGGCAGATTCCCAAGACCCTGGGTGACATCAAGGACGCCATCGAGCACAAAGCCATGCAGACCCTGGCCGAAGGCGTCACGGCCGTGGAGCATGGGGTGGAGCACGTAGTCCACGAGGCCCGGGAAGGTTTCGAACATCTCAAGGAGGGCGTCGGACACGTGGCGCACGAGATCGGCGAAGGCATTCATGCCATCGAGGAAAAGGCCTCCGGCGCCTGGCACACCCTTACCCACCCCAAGGAATGGTTCGAGCACGACAAGCCAGCCGCTCCCCTCAACCACGAGGCGCATCCGGACCACGCCATGTTCCGGCAAGCACAGAAGGCCGTGCATGAACTGGATGCGGCGCACCAGCGCAAGCCCGACGGTTCCAGCGATAATCTCGCTGGCGTGCTGGCCGTTACGGCGAGGCGCGAGGGGCTGGACCGCATCGACCGGGCAGTGATGAGCGCGGATGCTTCCCGCACCTACGCGGTGCAGGGATCGCTGGATTCACCGCTGAAACGCGTGGCCGAGGTGGATACCCGGCAGGCCGTGGCCACCCCGGTCGCCGCTAGCAGTGATGCCTGGCACCAGGCAGCGAAGCAACATGAGCAGGCGCTTGCCATGCAGGCCAACCAACAACACGTACCCGGCCGCGACAACCCAGCGCCAGGACTGTGACGAACCATCGGAAAGGTAGATCAGATCATGAGTAAAACCAGGGGATACTGGGCGGCCGGCCTCTTTCTGGCCGCCCTTGTGGCAGGCGAATACCTGGCAGGCTATTTCAGCCTGCTGTCCATCGGCCGAGGTGATGTGCCGGTGCAGTGGAACACCTACATCGGCTATCTGCAGGCGCTCGATCTGCCCCAGGTGCAGCCCTTTGCGTGGAAGATCAAGGTCGCCGGCGCTGTCGGATTCCTGATTCCGCTGCTGATCTGGGCGGTCGTTGCCTACTTCATCTTCCGCAAGCGCAAGCAGTCGATGCATGGCGATGCCCGCTTCGCCACCACCGGCGACCTGCGCAAGCAGAAGATGCTCTCCGAGGCACCCAACGGCATCCTCGTCGGCAAGTTCAAGGGCGATCTGGTGCGCCTTCCCGGCCAGCAGTTCGTGATCCTCGCGGCCCCCACCCGCTCGGGCAAGGGTGTGGGCGTGGTTATCCCGAACTTGCTCGACTACCAGGAATCGGTGGTCGTACTCGATATCAAGCAGGAGAACTTCGACCTCACCAGCGGCTGGCGCGCCAGCCAGGGGCAGGAGATCTACCTGTTCAACCCCTTCGCCGAAGATCGCCGCACGCATCGCTGGAATCCCCTGAGCTACGTCTCGAAGGATCCCGCATTCCGTGTATCCGACCTGATGAGCATTTCTTCCATGCTTTATCCGGATGGCTCGGACGACCAGAAGTTCTGGGTCAGCCAGGCGCGCAATGCCTTCATGGCCTTCTCGCTGTACCTGTGCGAGAAGTGGGAGCACGACGAGAAGAACGGGCTGCCCATGATCCTGCGCAGCAAGCCCACGCTGGGCATGATCTATCGCCTGTCTTCAGGCGACGGCACCGATCTTCGTGAGCTGTATACGCGCCTGTCGAAGGAGCCCTTCCTGAGCGGCAATGCCAAGTCGGCCTTCGCCAACATGCTGTCACAGGCCGCCGAAACCTTCGCGTCCATCCTGGGCACCTTCAAGGAGCCGCTGAACGCGTGGATCAACCCGGTACTGGATGCCGCCACCAGCGACGATGACTTCCAGCTCACCGACGTGCGCAAGAAGCGCATGACGATCTACATCGGCATCCAGCCGAACAAGCTGGCCGAAAGCCGCCTGATCGTCAACCTGTTCTTCAGCCAGCTCATCAACCTCAACACCAAGGAGCTTCCGCAGAACAATCCGGAGCTGAAGCACCAGTGCCTGCTGTTGATGGATGAGTTCACGTCGATCGGCAAGGTGGAGATCATCGCTTCTGCCGTGTCGTACATGGCTGGCTATAACATCCGCCTGCTGCCCATCATCCAGAGCATGGCGCAGCTCGATGCGGTATACGGCAAGGACGTATCGCGCACGGTCATCACCAACCATGCTTTACAGATCGTCTATGCCCCCCGCGAACAGCAGGATGCGAACGATTATTCCGAGATGCTCGGGTATACGACCGTGCGCCGGGAGAACATCACCAAGAGCAAGAAGGGCGACGTGAGCCGCAGCCATTCCGAGGAGAAGCGCGCACTCATGCTTCCCCAGGAACTGAAGGCCCTTGGCATGGAAAAGGAAGTGTTCTTCTATGAAGGCATTCCGCATCCGGTGATGTGCGAGAAGATCCGCTACTACCAGGACAAGTACTTCACCTCGCGCCTGATGGACAAGGTGAAGGTGCCGCAGCTCACGGTGTGACAGCAGGCCGCTTCTGAAGAAGCGTTATCGCCGACATGGTCCGCTCCCACCCCTTCGGTAGAGAACTTCCTGCCGAAGGAGTGGGAGATTCACTACCGAAGGGGTGGGAGCGGATCGTATCCGCGATGATACGAGCGACGCCCTGGCGGGATTAACGCTGCATCTGACCCTGCTGCTGTTGTTGCTGCTGCTGCGAAGCATCCTGCTGCTGCGCCGCCGGCTGCCATTGCTGGCTGCTCTGCTCCAGCGGCTGGCCGACGGCCTTCGAGACATCGACCTCGGCGATCTGCTTGTGCGGGGAGTTGAGATCACCCTGCACCGCATAAGCGCGCTTGCCGTCGTCGCTCAGCACCACGCTATCGACACGGGTCAGCCCTTTCTCGTGCGCCGCGATGGCAACCACGCCCGCAAGATTGCTACTGGCATGATCCGATGCCCTGCCAAGCTTCGCGTCGAGGTTGGCAACTTCCTTCAATGCCTGCTCGTACATGGCATTGCCCGGATGGGTCTTGTCTGCAAGCCCCGGCGCTGCCACGCGATTGGCGCTGCGCAAGGCGTCCATCGTCTTTGCGCCAGCGATACCATCGGATGTCAGGCCATGGTCTTTCTGGAAGGCTTCCAGAGCCACCCGGGTGTTCTTGCCGAAGTCGCCGTCCGGGTGAATGAGCTTGCCGTCGCCTCCCTTGTAACCGAGATTCGCCAGCTGCTGCTGGAGATCCTTTACCGGCGGCGCGTGATCATGCTCGCGGAGGGTACCCGCGCGCTGGATGTGATCCCCTGATGCCACTCCCGGAGAAGCGTGGGCCGGCTGGACGCGTACGTGATTACCCGGATGGGTTACATGAAGCAGCCGCTGGTCCGCGCCATCGCGATGCACGTTGACGTCCAGTGTCTTGTCGGCATTCTTGTGCAGCGAGATGTCCCTGCTGTTGACGTCGCTCCACTGGCCGTTGACCAGGGCATGGCCATGACCCGCCCTGTCCCAGACCACCATATCGCGGCCTTCTGACAGATATCCACGGTTGTTCTGGGTGTTCGCGTATGAACCGCCCTGCTCCAGGGCCTGCACCATCGATCGCGAATGATGCGGATCGACGAAGGCATCCTTGATCACCGCATATTCGTGAGGAAGATGGGGATGCGTGGGGTCTGCGCCCAGGCGCGTCGGATTGACTCCCGGATTCGCCGCCACATCCTGCCACGCCGCATGCATCGGGTTATTCGCACCTGCGGCCCGCAGGTCGTTGAACAACGCCGTGCCGGCCAGCGCGTGGTCGCGGCCCGCGGTGACATAGTCGGGGTAGCCATTGAGCGCGCTGCTCACTTCTTTCACGCTATGAAGCTCACCGCGCTCGATCTGGCCAAGCACATCCTTGCCGTACTTTTCGCTCTGGTTGTAGAGCTTGGCCGTGATGGTGGCGAGCTGGGCCTGCTCCTGTTCCGAAGCATGCTTGTACAGATCCGTCTTCTGCAGCGGGCCGATGACATTCGTCATCAACTTGTCGACCTGGGCCATATCGTGCTGGTGGACGAAGTTCATGCCAGCCTCGCTGGCCATGAAAGCGTCGAGATGCGACTTCACCGTGGCGTCGAGAGGCCGGCCGTGCTGGTCGTTGATCTGGTGCCCGGTACGCCTGAGGTCGGCGATGGTATGCGTGCGTTGCGCATCGGAGAGTACCCAGTCCGGATGAGCCATGCGCGCCCAGTTCTGGTACGCGTCGGTCAGCTCGGTGGCCACAGCCGGTCGCTGGCCGAGGTCAGTCTGTAGCGTGCCGATGGAATAGCCACTGTTGCCCGCGGGATGCATCACGGGATTGCCGTGGGCATCGTTGCGGATGTTGCCGGCGAAACTAAGCCGGTAGGCGACATCGCCGCCTTCGGAGCTCACGCCTATCGCGAAGTACGACAGCGCGCGAAGCTCATTGTCAGTCAATCCTGCCATGGTCCAACTCCTGGTTTACCTGCTACTGAGGGTTAGCGATCGCCACCTTTGCAATGGGTGTCGAGCGGAGCCTTTCCGCCCTTGGGAACGCGATCGAGGGCGACATACCTGTCATAGGTTTCTCCTGAACGCTGGAACCACACGAGCTGCCTGCCCTGTGGCGTGAAATAAGCAACTTCTTCGCTGTAGGCCGGACAGGCCGGGTAGTCGCCCTGCTCCCCGTCGTCGGAACAGAAACGCACATAGAGCTTGCCGTCGCGCCACTGCCCCTTCAAAAGCCCCTGGCTGCCGTCATTACGGGTGCCATCGCCCCATTTTCCTTCCGCATCGGGGCTCGCTTTGGTCACGGTGACATTGACGTAGTGACCGAAATCGCAGTCGGTGCGATAACCCCAGTCACCGCTTATCGCCGTGTCGGCCGACGGCTTGCCGGCAGAAGCCGCACTACCGGCGCGTCGTTCGAGTTCATCTGCACGAGTGCGGGTGCTGGCCGTCGTACACGCATTCTTGAGCACCTGGCCGGCAGTGGCGCCACAGGCCTTGTCGCGTCCGAGGATCCATTGACGCTCCTCGTCGCGCAGGGCCTTGCGATTCGCGTCATCGAGCCCTTGCGAGAGTTTCTTGTAGGCCGCGTTGAGCCGGGCGTCCTGCGCATCGTAATCGCTGGCCTGCGCGACGGCTGCATGCGACATCGCTACGGCCAATGCGGCGCACAGCACCCTGGATATGTCCTTCTGCCTGAAAAACATTGCAACTCCTGTGATTGGGTCACTCATTTCCTGCGCGAGGTTATCAAGGTAACGCCTGGAAAACCGTGCGGACTGCCGCGCTATACGTCTCCTGGCAGGTGTACTCGTCGCCGATGCAGCTATTGAGGCAACCGTGGTATCGGCCTTTTATTGGGCCTAGCTCCAGAAAGACTGTCATCGGCCATGATGTCCGATGCGCGCGCAACACAATAAGGGCTCCAGTAGGCGCCCCGCGCTTTCGTCCGAGAAATGATGGAACTCCTGTGATCGTCATCCTGATCTACGCTCGGAGGATAGCAGAGACGGGCATCACGAAAACGTGCAGACATTCCCGAAGTCGCCATCCTGAACGTGCATTCATATCCCGCGTACAAAGGACGAGTTTCTACCGAGCAACAGGCTCGGGAACCGTCAGCGGTCCGCAGTTCTCATCCGCCACGAAGGTGGCAAGCAGCTCTGCGTCTTCCGTCAGGCTGGGATTTTCGGCAAACAAGTGAAGCGCGCCGGGCGGTTCAAACCATGTCTGCGTGGCTGCATAATTCTTGGCTGGCGTGCCCTGGAGTTGCGAGCGGATAAGCCCCTTCAGCACCACGGCGGTGACGGATCCCGGATGACGGTGTGCGGGGGTGTACGCACCTGGCGGAAAGTAGACAAGTGCCGTTGTAATCGCCTTTCCTGGTAGGTGTGGCAACCGTTGGCAGGAGAGCGGCTTTACCGTCGTTTGTGGGCGCGCATCGGTGCCTGCGAACGGTGTGGTGAACATCCGGGTGACGCCGCCGCAGAGGGCATCGGTCCAGGCAGGCATGGAAGGAACCCTGTCGATGGAGAACGCCGCTATCAGCCCCATGGCACCGGTAGCGACGAGCAGCACGAGCATTGATCGCCGGGCTGGATGGCGAAGCGAGGTGGACAGGACCGCCATGACTCATTCCCTACGCGGTCACGCCGGACGTCGGCGACCAGCCCAGCACCTGCCGGGCGCGACTCAGGTCGAGGCGGCGCTCGTCGTCGGCGATGTTGTAGACGCCCGGCTGACCGTGCCCGACCGCTCGCAGGGCGGCACTCACCGCGCCGTCTACATGCAGGGGCATGTCCTTGCCCTCGGAGGTATCCGCTCCAGTGCCATCGCCCCACAGCTGACCGTATCTCAGCACGAGCCCATCGATCCCGTCTGCATCCAGCACGGCTGCTTCCAGCGCGACGACACCACCGACGCTGATGGCACGCAGGCCATTGGCTGCCACATCCAGTGCATCGCTTTCGACGAATCGCTCCGGTCCGCTTGCATAGGCCCAGGCGATGCTCTGTGCCACGATCCGGCGAACACCGGCCGCCTTCGCTGCCTGCACCAGGTTGGCGGTGCCTTCGCGACGTATGCGCGCATTGCGCTGGACACCCTCTTCCATGCGGGACGGATCAAGACTGCGCGGCAGGTCGGTGAGCTGATGAACGACGATATCCGGTCGCGCCGCCACTACCGCCTGCTGCAACCGCGACGCATCGAACACGTCGACCACCAGTGGCACAGCGCCGGCGTCGAGAAGTCCGCAGGTTCTGGCCGGGTCGCGGGTGAGGCCGAAGACCCTGTAGCCGGCCGACACAAGCTCAGGCACCAGACGACGGCCGATGACGCCCGTGGCGCCAGCGACCAGGATGGTGGTGGATGATGGGTGGTTCATGAGGGTGCGCCTGGGAAACGATGCGCACACTCTAGGCCTGGCATGGCTATCAGGGCAGGCCCAAGTTCAGGGCAGATGAATGTACCAATGCCCGCTGACGCATCACTTCGGAGGGCTGGGGCAAAGCTTGCCGGTGTCGTCGCTGACTGCGCATGCACGGGCAGCATAGGACTTCTCGGACCAGCCGCCGGCACTACCCGCCTTTCCATGCCACTCGTAGATCCACTGCTGGAAAACCGCTGGGCTCTGGTCTATCAGCTCGATGATCTGGCCCTCCTCCCCTGATAGCGGCAATCGCACTGGCGGACCCTTGTCCTGCGGCACACCGGCTTGAGCCGCCATGGCCTGCTTCGCGTCTGCCGACGAGGTGGTCATCGTGATCGAGATCTGACCTGCCTCCGTCCCCCATGGCGTGCCATCTGCTTTCCTGGTGGTTGCCTGCTGGTGCTTGATCCAGGCCGCCCACTGCTCGTAAAGCTTCGATCCCGGCGTCAGCACGAAGGTCTGGCTGGAATCGCTGATTTTGTATTCCTGGGTGTCAGGCTGTAACGACTGGGCCAGCGCGGGACCGGCCAGAGCCGTCAGTGCCAGGGCGGCAATCCATTCTTTGCGCAGGGTCATCCGGTTTCCTTGTGGGCGCTGTGGGACGGTGGGTGATGCCGAGATCGCAATATAGTGTTGCCGCTGGGCAGCTGCCGATGTTGCATGTGCGATTGCCAGAAACGTGCATTGGTTCGCAAGAAATTCCTGCCCTTGGCCGGGCCCTGGACGCTGCCGAGTGGGTGACTTGTTGATGGCCCGGCTGGCTTCCGGCTATCAAGGATGAAGCGACGGGGCGCGTGCCGGGCCGGACGCGCTGGGCCGGGTCGCGCGCGAGGCGCGCTCCTACAGGGGGTGCGGGCGGTATCATGGTCGGCCGGCGTGCCATGGGCGGCACGCCTTATGTCGCATTTTTTGGAAAATCATGGCTTTAGCTGAAGACATCTCGGCCGCCGCGGGGCATACCCCGTTCATGCGCCAGTACCTGGCTGCGAAGGCGGAACATCCGGACATCCTGTTGTTCTTCCGGATGGGCGACTTCTACGAGCTGTTCTACGACGACGCACGCAAGGCGGCGCGACTGCTCGATATCACCCTGACCCAGCGTGGGCAGTCGGCCGGCGCGCCGATTCCCATGGCAGGTGTGCCCTACCACGCGGTGGAAGGCTATCTGGCGCGGCTGGTGAAGCTGGGCGAGTCGGTAGCCCTGTGCGAGCAGATCGGTGATCCGGCCACCTCGAAGGGGCCGGTGAAGCGCGAGGTCGTGCGCATCGTCACGCCGGGTACGGTCACCGATGCCGCCCTGATGGAAGAGCGCAGGGACAACCTGCTGCTCTCCATCGCCGCCGGTCCGAAGGGCTATGGCCTGGCCTGGGTGGATCTCTCCACCGGCCGTTTCCTGCTGACCGAAGTGAACTCACCCGAGGGCCTCGCCGCCGAACTGGCGCGCCTGCAGCCGGCAGAGACCCTGGTCAGCGAGGACGTGGCATGGCCGAAGCTGGTCAGCACGCTGCCCGGCGTGCGCAAGCGCCAGCCCTGGCATTTCGATGGCGATGCCGCCACGCGCGAGCTGTGCCGTTTCTTCCGTACGCGCGACCTGCTCGGCTTCGGCGTGGAAGGCCTGCCGCTGGCCGTGGCGGCCGCCGGCTGCCTGCTCGGCTATGTCGAGGAAACCCAGAAGAGCGCGCTGCCGCATCTCACCGGCCTGGCCGTGGAGAACGCGAGCGAAACCATCGCGATGGACGCCGCCACGCGGCGCAACCTGGAAATCGACGCGCACCAGAGCGGCAATGTCGACAACACCTTGCTCGGCGTGCTCGACGAAACGGTGACGCCGATGGGCGCGCGCCTGCTGCGTCGCTGGCTCAATCGCCCGCTGCGCGATCGTGCCGTACTGCGCGGCCGTCACCAGGCCATCGGCAGCCTCATCGACCAGCGTCGCCATGGCAGCCTGCGTGAGCGCCTGCGTGGCGTGGGCGATCTCGAACGCATCCTGGCGCGCGTCGCGCTGCGTTCGGCGCGTCCGCGTGACCTTTCCACGCTGCGCGACGGCCTTGCCGCCGCTCCCGAACTGCGCGATGAAATCGCCGGCCTGGACAGCCCGCTGCTGCATGGCCTCGTGCAGCGAATCGGCGACCACGCCGATACCGCCGCCCTGCTCGCCCGAGCCATCGTCGAGGCACCCCCCGTGCTGCTGCGCGATGGTGGCGTGCTTGCCGAAGGCTACGACGAAGACCTCGACGAACTGCGTCGCCTGTCCACCAATGCCGACCAGTTCCTGGTCGACATGGAAGAACGCGAGAAGGCGGCCAGCGGTATTCCCACCCTCAAGGTGGGCTACAACCGCGTGCACGGCTACTACATCGAGATCACCAAGGCGCAGGCCGACAAGGCACCGCAGCACTACACGCGCCGGCAGACCACGAAGAACGCCGAGCGCTACATCACCGAAGAACTGAAGCAGTTCGAAGACAAGGTGCTGTCGGCAAAGGAACGCTCGCTCATGCGCGAGCGGGCTCTTTACGAACTACTGCTCGACAAGCTCATCGAGCGTCTTTCGGAACTCAAGGTCGCCGCCTCGGCCATTGCCGAGCTCGATGTGCTCGCCAACCTGGCCGAGCGTGCCGAGACGCTGGACTGGGCCGCCCCCGAACTCACCGACGTGCCAGGCATCCACATCGATCGCGGTCGCCACCCCGTGGTGGAAAAGGTGCGCGACGAACCCTTCGAGCCGAACGATCTGGTGCTGGATCGCGGTCGTCGCATGCTGGTGATCACCGGTCCGAACATGGGCGGTAAGTCCACCTACATGCGCCAGAACGCGCTGATCGTGCTGCTGGCGCACGTGGGCAGCTACGTGCCTGCATCGGCGGCCACCATCGGCCCGATCGACCGCATTTTCACCCGCATCGGCGCGGGCGACGACCTCTCGCGCGGCCAGTCGACCTTCATGGTCGAGATGAGCGAGACGGCCAACATCCTGCACAACGCCACCGATTGCAGCCTGGTGCTCATGGACGAGGTGGGTCGCGGCACCAGCACCTACGACGGCCTCTCGCTGGCGCGTGCCGCCGCCGTGCATCTGGCGGCCACCAGCTGTGCCTTCACTTTGTTCGCCACGCACTACTTCGAGCTGACGGAGCTGGCGGGCGAATTCCGCACCATCGCCAACGTGCATCTGGATGCCGTGGAGTACGGCGAACAGCTGGTCTTCATGCACACGGTGAAGGACGGCCCGGCCAACCGTAGTTTCGGCTTGCAGGTGGCGGCACTCGCCGGCCTGCCGAAGACGGTGATCGCCGATGCACGGCGCTACCTCGCTGCACTGGAACAGGGCCATGAAGTCACGGCGGCGGTAGCTGCGCCGCCTGCGGCCACTACGCCGCAGATGGGGCTGTTCGCGCCGTCCCTGCCCTCACCCGTGGAAGAAGCGCTGCGCTCCATCGACCCGGACGACCTGAGCCCGCGCGATGCCCTGGAGCAGCTCTACAAGCTGCGCAAGATGCTGCGCTAATTCATTGAGGCTATCTATCGAAACGATCTGAACAATCGAATTCACTGTGGGGCGATGCCTTTCTATAGTGGCGTCGTTCCACCTGTTTTTCGTTGGGTTCAATCGCGCTGTCGCTCCCTGTGGCGCGTTCGTTTCACCAGGCCTCATGACTCTCCATCTTCGGCCTCGTGACGTCCCCCGCATCCGCCCGAGTCAGCAGCCCGGGCCGGATGTTTCGGGGGACGGCTTTTTTAAAGCCTCATGTAGGAGCGCGCCTCGCGCGCGACCGGATCTGCCGTTGCCCCCGGGTCGCGCGCAAGGCGCGCTCCTACAGGGGGTTCGGTTTATCGGACCATACGGCCAGCTCATGGCCGTCCGGATCGCGGAAGTGAAAGCGCCTCCCGCCCGGAAACTCGAAGATCGGCTTGGCGATGCTGCCCCCGGCACTCGTGACCTGCTCCAGGGTCTTTTCCAGATGCTCGGCATAAAGAATCACCAACGGCCCACCGGTGACCACCTGTGAACCCGCGGCAAAACCACCCTTCATCCGGCCATCGTCAAACTCGGTGTAGTGCGGACCGTAATCCGTGAACTTCCAGCCAAACGCGTCGCCGTAGAACTGCTTGCTGCGCCCCGTGTCGGCGACATTGAGCTCGATATAGTCGATCCGTTCCTTCCCCACCTGCATCTCCTGCTGCACCCGGCCTGCGCTCGGGCAACAAAACGAAAACAACCCGGGCGTTCACTCCCCGGGTGACCAGCGCACCGTGCACAAGTAACACGAAACGATTGACATCGCACCCCCTCGTAGGAGCGCGCCTCGCGCGCGACCGGCCAGCCATCAACGCCAATCCCGCCCCAAACCACCCATCTCTGCGCTATCTCGCCACCTGCCGCTTCTGCGCAAGCCATCCGACGCCAACCAACAATCCAGGCCCACCACCTAAAGCTGCTTCTTCAAATCCTGGATCAACCGCCGCGACCGCTTGTCTGGCCGCGAATCCGGCCGCAGCAACGCCCCACCGGTAAGACGCCGGTCCTCCCGCTGGCGCTCGCGCTCCGCGATGCTGGCCGCGGTTTCCTCATACAGCTTGCGCGCCTCGGGCGCCGGCCCACGCTTGGTGGACAGTGCCGCCACGACACAGGTCAGGCGCTCCTCGCCCCGGGTGACCTTCAAGGTGTCGCCGATCTGCACGGTCTTGGCCGGCTTGCAGGTAGCGTCATTGAGCTCCACCTTGCCGCCGTCGATGGCCTCCTTCGCGAGGCTGCGGGTCTTGAAAAAGCGTGCGGCCCAGAGCCACACATCGGCGCGTACGCCGGCATTGGTCGTGTGTTCGGTCATGCGGGGAAGTGTGAGGCCGTTGGCGCCCGATCCCAAGCGTCAGGCCGGCAGGAGCGCATTGCCCAGGGAAATCGTCAGCAACGAAAGGAGGATGCCCGCACCAAGCACGGTATTGGCCAGCCGCGGTTCGAGGCCATGCTGGTCGGCAAGGATGGCCGCCGAGATCATCGGTGCCATGGCGGCCTGGAGCACGCCCACCGTCAGCGTGAGGCCACCGACACCGGCGGCAAGTCCGATGCCCAGCATGAGCAGCGGTGCCAGCAGCATCTTCCAGCCGAGTCCGGCAACGAGCGCTCCGACCTGCTCGCGTTGCAGATGCAGGCGGAACTGGAGACCCACCGAGAACAGCGCCAGCGGCGTCAGCGTCTGGCCGAGCTGCATCAGTACCTTGTCCACGGCGACCGGCCAACCGCCTGCCACGCCGACGAGGATGCCCACCAGCAAGGCCAGGAAGGCAGGAAAGGTGAATACGCGGCGCACGATGGCCGTCGCCGAGGTCGCCCTGCCCGAGTAAAGCGAGGCCACCACGATACCGGCCGATGCGAGCAGCGGGAAACAGCCGAGCTGGTCGGCGATGACGGCAATGGAGAGGCCGGCCTTGCCGTGCATGGCTTCCATCATCGGATAGCCCATGAACGAGGTGTTGCCCAGTCCGCAGACGAGGATCAGGCAGCCGATGCGGTGCCGTGACCAGCCGAAGGCGCGGCCCAGTGATGCGAAGACGGCCCATGCGCCGAAAAAGGTGACGTACATCGCCGCCACGGGAAACCACAGGTGCGAGTCCAGCGGCACCTGCGGCACCAGGGCGAGTACCAGCGCCGGCAAGGCGACGTTGAGCACCCACCAGTTGATGCCCTGCACGATGCCATCGGGCAGATTGGCGTAGCGGCGGGCCAGGATGCCGAGGGCAAGGCAGGTGAAGAGGATGAGCAGGGCTGACATGGCCCCGGAACATACCAGAGCACTTCCTGTAGGAGCGTGCTTGCGCGCGACCGGTATCGCAAAAAGGTTGCTTATCGCGATACCGGTCGCGCGCAAGGCGCGCTCCTGCAAGAGCGCGTTCGGCGCGTTTTGCTTCGGCCGGTCGCGCGCGAGGCGCGCTCCGGCAAAAGCAGGTCGAGGCGTTTAGCCCAGGAGGACGCGGTTCATGCGTTGCACGAAGGCAGCGGGGTCGGCGAGCTGGGCGCCGGCGGTGATTTCCGCCTGCTCCAGCAGCAGGCTGGCGAGATCGCCGGCCTTCGCGTCGTCTGTTTCCGCAGCGAGGCGCTTCACCAGCGCGTGCTCCGGATTCACTTCGAGCACCGGCTTGCTGTCCGGCACGTCCTGGCCGGCTTCGCGCAGCAGGCGTGCCAGGTGCGGGGCCATCTCGTAATCGGCCAGGGCCAGGCACGACGGCGAGTCGGTGAGGCGGGCGGACACGCGGACGTCGCCGACGCGATCACCCAGCAGTGTCTTTGCGCGCTCCAGCAGCGGTTCGGCTTCCTTGGTTGCCGCTTCCTGCTTCGCCTTGTCGGCTTCGTCGAGCGGGAACTCGCCCTTGGCGACGTTGCGCAGGCGCTTGCCTTCGTATTCGTTGAGGTAACCCAGCATCCACTCGTCGACACGGTCGAACATGAGCAGCACTTCGATGCCTTTGGCCTTCAGCGCTTCGAGCTGCGGGCTACCGGCGGCCGCCGCATAGCTGTCGGCGGTGACGTACCAGATGGCATCCTGATCGACGACCATACGACCGATGTAGTCGTCGAAAGACACCGTCTTCGCCGCGCCTTCGCCCTTGGTGGACGCGAAACGCAGCAGCTTGGCGATGCGCTCGCGATTGGAGGCGTCCTCGACGATGCCTTCCTTCAGCGTATTGCCGAAGGCCGACAGGAAACCGGCGAATTTCTCCGGCTCATCGCGCGAGAGCTTTTCCAGCAGATCGAGCACGCGCTTCGTGCAGGCGCCCTTGATCTTGTCCAGCTGGCGGTTCTGCTGGAGGATCTCGCGGCTCACGTTGAGCGGCAGGTCGTCGGCGTCCACCACGCCGCGCACGAAGCGCAGGTAGTTGGGCAGCAGCTCTTCGGCGGCGTCCATGATGAAGACGCGCTTGATGTACAGCTTCAGGCCCTTGCGCTCGTCACGGCCGCCCATCATCAGGTCGAACGGCGGCTGCTCCGGCACGAACAGCAGGGTGGTGAAGCTCTGGCTGCCTTCGACGCGGTTGTGCGTCCAGGCGAGCGGGTCGTTGAAATCGTGGCCAAGGGCCTTGTAGAAGGCCTTGTACTCGTCGTCGCTGATCTCGCTCTTCGAGCGGGCCCACAGGGCCGAGGCCGAGTTGATCGTCTCCCATTCGGTCGGGTCCGGCTTGCCGTCGGTTTCCTTGGGCATGCGGATCGGGAAGGCGACGTGGTCGGAGTACTTCTTCACCAGCGAACGCAGCTGCCAGGCTTTGAGGAATTCGTCCTCGTCGGCCTTCAGGTGCAGCACCACGGTGGTGCCGCGCTCGGTGACGTTGGTTTCTTCGAGGGTGTATTCGCCCTTGCCGTCGCTTTCCCAGCGCACGCCGCTCCCGGTGGGCTGGCCTGCGCGGCGGGTGATCACGGTGACCTTGTCGGCCACCACGAAGGCGGAATAGAAGCCCACGCCGAACTGGCCGATCAGGCGCGCGTCGGCCTTCTGCTCACCGGACAGCGCTTCGAGGTAGCGGCGGGTGCCGGAGCTGGCGATGGTGCCGATGTTGGCCACTACGTCGTCCCGCGTCATGCCGATGCCGTTGTCGCGCACGCTGATGGTGCGGGCCTCGGGGTCCCAGGTGATCTGGATGCGCAGGTCGGCGTCGTCGGCGGTGAGGCTGGCATCGGCCAGCGCTTCGAACCGCAGTTTGTCGCAGGCGTCGGACGCGTTGGAGATCAGCTCGCGCAGGAAGATTTCCTTGTGCGAGTAGAGGGAGTGCGTCACCAGGTGCAGGACCTGGGCGACCTCGGCTTCGAACTTACGGGTTTCCTGGCTCACGATGCCGTTCCTTCAGGATGGGACAGACACCGGATTATGGGGGCGCCGGGCGCACGACAAAAGCGGGGCACCCTGTAGGAGCGCGCCTTGCGCGCGACCGGGATCAACGAGAGCGGATGACCCATGCGACCTGAAACGAAGCGGCCCACCCGGTCGCGCGCGAGGCGCGCTCCTACAGGAAAGAAAAGGCCGCCTCGGGGGCGGCCTTTTGATCAGCGGGCGTTCTGCAACGCCGCGATGCGCTCCTCGATGGGAGGGTGGCTCATGAACAGGCGCTTGAAACCCGAGGCCAGCTGGCCCGAGATGCCGAAGGCCTGGATGGTCTGCGGCAGCGTGGTGTCGCCGTGGTTGCCGGACAGGCGCTGCAGGGCCGAGATCATCGAGGCCCGGCCTGCCAGGTTGGCGCCGGCCGCGTCCGCCCGGAACTCGCGCCAGCGCGAGAACCACATCACGATCATCGAGGCGAACAGGCCGAAGATGATCTGCAGGATCATCACGGTGACGAAGTAGCCGATGCCGCCCTCGCCGTCGCGCTCGCGACCGCCGGACAGCCAGCTGTCGATCACCCGGCCCACGATGCGGGCCAGCACGATCACCAGGGTATTGAGCACGCCCTGGATCAGGGTCAGGGTGACCATGTCGCCATTGGCGACGTGGCCGATCTCGTGGCCCAGCACCGCCGAGACCTGCTCGCGGTCCATCTGCTGGAGCAGGCCGGTGCTGACAGCCACCAGCGAGCTGTTGCGGGTCATGCCCGTGGCGAAGGCATTCATTTCCGGCGCGTCGTAGACGGCCACTTCGGGCATGCCGATGCCGGCCTTGTCGGCGTGGCGGCGCACGGTGTCGAGCAGCCAGCGCTCGGTTTCGTTGCTCGGCGTGGTGATGACCTTGGCGCCCGTGGACATCTTCGCCATCCACTTGGACATGGCCAGCGAGATGAACGCGCCGCCCATGCCGAACACGGCAGCGAACACGATCAGGCCGCCAAGGCCCATGCCGCGCTGGGCAGCCCACTGGTCGATACCAAGCAGGTGACAGACCGCGCTGAGGAGGAAGATGACCGCGAGGTTGGTCGCGATGAACAGGGCAATACGTTTGAACATGGGGTTCTCTCTCACGACGGCTGTCTATGTGGCGCCGCCCGGATGCAGTTTTCGGGGCTTAGGCTGAACGATTCAATGCCCGATGTACCCACAAGCGCGCCCGTCCCGGTATGGCGCCGTTCAGCGAATGAAGCCGTGTCCTACACTGTCTGCTTCGCGTCCCACTCGCGCTGAGAAACGTCTCACCATTGGATCCGTCTACCCGCACGCGCTATCGCGGGCGTTTCGCCCCCTCTCCCACCGGCGCCCTGCACTTCGGTTCGCTGGTGGCCGCCGTCGGCAGCTGGCTGGTGGCAAGACATGCCAGTGGTGACTGGCTGCTGCGCGTGGAAGACATCGACCCGCCACGCGAGGTTCCCGGCGCCGCCGCAGGCATCCTCGCCGCCCTCGATGCCTTCGGCCTGCATGCCGATGAGCCGGTGGTCTACCAGTCCCGTCGCCAGGCCCTCTACGAGACCGCCTTCGAACGCCTTCGCGAGGCCGGGGAGGTGTTCCCCTGCTGGTGCAGCCGGGCCGACCTGGCCCCGCATGGGGGTATCCATCGCGACGGCCGGTGTGTGGCGGCACCTGATCCGCAACGTCCGCCTGCCTGGCGCCTGCGGGTGCCGGACGAAACGCTGCGCTGGACCGATGAACTCCAGGGCCCTCAGGAGGAAAACCTGCGTGACGTGGCAGGTGACTTCGTCATCCGCCGCGTCGAGGGCCTGTGGGCCTACCAGCTGGCCTGCGTGGTGGACGACGCCGACCAGGGCATCACCCACGTGGTGCGCGGAGCCGACCTGCTGGAATCCACCGCCCGGCAGATCTATCTGCAACGCGTTCTCGGCTTGACGTCGCCCGGCTACCTGCACCTGCCACTGGTACTGGATGGCGAGGGCCGCAAGCTGTCCAAGTCGGCCGCGTCGCTACCGGTGGACCCGACCGATCCGCTGCCCGCCCTCCGACGGGCCCTGGCATGGCTGGGCATGCCGGCAGGCGACGCCGGGGACAGTCCCGGGGCCCTGCTGGCCTCGGCGCTGAACGGATTCCAGCCTGCGGCGCTTCGCCGCAGTAGTCTTACCCCGGCACCGGCGTTATAAAAATCGTTTGCCCGCCACGCGGGCCACTCCATTACGGGACACGGCTGGGATGAAGCACGGCATCACGCAACGCACGGCGCTGGTCACCGGCGGCACCGGGGGCATAGGCACGGCGATCGTGCGCTACCTTGCCCGCCAGGGCCACCGGGTGGCCACCAACTACCGCGACGACGCCAGGGCCGCGGCATGGCGCGAGGACATGATCCGCGACGGCATCGACGTGGTGATGGTCAAGGGTGACGTTTCCGACCCCCATTCGGCGGCGGACATGATCCGCGGCGTGGAGGAACTGGCCGGTCCGGTCGAGATCCTCATCAACAACGCCGGCATCACCCGCGACACCACCTTCCACAAGATGGACTACCAGCAGTGGACCGAGGTGGTGAACACCAACCTCAACGCCTGCTTCAACGTCACCCGCCCGGTCATCGAGGGCATGCGCTCCCGCCAGTGGGGTCGCATCGTTCAGATCAGCTCGATCAACGGTCAAAAGGGCCAGTACGGCCAGGCCAACTACGCCGCCGCCAAGGCCGGCGTGCATGGTTTCACGATCTCGCTCGCGCAGGAAAACGCCCGCTTCGGTATCACGGTGAATACCGTATCGCCGGGCTACGTGGGCACGGATCTGGTGATGGCCGTGCCGGAAGATATTCGCGCCAAGATCGTCGCGCAGATTCCTGTCGGCCGCCTCGGGCGTCCGGATGAAATCGCGCACGCGGTGGCCTTCCTCACCTCCGAGGAATCCAGCTGGATCACCGGCTCAAACCTGGCCATCAACGGCGGCCACTACATGGGCTGGTAAACGCCCCTGTAGGAGCGCGCCTTGCGCGCGACCGGTCCTCACGAAACCCATGGGGCTCATCGCACAGTCCGGTCGCGCGCAAGGCGCGCTCCTACAACAGGTTTGCGATGTCGCGGGGTTCGCGGATATCCACCTTGTTGTGGTGCGCGCGGAACTTCGCCATCACCTGATAGGCCAGCCGGCGCGCACGCATCACGGAACCCAGCGGCCGGTGTGCGGCGATGCCGTGCCACGGGCTGAATGACAAGCCATCGTCGATGGCTTGTCGACGTGACTCGTTCCACGCAGGCTGTGGCGCCAGCACGATACGCGCCACGTCGATGTATGGGCTCTTTTCTTCCGGCCATGGCACCGAGGCGTCCTCGACGGGCATCGTCTCCGGGTCGGTCAGGAATTGCACACGCACGTCCCACTCGCCTCCCTGCGCTGCGAAGTGTTCCTGCACCGCCTCGCGCAGGCCATCGGGCCGTCCGTTGACCTCGACATGCGCGCCGGTCAGCTTCGTGAGATTCGGCGAACGCGGTGCAATGCACAGCTTCACCACGTAATCGCCGAAACGCAGCGGTGCCTGGCTGTAATAGGTGTCGCCCAGCGGGTGTGTCTCCGGCTGCCCGCCGAGGGCCAGCAAGGTCGAGCTCTTTCCACCGAAGGCTTCGACGACGCGCTCTGCACCACGCAGTACGGCGGAAAGGGCCTTCTTGGCGCCTTCGGCACGATCGGTGGTGGCGGCCACCAGCTTCAGCGAGCCGGAAAATTTCTTCGCCGTCGCCGCCTTGAATGCCGGGCCGTTGGCCAGCACGAAATCCTGCGTGACGTCGTTTTCGCTACCCGGCAGACGCTCGCCGTCCACACCGACGATCTTCACCGCCATGCCACGCGGGGTGGACACGCTATCGTCAAGCAGGTCGCCGGGAATCGTGGACAGTCGCATCACGAGGGGCCACGTGCCGGGCCTGGCAAAGATGCCTTGCGCCAGTTCCCGGGGCAGGTCGCCGGGGACGATGAGTTCGCCGGTCAGCAGTCCGTGGCTCTTCGCATGTACCGAGCGGTAGGCGTGCTTTTCGTGTTCCAGCGTCGTGGTGTTGATGCCGGTGAGGGTTTCGATCAATTCCTCGGCCGTCTCGGCTTCATCGTCGCCGACGTGCTCCAGCGCATCGTTGTAGAGGATCGGAGCGGGATGAAGCGACAAGGGCATGGCACGACCTCCGGACGGGATCGGAAGATCGTCGCCGCGCCCACGTGAACTCCATGTAGGAGCGTGCGGTCGCGCGACTTGAGCGAAGCTGCCTGTCCGGTCGCGCGCGAGGCGCGCTCCTACAGGAGAGTGCGGTCGCGCGAGGCGCGATCTTCCCCGCTTTTGTAGGAGCGTGCTTGCGCGCGACCGGTGGGTGAGGTCGCGCGCAGGCGTGCTATTACTTGAAGCGATAGCTGAACGTCAGGTTCCAGCGCTTCTCGCGGGTGGTGCTTTCCGGTGGCTTGTCGCCGGTGGGTTTGGCCAGGGCGAGATCGATGGTGTAGTGCTTCGCATCGGAGAAACGCACGCCAACCGCCGCCGAGTCGAGATGGTTGATCAGCGGCCGTGCACCGTTGAGGTAGACGCGCGCACTCTGATACGCCACGTACGGCACGATCGACTTCACCCACGTATCGCCTGACACGAACGCCCGATTCACTTCCGCCGATGCACCCCAGCCACTGTCGCCGGCCGCATCGCCGGGATCATAGGCATAGGCGTAGCTCGGCCCACCGAAGTTGATCTGCTCCGTCGACGGCACCGAATCCTTGCTGTACTGGCCCGTCAGCCGGAACACGGCACCGAACTTGTGCCCCAGCTGCTGTGACCACAGCCCATTGATCATGTAGCGGGTGAACGTGGTGTCCGGCAGCGCCACCGACACGCCTCCCGGTACATTGGTCAGTGCCCGCGAATAAGCCCCCATGCCGTCGAAACCATGTGCCACGGCGAAGCTGAATTGCTCCGTGTGTTTCTCGGCGATCTTCAGCCATGCCAGCTCTGCATTGAGTACGCGCACGTTCGACTGCAACGCGATGAATGCCCCGGTATCCACGTTGTGATAACGGTCGTCCTGTTTCGACCCATAGAAACCGATCGTCAGGTTCAGGCGCTTCGTGTTGGTGAGGATGATCGGATAGCTGGTGGAAAGCGCCAGCTTGCTCTGGCTCAGTCGATGATCGAGGTACGACGGCAGCTGGCTGTTGTCGGTATCCGGGTTGCCCCAGTAGCGGCTGGCATCCACCTTGGCCTGCCAGCCACGCGAACCGATCGGCTCCAGCCAGGTCGCCGCGTAATAGCGCTGCCCGCCACCATTGGGAATCAGCGTCGATATGCTCAGCTGCTCACCCAGTGGCGTGAGTCCGTTCTCCTGCAGCGACAACACGCCCTGAGTACCGGGGTGGTTGAAATCGACGCCATAACTCGCGTCATAGCGCTGCCGGGTGACATCGAGATCCAGCCGCGTTGCACCGTCGGTGGTCGTGGGTGCCGGTACGTTGGCCGCCACCTTCACGCCGGGCAGCATGCCCAGAAGCTGGGTGTAACGTTCGAAGGTCTCCTGTCGCAGCGGACGTTCGTCGACGAGGTGCCGGGCCATGGCGCGGATGCGCTTGTCCATGTTGCCCGTGTCACCCTTGATCTGCACATCAGCGACGTAGCCTTCCACCACCGTGATGTGCACGACGCCACCGGCGAAATCCTGGGACGGCACGAAGGCGAACGACAGCGCATAGCCCTGTTGCTTGTACATCGCCGTGACCTTGTCGCAGGCGGCGATCAGGTCGCGCACCGTCACTTCCTTCCCGCGCATCGGCGAGAAGACGTCGGCGACCTTGTCGAAGGAAATCGATTTCACCCCGCTCACATCGAAACGGGATGGCGTGATCCGGCTGGCGAGCAAGGCCTCCATGGCCTGGGTCGGAGCCTGCACGTTGACCTTGACCGCGGGCGCCTCTTTGGGGACTTCGACGTGCGGAAGGGTTTGCAGTGGATTGGCCGGGACGCGAACCTGCGCCTGGGCGGAACATACGACGGTGATGCCAGCGAGGCAGCCGAACCATCGATTCATGGGTTCTCCCTGCAAACGATGACGAACGTCGCCCTGCCCGGTCGACGCCATCGGTGGATCCCACTACCCGGGAGCAGGTGGCGCATCGCGCCACCTGCTCCGGTCCATCCCTAGTGCTTCTTGATGCCCAGCACCGCGCCGAGGCCCGCGCCCACGTCGACACTGCCACCCGTGCTGCTCGTGCCACCGGCCACTGACCCGACCGTGTTGCTCACGCCGCTGACCACACCACCCACCAGGGAACTGACTGCATTCTGCGCGCCGCCCCCCGTTCCGGTCCCAGCATTTGCGGCATTACTGACCGTCGCTACCGTATTGCTGACCGTGGAGGCCACGGTGCTGGTGAGCGCACTGACCACGTTGGCCGCCCCGCCGGTGCCGCTGCCGGTACCGCCGCTGGCGCCCGTGAGGCCCGTGGCATTGGCGACCTGGTTGACCAGATTGTTCACCGGCTGGGTCACGGCGGCGGCAGGCGAACTGGCGGACGTGATCGTCGCCACGGTACTGGCCGTGTTGTTCAGCAGGCTCGCCACCGGCGTAGTCACCGGCGACAGTGCGGCCAGCGGGCTGCCCGACGCCGTCAGGCCGGACACCGTGGTCGCTGCCGCGTTGATCGTATTGCCCAGGCCGGTGCCTGTATTCGCGATCGTCGCGTTGGCGCCACCCGCCGCACCGACACCCGTGTTGAGCGTCGTGCTGAGCGCGCCCAGCGTGCCGCCGGTATTCGACAGCAGGTTGCCGGCCAGCGAGGTCACGCCGCCTGCCGCACCCGGCGCCGAGGTGGCCGAGACCTGCGCACCGAGGTTGCTGATGCCCGTGGCGACGCCGCCGGTCACCCCACCGGCCGCCGAACCCGCCGCTGCCACGAGGTTGCCGGAGTTCACCGGGCTGGCGCTGCTGCCCAGTGCGCCGGCGAGCGGCGTCACGACGCTGCTCAGGGTCTGGGTCAGGGTCGTTCCGCCGGAAGAGCCGAGGGCTCCGCCGAGCTGACCACCCAGCTGCTGCACACCCGTACCGAGCTTGTCCACGACGGTACCGACCGTGGCCGTGATCGGGCTGATTGGCGTACCGCCGCCCACGCTGCTGACACCGGCGCCGACGTTGTTCACCGCCTTGCCTACATCGGTGACGACGTTGTCCGTGCTGCCAAGGGTCACGCCCACCGGGTTGGAAATGTTGCCGGTCTGTCCGAGGCCGTTGGTGACGCCGTTGCCAAGCGCCGTCACCGCATTGCCGAGGTCGCCGACGACGCCGCCGAGCGACGTGGTGAGGCCGCTGGTGCCACCCAGTGCCGTGATGGCCGGGATCTGGCTGCCAACGCCGGAAACGGTGCCGCCGACGGCCGAAATGATGTTGCCCAGGCCGGTGCTCACGGCGCCAACGGCGTTGCTGGGCGGCGGGGTGGGTGTCGTTCCACCGCCTCCGTTGTTGCCGCCTCCACCGTTGTTGCCACCGCCTCCGTTATTCCCGCCTCCACCGTTGTTACCACCACCGCCGTTATTCCCGCCGCCACCATTGGTGCCGCCACCGCCGTTGGTCCCACCTCCACCATTGGTGCCGCCACCGCCGTTGGTGCCGTCGCCACCATTACTGCCGCCACCGCCGTTGGAGCCGGTGCCGCCGGAGCCGGAACCGCCGTTGTCACCCGAGCCGGTGCCACCGCTACCCGACCCGCCGGAACCGCCGCCGTTATCGCTGCTTCCGCCGGACCCGCCGGCACCACTCGGATTCACCGTCGCACCGGAGCCACCACCGGAATGGGTGGAGCTGTGTCCGCTGCATGCGGTGATCGAGACCATGGCCGCGAGGATGCAACTGGCCAACAAAGTGCGGGTAAAAACCTTGCCGAATGTCTGCTCGCTCATGATTCACTCCTGAACGCGTTGCGTTCTGGGTAGTGCCCCCCTGCCATGTGGGAGCGATTCGAGGACTGTGACCCACGTCACATCCTTGTCTCCATCAAACGCCTGGCGCGAAAGACGGATTACGCAAAATTGGCTAGCGGCAGGGGTTGTTCTGTGCAAATTCGGAGAGTTGTTCAGGGGCGTCGCAGCGGGCGGAAAGACGTTCGATTGAAATGGTTAAATTGATTTTCTCGAGGGGTATCGCCTGATCGGTCGCGCGCAAGGCGCGCTCCTACAGGGCTAGGTTGTAGGAGCGCGCCTTGCGCGCGACCGGTAGGGCTAGGTTGTAGGAGCGCGCCTTGCGCGCGACCGATCAGGCGACCCCTACCCCAAAATCAAAAAAACGCCCCGGAAAACCCAACGCGCCAGACAGGCGCGCCAGGTCTTCCGGGACGTCTCCGTGACATCCCTTTCGGTGTCGGTTCCGTCAGTGCACGGTGAAAAGCTTGTCGAAGCCGGCGATGCGCAAGGTATTGCGCAGCTGCGGGTTCGCATTGACCAGACGGATGTCGGCGCGGTCGCCACCGGCGTGTTCGCGCAGGAGCATCAGCATGCCCAGCGCGGAGCTATCCATGGCGGTAACGTCTTCCAGGTCGAGGACGTAGCTGCGCACGGCCGCCACGTCGCCCAGGCAGGCGTCGTGGAAGGTGCGGTGGATCGAGAAGTCGAAGCGCTCGCCCAGGTGAAGGGTGAGGCAGCCCTGCTCGGTATCGTGGTGGATGTTGATCGCCATGGGTTATCCCTTCAGAACAGGTCGATGTCGCCGGCAGCCATGGACTGCTGCAACGCAGGTCCGCGCGAACGCAGGCGGGCGCGTTCGCGCTGCTCGGCCAGGCGGGTGCGCACGCGCTGGGCGCGGCTCGCCAGCTCGTTGGCGTCGGCCGGCGCGCAGGCCAGCTCTTCGATATCGCGGGTGCAGTCGGCCGTGATCTCCTGCAGATCGACCAGGCGCGAACGCGTCTGGTGCAGCAGCTGGCTCAGGATGTCCTCGAACTGCAGCGAGCGGATGGTGGTGGACACGTCGTTGCCGAGGCCACGGTTGATCGTGGCGGCCTCGTCGGCGGCGGCGCTGGTGCGTGCGTTGGTCTCGGTGATGTTCGACATCATCTCGTCGATGTCGCCCTTGGCCTGCAGCGCCACGTTCATGTCCTGCGAGGCCATGTGGCCCACCAGCTCGCGCAGCTGTTCCATCGCCGTGCGCGAACGCTCCACGTGGGTGCCGATCTTCTCGTTGAACTGGTTGCTGTGCTGGGCGAGGTTGCGGATCTCGCCTGCCACCACCGCGAAGCCACGACCGGATTCACCGGCGCGGGCCGCTTCGATGGCTGCGTTGAGCGCCAGCAGGTTGGTTTCCTCGGCGATCGTGTTCACGTTCTTCAGCAGGGCGAACACGGCGTCCATTTCCTTCGCCATGCCGTCGATGCGGTAGACGATGCGCAGGCTTTCGCGCGACAGCTGCACGATGAGGCCCACGAAGTGTTCGAGCAGGCCGGCGGTGCGCGAGGCGAAGTCCTGCACCGAAATGCCCTTGCCGCCACTCTCGATGATCTCGCTCAGCAGCTTCTGCTGCTTGCCGGTCTTCTGCGACAGGCCGTTGAAGCCACCGCCCAGTTCGGCCACGGCATCGCGCAGCAGGTCGAGGGCCTGGTTGAGTTCGCGGCTGGCGTGGCCCAGTTCGTCCACGATGGCGCTGCGCACGTCTTCCATGGCCTCGCGTACCGAGGCTTCCTCGCTGGACGAGCTGTTGAGCACCACCTCGACGGCCGGCAACGGTGCCGGACGCAGGCTGATGGCGATCCAGGTCGCGGTAAGCAGTGCCACCACGACCGGGGCGACCCAGGCCACATGGAACACGAGGACCAGGACCAGCGCCACGCCGCTGGCGGCGAAGCCGATGCTGCGTTCGTTCTTGGGAATGACCATGATGAACTTCTCGGTTATCAGGTGCCGACGCGTGCGGCGGCGGAAACGGGTGTATGGGCAAGCGCGAGCAGGCGCGCGGCGATGGCGTCCAGCGGCAGCATTTCGCTGGCCGCGCCGGCTTTCCAGGCAGCGCCGGGCATGCCCCAGACGACCGAACTGGCCTCGTCCTGGACCAGGGTCGGTGCGCCGGCTTCCATCAACTCGCCGAGGCCTCGCGCACCGTCGTCGCCCATGCCGGTCAGCAGGCAGCCGATGGTGGCGGCGCCGACGCTGGCGGCCATGGAACGGAACAGCACGTCCACCGACGGCTTGTGCCGGTTTACCGGCGGGCCGTCGTGCAGGCGACAGACGTGGCGTGCGCCGTCCCACATCACCAGCAGATGCTGGCTGCCGGGGGCGATATAGGCGTGGCCGGGCTGGATGGGCTGGCCGTCGCGGGCCTCGCACACCTTCATCGCGGAACAGGTATCCATGCGCGCGGCAAAGGGGCCGCTGAAGGCGGCGGGGATGTGCTGGGTGATGACGATGGGCGGCGCGGTGGGCGGCATGGCTTCGAGCACCACGCGAATAGCCTCGGTACCGCCCGTGGACGCGCCGATGGCGATGATCCGCATGCCGCCACGGGTGCCGGCCGACTGCGCGCGCGGCAGCACCGCGTCGGCGGACAGGCGCGGAGCCACCTCCAGCCTGGCCGCATCGAGCTTCGTAACGTCGATCTTGTTCACTGCCGTGCGCTCGCGCGGACGCGCGCCCGCGGCGAGGCGCACCTTCGCGCAGATGTCCGGCGCGTGGTCCATGAAGGTGTTGGCCAGATCGGCGGCCGGCTTGGTGAAGAAATCGACCGCGCCCAATTCCAGCGCACGCAGGGTGACGTCCGCCCCGCGCTCGGTCAGCGTGGACACCATCACCACGGGCATCGGCCGCAGGCGCATCAGGTTTTCGAGGAAGGTCAGGCCGTCCATGCGCGGCATCTCGACGTCGAGCGTGAGCACGTCGGGATTGAGCGCCTTGATTTTCTCACGCGCGATCAGCGGGTCCGGGGCCGTACCGACCACCTCGATTCCGGGATCGGATTCGAGCATGGCGGTCAGCACCTTACGAACCAGGGCCGAGTCGTCGACGATGAGAACGCGTACTTTCTGCATGGGCTCTGCCGCTGAGTGGCTGGACATCCTTGTCGGCAAGCCGACCGGATCGTGAAACGCAAGATGGAGCGTCAGAAGAGCTCCACCTCTCCCTTTATCGGATCGTCGGCCAATCGCTTGAGGTATCGCTTCTCACGATCGGCGAGATGAGTGTCATGGACGGCGCGCAGCTGGCGCACACGTACCTTGCCGCTCACCGGGAAGAACTGGACATGGCGCGGATAGATATCACCCACGTCGGCCGCGCACAGTTTCAGCTTCTCCGTGGCGATGTACCGCTGCACGAAGGCGATGTTGCGCTGGCCGATGTCGGTCATCGTGGACAGCACGCGACCACCGCCGAAGATCTTCACTTCGAGGTCGTCGCGACGGCCGCCCGCTTTCAGGATGGCGTTGATCAGCTGTTCCATCGCGTCGTTGCCGTAGCGCGCCGCGCGGCCCACGGTGGAGCTCCAGCCGTCCCGCTCGCCCGTGGGCTCCGGCAGCATGAAGTGGTTCATGCCGCCGATGCGCCGGCGCGTGTCGCGGATGCAGGCGGAGACACACGACCCCAGCACGGTCGAGATCATTTCTTCCTGCACGCTGACGTAGTACTCGCCAGGCAGGATCTTTACCGTCACCACTTCCTGGGCAGGATCCCAGAAGCGGCGCACGTGCTCGAAGCCGGGCAGCACGCTCTTCGGGTCGAAACCCACGAAAGTGCGGGGCTGCGCGACGAAGGTGTCGCTCATGTGCGTTTCCGGTAGACCGTGCGGCCGATCAGGTCGAAGTCCTCGGACAGTCCGTACATGGATTCCGAGTGCCCGAGGAAAAGATAGCCGCGGCTTTCCAGCATGCCGGCATAACGGGAGAACAGGCGTTGCTTCGTGGGCTTGTCGAAATAGATGACCACGTTGCGGCAGAAAATGGCATCGAACTGGCCCTGCATGGGCCACTCGTGCAGCAGGTTGAGCGGCTGCACCGTCACCAGCTCACGCAGGCGCGGATGCACGCGGGCATAGCCGTCGTAGGCACCTTCACCGCGCTGGAACCAGCGCTTGCGGCGGGCTTCGTCGACACCGCCCAGGCGATCCACCGGGTAAACACCCTTGCGCGCCACGTCGAGTGCCTGCGGCGACAGGTCGGTGGCGAGGATCTTCGCGTCGATGGACGAACCGTTGCGCTCCAGCGCCTCGGCCAGCACCATCGCAAGCGCATAAGGCTCTTCGCCCGTGGAGCAACCGGCCGACCAGATGCGCAGGCGACCGCCCTTCTTCTCAGCCAGCCAGCGGGGCAGCAACTCGTCCACCAGCAGGTCGTAGTGATGCATCTCGCGGAAGAACGAGGTGACATTGGTGCTGATGCAGCTGGCCAGCTCGCCCAGTTCGCCGTCCGGATCGCTGCGCAGCAGGTCGCAGTACGCGCCGAAGCCGGAGAGGTTCAGCGCGCGCAGGCGACGCAACAGGCGTCCCTGCACGAGCTGGCGCTTGTGCTCGCCCAGCGAGATGCCACAGTGCTGGAGCACGAAATCGCGCAGGAACGCGAAATCGGCGTCACCCAGGGACGGACCGGTGGCGCCCGCCAGCACGACGGCATCGCCGTTGTTGGCGAGCGCGGCCATCGATCAGAATTCCTTCCACACGCCGTTGTCGGCGGATTCCACCGGACGGGACGGACGCTGCGCCGGGGCGCTGCTGCGCACGGAGGCGAACACGGTTTCCATCTCGACCTGGGTGGCGTCCTTGCGCTGCACGCGGGCAGCGGCCTGGCCGCTGACCTGGAAGAACGACACCTGGCGGCTGAGTTCCGTGGCCTGCTCGTGCATCGCACGGGCGGCAGCGGCGGACTCTTCCACCAGCGCGGCGTTCTGCTGGGTCATTTCGTCCATCTGCAGCACGGCGTGGTTCACCTGGTCGATACCGGCCGACTGCTCCGAGCTGGCGGCGGCGATCTCGGCAACGATGTCCGTCACCTTCTTCACGCTGTCGACGATCTCGGCGAGCGCCTTGCCCGACTGGTCCACCAGCTCCGAACCGGCCTTGACCTTGCCTGCGCTGTCGTTGATGAGGCCCTTGATCTCCTTGGCGGCACCGGCCGAACGCTGGGCCAGGTTGCGCACTTCGGTGGCGACCACGGCAAAGCCACGGCCCTGCTCGCCCGCACGCGCCGCTTCCACGGCGGCGTTGAGCGCCAGCAGGTTGGTCTGGAAGGCGATTTCGTCGATGAGGCTGACGATGTCGGAAATCTTCTTCGACGAGGCATTGATCTCGCGCATGGCGACGACGGTCTGCGCGACCACTTCGCCGCCCTTCTCCGCCTGCTCGCGGGCACCGCGGGCGAGCTGGTTGGCGTGGCTGGCGTTCTCGGCGTTCTGCTTCACGGTGGAGGTCATTTCCTCCATCGACGAGGCCGTTTCTTCCAGGCTGGAAGCCTGTTCCTGCGTGCGCTGCGAGAGATCGTCGTTGCCGCGCGAAATCTGCTGCGCCGCCGTGCTGACCGAGGTGGAACCGTGGCGCACTTCGGTGACGATGGCGGCGAGACGATCGTCCATGGCGCGGAAGGCGGACTGCAGCTGGCCCAGTTCGTCGTTACGCGTGACCTGGATATCGTGGCCGAGCTTGCCGGCGGCGATTTCGTGGGCCACCGACACGGTGTGCGACAGCGTGCGGATGATCGAGCGGATGACCAGTACGGCGATGGCAAGGCAGATCACCAGGCCGATGATCAGCGAGGCGATCGACAGCGTGCGGATCGTCTTGTACTGCGAGGTTTCTTTGTCGAAGATCTTCGAGGCTTCGTCGCGTTTGGCTTCGATGAGCTTGCCCAGCTGCGACTGGCGATCCATCAGCAACGGACGGACCTGCAGCTCGAGCACGTCGGTGGCGCCCTGGTCACCCTGGTTCAGGGCATCCACCATGTCGTTCTTGGCCGAGGCGTAGTCGTCGTTGGTGGACTCCCACTTGGCGAAGAGCTTCTTGATGTCGTCCGACATCGGCACCTTCACGAAGACGGCCTTGTTGCCTTCCATCTCCGTCTGGTACTTCTGGAATTCGGCGATCTTCTGCTTCACCTGGTCGGGGCTGCCGACCTTGGCGGCCGCCTCGCCCAGCACCACGAACGACATCAGCGATTCGGTGTTGATCCGGCTCAGCAGCTCCGACGGAACCAGCTCTTCCTCGTAAATCTGGCGCATGCCTTCATTCTGGAAGTGCATGGCACCCAGACCCACCGCCGCACCGCCGAACAACATCAGCGTGAGCAGCCCGAGCACGCCATAGAGGCGGCCACGAATGGTCAGGGCGGGAATCTTAAAGTTGAACTTCTTCATCACGGTTCCAATCGTCAAGGTGCGGCAAGGGCGGTCCAGGCTTCACACACCGAACGGGCTCCCCCCCGCCGGCGTTCTTACGCTCAGGCGACGGCTTTCGCTTCGGCGGAAGCCAGCGCGGCTTCCAGCATCTGTGCGTCCTGCGGCTGAAGCAGGCGGTCCACGTCGAGCAGGAGAACCATGCGCTCGCCGACGGAGGTGAGTCCTTTCAGGTATTCGGTATCGACGGTGGTACCCATGTCGGGCACCGGGCGGACGCCGCCGGGGGCGACCTCCACCACATCGGACACGGCATCGACCACGATGCCGAACTGGCGGCCGGCCACCATCACGATCACGCAGACGGTGGTGGCGGTGTATTCCTCACGGGTGAGGCCAAAGCGCAGGCGCAGGTCCAGCACGGGCACGATGGCGCCGCGCAGGTTGAGCACGCCCAGTACGTAGGACGGGGCCTGCGGGATACGGGTGACGGGCGTCCAGCCACGGATCTCGCGGACGGCGAGTATATCGACGCCGTATTCCTCGTTGCCGAGGTTGACGGTCAGGTACTGCGCGGCCTCGGCGGTCGCGGCGACGGTGCTGGCTGGCTGGTTCATGTCCTTCCCACGGCGAATCGATACAGAGCCTATGGCCCCCTTCGGCATGGGTATCGGCAGCAACCGCCCGGACTTGAGCCCTTTCTCTTTAATGTAGGAGCGCGCCTTGCGCGCGACCGGTTTTCGCGAAAGACAACATCTACGCCAATACCGGTCGCGCGCAGGCGCGCTCCTACAGGGGGTGGTGCGGAGCCGTGTGGGGGGCGCCCTGTGCCGGTCGCGCGCAGGCGCGCTCCTACAGGGTTTGCTCAGGCGGCCTTGCGGCGGGTCTGCATGCGGACCAGGCCGGTGACGTCGACGATCAGGGCCACCGAGCCGTCGGCGAGGATGGTGGCGCCGGAAATACCCGCCACGCGGCGGTAGTTGGCTTCCAGCGACTTCACCACGGCCTGCTGCTGGCCGATGAGCTCGTCCACGAACAGGCCGATGCGGGTGCCCTCGGCCTCCACGACGATGACGATGCCCTCTTCCACACCCAGACGCTGGCCGTCGCAGCCGAACACGTCGTACAGGCGCACGATGGGCAGCCAGTCCTCGCGGAACCGGAACAGCTCGCCGCCGCCCACCACGCTGCGCACGGCGTCGGTCTTCACCTGCACCGATTCCACGATGGAGACCAGGGGCACGATATACGTCTCGCCGCCCACGGCAGCCGTGAGGCCGTCGATGATCGCGAGGGTGAGCGGCAAGGTGATGGTGAAGGTGGTGCCCTGCCCCTGCACGCTACGGATGCCGACCGTGCCGCCCAGGTCCATTACATTGCGGCGGACCACATCCATGCCGACGCCACGACCGGAAAGATCCGTTGTGGCCGCCGCCGTGGAGAAACCCGCCTCGAAGATCAGCTCGGCCACGGCGTCGTCGGACATGCCCTCGCCTGAGGCGATGATGCCGCGCTGGATGGCCTTGGCGACAATGGCATCGCGATTGAGGCCCGCGCCGTCGTCGGCCACTTCCACCACGATGGAGCCGCCGCGATGGAAGGCTTCCAGACGCAGGGTGCCGGTATCCGACTTGCCGCTGGCAAGGCGCTTGTCCGGCCCCTCCAGGCCATGGTCGATAGCGTTGCGGACCAGATGGACCAGCGGATCGCCGATCTTCTCCAGCACCGTCTTGTCCAGCTCGGTGGTCTCGCCGCGCAGGTCGAGCACCACCTTCTTGTCGAGCTTCTGCGCCAGGTCGCGGACCAGACGCGGAAAACGGTTGAACACCGTGCTGATAGGCAGCATGCGGATGCTCATCACGCTCTCCTGCATCTCGCGCGTGTGACGCGCCAGCTGACCGAGGCCGTGACGGAACATTTCCAGCTGCGCGGCGGGCACACCATCGTTGAACTGGCTCAGCATCGCCTGGGTGATGACCAGCTCGCCCACCAGGTTGATGAGCATGTCGATCTTCTCGATGCCCACGCGAACCGAGCTGGCCTCGGTGTTGGTCGCCACCTCGCGCACGGCACGCGGCGCGGCCGGAGCGGGCGCGGCCGCCGCCACCACGGGGGCCGGCGCAGCGGCCACGCGCGGAGTCACCGTCAGTTCGCAGTCGCCATCGACCCAGTCGAACACGCCTTCCACGGCGGCGCGCCTGGCACCGGCATCAAGGCGCAACTGGTAGGCAAGGTACGACGCCGTCGGATCCATGTCCGCCAGCGATGGCAGCGTCGAGGCATCCACCGTGGTTGTCAGGGGGCCAAGGGCCTCCAGCTCACGGAACATGCGCGCCGGGTCGTTACCCGACTTCAGCAGGTAGTCGAACGGACGGAAGGCGATGTCCCAGCCTTCGACCGTCTCGGTCGGGGCGGCCGGCTTCGCGGCCGCGGGAGCCGCAGAACCGCCCGACACCATGGCCGACAGCTCGGCCAGCAATGCCTGGCTTTCGGCCGTGGCACCGGACTGGCCGGCCATTTGCAACGAAAGCATGTCGCGGATGATGTCGCCCGAGCGCAGCAGCAGCTCCACCACGGCCTTTTCCATCGCACGACGGCCGCTGCGGACCTCGTCCATCAGGTTTTCGGCTACATGGGTGAAGGCCGCCACGTCGGCAAAGCCGAAGGTGGCCGCGCCGCCCTTGATGGAATGGGCGGCACGGAACACGACGTTGATCAGCTCCGGATCGTCGGCACCCTCGTCCAACGCAAGGAGCGCCTGCTCCATGGCGTCGAGACCGTCGAGGCTCTCCTCGTGGAAGGCCTTGTGGAACTGCGCCAGATCGACTTTGGACATGGTGGAACCCTGAAGAGACCGAACGTCGTGGGATGGATCAGCCGAGCACGCGGGCGACGGTGGCCAGCAGCTGGTCGGGATCGAACGGCTTCACCAGCCAGCCGGTGGCACCGGCAGCCTTGCCTTCCATCTTCTTGTTGGTGTCCGACTCGGTGGTCAGCATGAGGATGGGCACGCCGCTGTAGCCGGACATGGTGCGCATTTCGCGGACCATCGAGATACCGTCCATCACGGGCATGTTCACGTCAGCCAGCACCAGGTCGAACTTGTGCACGTTGGCCTGGTCAATCGCCGCACGACCGTTGTCGGCCTCTTCCACATCGTGGCCCGCGCCGCGCAGGGTGAAGGCGACCATGCTGCGCATGGAAGCCGAATCGTCTACCGCAAGAATCTTTGCCATCGGTGCACCTTCAGTTCACGCCGGCAGGCGCCGGCAGTTCAATCAATTCGTGGAGGCCCAGCACGGTCACGCCGCGCCGGAGGCTGTCGCTCGCACCGGTCCAGCTGACCGCCAGGCCAGCCGCGCGTGCGTCGCGGGAAAACGCGGCCAGCACCTGGAGGCTGGCCGTATCGACCTGGCTCACCGTGGTGCCGTCCAGTTCGACGGGTGTGCCGCCGCCCAGGGCGGCCAGCAAGGTGTCACGGAGCGCCGGAGCCGCGCCGATGCGCAGGTCCGCGTCAAGCGCGATCGTCGCGCGCCCGCTGTCTTTGGAGGATTTCCTGGCCATGATCCCTACCGTCGAACCCCCCGGCACACACTGCCCCGGGGAGGTGTTCGGCAGGCTTATCGGCCGCCCATGGGAAAGCTTTAGGCCGGCCGGGGCGGCGGCAGGATCAGCATGGCATCGCCGTAGGAGAAGAAGCGGTAACGCTGGAGCACCGCGTAGCGGTAGGCATCGAGGATCGCATCCTTGCCCGCCAGCGCGGACACCAGCATCAGCAGGGTGGACTGTGGCAGGTGGAAATTGGTGATCAGCGCATCGATGCTGGTGATGCGGTACCCGGGGAAGATGAAGATCTGGGTTTCGCCCGCGAACGGGCGCAGCACACCCTCGACCGTAGCGCTTTCCAGCGCCCGCACCACCGTGGTGCCCACGGCCACCACGCGGCCACCGGCCTCGCGCGTGGCGCGGATCTTCTCCACCAGCGAGGCGCCCACGTTGAGCCATTCGCGGTGCATGGTGTGGTCGCGCACGTCTTCGGCGCGCATCGGCTGGAAGGTGCCGGCACCCACGTGCAGGGTGACGTAGCCGAAGTCCACGCCACGGTCGCGCAGGCGTTGCAGCAGGGCTTCGTCGAAGTGCAGGCCGGCCGTGGGGGCCGCCACCGCGCCGGGTTCGCGGGCGAACACGGTCTGGTAGCGCTCCTTGTCGGAGGTATCGGCGCCGCGCTCGATATAAGGAGGCAGCGGCATCTCGCCCAGGCGGGACAGCACGCGCTCCAGGGGCTCGTCGCCCTCGAAGCGCAGCAGGAAGAACTCGCCGTCACGCCCCAGCACCGTGATAAGGCTGCCGTCGGCCAGGATGATGCGGCCGCCTTCCTTGGGTTTCTTGCTGACGCCGAGTTGGGCCCGGGCCTCGTGGGCCCCGGTGACCCGCTCGATCAGGATCTCGACCGCCCCGCCCGACTCCTTGTGGCCGTGAAGACGGGCCGGCAGCACGCGGGTGTCGTTGAACACCAGCAGGTCGCCCGGCTGGAGCATGTCGGGCAGTTCGTAGAACTTGCGGTCCTTCTTGCTATGCCCCGGCACGTCGAGCACGAGCAGCCGGCTGCCCGAGCGCCGCTCCAGGGGAGCCTGGGCGATCAGGTCGGGGGGCAGTTCGAAGTCGAAGTCGGATTTCTTCACGGAGCAGGCCGGTGGTGCACAAGGCAGGGGATTATCGCGCAATCGGCCCCCGCCTGCCCCGCCCCTGTAGGAGCGCGCCTTGCGCGCGACCGTTCCACACGGAAGGTTGCCGATTTTCGCGACAACCGGTCGCGCGCAGGCGCGCTCCTACATGGGCTTGCGGCGGCGGGTGATGCGCCAGCCTATGCCGGCCAGGAGCAGGACGATCACGCCGATTTCCACTGGCAGCCAGTGCCTCACGAAGCGCTTCGCCGCCACGATCTGCTCGGCCCGCTTCAACTCGCGCGCCCTGGCAAAATCCGGCTCCTCGCAGTTCCAGCCGAACGAATCGGCCCATTCCACGTAAGGCCCCTGCTTCACATACCGGGCGTAGTACGCCTTCGCCCGGCGCTGCCGCTCGTTCAGCGGCTTGGTGGTATCGCCATCATCCGCTTCGCTGTAATCCGGCGGCCCTTCAAGCATCCAGTGGGTGGCCATGCACAGGCTGGCCGCGAAGGCCTGCGAGCGCGGCGGCAGCAGGTCGGCGGCCGATGCCGCCTTGTCGGAGGCGAGATAGCGATAGTGCAGGCGACGATCCGGCTGCGCCGCGCTGGCCTGGAATCGCTGGCGCTCACCTTCGGTCACGTCGTCGCCCTTGAGCGAATCCATCGACTGGCCGCTGCCACCCTGGAAATTGCCGCCGTTGTCGGCGTAGTCAGGCCCCTGCTCGTAGCCGATCAGCTCCATGCCGTGCTCACGGGCGATCTTCGCGGCCGTGTAGCGTGCCTCGGCCTTGCCGATGTCCGTCCAGGCATGATCGCCATCGTGCAGAGCTTCCGCATAGGCCTTCGCCGTGGCGCGCAGATCGACGTCGGAGAAACGCTTGTCGATGCCCTGCGGAAAGTACGCATAGGCATCGTCATAACGCTCCGCACGCATAAGCCGACGCGCCAGCAGCCATCGCAGGCGATCATTCACAGGCAATGGCTGGTACGGCGCGTCCTTGTCGTCCGGCTTCGTCGCTGGAGGCGGCGATGCCGGCGCATGCGCATCCACGAACGACTTCAACTCATCCACCGTGAGCACGCGCTCGGCGATGTAGTTCATGTCGTTGCCATAACCGGCCCCGGATACCTCACCGTCGTAGTCATACACATTGCCATCGCCACCGACGTTCGTCGCGGCCTCGTACATGCGCGTCATCGCCTCGACATACTCGCCGCGCGCCAGTGACAACACGCCACGCTCGCCCATCACCTGCTCGATACTCGATGGTTCAAGCGAAGCCTTCGGATCGTCCACGCGCGGGAACGCCTGCGCGGCCTCGGCATAGGCACGCGCCGCCGCATCACGATCGCCCTTGCGCAACGCGAGCTTTGCACGCACCCACGCGGCCAGCGGACCGTCGGCCTTCGCCACGAGACGCCCCGCGTCGTCATAGCGCCCCAGCTGATAGTTGAGCGAAGCCAGTCGATCGGCGGAGGCGATCTTGTCGGGTGCCACCTTCGCCAGCGCCTCGACAAGCGTCACCAGCACCGGCTCCGGCTTACCATCCGCCGTCTGCGGCGCAACGCGGGCCAGCGCATACGTAACCAGCAGACGCTGCGATACCGGCCCATCCACCAGCGCCGCCACCTGCTCCGGATGCCCCAGCACCGCGCCCGCGATCGACGCCAGCGACTGCACGGCGCTTTGCGAACCGTGACCGGCCTGCGCGGCATAAAGCGCGATGGCGTGCTTCAGATCGACCGGCGCCAGCTTCGCCACGCATTCGCGATCATTGACGAAATCCACCCACATGCATGGCTTGCCATCCACATAGAGACTGAGCGCGGCCTCCTCGCCAAAACTGGCCACTGCCAGCCCCTGCGCATCGGATGCCCCGGCCAGTACGCGAGTACGCACCTGCTGGAACGCCTTCGCCGACGCATCGCGCTCCGTCGTAAAACCCGCACCGTTCGCGTGTCCGGCACGCAAGGCATGCGAGCGACCCAGCATGTATGCGGCCCATGCGCCCCGCCGCACGGCCTGATCCTGTGGCAGCGCCAGCACGGCTTCGAACCGCGCCTGCGCGCGATTGAGCGCACCGCCATCAAAGGTGGTGCACGACGCATCGCCGCCACCGCCCGCGTTGCCATCCGCGTCGGACGCAGGTGCGCAAGCCTTCATGGCAAGGTTCCAGTCCACGGCACCGGCGGCATACAGCCGCACATCCTCCGGCAGACCCGCACCGGCCGAATAAGCCTCGTCACCCGAACCTGCCGCCATCAGGGACTTCACCTTCTCCGCCTGATCCGCCGGCAGATCGGGCCCGGCCTTCGGCTCCGCATCATAAGGACCGGACTCGACTGCCTTCAGGCTATCGGTGGCTGGCAACAGGTGCGCCGCCTCGAAAGCGAACGTGTTCTGCGGTACGGCGGCAAGCGTGGCCGCGCGGTTGTCCAGCATCTGCGACGGGAAGTCCGGGCCGCAGGCCCAGGCAACCGCGCCGGCAAAGGCGATGGCGCAACCGATCGCGAGCGTGGAGGGCTTCATCATGAAACGGGCTTTCCTTGGGCTGAAAGAGATACGGTAGTACCAGGCGCGCAGCGCGCCCAGCCAATGGGACGGGAGGCATGCGCAGGCAAAGGACGTGCCTGCACCGCGACAAGCGAAAGCGATTCGCCGGTACGTTTCAATGCATAACCATCGATACCGTCGGCCAGCGTACAACCTGCCGGCAGATCCACGCGTACCGGCGCCTCGGCATCCACGGCACCGGGATTCTCGATGATGACGTCGGAGGGTTGATCCGGCCCGGCCACGCTCAGCGACACCTTCACCGGTTCGGTTTCGAGATGCCCGCTGACCACGCCACGCCAGGTGGCAAGGCTCCAGGCCCGCGTATCCTCAACGGTAGGCAACCGGAACCAGACGATACCGGCAAGCCGGGGCGGCCGGTGATCGCGCAAGTACTCCACGAACGCCAGCACCGTGGCCGGCGCGGCATACAGTTCGGAAGCCACGGCACCCGCCGCCAGGGCGGCGGATTCGCTCTCCACCGCAAGCAACGAGCCATCGGCATTCCAGCTCACCCGCGAACCATACGTCGGCAACGCCACCCGGAACGGCCTGCGCGTCCGCTTCGCGAAATCAGCGACCCAGCGTGACGCCACGTCGGGATTGAAGAGTCCGGCCTGCGGCGCCTGAACGGCATGCACCTGCAATACGGACTCATCGGGAATCGCCAGCAACGCGTTCAGATCCGCCGACCCCAGCCAGGTAGGCAAGGCCGTGATGGAAAGCGGCGTCTTGCCCAGCCGTTGTTTCAACCGCTGCAAGAAATCCGCATAAGCCGGCAGCCGCGACGTCGGGCAGTCATAGTCGATCTCGACCCCGACCACTGCCGGCCAGCGCTTGCGCACCTCGTCGATGCGGTCGACGAGATCATCCGCGTCAAAACGGGCCAGGCGTCCATCGATGCGTATCACGGCGATAGCGGGACGCCCCCCGAGCGAGGCCGTGTCCGGGGTAAAGGCATGGAAACGACCGTCGCGATCCGCCTGCGCCGCAAGTACCCGCCAGTCGCGCACCAGATCGGCCGACGCGGCAATGGCATCGCGCAGCCCCGGCGTCCATTGCCGCTGCCAGATATAAGCATCGTGGCTGAGCGGCGGCGGACGATGACAGGCAGCAAGCGGCACAAGCACCGCCAGCGTCAACATGGTCCGGACGAATTTCGTCACACGGCAAGCCCTTCCCCGCGCGGGATGCGGGCATGGGCCATTCTATCCAGACCGCAGATGGATCAACGCTGAAAACCCCGCCCCATGTAGGAGCGCGCCTGCGCGCGACCGGTGGTATCGAAACGATGATGATGTTCGCGACAACCGGTCGCGCGCAGGCGCGCGCCTACAACAAGCCGCGACCACGTTGGTCAGAGGCGGCGGGGGCGGCCCTTGGCGCGACTTGATGGAGGTGAGGGGAGTGGGCGGATAAGGCCGCGTAGCGGGGCCGGCCAGGAAGGCCGGCCTTTTTCGCCGAGGCAGGAGCCGAGTCGAAAAACCCCGCACGCTCCCCGTGCCCGACGGGGCGCAAGCCATAAAACACTGAGCCGCGCAGCGGCTCCTCCTTTCCCGAGGGACACCGCAGGCCGGAGCGACAAGGGCCGCACCCGTCGGCTCGTTCGCCGCCACGCTCACGCGCCGAGTGCGAGGCCGTTAGGCGAGCCTTTCCTACGGAGCGACGCACCACATGGGCTGCTTTACTACGGAGCGGCAACGTTTCAACCGGTCGCGCGCGAGGCGCGCTCCTACAGGGGGGTGTTAGAGCCAGCCTTTTTGTCTGGCCAGGCGGTAGGCTTCGATGCGGTTTGCTGCGCCGAGCTTTCCGATGGCTTCGGAGAGGTAGTTGCGTACCGTGCCGTGCGACAGGTTCAACTGGGTGCCGATGTCGCTTGCGGAATGGCCCTCCCCCGCAAGGCGCAGCACCTGTCGCTCACGGTCGTTCAGTGGATCGGCCTCCGACCACGCCTCCAGCGCCAGCTGCGGATCGATCGCCCGGCCGCCCCGGTGCACGGTACGCAACGCATCGGCCAGGTTCTCGGCCGGCGCATCCTTCAGCAGGTAACCACCCACCCCTGCATCCAGCGCACGGCGCAGGAAACCCGGGCGGGCAAACGTCGTGACGATCACCACCTTCACCGGCAGCTCATGGCGACGCACGCGCTGGGCGATCTCCAGTCCCGTCAGCCCCGGCATCTCGATGTCGGTCACCAGCACGTCCGGCTTCAGGCGTTGCAGCTCGCGCCAGGCGGTTTCGCCATCCGGCGCCGAACCCAGCACCTCGATATCCGACTCCAGGTTCAGCAGCGCCGACAGCGCGCCGCGCACCATGGCCTGGTCTTCCGCCAGCAGGACGCGGATCATGCGGCCGGCTCCGAAACCAGCGCCAGTCCGATCTGGAGCGACGTGCCCTGCTTCGCCGGCGAGTCGATCGCCAGCCGCCCGCCGATCTGGCGCACACGCTCGCGCATGCCCGACACGCCATTGCCATGGGCGGCGAGACCGCCGCATCCGTTATCCGTGATCCGCATCGAGAATTCCTGTCCGTTCCGGGTAATGACCACCCGCGCGGCGGTGGCCTGCGAGTGACGATGTATGTTGGTGACCGCTTCGCGCAATACCAGCGAAAGCGACGCCTGCACGGCAGGCGGCAGGTCGAGCGAATCGGGCAGATCCATATCGAACGCGATGCCGGAGGCTTCCAGCATCACGCGCGCCGATACCAGTTCACTGGCCAGGTCGCCCGAACGAAGGCCACTCACCGCGCTGCGCACCTCGGTCAAGGTATGCCGCGCGACACGCTCCACCTCTTCCATCTCCTGCTGTGCCCTTGCCGGATCGGCCAGCGCAAGGCGCCGGGCCAGTTCGGATTTCAGGGTGATGAGCGAGAGCGTGTGCCCCAGCAGGTCGTGAAGATCGCGGCCAATGCGCTCGCGCTCTGCCAGCGTAGCCAGACGGCGCACCTCGGCCTGTGACAAACGTAGTTCGGCATCGCGGCGTGCCGAGCGGACATAGAGATAGTTGCTCACCCCGCCGACGATGCCACTGACGAACACCAGGGCGACATGAAGCCAGGGCACCTGGAACAACACATGCCAGAGGGCGGTCAACAGCGACGCCGCAACCGACAGGCTCAACCACAGGCGCAACCGCCCCTCGAACGCGAGCAACGACAGTCCGATCACTACGTAGCCGAGAGCCAGCGGATTGACCGGCCAGAGCACAAAGCCGAGTACGACGATAGCCACCGCGAACCGGCTCATACGATGCTGCGGACCGAAAAACACCTGCCGATAGCAGGCGAAGTAGACCGGAATGGACAGCAGGGTGGGCACCAGCCATGTCCAGTCTCCCCCTTTCAGGGACCACGGCGCCTGGATCAACGCCACCAGCCAGAACGTCTGCAGGACGAACTGCCACTTCAGGAACGGTGGCGAATTCAGGCTGCCAAGCAGCGAATCCCTGGCCGGTACAGGCAGGCGGATCACGATGGCAGTTCCGCCTGCGTCAGGGGCGCGTGCAGGCGCTCCACCGCCAGCAAGGGCACCGATACGCGCAGGCGCGTGCCTTTGCCACGAGGCGATTCGATCGCCAGCGTGCCACCCATGGCGCGCACTCTTTCACGCATGCCACAGAGGCCGTTGCCTTCCTCCGTCACCCCGCCCTGCCCGTTGTCGGCAATGCACAGGGTCAGCACGGTGCCCTGCACTTCGACCTTCGCCTCGGCAATGGAAGCCCGCGCATGTCGGTGGATATTCGTGACCGCCTCGCGCAGCACGAGTGCCAGTCCCGCCTCGAAGCGCTCGGGGAGTGCCGGCAGGTCGCTGACATACTCGAAGTGGACCATCGAGGCACTCAGCAGCAAGCGCGCCGACGCCAGTTCGGCGGCAATGCCCGTGGCCCGGATACCCGTCACCGCCGAGCGCACCTCGGCCAGCGCATGCCGGGCCACCCGCTCGGCCTCCTCGATCTCGCGCCGCGCCGCGTCGGTGTCGCGATCGATGAGTCGCCGCGACAGCTCCAGCTTCAGCGTGATCAACGAAAGCGTATGCCCCAGCAGGTCGTGAAGATCACGACCGATGCGCTCGCGCTCGGCCGTGGCGGCCAGCCGGCGCACCTCGTCATGCGAAAGCTTCAGCTCGGCATCATGCTGGGCATTGGCCCGGTAGAACTGGTTGACCAGGCCCACGGAGAACGCGATGAGCGAAATCATCATCGCCGCCTGCCAGGGCCAGTGGTGCAAGGTCATCGTGGTAACGACGAACAGGCCCACCAGCAGCGCGATGCGCAGGATCGCCATGCGCTGCGAGGTGTTCACCCCAATGAATGAACACGCATAGATGATGTAGCAGGCACCGCCGTTGTTATTGGTATAGAGCGTGGCAAAACCCAGCGCGGCGATGCCGATGGCAAACAGCGGCGCATAACGAACAGGCCGGATCTGCACCTGCCAGTACATCAGCAGGAACACGGGCAACGAGACGGCCGTGACCAGGTACCAGTAGGGCGGCAGCTCATCCCGGCTGAACAGGTCTACGAAGACGTAGACGATCCAGATCAGGTGGAAGTAGCTGGCGAAGCGCGCGCGCGGCTTGTCGCGGAAACGGGTCCACAACGAATCCGGTGCCGGCTGGAACCACGAGCTTGCCATGAGGGTATCCGTCGGGAGGCTGGGTATCATGCTACTTCACCCCTGTGGGTCAACGTACGCACCGGCAACGCGATGCGCAGGCGCGTGCCTGCCCCTCGCGGCGAGTCGATGCTGAGCGTGCCGTCCAGTGCCCGGATCCGCTCGCGCATGCCGTTCAGGCCGTTACCTCCTTCCGTCACCCCGCCCTGGCCATTGTCGGAAATACAGAACATGAGCGTGTTTCCCCGCATCTCTACCCGGGCTTCGGCGATAGACGCCCGGGCGTGCCGGTGGATGTTCGTGACAGCTTCGCGCAGTACCAGCGCCAGACCCGTCTCAACGCGTTCGGGTAAGGTGGGCAGGTCATTGAGGTAGTCGAACTGCACCATGGAGGCGTTGAGCAACAAGCGCGCCGACGCCAGCTCGGCGGCCATGCCGGTGGTGCGGACGCCGGTGACTGCCGAACGCACCTCGCCCAGTGCGTGCCTGGCCACTCCTTCGGCCTCTTCAAGCTCACGGCGTGCCGCAGCACCATCGCGATCAATGAGGCGACGCGAAAGCTCCAGCTTCAGCGTGATCAGCGACAGCGTATGCCCCAGCAGGTCGTGAAGGTCACGGCCGATGCGCTCACGCTCGGCCGTGGCGGCCAGCCGTCGCACCTCGTCGTGGGAGAGTTTCAGCTCGGCATCGTGTTGCGCGGTGGCCCGGTAGAACTGGCTGAGGATGCCGACTGCAAAAGCCATGACGGCCACGATCAGCGAGGCCGGCCAGGGCCATCCATTGAAGATGGTGACCAAGCCGACACTGATGACTGTGAGCACGATGAGGCGTACGACGGCCGCGCGTTGCGACGCATTCACACCGATAAACGAGCAGCCATAAATGACGTAGCAGACGCCCCCGTTATGTCCGTCGGCGAGCATCGCCAGCCCGAGCAGGGCCATGGTGAGTGCAAAGAGCGGTGCATAACGCGCGGGACGCAGATGCACCTGCCAGTACAACAGAAGGAACACCGGAAGCGACAAGGCCGTGATGGCGTACCAGTCGATGGGCAGGCCACCCTTGTTGAACAGATCGACGAAGACGTAGACGATCCAGATCAGGTGGAAATAGCTGGCCAGTCGCGTGCGCGGCTTGTCGCGGAATCGCGACCACAGCGAATCTGGCGCCGACTGAAACCACGTACTTCCCATGACCATCGTCCTTTTTCCCCCTCAACCCTGGTGGCGCAGACGCCGCGCGGCGACAAACAGGAAAACCGCCGTGAACCCGAGCAATACGGCCACATGCACCGCATCGCCCCCCTCGCCAAGCCCCACCGCCGAGAGCGCGAGGCGATCCAGATGGTACGCCGGCCACAGCGGGGCGACCGACTGGATCACGTGCGGCATGGCAGACAGCGGAAACCACAACCCGGACAGGAAGGCCATCGGCAGGTAGATGAGGTTGGCCGTGCCCGGCGCTGCGTGGCCTTTCGCCAGGGTGCCGATCATGAGGCCGAGGGCGCAGAACGGTAGGGTGCCCAGGATTTCCACGAGATAGAACGCCGCCACCCGCGATGCCGTCATCGGAGCGCCGGCCACGAAGATCGCGAGGATCAGCAAGGCGGAGCACACCACCGTAGCGACGAAGAGGGCCATGCACATCTTGCCGAACAGGTAGGCCCCCGGCGGCATGGGCAACGCACGCTTGAGCGTGAGCAGGCCACTCTCACGCTCGATGGCCAGCGACACGCCGAAGCCGAACAGGCCCGGGGACATGACGCCGAAGGTGCCGTAGGAAGCCAGCAGGTAACGGGTAGCCTCCGGCGAATTGGAGTGCGCCAGCACGATGCCGAACATCACGTAAAACGTGGTCGGAAAGAGCAGGATCGGCAGGAGGAAGCCCGGATTGCGCATGTAGCGCAGGCATTCACTGCGGATCTCCTGCAGGTAGGCATTGAGCAGTCGCGCGGTGGTCATCACCGGCGTGGCCGTGCTTTCGATGGTGCTCATGCGGCCTCCCGGGTGGCATCGGCCACATCGGTTTCGCGGGTGATTTCAGTGAAGGCCTCGGCGAGGCCCGCGCGCTGCACTTCGAGTTCGGAAAGCATGGGGTCGCTATCGAGCAGCCGGCGCACCACGGATTCCGCCTGTGCGGTGGCGATACTCAGGCGTCCGCCTGCCTGACGCTCCACACTGGCCACATCGGGCCGGCGGGATACGACATCCGCATCGACCGTAGTGATACAGCGGATACGCCGCACGGCCACGTGGGCGCGCAGGGCATCGACGGTGCCTTCGGAAATCACCCGGCCCTTCGCGATGACGCAGACGCGATCGGCCAGCGCCTCGGCTTCCTCCAGGTAATGCGTGGTGAGCACCACGCCACAGCCTTCGGCCACCAGGCGGCGGACCGCCGCCCAGAGCGCCTGGCGCGCGGCGAGGTCCATGCCGACCGTGGGCTCGTCGAGGAACAGCAGTTCCGGACGCCCGATGAGTGCCATGGCGAACTGGACGCGTCGCTGCTGGCCACCGGAGAGGTCGGAGTAGCGGCGTGCCATCAGGTCGTCGATGCCGGCCAATTCGGCGCATTCGCCGGCAGTACGCGGTTCCGGGTAATAGCTGGCCGTGAGCCGCAGCAGTTCGCGTACCTTGAGCGTGGGCGGCAAGGCCGCCGATTGCAGCATGACGCCGATGCGGCGACGCGCATCGATGTCCTGCGGATCGCGACCGAACAGCGTCACCCGCCCCTCGTCCGCCCGTTGCAGGCCGAGCAGCAGGGCGATGCTGGTGCTCTTGCCGGCGCCGTTCGGGCCGAGCAGGGCGAGCAGTTCGCCGCGGTGGATATCGAGGTCGATGCGGTCCAGCGCGACGATCGCGCCATAGCGCCTGGAAACCTGTTCGAGTCGTGCGATGCGGGTGTCTTCGGTCATATGTCCTCCCTTGCGATGCAACATATTCCGAGGCAAGCCCTTGGCGGCAGTCGCTTGCGTCATTGTGCGGATGTGACAAGCGTCACCCAGGGGGTTACGCGTGTAAAAACCGCATGATATGCTGGGTCAATAATCCCTTTAATTATCTGCACTTAGGCACGTTTTCGATATATAGACGCATCGGGATTCCCTGGCGGCACCGCCGTCATTTCAGGCATTGTTGAGGAGTGGGTTATGGACGTGATCGGTCTCCTGCGCGAACTGCGCGAGTTTGGTGGTCAGCAGCGTACGCGAGGGCTGCCTGATGCCACTGTCGACCGTTTCGCCCGCTCCGATGCCTCGCTGGTACGCGCCGTCGAAGAAGCCGTGGCCTATCACCGCGCGCTGCGCGCCGACATGGGCGACTTCCTGCGTCTGGACGAGGCCGAACAGATTCATCACCTCCAGGCCGGGCTGGTCAACTTCTATCCCGACGATGGCGTGAATCCCTATGTGCCCGCTGCCGCGCGTGGTCCCTGGGTCGTTACCCTGAAAGGCGCCGTACTGCACGACAACGGTGGCTACGGCATGCTGGGTTTCGGCCACAATCCCGAAGCCATCATCGAGGCGATGTCGCGCCCGCAGGTCATGGCCAACGTGATGACCGCCAATGTCGCGCAGCTGCGTCTTTCCGAAGCGCTGAACCGCGAGCTCGGCCGCACCCGTGGCGGCAGCCCCTATTCGCATTATCTGTGCCTGAATTCGGGGTCGGAGTCGGTGACGCTCGCCGGCCGCATCGCCGACGTCAACGCCAAGCTCATGACCGATCCGGGTGCGCGTCACGCCGGCCGCACCATCAAGCGCCTCGCCGTGAAGGGTGCTTTCCATGGCCGCACCGAGCGTCCGGCTATCTATTCGGATTCCTCCCGCCGCAATTACCAGCAGCATCTGGCGAGCTTCCGTCACGAAGACACCCTCGTCACGGTCGAGCCGTACAACGTCGCGCAGCTCCGCGAGGTGTTCGCCGAGGCCGATCGCCAGAGCTGGTTCATCGAGGCGATGTTCCTTGAGCCGGTGATGGGCGAAGGCGACCCGGGTCGGGCTCTTACGCCCGAGTTCTACGCGGCCGCACGCGAGCTCACCCGCGCCCACGGCACCCTGCTGCTGGTGGACTCCATCCAGGCCGGCCTGCGTGCGCACGGCGTGCTGTCGATCATCGATTACCCGGGCTTCGAGTCGCTTGAGGCACCGGATCTGGAAACCTTCTCCAAGGCGCTCAATGCCGGCCAGTATCCGTTGTCGGTGCTTGCCGTCTCCGAGCGTGTCGCCGGCCTGTACCGCAAGGGCATCTACGGCAACACCATGACCGCTAACCCGCGCGCGCTCGACGTGGCGGTGGCGACCATGCACGAGCTCACCGACGATGTCCGCCGCAATATCCGCGAGCGTGGCAAGGAGTTCGTCGAGAAGCTGGAAACGCTGAAGGGCGAGCTGGGCGGGCTCATCACCAAGGTGCAGGGCACCGGCCTGCTGTTCTCCTGCGAGCTGGCGTCGGAGTTCAAGTGTTATGGCGAGGGTTCCACCGAGGAATTCATGCGCGAACGCGGTATCGGCGTGATCCATGGTGGCGCGAATTCGCTGCGCTTCACCCCGCATTTCCGCGTGACCAGCGCCGAGGTCGACCTCATCGTCGACGAGGTGCGCCATGCGCTGATGGAAGGCCCTCGCCGCAGCGAGTCCAAGGCCGCCTGACCTCGGCCGCCCCACTTACCCTGTAGGAGCGCGCCTGCGCGCGACGGGCTGCGATAGCAGCCCATTCGGGCATCTGCCGTTCACGGCCTCCGGAACGGTCGCGCGCGAGGCGGGCTCCTACAAGGGTGAGGTGGCGAACAGGCTGCCGCGCAGGGCACTCCCCTGTAGGAGCGCGCCTGCGCGCGACGGGCTGCGATAGCAGCCCATTCGGGCATCTGCTGTTCATGGCCTCTGGAACGGTCGCGCGCGAGGCGCGCTCCTACAAGGGTGAGGTGGCGGGCGGGCTGCCGCGCAGGGCACTACGCTGTAGGAGCGCGCCTGCGCGCGACGGGCTGCCATAGCAGCCCATTCGGGACTCTGTCGTTCACGGCCTCTGGGACGGTCGCGCGCGAGGCGCGCTCCTACAAGGGTGAGGTGGCGAACAGGCTGCCGCGCAGGGCACTACCCTGTAGGAGCGCGCCTGCGCGCGACGGGCTGCGATAGCAGCCCATTTGGGAATCTGCCGTTCACGGCCTCTGGAACGGTCGCGCGCGAGGCGCGCTCCTACAAGGGTGAGGTGGCGGGCAGGCTGCCGCGCAAGGCGCGCTCCTACAGGGTAAGCTGCGGGCGCCGGATTGGCCCGGCGTCACGTAGGGGTTCGCCATGCGTACGCAGTTCCGTGTCCTTGCCGTTTCCACCCTCCTCGTTTTCGCCGGGTCTGCCTTCGCGGCCCAGACACCTCCCGCCAAGACCCTCACGCCGCAGCAACAGCGGATGAAGGACTGCAATGCGCAGGCCACCGGGAAGAAGGGTGACGAGCGCAAGACCTTCATGAGCAGCTGTCTGAAGGGCGAGCAGCCCGCAGCGGCTGCCGCCCCGGCCACCCAGCAGGAGAAAATGAAGACCTGCAATGCCGACGCCTCCGCCAAGAGCCTCAAGGGCGATGAGCGGAAGACGTTCATGAGCACCTGCCTCAAGAAGTAATCCACTCCCCTGTAGGAGCGCGCCTCGCGCGCGACCGGTCATGCCGGGCGCCATGGCGATACCGGGCGTTCCGGCGATACCGGGTGTTCCGGCGATGCCGGGCGTTCCGGCGATTCCGGGCGTTCCGGCGATTCCGGGTGTCCCGGCGATACCGGACGTTCCGGTGATACCGGTCGCGCGCGAGGCGCGCTCCTACAAGGGAGGGTTGGGCTTCGGGCGGGGCGGTTACAATGGGGTTTTCTGCCCAGCCGGCCGCCCATGAAGATCGTCGAAGTCCGTCACCCCCTCATCCAGCACAAGCTCGGCCTGATGCGCAAAGCCGGCATCAGCACCAAGGAGTTCCGCGAGCTGGCTTCCGAAGTCGCCGCCCTGCTCACCTACGAAGCCACGGCCGACCTGGAAACCGAGACCAAGACGATCGACGGCTGGGCCGGCCCGGTCGAGGTCACCCACATCAAGGGCAAGAAGGTCACCATCGTGCCCATCCTGCGCGCGGGCCTGGGCATGCTTACCGGCGTGCTGGAAATGATTCCCGCTGCCCGCGTCAGCGTGGTGGGCCTGCAGCGCGACGAGGAAACCCTCGAACCGGTGGCCTACTACGAGAAGCTTACCGGCGGCATGGACGAGCGCACCGCGATCATCGTCGACCCCATGCTGGCCACGGCCGGCACCCTGGTCGCTACCGTGGACATGCTCAAGGCCGCCGGTGCCAAGCGCATCAAGGGCCTGTTCCTGGTGGCGGCGCCGGAAGGGCTGGAGCGCGTCAAGGCCGCCCATCCCGACATCGAGATCTACGTGGCATGCATCGACGACCACCTCAATGAGCTGGGCTACATCATCCCCGGCCTGGGCGATGCCGGCGACAAGATCTTCGGCACCAAGCAGCTTCCGGCACACCGCTGATCGTCGCACCAAGGACTGGGCGCCATACCGCGCTCAGTCCTTGAAGATGGCCGGCGTGCCCACCCAGATCATCCGCACCTCGTCCGTGCCGATGTTGCGCACGCCATAAGGGTGCCGCTGGTCGAAATGCGCGCTATCCCCCGCGTTGAGCACGAATTTCTTCTTGCCGACGTTCATCTCCAGCGACCCGCTCAGGATGTACCAGAAGCCCTCGCCTTCGCGATGGATCGTGGGCGCCGCGAGGCCGGGCGGTACGACCAGCCGCAGCGCTTCCATCTTCCGTTCGGGATGCCTGCCACTGAGCCTCTCGTACACCACGGGCGAGCCGAGCTGGATGCGCTCATGCTCGTCGGCACGCCGGACGATCTGCCCCGGATTGGGCACGCTCACAAAGTAGCCCACGTCGACGCCCAGCGCCTGCGCGATGGCTTCCAGCGACAACAGCGACGGCGATGCCAGGTTCCGTTCCACCTGCGAGAGAAACGGAATCGACAGGCCCGAACCTTCGGCCAAGGCCTTGAGCGTGAGACCCAGTCCGCTGCGCCGGTCGCGAATGGCCGCACCGATGCTACGTGCGGGGATCTTGTCCGGCGAGCTGTCGTTGCCCTGCATGCGTCAGGAGGTGTGATCGTTGGCGATCAGCCAGCGACCGCCCTGCTTGTGGAACAGCAGCGTCGTGATGCCCGACGGTGTGCTGCCGTCGGCCTGGTGCAGGGTGTAGCGACCCACGACGAAGGCGTATTGCGAGCCGATTTCCTTAACGTCCAGCACCTGAAGGCTCAGCTTGCCCATGTCGGCACCCGGCTTGAAGCGTGGCGCGTACTTGGCCTTGATGGCTTCGTACCCTTCGGTGACGCCGCTTGAATTGATATAGCGGGTAGTCGGTGCGTTCTCGTACAACTGCATGAAGGTATCGAGATCACCGGCCATCCACGCCGCGGCGCTGGCGTTGAGCGCTTTTTCGATGGAAGCACGCGTGGTTTCGGCGGGCGTTTCAGCAAGCACCGGCGCCACCAGCAGGACAGTGGCGGTCGTGCACAACAGCAAGGGCAGGTTTTTCATAGCGCTCCGTGACATGGCATGAAGGTGCAAGCGACAGACAAGGGGCTGGCTTCCCGTCGCCATGCAGACATGGCCTGTGGTGTTGCCTGGTGTCGAACATCGTATGACCCCCCTGCCCCCCGGCTGGTTGGCCTCCCGCTGCACTGGAAGAGCCCTGGGTTGCATCCTAGCCGGAATTGCTTGACGTCATCAAAACTTTTTGATCTGATCAAAATCACGTGAAGACACCTTCGTCGGCCTCGCCCCTCGGGGACATGCCGCTACGAAGGCCGTAAGGGCCAGGGATGCCGACATCCGCCGCGCCATGTGTTTTCGCAATCCGCAGTACCGATACGCCCGCCTCTGGGGAGAGAGGGGCAACGTCAGGATCGACCTCCGCTTTCGGACATACCGTCCGCGAGACGGGCTCGTCTGGGCCGTTTACGGCCGCCCCTGACGAACGATCGCTTCGACCATCAAATAGAGGGGGTTTGAATATGCATCATCAACGCGAACGCGTGTTCCTGTGTACGGCGATCATGGCCGCACTGCTGGCCCATCCGGTCCATGCCCAGGAAGCTGCACCCGGAAAACCCGGTACCACCAAGAAGACAGACGACGCGCCCGTTGCGCTGGAAAGCATCACCGTCACCGCGACCAAGCGCGAACAGGACGTGCAGAAGGTGCCCATCAGCATGGCCGCCTATACGGGCGAGCAGCTGGAACGCCAGGGCATCACCAGCCTGTCGGATCTCTCGCGCATCGCACCGGCGTTGAGCGTTGCCTCGTCGGGCCCGGGCGCCAATAACCTGATCGTGCGCGGCATTTCATCCAGCGCCGGTTCGGCAGCCACGGTGGGCTACTACCTCGACGATGTGCCGATTGCCGCGTCGAGCAATGCCGCGCTGATTTCCACCCGTGGCGTGATCGATCCCTCCGTGTTCGACATCCAGCGCGTGGAAGTGCTGCGTGGCCCCCAGGGCACCATCTACGGCTCCAGTTCGATGGGCGGCACGGTGAAATACATCACCAACCAGCCCGATGCGAACAGCACCGAAGTGCGCATCAAGGCCGATGCATCGGGCACGTACCATGGCGGCCCCAATGGCAACATCAACGGCGTGGTGAACATCCCCCTGTTGCAGGACAAGGTAGGTCTGCGCATCTCCGCGTACTACCGCGATGACGACGGCTACATCGACCGCTACCGCATCGATCCGAAGAACTACCTCGCTGCCGATCCGAATGGCGGCAAGCAGGACAACGTCAATACGTACAAGACCTACGGCACACGCATCGCCCTGCTCATCACGCCGGACGATACGCTGACCATCACGCCGAGCTTCATCTACCAGTATGCAAAGGTCGGCTCGCCGTTCACCTACGACAAGATCCCCGCCTCGTTGCAGGATCCCTACCAGGTGCGTGACGTCAACGAAGCCAACGTGCAGAAATCGACCATCTCCAACCTGGCGATCCACAAGCAGTTCGATGCGTTCGAGCTGATGTCGTCCACCTCGTACTTCACGCGCAACATCGACGTAAAGGACGACAGCTCCAAGGTGATCAACTACTTCTTCAACCTGCCCAGCGTGTATCCCACCACGATGTACGGCAGCTACAAGAACAAGGAATTCACCCAGGAATTCCGCGCCACCAGCAAGTTCGACGGACCGTTCCAGGCCATCCTCGGTGCGTTCTACCACGATGTGGATGCGCCACTGCATTCGGCCACTCCGTATCCGGCAGGCTTCAACCAGGCTTTCAACACGCCCTTCCCCACTTATTCGACGATCTATGCCGGCGCCCGCCACGCGACGCTGGATGAGTACGCCGTGTTCGGCGAGCTGTCGTACAACATCACCGACAAGCTCAAGGCCAGCGTGGGCCTGCGCGCCTTCGAGGTGAAGCAGAGTTTCGACCAGAGTGGTGATGGCCTGCTCAACGGAGGCCCGAGCAGCGTACACAACACCTCGAAGGATTACGGCAGCACGCCCAAGTACACCTTGCAGTACCAGATCTCGCCGGATCACATGATCTACGCCACGGCCTCGCAGGGGTACCGCCCGGGCGGCCCGAACAACCCCGCACCGGCGGCGCTTTGCGGTGCGGAAGTGAACGGGCTGGGTCTCAGTCAGTCGCAGCTGAGCAAGTACGGCCCCGATTACCTGTGGAACTACGAGATCGGCGCGAAGACGGCATGGCTCGATCACCGCCTGATGATCAATGCATCGGTGTATCACATCGACTGGACCAAGGTGCAGCAGCAGATCGTGCTGGGTTGCGGCTACAACATCACCGCCAACTTCGGTAATGCGGTGAGCCAGGGCGGCGAGCTGGAAATCACCTGGCTGCCCATCGCCGGCCTCACCCTGGGCGCGGGTTTCGGTTACACCGATGCGCACCTGAAGAGCGACGTACCCGGCACGCCCGCAAAGGATGGCGACCGCCTGACCAACGTGCCGCGCTTTACCGGTTCGTTGTCGGCCGAATTCCGCCGCCGGGTCAACGCCGAATACATGGGTTTCGTACGCGCCGACATAGGCTTTATCGGCAACGCCACCTTCCTCTACGACCGCACCAGCCCGTTCTATCGTCGTGGCGGCTTCGCTACGACCAACATCCGGGTGGGTGTCGAAGGGAACAGTGGCTTCGATGTCGCGCTGTACGCGACAAACCTATTCGACAAGCGCGGTGAAACCGATCTTCCGGTGGCGATCTCCGCCGACCTGCCCACCACGCGTCGCGTGGCCCTGAACCAGCCGCGTACCGTAGGCGTGACGGTGCAGTATCACTACTGAGGTATCCGCCGGGCCGTGATCCTCGCGGCCCGGCAGGCTGTTCGACGTGCGCGCGCCTTATAGCAGACTATTTCGTAGGAATCTGTCACATCCCCCTGTCATAAACTTGCGGCACACTTCGCAAGCGGACCTGACAGGGGGAACACCGCGCCAGCCCATGGCAGGTGCTTCGGGTCGCGTACAACCTCACGACTCGAAGGGGAACAACGCATGCGTTCGACCACGTCTCGGCGCGCCCTCTGGGCGGCGCTGGCCGGCCTTGCCACCATCGCACCGCTGCAAGCGGCCGATCTCTCGATCACCCAGTTCCGTCTCCGCGGCCCCGCGGGCGGCAACGACGAATTCATCGAAGTACAGAACACCGGCACCGCGCCGCTCGACCTGTCGGGCTACAAGCTCAACGCGTCGAATGCCAGCGGTACCACCGGCACCCGCTTCACGTTTCCTGCCGGCGCCACGGTGGCACCGGGTTGCTTCGCCCTGCTCGCCAACACGGCCGCATCCGGTTACTCCGGCAGCGTCACGCCTGACTTCAAATACAGCACGGGCGTCACCGACGACGGCGGCATCGCACTGCTGAATGCGTCGGGTGCGGTGCTAGACCAGGTGGGCCTGAGCAGCGGCTCCGCCTACAAGCTGGGCACGCCGCTCGCCAGCCTGGGCAGCAGCAACGCCGACCAGGGCTACGGCCGCAAGACCAATGCCGGTGGTTTCCCGCAGAACAGCGGCAATAATGCATCGGACTGGGTGAAGGTCGCCCCCACCGCGCCGCGCAACAGCACGTCACCGTGCGTAGCCCAGGGCCCGTCGCTGTCGATCGCGGACAGCACCGTCAGCCTGCGCAACGGTGACGATGTGCAGATGCCGTTTACCGTCACCCTCAGCAAGGCTGACGACAGCGACGTCACCGTGCATGCGGCTACCGCCGACGACACGGCCACCGTGGCTGCCGGCGATTACGATGCCGTCAACACCACGCTGACCATTCCGGCCGGTGCGACCAGCGCCACGATGAACGTCACGGTGCATGGCGCCAAGGCCGCCGGTCCGGACAAGGCCTTCCGCGTGAACCTGACCGATGCCACCGATGGCATCGCGATCTCGAAGGGCTCGGCCATCGGCGCGATCCTCAACGAGATTCCGGTCGCCGCCGAGATCTGGCAGATCACCGGCCGCGGCCAGGTCTCGCCGATGCTGGGCAAGCGCGTGGCCACCAAGGGCAATATCGTAACTGCCGTAGGCCCGGCCGGCTTCACGATGCAGACGCCGGACAACCGTGCGGATGACGACGCCCTGACCTCCAACGGCATCTACGTGTTCACCAGCGCCGCCCCGACCGTGAAGGTGGGTGACCAGGTGGACGTGGAAGCCACGGTGGACAACTACTACAACCTGCCGGAGCTGAAGAACGCCACGGTCAGCACCACGATGCACGGCGCGCGCCTGCCGAAGGCCGTCGTCTTCAACGACAAGGTGCCCTCGTCCGATCCGAACGCCCTGTCCTGCGGCACCACCAACTTCCAGTGCTTCGTGGGCATGCGCGTCACCATCAACGACGGCATGATCACCACGGGCAACCTTCGCTTCAGCAACGAGCCTTTCGCCGAGGTGTACATCACCGCCAACGGCAAGCGTTCGCTGCGCGAGCCGGGCGTGCGTTACACGGTGCCGGTGCCCGAGGGCGTAAACCTGCCGAACTGGTCGGGCAACCCGCAGGTGCTGAAGATGAACACGGCCGACTTCGGTGCCGTGCCGGTGAACACGCCGTACAACGCGGGCACCACGTTCAGCGCCGAAGGCGTGATCTCGTATGCGTTCGGTGCCTATACGTTCATTCCGACCAAGGTCACCGTCAAGAAGGCGGCACCGCTGCCGCGCGCGGTCGATCCGCGTCCGTTCTTCGCCGTGCGCGTGGGTGGCTTCAATACCGAGCGTTTCTGCGATACGGAGTTCAACACCACCTTCACGTGCAGCGGCGGCAGCAAGGAGCCCACCGCCGACGAAGTGAAGCTGAAGACGCAGCGCCTGTCTGCCTACATCGGCAGCGTGCTGAAGCTGCCGGACATCCTGTCGGTGGAAGAGGTGAAGAGCCTCACCGTGTTGCAGGGCCTCGCCAAACAGCTGGGTGACGATTATCCGGTGCAGTACGAAGCGTTCCTGCAGCCGGGTCATGACCCCAGCGGCATCAACGTGGGCTTCCTCGTGCGTACGGATCGCGTGCGCGTGGTGAACGTGCGCCAGCTCGATGCCGACGCCACGTGGCAGGACCAGGGGCAGACTTCGTTCCTGCATGACCATCCGCCGCTGCTGCTCACCGCCGACGTGCCGACCCTGCTGGGACGCATGCGCGTCAACGTGATCGCGGTACATCCGAAGGCGCGCCAGAACGTTGACAAGACCGGCCCCACCGCCGATCGCGACCGCCAGAAGCGTTTCCTCCAGGCCCAGTCGCTGGCAAACCAGGTGCAGGCCTTGCAGACCGACCGCAAGAACCTCTTCACCCCGCTGCTGGTGGTGGGTGATTTCAATGCTTATCAGTTCAGCGATGGCTTCGCGGACGTGGTCGGCCTGATCTCGGGCAAGTACGACGACAGCCAGAACCTGCTGAAGCTCGGCAAGAACATCGTCAAGCCGGCGCTGTGGAACGCCGTGGATTCGGTGCCCTCGAACGATCGCTATTCGTTCCTGTTCACCGAGAACTTCGGCAACGTACAGGGCCAGGCCCCGCGCTCGGTGCCGACGCACCAGGTGCTGGACCATGCGCTGCTCAACACCAATGCGCGTGCGCTGTTCCTGAAGATGCAGTACGGCCGCGGCAACCTCGACGCACCGGTGCAGACGCTGGACGATTCGGCGAAGGCCACCGATGTGAAGAAGGCGCTGGGCTCGTCCGACCACGATGGTTTCGTGGTGGATATGCTGGCACTGCCGACGATCCTGCTTTGATGGCGTGATGTAAAAAGGCGCCCGGCTTCGGCCGGGCGCCTTTTTTTATGCCTGGGTCTACGAGCCCCGCTCTTGTAGGAGCGCGCCTGCGCGCGACCGGATGTGGCGAAATCCATCACCGTTTCCGGATACCCGGTCGCGCGCGAGGCGCGCTCCTACACGGCGAAGCGGTTGGTTGCCTTCACCAGTTCGCTGGCAATGCCCGGCTCGAAGGCCGAATGACCGGCATCCTGCACCACCGTCAGTTCAGCCTCAGGGAATGCACGATGCAGATCCCACGCACTGCGCATCGGGCAGACCACGTCGTAGCGACCCTGCACGATCACGGTGGGGATGTGGCGGATCTTGTGGACGTCACGCAGCAGCTGGCCATCGACTTCGAAGAAGCCCGCATTGACGAAGTAGTGGCATTCGATGCGCGCGAAGGCCAGTGCGAATTCGTCTTCACCGTTGGACGAGATATGGCCCGGGTCCTGGTGCAGGTGGCTGGTGCCTGCCTCCCACACGGACCACGCACGCGCTGCCGCGACACGCACGGCCGGATCGGTGCTGGTGAGACGGCGATGGTAGGCGCTGATCAGGTCGCCGTGCTCGGCCTGCGGAATGGCCGCCAGGTAGGCCTCCCACGAATCCGGATACAGGTCGCTGCAACCGGACTGGTAGAACCACTCCAGCTCCGTGCGGCGCAGGGTGAAGATGCCGCGCAGCACCAGCTCGGTCACGCGCTCCGGATGGGTCTCGGCATAGGACAGCGCCAGGGTGGAGCCCCACGAGCCGCCGAAGACCTGCCACTTTTCGATGCCCAGGTGCTCGCGCAGTCGCTCGATGTCGGCGACGAGATCCCAGGTGGTGTTGTCGGTGAGTTCGGCGTGCGGCGTGGACTTGCCGCAGCCACGCTGGTCGAACAGCACGATGCGGTACTTCGCCGGGTCGAAGAAGCGGCGGCAGTTGGGGTTGGTGCCGGCGCCGGGGCCGCCATGCAGGAAGACCACGGGCTTGCCCTTCGGATTACCGCTTTCCTCGAAGTAGAGGGTATGCAGGGGCGAGACCTTGAGCATGCCGCTGTTGAACGGCTCGATCGGCGGGTAGAGGTCGGTGGATTCCGGGGCCATGGTCGGGTCCTTGGGAGGGGGAAAACCCCAAGGCTAGCACCACACCCGTTGTAGGAGCGCGCCTCGCGCGCGACCGGTGGCGTGGAGACAATGAGGATCGCCGCCCCGCCCTGTAGGAGCGCGCCTCGCGCGCGACCGGTGATGCGATGATCTCCATCGGTTCCGCATCACCGGTCGCGCGCAAGGCGCGCTCCTACCAGGAGACAGATGGTTCGGGGCGGCGGGGTCGCGCGCGAGGCGCGCTCCTACAGGAGTTTTCCGGGGTTCATGATGTTTCTGGGGTCCCAGACGGCCTTGATGCCGCGCATCAGGGCGATCTCGGCGTCCGAGCGTACGCTGCCCAGCCATGGCTTCTTTACCAGGCCGATGCCGTGCTCGGCCGAGATGCTGCCTTCGTGCCGGTGCAGTGTTTCCACCAGCAGCGAGGTCACGTGCTCGCACTGCGACACGAAGGTGTCGTTGGCGAGATCATCCGGCTTCAACACGTTGATGTGCAGGTTGCCATCGCCGATGTGGCCGAACCAGACCACGTCGAAGTGGGGATACTCGGCGGACAGCAGCCGCTGCATTTCCTCCATGAAGGCAGGCACCACGGAAATGCGCACCGACACGTCGTTCTTGTAGGGCTTGTAGCGCGCAAGGCTCTCGGTGATGCCCTCGCGCAGCCGCCACAACGCCGCCGCCTGCGCATCGCTGGAGGCGATCACGCCATCGACCACCCAGCCCTCTTCCACGCAACGCTCGAAGAAATCCAGTGCGTCGGCTTCGCCAGCGGCGTCGAACTCCGTGACCACGTAGAACGGATGATCCTCCGCAAACGGCTTCTGCGCACCATGCGCGGTCACATGCGCCAGCGCGCGGTCGGTGAAGAATTCGAACGCTTCCAGCCGCAGACGATGGTTCGCCTCGGCGAACACCTTCATCAGGGCATCCATCGCCGGTATGGCGAGCAACATGACCTGGGTGTCGGGCGGTGGCGCCGTGAGCCACAGCGTGGCCTCGACCACGATGCCCAGCGTGCCTTCCGAACCGATCACCAGATGGCGCAGGTCATACCCCGAAGCATTCTTCACCAGCCCCTTGTTGAGGTCGAGCAGTTCGCCCGTGCCGGTGACGACCTTCAGCCCGGCTACCCACTGGCGCGTGTTGCCGTAGCGGATGACCCGGATTCCGCCGGCATTGGTCGCGATGTTGCCGCCGATCTGACAGGAGCCTCGTGCGGCGAAGTCCACCGGATAGATCAGCCCCCGGTCGCGGGCCGCTTGCTGCACCGCCTCAAGCGCGATGCCGGGCTGCACGGTGAGGGTGCGGTCCACGGGATTGAAATCGAGGACCTTGTTCATCCGGTCCAGGCTCAGCACCAGCTCGCCATGGGCCGCCACGGCACCGCCGGACAGGCCGGTCCGGCCACCGGAAGGAACGATGGCGACACCCGTCTGCGCCGCCCAGCGGACGATGGCCTGCACCTGCGCGATATCGGCCGGAAAGGCCACCGCCAGCGGGGCCGGCGTCCAGCGCCGGGTCCAGTCGCGGCCATGGTGTTCGAGGTCGCCGGGGTCGGTCGACAGCTTCAGGTCGGGCAGCAGGCGGGCAAGCTCGGACAGGCGCGGATCGGTCATGGGGGCTTCGCTCGGGTCGATCCCCCGAGGGTGCCAGCGGCGGGAAGCGGCGTCCACTGCACTGCAACAATCCCGTCGCCCATCTGGCATAGTGGACGTCCACCCACGCGGAACCTGGCCGGCCATGAAGCGCACGTCGTATCCGAAAGAAGACATCAAGGTCCTGCTGCTCGAAGGCGTCAGCCGCAGCGCCCTCGACACCTTTCGCCAGGCCGGATACACCCAGATCGAGTTCCACGAAAAATCCCTGCCCGACGACGAACTGCGCGAGCGCATCGCCGATGCACACATCGTGGGCATCCGCTCCCGCACGCATCTCTCCGCCGAGGTGTTCTCCCATGCCCGCCGCCTGATGGCCGTGGGCTGCTTCTGCATCGGCACCAACCAGGTCGATGCCGCCGAAGCCGAGCGCCTGGGTATCCCGGTGTTCAACGCGCCCTACTCCAACACGCGCAGCGTGGCCGAACTGGTCATCGCCGAAACGATCATGCTGGTGCGTCGCATCCCGGAGAAGAATGCCGAATGCCATCGCGGCGGCTGGTCCAAGTCGGCCGCCGGCAGCTACGAGGTGCGCGACAAGGTTCTGGGCATCGTCGGCTACGGCCACATCGGCACCCAGGTCGGCGTGCTCGCCGAGTCGCTGGGCATGCGGGTGATCTTCCACGACATCGAGCCCAAGCTCTCGCTGGGCAATGCCCGCCCGGCTGCCAGCCTGGATGACCTGCTCGAACGCGCCGACGTGGTCACCCTGCACGTCCCCGAAACCGCGCAGACGAAGGACATGATCGGAGCGGCCGAACTGGGCCGCATGCGCCCGGGCTCCATGCTGGTGAACGCCTCGCGCGGCACCGTCGTGGATATCGACGCCCTGGCCGAAGCCCTGCGCTCGAAGCACCTGGCCGGCGCCGCCATCGACGTTTTCCCGGTGGAGCCCAAGGGCAATGGCGATGCGTTCCTGTCGCCGCTGGTGGGCATGGACAACGTCATCCTCACTCCGCACGTCGGCGGCAGCACGGCCGAGGCGCAGGAGAACATCGGTATCGAGGTGGCCTCCAAGCTGGTGCGCTACAGCGACAACGGCAGCAGCCTGTCCGCCGTGAATTTTCCCGAAGTGTCGCTGCCGGGCCATCCGACCAGCCGACGCCTGCTGCACATCCACCGGAATATCCCGGGCGTGCTCTCGCGTATCAACGAGGTGTTCTCGCGCGCCGCCGTGAACATCGACGGCCAGTACCTGCAGACCTCGCCGCAGCTCGGCTACGTGGTGATCGACGTGACCACCACCGAAGAGCATGCCGCGGCACTGCGCAACGAACTGGCCGCCATCGACGGCACGCTGAAGGCGCGCGTCCTCTACTGAGGCGCGTCGTCGGAGACCACCCGCGCCCTGCCCCGCTGCTTGGCGGTGTAGAGGCGGCGGTCGGCCACGCCGATGAATGGGTTCACCTCGTCGTGTTCCTTCGGCACCAGGGTGTGTACGCCGGCACTCAGGGTAAGACGGGCACCCGGACCGATGCCCGTATGCGGGATGAGGGCACGGTCTACCAGGTCGAGGCAGCGCCAGGCCTGCGCCATGGCCGTGGGCTCGTCGGTGTCGGGCAGCAGTAGCACGAACTCTTCGCCGCCGAAGCGACACAGTACGTCGCGCGGTCCGCGCAGGATGCCGGTGAGTGCCTTCGCCACCCGCTTCAGGCATTCGTCGCCTTCCAGGTGACCGTAGTGGTCGTTGTACTGCTTGAAGTAATCGATATCGAGCACCACCACCGATACCGGCTGCCGAAGACGCTTTGCCTCGCGCCATTCGATGTCCATCATGCCGTCGAAGCGGCGACGGTTGGCAACGCCCGTCAGGCCGTCCTTGTAGGACAGCTCTTCCAGCTCGCGCTGCATGTCGAGCAGTTTTTCTTCCGTACGCTTGCGCTCGCTGATGTCGAACATGAAGCCGATCAGGGAGTTTGGCGTGCCATCCGGGTTGCGCACCACGTGGACCACGTCGCGGATCCACACGAAGGTGCCGTCCTTGCGCAGCGCCCGGTAGTCGGCCTCGTGGTCGATGCCTGCCTGCGACTGCGCCACGCAGAAGTTGAACACCCATTCGCGGTCTTCCGGGTGCATGCGGTCGGCCCAGTCCTGCACCGTCGCCCACGACTGCGGCGACCAGCCCAGTAGTTCCTCGATCTGCGGGCCGATGTAGTCGAACCGCAGCGTGGCCCAGTCGATCTTCCAGGGAATGGCCCGGGTGGATTCCAGCAGGGTCTTGTAGACCCCCGGTTCCTCGGTGAGGATCACGTCTTCAATGCTCATGGGGATCGGTACGCTTGGGAGTTGGCCCGCTTAAGACGGTCGAGTGCGCGCTGATGCAACTGGATGAGATGATCGGGATCATCGTAGTCGATCCGCCAGCCGCAGCGTAGTTCCCGGCGCATCAGGCGGATCATGGCCTTGATGACGACATCACTGTACGCCTCCGGCTTATCTCCCGTCACTTCGGCGAGACGGCCACGTACGCACTCGTCGTCGCTCAGCACGGGGCAGATGCGATAGCGGTAACGCCCGCCGATCCGCTCCGGGGGAAGATCCATGAAGCGCTCGCCCTTCTGGCGGAAGACACTGTGCGGCAGGCGATAGGCGTTATGCCCGAAGATCGGAAGATCATCGGGCATGGGCACCTCGTCATCCAGCACCTGCAACTCGGTAACGAGCGGCGTCAAGTGGTCGAGCCGGTAGTCCGCCTGGACGGATGGGTTGCCCACGCGCGTGAGGTTGGCCAGCAGTTCGCCCAGTGACGCATGGCCTATCACTGCCGCCTTCTTGGGCAGGCCACCCCACACGCCGTCCGCGCCCTGAAGCAGGGCTTCGATCACGGAGGCATTCTCGAAACCTGCACCGGCATGGATGTGCACCAGAATCTTGAAAGGAGCCGGCAGGATCTCGCGCGCCGCCGCGACATAGGCGCCCACCTGGAACGGAAGATACGTACCGCGGTCGTCCTCCATCGTGATCCCCTCGATCGGCAGTGAGCCGATGAGTTCGAGCACGTCGAAGGTGTCGTCAGGGGATTCCGAAAAGGCGTCGCAACCATCGACGATATTGATGAAGATGCGCGGCTTGCCACCGTCCTCGCCCTTCACGTTGTCGAGCAGCCATTGGACGCTGGCCGGAATGCTCCGCTTGAGCATGTCGAGGTCGTACAGGCCGTCCATGCCGAAGGGGCTGAGATAGATTTCGTGGACGGTGTTGGGGACGCGGTAGTCGCGCAGCTTGATCTGCGAGGGATCGGGCGTGAAGCGCCCCTTGTCGTCGACGCGGCCCAGGGCGGTGAAGGCATAGCAGCCGTGCAGGTCGGCATGCGTATCGCGCAGGAAACGCATGAAGTCGTCGTCGACTTCCAGTTCCCCGGGTGCGCTGTAGTCGAGCGTGCCAAGCGAGATATGACGGAAGCCGAACTCTCTCAGCCTGGGCAGCAGTTCCACTTTTTCTTCCAGCGTCTGGCCCACCCGGGAGCCGACCGGGTTCTCGCGCAGCGAAAGATCGATCAGGAAGGGCTGGATGGAGGCCAGCCTCGCGAGCTTTGCCTGTGCCTCGGCGAGCACGGCGCGGGCACGATCCCGTGCAACGGATGACGACATGCGATTCCCCCCGGAAGCGGCGTTGTAGCCGTGTCTGTATCGCAGGGATATCGGCAGGCTGGCAAGGCCCTTGAGCCCGGTCGGTGTCGGGGTGAACCCAAGGGCGCGGCAGGTGTTTCATCCATGAAACACGATCGATTACCGGGAAAGACTTACCACTGGTTATCGTCGAACGAATCGCTGCCGCCGGATGAGCTGTCGTCCCAGGAATTGTCGTTGTTGCCGAAGTCCACCGGATCGTTGCGGAGATCGTCGTAAGCCTGCCCTGAAGGGTCCGGCGTCACGTTGCCGGAAGAACCTACCTCCCGGATGACTTCCCCGTCCCGATGCGAACGGAGAGCCTCGTCGAGAAGCACGCCGGCGGCGAGGCCACCCAGGCCTGCGGCGACGGCGCCACCCACGCCGGACGACGGCGGCGGGGCATAAGGCGGAGCGTAACCGTTATAGCCGTTGGGGTTGTAGCCACCGCCCGGTGGTACGCCGTTGAACGGCGAGGCCTGGTTGCCATTGCCAAAGGGGCTGGCGGCCGGACGCTGGCGACGCGACCACAGCACGGCGATGAGCACGATCACGCCGACGATCACCAGCAGGCCGGTCAGCAGTGACACGCCACCGTGCTCCCGGGCCGGACGTGCGCCCTCGGACATGACCTGGGCGCTGCCCGATCGCGAGCCTGAAGACGGCGCCAGCGCCGTGTTCAGCTCTCTCTGAAATTGCTGGAATTTCGCCGGGTCCGTGAAATGGGTGGCCGGATCGAGCGTGGCCGCTTGCGTGGCCTCGGCACGCGCTTCACCGATGTTGCCCTCGTGGGCCAGCACCTGGGCCAGCACGTAGTGCGCCTTGGCACTCTGCGGGTGATCCTTGATCGCCTCGCGCAGCAGGGCCTCGGCTCCCGGATAATCGCCCCGGACGATGAGCGCCTGGACGTCGTGCGGTGAATCGGCGGCACTCGCCAGCCCCGTCAGGGCCAGCAGGACAAAGGCAAGAATCAGCTTCTTCATGGCACGCTTCGGCGGGGTGATTCCCGTTTGAGTGGCGCCGACCACGAAAGTTCTCAAGGCCCAGCACGACCGGCTCATGTAGGAGCGCGCCTGCGCGCGACCGGAAAGGCGAAGCGCCCCCATCCCGCCATGCCGTGGAAAACCCAAGCCGTATGTATTGCGATGTCGCGAAAACCGGTCGCACGCAAGGCGCGCTCCTACAGGGGTATTCGGCTGATCCGAACGCAACCCAGCCCTTGTAGGAGCGCGCCTGCGCGCGACCGTTCAAAGCCGTGAGCCTCCCGCTAACGAATCTGTCGCGCGCAAGGCGCGCTCCTACAGAGGTATTCGGCTGATCCGAACGCAACCCAGCCCTTGTAGGAGCGCGCCTGCGCGCGACCGTTCAAAGCCGTGAGCCGCCCGCTAACGAATCTGTCGCGCGCAAGGCGCGCTCCTACAGGGGCGTTTGGCTGATCCGAACGCAACCCAGCCCTTGTAGGAGCGCGCCTGCGCGCGACCGGGACGGGCGATACCTCAAAAGCAAAAGGCGCCCCAACGGGACGCCTTTTGTTTTGAATAATGGTCGGGGTGGCGAGATTCGAACTCGCGACCACTACACCCCCAGCGTAGTGCGCTACCAGGCTGCGCTACACCCCGACGAGCTAACGATTGTAGCAGCTTCGACGCCGCCTGCGGAAGCAGGTCAGCGACGAAGCAGAGTGAGAACTTCTTCCAGCTCCAGGCGAACCTGACGCACGATCTGATGCGACATGGTGGCCTCCACGCGGGCCTGGGGGCCCTCGAGGCGGGCGCGGGCGCCCGTGATGGTGAAGCCCTCGTCATACAGCAACGAGCGGATCTGGCGGATCATGAGCACATCATGGCGCTGGTAATAGCGGCGGTTGCCGCGGCGCTTGACGGGCTTCAACGCGGGAAACTCCTGCTCCCAGTAACGAAGCACGTGCGGCTTGACGCCGCAAAGCTCGCTCACCTCACCAATGGTGAAGTAGCGCTTCGCCGGTATGGCCGGAAGCTCGGTGTTATTCCCTGGATCCAGCATAGCCCTCGACTCTTACCTTGAGTTTCTGGCCGGGACGGAAGGTGACCACCCGCCGGGCCGAAATGGGTATTTCCTCGCCGGTCTTCGGATTGCGACCGGGCCGCTGATTCTTCTGGCGCAGGTCGAAGTTGCCGAAGCCCGACAGCTTTACCTGCTCGCCCTTCTCGAGCGCCTCACGCACGACCTCGAAATACGCGTCCACGAATTCCTTGGCCTCGCGCTTGTTGAGGCCCACGTCGAGGAAAAGCCGCTCGGCCATTTCCGCCTTGGTCAGCGCCATCTCATCCTCGCATTCTTGCCTTGCATGTCTTCTCCAATACCCCCACCGCTTCTGCCACGCGAGCGTCGGCATCGTCGTCGGTAAGGGTGCGTGAAGCGTCCTGTAAAATCAAGCCCATAGCGAGACTCTTTCGCCCCTCGTCGATCCCCTTGCCCGCATAGCGGTCGAACAGGCGGATCTCCTTGAGGACGTCGCCGAGCACGCCACGGACGGCGCCCTCGACGCTGGCCCAGGTCACCTCTTCCGGCAGTTCCATGGCGATATCGCGGCGAACGGCGGGGAAACGGGTCACCCGCGACGCCCGCGGCAGGCGACGGGCCAGGATCGGCTCCAGTGCCACTTCCAGCACGTGGACGTCGGTGCCCAGGTCGAGTGCCTTCGCCAGCGCGGGATGCAACGCGCCGATGAAGCCGGCCGGGTGGCCATCACGCAACACGCGGGCACCACGGCCCGGATGCAGCCACGACGGCAGATCATTCGTATCGGTCGACCAGCGCTCCGGCTCACCGGTGCGTGCGATCAGTGCATCCAGGTCGCCCTTGAGGTCGAAGAAGTCCACGGTGCGCGTGGCTTCGCCCCACTGCTCTGCCCGGGCCGCACCCGAGGCGACCACGGCCACGCGGCCGATCTCGTCCGGCGCGCCGCCTGTGGCATGGAAACTACGCGCCACTTCAAACAGGCGCACGCGTTCCTGCTGGCGGGCACGGTTGTAGCGCAGAGCCTCGATCAGGCCCGGCAGCAGCGAGGTGCGCATCACGGCCAGATCGGCCGACAGCGGATTGGCCAGCGGTACCCAGGCATGGTCCACGCCCCAGGTCTTCAGCAGTTCGGCGCTGACGAAGGAGAGAGTGACCGCCTCGTAATAGCCTCGGGCGGCGAGCTGATCGCGCAGCTGCATCTCGGAAAGACGGGTCTCGGCCTCCGGCATGAGGGCGATCTTGCCTGCCGGGGTGGTCGTGGGAATCCGCTCATAGCCATGGATGCGGGCGACCTCTTCGATGAGGTCTTCCTCGCGCTCGATGTCGAAACGGCTGCTGGGCGGGGTGACCTGCCAGCCATCGGCCACCTCCACCACACCCATGCCGAGCGCGGTGAAGATGCGGGTGACTTCGGCGGCGGCCACATCGATGCCCAGCACGCGACGCAGGCGCGCATGACGCAGCAGCACCGGAGCGTGTTCGCGCAGGTCTTCCGGACGCTCGGCTGAGCTGATCGGACCGGCCTTGCCGCCGGCGATGGCCAGCAGCAGTTCGGTGGCCCGCTCCAGCGCACGCCTCGGCAGCGCGGGATCGACGCCACGCTCGAAACGATGCGAGGCGTCGGTGTGCAGGCCAAGCTTGCGGGCGCGACCCATGATGGCGGACGGCGCGAAGTGCGCGGCCTCCAGGAAGATGTTGCGGGTGTCGTCGGTGACGCGCGAATCGAACCCGCCCATCACGCCGGCTACGGCCAGCGCCTTCGCATCGTCGGCAATGACCACGAAGGACGGATCGAGCTTCGCCTCGCTGCCGTCGAGCAGCTTCAGGGTTTCACCCTCGGCCGCATGACGGGCAACGACGGTGCCGGAGAGCGTGTCGTTGTCGAAGGCGTGCAGCGGGTGGCCCAGTTCAAACATTACGTACTGGGTGACGTCGACGATGGCACTGATCGGGCGGATGCCCGAGCGACGCAGGCGTTCGGCCAGCCACAGCGGCGACTTCGTGCTGGCGTCGATGCCCTCGATGACGCGACCGAGATAGCGCGGAGCGTCGGCGCCAGCGTCCAGCTTCACCGCACGGGTGGCGGCGGAGGTCACGGGCGCGTCGCCCACGCCGATCGACTTCACATGGCTGCCGAACAGCGCGGCCACGTCGTGGGCCAGGCCGTTGAGGCCGAGCACGTCGGGGCGGTTCGGGGTGATCTTCAGTTCGATGCTGGCATCGGGCAGGCCGAGGTAGGCGGCCAGTGGCGTGCCGACCGGTGCATCGGCCGGCAGTTCGAGCAGGCCGGAGGCATCGGCGTCGATGTCCAGCTCCTTGGCGGAGCACAGCATGCCGAACGATTCGACGCCGCGCAGCTTGGCGGCCTTGATCTGGATGCCACCCGGCAGGCTGGCACCCACGGTGGCGAGCGGCACGCGGATGCCTACGCGCGCATTGGGCGCACCGCAGACGATCTGCAAGGGTTCGCCCTGCCCTGCATCGACCTTGCAGACCTGAAGACGGTCGGCTTCGGGATGTTTGGTGGCTTCGATGATCTCGGCGACGACCACGCCGTCGAGACCTTCGCCCAGCGTGGTGACCTCTTCGACTTCGAGGCCGGCCATGGTCAGCGCGTGCACCAGCGCGGCGCGGTCCGCGTCGACGGTCACCAGTTCACGCAACCAGTTTTCGGAGAATTTCATGGGAGCGACTCGCTAAACAGGAATGGCGGATCAGGCGAACTGGCGCAGGAAGCGCAGGTCGTTCTCGAAGAACGCGCGCAGGTCGCCCACGCCATAACGCAGCATGGCGAAGCGCTCCACGCCCAGGCCGAAGGCGAAGCCGGTGTAGCGCTCCGGATCGATGCCGCAGTTCTTCAGCACGGTGGGATGCACCATGCCGCAGCCGAGCACTTCGAGCCAGCGCGTGGAACCGTCTTCGGCATCCCAGCGGATGTCCACTTCGGCCGAGGGCTCGGTGAAGGGGAAGTAACTCGGACGGAAGCGCATTTCGAAATCGCGCTCGAAGAACGCGCGAATGAACTCGGCCAGGGTGCCCTTCAGGTCGGCGAAGCTGGAGGTCTCGTCCACCAGCAGGCCTTCGATCTGGTGGAACATCGGCGAGTGGGTCTGGTCCGAATCGCTGCGATAGACCTTGCCCGGCGCGATGATGCGGATCGGCGGCTGGCGCCCCTGCATCGAACGGATCTGCACCGGCGAGGTATGCGTGCGCAGCAGGCGGCCGTCACCGAAGTAGAAGGTGTCGTGCATCGCGCGCGCCGGATGGTGCGGCGGGAAGTTGAGCGCTTCGAAGTTGTGCCAGTCGTCCTCGATCTCGGGACCGTCGGCGCGCTGGTAACCCAGGCGACCGAAGATGTCGGCGATGCGTTCGAGGGCGCGGGTGATCGGGTGGATGCCACCGAAATCGCCGGCGCGACCCGGCAGGGTGACATCGATGCGTTCGGAGGCGAGGCGACGATCCAGCTCGGCCTGCTCCAGTGCCTGCTTGCGCACGGCGATGGCGTCGGTGAGGCGCTCCTTGGCCCGGTTCACTTCCGCGCCGCGCGCCTTGCGCTCGTCGCCGGATAGCTGGCCCAGGGCCTTCAGGGCGGCGGTGACCGCGCCGTTCTTGCCCAGGAGGGCGACACGCAACGTGTCCAGCGCCTCAAGCGAAGCCGCCGATTCGATGTCGCGGAGGGAGGCGTCGATATGCTCGATCGATTCCATCGGTTTTCCCTGATTTTTCGGGCACACAAAAAAGTGTGGGGAGAAGGCAAGGCCTTCTCCCCACGTCATCCATCATCGCGCGATATAAGTTACCGCACGTGGTAAAGCGGATTACGCAGCCAGACTGGCCTTGGCCTTCTCTGCGATCGCGCCAAACGCCTTGATGTCGTGCACGGCAAGGTCCGCGAGAACCTTGCGGTCGACCGAGATGTTGGCCTTGGCCAGACCGTTGATGAGACGGCTGTACGACAGGCCGAACTGGCGAGCGGCGGCGTTGATACGGACGATCCACAGCGCGCGGAACTGGCGCTTGCGCTGCTTGCGGCCGATGTAGGCGTACTGACCGGCCTTGATGACAGCCTGGTTAGCTACGCGGAAAACCTTGCGACGGGCGTTGTAGTAGCCCTTGGCACGGCCGATGATTTTCTTGTGACGACGACGAGCGGTAACACCACGCTTAACACGAGCCATTTTTCTTAGCCTCCCTTAGAGATACGGCAACATGCGAGCTACACCCTTGGTGTCGCACGCCTTGACGTGGTTGGGAGCGCGCAGGCCGCGCTTACGCTTGGTGGACTTCTTGGTCAGGATGTGCGACTTGAACGCATGGCCTGCCTTGAACTTGCCCGACGCGGTCTTGCGAAAACGCTTCGCGGCCGCCCGGTTGGTCTTGATCTTGGGCATGGGAATGCTCCGTATTTCGGTTGCTGACTGATCCGGCGGCGGGCCCTGGGGCCTGCGCTTTCCATCCTGCCGGGTACGGTGATCGGCCCATCCATTCGGACCGAGCCGGCGAGGATACACGAAATTCGTGGGTTTATCACGCTTTGTGATGCGTGACATCACAACCTGTGATTTTCGTATCACGGTGCGTGATATTACCCTCATGGCCCGTTAGCCCCGGCTCGTCGTTCCTGTGAAAACAGGAACCCAGCGCCCCGGTTTGCCAGCATGGCCAAGGCGTTGCATCGGCTTTTATGTAGGGGGAGCCCTGGCGATAACCCATTGCATCGCACTGGGTTCCTGCGTGCGCAGGAACGACGGGTAGTCGCGCTGTCTCAGCCAGATATGAGAACGGCGCCCTGAGGCGCCGTTCCGAGTGATCAGATCTTCTTTTTCGGACCGATCATCATGACCATCTGGCGGCCTTCGAGGCGGGGGAAGGACTCCACCACACCGTCTTCGCCGATGTCGGTCTGAACCCGGCGAGCCAGGTTCTGGCCGAGGTCCTGATGGGACATTTCACGGCCGCGGAAGCGGATGGTGACCTTGACCTTGTCGCCTTCCTCAAGGAACTCGCGCATCTTGCGAAGCTTGATCTGGTAGTCGCCCTCGTCCGTGACCGGACGGAACTTCACTTCCTTGATTTCGACCTGCTTCTGCTTCTTCTTGGCGGCCTGGGCTTTCTTCTGGGCTTCGAACTTGAACTTGCCGAAATCCATGATCTTGCAGACCGGCGGGTCGCCGTTCGGCTGGATTTCGACGAGATCGAGGCCGTCCTCTCCGGCCAGGCGGATGGCATCACGGGTATCCATGATACCCAGCTGCTCGCCCTCGGCACCGAGCACGCGCACGCGCGGCACCTTGATCTCGTTGTTCTTGCGATTGCCCTTGTTATCGGTCGTAGCGATACCGCTATCCTCCAGAAGATTTAACCCTAACGGCGAGCCCGCAGCCTAGCGGCGGGTCTCAGCCTCCAGTTTCTTGGCGAAGTCGGCCAGCGGCATGCTGCCCAGATCCTCACCACCGCGCGTACGTACTGACACGGTGCCCGTTTCCTTCTCGCGGTCGCCGACTACGATGAGATAAGGCACCTTCTGCAGCGTGTGCTCGCGGATTTTATATCCGACTTTTTCGTTGCGCAAATCGGCCGCCACCCTGAAGCCTTGTCCCACAAGGGCTTGCGTGACTTCACGCACATAATCGGCCTGGGCGTCGGTGATGCTGAACACCGCTGCCTGAATGGGGGCAAGCCAGGGCGGAAGCAAGCCTGCGTGGTGCTCGATCAGGATACCGATGAAACGCTCCATGGAGCCCACGATGGCCCGGTGGAGCATGACAGGGTGCTGACGCTGGCTGTTTTCGTCCACGTACTCGGCGCCGAGGCGCTCGGGCATCATGAAGTCGACCTGCATCGTGCCGACCTGCCAGGTACGGCCGATCGAATCCTTCATATGGTATTCGATCTTGGGACCGTAGAACGCGCCCTCGCCCGGGAGTTCTTCCCATTCCACGTCAGCCACGGACAGCGCCTTGCGCAGGGCATCCTCCGCCCTGTCCCAGACTTCCTCGGCACCGATGCGCTTTTCCGGGCGCAACGCGATCTTCATCGCGATGTCCTCGAAGCCGAAATCCTGGTACACGGCCATCGCCTGGCGATGGAAGGCCGCCACCTCATCCTCGATCTGTGCCGGGGTGCAGAAGATGTGGCCGTCGTCCTGCGTGAAGGCGCGCACGCGCATGATGCCGTGCAGCGCGCCCGAGGGCTCGTTGCGATGGCAGCCGCCGAACTCGCCGTAGCGGATCGGCAGGTCGCGGTAGCTGTGCAGGTTGGCGTTGAAGATCTGGATGTGACCCGGGCAGTTCATCGGCTTCAGCGCATAGGTGCGCTTCTCCGACTCCGTGAAGAACATGTTCTCCTGGTAGTTGTCCCAGTGGCCGGACTTCTTCCACAGGCTCACGTCCATGATCTGCGGCCCGCGCACTTCCTGGTAGCCGCTGTTGCGGTAGACGCCGCGCACGTACTGCTCGACCACCTGCCAGATGGCCCAGCCCTTCGGGTGCCAGAACACCATGCCCGGGGCTTCTTCCTGCAGGTGGAACAGGTCGAGCTGCTTGGCGATGCGGCGATGGTCGCGCTTCTCGGCTTCTTCCAGCTGGTGCAGGTAGGCCTTGAGATCCTTGTCGTTGAGCCAGGCAGTGCCGTAGATGCGGCTGAGCATCGCGTTGTTGGAGTCGCCACGCCAGTAGGCGCCGGCCACCTTCATCAGCTTGAACGCGCGCAGCTTGCCCGTGTTGGGCACATGCGGGCCGCGGCACAGGTCGGTGAACTCGCCCTGCGTATAGAGCGACAGCTCTTCGCCGGCAGGGATGCTCTCGATGATCTGCGCCTTGTATTCCTCGCCCATGCCACGGAAGAAGGTCACGGCCTCGTCGCGGTCCTTCACCGAACGCGTGACGGGGATGTTCTCCTTGACGATCTTTTCCATCTCGGCCTGGATGGCGTCGAGATCTTCCGGCGTGAAGGGACGCTCGTAGGCGAAGTCGTAATAGAACCCGTTGTCGATCACCGGACCGATCGTGACCTGCGCGCCGGGGAACAGGCGCTGCACGGCCTGGCCCAGCAGGTGGGCCGTGGAGTGGCGGAGGATCTCGAGGGCGTCGGGGCTCTTCTCGGTGACGATTTCGAGCGCGGCGTCGCGGTCGATCGTGTAGCTGGCATCCACCAGCTTGCCGTCGACCTTACCGGCCAGGGTGGCCTTGGCAAGACCGGCGCCGATGGAGGCGGCCACGTCCTGCACGGACACGGGGTGGTCGAAGGGACGCTGGCTGCCGTCGGGGAGCGTGATCTGGATCATGGGAAGCGTTTTCCGGACAAACAAAAAGGGCGCCAGGCGCCCTTCGGATGAAGACGAAGACGTGGCGGGGGAATCAGGTTGGAAAGCGGGTAGTGCTCATGTCGCACACTCGGCCGGCGTTGCCGCGGGCCACCTCTCGTCTCGTAGATACCTGTAAAAAGCTAGTGCAGGGCTGCCTCCATGTCAATCCGGGCGCTCCGTTACAATGGTGATCCGCTCCACAGGCAGGTCATCCCCATGCGCATCCTGGTCACCGGCAGTGCCGGCTTCGTCGGCTCCGCCCTCACCGAGCGCCTGCTCGCGCGTGGCGACACCGTGCTCGGTTTCGACAACCACAACGACTACTACGACCCGGCCCTGAAGGAAGCGCGTCTGGCCCGGTTCGCGAACCACCCGAACTACACGCACCTGCGCGCCGACCTCGCCGAGCAGGCGGCGGTGGACAAGGCCTTTGCGGATTTCCAGCCCGAGCGCGTGGTGAACCTCGCCGCCCAGGCCGGTGTGCGCTATTCGCTCACCCATCCGCATACCTATGTGCAGAGCAACCTGGTGGGCTTCGTGAACGTGCTGGAGGCCTGCCGCCGGCATGAGGTGGGGCATCTGGTCTATGCCTCGTCCAGCTCGGTGTATGGAGCCAATCGCAAGATGCCTTTTGCGGTGGAGGATGCCGTCGACCATCCCGTGAGCCTGTATGCGGCCACGAAGAAGTCCAACGAGCTGATGGCGCATACCTATAGCCACCTGTTCGGCCTGCCGACCACGGGGCTGCGCTTTTTCACCGTGTATGGCCCCTGGGGTCGCCCGGACATGTCGCCGATCCTGTTCGCCAACCGCATCGTGCGAGGCGAACCGATCGACGTGTTCAACCACGGCAACCACAGCCGTGATTTCACCTATATCGACGACATCGTCGAGGGCGTGATCCGCACGCTGGATCATCCGGCGCAGCCCGATCCGTCCTATGACCCGGTGGCGCCGAACCCGGGCAGTTCTGCCGCGCCTTATCGCGTCTACAACATCGGCAACGACGAGCCGGTGCAGTTGATGGACTTCATCGGCCTGCTGGAAAAGCACCTGGGCCGCACGGTGGAAAAGCGCCTGCTGCCGATGCAGCCGGGCGACGTGCCGGATACCTGGGCCGATGTGTCAGCCCTGCGCCGCGACGTGGGCTACGCCCCGTCGACGTCGATCGACGAAGGCCTGCGCAAGTTCGCCGCCTGGTACAAAAGCTTCTACCTGTAGGAGCGCGCCTGCGCGCGACCGGCACAGCGAAACCATTCGTTGAAACCGTCACAACCGTTGAGCAACGACCCGTAACCTGATCACAGCCTCAACGTTTCATTGGTTTGTCGCGCGCAAGGCGCGCTCCTACGAGAAGCGGTGTGCCTTGATGCGATCACGACCGCACCGCTTCGTCGGGTTGTCGCGCGCAGGCGCGCTCCTACAAAAGGCGGGGGAGCAGGCCGGAGGCGCGTCGGGTCTGGCGGGCGATGGCGTAGGCCATGATGTCCGGCGTGGCCAGCAGGGTGAAATGGGTTTTCGCTCGCGTCACGCCGGTGTAAAGCAATTCGCGCGTGAGCACGGCCGAAGGCTCCGTCGGCAAGGCCAGCGCCGTGTGCTCGAACTCCGAACCTTGCGACTTGTGCACCGTCATCGCGTACACCGTCTCCACCGCCGCGAGGCGACTGGGCACGACGAAGCGCACGCGTTCCTTGCCGTGCTCGTCCAGCACGGCGAACACCACCCGCAAGGCCATGCCGCCCTGCCCGTCCGGAATCCACAGGGTGATGCCCACATCACCGTTCATGAGGCCGATGGCGTAGTCGTTGCGGGTCACCATCACCGGGCGGCCTTCGTACCAGTCGCGCTCGATGTCGATCAACCCGCGCGCCGCCAGCCCCTGGGCGATGCGTTCATTCTGCGCCGGCACACCGGTGTCGCCATGCCGCGAGGCGCACAGCAGCTGGAAGCGCGCATAGGCCTGCAGGGCTCCGCCGCCCCAGGCTTCGAAGGCATCGAACGGCGCATCGGGCTGCGGTCTTTCCCGTTCGATCCAGTCGAGATACGCCCGATAGCCCGGCGTGCCTGCGCGTCCCTCGATCGCCAGCGTGGCGATGCCATCGGCCGTGGGTGCCTGGAGAGCGATATCGCCGGAAGACGCCTTGAGGGTCTGCCCCGCCGCCTGCGTATCACCCTGGCGGATGGCATTCGCCAGCGCACCGATGCCACTGTGCTCACCAAACCGGCGACTACGGCGCAGCATCACCACGCGTTGGTCGAGCGCCCTCGCTTCCTCCGGATCACGCCACGCCGCCATATCCACGTCACAGACCTCGGCCAGCCATTGCACCGTATCGGCGTCGTAATGCCCCGCTTCCGCCCGCGCACAGAGATCGCCCAGTACCGCGCCGGCTTCCACCGACGACAGCTGGTCCTTGTCGCCCAGCAGCACCAGCCGCGCATCCGGTGGCAACGCATCGAGCGTGGCGGCCATCATTTCCAGGTCGATCATCGAGGCTTCGTCGATGACCAGCACGTCGAGGTGCAGCGGGTTGTCGCGATCGTGGCGGAAAGCCCTGCTATCCGGCCGGCTGCCAAGCAGTCGGTGCAGCGTGGTGACCTCGGCGGGAATCGCCTGCTTCACCTGTGCATCGACGTTCAGGCGCTCGATCTGTCCTGCAATCGAGGCATTCAAGCGCGCTGCGGCCTTGCCCGTGGGTGCCGCAAGACGGATGCGCAGGCGCGGCTCGCCGCGCCGGACCGCCAATGTCTGTAACAGGCCGAGCAGGCGGACCACCGTGGTTGTCTTGCCCGTGCCCGGACCACCGGTGATGACGGCGAACGCACCGCGCGCCGCGATGGCGCAGGCGATCTTCTGCCAGTCCGGGGACATATCGTCCGGTGGGAACAGACGCGCCAGCTCGGAAGCAAGCCCTTCCGGCGTACCCTCGTGCGCCAGCCGGGAACGAATGGCACCGGCCACCCCCACCTCATATCGCCAGAAGCGGCGCAGGTAGAGCAGGTCGCCATCCAGTACCAGCGGCGATGCGTTGTCTTCGTACGTGGTGGCAACCAACGGTGACTCCCGCAGCTCATCGGCGACATCGTGCAACCATGGCGCACGCTCCGCCAGTTCGTTCACATCGACACAGATATGGCCGTCGCCCAGCTCCTTGCTGGTCATGGCCGCTGCCGCGAGTACGCGGGCATCGGCACTGGCATCCAGCGTTGCGAGGAAACGTGCGAAGGCGCGATCCAGCGGACGAAGCCGCTGCTCGATGACCTCAAGATCCAGCCAGGGCAGGATATCGACCGTCATGGCGTGCGACCTTCGAACAGGGCATCCATGGCCTCGATCATCGCCAGGGGCGGCCGCTCGGCATGAATGCCATGCCCCTCGCCATCCACGCCACGCAGGTAGAGATATACCGCGCCACCGATATGGGTGTCGTAATCGTAGGCATCGCCAAGGCGCGAGCGCAGCAGGCGATGCAGGGCCAGGAGGTATAGCGCGTACTGCAATTCGTAGCGTGCTTCCAGGATCGAATGGCGCATGGCCGCCGCGCCGTAGGCGCCGGCATCGTTGCCCAGCCAGTTCGACTTGTAATCGACCACGTACCAGCGTCCTTCGTGTTCCACGATGAGATCGATGAAGCCCTTGAGCATGCCATTGACCTTTTCGGCGGCCAGCGGCACACGGCGTGCGCCATCCAGCGTGTGCTCGCGTACGATGCGGTCCAGCGCCAGCGTGTCGACGCCACGGGCTTCAAACAGGAACTCAAGCTCCGCGCGATACCGCGACGGATCATCGAAGGATGCCAGCGTCATCGCGCCTCCTGACGGAAGCGCCAGTGGCACCTGCAGCAAGCCCAGCAGCCAGTCTGTCAGCGGGTCGATCCAGGCCGTCCAGCCATGCCGTTCGCAACGGCGCGCCACGGTATCGCGCAGGCGCGGCCTGTCGTGCGCCATGGCCGCGAAGCCCTCATCCGCCATCCATTCCAGCAGGTCGTGCAGGAAGGTGCCGGCATCCGCGCCGCGGTGAAAATCATGAATGCTGCCAGCCACGATGGGCACGACCGGGCGTTCCTCGCGGTATTCCACGATGACGTCGTCGATGGCGGTCTCGGGCGCCGCGCTCTTGTCGTCGTGACGCAAGGCGCTGTAGCTGGCAATCCACCATGGCTCGGCGCGGGCAATCTTCGGCTCGCGTGCGGGCAGGGAACGTACCTCATGCACCGGTGGCACGTAGACGGCATCATCCGGCTCGGGCACGTATTCCACGACGATCGACGCCACGCCGCCTTTCAGTTCCTGGAGCAGGTTGGCAAGCACGCCATTGTCGATCTCCGCACCGCCACGCAGGAGGTGGCCGAACGCGGAGCGATGCACCTGGGGTTTCTTCGCCGCGTTGTAGCAGACCGGCGCCACGCCCAGCCAGCAGGCATGACGCGCACGCGTCAGCGCCACGTACAGCAGGCGCAGGTCTTCCTGCAACGAAGCACGCTCGGCGGCCTCCTTGGCTTCGCGCACGGCATCGCTGCCGCTGGCGCTGGCCGAAAGCAGCTCGATCTGCGCCGACTCGCCGTCGTGGTAACGATAGCCCTGCCCGGCACGCAGACCGCCCTGCCCACAGACGAAGGGCAGGAACACCAGCGGGTATTCCAGGCCTTTCGACTTGTGGATGGTGACCACCTTCACCAGGTCATCGTCGCTCTCCAGGCGAACGATCTGCTCGTCGCCCGTGTGCCCGGCACGATCCGCAATGCGCTCGGCCAGGTGGCGGATCAGCGCCTGCTCCCCTTCGATGGTGGACGCGGCGTGCTGCAACAACTCGGCCAGATGCAGCAGGTTGGTAAGGCTGCGCTCGCCGCCGGGCAACGAAAGCAGACGCCCCGGCAGGTCGAACTCGTGCAGCATTCGGTGCAGCATGGCCAGCACGCCGGCCTTGCGCCAGACCTCGCGCAGGGCGAACAACTGCTGTCCGCGATGCTCCCAGTGACGCTCGTCGAGATTGAGCTTTTCCAGTTCCGCGTAGCCCAGGTCGAGTGTACGCGTCGCCAGTGCGGCGCGCATCGCGCCATCGGAGGTGGGCTCGGCGACGGCGCGCAGCCAGAACAGCAGGTCGCTGGCCTCGACGCTGTCCAGCACCGAGTCGCGATCGGAAAGGAATACGCTACGCACGCGGCGCGCCGACAAGGCAGCACGCATCTCGGCCGCTTCGTTGTGGCTGCGCACGAGGATGGCGATATCTGCCGGTGCCAGCGAAACATGCCGGCCGTCGGCCGTCTCGAAACCGCAACGGCCGTGCGCCGCCGCATCCAGCAGGCGCACGATCTCGCTGGCGCATGCCTCCGCCATCTGCTGACGGTACATGCGCACACCGACCGGCGTCTCGTCGTCGAGCAGCCATAGTCGCAGGGCCGGCTGCGGCTCGCCATCGCGCACGAAACGCTCGTCCCTGCCCCGCGCCCTGACCGGCTCGAAGGGCAGCCCGCGATCCGCAAAGTGGAAGGCACCGGTCGCATGCGATTCGGCCCGCACGAAAAGCCGGTTCACGGCCTCCACCATGCCCACGCTGGATCGGTGATTGGTGTCGAGGCTGTAATGCGGCGCCATCGCTTCCGCGCGCGCCGTGAGATACGTGTGGATATCCGCGCCGCGAAACGCGTAGATGGCCTGTTTCGGATCGCCGATGAGTAGCAGCCCCGTGCCTTCCGCCTGCGCATACACGGCGCGGAAGATGCGGTACTGCAACGGATCGGTGTCCTGGAATTCGTCGATCAGGGCCAGCGGAAACTGCTGCCGGATGGTGGCTGCCAGATCACCGCCCGACGGCCCTGCCAGCGCGGCATCCAGACGCAACAACAGGTCGTCGAAGCCGATCTGCGCACGACGTCGCTTCTGCATGACGAAGCGCTGGCGCACCCACGACATCGCTTCGGCGAGGATCGCGTGACGTACCACCACCTTGCCAGCCTGCCATTCGTTCCAGTGTTCCAGCGCGCCGAAGGCGGGATGCTCTGGAGAGCTCTTGCCCTTGCCGGTGGCCTTGCCCAGGCGCGATGTCGAATAACGCGCGATGTCGAACCCCAATGCATCGCCGCTCGTCGCCCAGCGACGCATCGCCATCATGTCCGACGGCATACGCTCCGGGCGATACCAGCCGTTGTGCAGCACCTTGTCGCGCACGGCAGCCAGCAACATGGCGTCGAGGTCATCGGCGGCGTGACGCCACGTGGCGGCCGCGTCGTCCAGGCGCCCGCGATCTTCTTCGTCCCAGCGGCGACGCTCGGCCAGCACCTCGTTGGCGGCGACGTCTTCCCGCAGCACCTCGCCATCGACGCGCAGCACGGCTTCGCCGCCGAACAGCAAGGGCTTCAGGTCGCGCATCAGCGCATCCGGCGTGCGCCATTCTTCCAGCACGGGGGCCAGCTGGGCTTCGTCCAGAGGATAAAAAGCCTTGCGCCAGTAGTCGCGCACGCACTCGGCCAGGAGTTCGGTTTCGTCCGGTTCCAGCGTCTGCGCAAAGGCATGACCGCTGCCGAATGCATGCTGGGTCAGCATGCGCTGGCTCCAGCCATGGATGGTGAAGATGGCCGCCTCGTCCATCCATTGCGCAGCCAGTTCCAGACGGCGCGCACAGGAAGGCCAGGTGTCCGCGGGCAGGTCCGCCAGCAGGTCCGCCAGGAAGGCTTCACTGGCTGTTCCGGCCCGGAACGCCCGGGCTGCATCCACCAGCCGCGCGCGGATACGCTCGCGCAGTTCCTGCGTGGCGGCCTCGGTGAAGGTCACCACGAGGATCTGCGGCGGCAGCAGCGGCTGCCCCGTGCCATGCCCCAGCACGGCACGCACGTAGAGGGCCGCGATGGTCCAGGTCTTGCCGGTACCTGCACTGGCCTCGATCAGACGCATGCCGTCGAGCGGCATGGCCAGCGGACGCAAGGGCTGTGCGGAACTCATGCGCTGCCCTCCACCCGCAGAACCCCGAGAAAATCACGGTAAGGACCGAGCCAGTCGGGGAATCCGCCGTCCATCAGGGTGTTGAACGACGGCCACGCGCGTGTCAGGTAAGGATCGCCATCGACCTCGCCGTGCGTGCGATCCTGCGCGCCTTCGTAGGCCGTGCGCGCCTTGCCCGGGGCGTTCTCTGCCGTATCGGCCGTCAGCCACGCCAGCGCCGTGCGAGCAGCCATGGGAAGCGGACGGGTCATGCCCTCGCGCCAGCTGCGCAACAAGGAGGCGAGCATGCGGCGGGCGTCGTCGGTGTCCAGCGGCGCCATCACGAGGGTGGCGTCGGGCCCGATATAGCGGCTTTCCAGGGCAAGTCCTGCGGCCTGCGCTACCAGATGGTCGGCCCAGGGCATCACCAGACGATGCAGCTTTGGCGCGCCATCGGCGTCGAGCACGCCGGATGGCGAGGGCAGCAACCAGGCCAGGCGTCCGTCAGCATCCATGCGCAGGTCGGCCAGCCAGTCCTCGATGGACAGGCCCTCGATATCGATGCGCACCTCGCGCTTGCCGGCGTCATGCGGCCACGCGCGACGCTCCGTGAGATAACGGCCGTGCACGGCTTGCGCCGCTTCGACGAGATCGCGACGCAAGGGCCCAGCGAAACCACCCATGGGCAGCACGCCACTGCGTTGCAGGCGCGCAGCGGCGAGATCGATGGCAGCGTTGCCGCCCTCGTCGCGCAGGGCGGCACGCAGGAGGGTGTCGGTCATCGCGTAGCGGTCGAGGCCATCGAGGCTGAAGGGTTCCAGCTCGTCGCTGGCCACGTCAGGTGCCTCGAAGCGCACGCCGAGCCGGCCCTGGAAGAATTCACGCACGGGATGGCGCAAGAAACGCCGCAGCGTGGCCAGCGTGAGCGGACGCTCAACGACCGGGGCGGCCAGCGTCACGTCTTCGCGCTTGTCGCGCATCGCATGGACTTCGCGCCATTCGTTGGCATAGGTGAACAGGCGTGGATCGCCTGCCTGGAAATAGTCGCGACCAAACGGTTGCAGCGGGTGCTCCACGGTGAGCGCGGCAAGCGAGCCACTGCCGTCACCGGCACGCCAGCCGGCCGCGAGATAGTCGCGCAGCTGTCCCACAAGCACGGAAGGCGCGCGTTCGCTGTTATCGCGCACGCTGCGTCCCACCCAGCCGATATGCAGGGCGTCGCGCGCCGACAGCAGGGCTTCGAGGAAGAGATAGCGATCGTCCTCGCGACGCGAACGGTCGCCAGGGCGCCATGCGCCCGCCCGCGACATGAGGTCGAAATCCATCGGAGGCCGCGCACGCGGATAGTCGCCGTCGTTCATGCCCAGCAGGCAGACGATGCGAAACGGAATGGCACGCATCGGCATCAGGGTGCCGAAGCTCACTGCGCCAGCAAGAAAGCGCTTGGAAAGGCCGCCATCGTCCAGGCCACCCAGCCATGCCTCGCGTACGACATCGACAGGCAAGGGCTCGGCGAAGCTGGCTTCCGCGCAGGCGGTCTCCCATGCATCGAGGGCGTCGTGCAGGCGTTCGAGACTCATGCGGTCGTCGGCGTCCGCGGGATCGACGAAATCGCGCAGCAGATGCCGCAGGCGCTCGGCCCAAGCGGCAGGCGCAACGCGCTCGCTCATCGCCCGCCAGTGCTCGCCCAGGCGGTCGAGAAGATCAGCCAGGGGGCCGACGAGGTGCGCATCGAGGCCACCGACCTCTCCATAGGGCTCGATGTCGCCCCAGGCCTCTCCATCGCCCACGGCATAGCCGAGCAACATGCGGCGCAGGCCGAAGGCCCAGGTGTTCTGCGTCAATGCCGGCAGATCGAGGGAGGCACGCTGCTCGGCGTCCAGGCCCCAGCGGATGCCGGCGCCTTCGACCCAGCGATGCAGCAACGGCAGGTCGTCGTCGCTTAGCCCGAAGCGCTGGCGCACGGCGGGTATGTCGAGCAGGTCGGCCAGCTCGCCCGCGCCGAAGCGCGATTCGGTCATCGCCAGCAGCATGTCCAGCGCCACCACCAGCGGCACGCTGCCGCGCGAGGCGCGGTCGGCCACGCTGTAGGGAATGAAACGCGGATCGTCGCGCGGCACGCGGCCGAACACGGCATCGATGTGCGGGCCGTAGGTCTCGATGTCCGGCACCATCACGATGACATCGCGCGGACGGATGGGGTCGCCCGCCAGCGTCGACGCTTCGAAGCGCGCGAGCAACTGATCGTGCAGGATCTCCACCTCGCGCTGTGGCCCATGGGCCACGTGGAACGCGATGGAATGATCACCGGACGCCAGCATGACGGGTTCGGCAGGTGGCGGTTCCAGATCGAGGATGGCCGCCTGCACCTGGCCCAGCAGATGCGTGTTTGCCGGTTCGGCGAACAGGTCGATACGTTGGTCCCAGGCGGTGAAGCGCTCGCGGTACGACTCCGGGTGATCGAACTCGTCAAGCAGGCGGATGTAGTCGCGCCCCTGCTTGCCCCAGGCCGCCAGCAGCGGCTGGGCAAACAGGTGCATGTCTTCGTCGGACAGCGATAGCGGCATGCCCGGCTTCGCCGTCTGGCGGCGACGCTCCGCACGCAACAGTTCGCGATCGTCGACGATATCCGCCCAGTAATGCCGGCATGGATTCATCACCACCAGCACCACCTGCGACCAGCGTCCCAGTGCGGACAACGCCTCCAGTGTCTGCCGTGGCAATGACGACATGCCGAACACGACGATGCGGCGTGGCAACGCGGCAGGTCGCGTCGTCGCCCCGGCGACGGCACGCAGGAATCGCGCATGCACGGCCGCGCGATGACCATCGGCCTCCTGCGGGCCCACGTCGTCGAGCAGGCGTCGCCACAAGGCGGCCTGCCAGCGATCGGCCTCGATCATGGCGGGCGCGCCACCGCGCGCGTCGCGCAGGATGTCCTGCCCGGCCGCCCAGTCTTCGAGCCAGTCGGCGCGATAGACCTGATATTGGTCGTAGAGATCAGCCAGGCGCTCGGCAAGCTGATGACACTTACGGGCATCCTCGCCGTCGCCCAGGAAGGCGGCCAGCGGCTCGAACACCGGCTCGCGAGCCAGCGACGGCAGCAACCGCATCAGTCGCCAGACCAGCCGCGACTTGTCGAAGGGCGATTCCTTGGGCACGGCCTCGATGCCGAGCACGGCGCGATAGGCCTGCCACAGGAAACGACCGGGCAACTGCACATCCACGGCGGCCGCGATACCCAGGCCGCCTTCGTTCACGCCACGCGCCAGAGCCAGTCGGAACCACTGGGCGATGCCGTTGGACTGCACCAGCACGTGCTCGTCTTCCAGCGGCCCCAGGGGCGCACGACGCAGCCACGCCGCCAGCACGTCACGTAGTTCTTCCAGGCGATTGCCGTGCAGGACCATCAGGCCCGGCGCGATGTCGTTGCGCTCAGTCAAAAAGATGCCCCACGGCAGGTCCGGCGCCCATCCTGGCCCCTGTGCGTCTCAAGCCGTGAGACCTCAGAACGGCTTGGCCACGACAAGGAAGATGATCGCCAGCAGGACCAGCACGGGCAGCTCGTTGAAGATGCGCAGCGTCTTGCCGCTGGGCAGCGCGCCACCGGCCATGCTGCGCTTGAGCAGGCGCCCGTTCCAGATGAAATAGGCCAGCATCACGGCCACCAGGGTCAGCTTGGCATGCAGCCAGCCGCCCGTGATGCCGAAATAGAGCCAGAGCACCAGGCCGAACAGGAAGGCCATGCCGAACATGCTGTGGCCGAACTTGTAGAGACGACGCGCCATCAGCTCCAGCCGGGCTCTCACGGCCGGCTCGTCGCCCGCCTCGACCACGTTGACCAGGATGCGCGGCAGGTAGAACACCGTCGCCATCCAGGCGATGACGAACAGGATATGCAGGGACTTGGTCAGCAAATAGGCCACCGTCTGGCGCTCCCTCGTGAAAGGTCGCCAGTGTAGCCGCTGGCACGGCCAACCCGGTGCGGCACAGCGCCCCGGGGGCGGCACGTATCCCGGGCCCCGGCTCTTCTATATAATGCAAATCATTCTTATTAACATTCGTTATTTCTTTCGTTCTCGCCAGCCCAGGATCCACCATGTCCCGCCCCCGCTTCTCCCCCGCCCGCCTTGCGGCTTCGGTCCGTCTCGCCCTCGCGAGCACCCTCATCCTCGCCACCGCCGCCCATGCCGCGGATGCCGACGTCCCCGACAGCCAGCGGAAGGCCAACGAGAACTCCACCACCCTGTCGGGTGTGCAGGTGCAGGCCAACGTCGCCCCGCCCACCGCCGCCTACGCTGGCGGCCAGGTCGCCAGGGGCGGTCGTTTCGGCGTGCTGGGCAACCAGGACACGATCAACGTGCCCTTCAGCATGACCAGCTATACGGATACGCTGATCCGGGCTCAGCAGGCGCGCACCCTGGGTGATGTCGTGGACAACGACCCTGCCGTGCGCACCGGCTTCGGCTATGGCAACTACTCGCAGGTGTTCACCATCCGCGGCTTCCAGTTGGACAGTGACGACATTGGCTTCGACGGTCTCTACGGCCTGCTGCCGCGCCAGCTGCTCGCCCCCGAACTGATCAGCCGCGTGGAAGTGTTCAAGGGTTCCAACGCCTTCCTCAACGGCATGAGCGTCGGCGGCTCAGGCATCGGCGGCGCCATCAACATCGCGCCCAAGCGTGCTGAAAAAGACCCCATCACCCGCGTCGGTGTCGATTACGGCAGCGACAGCCAGATCGGCGAAACGGTAGACATCGGCCGTCGCTTCGGCGCCAATAATGAATTCGGCCTGCGCGTGAATGCCGTGCACCGCGAAGGCGGCACCGCCATCGATGGCGAGAAGCGTCGTGTCACCGCGGCTTCGGTGGCGTTCGACTACCAGGGCGAGCGCCTGCGCATCACCACCGATGTCGGCTACCAGAAGCAGGTGATCGACGGTGGCCGTTCGGTCGTCTTCATCGGCAGCGCCACCAGCGTGCCGCGTGCGCCGTCGGCCAAGACCAACTACTCGCAGGCGTGGTCCGGCTCATCGCTGGAAGACACCTTCGGCGTTGTCCGTGCCGAATACGACTTCACGCCGTGGCTTGCAGGTTACGTCGCTGCCGGTGCGCATCACGGAAACGAGTTCGGCGATTACGTAAGCCCCACGCTGAAGAACAACGTCGGCGATGCGACCGAAGGCCGTTTCACCGTGCCTTACATTGCCGACACCGGCACGGGTGAAGCGGGCTTCAATGCCAACTTCAACACCGGCGATGTGACCCACCGCGTTACCCTTGGTTTCTCGGCGCTCAGCACGAACAAGAAGGCTGCCTACGCGGGCTCCAGCTCGTTTACCACCAACATCTACGACCCCGTGCAGGTCGCATTGCCGAACTACTCTTATAACGTTGGCCCGATCAGCAGCCCGGGTTATACCGGTCGCACGCAGCTGCGCAGCCTCGTGCTGTCCGATACGCTCGGCTTTCTCGACGATCGCCTCCAGGTTACCGTGGGTGCGCGTCGCCAAAAGCTGCACGTGGTCGGTTACGCCTACGCCGTCAACGGCGTGAGCGGTGCGAAGAATTCGGAGTACGAGCAGTACTCCACGAGCCCGGTCGTCGGCGTCAATTTCCGCCTCAGCGACCAGTGGGCGATCTACGCCAACCACATCGAAGCGCTTACGCAGGGCGGCCAGGCGCCGGTCAATTTCAACGGCAAGCCGGTCACCAACAGCGGCCAGGTGTTCGCCCCGTACAAGGCCAAGCAGAACGAAGTCGGCGTGAAGTGGGATGCAGGCAACATCGGCAGCAGCCTCGGCCTGTACCAGATCAAGCAGCCGAGCGCCTATGTCGATGCGAGCAACACCTATGTGGTGGATGGCGAGCAGCGTAACCGTGGCGTCGAATGGAGCTTCTTCGGCGAACCGGTGAAGGGCCTGCGCATCCTGGGTGGTGCCAACTACGTGCAGCCGGAACTGATGAAGACGCAGGGCGACCTCAACAACGGCCACGACGCCATCGGCGTACCGCGCTTCCAGGCCAACGCTGGCGTGGAGTGGACCATTCCGAACACACCGGATCTCACCTTCAGTGCGCGTGCGGTGCGTACGGGCAAGCAGTATCTCGACGCGGCCAATGCACTGCGTGTTCCGGCGTGGACCACCTACGACATCGGCGCTCGCATCACGCCGACGCTGGAAGGCAAGCCGGTCACGTTCAACGTGAGCGTCGAGAACCTGACCAACAAGGGTTACTGGGCATCCGCCACCGGCGGCTACCTGACGCAGGGCATGCCGCGCACGGTGATGGTGTCGGCGATGTTCGATCTTTGATGGGTGATGCGGGGGGGGGGAGCGGCTTTTTCGCTCTCCCGCTTGCACTTCGGGGGCGCGGTTTGTTGCGCTTGGCTTCGTAGGGTGGGCTCGCCTTTCGGCCTCGCGCCCGGCGCTGGAACGTGGCGTGTTGTAGGAGCGCGCCTGCGCGCGACCGGTCATCGCGAACATCATCATCGTTTCGATATCACCAGTCGCGCGCAAGCACGCTCCTACAACGTCACTACCAAAGGGGTGGAAGCCGATCGCATCGGCGATTCGGAGAAGCAGCAACGCCGCGTTTCATCGATGCATCCACCGGATGACACCCTGAACCTTCCACCGCGACAACACCCAGAACGCCACCGCACCCGACCTCGCCAATCCCATCCCAGTCATCGCCAGGCGAAACAACACGAACGTGGTTTCGTCCTTCGGATGTATCCACACCATCGCGACCACGCCTCTCTGTAGGAGCGCGCCTTGCGCGCGACCGGTTGTCGCGAACATCATCAACACCTCGTATTGACCGGTCGCGCGCGAGGCGCGCTCCTACAGGGGTATCGAATCGGTGGGAGGCAGTTGGCCGCGATGGGGCCTGAGGATAGCGGCAAAGAAAAAGGAGCCTCGCGGGCTCCTTATGTCTTTGTCTTCATTCCACTGACCCGATGGAGGGAAAGTGGTGGGCGGTACAAGGATCGAACTTGTGACCCCTACCATGTCAAGGTAGTGCTCTACCGCTGAGCTAACCGCCCGGAAGAGCTGCGCAGTTTACCGGCACCCGACCCCTCGTGCAAGGGGTTCGGTGAAAATTCACCGCAGGGCCCGTTCCCGCAGGCGGTGGATCTCGTCGCGCAGCTTGCCGGCCTCCTCGAATTCGAGGTTCTGGGCGTGTTTGTACATGCGGGCCTCCAGCTTCTTGATCGTGGAGCCCACCTGCTCCGGGCTGAGCGAGGCGTAGTCGGCGGCCTGCTCGGTCACCTTCTTCGCATCCTTGCCCTTCTTGCCCTTGCCGCGCGAGCCCACGTCGGCGCGGGCGCCTTCCATGATGTCGGCGATGCGGCGGACTACGGTCTTCGGGGTGATGCCGTGGGCCGTGTTGTATTCGATCTGCTTCTCGCGGCGACGGGCGGTCTCGTCCATCGCATCCTTCATCGAACGCGTGATCTCGTCCGCATAGAGGATCGCCTTGCCGCGCACGTTTCGCGCCGCACGGCCGATGGTCTGGATCAGCGAGCGGGTGGAACGCAGGAAGCCTTCCTTGTCGGCATCGAGCACCGCCACCAGCGACACCTCGGGCATGTCCAGGCCTTCGCGCAACAGGTTGATGCCCACCAACACGTCGAACTCGCCCAGGCGCAGGTCGCGGATGATTTCCGTGCGTTCCACCGTCTCGATATCCGAGTGCAGGTAGCGCACCTTTACGTCGTGTTCCGCAAGGTAATCGGTGAGGTTTTCCGACATGCGCTTGGTCAGCGTGGTGACCAGCACGCGGTCTCCCATGGCGATACGCAGGCGGATCTCGCCCAGCAGGTCGTCCACCTGAGTGCGTACCGGGCGCACCTCCACTTCCGGATCGATCAGGCCTGTGGGGCGCACCACCAGTTCGACGATATTGTCTTCGGCTTGTTCAAGCTCGTACTTCGCCGGCGTAGCCGAAACATAGATCGCGCGCGGCTTGCGGCGCTCCCATTCCTCGAAGCGCAGCGGTCGGTTGTCCATCGCCGACGGCAGGCGGAAACCGAACTCCACCAGGGTCTCCTTGCGCGAACGGTCGCCCTTGTACATGGCGCCCAGCTGCGGCACGGTGACGTGCGATTCGTCCACCACCATCAGTGCATCGGGCGGCAGGTAATCGAACAGGGTCGGCGGCGGCTCGCCCGGACCGCGGCGGGTCATGTGGCGCGAATAGTTCTCGATGCCCTGGCAGAAACCCACCTCGGCCATCATTTCCAGGTCGAAACGCGTGCGTTGTTCAAGGCGCTGCGCCTCCACGAGCTTATTGTCCCGATACAGCTGCTCCAGGCGCTCCGACAGCTCGACCTTGATCGTCTCCATAGCGTTCAGCACGCTCTGCCGCGTGGTGGCGTAATGGGTCTTCGGATACACGGTGTAGCGCGGTACGCGGCGCAGCGTTTCACCGGTGAGCGGATCGAACAGCGAGAGGTTTTCGACATCGCCGTCGAACAACTCGATGCGCAGGGCCTCGCTCTCGGATTCGGCCGGGAACACGTCGATCACCTCGCCGCGCACGCGATATGTACCGCGGCGCAGTTCCATCTCGTTGCGGATGTACTGCAACTCCGTGAGCTGGCGGATCAGCGCGCGCTGGTCGATATGCTCGCCACGCGAGAGGATCAGGCGGAGGCTCATGTAGTCCTCCGGATCGCCCAGGCCGTAGATGGCGGAGACGGTCGCCACGATCAGTGCATCCTTGCGCGACAGTAATGCCTTCGTGGCCGCCAGGCGCATCTGCTCGATGTGATCGTTGATGCTCGAATCCTTCTCGATGAAGGTATCCGAGGCCACCACGTACGCTTCGGGCTGGTAGTAGTCGTAGTAGCTGACGAAGTACTCCACCGCGTTGTTCGGGAAGAACTCCTTGAACTCGCCGTACAGCTGCGCCGCCAGCGTCTTGTTCGGTGCCAGCACGATGGTCGGCTTCTGCACCTGCTCGATCACGTTGGCGATCGTGAAGGTCTTGCCCGAGCCGGTCACGCCAAGCAGGGTCTGCGCCGCCAGGCCGGCCTCGAAGCCGTCGACGAGCTTGCGGATGGCCTCCGGCTGGTCGCCGGACGGCTTGTAGGGGGAAACGAGCTGGAAGCGATCAGTCATAGATGACGAAATGCGGGTGCGGACCCCGAGTTTAAAGCGCGGGCGCCCACGCGGCGTGACGTAGCCGGCTGGCGGCGAATGACTGCTGACAAACCCAGTATCAGGTGCTCCGCCTGGATATCCGATGCCACACCACCCTTCCCCGGGCTTTACCCTCGCCGAACTGGTCGTGGTGCTTGCCATCGTGGGCCTGCTGGCCGCCCTCGCCGTGCCGGCCTATCGGGAGACCACCATGCGCCGGCAATTGCGTATCGCCGCCGAGGAACTACGGGCCGACCTGGATCGAGCCCGGCTACTCGCCATCACCACTGGCGAGCCGGTGCACGTCATCGCCCACGACGGCACACGGAGCTGGGCCGGGGGCTGGAGTGCCCGGCAACGCGGCGGCATCGTGACTTCCATCGGGCATCCGCCGCTGGATGCCCATTTCCGCACAGGGCGTCGCCAGCCATCCATGATTCAGTTCAAACCCGATGGCACCGTCATCCAGGGCCACACCCTTACATTGTGCGCAAGGAAGCAGCCAGCGACCGCCATGTCCATCGTCATTGCGCTCGCGGGGCGCATACGTACCGACGCCTCCGACCCGGCCGATGCCCGCGATTGCGCGCGATGATACCCAACGAAAAAGCCACGCATTCCTGCGTGGCTTTCGATACGGCGGGACACCTGCGACAAGTGGCGTAAGCACCTTCAGGCGATGGCTCGCCTTGAGCGCACAGCCTCAACCGTGAGCAAGCTTTCGCGCGATGGCCGCACGCACGTGCTGCATGGCCTGCATAGCTACGGCATCCGCCTCGGCCGACGCATCGACGACCGCCGTATGCGCCAGATCGAGCGAGCGGAAAATCTCCCGGCAACGCGACAGATTGTCGTTTGTCTCGAAAAGATTCGGTGCATCGCCACGTGCGCGAATGCGGCTCAGGCCGACGGCCGGAGGCAGGTCGAGAAGGAGCAGGAGGTCGGGGCGCGGTGCGAAGGCATTCGCTTCCATGACCTTGTCGACTGGCAGCCCTGCGGCACCCTGATAAGCCACGTTGGAAGGGAAATACCGGTCGAGGATGACGACTTCACCCCTGGCGAGCGCGGGGCCGATGAGTTCCTCGACGTGCTGCTTGCGGTCCTTGATCAGGAGGTCCAGTTCTTCATCGGGTGTCAGACGGCCTTCCGCAGCGGAATTGCGCATCTTCATGCCCCACGGCCCCGTGGTCGGCTCCTTGCTGAGCGACACGGTGGCGCCGTTACGCGTCAGCTCGTCGCTGAGGGTGCGTGCGAGGGTCGTCTTGCCGGCACCGTCGATGCCTTCGATGGCGATGAGCAGACCGCCGGGAATGGGATGAAGTGCCATAGGGCCGGACTTTACCTGATTTAGCTCGCCAGACTAGCGTCGCTAATTTTTGGACCAATGCTACGAAACGTCCGCGCGGCGTACCCTGCTTAGAGAGCTAGTGACCTGCGTGATCGGCAGCAGCTTCGAAAAAGAAAAGGGCCAGCATTTCTGCTGGCCCTTCTCGAATATGGCGCCCGAAGTTGGACTCGAACCAACGACCCCCTGATTAACAGTCAAGTGCTCTAACCGGCTGAGCTATTCGGGCGGGGAGCTACGTATTTTGTGGATATCGGGGTGGGCTGTCAAGCGTTGTCTTCACATTCCGTTTCATCCGCTCAACTGTCGATCTGGGTGATCGACTGGATGCGCCCGTTGACCACCTCGAACTGCACGGATTTGCCGTCGCGGAAGTATTCCAGGCGATAGCCCCGGAGGCCACCGCGCGAGGTTTCGATGGGCGTTTCGCGATCCGGCTTGCCCATGACTTCGCGCAGGCGGCCTTCGCTGTCCCCACTGCCCAGCACCTTCGAACCGGAGCGATAGGTGTCCGCGGCGGCGCTGCCGATGACGAGCAGCGTGGCGAGACCGATGACGAACATGCGCTTCATGCGACATTCCTTTGGCTGGGTGGACGTAAGCCTAACGGTGGGGGCCATCACGAGGCCAGCCCCGTACTAGGCACGGGAAACGTGGGTATTGCCCGCCACATACCAGCGCCACAGCAGGTCCGTGCCTTCGCGGATGCCGATACGTGCCGAGCCGGGCACGTTTTCCGGCGCAGGCGTGCCGTCGTCGACCACCGTATAGCCGTCCCGCGCGCGCACCAGGTCGATACCGTTCTGTGCGCCGGTGATGCCCAGTGCCTGGGTCAGGCGGGCCGGGCCGCTGCAAAGCTCGCGATCTTTCTTCGCCTTCGGGCGGGCCTCGCGCATGTGCTCGATACCGGCGATCGGTTCCAGTGCCCGGATGAGCACGCCGGAGCCTTCCCCATCCTCACCGCAGACGGTGTTGCAGCACCAGTGCATGCCATAGGTGAAGTACACATACATGTGTCCCGGCGGCCCGAACATCACCGCGTTGCGTGCCGTCTTGCCGCGATAGGTATGGGCGGCCGGATCGATGGCCCCGCAGTACGCCTCGACCTCGACGATGCGCCCTGCCCGGCCATCGGCGCAGGCGAGCACCTTGTTGAGCAGCAGGGGCCCTACGATCCGCGGATCGCGCTGGAAGAACTCACGCGGCAGGATGCGACCCGGCCAGCGCGTGGAAGAACGAGGCATCAATACTCCAGCGGCTCGCCATCGGTGTCGGGATCGGGACCCGGACGCTCCACGGGTTCATGGTCCAGCGGCGGCGGCGATGTGCCGGATGGCAACGGCTCCGCATCAGGAACCGGGCGGAAGGGGCGCGGCATGGCAGGTCCTCCGGCGAATCAGGCGTATTCGTCACCGGCGTGGGCATAGGCCGTGATCGGCGACCGGTACGGTGAAGGATAGTAGCGGAGCTCGACATGCGCCTGCCCGGCCAGGGCGTAACGCGCTTCTTCCTCACTCCCCGACAGCCACGCAGACCATGCATCCGGCGCGATGAATACGGGGTCACGGCGGTCGTTCAGCCCCCTGGCCAGCAGGGAGTACGAGAGCACCCCGTCCCCCGAGCGGTTCCAGAGCCCTGCCATGCACAGCAGGCGGCCCCGGACGGGGCGCGCCAGCAAGGCGTCGTCGTGGTCTTGCGCCACCAGCAGTCCGGTCGCCGGAACGAGGCAGCGGCGACTTCCGAAGGCCTCACGGTAGGCCGGTCGCTCATGGGCGCCATCCGCCTCGACGAAGGCCGTACGGGCCGCCAGCGCCAGCCGGTCGGACCAGCCGGGCAGCATGCCCCAGCGCTTGCCGTGCAGGGAAGGATGCCCATCCACGCAGCAGACCACGGGGGCATAGCTGCCGGGCTCGATACGGGGAAAGACGCCATAGGCACCCAGCGCGGCCCTGGGATCGATGCCCAGGGCGCGCAGCGCGCTCCTTGCGCCACCAGTCACCGCCCAGGGCGGCATGAGTTCGTAGCAGGCGTCCATGGCCTCATGATCGCGCGTTCAACCGGCCCGGACCGTGCGTCCGTCGCATTCCGGCCACGAACGCCGGCATGGTCAGAAGACGCCGAGCAACCAGCAGACGAGGATGATCGCGAGGATCACGCCGATGCCGCCGCTGGGACCGTAACCCCAGCTACGCGAGTAGCCCCAGGTAGGCAGGCCGCCGACCAGGGCAAGAAGCAGGATGACGAGAAGGATGGTAACGAGCATGGGCAACTCCGGCCGTAGGCGCTTGTCAGGTCGCGCATCCTCGCTCGGAGTGCCGTCTAGGCATCGTGATGCCGGGGCCGTGCCCCGGCATCACGTTCAGCGGGCGGAAAGCCGGCTCAGGTGCGAACCACGTAGCAGGGCTCGTACGCGGTGCCGCCGGGGAGCTTCATGCGGTGCTGTTCGACGAAGGCCTTCAGCAGGTCGTCGAGCGCACGCATGATTTCCGGCTCACCGTCGATCACGAACGGGCCGTGATCGGCGATGGCGCGCACGCCCTCTTCCTTCACGTTGCCGGCCACGATGCCCGAGAAGGCACGACGCAGGTCGGCCGCCAGTTCGTGGCGCGGACGGTCGCGGTGCAGCGCGAGACCGGCCATCGCCTCGTGGTTGGGACGGAACGGCTGCTGGAACGGCAGCGGGATGTCGAGCGCCCAGTTGAAGAAGAAGGCGTCCTTGTTGTCCAGGCGGTGGTTACGCACCTTGTCGATGCCCGCCACCATGGCGTGCGCCACGGCCGCCGGGTCGTCGATGATGATGCGGTAGTGCTCCGCCACGCTGTCGCCCAGGCACAGGCGCAGGAAGCGATCGATCTGCTCGAAATACGGCGCCGACGCCTGCGGACCGGAGAAGATCAGCGGGAACGGAATGCCCTTGTTCTGCGGCAGCAACAGGATGCCGAGCATGTAGAGGATTTCTTCCGCCGTGCCCACGCCGCCCGGAAACACGATGATGCCGTGGCCGAGGCGCACGAAGGCTTCGAGACGCTTCTCGATGTCCGGCATGATCACGAGGTTGTTCACGATCGGATTCGGCGACTCGGCCGCGATGATGCCCGGCTCGGTCACGCCGATATAGCGGTTGCCCTTGCGACGCTGCTTGGCATGGGCAATGGTGGCGCCCTTCATGGGGCCCTTCATCGCGCCCGGGCCGCAGCCCGTGCAGATGTCCATGCCACGCAGGCCAAGCTGGTAGCCCACCCGCTTGGTGTATTCGTATTCGTCGCGCGAGATCGAGTGACCGCCCCAGCAGACGACGAGGTTCGGGTCCACCTGCGGGCGCAGGATGCGCGAGTTGCGGAGGATCTCGAACACGGCATGGGTGATGCCCACGGTTTCGTCGAGGTCGAAGCCGCCTGTCTCCAGCTGCGTGGAGATGTAGACGATGTCGCGCACGACGGCGACCAGCAGTTCGTTGATGCCGCGGATGATGCGGCCGTCGACGAAGGCCTGCTCCGGGGCGTTCTTCAGTTCGATCTTGATGCCGCGGTCTTCCTGCAGCACCTGGATGTCGAAATCGGGGTACTGCTCGAAGATGGAGCCCGGCTCGTCGGACAGGTTGCCCGAGGTGAGCACGGCCAGCGCGCAGCGGCGCAGCAGCTGGTGGAGGCCGGACCCGCTGGCGTCGCGCAGGCGGGCGACTTCGTTGCGGGAGAGGATATCGAGACCGCCGGCCGGCGAAACGCGGGCGCTGACCGTCTTGCCGGAGACCGGTTCTCCGAACTGGTTGGCATTCATGGAGTTACATGTCCTTCTGACCGCGAATTAGCGGCGAACTCCGCTCCGGGGTCTGGAGCGGACCTCTTAGGATCACGCGGGGCGCCCACGGGGGTCAAGTCCGCCCAAAGAAAAAGCCAGCCCCTCGCGGGGCTGGCTTTCGTCCTTTGCGACCGGAGCCGGCTTAGAACGTGTAACGCAGGGTCAGCTGGGCCGACCAACGCGAGACCGGGTTGACCTTGGTCGCGCTGTTGTCCGAAGGCGAGTCGTAGATCGTCTTCTGGCCCGGCTGGTAGTTGCCGTTGGCATCGGTCGGCAGGTTGTAGATGTACTTGCCCGACGCATCCACACCACCGAAGGCGGCGAAGTTGCGGGTGTACGGGAAGCCCACGTACGACTGCTGGCCCCACTTCTTGTCGATCAGGTTCAGCACGTTGTAGATGTCGAGACGGATTTCGCCCTTGTTGCCGGCGAAGATGCCCGGGACTTCCTGGCTGAGGCTGAGGTCGATCTGGTTCACCCAGGCCGAACGGGTACCGTTGCGGCGGGCGACTTCACCCTTGTGCTTGCGCAGGTAGTCGTCGCTCTGGATGTACGAGTAGAACTGGTCCTGCAGCTGCTGCGAGGCAGGCGCGGTACCACCGGCGTTACGCAGGATCACGTCGCCCGGGCCCTTCGGGATGTAGACGAGGTCGCGGGCGTAGCTGTCGCCGTTGGCATCGTTCGAGAACACCCAGCTGTACGGCACGCCATCGTGGCCATCGTAGAACGCGCTGACGGTGGTGTTGTAGTCGCCGAAGAACTTGTGCTGCCAGGTGAGCGAGGCGTTGAGGCGACGACCGATGTTGGTGTTCGAGGTCGAGGCGATGTTCTCGTTCGGGTTGACCCAGGCGTTGTTCGAGTAGTTCGAGCTGGCCTGGCTGGACGTGCCCGGGTTGACTTCGGTGGCGTGACCGGCCGTTGCAGCGACGCTCCAGCCCCAGCCGTTCTGCAGGGCCTTGGTGAACGACAGCGTGACGGTATCGGCCGTGCCCTTCTTGGTGTTCGTCAGGTAGGTGACGGCCTGGGCGAAGCGGTTGTCCGAGCGATAACGGTTGGTGTTGTTACCCGTGCCCGAAGCCGCCTGGCCATTCGGCAGGCCGGCACACTTGGCGCCCGTGGCGCCGCCGAGCGCGGTCGCACCACCGATGCAGCCGTAGTACGTGAAGCGACCGTCCGGCAGCTTGCCCGTCGGATCACCGATGTTCAGGTTTTCGTAGAAGATGCCGTTGTTGGTCTCGAGGTGCTGCCACTCGATGCTGCCGATGATGCCGTCCCACGGCAGCTCACGATCGAACGCGATCGACGACTTCCACACGCTCGGCAGCTTGAAGTTCTTGTCGACGGTATCGACGGCCATCTGCGGAATCGTGCCGGCACCGCTGGTGTTCTGCTTGAACGGGTTCGGGCTGAAAGCCGGGCACGGAATCGTCGTCGGACTGTTGCCGAACTTGCAGCTACCGTCCTGCTGGCGGTTGTACGAGTACGTGGCGATGTTGATACCGTTGTTCTGGTACGGGTTAGCCAGCCACACGGTCGGCGGATCCGACTGGAACAGGCCAACGCCACCGCGCAGCTGGGTCTTGTACTCGCTGTCGAAGGTGTAGTTGAACGACAGGCGCGGCTCGACCAGCTTGCTGCCATTGATGGTGTTGGCATTGCTGAAGCCGAACTTCTGCTGGAAGGTCGGGTTGTAGGTCGGCTTGTCGTCGGTCAGGTACTTGTTGACGCGGATGCCGTACTGGACCGAGAGGTTATCCGATGCCTGCCAGGTGTCCTGCAGGAACCAGGTCTGGCGACGCAGTTCCACCTTCGCGGCGATATCGCTGAGCGAATAGCCCGGTGCCGGCTGGTAGAGCGTGTAGTTGCTGTAGGTGCCCGTCGAAAGGTTCTGGTAACCGTCGAACGTGTAGGCACCGAACTCCGTGCGGCCGAACAGGTTGTAGACGCGGCTGCGCTCCCACTCGACGCCACCCTTGATGGTGTGGTCGCCCAGGTACAGGGTGCCGGTCCACAGGCCGTTGAGGGTCTTCACCGATGCCACGTTGTAGTGGCTGTACTGGTCTTCACCCAGGTTGATGGTGGGTGCGGTGGCGTTGCCATTGCCGCCGTTCACGCGCACGCCGACCTGCGGCTGCTGCGTGGACACCGAGCGGTTCAGGCCGTAGTCGCTGTAGCCGATCTTGGTTTCCGACGAGAAGATATCGCTCCAGTCGTCGAAAGACTGCAGGGTGTAGTTCTTGATGTCGGAGTTGACGGTGTACCAGTAGCTCGACAGACCGATGCTGTTGGTGCTGTTGCCCTGCGGGTTGGGCTTGACTTCCTTGGTACGCGAGTACGCAAGGTTCATGCGGTGACCGTCAGTGATGTTCCAGTCGATCTTGGCGATGTAACGCTTGTCGGTCAGCGTGCCAGCGTTGGCGCCGAGCGTACCCGGGTTCAGGCCGACCTTGCCGGCAGCCGCGATCGTCTTGTCGAGATCACCCTGCGAGACCTTGTTCGAGGTGGAGTTGGCGATCGACGGATCGAGGCCGTTGACGGCACCCGAGCTCAGGCCGGTCACTTCTTCCTTTTCGAAGCCGGCGAAGAAGAACAGCTTGTCCTTGATGATCGGGCCACCGATGGTGACACCGCTCTTCCAGTTGCGGTCGAACTCGGTGTAGCCGCGGTTCTGGTTGAGCCAGCCCGCGTCGCCGACCATGCTGCTGGCGTTCTTGAAGCCGTAGTAGACCGAACCGTGGAAGTCGTTGGTACCGGACTTCGTCACCGCGTTGATTTCAGCACCGATCGTGTCGGAGTTGACGTCGTAGTTGGCGGTGGAGATGTTGAACGAATCGATGGTGTCCATCGACACCGGCGAACCGACGGTCGGCATGCCGGTGGAGTTCAGGCCGAACGGGTCGCCCACGCCAAGGCCATCGACCTTGATGCTGTTCATGCGGGTGTTCTGGCCGTTCGCCGAGATGGCGCCCGTGCCGTGATCGACCGTGACGCGCGGATCGAGACGCGCGATGTCGGCGATGTTGCCGCTGGGAGCCGGGGTGTTCTTCAGCTGTTCCTGCGAGATCGAGGTGGACAGGCCCTTGTTTTCCGAAGAGAACTGGCCCGACACGGCGGACACGGTCACGGCGGAGAGCGCCGTCGCGTCGGCGCTGCTGGCGGCGCCGGCACCCACGGTGAGGTTCACGGCCGTGTCGTTACCGACGGCCAGGAAGATGTTGTCCTGACGGGCGGACGGCGCGCCGTCCTTCTTCACCGTCACGTCGAACGGACCGCCCGTGCGCAGGCCCAGGGCGTTGTAGCGACCGGCAGCGTCCGTGGTGACCGTCTTGGTGGTACCCGACGGCTCGTGCACGATGACGACGGTGGCGTTGGCCACCGGCTGGCCGGCGGCATCGAGGATGCGGCCGCTGATCGTGGCGGAGGTTTCCTGCGCGAATGCAGGTGCCGCAAACAGCGATGCGATCGCCAGCGGCAAGAGTTTGGCGCGGATTCGGCTATTCATTTAATGGTCGACCCTGTGGCTTGCAACGAAAAAATGGCCAGACGAAGGGACGCCCGGCAACGTGCCGGGTTGTGCGATTCGTCCTGGTTTGTCCCCAAAGTGCTACGTAGGCTCTACGTGACCGGCGTCACATCCTGCGAACCGGTGGTGACAGTTGTTAAGCCCACTTTAACGGCATTGTATGACAGATTTGTAACTCTTTCACGTAACTTTGATAAATACCACTTTTTCTTAGAGGTAGACCCTTCCCGCCTATCTCATTGAAAAATCAGGCATTCTTTGTCAGGTAGCGTGAACGCTTCGCAGGTTTCAGTGAGGCCAGGTCGAGCATTACGAGGCCGTCGACGCATCCCGAGAAGTCGGGATCCTCACCGAACGCAAGGAACTGCACGCCCGCAGGCTCCACCAGATCGACATACTGGCGATAAAGTACGGGCAAGGTGACACCAAGAGCGTCCAGGCGATGCTTGAGCCGGCCCAGACCTGCTGCCGGATCAAGGCCTTCCAGCTCGGCGCGCACCGAATCGATAGTGGCTTCAGGAATCACGAACGGCTGGCGGGCCGCCGCAAGACCCTGCACGCCGAAGAAGTGCTGGTGCGCGGCCGCGATCCATTCCCGCGCCTCACGCGGCATGCTTACGGACATGCTTACCGGGCCGAACAGGTAGCGCAGGTCGCCGTGGCGCTGCAGATACAGGCCGATGCCCTGCCAGAGCTGGTCGAGGGCGCGCGAGCGCCAGTAGGCGGGCGCAATGAAGCTGCGGCCCAGCTCAAGTCCTTGCGCCAGGCGTGATTCGAGCGCCGGCGAGTAGTCGAACAAACTTGAGGTGTAAAGCGAGTTCATGCCGCGCTCGCCGATGATGCGACCGCCGTGACCGAAGCGATACGCGCCCACGATGCGCAGGGCTTTGGCGTCCCACAGCACCAGGTGCTCGTAGTAGGGATCGTAGGCGTCGAGATCGCGGCGCTTGCCGGTGCCCTCGCCCACGCGGCGGAAGGTCAGTTCGCGCAGGCGGCCGATCTCGCGCAGGGCGGCGCTGTCCGACGAACCCTGCATGAGGATGATCTTCTTGCCATCGGGCAGCTCGGCGAGCAGCTCGGCCTTGTCCAGCTCGGCGGCCACGCGCTCCACCGGCTCGGGATGCGCCAGCGGCGTCTGTCCACCGAAGATCAGGCCACGCTGCGCGCCCACACGGTAGATGTGGCGACGCATGAGCTTCGCCGCCTGCTCCGTGGACCCGCCACTGACCTGCTTGAGTTCGTCGGCATCCACCAGCTTGCCGATGCGGAAGCTCACGCGCTGCTTGCCCGAGGTCGCCTCGCGCGGAAGCATCGCGGTGCTGAGCGGCTTGGCCAGCATGGACAGGCCATAGAAGGCCACGGAATTACGGGCGTTGATGTGCACGGGCAACACGGGCACGCCTGTGCGCATGGCGATGCGGGCGAAGCCGTCCGACCACTTGCCGTCGCGGACGCCACCGGGGCTCATGCGGGACACTTCACCGGCCGGGAAGAGGATCAGCACCTCGCCCGCCTCGATGGAGCGGAAGATGGCGCGCATGCGCGAGCCGGCGCCCTTGCCGAAGACATCCACCGGCAGCAGCAGGTTGCCCAGTTGGGGCACGGCGTTGAGCACGTCGTTACCGAGGATGCGGACGTCGCGGCGCACCGACCCGAGCAACTGGATCAGGGCGATGGCATCGACCATGCCCAGCGGGTGGTTGGCAACGACGAGCAGCGGCCCCTCGACGGGGATGTTTTCGCGCTCGCGCTCGGTGACGCTGCAGCTCACGCGCAGGTAATCGAGCGTTTTCTCGCAGAATTCGAAACCCTTTGCCGTACCCGCGACTTCGAGGGTGCGGTTGAAGCGATCCTCGTGGGCCAGCGTTTCCAGCATGCCCACCAGGGGCTTGCGCAGGCGCGGATGCTGGGCCAGCCAGGGCATGCGCTCAAGCAGGGTCTGATCGATGCTCAGCATGATTTAGGCTCCCTTTGACGTCGAACGGTCGTTGCCGAACGTGGCCGGTGCGGAGTCGTGTTTTCTCATAGTGCCTTCGAACGTCCTATGTGCCCCCACCTCGGGGGCCTCGACCCATGCCCGAGGACGGATACGCTCCGCCCCCGCCCATGCTCGCGGGCAATTATGACAGCTACCCTACCGTCACGTATGTTCCTACGGCAATGTGCCGCTGTAATCAGACGGCGATGTGCAGGTAGGAGGAGATGCCGCCCAGGAACATCTGCACCGACAGGGCGATGAGGAGCATGCCCATCAGGCGCTCCAGCGCCGTCAGGACGCTCTCGCCGAGCCATTTGAACAGGAAGGTGGAGCTCAGCAGGATCACCGCGGTGGCGAACCAGGCCAGGAACAGGGCGATGCCCCATTCGGCCGTGCGACCGGGCTGGGAATTGGTGAGCAGCAGCAGGGCCGCCATCGCCGAGGGGCCGGCCACGCCGGGAATGGCCATGGGCACGATGAACGGCTCGCCCTCCCCCGGCTTGCCGAACACGCCACCCTCCACGGGCGGAAAGACCATGCGGATGCCGATGAGGAACAGCACGATGCCGCCACCGATGCTCACCGACTCCTGGCGCAGCTGCAGCACCTTCAGGATGTACTGGCCGCCCAGCAGGAAGGCCACCAGCACGCCCAGGGCGATCAGCAGCTCACGGATCAGCACCTTGCGGCGCCGCTGCGGGGGCACGTCCTTCAGCAATGCCAGGAACAACGGGATGTTGCCCAGCGGGTCCATGATGAGGAACAGCAGGATGCCCGCCGACAACGTCGTCATCTGCGTTTCCATGGAACGACTCCTTACTCGCCCTGGCCATCAGCGGCCATGCGAACGATCAGTGGGTGTGGCGAATATCGAGCACGGTGCCGCGCGCGTCGGCGCCGGCACCTGAAAGCAGATAGACGATGGCCTCGGCCGATGCGGTGGGCAGCGGACGGTCGAGGGTGTTTTCACCGTAATAGGCGGCGCGACGAAGTGCCGTGCGCATCGGGGCGGGAAGCAGGGCATGCACGCGCATGGCACCCTGGCGGTTTTCCGCGTGGAGCACGGCGGTCATGCGTTCGACCGCCGCCTTGGAGACGCCATAACCGCCCCAGTGCGCACGCGAGAGCAGCTCCGGATCGTCGAGCACGAAGATCACGGCGCTGTCGTCGGCGCGGGTCAGCAACGGCATGCAGGCCTGGGTAAGCGCGAACGGCGCGGACACGTTGACCTGCATCGCACGCAGCCAGTCGTCCGGCTTGTGCATGGCCATGGGAGTCAGCTCATTGAAGTGAGCCGCCGCATGCACGATGCCATCGAGACGACCGAATTCGTTCTCGATGCCTTCGGCCAGCGCGGCGTAATCGGCCGGCGTGGCGCTTTCGAGGTCCAGCGGATGGATCACCGGCTGCTGGCCACCATCGGCCACCAGCTGGTCGTAGAGTTTTTCCAGCGCCCGCACCTTGCGGCCGGTGATGACCACCGTGGCGCCTGCCCGCATGACGGCTCGTGCCGTCTCACCACCCAGCCCACCGGTGGCGCCGGTGACGATGATGACCCGGCCGGCCAGCGAGCCCGGCGTGAAGGACCAGCCTTCGGGAAGTCGTGCGGACGGCAGGGCGCTCATGTCTCGGCCCCGCTCACTTCAACGGCCATGCGCTTGAGTTCACCTGCCGCATGCAGGTCTTCCACGACGTCGCAACCGCCGATGAATTCTCCTAGGACGAACAGCTGCGGAAACGTAGGCCAGTTGGAGTAATGCGGCAGGCCCGCACGTATGCGCGAATCGGCCAGGACATTGATGACGTGGAACGTGGCATCGGCCGCCGAGAGCGCCTTGGCGGCCCGGTCGGAGAACCCGCAGGTGGGATATTCGGGCGTGCCCTTCATGAAGAGCACGATCGGATGAGTCGCCACGGTGGCCTTGATCTCGTCTACGACGTCCATAGCTCGGGTTTCATCATTAGAATGCTGACAGTTGCGTAGTGTAGCAGTGTGGCGCCCGCGCCCCCTGCTCCCCTTTTCCCATCCCCCAGCCACCGCTAAGGAGTCCGCCCATGGCGTTCGAACTTCCCCCGCTCCCCTATGAGAAGAATGCACTTGAGCCGCACATCTCGGCCGAGACGCTCGAGTTCCACTACGGCAAGCACCACCAGGCGTACGTGACGAACCTCAACAACCTCGTCAAGGGCACCGAATTCGAGGGCAAGAGCCTGGAAGACATCGTCAAGTCCTCCTCGGGCGGCATCTTCAACAATGCAGCCCAGATCTGGAACCACACCTTCTACTGGCACTCGATGCGCCCGACCGCGCAGGCCTCGGAGCCGAAGGGCGCCCTGAAGGATGCCATCGACAAGGCCTTCGGCTCGGTCGACAAGTTCAAGGAAGAGTTCAACAAGCAGGCCGCCGGCAACTTCGGTTCGGGCTGGACCTGGTTGGTGCAGCGTCCGGATGGCTCGCTGGCCATCGTGAACACCTCCAACGCCGCCACGCCGATCACCGGCAGCGACAAGCCGCTGTTCACCGCCGACGTGTGGGAACACGCTTACTACATCGACTACCGCAACGCCCGCCCGAAGTACCTCGAGAACTTCTGGCACCTGGTCAACTGGGACTTCGCGGCCAAGAACCTGGCCTGATCCTTCCCAGGGCCCGATAAACGAAGAGGCCGGGTCGCAAGACCTGGCCTCTTCTGTTTGGCGCCGCCTTCTTTTTGTAGGAGCGCGCCTTGCGCGCGACCGGTTTTGGCGATGAGTTGATGAATATCGCCAAACCGGTCGCGCGCAAGGCGCGCTCCTACAGGCATGGTCAGCCCGGGAAAGGGTTCAGGCCAGGGTTTCGATGGCCGGGGCTACCTGCGCCTCACGGCCCAGGCCCTGCCCTGCCTCGGCCAGACGCGTACGCAATGTGCCGGCATCCGGCGCGCATATCGTGGCATGGCCCACCTTGCGGCCCGGACGGGCCTCCTTGCCGTAGTCGTGCCAGTGGCCGTCCACCACCGAAAGCACCGGCGCCGGATCAGGCATGTCGCCGATCCAGTTGAGCATGGCGCTGCAACCGCGCACGCCCGTGTCGCCCAGCGGCATGCCCAGCACGGCACGCACGTGGTTCTCGAACTGGCTGGTGTGGGCGCCTTCGATGGTCCAGTGCCCCGAATTGTGGACACGGGGGGCCATCTCGTTGCCCAGCAGCTCGCCGTCGCGGACGAAGAGCTCCAGGGCGAAGACACCGACGTAGTCCATCTTTTCCGCAATGGTGCGGGCGTGGGCATTGGCCGTACGTTCCAGCTCGTCCGTGGAACCCGGCGCAGGCGCCAGGCTGAGCGACAGCACGCCATCGACGTGCCAGTTGCGAGTAAGCGGCCAGCTGCGGAACGAGCCGTCGCGGCCGCGCACCGCCACCACCGAGACCTCGCGATCGAACGGCACGAAGGCTTCCAGGATCAGGCCGACGCGGGCGGCGGCCTCACCCAGGGCGGCCCAGGCAGCGTCGATATCGGCCGGCTCCTTGAGGCGGAACTGGCCCTTGCCGTCGTAGCCCAGGCGGCGGGTCTTGAGCACGGCCGGCAGGCCGATGCGCTCCACGGCGCGAATCAGGTCATCGCGGGTGTCCACCGGCTCGAACTCGGGCGTATTGAGGCCCGACTCGCGGAACAGGGTCTTCTCGGCCAGGCGGTCCTGGGCGATGGCCAGTGCGCGTGGATTGGGGAAGACATCGACCAGCGCGGCCAGTTTCTCTGCCGTGGCGGCGGGGACATTCTCGAAATCGAAGGTGACCACGTCGACCCGGCGGGCAAACTCCGCCAGGGCCGCCTCGTCGTTCCAGTCGGCCACGACCAGCTCGGCCACCTGGCCGGCACAGGCATCATCGGCGCCATCGACCACGAGCGTGCGCACGCCGAGCGGCGCGGCCGCGATGGCCAGCATGCGGGCCAGCTGGCCGCCTCCAAGGACGCCAAGACAGGGCAGCTTGCGATTCACGCGCGGGGATCCGGGTTATCGAGGACGGTCTGGGTCTGTTCGGCGCGGAAGGCATCGAGCGCCGCGGCCACGGCCGGGTCGTGCAGGGCCAGCACCGAGGCAGCCATGAGGGCGGCATTGGTGGCACCGGCCTTGCCGATCGCCAGGGTGCCCACCGGGATACCGGCCGGCATCTGCGCGATGGACAGCAGGGAATCCATGCCATTCAGGGCCTTGGACTGCACCGGCACACCGAATACGGGCAGCGGGGTCTTGGCGGCGATCATGCCCGGCAGGTGGGCGGCGCCACCGGCACCGGCCACGATGACCTGGATGCCGCGCTCGCGGGCCGTGTTCGCGTAGTCGAACAGCAGGTCGGGCGTGCGGTGGGCGGAAACGACCCGGACCTCGTGCACCACACCCAGGCGCGAGAGCATCGCCGAGGCGTGCTCCATCGTTTCCCAGTCCGAACGAGAGCCCATCACCACGCCGACGCGCGGAGCGGTTGCTTCGTTGCCTACAGTCATGGCCGGAGCTTCCAAAAGCGGCTATTGTACGAGCATTCCCGTTTCTCAGGTTGGCCGCCCGGCCACGTCCCATGGACAAGCGACTCATCGATATCCTCTGCTGCCCCGTCAGCAAGCGCCCCGTGCGCCCGCTCACCTCCAGCGAACGCGACAGCCTCAATGGCGCCATCCGCGCTGGCTCCGTCGACACGGTGGCAGGCGAAAAAGTCAGCGCAACGCTCACCGAGGGCCTGATCACCACCGACGGCAAGCTGGTCTACCGTGTGGAAGACGGCATCCCCGTCATGCTCCCTGAGGCTGGCATCGGCACCACCCAGTTGACCGGTTTCACCCCTGATGCGGGATTCGCGCAAAATCCGTGACAACAGTCACGCTATAAGAACCTGCATCCCGCACAATGCCTTCACGGGCGGGGGCCAGCGGTAATCCAGGAAGCGCGATGAGCAACGCGAGCGAGCCATCCAACGTGATCGATCTGAGCCAGCGGCTCGACCCGCGCAGCGACCGGGTGGGTGCCCTGCTGGTCAGCGTTCGCGGCCTCGCCACGAAGCGCCTGCACGCGCTCGCCAGCAACATGTTCGAGAACATCGACGACGCCCTGTTCGATCTCGCTGAAAAAGCCGAGAACAACGCGGCGCAGACGCAGTTCTTCGATGGCATGCGCGAGGTGCGCAAGAAGCGGGCGATCGTCGAGCGCACCTTCCTGGGCCAGGTGGCCCGCGACCTCGCCGATTTCGCCTCAGGCCGCGGTCGCGCACCCGAAGCCGATGTCAGTGCCCGCCCCCTCGCCAACATCGAGCTCAGCCTCGTGGGCGAGAACGAGCTGGAAGAATCCCTCGCCGTCACCGGCATGGTGAGCAAGAACGAACAACGCCTCGCCCGTGCCCTGTTTGCGGTGAACCAGCGCCTGTCGGTGATCTGTGGCGGCGCCCGCATGGACGACGCCACCAATCCCGTCGGCCCCACCTCGCTGACGGCGGCATTCCGCCAGGCCATGCGCGAGCTGCTGGTCGAGGTGAAGGTCAAGCTGATCATCTACAAGCTCTTCGATCGCTACGTGCTGGCTGGCATCGACGACCTTTACGACGACATCAACAACGAACTGGCTGCCGCCGGCGTACTGCCGCAGCTGCGCCACGAGATTTCCACGAGGCGCAGCGATGCGCCGGTATCGACCGCCACGACGGCCCCGCAGGCTGCCGCCCCACAGGCTGCCGTGGCCAACCCCGCCGTGGTGTCCGATGCCGTCGCCGCCGAGTTCATGCAGACCCTGCATGCACTCTTCAGTGCACGCCGTGGCCCAGACATGGCCGCACCGGTAGCCGTAGGCCCGCTGCCCAGCGCCACGGAACTGCTGGGGGCGCTCACCCTGCTGCAAAGCCAGATATCGAGCCTGCCCATGGCCGGCTCGCCGCTGGCGACGCAGGCGGACGTCACACGTGACGTGGCGCAACTGAAGGCCCAGCTGCTGGCGCAGATCGGCCAGCTCCGCGGTCAGCAGACCACGCATGTGTCGGGCATCGACGAAGACACCATCGATCTGGTCGGCATGCTCTTCGAGTTCATCCTCGAAGACCACAACCTGCCCGCCGAGATGCAGGTGCTGCTCGCACGCCTGCAGATTCCCTATCTCAAGGCCGGCCTCATCGACCGGCGCATGTTCGCGCACAAGACGCATCCGGCGCGCCAGTTGCTGGATGCGCTCGCGGACGCCGCCAAGGGCTGGTCGGTGGAAGGCGACCGCGACGGGCGCCTGTACGACAAGGTCAAGTCCATCGTCGAGCGCCTGCTGCACGACTTCGACGATGACATCGCCATCTTCCAGCGTCTCGCGACCGAGCTTCAGGAATTCCTGGATATCAGCCGCAAGCGTGCCGAGCTGGCGGAACAGCGCGTGGCCGAATCCACGCGTGGTCGCGAAAAGCTCGAACATGCGCGCCGTCGCGCCGCCCAGGAAATCGTGGGCCGCATCGGCGGTGAATCGTTGCCGCCACTCATCTACGGCGTCCTGACCCGCGCATGGGCCAACTACATCGTGCTCACCCTGCTTCGCCAGGGTGAAGAATCGCCTGAGTTCCACGAGTCGCTTCGTTTCATCGACGACTTCGTTGCCAGCACGCATGCGGCACACGATGCCGAGAGTCGGCGCCGGCTGCGCTCACTGCTGCCTGGCATCGAGCGTTCGCTTCGTCGCGGACTGGCCTCGGTGGCTTTTCAGGAGGCCGACACCGAGCAGTTGCTGGTCCAGTTGCATGCCTTCTATCGCCAGCAGCTTGACGAGGCACCTGCTGCCTCGGAGCCGCCGGCCAGCGAGATGCCGCTGCCGCAGGCCATCCAGGCCATCGAGGAGCCCAGCGCACCCGAGCCGGAAGACGAGTCCGAAACCCTTTCCGACGATGCGTTCGACGAGCGCTACCTCTCGCAGGCTCGCGAGCTCAAGGTGGGACAGTGGCTTGAATTCGTCGCCGAGGATGGCACGTCGGATCGCGCGAAGCTGTCATGGATCAGCCCCATCAGCGGCCGCTACCTGTTCGTGAACCGTCGCGGCCTCAAGGTGGCCGACCACAGCCTCGGCGCCCTCGCCCAGGCCTTCGCCAGCGACTCGGCCCGCGTGCTCGACTCCACTCTGCTGTTCGACCGCGCGATGGACGCCATCGTCGAAAAACTCCGCAGCCCCCTGTAGGAGCGCGCCTGCGCGCGACCGCTTTTCGCCATCCCAGGCCTGCTTGCCATACCGGTCGCGCGCAAGGCGCGCTCCTACACGTGCACCTGCGCCTCTCCCTGTAGGAGCGTGCTTGCGCGCGACCGGTCGTACGAGTCAGGTAACGGGATCGCGAAAAGCGGTCGCGCGCAAGGCGCGCTCCTACAGTGGAGCGGGGGGCGCGGGGGGAGTAAGGTAGCGCCCTCTTCCCATGCCGCGCTCCATCGATGACCGCATCCGATTCGCGACACCTCGCCGATGCCCTGCCGTCGGACGACGAGATCCTCGCCGCCGTTGATCGCTCCTTCGCCGAAGACGTCGGCCCCGGCGATGCCACCGCCGACCTGATCGACCCCGCAAAGCGCATCACCGCAACACTCACCTGCCGCGAAGATGCCGTGCTCGCCGGCGCGCCGTGGTTCGAAGCCTGCTTCCGCACGCTCGATCTGGACGTAAGCATCGACTGGGCCTTCCACGATGGCGACCGCATACCTGCCGGCTCCGTGGTGTGCCGCATGGAAGGCCTTGCCCGGGCGCTGGTGACAGCAGAACGCTCGGCGCTCAACTTCCTGCAGATGCTCTCGTCCACCGCGACGGCCACCGCACATTTTGTGGACGCCATCGCCGGTACCCGCACGCGGGTGCTGGATACCCGCAAGACCCTCCCGGGCCTGCGTCGTGCCCAGAAATACGCCGTGCGCTGCGGCGGCGGCACCAACCATCGTATGGGCCTGTTCGATGCGATGATGCTGAAGGAAAACCACATCATCGCCGCGGGCGGCATTCCCCAGGCCATCGCCGCCGCCCGGCGCATCCACCCCGAGCTGCCGCTTATCGTCGAAGTCGAGAACCTCGACGAATTGCAGCAGGCCATCGACGGCGGTGCCGACCGTGCCCTCATCGACAATTTCACCCTGCCCATGATGCGCGATGCCGTCGCGCTTACCGCCGGACGCATCCCGCTGGAGGTTTCCGGCAACGTGGAGCTCGATACCCTGCGCGATATCGCCTCGACCGGGGTGGACTACGTGTCCAGCGGCGCGCTGACCAAGAACGTTCGCGCCATCGACCTGTCGCTGCGCCTGGACCTGTAATCACACGCAAGAACCTCCGGGGACTTGTCCTCGGAGGCTGCCGGCCACACACTCAAGCCATGGCATCGATCACCGACCTGTTCTGGCTTCTGGTCTTGGCCGCCGTTATCGGCGCCTGGTATCGCCTGACCCGTGCCCGCGAGGTCGCCGTGCAGGCGGCTTCGGCGCTGTGTCGGCGCTATGGCCTGCAACTGCTCGACCAGTCGGTGGGCCTGCGCGCCATTCGCCTGCAAGGCGTCAACGGCGCACGCCGGTTTGAACGCTGCTATGCGTTTGAAGTCAGCGAAGATGGCACATCCCGCCAGGCCGCCCGTCTTTGGATGGTCGGCAACGAGGTGGCAAGCTTTTCGCTACCGCTTTCCGGCAATCCGGAGCTGGAAACCGTGGTGGCTACCGACCCGGGCAGCTATGCCGGTAATGTGATTTCGCTGGCGGAACGTCGCAGGCTGCATTGAAAGATGCCCCCTGTAGGAGCGCGCCTTGCGCGCGACCCGTCCGTGTGGTCATCCCGGTCGCGCGCAAGGCGCGCTCCTACAGTATAGATAGGCACCGCTTGGATAAAAAAACCGCCTTCCGGCGGTTTTTTTATTTCACCACACGCAGATGCGGTGCGCCGCGCTTGGGGCGATCATCGTCGCCGCCGACCTCGGGGACCGGCGCCTCCGGCGCATCGTTATCGACCGCTTCCAGACTCGGCGATTCCGCTTCGCTCTCGTCGGCCGGGAACATCATGCCCTGACCGTTCTCTTGCGCGTAAAGCGCAAGGACGGCGCCCACCGGAATCACGATGGACTGGCTCACGCCCGAGAAGCGTGCCTGGAAGGAAATGCGATCGTTGCCAAGGTCGAGATTGGCCACGGCGCGCATCGCCAGGTTAAGAACGACCTGGCCGTTCTTCACCACATGCGACGGCACGCGGACACCCGGCTGGCCGGCGTCGACCAGCACGTAGGGCGTGAGGCCGTTGTCGCTGATCCAGTCGTAGATGGCGCGCAGCAGGTAGGGCCGATTGGAAGTCATGCCCGTGCTTTCGTTGGTATCCATGAAAAGCGTCCTCGTCGTTCCCGCCGGTTGGTCGGGGATCACCAGAGCCCCGGCAGGGCAAGGTCAGGGCACAGTTTACAAGGATACGGGGGACCGGGGACAGCCGGCCCCGCCGCCAGTCTCAGACCCGGCCGAAATCGAAGTCAGGGCGCATGGCCTTTTCTTCCGCCGTGAGGCTGCGCTCGAAGCCCTGGCTGTGAAACAGGCGCTCGCCGTAGTCGACGATGGGCTTACCGGCCGCGCCCAGATCCACGCCCAGCGAGGGCAGGCGCCAGACCACCGGGGCTACCAGGCAGTCGATGAGGCTCATTTCGGGGTTCAGGAAGAACCGGGACGCCTTGAACAGCTCCACCGAGACCAGCAGGTGCTCGCGCAGGCGTTTGCGGGCCGCCGTGGCTTCCTTGCCGCCTTCGCGGATCAGGTCGATCTCGGGCAGCCAGTCGTTCTCGATGCGCCAGGTGGCCAGCCGCAGCCGGGCCCGGGATAGAGGATCGATGGGCATCAACGGCGGATGCGGATAACGCTCGTCGAGGTATTCCACCACCACGAGGGTGTCGTAGACGGTGAGCTCGCGATCCACCAGCGTCGGCAGGGTGCCGTAAGGGTTCAGATCGAGCAGGTCGGCCGTGGGCTGGTCGGGTTTCAGGATGATCCGGTCGTAGGCGACGCCCTTGGCCGCCAGCACGAGTCGCGTGCGGTGGCAGTGGATGTCATCGACGCTGGTGTAGAGCGTGAGCGCCGTGCGCGCGCGTGCATGCTGGACCATCTTTGCTATCTCCCTCCCTGTGCGGCCGGTATACGAACGGGGCGACCAGGTGGCCGCCCCGCAGGGACGCCCTCAGTGACTTTCGTGGACGTCCTTCCAGTACTCATGTTTCAGAAGGTACAGCAGGAAGGTCAGGCCTACCAAGAACAGGATCACCCAGATGCCGATCGACTGGCGTTGAAGGGCGGCCGGCTCGGCGGTGTACTCCAGGAAGGTGGCGATGTCGCGGGCCGCGCCCTTGAATTCCTCGGGGCTCATGCGGCCAGGCTGGGCAATCTCCAGCTTCTCCACCACGGCCTCTTCGCCGGGCTTTGCCTCGCCATGTACCGCGACCTGCAGGCCCTGCAGCTCCCACAACGGGTTGGGCATGGAGGCATTGGGGAACACGGTGTTGTTCCAGCCGACCGGACGGCTCGGGTCGAGATAGAACGACAGCAGGTAGTTGTAGATGAAGTCGGTGCCCTTGGCGCGGGCTTCCAGCGAGAGGTCCGGAGGATCCTTGCCGAACCACTGCTTTGCCGAATCCGCAGGCATGTGCGAGATCACCGGCTCACCGAACTTGGCTCCCGTGAAGTTGAGGTTCTTCATCACCTCGTCTTCGGAGAGGCCCAGGTCGGTGGCCAGGCGCGAATAGCGCACGTACTTCAGCGAGTGGCAGCCGACGCAGTAGTTGAAGAAGAGCTTGGCGCCCCGCTGCAACGAGGCCTGGTCGGCCACGTTGGCGCCGGCGGAGGGCAGGCCCTCCCCTTCGGCGGCAAGGGCGGGAACGGTGGCGGCGGCAAGGCCCAGCGCCAGGGCGAGGGAGGAAAGATAGCGCTTAATCATGCATCGTCACCCGTTCCGGAACCGGCCTGGTCTTCTCGAAACCAAAGCGCGTGTAGATCCATACGAACACGAAGAAGCCAAAGTAGCCGAGCACCATCAGGCGGCCGAAGGCGTTTTCCCATGTGGTGACGTCGGCACCGGGGAACCATTCGGGGATGACCTCCGCCGTGACGCCCGCGCCGACCAGGCCCAGGGCCAGGAAGGAGACCACCAGCACGCCCAGGGCGATGCGGAAGCCGAGCCCGCGGAAGCGTACGGAGCGGACCTGGCCCTTGTCGATCCACGGCAGCAGGGCCAGCAGCAGGATGGCGCCGAACATGCCGATGACGCCCCAGATCGCCGTGCCGAAGAAGGACGGGATCATGCGCAGGATCGCGTAGAACGGAGTGAAGTACCACGACGGCTTGATGTGGCTGGGCGTGACGAGGTTGTTCGCCGGGGTGAAGTTGTCGTGTTCGAGGAACCAGCCACCGAAGGTGGGGGCGAAGAAGATGATGAAGGCGGCCACGGTGATGAAGAAACCGCTGCCGAAGAGATCCTTCACCGTGTAGTACGGATGGAACGGGATGGCGTCCTTCGGCTTGTCCGGGCTCCAGCGATTGCCCTTCGGGCCGTGCTTCACGTCCACGCCGTCGGGGTTGTTGGACCCTACTTCATGCAGTGCGGCCAGATGCAGCACCACCAGCAGCAGGAGCACCAGCGGCAGGGCGATGACATGCAGTGCGAAGAAGCGGTTGAGCGTGGCGTCGGCGGGCAGGAAGTCGCCCATGATCCACTGCACCAGGGTGTCGCCGATGAAGGGGATGGTGCCGAACAGCGAGATGATGACCTTCGCGCCCCAGAACGACATGTTGCCCCAGGGCAGTACGTAGCCCATGAAGGCCTCGGCCATGAGCACGAGGAAGATGAGCATGCCGAGAATCCACACCAGCTCACGTGGCTTCTTGAACGAGCCATACATGATGCCGCGGAACATGTGCAGGAACACCACGACGAAGAACAGCGACGCACCCGTGGAGTGCATGTAGCGGATGAGCCAGCCCCATTCCACGTCGCGCATGATGTACTCGACCGAGTTGAAGGCTTCCGCCGCACTCGTCTTGTAGTTCATGGTGAGGAAGATGCCGGTGACGATCTGGTTGACCAGCACCAGCAGGGCGAGCGAACCGAAGTAGTACCAGAGGTTGAAGTTCTTCGGCGCGTAGTACTCGGTCATGTGCTTCCGGTACGTCGGCGCCAGGTTCGGAGCGCGTTCGTTGACCCAGTCGCCGATGCGGGAGAATACGTTTGCCATCAGCCGGCCTCCTGCGGATCGACGCCAATCTGGATATGGGTGTCGTCGATGAAGTGGTACGGCGGTACGGGCAGGTTCTTCGGCGCGGGAACGCCGCTGAACACGCGCCCGGAAAGGTCGTAGCGCGACTTGTGGCAGGGGCAGTAGAAGCCGCCCTTCCAGTTCGCGTCGAAGGGCTCGGGCTTGATGTCGGGAACGAAGTCGGGAACGCAGCCCAGATGAGTGCACAGGCCGATGACGACCAGCCACTCGGGCTTGATGGAACGTGTTTCGTTGGTGGCGTACTTCGGCTGTTGCGCCGAATCGGACGATAGCGGGTCCAGCAGGCGGGGCTCCAGGCCCTTCAATTGCGCCAGCTGGTCCTTGGTGCGGTTGACCACGAAAACAGGGAGGCTACGCCAGGCGAAGGTGACTTTCTGCCCCGCCTCGATGGCACTTATGTCGACCGTGACTGGCGCCCCCGCCGCCTTGGCCCTCGCACTCGGCTCCCACGACTTGATGAAGGGGACTACTGCCGCTATCACCCCTGCGCCGCCGACAACTGCTGTCGTTACGGTCAGGAAGCGACGGCGACCGTGATCGACGACTTCTTCGTTCGCCATCAGGCTCTCCGGAACTTTGCCATTGAGAATGCGGGCCCCGTTCGCCGGTTTACTTCTGGAAATCGGCTTCCGCAATTTCTGGCAGTGTAACGGCACCATCCGCGACGTACAATAAACTGAACCGTACCCTGTCCAGACTGATGGAGAGGGCTGCCAAGTACCCGCCAGGATGCGGAAAATCGGCTCGGCTCCTTCGTTACGGCGAATGGACCCGCCACAGGCCACCTCGCCCATGGGCAAGGCGACGACGACAGGATCCCCCGTTCTTAGATGAAACATGCCGCCCGCACGCTCGCCTTCGTCGCCCGCTTCGTCGTGCTCGGTCTTGCCGTCGCGTTCGTCATCGGGCTGGTCTGGCCCCGGGCCGGTGCGTTGCTGCGCCAGCGCCTCAACAGCGCCGAGCCACAGGCTTCCATCGGCGAACCGGCCTCTGCGGCACCAGCCTCCTATGCCGATGCCGTCGCCAAGGCGGCGCCATCGGTGGTCAACATCTACGCCAACAAGCTCGTGACAGAGCAACCGCGCGAGCTGTACTCCGATCCGGTCCTGCAGCGCATCTTCAGCGTGCCGTCGGGGCCGGTGCGCACCCGCCGCCAGCAGAACCTGGGCTCCGGCGTGATCGTGAGCGACGATGGCTACGTGCTGACGAACAACCACGTCATCGCCAACGCCGACGACATCCAGCTGTTGCTCTACGACGGTCGCGTGGCCAAGGCGAGGGTGGTGGGCTCGGACGACGAGACCGACCTGGCCGTGCTGAAGGTCGATGCGGGCAACCTGCCCGCCATCCACATGACCGACACCAGCAGCAGGCCCCGTGTCGGCGACGTGGTGCTGGCCATCGGCAACCCGTTCGGCATCGGCCAGACGGTGACCATGGGCATCGTCAGTGCCCTGGGCCGCCAGCTCAACCTGTCGAGCCTGGAGAACTTCATCCAGACGGATGCGGCAATCAATTTCGGTAATTCGGGTGGTGCCCTGGTCAACGCGCACGGCGAGCTGGTGGGCATCAATACCTCGCTGATCGGCCAGGCGGTGGGTGCCGAAGGCATCGGCTTCGCCATTCCCGTGCAGAGCGCACGCGACGTGCTGGAGCAGATCGTGAAGACCGGCCATGTCGTTCGCGGCTGGATCGGTGCCGATTACGGTGCGGTGCCCGTGTCGGCCGATAGCGGCCTGCCATCGGCGGCACGCGGCGTCGTGGTGAACGAGATCTCACCCGGCGGCCCGGCGGCCATCGCGGGGCTGCAACAGCGCGACGTGTTGCTGAAGATCGGCGGCGAGGACATCCTCGATCCGTCGGACCTGCGTCGCCACGAGGCATCGCTGAAGCCCGGCCAGACGGTGACGGTCACCGGCCTTCGCTATGGCGCGCCATTCTCGGTAAGCCTCACCCCAACCCAGCGCCCCCCAAGCTCGACCCTGCAAGCCCTGAAGACCACTCCTTGAAAAACTCCTACAGGAGATTCGACTGACTCGGAGGCAACCCTGCCATGTAGGAGCGCGCCTGCGCGCGACCGTCCGAGGACATGAGCCACCCGCTACCGAACCGGTCGCGCGCAAGGCGCGCTCCTACAGGAGATTCGACTGACTCGGAGGCACCCTGCCATGTAGGAGCGCGCCTGCGCGCGACCATCCGAGGACATGAGCCACCCGCTACCGAACCGGTCGCGCGCAAGGCGCGCTCCTACAGGGCGCGTTCGGCCAGGGGGGTGTAGCGGGTGGCCTGGTGCCGCAGGCTTTCGCCGTAGCGCCTGCGCAGGATGCCCACGCGCTCCACGTAGACCTGGGTTTCGTCGTACGGCGGCACGCCGTTGTAGCGCTCCACGGCCTTCGGTCCGGCGTTGTAGGCCGCGGCGGCAAGCCGTTCGTTGCCGTTGAAGTTGCGCAGCAGCAGCGCGAGATACCTGGCGCCACCACGAATGTTCTGATTGACGTCGAAAGCATCGAGCACACCCATGTCACGGGCCGTGCCGGGGATCAGCTGCATCAGCCCCTGCGCACCAGCAACCGACAGGGCCCTCGGATTGAACGCGCTCTCGGCATGAATCACCGCGCGCAATAAGGCTTCATCCACACCGTACTCGATGCTGGCGGCACGGATCACATCGCCGTAAGCGGCCAGATTGAGCGCCACGTTGTTGAAATCGATCTTCGAATGGACATCGCAGGCCACGCAGGTGGCGATATAGGTAAAGAGCATCTTTACCGTCTGCCCCTTCGGCGCTCCACCCGGCGCGATGTTGGTGTATTCCACCCCACCATCCGCCCGCACGATGCGATAGACCGCACCACGCAACACCCGCGAACCCTTGGCCGCCTCCGGAGCCGGGGCTGCCGTAAGGTCGGTAGACGCCGATTCCTGATACGACCATCCCCGCTTTGTCGGCGCGACAACCGGCGCCTTCTCGCTCCCATCGCCGGGGTAGGCCACAACCGAGGCCGTGACACCGGCCAGCGAAGCGATGGCTGGAGCTGGCGGTTTACCTGGCGCGACGTTCTCAGGGGGCTGATCCGGGGCCCCCGCCAGGCGTTTACCGGGTGCCGGCGCCGAAGCCAGGGACGCGGCCGCGGGCAAGGATGCAAGCGCCGCACCGACCGCCGATGCCGGCGGCAGGGCCGGTGCTGCGGCCGCCGCGGATAGCGGTCGCGAGGCCTTCGCCGGCAAGGCATTGCCGATCTTCTTGCAATTACGGTATCCGGCCGCACTACCTGCAAAGACGGTCTCGCCCGTGGCCCCCGTGCAGCGATACATGGCGCCGGCCCAGGCAGGCCGGGCCACCGGCAGGGCCAGCAAGAGGACGCACGCCAGCGCGACCCTTTGCAGGATCGGGCGAAGGGCACGGAAACGCGGGCCGGCCCGGCCGGCGCATTCCCCTGGCGACACGTCCTCGGTCATGGGCGCCAGTGTGCCCAAAGCCCCCTGCCCCGCCAAGGGCCGGGAACGTGATGCCCTTCACGCAAGTCATTGATAGATGGCGGCCATCTGGCGATGGCCCTATTGGCGGCGTAAACTACGCGGTTCGGTATTCACCCACGAAACACGGTATCCAGCCCCATGAGCGGCAAGCTTTTCATCAAGACCCACGGTTGCCAGATGAACGAGTACGACTCGGCCAAGATGGCCGACGTGCTGCGTGCGTCGCACGGGCTGGAACTGACCCAGGACGAAAACGAGGCCGACGTCATCCTCGTGAACACCTGCTCCATCCGCGAAAAGGCGCAGGAGAAGGTCTTCAGCCAGCTCGGCAAGTGGCGCGAGCACAAGAAAAACGGCAAGCCGGTGCTGATCGGCGTAGGCGGCTGCGTGGCCTCGCAGGAAGGCGATGCCATCCTCAAGCGCGCTCCCTATGTCGACCTGGTGTTCGGCCCGCAGACCCTGCACCGCCTACCCGAGATGATCGAGGCCAAGCGCAGCAGCGGCAAGGCGCAGGTGGACATCAGCTTCCCCGAGATCGAGAAGTTCGACAGCCTGCCCGAGCCCCGCGCCGAAGGCCCCACCGCCTTCGTCTCGATCATGGAAGGCTGCTCGAAGTACTGCTCGTACTGCGTGGTGCCCTACACCCGTGGTGAGGAAATCAGCCGCCCGTTCGACGACGTCATCGTCGAGGTGGCCCAGCTTGCCGAACAAGGCGTGCGCGAGGTCAACCTGCTGGGCCAGAACGTCAACGCCTACCGCGGCCCCATGCACGACGGCGACATCGCCGACCTGGCCGTGCTGATCCACGCCATCGCGCAGATCGACGGCATCGGCCGCATCCGCTTCACCACCTCGCATCCGCTGGAGTTCTCCGACTCCCTGATCGAGGCCTACGCCAACGTACCGCAGCTGGCCAACTACCTGCACCTGCCGGTGCAGGCCGGCTCCGACCGCATCCTCTCGGCGATGAAGCGCGGCTACACGGCCATCGAGTTCAAGCAGAAGATTCGCAAGCTGCGCGCCGTGCGCCCGGATATCTGCATCTCGTCCGACTTCATCGTGGGCTTCCCCGGTGAAACGGACGACGACTTCGAGAAGACGATGAAACTCATTGCCGATGTCGGTTTCGACCAGAGCTTCTCGTTCATCTTCTCGTCGCGCCCCGGCACGCCGGCAGCCAACCTGCCCGACGAGACCACGGCCGAAGCCAAGCACGCGCGCCTGTCGCGTCTGCAGGCGGCCATCAACGAAAACGCCCGCAAGATCAACGAAGCCATGGTCGGCAGCGTGCAGCGCGTGCTGGTCGAGAAGCCCAGCCGCAAGAATCCCAACGAAATGACCGGACGCACCGAAAACATGCGCTACGTGAATTTCCCCGGCCATCCGCGGATGATCGGCCAGTTCGTCGATGTGGTGATCACCGAGGCGATGGCCAACTCCCTGCGCGGACGCGTCCGTCTCGACGAAGAGGTCGCGCTCGCCTCGTGAATGCCATGAGCCAGCTTTCCCAGCACGACTTCGCCCTCGACCCCGAGGACAACACCCGCCTCGCCAACCTCTGCGGACCGCTCGACGAGCATATCCGCCAGATCGAGCTGCGCCTGGGTATCGAGATCGACCATCGTGGCAGCCTGTTCCGCGTGATCGGCGACGAAGCCGCGGCCAAGGCCGGCGAGCGCGTCCTGAAGGCACTGTATGCCGCCACCGAGACGGAAATCCTCAACGGGCAGACCATCAACCTGCACCTGGCCGAGTCGGGCATCGACGCCCTGAACGCCCAGGCCGCCGAGTCGGCGCAGGAAGTGGTGATCAAGGTGAAGCGCGGCGTCATCAAGGGCCGCGGCCCCAACCAGGCCCGTTACCTGCACGCCATCACCACCCACGACATCAACTTCGGCGTGGGCCCGGCCGGCACCGGCAAAACCTATCTCGCCGTCGCCAGCGCCATCGAGGCACTGGAAGCCAACCGCGTGCAGCGCGTGCTGCTAGTGCGCCCGGCCGTGGAAGCCGGCGAGAAACTCGGCTTCCTGCCCGGCGACCTCAGCCAGAAGATCGATCCCTACCTGCGCCCGCTATACGACGCCCTCTACGAGATGGTCGGCTTCGAGAAGGTGGGCAAGCTCATCGAGCGCAACGTGATCGAGATCGCGCCGCTGGCCTATATGCGCGGCCGCACGCTCAACGATTCCTACGTGATCCTCGACGAGGCGCAGAACACCACCGTCGAGCAGATGAAGATGTTCCTCACCCGCATCGGCTTCGGCTCGGTGGCGGTGATCACCGGCGACGTGTCGCAGGTGGACCTGCCCCGCCACATCCGCTCGGGCCTGCGCCACGCCATCGAGGTGCTGCGCGGCGTGGACGGCATCAGCTTCACCTTCTTCACCTCGCGCGACGTGGTGCGCCACCCGCTGGTGGCGAAGATCGTGCGTGCCTACGAGGCCTTCGAGCAGAAGCAGGACGACACCCCGTGAGCAAGGTCGATGTGGCCATCGGCTATGCCGTGGCCTCGCGCAAGGGCATCCCGGCCTCCGCCAGCTTCCGCCGCTGGGTCGAGGCCGCCCTGAAGGGCGCCAGGCGCCGCAAGGCCAGCGAGGTGTCCATCCGCATCGTCGAGGCCGGGGAAGGCCAGGCGCTGAACCTCCAGTACCGCGGGCGCGACTACGCCACCAACGTGCTGTCGTTCCCCGTTGACCTTCCGCCGGGGGTCGACGTCCCCCTGCTGGGCGACCTGGTCATCTGCGCCCCCGTGGTCACCCGCGAGGCCGCCGAACAGGGCAAGAAGGCCACCGACCATTGGGCCCACCTCACCGTCCACGGCACCCTGCACCTGCTGGGCTTCGACCATATCGAAGAGGCCGAGGCCGAGGAAATGGAAGCCCTGGAGACCCGCATCCTGGCGGGGCTGGGCATAGCAGACCCCTACGAAGCGATGTAGGAGCGCGCCTGCGCGCGACCCTTCCGAAGGCCGACGGCCAGAAAACCCGCCATGGCTGCTACGCAGCCGTCGCGCGCAAGGCGCGCTCCTACAGATCCCCCCTTGCCCTGAACCGTCATCAGAATTCCAGTAGACTGCCCCTTCCGCCCATCCGGGCAGAAAACCAAAGAGTGATGAACGAGGACCCTGGTAGTACCAACGGCCCGGCCCACCGATCGTGGTGGGATCGACTGGGCCACCTGTTTTCCGGCGAACCGCGCAACCGCGACGAACTGATCGAGGAGCTGCGCACCGCCCAGGCCAACGGCCTGATGTCCAACGACACCCTGACCATGGTCGAGGGTGCGATCAAGGTCACCGAACTCAGCGTCGACGATGTCATGGTGCCCCGTGCCCAGATCGTCAGCCTCCCCGCCGACGCCCCCCTCGCCGACATCCTTGCCACCGTGGTCGAATCCGGCCATTCGCGCTTCCCCGTGCACGGTGAGGACAAGGACGAAGTGCTCGGCATCCTGCTGGCCAAGGACATCCTGAAGTATTTCGGCCAGAGCGAGGCCTTCGACGTGCGCGCCCTGCTGCGCCCGGCCGTGCTCATCCCCGAATCCATGCGCCTGAACGTGCTGCTGGCGGAATTCCGCCTCACGCGCAACCACATGGCCCTGGTGGTAGATGAATACGGCGGCGTGGCCGGCCTGATCACCATCGAGGACGTCCTGGAGCAGATCGTCGGCGAAATCGACGACGAGCACGACGACGAGGAAGACCCGGTGCTGGTGCAGGCCCTGGCCGAAGGCGGCTTCTCGGTCAGCGCCCTCACCCCCATCGCCGACTTCAACGAAATCGCCGGTTCGCATTTCTCCGACGAGGAATTCGACACGGTCGGCGGCATGGTCACCTCCGAGTTCGGGCACCTGCCGTCGGCAGGCGAAGAAATCTCGGTGGGTGGTTTCGTGTTCCGCGTCACGCAGGCGGATGATCGCCGTGTGCAGGAGTTCCACGTCGCCCGCACCGACGAAGTATCCTGATCCCAGAACAGGCCCTGTAGGAGCGCGCCTCGCGCGCGACCACCTTTCGCGATACAGCGGCAGGGCCTGGCTACGTCTTCGCAAAAACCTGTCGCGCGCAGGCGCGCTCCTACAAGGGATGGCGCACGGCTCATGCATTTTGCCAAGAACCTGTCGCGCGCGAGGCGCGCTCCTACAAGGGATGGCGCACGGGTCATGCGTTTTGCCACGAACCTGTCGCGCGCGAGGCGCGCTCCTACCACGGATGTCGTACGCCCCATGCGTTTTGCACTGATCCTGTTGCTTGCCCTGTGTATCGTGCCGCTCGCTCGCGCGGGCGTGGTCGATGCACCTGCAAGCGATCTCGAAATCTCGCTGATGACCTATGGCCCGGGCGATATCTACTGGGAGCGTTTCGGCCACGATGCGCTGGAAGTGCGCGACACCGTGAGCGGCCAGGCCATCGCCTTCAACTACGGCGTGTTCGACTTCGACCAGGACGGGTTCATCCTGAATTTCGCGCGCGGCATCATGGCCTACCGCATGGATGCCGAGCCCACCGCATCCGACGTGTCGTTCTATTCGGGCGAAGGCCGCTACGTACGCAAGCAGCGCCTTGCACTGAACGATGAACAGAAGGATCGCCTGCGACGGTTCCTCGTCTGGAACGTGCAACCCCAGAACGCCGGCTACAACTACGACTATTACCTGGACAACTGCACCACGCGCGTCCGCAACGCACTGGACGATGCGCTCGATGGCGCCCTCGGCGCGCAGCTGCGCAGCAAGCCTGGCGGTATGACCTACCGCGAACAGACTGCGCGCCTGATGAGCAACCAGCCCTGGCTGATGCTTGGCATGGACCTGGGACTTGGCCCCTTTGCCGATCAGCCCATGAATGCCTGGAAGGAAGCCTTCCTGCCCATGGTGCTGGAAGACGAGATCCGCAGCGTCCGTATCGGCAGCGGCTCCGACGAGCGCGCGCTCGTGGCCGCCGAGGATACGCTCGCCCCGAGTCGCCTCGACGCGCCGCCCGGGGAAGCTCCCGACCTGCGCTGGCCACTGCTGATCGCCGGCCTCGTGCTGGCCGCGCCTCTTTCCCTGCCCGTGTTTTCCCGTACGCGCATCGCGCGTGGCATCTTCGTCGCCTTCGGCTCGCTGTTCACCGTATTCGCGGGGCTGGCCGGCCTGCTCATGATCGGCCTGTGGGCGCTCACGCTGCACCGCTCGGCATGGGGCAACTTCAACCTGCTCGCCTACCAGCCACTGGGCTTCCTGCTCATTCCCGGCATCTGGAAGCTGCGCCGTGCTGGCCGCCCGATGGGGCGCTTCGCGCCGCGCATTGCCGGCATCTCCTTCGCGGCCTGCGTGATCGCGCTGCTGCTGCACCTGTGGCCGGACTTCCCGCAGCGGAACATGCCCTGGTTGCTCTTTGCCCTGCCCTGCTGGACGGCCCTGTTCGCCACGTTCTACCGCCGCCACGACTGACGACCGCTACATTGCCGCGTCACATCCGGCGCGGCATCATGCGGCCATGGCACCCTTACCTCTTCTTCCCGAACCGACGCCCGGCGATACCAAGGGCGGCATGGTGGTCAACTGCGTTGCCTATCGCAACGACGGCAAGCGCATCGGCGACATTGCCCTCGATGCCATCAGCGACGTACTCAAGCAACCGGACACCTTCGTCTGGGTCGGCCTGCACGAGCCCGATGAAACCCTGCTACTGAAGCTCCAGGAAGAATTCGACCTGCACGATCTTGCGATCGAAGACGCCCAGCACGCCCACCAGCGCACAAAGATCGAAGCCTACGGCGACTCGCTGTTCATCGTGGCGCAGACCGCCCAGCTCGTCGGCGGCAACATCGCCTTCGGCGAAACCCAGATCTTCGTAGGTCGGCGCTATTTCGTGACCGTGCGCCACGGCGCTTCGCTCTCCTACGCCCCGGCACGACGCAGCTGCGAGCAGTCGCCGGAGCTGCTGGGCATGGGCCCGAGCTATGCGCTGTATGCCGTGCTCGACTTCATCGTCGATAACTTCCTTCCCATCGTGCGCGACTTCCGCCAGGAGCTGCACGAGCTGGAAAACGACATCTTCGCCGAAACCTACAACCGCAACACCATCAAGCGCCTGTACGACATGCAGCGCGAACTGATGACCCTGCGCCTCGCGGTGGTGCCGTTGCAGGATATCGTCGCGCAACTGGTACGCCTGCATCCGCACCTCATCCACGATGAATTGCGTGCGTACTTCCGCGACATCTACGACCATGTATTCCGTGTAAACGAATCCATCAACGCGATGCGCGAGATGCTTGGCGCCGCAATCAGCGTGAACCTCTCGCTGGTGACGTTCGGGCAGAACGAGGTGATGAAAAAGCTGGCCGGTTGGGCCGCCATGCTTGCGGCACCGACACTCATCACCAGCTGGTACGGCATGAACTTCGCGCACATGCCGGAGCTGGAGAAGCCCTGGGCCTATCCCACGATCATCTGCGTGGTGGCGTGTATCGTGGGTGGCATTTTCATCCTGCTCAAGAAGAATCGCTGGTTTTGAGGCGTTTTTTTGGGTGGGGTGTTTGCTTCGTAGGGTGGGCTCGCCTGTCGGCCTCGCGCTCGGCGCCTGTGGCGTGGTCGCCTGGAGGCGACGGGTGCGGCCCTTGGCGCTCCGGCCTGCGGTGTCCCTCGGGAAAGGAGAGCCGCTGACGCGGCTAATGTCTTATGGCTTCGCCCCTTCGGGCCCGGGGAGCGTGCGGGGTTTCCTGACTCGACATCCTGTCTCGGCAGGAAAGACGGGTCATCCTGACCCGTCCCCTTCGGGCCTTTTCCGCCCGCTCCCCTCACCTCCATCAAGTCGCGCCAAGGGCCGCCCCCGCCGCCTCTACCGATCTCACGGTGATCTTGTAGGAGCGCGCCTGCGCGCGACCGATTGTCGCGAACACCATCATCGTTTCGATACCACCGGTCGCGCGCAAGGCGCGCTCCTACCGGGATACGGTGTCGTCGGGTGCATCGCTTCCTACCGCGACATCCCCCAAAGCCAGACCGCCCCCAGCGACGCGCCCACTAACCCCGCACTCGCCGCGTCAAACACCATCCCCGGCCATTCCTCCCGCGGCAGCAAACATCCATGCGCCGCCATATCCCCCACGGCGAACGACCCGGCGATAAACGCCACAAACGACAACACCGAAAACATCCGCGCCCCCGTCGCCAGCGAACACCTCTGGCCATAACTGCTCATGTAGATAAGCAGGTTCACCACCAGCAACACCAGCGCGACACCCACTTCCCACAGCCCCACGATCATTTCGCCCCTCCCAGCGCACGCACCTCATCCCACATGCGCCGCACGTTCGCATGCTTGGTGCATTGCAGGCCCATGCGATACAGCACGTTGACACCCGACATCGCCCGGGCAACACACCGCTGATTCGGCAATTCGGTTTCAGCCATGTATTCGGTCAGCACCGACTGCATCGCCTCGGCATACGCCTGCCACGCCGTCGCGTCATTCATCAACGTATCCATGCTGGCCTCAACATTCAGGCCAAAGCTCCCCTCGCCGAGGACGCCATCGTCTTTCGGATCACTCATGGTTTGGTTTTTCCCTGGTATGCCGCTTCCGAGCGGGGCACGCCAAGGGCCGTGCCCCTCATCGACTCGGGCGACGAGATCTCACGATTCCCGCACTTTGTCCGGTTTTCTCACAGGCAGGGCGCTACGCGCCGGGTGCGACGGCAGAGCCAGAAACGGTGAGAAATCAGGACGAACGCGGGCGTTAGCCGCGTCCTGACAGGTGTTTAGGACGTCCCTGGACCGTCCGGGACAGACGGTGGGTGTGAGAATGCCTTAAGATTTGGCACAGCCATAATCAACTCCTAAGCGGTTGGTTTGGTCAGCGGGCGGAGGTGTTGGTAGCACCTCCGTTCCGCGTCTTTCTCGATACGTCGAGCGATGGTTGTCTGCCGAGCCCTCAACGAACGAGCAGACAACGCGCACACCGTACCAAATTGCGCACGCGTTTGGATATGGAAGGATTCTGAAAAATCGTCACCACACGCTCGTCGTTCCTGCGCACGCAGGAACCCAGCGCCTCGGTTTGCCAGCAAACACGATGACGTTGCATCGGCTTTGGCGCCAATCGTTTCGATATCCATCCAGCGCCGCGCAATCCCTGTAGGAGCGCGCCTTGCGCGCGACCGGATGCATCGAAACGATGAAGATGTTCGCGATAACCGGTCGCGCGCAGGCGCGCTCCTACACGACAGTAGTTACGTCAGGTTAGTCGTGATGTGGCGCCGGCCGCATCAGCGATCCATCGTGCGACACCGCATACCTGTAGGAGCGTGCTTGCGCGCGACCGGTGGTATCGAAACGATGATGGTGTTCGCGATAACCGGTCGCGCGCAGGCGCGCTCCTACACGACAGTAGTTACGCCAGGTTAGTCGTGAGGAGGCGCCGGTCGCATCGGCGGTCCATCGTGCGACACCGCATCTCTGTAGGAGCGTGCTTGCGCGCGACCGGTGATATCGAAACGATGATGGTGTTCGCGACAACCGGTCGCGCGCAGGCGCGCTCCTACAACAAGCTGCCGCGACGTGGGGAGAGGCGGCGGGGGCGGCCCTTGGCGCGAGGTGATGGAGGTGAGGGGAGTGGGCGGAAAAGGCCGCGTAGCGGGGCCGGCCAGGATGGCCGGCCTTTTTCGCCGAGGCAGGAGCCGAGTCGAAAAACCCCGCCCGCTCCCCGTGCCCGAAGGGGCGAAGCCATAAGACACTGAGCCGCGCAGCGGCTCCTCCTTTCCCGAGGGACACCGCAGGCCGGAGCGACAAGGGCCGCACCCGCCGCCTCCAGGCGACCACGCCACAGGCGCCGAGCGCGACGCCGACAGGCGAGCCCTTCCTACGGAGCGACGCACCACATGGGCTGCTTTACTACGGAGCGGCACCATTCCAACCGGTCGCGCGCGAGGCGCGCTCCTACAGGGGTTGTCGCGGGCCGGTGCCTCATGAAGCGACTTGACGCTAAGCTCAATGCATCCCTCCACCGCGCCCAGGGCGCAAAGGTGTACGGCACCATGAAGAAGCTCATCAACGATCCCCGCCACGTGGTCCGCGACATGCTCGAAGGCACGGTCGCCCGATCTCCCGGACTGGCCCTGCTGGACACGGAGAACGTCGTCGTACGGCGCGATGCCGACGGAAGCCGGCAGGTGGCCGTGCTCTCCGGTGGAGGCAGTGGCCATGAACCCGCCCATGCGGGGTATGTCGGCCATGGCATGCTTACGGCCGCCGTTGCCGGCGATGTCTTCACCTCGCCCAGCGTCGACGCCGTGCTCGCCGGCCTGCGCCGTGTCGCCGGACCGGCCGGTGCCGTGCTGGTCGTCAAGAACTACACGGGGGACCGCCTCAACTTCGGCCTCGCCGCCGAAATGGCGCGAGCCGAAGGCATTCCGGTCGAGGTGGTGACCGTGGCCGATGACGTGGCGCTGCGGGATACCGTGCCGCCGGACCGGCGTCGCGGCATCGCCGGCACCGTGCTGGTGCACAAGATCACGGGCGCGGCAGCGGCCGCCGGCAAACCGCTGGCGGAGGTCGCTACCCTCGCCCGTCGCGCCATTGGCGGACTGGGTTCGATGGGTATCGCGCTGGGCTCGTGTACCGTGCCGGCGGTGGGCCATCCCGGCTTTGAACTGGGTGAAGGCGAGATCGAATACGGACTTGGCATCCACGGCGAACCCGGCGTGCGGCGTGGTGCGATGGCGAGTGCCGAAGCTCTTGTCGATACCATGTTGCAGGCCATCGCCAGCGATCTTTCCCTCTCCGGACACCAACGCATCGCCCTGCTCGTCAACGGACTCGGCGCCACGCCGCCCATGGAACTCGATGTACTGCTGCGTGACGCGCTGCGCTGGCTGGATGCGCGCGGCATCGTCGTGGAGCGTGCGTGGTGTGGAAACTTCCTCACCGCTCTGGATATGCCGGGCTGCTCACTTTCCGTCATGAAGGTGGATGACGAACTGGTGGCCCTGCTTGATGCCACCAGCGATGCGGCTGCATGGCCTGGTGGTGGCAAGCTCAACGAAGTTCGGGTGATAGCCGCACCGCGCATGGCCGAACGTGCAACGTCATCAGCCAGGCCTTCTGCGGCCGGATTGAAGGTGAAATCTGCCGCTCACGCTGCGGCCCATGCCCTGATCGCCGCAGAGGACGAACTGACCGAACTCGATCGCAAGGCAGGTGATGGTGACCTGGGTATCAGCATGCGGCGCGGTGCCGAGGCCGTGCTTGCGTTGCAGGATCATGCATGGGAGTCCCCCGAAGTCGCGCTGCTTGCCATGGCCGATGCGATGCGCCGTGCCATCGGCGGCAGCTCCGGACCGTTCTATGCCACGGCGCTCACGCGCGCCGCCCGCGAACTCGCTGGCATCGATGCACCAGGGCGCCAGGACTGGCACAAGGCATTGGCAGCGGCCACGCAGGCCATTACCGATCTCGGCGGCGCGAAGCCTGGCGACCGGACGATGCTGGATGCACTGCATCCGGCCTCGCTTGCATCCGGCGGTACGCTACAAGCGGTGGCGCAGGCCGCACGTGACGGTGCGGACCAGACGGCCGCCATGCAGGCGCGCGCCGGGCGGGCGAGCTATCTCGGTGATCGGGCCTCAGGCATTCCCGATGGCGGCGCGGTCGCCGTGGCAATCTGGATCGAGGCGATCGTGCAGGCTCACACGGATCACTGAACGGGCCCGGTGAAGCATTCGTTCGTGGTCAACCCGGCCAGATGATGGCCTGCGCTGCGATGACGCACTGTTTCTGCGCATCGTAGGTCACGGCCGGGGAACCACAGAGCACATAGCCCAGTGCAAGCGCTTCTGAAATGCGATGACAGAACGTGGCATCGTCCTTGCCGGTGATCAAGCGATAGACAGGCAGGTTATCGGGAGGTGCGGAAGCCATGGGTATGCCGCCAGCCGGGAGAGGTGCCCATCCTAGCAACAGTTTCCGATGCGTCCCATAAAAAACGGCGGCCCTTGGGCCGCCGCTTTTCTTTACGCCTGAGGACAGATCACTTGCCCTGCGGCGCCGTCCATTCCTTCAGCCATGCATTGACCGTCTCATGCCACTGCACGCTGTTCTGCGGCTTCAGCACCCAATGATTTTCATCCGGGAAGTGCAGCAGCTTGCTCGGTATGCCACGACGCTGCAGCGCGGTGAAGGCACCCATGCCCTGCGTATCCGGAATGCGGAAGTCCTTGCCGCTGTGGATGATGAGCATCGGCACGCGCCAGTCCTTGACGTGGTTGACCGGGTTGAAGCGCTCGTAGTTTTCCGGATGGTCGAACTGCGTGCCGCCGTTCTCCTTTTCTTCGAACCACAGCTCTTCGGTTTCGTAGTACATCGAGCGCGCATCGAACACGCCGTCGTGATCGACCAGGCACTTCCACGGCTGGTTCCAGTTGCCGGCGATCCAGTAGACCATGTAGCCGCCGTAGCTGGCGCCCAGCGCGCAGGCGCGGTCGCCGTCGAGGAACTTGTACTTCGACAGCGCCGAGCTCCAGCCCAGCTTCAGGTCTTCCAGCGGCTTGCCGCCCCAGTCGCCCGAGATGGCGTCGGTGAAGGCCTGGCCGTAGCCCGTGGAGCCGTGGAAGTTGACCGTGACCACGGCGAAGCCCTGGCCCGCATACGTCTGCGCGTTCCAGCGGTAGCTCCAGCTGTTGGTCATGGCACCCTGCGGGCCGCCGTGGATGATGAAGGCCACCGGATAGGTCTGGCCCTTCTTGTAACCCACCGGCTTCACCACGTAGCCCTGCACGCTTTCGTTGTTCCAGCCCTTGAAGGTGAAGAACTCGAAATCGCCAACCTGTGCATTCTTCAGGCGCTTCGCGTTGAAGTGCGTGATCTGCTTCAGGCCCTTGCCCTTCACGTCGGCCGTGTAGATGTCGGCGGGGCGCTTGAGGTCGTCACGGGTAAGCAGGATCTTCGACTTGCCCACCGAGTAGCCGGCCACCGAACCATCGGTCACCAGCGTGGTGACCTTGCCCGTCGCCACGTCCACGGCGAACAGCGGGTGCTGGCCGTTGTCGTCGGCGGTGGTGTAAAGCGTCTTGCCATCGGCGGAAATCTGCAGTGCGCCAGCAGTGCGATCCCACGACGGGGCCACTTCGCGCTTCGTGCCCGAGGCAAGGTCGAGTGCCATGATGCCGAAGCGGTCGGCTTCCGAGCCGGGCTCCTTCATCGCGGTGTAGAACAGGGTCTTGCCGTCCGGCGACACCAGCGGATTGGCGTCCCAGGCGGGGTTGTCGGCGGTGAGGTTCGCCGGCGCGGCGGAGCCATCGGCCGGCACGCTGTACACGTCGAAATTGGTCGACCACGGTTCGGTCTTGCCGGCAATGCGCACGTCGAAGAACACCGTCTTGCCATCGGGCGAGAACGAGAATTCGTCGTCGCCGCCGAACGGCTTGCTGGGCACGTCGCCGTCGATGCCACGGCTCAGCAGCACCGGCTGCGACGCCGTACGGGCGTCGGCGATGTAGAGCTGCGAGCGGCGACCATCGGCCCAGGTATCCCAGTGGCGGACGAACAGCTTGTCGTAGACCGTGCCGGTGGCCTTGTCCTTCTCGCGGCCGTCCAGGCGCTCCTTCGTGCAGGCGAGGTCCGGGCAGTCGGTGAAGACGTCATAGCTGAGCAGCAGTTTCGCGCCATCCGGCGAGAGCTTGAACGCGTTGACGTCGAGCGGGGCGTCGGTGACGGCATCGCCGTTACGCAACGCCAGGGCGAGGCCCTTGCCGCCATTGCCTGCATCGAAGGTGCGATGGAAAACCTGCGCGGTGCCGTCCTTCGGCGCCACGTAATAGATGGAGTGACCGTCCGGCGCCCAGCGCGGCGACGAGCCCTTCTCCACCACCTTCACCGGCTGCGGCGGCTTGTCGAGGTCGACCAGGTAGATCGCCGTGGAGCCCTTGTTCGCGGCGTAGTCGGTGCTGCGCAGGGTGAACAGGGCATAGCGGCCATCGGGCGAGAGCTGGGGATCGCCGACGCGATCCATCATCACCAGGTCGCGGATGGAGAATGGATGCGGCGAGGTATCGACCGCGTCGGCATCGGCGGCCAGGACCGGGCCGGACGCCAGCGCGAGGGCCAGCGCAGCGAGCAGGGGCTTCATCGGTGGGGGACTCCCTTTACGGAACTAGCCCGGCACGGTACGGGGCGGGGGCGTCGGGTGCAAGTTCGGGAACTGGCGCAAGGTACCTGCCGGAGCCTTCGGCTAGACTCCGGCGTTTGGTCAGGGGAAGACTTTCATGGGTATCTCCGCGCGACGCCGATGGCAGGTCGGGCACCTCGTTCTCATCCTGATCGCGCTGGGAGCCCTGGCGCTGCGCGTGCATTACGTGCACGCCACCATGGTGGAACAGGCAATACGCGGCGATGCCGTGCAGTATTACGCCTATGCCTGGAACCTCGTTCATCATGGCGTCTTTTCCAGTGCATCGCCCAAGGCAGCCCAGGTAGTCGCCGACAGTTTTCGCGACCCGGGATACCCGGCCTTCCTTGCCCTGTTGTCCGGCAGCGGGGCCATGGAAAACGAGTTCGTGCAGCGCGTGCTCATGGCACAGGCAGCACTGTCCGCCGCCACCGTATGGATATTCGCGATCCTCGCGTATCGCTGGGCAGGTTTCGTGTCGGCCTGTGCCGTTGGTGTGCTGATGGCATTCTGGCCGCACCTGATGACCCTTGCGGACTGCGTGCTGAGCGAGACCCTGCTCGGCTTCCTGGTGGCCGTGGCCCTGCTGCTCACCGATAACATGCTCCGCAATCCCCACCCCATACGCGCGGCTGCGGCAGGCATCGTGTTTGCCGTTGCCGGGCTAACCAATGCCGTGGTGGCGCCATTTGCCCCCTTGCTGGCCCTTGCCATGGCATGGCGGGACCGCTCGAACCGGCGGCTGTGGATCGTCTTCCTGGCCGCCGCACTGCTTCCCTTGGCCGCATGGTCGCTTCGCGGCGCCCTGTTGCCACATGGCGGGGATTCTTCCTCGGACCGCGCCGTAATGAATTTCGTGCAGGGCTCCTGGCCTGATTATCACTCGGCCTATCAGGCCAGCATCGACGGCGCTCCGCAGGCAAAAGCGCTCATGAAGCAGATCGATAGCGAATACCAGTTGCTCCGGCATGAACCGGGTGCCGGGTTCCGGACCATGGCCGCTCGCATAAGCGAGGCACCAGGGCACTACGCGGGGTGGTATCTCAGCAAGCCGGCAGAGTTGTGGGGCTGGGTCATCGGCATCGGATATGGCGATATCTATGTGTTCCCCGCGTATGGATCTCCGTTGCTCATGCAACCGACACTCAGCGCCATCACCGGCTACCTGTTCTTCCTGTCGCCATTCATCATGCTGCTCGCCCTGGTCGGCGCATGCCTATCCCTCATCCCCCGGCTGCAGGCTGCCCCCGGGCTCTGCATCGCCACGGCCCTTGGCATCTGGGTCACCCTGGTCTATGGAATACTGCAATCGGATGCCCGGTACTCCACGCCGTTCCGCGGCATCGAGGTCCTGCTGGCCGTGTTCGCCGTGGCGTTGACGGTTTCCACCCTACGCAAACGACGAAACAGCCAAGTTGCGAATGGACGCGTTACGTCATAGTGTGACGCCAGGGGTCAGAATACGGTGTCCTGCTGTGATCCGTTCTGCAATTGTGGATTGTCACAGCTTGTCAATTCTCCCCCCCTATGCAAAATCAGCTCGCCCACCGTGTGGGCTGGCCGCCCTGAAAAGGCTGGCATAGTCCATGCTTCGAGGGATAATGAGCGTCCTGGTCAGTCCTCGTACTCGTGATGAGGGGGCCGGATCAGCCAGTAGGGAAAGATCCGGCACTACAGCTCAGGGGCATCACAAACTTGCGGTTAGCCAACCAAAATTACCGAGGAAGTTCCATGAAGACCATCCAGAAGGGCTTTACGCTCATCGAACTGATGATCGTCGTCGCGATCATCGCGATCCTGGCGGCCATCGCCATCCCGCAGTACCAGAACTACACCAAGCGCGCCAAGGTGTCCGAAGGCATCGTGCTGGCCGACGCGGCTAAGCTTGCCGTAGCCGAAACGTTCCAGTCGCAGGGCACCGTACCCATCACGAACGCTGCTGCCGGCTATACCACCGTGGCCACGACCTATGTGAAGTCGATCGTCGTCGGCGCTGCCGGCGCCATTACCGTCACCTACCAGGGCATCGGTGCAGGCGTCGACGACCAGACCCTCACCCTTACGCCGACCACCACCACGGGCGCCATCACCTGGAAGTGCACGAGCTCGCTGCTGGCGCAGTACGCCCCGGCCAGCTGCCGCAAGTAACCGACGCATCACGAGAAGCCCCGCCGCATGGCGGGGCTTTTCTTTTCCACCCCGCGGAACCGCCTGATGATTGACTTGTTCGAGCGCAGCCGCGCAACGCGAGGTGTGATACTTCTTGCCATAATTGCGCTGACGGCTCTCGTCTACGCAAGCGGATTGCAGGGCCCTTACCTGATCGACGACGCGCCGAACCTGGATACAATCCAGCGTTGGGTGGACGGCAGACTCGACTGGCGTTCGGCCATCGACAATCACTCGGGCCCCCTCGGGCGCCCGGTCTCCATGCTGACGTTCCTGATGGACGCTGCGCGCAGCGGCGCCATGTACCCGGAGCCGCTCAAGACCACCAATCTAGTCATCCACATTCTGTGTGGCGTGCTGGTTTATACGCTTTGTCGCCAGTTGCTGCGCCGCGCAGAGGTTACGCGCGCCATCGCCTCCACGGCCGCCCTATTCCTGGCAGCATGGTGGCTACTTCTTCCGCTGCACGTCAGCACAGTGCTTTACATCATTCAGCGCATGGCGCAGCTGGGCGCGCTGTTCAGCCTGCTGTCGCTCACACTGTATGTGTATTTTCGACAGGGAGTCGAGCGCAAACCGAGGCCTTTACTCTATCTCGGCCTGTGGATCATCTTTCCGCTCGTCGTAGGGATCGGCGCCTTGGCCAAGGAAAACGCGGTGCTCGCGATTCCGCTTGCCATGCTCGTCGAGGCGGTGTTCTTTCCCGCCACGAAAGCAAATCCACGGCCCCGCCTCGTCACTGTCTTTTTCTTCCTCACTGTGATTCTGCCCGGCGTACTCATCGCCGGCTGGCTCGTTTTTCATCCCGAACTGATCGTCGGTGGCTATCAGGGCCGGCCTTTTACGCTTGGCGAGCGACTACTCACGGAGCCGCGCGTACTGTGGTCTTATGTAAAGACCATGCTCATGCCTGCCGGTCAGGACATGGGTCTGTTCCACGACAACTATGTGCTTTCGACCAGCTGGTTCGCGCCGTGGACTACGGCGATCGCAATCCTGGCGTGGCTACTGGCTGTCATCGTGGCAATCACAACGCGGCGGAAGCATCCCCTGGTGTCATTCGGCATCGGCTTTTTCCTGATCGGTCACCTGCTCGAATCGACGATCGTTCCGCTCGAAATCTACTTCGAACACCGCAACTACCTGCCCGACCTCGGCATCCTTATGGCCCTGGTAGGCATCGGTCGCGCACTCTGGTTACGCCATCCCCACCCTACGATCGTCTTCCGGCGCACGGTCATGCTATGCCCGGTACTTATCGTGGCCCTCTACGCAACGGCCACCTGGGTGCAGGTCGGTAGCTGGAGCAACGTCGATACGCTGTTCGAGATGCAGGCGGCTTACAACCCCACGTCGCCCCGCTTGCAGGCAACACTGGCGGCACAATCCGTCGAGCGCGGCGACACACGGACCGCATTGGCCCATATCGCTCTGGAGGAACGCTTCAGGCCGCCTTCGGAAGGCATGAACGCTACGATCTGGCGCATCATCGCCTATAGCGCGGCCAAGGCCCCCGTTCCGGAAACCCTTTACGAAGAGTTCGAGCAGCGAACAAACCTGCCAATCACCATGAACTCGATGCGGTACTGGGAGCGGCTTGCGGAGCTTGCCGAAATGGGGCGACTGAATGCGAAACGACTGGCTGAGGCCGGCCGACGCTGGATCGATCACGATGCCTCGCCTGCTACCTCACAGCTTGTCTGGCGTTCTCGATACAACCTTGCCCGCATGTACGGGATGAGCGGTAATCTGGTGCAGGCCGAGTCGCAGGCCCACCGTGCCTGGATCGACAGCGACTACAACACAGGCATCGGCGTGCTGCTTTTCCAGCTCAACGCCAGCCTGGGTCGAAGCGATGCCTGCGAGGCCATCCTGGACCGCCTGCGTCTCCGAGCGAATACGGGCGATGCCGATCTGGTCGAGGCGATCAAGGTATTCTCCAAGGCCCTAGCCGACGGGACGATTCGGGCCTCCTCCGCGTCGCACTGAGGGGGAGGGGCCCACTGCGTCCCGGCATTGATGCTAGGATGCGTGGCGGAAACCCCGCCCGTGAGGCCTCTTTTGATTTCCAGCGAAACGCCGCCTTCCGGCACCGGGCGGACGGATGCCCGCTTCACGGAACGCCTTTTCACCCCCCAGCGTTTCGTGACCCTGGCAGCCATGCTCGGCCTCGCCATCGTCACATGGCTTGTCTACGCTCCCGGCCTGGGCGGCGGATTCGTGTTCGATGATTACCCAAACATCGTCGACAATCCGCTAGTGCAGCCGTCGCATGCCTCGCTCCCGGAACTGACGGCCGCCGCGCTGTCGTCCCCATCCAGCGAACTGAAGCGCCCCCTGGCCTCGCTGAGTTTCGCGGCCAACGTTCTGGCAACCGGCCTCGATCCGTCTGCTATGAAGGCGACCAATATCCTCTTACACATCTTGAATGGCTGGCTCGCGTTCTTTTTGTGTCGGGCCCTGTTCCGCAGGGTGTATCCGGATGACCCGACCGGCCGGGGAAACGCGCTCGCTTTGGGCGTAGCTCTGGCCTGGGTAGTGGCACCGATCAACTTCTCGGCGGTGTTGTATATCGTGCAGCGCATGGAGAGTCTCGCCAATCTCTTCGTGCTCGTGGGCCTCATCGGCTACGCGCGATTGCGCGCGCGCGAGCCGTTCCATATACGTGATGCGCTGTACTGTGCACTATGGCTCGTGTTGCTGACAGGACTGGGCTTGCTTGCCAAGGAAACCGCTGTACTGCTCCCGCTTTATGCGCTATGCATCGAAGCCGTGGTGTTCCGGTTCGGCCCCCCACGATCTCACGCCCGCAGGGCAATGACCGCCATGTATGCCGTCATCCTTGCAGTGCCGTTCATCGTGGGCATGGCCTGGATCACACCCAGCCTTCTGGCTTCCAGCACATGGGCAGCACGCGATTTCACGCTCGCCACGCGCCTCATGAGCGAGCCGCGTATTGTCCTCGACTACCTCGCCTGGACCCTCGTACCGACACCCGGCGGGCTGTCGTTCTATCACGACGATTTTGTCGCCAGCGGGGGGCTGCTGGCACCATGGACCACTCTGGTGTCCATGCTGGTACTGGCCACCCTGCTGGCCGTGGCCTGGGTGATGCGCACGCGCCTGCCACTTCTTTCGCTGGGCGTAGTTCTGTTCCTTGCGGCACAGTCGCTGACGGGCACAGTGATTCCGCTGGAGCTGGTGTACGAACACCGCAACTACTTTGCCAGCATGGGCATCATGCTGGCGCTGGCCGATGCTTATCGATACATCGTCCGGAGGGTCTCCTCGTCTGCATGGCGTATCGTCAGTGCTTTGCCGCCGCTGGCCTTGATCGCCTGGTCGATAGCGCTCACGTTCGCCACGGCCAGCGCATGGGGAACACCCCTGTCGCTCGCCGAGGAGCTCGGGCGGCGCGGTCCTCACTCGCATCGTGCACAGTATGAGCTGGGACGGGCTTACATCATCGCGTCGCACTATGATCGCAACTCACCCTACATCATCAAATCGGTACCTCCCCTTGAAGCCGCAGCAGCCATGCCAGGCGCGTCGGTGCTTGGGGAACAGGCATTGATCTTCGTGCATGCCAGGGCGGGACTTCCGGTACGCGAGGCATGGTGGATATCCATGCGTGAAAAACTGCATGCACGCCCTGCCACAGTACAAGACGAAAGCTCTCTCGGCGCACTTTCCCAGTGCCTCTATCAGGGTGGTTGCCAGTTCGAAGCAGATGAATTGCATCGGGCCTTCGATGCGGCGATGGATCATCCCAACCCGTCAGCCCGTCTCTGCTCTCTCTATGCGGATTTTGCGATCAATACGCTTCACGACAACGTGCTCGCGCTGCGCATGAGCAACATGGCGGTGGCAAAGGCTCCTTCCGAACCAGTCTATCGCGTGAAGCTCGCACAGAGGGCGCTGGCTGCCAACGACGCAACCCTCGCACGCAAACAGATCGATGCGTTGCGTGCCATAAATTTCGCCGGACGACTTGATGGGGATATTGCTTCGCTCGAACGAGCCACCGCTCGCTCCGTGACTCGCGATACTCGATGAACATAGGGCTGCGCAGCCTCCGTGGGCGCCTGGCTCTCAACACGAGTCTGTCGCTCATCTGGCAACTGACGCGAGTCGGAGCGCAGGCCCTTTGGTTGCTGGCCATCGCTCGAAAGCTTGGTCCCCACGGGTACGGTACGTTCGCTGGCGTAGCCGGACTGGCCACGTTCCTCGGCTCATTCAGCGGTCTGGGCCTTGGCTTGCTGATGCTTCGCGCCGTGTCTCGCGACGCCTCGCGACTGGGCGCTTACTGGCACAAGGGTGTGCGCTGGACGCTCGGCAGCGGCGCGGTCATCGCCGCTGCCTTCCTGATGCTCTCCCTGGCGGCACCGGAAACCCACACAGGCATCTTCACCCTGGTCGTCATCGGGGTTTCTGAGGCCGTGCTCTTTCCGCTCGTGTCCTTCTGTGCATTCGCGTTCAATGCCCATGAGCGCTCGGGATTCGCCGCAGGCCTTCCCGCATTGACCGCCAGCATCCGATTTGCCGGCGCGGTGATCTTCCTGTTCTCGCCACTTCCGGCAACGATTGCCACCTACGGTGCGGTGCATATGGTCGCCACACTGGTCGCGTCGGTGGCCGCCATGACGATTACCCGGACCGCGTTGCGACCGGGGCCGGCGCAGGAACGCCTCACTCGCCGCGAATTACTCGATGGACTGGGATACTCGTCCGTCTGGGCGGTCACCAACGCACTTACCTCGCTGGACAAGACCCTGGTGCTGCAACTGGCTGGTGGAACGATAGCCGGACTTTACGGTTCAGCGTATCGCCTGACGATGATCTTCACCCTGCCCGTGGATGCCCTCGCGATGGCAGTGTTGCCGCGGGTGTTCCGCCATGGGGCCTCGCAGGAAGCGGGGCGCCGCCTCATCGGCCTGATGTTCCTGTGCAGCATTGTGTTCAGCGTCGTGGCAGGCGCCCTGCTCTATCTAGCATCGGGCATCCTCCCCTGGCTGCTCGGCCCGGCCTTCGGCGATGCCGCTCTAGCGGCAAAACTGCTTGTATGGCTGCTCCCTGCTTACTCGCTGCGACTGCTGGGCGGAAATATCCTGCTGGGACTCGATGGCCAGTGGCTGCGGTTGTCGATCGAGGCATGCGGCCTGGTACTTCTCTATGCCTTCGCCTGGCACTTCGTACCGGGCGGTGGCCTGGAAGGTGCCGCCCGGATGATCGTGTCAACGGAATGCTGCCTGGCTACGATCACCTGGTGCGTGGTCGGCTGGCGCGTGCGCCGACGCCCCGTCATCAACCACTGAATCCCGGGCGCTTATGCTGGCGGACGGCAGAGCGTCCGAGTTGCCATCCGTCTACCAGGCCACGCAGCGGAGTTACCGAACGATGACGGACAGCCCGACCACCGGCCCTCAGCGACAGGAAGATCGCCCGGCCTATCAGGTATATCGCGCGCCTTGCCCGCGATTCGGCAAGGCGGTGCGCGAGAATCACGTGGGCGGCCACCATATGTGTTTCATAGAACAATGTGGTTACCCCGGAACCTGCCGAGCCTTCGTGCACGACATGGGCGTTGGCCGCATGCACGACAGTGCGCCCCTCACGCGACAACCGTGCGGATAGCTCCACATCTTCGCCGTACATGAAGAACGTCTCGTCGAAGAGGCCTTCCCTCACCTGATCGCTGGCCAGGAGAACACAGCAACCACTGACATAGGGAATGCCCGTGGCCGAGTATGCATGAGAGAGCCGCCCTGTCCACGGATGGTAGTACGTCAGTGTGAGCGCCCGCCCCGCGTGCTCGATCGTCGGATACGCCATCGCCGCCAGGGGATGGGCATCCAGCGTACGATCCAGTGCATCCACGGCATCCGGCAGCACCTCCGCGTCATTGTTCACCAGGAGGACCCGGCCGGCCCAGCCTTCCGTTCGCAAGATCCCAAGTGCCCGGTTCACTCCCGCCGCGAAGCCCAGGTTCGAGCCGCTGCTTTGAATGAGGATGCGCGTATCGCCATCGAGCGCGGCGCTCAAGGTGCCCAGGCTGGCGCCGTCGTCATCCGAGTTATCGAGCACGAGGACGCGAGACACGCCAGACGCGAGTAGGGAGCCCACGCAGGACAGCGTCCGCGCAGGGCATCGGTATTCGAGGATCACCGCCGCGATGCCTCGGATCATTGTGGCGCTCCGGATCGCAGCTGCGAGGCGTCGTTCAACAGGGAAGTTCTCGCTATGATGGCATGAAAAATGCGGTGATTCGCGAACAGGCCAGCGGCCGAAACATACGCGACGGAACGCCCCACTTCGCTTGCCGCAGTCTAGCAAGCCCAGCCTGAGCCATCATGCAGACGATTTCCGCCATCATTCCCGTTTTTCGCTCACCCGCCCCAGCGTTGCGGACAATCCGCAACCTGCGTGCATGCCGCCTTCCGGGTTGCACACTGGAAATCGTCGTCGTCGACGACGGCTCGGGCGACGATACGGCGGATACCCTGCAGGCCGCCGTCGGGCTGGATATCGTCCTTGTCCGTCATGCCACGAACCAGGGCCGTGTCGCTGCCCGCAACGCCGGCATGGCCGTCGCCCGGGGCGACGCCCTGCTATTCATCGATGCCGACTGCCTGCCAGTACGGCCGGATTTCCTCGCAGAACATCTCCGCACGCTGACCGCGGACACCTGTTCCGTTGGCGCCGTGGCCAGCGAGGGCAAAGGCTTCTGGAGTCGCTACCAGCAGGCAGGAGCCTCGCGGCGCCAACACCAGGGAGGCGTGGCAACGTTTAGCAGCGCCAACTTCATGATCTGTCGCGAGGCCATGCTGCGTATCGGCGGCTTCGACCCGGCGTTCAGGGGTTACGGTTTCGAGGATCGCGATCTCGCCCTGCGCCTGGAAGCCGTGGGTATTCACTTACGCAACAATCCAGGCGCGCTCGTGCGCCACGACGATGAACTGGAACTTGCCGATGTCTGCAGAAAAATGGTGCAAGCCGGCGCGGGAAACGCCTCGTTGTTTGCACGCCGACATCCGGAGAACTACAGAGCCCTAGGCTATGCCGCCATCGACGCGAGATGTCATCGCGCGCTGCGGCTACTGCATGCGATGACGGAACCATGTCGCCCCTGGCTCATACGGATCCTGTCGTCGCGACTGGACCGCCTGACGCTACCATTTACGGTACGGGCAGGCATCGTCAAGCTGCTGGTCGCATGCAGCTACCTTCACGGTACGGTGACCGCCGGGGACCAGGCACCTTTAGCGTAAGGATTGCACCGTTTCGGTACGCACTGCCTCGAGCATGTCGCCATAGTGCAAGGCCACCTGATCCCAGTCGAATCGCCCACGCAGCAGCGCTAGCCCATCATCCACGGCAGCCGCCAGGCGCTCGTCATCCAGCATCGAAAGAATGCCTTCGGCCAGTGCCGAAGCATCATCGGATGCGACGCGCCCCATACCGGGCATGGCTTCCAACACGTCGGACACCGCATCGATATCCGTGGTGATCACCGGGCATCCGCACCCCAGCGCCTCGACCAGCACCAGGCCAAGACCTTCCTGATCTCCCGACCGGGCCTGGCGAAACGGTGCCACAAAAAGCGAAGCGCGACGATACCAGGCAGGCAATGCCGCGGAAGGTACCGGCCCCACGAAGCGCACGACATCCGCAATACCCAGGCGTGCGGCCATCTCTTGCAGTGATGCAGCCAGTGGGCCATGGCCCACGATGGAAAGTATCGTTCCTGGTCTCTTCGAAAGCACAGCTGGCATGGCGGCCAGCAGAACGTCTACCCCTTTTTTTTCTACGAGGCGGCCGACGAAGAGCAAATGGTTGCTCTCACGGGTCACAGACGGATCGGGGATGAACCGCGACGTGAGGTCGACACCCATGGGGGCTACACAGGGAAGAAGATCGCTGCGCAACTCCCCTGCAGGCGCCAGCATCGCACGACTGACGACGGTGGTCGCGGTTGCTCCTGCGAGCACCCAGCGCTTGATACGGGCGGCAAGCCGGCCACGCAAGGCGAACAGGTCGGCCCCGTGCGACGTCACCAAGTAACGACGTCCAAGCAGGCGGGCGACGATGCCGGGCAGGATGATCCAGTGAGCATGAACCACCGTATACGGCGTGACGAAGCGCCTGGCGCACCACCACTGCATCGCGAAGAACGTGGGTACCAGCGACCACTTCCACGGCGATCTTTTCAGATGAGTGGTGATCCCGCCATCCTGAACCAGGGTTTCCCAACGCAACGGAGCATAGCGGTAGCGAACTACCCAAACGCCGTCGAGATTTTCCCGCGTCTGCGCACCCTGTGCGTGTGGCGCGATCACCACGACATCGAAGCGTCCGGTCAGCCGACGCGCCAGTTCGTGCACGAAGCCTGGTTCGTGATCGTCGCGCCAGCGCGGATAGGTCGTGGCGAGTACGAGCAAGCGAGGACGCGCTACGATGTCAGTCATCGCGCCGGTAGGTAAGTGCGGTGATCTGTTCCGATACCAGGCCAATCAGGAACACGACGACGGCGGCGATCCACAGCAGGGTACTGCCATTAGTCAACCGCCCCATGCTCAGGAACGTCCAGGCGTAGTTGACCACACCCAGCAGGAAGAACACGGCGCTCACCGGGAAGAATAATTTCAGCGGTGAATAGAGCGTGGCGATCTTGAAAATGATGAGCAGAAAGCGAATACCGTCTTTCAACGGCTTGATATGGCTTTTGCCTACCCGCTGGGCCGCCTTGATCGGCTCATACGCCACGCCATAGGCGCTACGGAAGAAGGCCATGGTGCTGGTGGTCGGGTACGAGAAACCGTTGGGCAACAGGTGCAGGAACTCGCGGAAGCGACTGGCGCGAGCCACGCGGAATCCTGAAGTGAGATCGGCCACGATTTGGCCCGTCATGCGGCTGGCAAGCCAGTTGTAGAGCGTGTTCGCGAGCCCGCGCCCCACGCCGGCCTGACTTTCCCAGTCGCGGGCCCCCACCACCATGTCGTAGCCCTGGGCCAAGCGCGCCACCATGCGGTCGATGTCGGCGGGATCGTGCTGGCCGTCGCCATCCATGAATACCAGTATCTCGCCACTAGCCGCCCTGGTGCCGCGCTTGATGGCGGCGCCGTTGCCCATGGAATAAGGCGATGACAGGCAAGTGACGCCGAGACCGGCGCAGAGCGCTGCCGTTTCGTCCGTGGAGCCGTCATCGACCACGAGGATCTCGGCACCTGGCTGGGCGGTCTTCAGCCGAGGAAGCAGGGCGCGCAATGCGGCGGCCTCGTTCTTGGCGGGAAGGATGATGCTGATACGGCTCAAGAGGTATTCCCCGGTTAACCGGTGGATGATAAGCGAAAGCGCGGCCCTTCGCTGTCACAGGCCCTTCCCCGGCCCCGATATTCATCTCCGGTGACGTGACCGGTCACACGTTCTGGAGTAGATTGCCCCCGAATCTCGGGGTAAACGGAAGCCATCATGGTTTCAAACATGCAGCAACCCATGCTCGCCGGGCTGACGGGCATGGCTCGGCGGCTCGTCAGTGAAGGCGTCCTGCCGGAGGCCGACGTCCGCAAGGCCGTCCAGGACGCCGCTGACAAGCGGGTGTCTCTTTCGTCGTGGCTGGTCGACCACAACCTGGTCGACAGCGGCCGGTTGTCGCAGGTGGCCTCCGCCGAATTCGGCATGCCGCTGATGGACGTGTCTGCCATGACGCCGGCCAACCTGCCCCTGGATCTGGTCACGGAGGCACTGATCTCCAAACATCAGGCCCTGCCCCTGTTCCGCCGGGGCAAGCGCCTTTTCGTCGGCATCGCCGATCCCATGCAGTCGCATGCGCTGGACGAGATCAAGTTCCACTCCAATCATATGGTGGAGCCGGTACTGGTTGAGCGCGCCCAGCTGCGGCGTGTGATCGACAACGCCCTGTCGACCATGACCAGCAACGTCCCCGGCTTCGAGGACGGCGGCGGCCTGGACGAACTCTCGCTGGAAAGCGGCGAGGACGAGGCCGACGGCAGTTCCACCGGCATCGACGCCAACGCCAATGACGACGCGCCTGTCGTCAAGTTCGTCAACAAGATTCTGGTCGATGCGATCAAGCGCGGTGCCTCGGACATTCATTTCGAGCCGTTCGAGGCCGTATACCGCGTGCGCCTGCGCATGGATGGCATCCTGCGCATCGTGGCCAATGCGCCGATCAAGCTGGGTAATCGCATCGCCTCGCGCCTGAAGGTGATGAGCGGCCTGGATATCGCGGAAAGGCGCGTGCCGCAGGACGGCCGCATCAAGCTCAACCTGACCAAGACCCGGGCCATCGATTTCCGCGTGAGCACGCTGCCCACGCTGTTCGGCGAGAAGATCGTGCTGCGTATCCTGGACGGTTCGTCGGCCAAGCTCGGCATCGACAAGCTGGGCTACGAAGAACACCAGAAGAAGCTTTACCTCGATGCCATCGACAAGCCCTACGGCATGGTCCTGGTCACCGGCCCCACGGGCTCGGGCAAGACGGTCTCGCTGTACACGGCGCTGAACATCCTCAACATCGAGGGGCGCAATATCTCCACCGTGGAAGACCCCGTGGAAATCCGTGTCGAGGGCATCAACCAGGTCCAGCAGAACACCAAGCGCGGCATGACCTTCGCGGCGGCCCTGCGATCGTTCCTGCGCCAGGACCCGGACGTCATCATGGTGGGCGAAATCCGCGACCTGGAAACAGCCGAAATCGCCGTGAAGGCCGCCCAGACCGGTCACATGGTGCTCTCTACCCTGCATACCAACGATGCCCCTCAGACCATCTCGCGACTGATGAACATGGGCATCGCGCCCTACAACATCACCTCGTCGGTCACCCTGATCATCGCCCAGCGCCTGGCCCGCCGCCTGCACGACTGCAAACGCGAGGTCCACCTGCCCGCAGCGGCCCTGCTTGCCGAGGGCTTCACGCAGGAGGACATCGATGCTGGCATGACCGTCTACGAGCCGGTCGGCTGCGATGGCTGCAACGATGGCTACAAGGGCCGTGTAGGCATCTACCAGGTCATGCCCATGGTCGAGGACATCCAGAAGATCGTCCTGGAAGGGGGCAACGCCCTGCAGATCGCCGAAGTGGCGCGCAAGGCGGGCATCAACGACCTGCGGGCCTCGGCTTTGCTCAAGGTGCGCAACGGCGTCACCAGCCTGGCCGAGATCAACCGCGTCACCAAGGATTGATACGACTGGCCGGCAGCGTCAGGATGTGCGCTATATGGCAGAAAAATATACGGAAAGTCGTTCAGACTATCCGACGGTACGGGGCTCCCCACGGGGTCCCGGCAACAGTTTGATTCCCGGGGACCTCCGCCACATGGCATTTGCCACCGCCAACAAGAACACCAAGGCCATCGGCGCCGCCCGCGCGGAGGTCGCCAAGATGGCGATGTACGAATGGAGCGCCCTGGACAAGCGCGGCAAGCGCATGAACGGCGAAATGCAAGCGAAGAATGCCTCCCTCGTGAAGGCCGAGCTGCGCCGCCAGGGTATGAACCCCCAGCAGGTGCGGGAAAAACCCAAGCCGCTGTTCGGGGCCTCGGGCTCCACAGTGAAGCCCCGCGACGTAGCGATCTTCAGCCGCCAGATCTCCACGATGATGGCGTCGGGCGTACCGATGGTGCAGGCCTTCGACATCATTGCCAGCGGCCAGAAGAATATCCGCTTCAAGAATATCCTTACCGATGTCAAAACCAACATCGAAGGCGGCGCCTCATTGCACGAGGCGCTGGGTCAGTACCCGATACAATTCGACGAGCTTTACCGGAACCTCGTCCATGCAGGTGAGCAAGCCGGTGTGCTGGACACCATTCTGGACACGGTTGCCACCTACAAGGAGCGCGTGGAAGCCATCAAAGGCAAGATCAAGAAGGCCCTTTTCTACCCTGCCATGGTGCTCGTGGTTGCCTTGCTCGTAACAATGATCCTGCTGCTCTTCGTCGTGCCGGTGTTCCAGCAGACATTCAAGGACGCCGGTGCCGACCTGCCTGTACCCACACTCGTGGTAGTGAAAGCGTCTGAATTCATGCAGAGCTATTGGTGGCTTGTCATCGGCAGTATCGCGGGCATGATTACCGTGTTCATCATGGCCAAGAAGCGCTCGCAGAAGTTTGCTCATTTCCTGGATAGGCTCTCTCTGCGGATTCCGATCATCGGTGTTGTCCTGCGTCAGTCGGCGTTGGCCCGCTTCGCCCGGACCCTTGGCGTGACCTTCCAGGCAGGCGTGCCGCTGGTTGAGGCACTCGAGGCCGTTTCGGGTGCCACCGGAAGTATTGTTTACGGTGAAGCCGTGCTGCGTATGCGCGATGACGTATCCGTCGGTCACCAATTGCAGCTGGCCATGCGCCAGACCAATCTGTTTCCAAACATGGTGGTGCAGATGACAGCGATCGGCGAGGAAGCGGGCTCACTCGACTCGATGCTTTTCAAGGTGGCCGAATTCTACGAAGAAGAAGTAAACAACGCTGTCGATACCCTCAGCAGTTTGCTAGAACCCTTCATCATGGTGATCCTCGGCACCCTGGTCGGCGGTATGGTCATTTCGCTTTATCTGCCCATCTTCAAGATTGCCGGTACCACGTAACAGACCATCGCGAGGGTCCACGACGACGGGCTTGCGCGTTCTGGACCAATACGGAGACGAAACGCCTCGCATCGAACCATCAGGGAAGGTCTCAACTTCAAACGACCAGCGGCGGCTTTCCGCGACGAAAACCCGATGAGTGCCCGGTTTTTCCAATGCTGCCACCTGCTCGACCCAGCCCGTGTCCCAGGGAGGTGTACGCCGCAGGTGATCAACGTTCACGATTGCCCAGACCAGCATCCCAGCGATGACTGATACAGTCAGGGAGCTGGGACTTCGCGACCAGTTAGCCGCAAGCGCCCCCCAGATCAGCCACCACATGACCGCCTTGAGCCCAAAGAAGTACCTGTCGTGATCCAGGTTGACCGTAAGCATGTACGAAATGGTTGCGATCGCCAGAACGCACATCGCCATGGCAAAGGCGAACGGCAACAGAATTGCAAGTTTTGTTGGATGATCGACGCGTTTACCGAATAGGAGTGCAGCGACCAGTAAAACCAGCAACAACGGCACCAGGGCAGGAAATGCAGGCAAGCCTCCGAATAAATGGATCGGCAGTTGCCAGAACGCAAACAGCTCCATCCAATCCGCCCAGGGTCGGACATAGGGAGCGGCCCCTCCGTCACTCGCCGCCAACACCCCCATCTGAATAAGACTGGCAAGGAAGGAACCTGCCATGGCTGATCGGTCCAGCGCATTCGCGTAGGTGCGAACACTGGCAAGCCAGGATGCCCTGTTCGCTTTCCCGCCGTTGGCAGCCACTGCCAGCACGACGAGAACGATCGGAACCAGCAGAATGCTGAATGGGCCGGTCAGGCCAAGTAGCAGCGCCACGAGAAAGCATCCCCATCCCCCCCGGTGCCCGTCAGCCGAGGGCACCAGAACAAAGACAGCCAGGGCTAGGCCTGTGAACCAATGAATATTGGTGATGTAGCCATAAACCTCAGCGTTGGTCCAGCTGAGCAAAAAGGAGCCGGCAACGATCGCGGGAGGAATCACAAGGGCGAGCCGCCTGACGATGAAAGTCAGTGAGGCTGCGGCGATCACGATCGCCAGGATCGCATACACTTGTGGTTGCAATGTCAGGGGAAAGGGCATCGCCACCCAGGCGACTGCACGGATGAGGGTATGCAAATAGCCGGAGTACGGCGTGAAGAACACCGGCATGAGGTGCCCGAGTTGCTGCGCGAAGAAAATGGCACCATCTTCTGCCCAAAAGGCAGGAATGGAAAAGAAACCCGTGCTTTTCCACATGACACCGGCAAACATTAGTGCAAACACCACCACCGTGGATGGTACGTATCCCGCGCGCAACCAACCACGCCACGATCTGCACTCAGCGCCTGAAGCGTACGATGTCGCCCTGTACACCACTGAATTTCCCCCAATCCATTGCGACCTGCATGCTAACACCGTGTCTAGTCCAAGCGCAGCAGCTACGATGGAAGCCTCTCTTACTGACATGCAACCGCAATGCCTGACCTGTCCCTGACAACATGGATCATTCTTACCGGGGTTTTCGGCCTCCTGGTCGGCAGCTTCCTCAATGTGGTGATCCTGCGAATACCCCCGCGCATGGAAGCCCGATGGCGGCGCGAGGCAAGGGAAGTCCTTTCCCTGAAGGCTCTGGACGAGCCACTTCCTCCCGGCGTGGTCCGCGAAGGTTCGCACTGTCCGAGATGCAAGCATCCTCTGGCGGCCAGGGACAATATCCCCGTGCTCGGTTGGCTGATCTTGCGTGGTCGCTGCCGATACTGCGGTGAGCCCATTTCAAAGCAATATCCTCTGGTCGAATTATTCACGGGTATTGCTAGTGCGGCGATCATCTGGCGATTCGGCGTTACGCCGGGTGCGGCGGCGGCGCTGTTGTTGACGTATTTCCTGGTCGCCCTCTCCGGCATCGACGCACGCACGCAATTGCTGCCAGACGAGCTCAACTATCCGCTGCTCTGGCTCGGGCTCGGCCTGACACTGATCCCCGCCTGGCAGGCCCTGCCCATCGCTCCTTCTTCGGCCATCCTCGGCGCGCTCATCGGCTACCTCAGCCTGTGGAGCGTCTACTGGCTGTTCAAGCTGCTCACGGGCAAGGAAGGCATGGGGCATGGCGACTTCAAGCTCCTGGCCGCCCTGGGCGCCTGGATGGGGCCGTCTGCCATTCTTCCCGTCGTCCTGTTGTCCTCGCTCATCGGTGCACTGGTCGGCGGCACGCTCATGGCACTGAACCGCCACCGGCGCGATGTGCCCATGCCCTTCGGTCCCTACATCGCAGCGGCCGGCTGGGTCTGGCTGCTGGTCGGTGACCGACTGCTGGACACCTACCTGCGGATGTCGGGGCTCGCGTGAGTCGCTTCGTCGTTGCGTTGACCGGTGGCGTCGCCTCGGGCAAGAGCGCCGTGGAACGCTGCTTCGAAGCTCTCGGCGTGCGCACCTACGATGCCGATGTCGCGGCGCGTGCCGTCGTCGAACCAGGGGCAGAGGCGCTGACCGAGATCGCCCGGACTTTTGGTGCTGAGGCCCTCGACGCCGAGGGTCGCCTGGACCGTGCCTCCATGCGCCAGCACATTTTCACTGATCCCTCGGCCCGGACCACGCTCGAAGGCATTCTCCATCCGCGCATCCGCCAGTGGCTGCGCGATGCGGTCGAGGCCAGTGACGGACTTTACTGCGTCCTTTCCATTCCCCTGCTGGTGGAAAACCATGCGCACTATGCGTGGGTGAACCGGGTGCTGGTGGTGGATGCTCCCGAAGGCCTTCGTATCGAACGCCTAGTCAAACGTGACGGCATCGATGAGACGCTGGCAGAGAAGATGATCGCGGCACAGGCGTCCCGCGAGGAACGTCTGGCCATTGCCGACGATGTCATTGTCAACGATGGCGACGAGGCCACACTGGCGAAACGGGTCGAAGTGCTGCATGAGCACTACATCGAGCTGTCCACCCATCGGTAGAATCCCGCGGTGCAGAATATCTTCACGTCATCCCTGTGAAAGCTTCGGATCCAGTACGGTGCAGCGGGTTTTCGCGCCAGGGCTTTCTACGCACGAGCCGATGAGGCGTGGCGGTGTTTGCTGGTGAACCGGGGCGCTGGGTTCCAGCGTTCGCTGGAACGACGGGGTCTTGTTGCCCCATGCACTCACCACGGATGGGGTTACACCATCGAAGATGCCGCCAGGCGCTCGGCGACGAATTCGTCGGCCGGCATCGGGCGGCCGATGTGATAGCCCTGGACGACGTCGCAGTCCATCTCTACCAGGCGCAGCAGGGTTTCCTCGTTTTCCACGCCTTCGGCCACCGCTTCCATGCCCAGGCGATGGGCCACCTCGACCATCGCGCGTACAAGCTGCTCGGTACGTACGTCGCTGGTCATGGCACTGACGAAGGAGCGGTCGATCTTCAGCTCGGTCGCAGGAAAATGGCGCAGATAGGCGAACGAGGCATAGCCCGTCCCGAAATCGTCGATGGCTACCCGCACACCGCGATCACGCAGGCGACGCAGGCCGCGCACGCTCATGTCGAGATCGGTGAGCAGGGCGGTTTCGGTAATTTCCACGATCGCGGATTCCGCCGGCACACCCCATATTTCCAGTGCACTCAGGATGTGCTCGGCAAAGCCGTGCTCCACGAACACCTTCGGCGAGAGATTGATCGCCACGTCGAGCGGACACCGGCCCCGGTGCAATGCCGCGACATGCCTGAGCGACGCATTGAGGCTCCAGCGCGTGAGCGGCACGATCAGGTCGCTGCGCTCGGCGAAGGGAATGAAGTCGCCCGGCGCAACATCGCCGTGCATCGGCGTGCTCCAGCGGGCCAGTGATTCCACCCGCACCATGTCGCCGCTGCGCAGGTCACGCAGGGGCTGGAAGGCCACGTGCAGGCGGTTGCTTTCGATGTCCTCGCGCAACTCGCCGTAGAGGATTTCCACCGGCGTTACGTCCGGTTCGTAGATGGCGAAAGGCTCGCCCAGGCGAACCGCGTCATCGTGCGCCATCTCCGCGCGGCGGTAGAGCCATTCGGCGGAGTTTCCGTGGTCCGGGTGCATGGCCACGCCGATGACCACGCGGCCATGCCAGGGGCGCTCCGGGTGCGGCAGCGGCGTGTCAAAAGCCCCCACGATGCGAGTGGCGGCAAGCATGGCATGGGTGCGGTTGCGCACGGCAGGCAGCACGATCACGAAGTTGTCGTCGCCGGCGACGAATACCTTGTCGATATGGCGCAGCGCATCGACGATGCGTTCGCGGGCCGCCAGCATGATCTCGTTGCCGAAGCCATAGCCGAAGCGCAACTGCATTTCGCGCATGCCCTTCATGCGCACGACCAGCACCGCACACAGGCCGGTCTCGGGCAACGCCCGATCCAGTATCACCTGCACGGCGGGCAGGATGTGGCTACGCTCGCTCATGAGGCCAGGGACTCCCTCGGCTCGACGCCATGACTCCCCGGCGCCAGCGTCCGCTGGATTTCGCGGCGGACGCCTCCGTCCTGGCTGAGCAGGTCGACGATGACCGGGCGATCGAGCTTCTGCTTGTCGGTCCGGGTGAGTACCGCCACATGCGGCTGCAGCCGTCTGGTCTGGTTCTGCATCGTCACCACGGCGACCTCTCCGGTGTTGAGTTCCACCAACGAGCCTGTGGGATAGACACCGACGCAGGCCTGGAATTGTTCCACGAGCTCCCCCTGGAACTCACGGTCGCGACCGGCGTAGATCTGCCGGATCGCATTATGTTGTGACACCGCCGCCCGGTAGGGGCGCGGCGTGGACATCGCATGATAGGTGTCCACGATGGCTGCGATGCGACCGGCCAGTGGAATGGCGGTGCCCGCCAGTCCATGAGGATAGCCGCTCCCGTCGAAGCGTTCATGGTGCGTGAGCACCATGTCGCGGATTTCGTTGTCGGTGACGCCGGAGCCGTCGAGGATCCGCAGGCCGTCGTCGACATGCCGGCGGGCGATCGCCCACTCCGGTTCGCTCAGGGGGCCTTCGCGATGAAGCAGGTCATCGGGCCAGCGCGACTTGCCCACGTCCAGCAGCAGGCCGCCGGCCGCCAGGCTGACGATCGCCTCCTGCTCGATGCCCATGTGCCGGCCGAACACCGCCGCCAGGCTGGCGCAGCCCACGGCGTGGCGGTAGGTGTAGCTGTCGTAGCGACGCAGGCTTTCCACCCAGAGGAAGGCATCCGGACAGCGCAGCAGGCTGGCCACCATGGGAGCCACGCAGGCGCTGAGTTCCGCCGCGTCGAAGGTGCGGCCGGATTGCACGTCGGCCAGCAGTTTCCCGGCGAAGGTATTGATCCGCTCGAAGGCCGCGGCCGCGTGCGGCAGTTCTTCCGCCGCCGTCGCGGTGTCGGTATAGGTGCACTGCGAGATGAGACGGGTATTCAGCGCCGGGCGCGGGGCCGTGCTGGTGACGACGCGCGCAGGCATCACCCGTCGCTGCATGTCCACGAAGACGAACTTGCAGAACCGGCTGAGCTTCTCGATGTCCTCGCGTGACGTGATCGGCACGCCCTGCCACGGGAACGGCGTGTCGGACCACTCGCAATCGAGACGGCTGACAAACATGCCGACTTCCAGGTCGGACACGAAGACACGCCTCTCCACCAGATCGTACGCCACTTGCTACTGCTCCTTTGGATCTACCTGCCAGCACGCCAGCCATCGGGCGACGGCCCCGGCATGGCGCGCCGCATGGTCGTGCCACCGTCTGGCCGGCGTCAATGCCAGCTGAACAGAATGCCGAAATTGCGCCATGACAGACTACCTACGGTTGACCGGAGGCTTATCGGCCAGTTCCCCGCGAACTGAAGACGCCAGCTTGTCAGGAAAACGACGACTATCCGGTCTGCTGCGGTAAGCCACTGTCCGAAGGAGAGATTCATGGTCCGCGCACTTTCCGTCCTCGTCCTCGCTCTTGCCGCCTGCTCCAGCGCCTCGGCGCGGGAAGACGGCCTTCGGCTCCCTCCCCCGGCACAGGACACCGCCCCTGCCACGGGCGAAGCCAGCGCCGTTTTTGCCGGCGGCTGCTTCTGGGGCGTGGAAGGCGTCTTCCAGCACGTCAAGGGCGTGAAGAGCGTCCGCACCGGTTACTCGGGCGGCGACGCCAGGCACGCCAACTACGACGATGTGAGCGAGGGCGACACCGGCCACGCCGAATCCGTGCGGGTCGTCTACGACCCCGCGCAGGTCAGTTACGGCCAGTTGCTGCAGGTGTTCTTCTCGGTGGTCCAGGACCCCACCCTGCTCAACCGGCAGGGGCCCGACTCCGGCACACAATACCGGTCGGCGATCTTCTATGCGACACCCGAGCAGAAGACGGTGGCCGATGCATACATCGCCCAGCTCACGGCAGCGCATGCCTTTGCACGGCCGATCGTGACCCAGGTGGCACCGCTGAAGGGTTTCTACCTGGCCGAGGGCGAGCACCAGGACTATATGCGGCTGAACCCGGATGCCATCTACATCGCGATCAACGACCGGCCGAAGGTGCTGGCGCTGGAGCGCATCTACCCGCAGATGTACGTGGCCCAGTGGGCCAACGGCCGGTAACCCCGATTGTAGGAGCGCGCCTCGCGCGCGACCGGTGCGGAGCGAGCATATTCGGCTCCGCACCGGTCGCGCGCGAGGCGCGCTCCTACAGGGGGGTGTTCATCCCAGCATCGGGAGGTTCAGGCCCTGCTCCTTCGCGCAGGCAATGGCTTCCGGGTAGCCCGCATCCGCATGCCGCATCACACCGGTGCCGGGGTCGTTCCAGAGCACGCGGGCGATGCGCTTGTCGGCAGCCTCGCTACCGTCGCAGACGATGACCACGCCGCTGTGCTGGCTGTAACCCATGCCCACGCCGCCGCCATGGTGCAGGCTGACCCAGGTGGCGCCACCGGCCACGTTGAGCATGGCGTTGAGCAGCGGCCAGTCGCTCACGGCATCGCTGCCGTCACGCATGGCCTCGGTCTCGCGATTGGGGCTCGCGACCGAGCCCGAGTCCAGGTGATCGCGGCCGATCACGACCGGCGCTTTCAGCTCACCCTTACGAACCATCTCATTGAAGGCCAGGCCCAGGCGGTGGCGCTGGCCCAGTCCGACCCAGCAGATACGCGCCGGCAGGCCCTGGAAGCTGATTCGCTCACGGGCCATGTCCAGCCAGCGGTGCAGGTGCGGATCGTCGGGGATCAGCTCCTTCACCTTGGCGTCGGTCTTGTAGATGTCCTCCGGGTCGCCCGAGAGCGCCACCCAGCGGAACGGACCCACGCCCCGGCAGAAAAGCGGGCGTACGAAGGCGGGCACGAAACCCGGGAAGGCGAAGGCCTCGCCCAGCCCCTCGTCCTTGGCCATCTGGCGGATGTTGTTGCCGTAGTCGAAGGTGGGCACGCCCTGGGTATGGAAGGCCAGCATGGCCTCCACGTGACGGCGCATCGAGCGCTTGGCCTCGCGGGCCGTGCCGGTCGGATCGCTCTTGCGACGCTCCAGCCATTCCTCGACCGTCCAGCCCGACGGCAGGTAGCCGTTGACGGGATCGTGCGCGCTGGTCTGGTCGGTGACGGCATCGGGACGCACGCCACGGCGCACCAGCTCGGGTAGCACGTCGGCCGCGTTGCCCAGCAGGGCCACGGAGACGGCGCGGCCTTCCTTCGCGTAGCGATCCATGCGCGCCAGCGCATCGTCGAGATCGGTGGCCTGCTCGTCCACGTAGCGGGTCTTCAGGCGGAAATCGATGCGGCTCTGCTGGCATTCGATGGTAAGCGACGAGGCACCGGCGAGGCTGGCCGCCAGCGGTTGCGCGCCGCCCATGCCGCCCAGGCCGGCGGTGAGGATCCAGCGGCCGGCCAGGTTGCCGCCGTAGTGCTGGCGGCCCATTTCCACGAAGGTCTCGTAGGTGCCCTGCACGATGCCCTGCGAGCCGATGTAGATCCACGAGCCGGCCGTCATCTGGCCGTACATCATGAGGCCCTTGCGATCGAGCTCGTTGAAGTGCTCCCAGTTCGACCAGGCCGGCACGAGGTTGGAGTTGGCGATGAGCACCCGCGGTGCATCCGGGTGCGACGGAAACACCCCGACCGGCTTGCCGGACTGCACCAGCAGCGTCTGGTCGTCGCCCAGTTCGCGCAGGGCGCGCAGGATGGCGTCGAAGCATTCCCAGTTGCGGGCCGCGCGACCGATGCCGCCGTAGACCACGAGTTCGGCCGGATTCTCGGCGACTTCGGGATCGAGGTTGTTCTGCAACATGCGGAACGGCGCCTCGGTGAGCCAGCTCTTGCAGGTCAGTTCCGTGCCGCGCGGGGCGCGGATGGTGCGGGTGGTGTCGATGCGCGTCACGGCCGTCATCGGGGGCTCCATGATCCTGGGGAAGCCCCGATTATGGTCGCGCCACTCCGCGCCTCGCCATACGCGATGCAGCAATGATCAGCGGCTTGGTCAGTGGCCGCTGCTACCTGCCGGCGGCGGCTGGGTGGGGTGCTGCTCCTGATAGCGCCGTGCAGCGTCATCCTGGCGCGACTGATCGAGCTGCTGCTGCGCGCGCGAGGCATTTTGCAGCTGGTTGCGCTGGTTCGGATCCGTGGTGCCATTGATCTGCTGGTTCATGCTGTTCTGGCGCAGCTGGTTCTGCAGGTCGGCCTGACGCTGCTGGCTCTGGATCGCGCCACGGTCCGCAGCCCGCTGCCAGTCGTGCTGTGCCTGACTCGGCGGCTGGGGGGCCGGCCTCGGTGCGGGCGCGGCGGCCCTGGCGGGGACGTTGGACTGCTGCTGCGACTGGGCCATGGCAGCGGCCGGGAGGAGCACCAGGCACGCCAGCAACAGTTTCTTGCGTGATGAATTAGTCATGCTCGTGGTCCAAAATAGGCGGTTGTTACGAAACCAGAGCCTACGTCTGCCCCCATGAACGTCACGTTGCCCACCTCGTGGCGCGTTGCCATCGCGCTGCTCGTGGTGGTGCTGGCCGGCTGCTCCACGCAGCCCGCCAGGCCCGCCGCATCCTCCCCCGCCCCGGTGTTGCTGATTTCGATCGACGCATTCCGGCCCGACTACATGGATCGCGGTCTCACGCCCCATCTGGCGCAGCTCGCGGCGGAAGGCGCCCGTCCGGCGTACATGTTCCCGTCGTTTCCCTCGCTCACCTTCCCGAACCACTACACGATCGTCACGGGCCTGGTGCCCGACCACCATGGCATCGTGAACAACACGATGGTCGATCCGGCGCTGGGGAAATTCAGCCTGTCGCTGCCTGCCGCCACCAGCGACGGTCGCTGGTGGGCCGATGCCGAGCCGATCTGGGTCACCTTGCAGAAGCGCGGCCTGCGCACGGCCACGATGTTCTGGCCGGGCACCGAGGCGGCCATCCACAACGTGCGTCCCGACCACTGGATTCCCTACGACGGCCGGCTGACCTCGCGCCAGCGCGTGGACAAGCTGCTGTCGTGGATCGACGAGCCGGGTCCGAAGCCTGTCTTCGATACGCTCTACTTCGACACGGTGGATCACGCCGGTCACGAGCACGGTCCGGATTCGCCGGAGGTGAACGACGCCCTGCGCGAAGTGGACGATGCGATGGGCCACCTGGTGGCCGAGCTGCGTCGTCGCGGCCTCTACGACACCATGAACATCATCGTGGTGTCCGACCACGGCATGGCGCCGGTGCCCAAGGGCAATACGGTGTTCGCCGACGAAGCAACCGACCTGGATGCCCTCGATGCGGTGTCCTACGGCGTGATGGCCACTTTCAACCCGAAGCCGGGCCACGACGCCTCCCAGGCCATCGCGCGCCTGCTGGGTCCGCACGAGCATATGCACTGCTATCGCCGTGAAGACCTGCCCAAGCGCCTGAACTACGGCACCCATCGCCGTGTGCCGGCCATTCTCTGCCTCGCCGACACCGGCTGGGCCATCATCAGTCACGACGCCCTGGCAAAACGCACCGACCCGATGTCGCTGGGCGAACACGGCTACGACAACCTCGATCCCACCATGCGCGCGCTCTTCATCGGCCGCGGCCCCGGCTTCCGCCAGGGGGCGACCGTGGCTCCGTTCCAGAACATCGACGTATACCCGCTCGTGATGCACCTGCTCGGCCAGCCGCCGCTGCCGAACGACGGCCATCTCGACGAAGTGAAGGGTCTGCTGACCCGCTGACCCGCGATCTGGCGCAATCCCGTAGAATCCCGGGCATGCGCCAGATCTATACCTCTCCCCGCCAGGAAAACATCGACCGGATCGTGGCCCTTCTCGGCGAGCACGAGATCGAAACCACGGTCACGAACCGGTCGAACTGGAAACGCCCCAGCTACCAGCGTTTCAGCTATTCGCAGCGCCAGGACGACCGCGAGTCGTGGCCGCAGGTATGGGTCAAGCATGCGGATGATTTCCCGCGTGCCCGCGCCTTGCTGAAGGACATCGGCATCGAGCCGGTCGTGCGCTTCCAGGAAGAACTCCAGCTTCACCGCAGGCCGGATTACCGGCCGCCGGCGCAGCGCACGGCCGCACGGGTACGCCTCATGGTGCTGGCCATCGTCGCCAGCGTCATGCTGGTCGTGGTGCTGAAGGCCACCCAGGTTCTCTGAATGCACGGCGTCGCCGCAGCCACGCCCGCCCACCGATTCCTGCGCGAACAGACCCGCGACGCCCATGAGGCGGCCGAGGCCACGGCAGGTATGCGGTGGTTGATGGGGGAGGCGTTGGATGAGTCAGCCTACGAAGCGGTACTCGGTGCAAAGCTGGAGTTGTTCCGCGCATGGGAAACCGGGCGTGGTGAGTGGTTGCTGTCGATCCGGGAACAGTGGGGCTACGCATCCAGGGTCACCTCCCTCGAAGCCGACCTCTGTAGGAGCGCGCCTTGCGCGCGACCGGTCGCGCGCAAGGCGCGCTCCTACAGCGACACCGCCGGCTGGGGCGAGGCGCGCTCCTGCAGTGATGCCGTGTGCTGGGGGGAGCTTTATGTCATCGAAGGCTCTTCACTGGGTGCTCGCGTCATCGTGAAACACCTGCATGCGATGCTTCCCTCGCACCCGCACCACTTCTACGCGATGGGCGAAACCTCGCCCACCGACTGGCGCCGCTTCCAGTCCGTACTGGATGCCGCCCTGCCCGACGATGACGCGCGACACGACGCCCTGACGGGCGCCCGCTCCATGTTCGCGCGCTTTCAACAGACCCTCCAGGATGCTGTCGCTCATGTCTGAGTTGCCCGACCTCACCGCCTGCGACCGCGAACCCATCCATATTCCCGGTTCGATCCAGCCCCATGGTGTCCTGCTGGTCGTGGACGCCGCCACGCATGAGATCCTCCAGGCCAGTGAAAACGCCAACGAACTGCTGGGCGTTGAAAACGACGCCCTGAAAGGGGCACCGCTCGACGACGTGCTCACCCTGCCGCTGGGCCTGTTCGATGACGACGAGCGCCCCGCTCATAGCGCGTGGGTGCCGGTGTTCTTCCCGCATGGCCGCACGGATGGCACCTGGCATGCCGCCGTGCATGCGTACGACACGCGCTGGATGATCGAGATCGAACCGCGCGAGGCCTACTTCGAGGACGACCCGATCCGGGTCGCCTACGATCTTGCCCGCAAGCTCGAAAACGATCCCAACGTGGAACGCGCCGCGGCCCGTGTGGCGCGTGTCATCCGCAACGTGCTCGGCTACGACCGCGTGATGGTCTATCGTTTCGACCATGACTGGCACGGCGAGGTGGTGGCCGAGGCGCGACGCGACGACCTGGAGGCCTATCTCGGCCTGCACTACCCCGCCACCGACATTCCCGTGCAGGCGCGCGCACTCTACCTGCGCAATCGCGTGCGCCAGATCAGCGACTGCAAGTACATGCCGTCACGCATCCTGCCGGCGGCCGATCCGAAGACCGGCGACGCCACCGACCTCTCCGACGTGTCGCTGCGCAGCGTCTCTCCCGTGCACCTGGAATACCTCGGGTACATGGGCGTCACCGGCACGCTGGTCGCCTCCATCATCACCAGTGGCCGGCTTTGGGGCCTGATTTCCTGCCACCACTACAGCCCGTTCTTCGCGGACCACCAGATGCGCGAAGTGGCCGATGGCGTGGCGCGTGCGTTCGCCACGCGCGTGTCGGCCATCGAGGAGCTGGAAAAGATCGATGTCGAAAGCACCCTGCTCACGGTCCGCGAGAAGCTGATCACCGCCTTCAACGAAAGCGAGCAGATCGATCCTGACCTGCTCGCCTCGCTCGCGCCCGAACTGCTCGAGGTGGTCGATGCCGACGGCGTGGCTGTGTTTGCTGGCAATCGCGTCATGCGTCACGGCATCCTTCCTGATGAAGCCACCCTGCTGCGCATCCGCGATTTCGTGGGTACTGGCCAGCCCTCGGGCGAGGATGGCATTGCCGGCGTGCTCAACACCGACGAGATCGGTCGCCGTTATCCGGAGCTTGCCGCCGCCGAGGTCACGGGGCTCGCGGCCGGCATCATCTTCATGCCGCTCCAGGTCGACGCACACAATGCGGTGATCTGGACGCGTACGGAACAGGTGCGCCATGTACGCTGGGCGGGCAATCCCGCGCTGGCAAAGCTGGAGAACATCCCAGGCGCCCGCCTGTCGCCACGGCAGAGTTTCGCGTCCTGGCAGGAAACCGTGCGGGGCCGCTCCCGCCCCTGGTCGCGCCAGCACCTGGATTCCGCGCGCGGCCTGCGCGTGCTCATCGAGATGATGGAGCGCAAACACTACCAGCAGAGCTTTGCCCTGCTTCGTGCCTCGCTGGGACGCCTTCCCGATGCGGTAGTCATCACCGATGCGTCCAGTGCGGACTGGCGTGAATGCATCGTGGTTTTCGTCAACGCCGCCTATAGCCGTCTCACGGGACGCATGGCGGAAGCCGTGGCGGGATTGCCCATGTCGGCCTTGCTGGGCGGAGATACCGAAGCGCTGGCGCAGTCGCTGGATGCCCGCGCGGCGGTACGCGTCGATATCAGCCTGCGGCGGGACGACGAGACGCTGGTGCCGGGGCAGGTCGAGCTGGAGGCCGTGGCTGATCGCAATGGGGGAATTACCCATTGGATGTCGGTGCATCATCCCTTGGGCTAGACCGGTCGCGCGCAAGGCGCGCTCCTACAAATGTGGGGCGGGCGGCGCTATAACATGGGGGCATGACCGACCGCGTCCGCCTGTTCCAGACCCTGCCGCATACCTGCGGGTATTACGCCGAGCGGACGGCGCAAAATCTCGTGGTCGATCCGGGGGCACCTCACCTTGACCGGCTCTACGGTCCCGCACTGTCCAAGGGGTTTCGTCGCGCGGGCGGCCATCTCTATCTGCCGCAGTGTGTCTCCTGCCAGGCCTGCGTGCCCTGCCGTATCGACGTCGAGCGTTTCGAGCCCGACCGTACCCAGCGCCGCGGCCTGAAACGCAATGCAGACCTGACGGTGGCGGAGTCGATGCCCGGCTACAACGCCGAACGGCACGCGCTTTACGAGCGCTACCTGCATGCGCGGCATAGCGGCGGTGGCATGGACGCGGCGGATGCCGAAGACTTCCAGCGCTTCCTGAGCGCGCCGTGGAGTCCCACGCTGTTCCTCGAATTTCGCAAGGACAACCGTCTGCTCGGTGTGGCTGTCACTGACGTGCTGCTGGCCGGGCTTTCGGCCGTCTATACGTTTTACGACCCGGACGAAGCCGCGCGCAGCCTGGGCACCTTCGGCATCCTCCAGCAGGTGGCGCTGGCGCGGCGGCGCGGCATTCCGTATGTGTATCTGGGCTTCTGGATCGCCGGGCACCCGAAGATGGACTACAAGCGCCGCTTCAACGCGCTGGAAGTGCGCCGGCATGGTCGCTGGATACCCATGCCGGGCTGACCGGGCCTCTTACGGATAAAGCAGGCGGCTTGTCCAGCTTGTACCGTGGTCGGTATGCACGATGCGTTCGTGCAGGCGGAAGGTGGCGCCGTACCAGAACTCGATGCGATCCGGTTCCACGAGGTAGCCGCCCCAGTGCGGCGGACGCGTCACGTCTCGGCCGGCGAATTCCTTCTCAAAGTGGGCCACGCGCTCTTCGAAGGTCTGCCGGTCGGGCAGTTCCTGGCTCTGCTTCGAAGCCCAGGCACCGATCTGGCTGCCACGGGGGCGGCTGGCAAAGTAGGCATCGGACTCGGCATCGCCGACCTTCGACGCGCGGCCTTCGAAACGCACCTGGATGCCTTCGCGGATCTGCTTCCAGTGGAAACAGAGGGCGACCTGCTTGTGTTCGGCGATCTCGCCGGCCTTGGCGCTTTCGTAGTTGGTAAAGAAACGCAGGCCCAGCTCATCGATGGCCTTGAGCAGGACAATGCGCGAATGCACACGGCCACTGCCGTCGACGGTGGCGAGGTTCATCGCCGTGGGCTCGCGGTCGCCGCTGGCCCTGGCTTCGTCGAGCAGGCCACGGAAGGTATCGAGGATCTCGGGAGTGAGCATGACGGTGGGCTATGCTTCAGGCCATGGAAGCCCCCGATGCTAGCACGCTGGCCCAGGCCGTCCTTGGACGTTTCGTCGCGGGGATCGAGCCGTCGCGTCGGCCTTTCGTGCTCGGTGTTTCCGGCCTGCAGGGCAGCGGCAAGAGCACCCTCGCCGCCGCCCTCGTCACGGAGGCCGGGCATCGTGGCTGGGGTGCCGTGGCGCTGTCCCTGGACGACGTCTACCTGACCCACGCCGAACGCGACGCGCTGGGCCGCGACGTGCATCCCCTGCTGCGCACGCGTGGCGTGCCCGGCACCCACGACCTGTCCCTGCTCGGTACCACGCTGGATGCACTGGCGAAGGCGTCGCCTGAAAACCCGATTGCCGTACCGCGATTCGACAAGGGTCACGATGACCGCTACGACGCCCACCTGTGGCCCACGGTCGCCGGGGCGCCGCGACTGGTGGTGCTGGAAGGCTGGTGCCTCGGGGTCGGGCCGGAAACGGAATCCGCCCTGGATCGCCCCATCAATGCGCTGGAGCGCGACGAGGATGCCGACTGTCGCTGGCGGCGCTGGGTGAACGGCCAGCTGACCCGCTACGCATCCATCTGGCACCAGCTGGATGCGCTGGTGGTGTTGCAGGCGCCGTCCTGGGATGTCGTGGCGGGCTGGCGCGACGAGGCCGAACGGCCCCTGCGCGAGCGTGGCGAGCCACGTGCGATGGACGAAGCGGCACTGGCACGCTTCCTCCAGCACTACGAGCGACTGAGCCGGCACGCCCTGGCCACGCTGGGCGCAAACGCCGACTGGTGCATCCCCCTCGACCACAAACGCCACCCCGCCCTGTAGGAGCGCGCCTTGCGCGCGACCGGCGGATCCCCGGCACGGTCGACTCCCCCCTCCGGTAGCAACATAGCGTTGTAGGAGCGTGCTTGCGCGCGACCGACGGGGCCGAATCGTGCGATATCGCGATAACCGGTCGCGCGCAAGGCGCGCTCCTACAGGGGCGGGAGCAGCGATGTGTAGCCTTCGCGGGAATCCGGCCAGCGGCAGTAGAAGCCGCTCTGCCGCAACCGTGCGTTCGACAGCCGCTTGCTACCGACACCCGCCGGGCCGGGCCCGTCGGCCGGATGCGGCACGCCCAGCAGGTCGGCCAGATGGTCGTACAACACGTCGATCGGCAGCGGCGTGTCGTCCACGCCGACGTAAAGCGAGGCCGGCTTGTCCAGCGTCAGCACATGCACCAGAGAGGCCGCCGCATCGTCCACATGGATGCGGTTGGCAAACACCTCTTGCCCTCGCGGTACCACGACCTTGCCCTCGCGCAGGCGATCCAGCAGCTGCGTACGCCCCGGTCCGTAGAGCCCGGCGAAGCGCACCGCCACGCCACCAATGCCTTGCGCCGCCAGCCACTGCTCGGCCTCCAGCAACACGCGACCGTTGAAGCCGGGCGGATCGGGAGGCGTGTCCTCGTCGACCCAGCCCTCGCCCTGTGCGCCATACACCGCCGAGGACGACACGAACACCGTGCGCCGGGGCGGGTCTGGCAGTGCCTTCAGGAGGTTACGCAGTCCGTCCACGAACAGCGCCCGGTAAAGTGCTTCGTCGCGCCCATCCGGCGCGGGGGCGAAGATCACCGCATCCACCACCGGCAGGCGGCGCAATGTCGCAGGGTCGGTCAGGTCGCCACTCAGCCAGGTCACCGGATCGCCGGCCAGCGGCACTGGCCGCCGGCGCATGGCATAGACGCGATGCCCGCGCAGGGCAAGCTGGCGCGCCGCGCGCAGACCGATATCGCCCGCCCCCGCGACGAGGATCGTTTCATATCCGGAGGACGGCCTTGTTGCTAGCATGGGAGCAATGAATCCTTCGCCCAACCTCTTCCTGATAGGCCCCACGGGGGCCGGCAAGACGACGATCGGACAGCGCCTCGCGGCGCATTACGGTTTGCCGTTCGTCGACCTCGATGTGGAAATCGAATCGCGTTACGGCGCCACGGTGGCGACGATCTTCGAACGCGAAGGCGAGGCCGGTTTCCGGTCGCGCGAGAGCGCGCACCTCGACGAGTTTAGCCGTCGCGACGGCATCGTACTCGCCACCGGTGCCGGCGCCGTGCTCGATCCCGGCAACCGCGAACACCTGATGGCCCGCGGCACCGTGCTGATGCTCGGCGTGGAAGTCGACGAACAGCTCGACCGCCTGCAACACGACACGGCCCGTCCGATGATCGCCGGCGCCGATCGTCGCGGTCGGCTGGAAGCCCTGGCCGATGCACGCAATTACCTCTACGAGGAAATCGCGGACCTGATCTTCCACGGCCGCCACGAAAGCGTCGAAGACGCCGCCCCGCGCGCCGTGGCCCTCCTCGAACGCCACTGGAAACGCCGCTGATGGATACCGTCGACGTCGCCCTTGCCGGGCGCAGCTACCCCGTCTGGATCGGCCCCGGCCTGCTCGCCGACAGCGCCCGCTGGCGCGAACGCATCCGCGGTCGTCATGTGCTCGTGGTCAGCAATACCACCGTGGCACCGCTTTATCTCGATGCGCTGGCACGCGGCCTGGAAGGACTGCACTGGTCGTCCTTCCTGCTCGACGACGGCGAAACGCACAAGACCTTCGCCAACGTGGGCCGGGTACTCGACGCACTGGGTGCGCTGGGTGCGACCCGCGATGCCTGCGTCATCGCCCTGGGCGGTGGCGTGGTGGGCGATTTGGCCGGCTTCGCGGCGGCCTGCTGGATGCGTGGTATCGATTTCATCCAGGTGCCGACCACGCTGCTGGCCATGGTCGATTCGTCGGTGGGCGGCAAGACCGGCGTCAACCTGCCGGTGGGCAAGAACCTTGCCGGTGCCTTCCACCAGCCGCGCGCGGTGGTAGCCGATACCAGCCTGCTCGCCACACTGCCACAGCGCGAATACCTGGCCGGCGTGGCCGAGGTGGTGAAGGGCGCCGCCATCGGCGACCTGCCCTTCTTCGAATGGCTGGAAACCAACGCCGACGCACTCGCGCGACGCGAGGCCGCCGTGCTGGTGGAGGCCATCGCCCGCAAGTGTCGCTACAAGGCCGGCGTGGTCGCCCGTGACGAAACCGAACAGGGCGAACGCGCCCTGCTCAATCTCGGTCACACCTTCGGCCATGCGCTGGAAACCGCCGGCAACTACAGCGAGATCCTGCACGGCGAAGGCGTCGCCATTGGCATGGTGCTGGCGGCGCGATTGTCCGCCAGCCTCGGCATGGCGCCCGCGGAAGACACCCAGCGACTCGTCGCCCTGCTTACACGCCTGGGCCTGCCCGTGGAGCCGTCGAAAGTGCATACGGCCAGCCGCCTGCTCGACCTGATGCGCCTGGACAAGAAAAACACCGCCGGCACGCTGCGGCTCATCCTCTGGCGAGGCATCGGCAAGGCCGAGATCGTTTCCGGCGTACCCGACGCCGATGTGCTCGCCGTGCTGCAATGACGCACGGCGTGCGCCCCCCAGGGGGAGCGCCTACAATGGCCGGCCATGCGCTGTTCGGATCATCCGATGCGGATCTACCTGCAAACCTTGCCTGAACCGGGAGCGGAAGCACCCCGGTATGTCCAGATCTCGCTCGAACAGGACCTGTTCGGCGGCTGGACCCTCTACCGCGAAAGCGGCGTGCAGGGCGGCAAGGCCTCGCTCAAGCGCGATGTCTACCTGGAGTACGACAAGGCCCTCGTGGCCTTCGTCCGTGCCCGTGACGCACAACTGAAGAAGGGCCTGAAAGTGATGTTCAGCCAGGGCCAGGAGTCGGCACCGTGACCACCGACATCCTCCGCAACGATCGTTTCCTTCGCGCGCTGCGTCGCGAACCTACCGACACCACGCCGGTCTGGGTGATGCGCCAGGCAGGCCGCTACCTGCCGGAATACCGCGCCACTCGCACGAAGGCCGGCAGCTTCATGGGCTTGGCCACGCATCCGGAATATGCCTGCGAAGTCACGCTCCAGCCGCTGGAGCGTTTCGAGCTCGATGCGGCGATCCTGTTTTCCGACATCCTCACCATTCCCGATGCGATGGGTCTCGGCCTCTCGTTCGCGCAGGGTGAGGGTCCGCAGTTCGCGCATCCGGTGCGCGACGCGGCCGCCATTGAGCGGCTGACCGTGCCCGACATGGATGGCGCCCTGCGCTACGTGATGGATGCCGTTCGCCTGATCCGCAAGGAGCTGCACGGCCGCGTGCCACTCATCGGTTTCTCGGGCAGCCCGTGGACACTCGCCTGCTACATGGTCGAAGGCCAGGGCTCGCGTGATTTCGCTCGGGTGAAGGCCATGGCGTGGAACGAACCCGCCCTCGCCCATCGCCTGCTCGACGTGATCGCCCGCTCGGTGTCCGCCTACCTCATCGCGCAGGCACATGCCGGCGCGCAGGCGCTGATGGTGTTCGACACCTGGGGCGGTTTGCTCGGCCCGGTGCCGTTCCGCGAGTTCTCGCTGCGCTACATGGCGCAGGTGGTCGATGCGCTGAAGGCCGACGCCGTGGCACGCGAACTGCCGGTGATCCTGTTTTCCAAGGGTGCCAACGGGCATCTGGAAGCCATCGCCGACACCGGCTGCACGGGCGTGGGCCTGGACTGGACCATCGACATCGGCGAGGCGCGCCGCCGCATCGGTGAGCGCGTGGCGCTACAGGGCAACCTCGATCCGGCCGTGCTGCGTGCGTCGCCGGAGATCGTGATGCGCGAGGCACGCGCCGTGCTGGATGCCTTCGGCAACCACCCGGGCCACGTGTTCAACCTGGGCCACGGCATCACGCCGGAAGTGGATCCGGACAACGTGAAGGTGCTGGTGGATACCGTGCACGAGCACGGCCGGAAAATCCGGAACAACAACTGACACCGTAGGAGCGCGCCTTGCGCGCGACCGGATATGGCGAAGACCTTTGCAGGGTGTCGCATATCCGGTCGCGCGCAAGGCGCGCTCCTACAGGCGTATCGCTAGCGCGCAAGGCGCGCTCCTACAGGGGTATCGCTAGCGCGCGAGGCGCGCTCCTGCGATGCGATCAGAAGCGGTTGGGGCCTGCGATGTGGCACTTGGCCAGTTCGCCATGCGCGGTCGTTGCACCGGCCTGGTCGTCGGCCTGCAGGCGCATTTCGTACACCGTCTGCCAGTTGCGCGCGCAAAGGCTGCCCGACTTCGGGCCCATTTCGAAGGACTGCTTCGCCAGCTTCTCGGCGGTGGCGTAGTCCTGCTTGCGCACGGCGACTTCCGCGCGGTCCTGGATGAGCTCCGGGGCTTCCGGCGCCATCTTCAGGGCCTGCACCAGCTTGGTGTCGGCATCGTCGTACTTGCCCGCACGCTCATCGGCGAGGGCCGATTGTTCAAGGCCCTGCACGCCCGGATCGCGCAGCGGCGCGACTTCGATCGCCGACTTCTCGCGCTCACCCGCCGCGCGGATCTGGGCGACGATGTCGTAGTTGGGCTTGCTGGGACGGGTGGCCTGCGGCGGCGCAGGCTGGCTGCAGGCGGCGACGAGCGCGACGGTGACAATGGCGCAGATACGAAGGCGATACATGGGTCAATCCGTAGGATTACTGGGAACGGCCGGCGCGGGTTCCGCGTCGCCGCCGCCGAACATACCCTTGAATTGCTGCCAGAAACAGCCCTCCTCGCTTTCCGGCACGTAACCGGCCACGAACGGGAACTGCCGGGCGCCCTGGCAGGACGGATCGGTACGCTTGCCCGTCTGCGGATTCACCCAGGCCATTTCCAGCCCGTCGCCCAGGTCCGTGGACAGCGGACGCGTCGGCAGCTTGCGAAAAAGCTCCTGCCACACGCGCATGCTGCCCGTGGCGCCGTACAGGCGGGTGGGCTTGTTGTCGTCGCGGCCCATCCAGACGATGGCCAGGTGCTGGCCGGTGAAACCCGCGAACCAGCTGTCGCGCTGGCTGTCGCTGGTGCCCGTCTTGCCCGCCGCATGCAACACGCCGAGCGCCGAGTTACCGATGGCCGAGGCCGTGCCGCCGTTGACCACCTGCTGCATCGCCCACTTGATGAGTCGCGTAGGTGCCTGGTATTCGCCTTCGCCACCCTTCACCTCGTAGCGCTTGATCGTCTGGCCCTTCGCATCGACCACGCCGCGTACCGCCACCAGCGGCAAGGCGTGTCCGTCCGAAGCGATGAATTCATAAAGCTGCGCTACCTGGAACGGTGACAGGTCGATGGCGCCCAGCAACAGCGACGGGCTGGGGTTGACGTTCTCCAGGCCGAAGGATTCGAGGAAGCCCTTGATGCGTGCCACGCCCACCTGCATGCCGAGGTTCACCGTCGCCAGGTTCCACGAATGCACGAGGGCGTCGAGCATCGGCACCTGGCCGTGGATCTGCCGGTCGTCGTTCTTCGGTGTCCATGGCGTGCCGTCGGGCTGCATCATGTTGACCGGTTCGTCATCGACAATGGACGCGAGCGACCACTTCGACGGCTGCGACAGCGCCACGAGATACACCAGCGGCTTCACCAGCGAACCGATGGAGCGACGCGCATCGAGCGCACGGTTGAAGCCCTGCTCGCCCGGATCGCGCGAGCCGACCATCGCCAGCACGCTGCCATTGCTGGTGTCGGTAACCACGGCGGCGGCCTGCGCCTCTTCGCCACGCTTGCCGAGGCCCTTCACCGTGGTGAGGATCGCCTGCTCCGTATAAAGCTGGGCGGCGGGGTCGAGCGTCGTGAAGATGCTGAGGCTGCCGTCGCGCAATGCGGCTTCGTCGAAGTCGGCCGTGATCTGCGCACGCACCAACTGCATGAATGCAGGGAAACGGTTGTGCGGCAGCTGCGCATTGGCCGCGATACCCAGCGGCGAGGCCTGTGCCGTCTTCAGCTGTGCGTCGTCGAGCAGGCCGGTGTCGTGGAACTGCTGCAGCACGAGGTTGCGGCGCGACAGGGCCCGGTCCGGATAGCGACGCGGATCGTAATAGCTGGGGCCCTTCACAAGGCCCACGAGCAGTGCGATTTCCTGCGGACGCAGGTCTTCCATGCGACGGCCGAAGAAGAACTCCGCACCTGCCGCGAAACCATGCACGGCCTGGTTGCCCTGCTGACCAAGGAAGACCTCGTTCACATAGGCTTCGAGGATGCGTCCCTTGGAGTAATGCGCCTCCATCAGCAGCGAGAGGATCGCCTCGTTCACCTTGCGCAGCATGTTCTGGCTGCGATCGAGGAACAGGTTGCGAACCAGCTGCTGGGTGAGGGTGGAGCCGCCCTGCACCGTATGTCCTGCGCGCAGGTTGGCGAAGGACGCGCGGGCGATGGCCGAGAAATCCAGGCCGATGTGGTTCTTGAAGTCACGGTCCTCGACGGCCTGCAAACCCTGCACGAGCAGGGGCGGCACGTTGTCGAGGCGAACGATGCGGCGCTCTTCCTGCGCCGCGCCGTAGAAGGTGGCGATACGCGCCGGATCGAGATGGATCGACTTGATCGGCTTGTCGTTGGTGTCGTCCACCAGCGAGGCCACCGTGCCGTTGCCCAGCACGACGCGGATACGGTGCGGCAGCTCGCCGCCATCGGGGCCCGAGTAACCGCGCGACGCGATGATGAAGCGGGCGCCGTTCTTCGAATAGCTGCCCTGCACCTTGCCGTTGCCCTCTGGCGTGTAGCCGGCGAAGGTCAGCTCCAGTTCCAGGGTGGTCGGCGTCATCGCCCGGCCCGGCTCCAGCAGCAGCGGGCGCGCGTAGACGCGCGTGGGCACCGCGAAGACGAGATCGTTGAAGCGCTCCTGCAGACGCGAATTCAGGATCAGCGTATAGGGCAGCAGGAAGCCGAACAGCAGGCCCATCACGAGCCAGAACGGGATGCGCAGCCAGGGCCACGCCGTACGCAGGAAGGAACCGAGACGAGTCAGGAAAGCCAACGCGGGGAGGTCCTGGGGAAGTAGGTATGAGTGGGGATCATAGGGGCATACCCCCGGCGCCCATCTGAACGGATGCTGGCAATGCGGTGGCGATCGGAGTCAGGCGGGAGGACGCCACATGGCCGGATCCGGCCGGAACGGCCTCGGATGCACGTCCAGCACCTGCTCAAGGGCGGTATTGTCGGCGATCAGGTCGCTATCGAGCCGTTGAATGGGCCCACGCACGCGCGGCACCAGCCATGCGGCCAGCGACAGGGCAAAACCCGGTACGGGGATCGGCACGGTGGCAAAGCCACTGCTGCGACGCACCCGGCGGAACATTTCAGTGACCCCCAGACGCTCGCCTCCGCCGATGGGAAAGGTCTTGCCTCGCGCCTGGCTACGAACGAGGGCCGCCACCATGGCTGCCGCAATGTCGTCGGCATGCACCGGCTGGCGCTGGCCCCGTCCACCCGGAAGGGGAAACACACGGCGACGGGTGGCCTGCCTCACCATCGGCGTCAGGCTGTTATCGAGCCCCGCACCGTAGACCAGGGTGGGCCGAAATAAGGTCCAGGGCATGCCGCGCGATGCGCAGGAAGCACTGAGCAGTGTCTCTGCGGCACGCAGCCGCCGTGAAAGGTCGCGCTCGGCAGGCACATCGGAGTAGCGCTTGCTTTCGGCGCTCATCGACGATGTCGCGATGATATGGGGCGTGCCTTCCAGCCGTGTCGCGGACAGCCACTCGGCCAGGCAATCCAGCGGGCCACAGGACAGAATGGCCCGCAGGCGCGGCAGCGATGGCATGGCATGCGGCAAGCCACCTTTGATCCATGTTGAGTCGCCTTCCGGAGCACTGCGACTCAGGCAGAGCACCTCGTTGCCCAGGCCATGCAGCCGGGGCAGGAGGTAATGGCCGATCTGGCTGGATGCACCGATGACAAGAATCGTCATGCGCTGACTCAGCGTCCCGTCGCGATGCGCTCGTAAGCGCTTTGCAGGCGGGGATCGTCGGGGACGTAATGGCGGGCCCGGTCGAGCGAGGTGAAAGCACCCTGCCGATCACCCTGCGAGGCGCGCTGCAAGGCGTTGTCGATCCAGGCGCTGCCGAGGCGATGGCGCATTTCGCCCTGCGAGGCGTCACCTGGCGCAAGGTCGGACATCGTCGCGTAGAGATCTTCCGCGCGCTTCACGTTGCCGTTGGAAACCGCCTGGAGCATCAGCTTTTCCACCTGCGCGGGAAGGCCCTGCAACCCCGCGCGGGCCGCCGGGTCGTTGCCGTCGATGGCCAGCGCATTGCGATAAAGGTCGTAGGCGCTGTCACCGGGTGGATCCATGATCTCGCCACGGCCGACGGCAGCCTGCGCCCGCTGCACCAGCGCGACAACCCGGGCTTTCTGCTCGGGGCTGACGGCCAGCGATGCTTCGGCCGTATCGCCCTGCTGGCCGCCCGCCTGCGCCATGGGCAGCTTGCCGGCCTTCGGCGCGGCGGGTGCGGCGCTCCTCAGGTCGGCGCCAGCGATGCGGGCGCGCGCAGCGGCCAGCTCTGCCGATTTCGGCGCCAGCTTGGCCGCCTCGTCGAGCAGACTCGCAGCGTGGTCGTCGTCTTCGCTGTCGATAGCTGCATTGGCCTGCACGATGAGCGCCTGGGCCACCTGCCCGAGACCTGCTTTCGCGTCGGCGTTGTCGGGGTCGAGCGCAAGGGCCGCGCGAAAACGGGCCAGGGCATTGTCGTCGCCCTCGCCGGTGAAGCGTCCGGCGCGCATGGCGTCGGTACCCTGCTGCACGAGCGCGGCCACGGCCTGGTCGTCCTGCTTGCGGGTCTCGGCCAGCGAGGCGCGCAGTGCGGGGAGGTCGCCATAGTTGGGCACCAGCAGGGCGATGCGGTCTACGAGGGCGTTGGCCTTTGCCTTGTCGTTGTCGGCCATGGCCTGGCGCGCCTGCGCTGCGAGACCGTCGCCCACCTTGTCGAGGCCCCGCGCCGCCACGGCATTGTTCTTGTCGGCGTCCAGCACGCGACGATAAAGCGGACCTGCGCCGTCGTCTCCATCGAGCTTGCCGGCGGCGAGTGCCTGCTGCGCCTGGTCGATCAGGGTTTCTGTCTGCGACTGCGGATTGCGCGCGGTGGAGAGGCGCTGGCTGAGCTGTTCGATATCGCTGCCGCCGCCCAGGAGTTCGCGGGCGACATTGAGCGCGGCTTCCGCCTCATCGAGGTGGCCGGCACTGAGCGCGGCGTCTGCGCGGGCCACCTCGGCCTGCCCCACCCGGCGCAGGCCGTCGCGGGCCTGATCGCTGTCGGGCTGCTGGTCGCGGGCTTTTTCGAAGAGTTCGCGGGCGCTGTCGCCGTTGCTACCGTCGAGGCGGCCGGCATCGAGTGCCTGGTTGGCCTGGGTCAGCAGATCGTTGAGTTCGGTGCGCGGCAGCATGGTGCGCAGGCGATCCTGCTGCAGCCACAGGGCCGTGACTGCGCCGATGAGCACGAGCACGAGGAACGGGATGAGCCAACCGCGCTTGCGCGGACGCTTCGGCGGCGGCACGGGCGCATGCCCGCCGCGACGGCGCGGTTCGTCGATGACGATATGGGGCAGGCCGTCGTCCGCGGGCGGCGGTGTGGGCTTGTCCAGGTCGTCGAGCCGGCCGAGCGTGGGCTCGGTACGGCCGTGGTGGTCGTGGGAATCTCTGCGTCCGCTCATGGGAATGGATCGTCCTTACCAGCACCGGAGCTTAACATTCGCGTGTGAACGGGCGTTGTAGGGCGGTTAATCCTCAGCTTTCGGCTTCGCCGGTCGCGCGCGAGGCGCGCTCCTACAGTGGCTGGGCTTCGCTCCGGTCCGGTCGCGCGCAAGGCGCGCTCCTACAGTGGTAGGGCTTCGCTCCGGCCTGGTCGCGCGCGAGGCGCGCTCCTACATGGCGCTCGTGTAGGAGCGCGCCTTGCGCGCGACCGGGCGGAGCGGTATTCACTGGTTCAAAGCTGCACGCGGATCTTCGTCGCGGCCCGCTTGGCCTTCTCGAGGGCCTCGTCGATGCTACCTCCCCGCGCCAGGGTCACCGCCATGCGACGACGGCCACGCACCTCGGGCTTGCCGAAGATGCGAAGCATGGTGCCGGTCTCGGCCAGCGCCTCGGCGATGCCGTGGTAGGTGGGCGCATGACCCTCGCCCTCGACCAGCACCGCGCACGATGCCGCCGGACCGAAGGCATGAATCTCGGGAACCGGCAGGCCCAGGATAGCGCGCGCATGCAGGGCGAATTCCGAAAGATCCTGCGAAATAAGCGTAACCAGGCCGGTATCGTGGGGACGCGGGCTGACTTCGGAGAAAATGACCTCGTCGCCGCGCACGAAGAACTCCACGCCGAACACACCCCAGCCACCCAGCGCGGCGGTAATGGCATCGGCCTGGCCCTCGGCGGCAGCCTTCGCCGCATCGCTCATCGGCTGCGGCTGCCACGACTCGCGATAATCACCATCCTCCTGGCGATGCCCGATGGGCGCACAGAACGACACCCCATCACGATGGCGCACCGTCAGCAGGGTGATCTCGTAATCGAAATCGATGAACCCCTCGACGATCACTCGGCCCTTGCCCGCGCGGCCACCCGACTGCGCGTATTCCCAGGCGGCGTCGGCATCCTCCGTGCGGCGGACCACGCTCTGCCCCTTGCCGGACGAACTCATCACCGGCTTCACCACGCAAGGCGTGCCCAGTTCGGCCACAGCGGCGAGAAAGGCCTCGCGCGTATCGCAGAACCGGTAGGGCGAGGTGGGCAGGCCCAGTTCCTCCGCCGCAAGGCGACGGATGCCCTCGCGATCCATCGTGAGCCACGCTGCCTTTGCCGTGGGAATGACCTTCAGTCCCTGCTTTTCAAGCTCGACCAGGGTCGGCGTATGGATGGCCTCGATCTCCGGCACCACCAGGTGTGGCTTTTCCTGCTCGATGAGGGCGCGCAGGGCGGCGCCATCGAGCATGTCGATCACATGGCTGCGGTGGGCCACCTGCATGGCGGGCGCATTGGCGTAGCGATCGACCGCGATCACCTCGACCGCGAAGCGCTGGAGTTCGATGGCCACTTCCTTGCCGAGCTCGCCGGAACCCAGCAGCAGCACCCGCAGGGCGTTATCGGAATGGGGGGTGCCGAAGGTATGCATGAGGAGGCCTTGCCGGGGTCGGGAAACGCCTAGTGTACCGGCTGATCCCCCTGTCTCCGTCGGCACTTGACTCCGGCTGCGAACGTGATGAGATGCAGCTGTCCCCGTTGCCGGACGTACGCCCATGAGACGCTGTCTTGCCGTTCTCGCCGTACTTTCGTGCCTTGCCATCCAGCCGGCCCTGGCCGAACGTCGCTGGATGACCGTCCTGCTGGACGGCCGCAAGGTGGGAAGCCTGCAAATCGATCGCGACGTCACGCCCGATGCCGTCACCACGACGCAGACCCTCGACTTCCGCCTGACCCGCATCCACACGCCCCTGGTGACGCATACCACGGTGAAGACCGTGGAAGCACCCGACGGTACCCCGCTGGCCTTCTATGCCAACAGCAACATGTCGTCGAAGGAGAGCGTGGTGGAAGGAACCTCCCGTCAGGACGGCACCTTCCAGGTATCGAACACCGTCGGCGGCGAATCGCAGGTCAACCTGCTGATCTGGCCAACCGGGGCGGCACTGATCGAGGGCCAGCGACTGGCGACGGTCGCCCACGGATTTCGTGCAGGAACGACGTATCGCGTGCGCAACTTCGATTCGGTGAGACAGCAGGTCGCCACGGTGGATGTCGCCGTCGTGGGCGACGAAACCATAGAGATGCCCGATGGCAGCCATGAGCACCTTCATCACCTGCGCCAATCGCTGGTCAACGTACCTTCGGCGCATCCGGTCGATATCTGGGTGGACGACCAGGGAGCCATCCGGCGTGGCATTTCACCCCTGCTTGGCTTCCGCCTGGAAATGACCGCCTGCAACCAGGCGTGCGCCCAGGCCCCCGACCAGGACCTGGATATCCTGCGTGCAGCGCTGATCGATTCGCCACGGGCACTGACACCGAACTTCCGCTCCGCACCGATGCGCTACACCATCACCGTGCGCGGCAACCATCCCGAGCCGTTCATCGAGACGGACGAACAACATGTATCGTCATTGGGCGATGGCATGTATTACGTCGATATCGGCTTTGCACGCCCTGGCAGGGAAAGCTCGCCTTCTGGCGAGGACACGGCACCCAGCCCATGGGTGCAATCCGATTCTCCCCGAATCGCGGACTTCGCGAAATCGATCGTCGGAGACGCGAAAACCGACCTGCAGCGCATGCGCAAGCTGCGTGCCTTCCTGTCCGATTACATCGACCAGAAAGGCCTCGACGTGGGCTACGCATCGGCCCTGGAAACACTGGACAGCCGTCGTGGCGACTGCACCGAGCATGCCGTTCTGCTCACCGCACTGGCGCGTTCGCTCGGCATTCCGGCGCGGATGGTTACCGGCATCGCTTATGTGGAACGGATGGGAGGTGCATCGCGCGTCTTCGTGCCGCATGCCTGGACGCAGGCCTATATCGACGGGCGCTGGATCAGTTTCGATTCCGCCGAGCGACGTTTCGACTCGACGCACATCGCCCTGGGTACCGGCAATGGTGACCCGTGGCGTTTCTTCGCCGCGATGAATACCTTGCGAGACATACGCATCGACAAGGCCCAGCCATCGTCGAACCTGATCGACCTTCCTGGTCCGGCCGAAGGTGGCTTCGTTGGCTCGGCAGGTGCGGGCAGCGAACGCTGAAGGCGTCAGTCGCCGGAAGATCCCCGGGCAAGCGACCAGCCCACCGCCAGCCAGCCGGCGATGAAGGCAATGCCGCCCACCGGCGTGATGATGCCGACCCAGCGCGGGGCACCCAGCGTCAGCACGTAGAGACTGCCGCAAAAGAGCACGATGCCCACGGCGAAGGACACGATAGCCGTCTTGCGACCACCGCCGGCCGGCAGGCCCAATGCGGCAGCGAGCAAGGCCAGCGTGTGCCAGAAGTGATACTGCACGGCGGTGTGCCACGGCTGCATCGCCTGCGCATCGACCAGCCCGCGCAGGGCATGGGCCCCAAAGGCACCGAGGATCACGGCAGTGGCGCCGGACAGGGCGACGGTGAGTGCCGTGGCGCCGTTGACACGATGTCGCATCATGGGGAATTCCTGTCTCCTGGAGCCATGACGGCGGGAAGGGTGGCGTATGCTTCGGACGATATCTCGCGGAGTGTCGCATGAAGTCGTCCTCTTTCCGCAGGGTCGTGCTGGCCCTGTTCGCCTTCGTCGCCCTGGCAGGTCTTGCCGGCTGCCAGCGCGAACCGCAGCCCGAGTGGCGTCTGAATGATGTCTCCGGCCACCTGCCCGACCTCGACTTCAAGCTGGTGGACGACCAGGGCCGCAACGTGACCGGTGCCGATTACAAGGGCAAGGTTGCCATCCTGTACTTCGGCTACACCCACTGCCCTGATGTCTGCCCGCTCACCCTGACCCAGCTTCATGTGGTGCTCGACCGCCTGGGGCCGGCGGCGGAGAACGTGCGCATTCTTTTCGTCAGCGTCGATCCCAAGCGGGACACGCCGTCGGTGATGCATAGCTATGTCACCGCGTTCGACAAGCGTGCCATCGGCCTCAGCGGCCCCGACCCCGAACTGGAGAAACTGGCCAAGCGCTATCGCTCGGCATTCTCCCGTGAACCGGACCGTGGCGATGGCAACTACGAGGTGAGCCACAGCTCGGCCATCTTCATCTTCGACGCGCAGGGCAAGGCCCGCCTGCTTGCCACGCCATCGGCCTCGCAGGACGACATCGTGCACGATCTCACGCTGCTCACCACGCTGGAGAACCACTCGTGATGCTTCGTTCCGTTGCCTTCGCGCTCGTTCTTGTCGCCGGTGGCACACATGCCAGCGACAAACCTGCAAACAAAACTGTAGCGAAAACGCCGGCGACCGCCTCGCCCGTCATTGCATCGGACGGATGGATTCGCGTATTGCCCGGCACGCTGCCTGCGGGTGGTTTCGTGACATTCGAGAACACCTCGGACCGGGCGCTGTCGATCGTGTCGGCGGACAGTGCCGACTACGGCGACGTGATGATCCATCGCAGCAGCACCGAAGGTGGCATGGGCCGCATGGAAATGGTGGACAGCGTGCCGCTGCCGGCAAAGCAGAAGACGTCGTTCTCGCCCGGCGGTTATCACGTGATGCTGATGGACGCGAAGCACCCGGTGAAAGCCGGCGATACGCTCACGGTGACGTTCAAGCTCTCCGATGGTGAAGCCGTGCCTGTAAAAATGCTGGCCCGCCCGGCAAACGCCACCGGCCCCCACGGCTAACCCGCAGGAGCGCGCCTGGCGCGCGACAGCTTCGCGCGCAAGCACCACGATGGATGCCCCCCTGTAGGAGCGCGCCGGCGCGCGACCGGGCGTGAGTAAGCATCCATCATCGCGATAACGCCATCGTGATCAAGGTTTCGCGAAAACCTGTCGCGCGCAAGGCGCGCTCCTACAGGGTTATTTCACGAAGAAGGTGGTGGGCAGGGTTATTTCACGACGAAGGTGGTGGGGGCTTCGTGGGGGTGGAGTTCTTCGCGGTAGAGTTCTTCTACCGATGCCGTCGGGGGCCCCTGGTGGAGCCATGCCTCCAACTGATCGATGGCGACCGCCTCGCCGTACGCCACTACCTCGACGCTTCCATCGAGCAGGTTGCGCGCGTGGCCGGCAAGCTTCAAGGCCACGGCCTGGTCACGGGTAGACGCGCGAAAGAACACGCCCTGTACCCGGCCCCTGACGATGAAGCGTGCGGCATTCATCTCACTTTCCTCCGGCAATCGCCTCGCCGAGTTTCTTTGCATCCACCGGGCCGACGAAACGCTTGGCAACGTGACCATCCGGTGCGATGAGATAGGTGGTGGGCAGCCCCTGCGGCGGATCGAAATCCTTCGGCGGCTCGGTGACATCCACCTGCGCGATCGGATAGACGACCGGATGCTTGGCCAGGAATGCCTTGATCTCCTTCACGTCGGTGTCCTCGAAGGCCAGGCCGATCGCCGCGACGTTCTTGTGATCCTTCACGAAACCGGAGATATCCGGCATTTCCTTGATGCAGGGCACGCACCAGGTGGCCCAGTAATTCACGATCACCCACTTGCCACGCTGGGCAGACAGGTCGAAGGCATGGCCATCGACCGTGGTGACCTTGAGCGTAGGCGTGGCGGCGGTGGCCAGGACAGGCGCACTGGCGGCCAGGGCCAGGGCGGCGGCGAAGCGCAGGATCATTCGAAGGTGTCCTCGTTGGGGGAACGGACGACTTGGGGAGGAAACAGTGTATCCAGCCGGGCCCCCAGCGTGGCATCCAGCGCCAGCGCGAGATTGTCCAGAAGTACCAGCAGTTCGGCCGGCAACGCGATGCCCAGGCGCTCCACCTGCTCGCGCGGATGCAGCGGCAGGCGGTACTGGGCGCAGCGGTACACGCGCAGCAGTTCGGTGGCGTCGAGCGAACGGCTGAGCAACCAGCCACCGGCCTCGCCACGCTGGATCATGTCGGCCTTCTGCAGGTCGTCGAAGTAGCTTGCGATGGCATTGGACGACAGATAAGGCTCGCGCACGCGGACGATGGCCGGATCGACACTTTCGCCCAGGCGTTGCGCGCAAACGAAATGCTGGAGCACCACCAGCAGGCCGATGAACTCGGCGCCATCGGGCAAGGCCTCATGCGGCGTGGTGTACTCGAAGGCCGAAATCGACGCCGCAATGGAGGCGCCAAGGATCACGATGATCCATGACAGGTAGATCCACAGCAGGAAAATGGGAATCGCGGCCAGCGCGCCGTAGATTTCCTCGTAGTTCGGCGAGCGGCGGATGAACTGGGTGAAGCCCCAGCGCGCGATCTCGAAGAGCACGGCACCCAGCAGCGCACCGATGGCGGCATGCCGCCACGACACGCGCCGGTTCGGCACCATCGTATACATGAGCAACAGCGTCACGAACGTAATGCCGAACGGCACGAAATTCAGCAGGGTGCTCTGCGTGGCGATCTGATCCGCCGCCGCATGCAGCATGGGCAGGGCAGTGAGATAGGACGACAAGACGAGGCCACCCACCACGAGGATAGGCCCCAGCGTGAGCGCGGCCCAGTACAGCAGCAGGCGCGATGTCCAGCCGCGGGGCTTGCGCACGCGCCAGATACGGTTCAGGCGGTCTTCGATGCTGATCATCATGGTGACGGCACTGAACAGCATCACCAGCACGGAGATGCCCGTGAGCTGGCTCGCCTTGTCGGCGAAGGCGAGCATGTATTCCTGGATCTTCGCGCCCGTGGCCGGCACGAAGTTGCGGAAGGCATAGTCGGCAATGCTGCCGCGCCATTCGGCAAACACGGGAAACGCCGACAGGATGGCGAACACCGCCACCGTCAACGGCACCAGCGAGACCAGCGTGGTGTAGGAAAGCGCGCCGGCCGTCTCGAAGCATTTGTCGTCGAGGAAACGCGACCAGGTGAAACGAGTGAAGCTGAGGGCGCGATCCCGATCGAAACGCAAGCGCATGTCCATCCTTATCTTCCCGAACGATTGGGAACGTGTGGCAGTTCTGCGAGACTAGCGCCTTCGAAAAGGCGACCATCCATGTCCCACGACGTACTCGTACTCTACTACAGCCGTACGGGCCACACGGCCCAGCTCGCCCGCCTGCTGGCGCGCGGTATCGAGGAAGTGCCGGGCATGCGCGCCCGCCTGCGCCAGGTGCCTCCGGTGGCGCCGGTCACCGAAACGGCCATGCCGCCCGAGCCAGAAGAAGGTGCGCCGTATGTCTCGCGGGCCGACCTGATCGAATGCGTGGGCATGGCGATGGGCAGCCCCACGCGCTTCGGCAACATGGCGGCGCCACTGAAGCATTTCCTCGACACCACGGGTGCGGAATGGGCCTCGGGGGCGCTCGCCGGCAAACCGGCCGCCCTGTTCACGTCCACCAGCACCATGCATGGCGGACAGGAATCCACCTTGCTGTCGATGGCCCTGCCCCTGCTTCACCACGGCATGCTGCTGGTCGGCATCCCCTTCACGGAACCTGCCCTCAGCAGCACCACCAGCGGCGGCACGCCGTACGGGGCCAGCCATGTCGCCGGGCACCGAGGCGACCAGCCCATTTCCGAGGCTGAACGCGAACTGGCGCGTGCGCTTGGCAAGCGACTGGCGGATGTCGCCCGCCGCCTGGGCACGCCGGCGTGACGTCGCCGCTCACGGCCACGCAGAAGACCGGACTCATCGCCTGGGCCGCCCTGCTGGTGGTCCAGGTGCTGTGGTATTCGCTCTACGCGCCGGTATCCATTCCGCGCTGGGTCGCCTTCGCGCTTACGGTACCGCCGCTGCTGCTCCCGCTGCTGGCCCTGCCCAACGTCATCCGCGCCTTGCTGTGGGTGGGCATCCTTTCGCTGTTCTATTTCTGCCACGGCGTATCGGAGGTGTGGAGCTCCACGGCTGACCGCTGGCTTGCCGTGCTGGAGATCCTTTTTACCCTGCTCCTTATCGGCACGCTCGGTGCCGGCGTCCGTCGCCGACGCTGAATGGCCGGCGGCGCGCTGGCGCGTCCTGCGCCAATGCTGCGCAGCGTCTCGACCTCCGTTGCACGGCGGTGCAGGCTAGATCGCGGATACCGACGAAGAGGACCGCACGATGGGATTCCTTCAGGACTCGCCGCGACTGGCCCACCCGTTCCGCAACGACCGCGTGCTCGGCGCCTGGCTCGCACGCACGTTGCCCGATGAGCGGTTCGCCACCACCACTCCCGATCTCGTCGCCCTGGGCGACTACGCCGTCCATGCCTGGGAGCGCAGGCAGCGCACGCCGCGCACCGAACCGGTCCTCACGAACTGGGATGCCTGGGGCGCCCGCGTCGATCGCATTGCCCTGACGCCGGCCTGGGAAGAAGGCCCCTCCCTCACCACACGGCACGGCGTACTGGCCGCTGGCCATGCCTCGACGCCCTGGGCGCGAACGGAACAGTTCGCCCGCGTCTATCTGTATCACCCGGCCAGTGAGTTCTACTGCTGCCCGCTGGCGATGACCGACGGCGCCGCCACGGCCATCCGCGCGGCAGGCGGGCAGGCACTGATGGACCGCGCCCTGCCCCATTTCCTCAGCCGCGATCCCGCCACCTTCTGGCTGTCCGGTCAGTGGATGACGGAGACCCATGGTGGCTCGGACGTCGGCCAGACGGAGACCGTGGCCCGTCGCGATCCCGACGGCCAGTGGCGCCTGTACGGCCGCAAGTGGTTCAGCTCGGCCGTCGTGGGTGAGGCTGCGCTGGCGCTGGCCCGCCCCGAGGGAGCTGGCAAAGGCACCGCCGCCCTGGCCCTGTTCTACGTGGAAACGAAGGACGAACACGGCGCCTGGCGCGGCATCACCATCGACCGGCTTAAGAAAAAACTCGGTACGCACGAGCTTCCCACCGCTGAAATTCATCTCGACGGCCTGCCCGCGACACCGGTCGGACCGCTCGAACATGGCGTAAGGCAGGTGACGCCCATGCTGAACATCACACGCACCTGGAACGCCGTGTGCGCCGTCGCCAGCATGGCCCGGGCAATCTCGCTGGCCCGCGACTATGCCCATCGGCGCCAGGCCTTCGGTGCGTATCTCATCGACCAGCCGTTGCACGCACGTACCCTGGCCGACATGCAGGCCGAGTTCGAAGGCGCGTTCTCGCTCGCGTTCTTCGTCGCCGACCTGTTGGGTCGCAGCGAACAGGGCGAAGCCTCTCCCCGTGAAACCGCCCTGCTTCGCCTGCTTACTCCGCTGGCCAAGCTGTGGACGGCCAAGTCATCCATCGCCGTCGTGTCCGAAGCCCTGGAATGCTTCGGTGGTGCCGGCTATATCGAGGACACCGGCCTGCCCCAATTGCTTCGCGACGCGCAGGTTTACGCCATCTGGGAAGGCACCACCAACGTGCTCTCCCTGGACATGCTGCGAACCCTCAGCGCCGGAGGCCTTCCTGCCTTGAGAGAAACCGTGGCCACTCTGGTGCCGGCCGGCTCGACCGCCTTGCGGCCTATCCATGCGGCGCTGGACGCCACCGAATCGCTGCTCGCCGATACCGCCTCGGACCGTGGCGCACTCGAGGCCTCGGCTCGCGGCATCGCCTTCACGCTGGCCCGGAGCATGGCTGCGGCCCTGCTGGTGCGCTCGGCCGGCTGGGGAGAAGCGGCAGGCGATGATCGCCCGCTGGCGGCCTGCCGTCGCTTTATTGCACGGGGCCTGGACCGGCTGTCGCTGCCCCACACCGACGACGACGCCACGCTGGCGTACGACCGGCCGGCGACACCCTGCGCCCGGAAGGTGCGGGCGGCCATGTAGAATGGCCGCCCCGCTCCACGCCAGTCCCAGGTCAGCCCATGCAGCATCTCACCATCGTCACCACCGGCGGCACGATCGACAAGGTCTACTTCGACGACAAGTCCGACTACCAGATCGGCTCGCCGCAGATCGGTGAGATCCTCACCCAGCTGGGCGTGGCATTCCGTTTCGACGTGATCCCCATCCTGCGCAAGGACAGCCTCCACGTCACCGACGAAGACCGCGCCCTCATGCGCAGCACCATCGAGGCCCAGCCGCACCGCCACGTACTGGTCACCCATGGCACCGACACCATGGTGGAAACGGCGAAGGTGCTCGAAGGCATTCCGGGCAAGGTCATCGTGCTCACCGGTGCCCTGAACCCCGCCCGCTTCCAGGGCTCTGACGCCGTGTTCAACATCGGCTGCGCCGTCGGCGCCGTGCAGACACTGTCCGATGGCGTGTACATCGCCATGAACGGCCGCGTGTGGGACCCGAAGACGGTGCGCAAGAACCGCGACGCCAACCGCTTCGAAGCCGTCTGATTCAGCGCGTCGCCTCGCGACGCGCCCGGTCCTCGACCACGGCATCCACGGTGGCGCCGGCATCCATGACGCCAGCGCCACAGCCCTTCGGACAGCGCCCCTGCACGGGCCGCGCGTTGTCCACCAGTTGCTGCCTTACCTCCTCTACGCTGATCTGCGGATCGGCCGAGCGCATGAGTGCCACCAGCCCCGCCACCTGCGGCGCGGCCATCGACGTACCCGCCAGGTAGCCGAACACCGGGCGCGTTGCAGACGTGCGGCCAAGATCGAGCGTGGACACGATATCGTCCCGACGGATGCCTGACTTCGAGCCGCCCGGTGCGGATAGCGTCAACCCGTCGCCATGGTTGGAGTACCACGCCTGGCTGCCATCGCGCGCCAGCGCACCCACCGAAATGACGCCCGGGCAGTTAGCCGGTGAGAAAGTGGATGCCTTGACGCCATTGTTGCCCGCCGCGACGACGATGACGCTCCCCCTCGCCTGTGCGGCGGCGATGGCCGAAGCAAACGCCTCACCACATGCACCGGGACCACCCAGGCTGAGATTGATCACATCGGCCCGCCGCTCGACCGGAGGCACACCCTCCACGTCCCCACCCGACGCCCAGGTGATGGCATCGACCACGTCGGATGTCCAGGCACCGCACATGCCCGCGGCACGAACCGGCAACAACATCGCCCCCGGAGCCACGCCGACAACACCGTAGCTATTGTCCCCACGCGCGACCGCGAGTCCCGCCACATGCGTGCCATGCCAGGACGACGGATGCGCCACGAGCGATCCGCACTCACCCGGATCGCGCCAATCGCCTTCGTCGGTGGGATCGGCATCCCTTTCGTCCCCGTCGCGAGCCTCCTGCGCGTCGGACAGAAAGTCATAACCGGGCAACAGGCGTCCTTCGAATTCCCGATGGGAAACGATGCCGGAATCGACGACAGCCACCACGGCGCCCTCGCCCTGTGTGTAACGCCAGGCCACTTCCGCATCCGTGCCGTAGCGTGGATCGTGCATGTACCACTGGCGGCGCCAGAGCGGATCGGTCACGGCCGTGAGCTGCAGGCGACGGTCCTCTTCGACGGAAACGACGCCGGGAAGTGCGCGAAGTGCGTCGGCATCGGCCACCTCTTGTTCGTATACCGCCGCATCGGCGCCGAGTGATCTGAGCCGCCTCGCGGCGACGTCTTGGGTCGGCGCCACCGATCGCCGGACGCGTTTTCCTGGTGGTTTTGTTTCGGAGACGGACTGCGGGCTGGAGAACCGGACGATGTAGCGGGTGGACGATAAGGCGCCCTGACTGAAAGTGCCCAGAGCAAGGATCACGACGACGGCAAACGGACAGCGCATGAGGATGGTCCTTTATAAATGGACCATCCACGTTAGATGTGTGCGATTCGCTCGGCGATCACTGCCACCCGTGAGTTCGTGCCGGCAAGCCAACCTGCGCGATGTGGACTTGCCCGCTTGAGGGTAAACGGTCGCGCGCGAGGCGCGCTCCTACAGTCTTTAGGTGGTCGACTTGTATCTGGTCGGCGGATGAGGATTCGCGCCAGTGGCCCGGTCCTGGCGACACCGGCCGTTGTAGGAGCGCGCCTTGCGCGCGAAGGGGTATATTGCATGCCCGGTCGCGCGCAAGGCGCGCTCCTACAGTCAACGTGATTGGAGAACGGCGGATTCGCGCCAGAGGTCGGTGCCGCCATCGGTGGCATGGCGGTCGATTTCCGCGAGTTCTTCTGCGGAGAACGACAGCTGCTTTACGGCATCCAGCGAATTGTCCAGCTGCTCGACGGTGCGCGCGCCGATCAATGCAGAGGTAACACGCGGATCGCGCAGCACCCAGGCAATGGCCAGCTGCGCCAGCGTCTGGCCGCGACGCTCGGCGATGGCGTTGAGTGCACGGATACGCTGGAGATTTTCGTCACTCAACATGTCCTTGCGGAACGAGCCATCACGCGTGACACGTGCATCGGCGGGCACGCCACCGAGGTACTTCGAGGTGAGCAGGCCCTGCGCCAGCGGCGAGAATGCGATGCAACCGGTACCGAGATCATCCAGCGTATCGAGCAGGCCATCCTCGATCCAGCGATTGAACATGGAGTAGTTCGGCTGGTGGATAAAAAGCGGCACGCGCTCGTCGGCAAGGATGGCGGCGGCCTTGCGGGTGAGTTCGGGCGAGTAGCTGGAGATGCCGACGTACAAGGCCTTTCCCTGGCGATGGATATGCGCCAGCGCACGCATGGTCTCTTCCAGCGGCGTGGTCGGGTCCACGCGGTGCGAGTAAAAAATATCCACGTAGTCCAGGCCCATGCGCTTCAGCGACTGGTCGAGGCTGGCAATGAGGTATTTGCGACTGCCGCCGATGCCACCATACGGACCGGGCCACATATCCCAGCCGGCCTTGGTGGAAATGATCAGCTCGTCGCGATACGGCGCGAAGTCGGTGGCGAGAACACGCCCGAAGTTTTCCTCGGCCGATCCCGCGGGCGGACCGTAGTTGTTGGCCAGGTCGAAATGCGTGACGCCGCGATCAAAGGCACGACGCAGGATGGCGCGGCCGGTCTCGAAGACATCGGTGCCGCCAAAGTTCTGCCACAGGCCGAGCGAAATGGCAGGCAGATCGATACCGCTGCGGCCACAGCGGCGGTAAGGCATGAGGTTATCGTAACGGTCGGGGGCGGCGCGGTAAGACATGGGAAGGGCTCCATAGGGATGCCCGCCATCCTAGCAACCTCAGTGCATCGGATATCGGCTTGTCTTTCAACACAGCGATGAAGCTCGTTCATCGCCGATACGACATTTGTCACCCACGCAGCCCTGCCCGCGCCAGGCAGGCGGTCGGCGCCCCATCCTGCAACACCGCTCCCCTGTAGGAGCGCGCCTTGCGCGCGACCGGTGATATCGAAACGATGAAGATGTTCGCAACAACCGGTCGCGCGCAGGCGCGCTCCTACAGGGCGTCAGCAACGCCATGGGTAGATCTGCGCTGGCTACCTAAGGGGCAGGAGCCGACCGTGTCGGCGATGGCTATGGGGCGATTGATGCGCGTTCGCGAGCACCCATCGCGGATGCGATCCGCTCCCACCCCTTTAGTAGTGGCGTTGTAGGAGCGTGCTTGCGCGCGACCGGTGATATCGAAACGATGATGATGTTCGCGATAACCGGTCGCGCGCAGGCGCGCTCCTACAACAAGCTGCCGCGACGAGGGGAGAGGCGGCGGGGGCGGCCCTTGGCGCGACTTGATGGAGGTGAGGGGAGCGGGCGGATAAGGCCGCGTAGCGGGGCCGGCCAGGAAGGCCGGCCTTTTTCGCCGAGGCAGGAGCCGAGTCGAAAAACCCCGCCCGCTCTCCGGGCCCGAAGGGGCGTAAGCCATAAGACACTGAGCCACGCAGCGGCTCCTCCTTTCCCGAGGGACACCGTAGGCCGGAGCGACAAGGGCCGCCCCCGTCGCCTCGTTCGCCACCACGCTCACGCGCCGAGTGCGAGGCCGACAGGCGAGCCTTTCCTACGGAGCGAAACACCACACGGGCTGCGTTCCTACGGAGCGCTACATCGCCGATGCGATCAGCTCCCACACCTTCGGTAGGGAGGCTCTCTTGTTCGGAGACGCCACGTATCAAAGGGTCGCGCGCGAGGCGCGCTCCTACGCACGGGGGTGTAAAAAGCCCGGGCATCCCTGCCCGGGCTTTGTCGCACTGCAGAGATGACGCTTGTGCTTACTGGACTGCCTTCAGCGTCACGCCGGTGAAGGCCGAGTAGCCGCGCACCTTGATGTAGTACGTGCCGGGAGTCGACACGGTCAGGGTGCAGGTCTCGTTGTTGCCGGCAACGTACGGACGGCAGTCGTAGGTCGACGTGGTCGGGGCAGCGCCGCGACGCACGTACAGGTCGGCGTCACCGGTGCCACCGTTGATCGTGACGACGAGGGTACCCGCCGCTGCGTTCACCGAGTAGCTCAGCTCCTGGTTGGCCGAACCGGCGAGGCCGGTCTGGTTCAGCAGCACGGTGCCGCCGGTACCACCCGAGCAGCTCACGCCCACGGCAGCGAAAGCAGCCGTAACGTCAGCCTTGGTGAAGCCAAGGTCATTGGCCGCCGTTTCCACGCCGCATGCACCGCTGTTGAAGGTGCTGTTGGCCTGCCAGTAGAGCTTGTTCGCGCGGGCCATCGCCTGGAACGCGGTCTTCGTGTTCCAGCCGCTGGTCTTGGCGAGCAGGCAGAACGCCTTGTTGTACACACCCGAGGAGTAGTGCACGTCGAGGCTGCTGGTGTAGTTGGCGGCGTTGTCGATCGAGCGACCATCCTGGGTCGGGTTGCACATGTAACGCAGCGCACCGTTGCCCTTGAAGATCTCGGCACCCACCAGCCAGTCGTTCTGGCCGTTGCGGTCGAAGTACTCCACCGTTTCACCTGCCATGTCCGAGAAGGCCTCGTTCATGCCACCGGACTGACCACTGTAGGTCAGGTTGGAGTTCTGTTCCGTGTAGCCATGGCTGATTTCATGACCGGTCACATCGAGCGCCACCAGCGGGTAGAACGTGCTGGCGCCGTCGCCGAAGGTCATCGAGCTGCCGTCCCAGAAGGCATTCTCATAGTTGGTGCCGTAATGCACCTTCATCACCAGCACCATGTTCAGCGGCGGCGCACCGTTGTAGGCCTGGTACATGTCATGCACCACACCACCGAAGTGGTGAGCGTCGTTGATGGGACCATAGGCGCCGTTGATGGCATCGCCGCTGGAGTTCGGGCAGGTGAAGGTCCACAGCGTGCCGGTGCCGGACGTCGCCTTGTTCATGTTGTACGTGCGCACGTTCGCGTTCTGCGCCGTACAGCTCGTGCCCGACTGGGTCACGTCCAGATAGGCCAGGCCGTTGGCACCCCAGGTGTACTGACCGGTCTTCTGGTTGCCGCCGGGACCGGTGGCATTGGCGTAGGTCAGGCCGTCCCACTGCGAGATGATCTCGCCGGTGTTGGCATCGACGAAAGCGGTCGGGCGCGACGGATGGTCGCCGCCGATCACGAACGAGGTGAGATAGACCAGACGGGCCGGAGCGCCGTCCTGCGGATAGACGTAGAGGTCAGCCTTGGCGTTTTCCGGCTTTGCCGAGGTAAGTGCGATGGAGTTGCGGACCAGCGCAGCCACGGCGCGGGACTGATCGAGCTTCGGCGACACCGAAGCGATATCGACCTGCAGGTCGGACGAGACCACGCCGCTGGCGACGAGGGCATTGCCCTGGGCATCCTGTTCCACGGCGACGGTGTGACCGAAGACCGGCACACCCTTGAAGGTCTGCTGCATGCGGACGGTCTGCGTACCGCGGACGGTAGGCGCCGATGCCTTGGCAACGAAGCCGTTGTCCGAGGACAGGCCCAGCTTCGCAGCAAGCTGCGAGACCGGTGCGGCGCCCAGGTTCTGCGCCTGCAGTGCCTGCTCCGATGCCGCCGAGGCGATCGACGTTCCTGCGATCGCCAGCGAGGCGACAAGGAGTTTCAAGCGAACATGACGTGCCATTACGTTCCTCCTCCTGGAAAGGGCCGCACGAAACCATTGCGGTCGGCGGACCACATTCCGAAACGATATGAAAGTCGCGCCGGATGGCGCGAAGCCCGTACAGAATCAGCAAACCCCGCGCTGATCGGAATGCGCCGCCTTCTTCCCTGAGTCCTCGCTACAGCGGTGCGGACCGGAACAAGGGATCGGCGATACGTTGCGTCGATGCCCCACGGAGCCAACCGTCAGCCTCCCCGCCGACGGTCCTTGCCAACCTAGCGCAAGTTATCGCGAACGACTACCTAGGGATTTCCCTAGTAGCCTGAAAAAAGCGATGCTAGACACATCGCCGGCGCATGAACTTGCCGGTTAAGGGGAATGGTCATGACCGATGCATCACTACCTGACGCCGACCTGCGCCAGCGCGCGCCACGTGTACGCGCGTCCTTCCGGCTTACTTCCGACCGCCATCTCGTCGACCACCTGAAGGACCAGCTCGGCCTGGAGGCCGCGCATACCTGGCAGAAAGGCGACCTGGACGACACGGCAATCAACCAGCGCCGCGCCCATGGCTGGTGCCTGCGCATGCCCGAGCAGCGCACGTACACCACCGACACGGCACTGCGCGAGCTGCTCGATGCACTGCGCCCGCGCCAGGATGAGATCGTGACCGCCATCAAGGCGCTGGAGCTGGACGCTCACTTCCACCTGGATGTCGAGGTCCATGCAGGCCACCTGCCCGCCTGTTTCTGGTCGGATGCGAACATCCGCGCCGTCGCCATCTACGGCGCATCCCTGCATGCACAGCTCATCGACGCACCGGCCGAGGGCCGGCCGGCGGATCAGAGCATGCCGGTCTCGAGCTTGGCGGCGTCCGACATCATGGAGTGATTCCAGGGCGGATCGAACACGAGGTCGACGTCGGCCTCGATCACCGTGGGGATCATTTCCAGCTTGGTGCGCACGTCGTCCACGAGGATGTCGCCCATGCCGCAACCGGGCGCGGTCAGGGTCATCTTCACGTAGGCCTTGCGTCCGCCCTCTTCGCTGGTTTCCAGGCTGACGTCGTAGACCAGGCCCAGCTCGACCACGTTGATGGGAATCTCAGGATCGAAGCAGGTGCGCAGCTGCTGCCACACCAGCTTTTCCACGTCGTCGTCCGAGGCATCGTCCGGCAGCTCGATGGGCCGCGGCGGTTCCTTGCCCAGGGCATCGGCGTCGTTGCCGGCGATGCGGAACAGGTTGCCCTCGACATACACGGTGAAACTGCCGCCCAGGGCCTGGGTGATGTAGCCGATCTGCCCGGCCGGGAGCGTCACCGTCTCGCCCTGAGGCACCATGACTGCCGGGCAGTCGCGCTCCAGGGTGAAGGGCTCGCTGCTGAGGCTGAAACCACTCATGAGAATCCTGTAGAGGGCCGCACTGCGGCCGCAAAGTCGGTAATTATGCGCCCGCACGGAGCCTGCCGTAAGCGCTTACCGCCAAGGTCGGGGCTGCGCCTGCCCTGCTCAAGGGCATGACGGGCTGGCAGCCGCTATGATGCCCGCTTTGCCCGGACCTCCCCCTCCATGCCCCACCCGAGCCCGACCCATGGCGGCTGACAGCCTCCGCCGCCTCGCCAGCCTGCTGTTCGGCGCCGTGTGCGCCATCATGTTCGGGTTTGCTGCCGGTGCCCTGTGGATGGTGCCTGCCATGATGTTCGGCCGTGCGCTGCCCGCGCTGGCCCTTCCTGCGGGCTGGCTGCTGGGCCTGGTGGTGCGTCGCTGGCTGAGCATGGAAGGCGCCGTGGGAGCCAGCCTGGCCGCCCTGGCCACCCTGGTGGCCGCTACCTATACCTCCTGCCTGGTCGCCGCGGCGACCATTTCCGGCATGATGAACGTCAGCTTCGCCCAGGCCATCTCCGACGCCGGCCCCGGTATGCTGCTGGCCCTGGCACGACTGGCCCTGGATCCGTCCGATCTTGGGCTTTTCATCGCCGGCGCATTGCTTGCCGCCATCACCGCCCTGCCCATCAAACGGCCTCGCAGCTGACTTTCATGGCAGGTAAATGGCGATACCCGCACCATAAACCGCAAGAAATCCCGTCAACCGGCGCTCGCCGATCGCGTTTAGCGGAGTGAACCAAGGCGTTATGGAGCACGAGGATGGCAAGACTGACGAAACGGACGACGCCGTGAACGGCTCGTTGGCGCTCGACACCACCTCCCTCGAGGACATCCGCGACGTTCCCGCGAACATGAACGCCTTCCTGGCGGGCATCGAGCGCCGGGCCTGGCGCATGGCGGAAATCCACCTGGGCAACCGTGACGACGCGATGGACGCCGTGCAGGACGCCATGCTCCGCCTCGTGAGGCATTACGGCGAGAAGCCGGCCGGCGAGTGGACCCCGCTGTTCTGGGGCATTCTGCGCCGCCGCATCGTCGACCTGCAGCGCCGCCGCAAGGTCCGTTCGATCATCGTCGGCTGGATCGGTGGCGGTCGCGACGACGAAGGTGACGAGCTTCCCAGCTGGGACCCGGCTGACGACGCGCCCGACCCTTCCGCCCGCCTGCAGGATTCACAAGCTTATGGCGACATCGTCGAAGCCCTGCGCCGGCTGCCCAGGCGCCAGCGCGAGGCTTTCACCCTCCGCGTGATGGAAGGCCTCGACGTCGCTGAAACCGCCGCCGCGATGGGTTGCTCCGACGGCAGCGTCAAGACACACCTTTCGCGCGCGATGCATGCGCTGCGCGACCAACTGGAGGCATGGCGATGAGCCAGAACGATCGGAACCTCGAACGTCGCGCCCGGGATCTCTACCTGCGCGCCAGCCGTGATGTCGACCCGGCGATGGCCGGACGCCTCCGGGCGGCCCGCCGCACGGCGCTGGCCGGCCCGCGCGAGTCCATCGCCCGACGCCTGTTGATTCCCGCGAGTGCCTTCGCGATGGCCGCCCTGGCGTCGCTCATCGTCTGGCAGCCCGGCGGTGGTGGCACGGCCGGCGAGCCCACGGCAATCAGCCAAGCCATGGACAACGAGCCGAACGACCTGCCACCGGACGCCGACAGCGCCGATCCGACGCTGTACCAGAACCTGCAGTTTTACAGCTGGCTGGCCTACGCCGACGCCCCCTCGGCGGCGCAGCGCAAGTGATCGTCATGCGTCGTCTCACCGCCAGCGCCGTACTCCTGCTTGCCCTTGCCGCACCTGTGGCGGCGGGCGCCCAGGATCACCCGCCGCCCCACCAGGGCATGCAGATGCCGCAGGGCCCCCTGCCGCCGCCGCGCGCCTGGAAAGACCTGACCGCTCGCGACCAGGATGTCCTGAAGCCGCTCCAGCAGGACTGGGACGGTTTTCCGTCCGACAAGAAGTCGCGGTTCCTCGGCAAGGCCCTGCAGTGGCGCGACCTGCCGGACGACAAGCGGACCGAGATCCGCGACCGGATCGACCACTGGCAGAAGATGACGCCGGAAGAACGTGCCCAGGCACGCGCCAACCGCGAGAAGTTCAAGGACCTCACGCCGGAGCAGCGCCAGAAGCTGCACGACGCTTTCGAGCGCTTCAATAACCTGTCGCCCGACCAGCGCCAGGCGATCATCCAGAAGTGGCACAGCCAGACGCCGGAACAGCGCCGCCAGTGGGTCGACAACATCGGCCCCAACGACGCCCTGCCCCCGCCGCCTCCGCCGCCGGGCATGGGGCCGCCGCCTCCGGGTTCGCATCCACCGCCGCCCTCGGCGCGCTGAGCGGGTTAAGATGGGGGGATGAGCACATCCCCCCTCGACTTCCTCCTCGAGCGCCGCTCGGTCCCGTCACGTCAGCTCACCGAGCCTGCGCCGGACGACGCGACGCTTCGCCGCCTCATCGACGCTGCGATCCGCGTACCGGACCACGGCAAGCTCGATCCCTTTCGCATCCGCATCCTTCGTGGCGACGCCAAGCGCGAGTTCGGCCTTCGCCTGGCAAAGCGTGCTGTCGAGGCCAACCCCGACATCTCCGACGCCAAGCGCGAGAAGGAACGCAATCGCTACGAACACGCGCCCCTTGTACTTATCGTCACGGCGAAGATCGACGGCGACAGCAAGGTGCCCGAACTGGAGCAGCAGATCACCGCAGGCTGCGTGGCCTATAACCTGATGCTCGGCGTGCAGGCACTCGGCTTTGCCGGGCAGTGGCTCACGGGCTGGGCGGCCTACGATCGCGAAGTCGCGAAGCTGCTGGGCCTGAAGAAGAGCGAACAGGTCGTGGGCTTCCTCCACATCGGCACGCCGGCCATGCAGGCGCCCGAGCGCGAGCGCCCCGCGTTCGACGACATCGTGAGCGAATGGGCGCCGTGAGCGGTGATTCCCTCGTCCACCTGGTGGACGGCAGCCTCTACATCTTCCGCGCCTGGCACTCCATGCCGGACGAGTTCCACGACCACGACGGCCATCCGGTCAATGCCGTGCATGGTTTCACGCGTTTTCTCTGTGAGCTGCTCGAACGCAGCCGCGCGGAGCACATCGCCGTGGCATTCGATGCGTCGCTCACGACGTCGTTCCGTAATGCAATCTATCCGCTTTACAAGGCCAATCGCGAACTGCCGCCGCCCGATCTTGAGCGGCAGTTCGTGCTGTGCCGGGAGATCACGGCGGCGCTCGGCCTTACGGTGCTCAACGATCACCAGTACGAAGCCGATGACCTGATCGGTAGCGCGCTGTGGGGCCTGCGCTCGCATGGGTTCCGTGGCGTGATCGTGTCGGCGGACAAGGATTTCGGCCAGTTGCTCGGTGAATACGACGAGCAATGGGATTTCGCGAAGAACGTGCGCTGGGGACCTGCCGGCGTGTTCGAGCGCATGGGCGTTCATCCGCATCAGGTTGCCGATTACCTTGCGCTCTGCGGCGATGCCGTGGACAACATTCCCGGCGTACCGGGCATCGGCGCGAAGACGGCAGCGGCGTTGCTCGCTCATTTCGGCAGCCTCGATGCCGTGCTCGAACGCATCGACGAGGTGCCCTACCTGCGCATCCGCGGTGCTGCCGCCTGCGCCGCGCGATTGCGTGAGCATGCCGAACAGGCCTTGCTGTGCCGCCGTCTGACACGCATCGCACTGGACATCGCGGTAGCGGAAACAGCCGATGCACTGAGCCGCCGCCAGGGCGATGCCGTGGCGATCGACGAACTATGTGAACGCATCCGCTTCGGTCCCCTGACCCGCACCCGCCTGCGCGCCCTCCTGTAGGAGCGCGCCTGCGCGCGACCAGAATGACGGCGGCGCACGAGGTCGCGCGCAAGGCGCGCTCCTACAAAGAGCCTGCCCCTGCCACAGGCCTTGCGCGCCCCCTGTAGGAGCGCGCCTGCGCGCGACCGGAATGACGACGGCGCACGGGGTAGCGCGCTAGGCGGGCTTCTGCAAGGGCGATAGGCGAACGTCACATGCTCGCGCTACCCTTCCGGGGATTGCCCCCATCCGGAGCCGCCCATGCAGCACAGCCCCCTTCCCCATGCCTCGCCGATCCCCGACGACGCCAGCCTGCCGGAAGAAACCCTGCACAAGGCCAAGTGGCTCACGCTGAAGAAGCGCGGCCGGTGGGAGTACGTGGAGCGCAACAACCCCGGGGGCGCCGTGATCATCCTGGCCGTCACACCCGAGGACAAGGTCATCTTCGTCGAGCAATACCGTGTATCGATCCTGAAAAACACGATCGAGATGCCGGCCGGCCTCGTCGGTGACCTGGCCGGCGCGGAAGATGAAGACGTGCTGGTGGCCGCCAAGCGCGAACTGGAAGAAGAAACCGGCTACGCCTGTGGCCGCATCGAGTTCGTTCACGAGGGCCCGTCGTCATCGGGCATGAGCACCGAGATGATCGCCTTCGCCCGCGCCTGGGACCTGGTGAAGGTCGGCCAGGGCGGTGGCGACGAGACCGAAAACATCATCGTCCACGAAGTGCCGCGCGCCGAAGCCGGCAAATGGCTGTTCGACCGCGCCGCCGAAGGCTTTTCCATCGACGCCAAGCTGTTCGCCGGCCTCTGGTTCATCGACCATCCCGAGGCGCACATGCGCTGAGATTCGGGAAACCACACCCGAATCACCCGGCAGGGCCGTTTTTCGGTCCTGTCAATTCTTGCCCCGCCCCCCTCGCCCGGTTAGCCTCTCCAATGGCCTACACCGGCGCCGTTCATGTCAGTCCGCTTCGCCCATCTCCACCTGCACAGCGAATATTCGCTGGTCGACTCGACGATCCGCATCAAACAGCTGATCGCCGCCTGCGCGCGCGCGGGCATGCCGGCTGTCGCCCTTACGGACGACAGCAACATGTTTGGCCTGGTGAAGTTCTACAAGCAGTGCACGGCGGCCGGCATCAAACCCATCGGCGGCTGCGACCTCTGGGTGTCCAGTCCGGACGATCCGCGCCCCTGGCGGCTCACCCTGATATGCCAGAACCGCGACGGTTACCTCAACCTGTCGCGCCTGGTCTCGCGGGCATGGCGTGAAGGCCAGGGCAGCGGACGCGCCCTGGTCGATGCCAGCTGGCTCACCCCGGACGCTGTCCATGGACTGATCGCCATCGTCGGCCGCGAAAGCGAACTGGCGCGCGTGGCCCTCGGTGCCGGCCTCTCTGCCGCCTCGGGTCGCCTGGGTTTCCTGCGCCGCCTTTTCCCCGAAAGGCTCTACCTCGAACTCACCCGCACCGGACGCGAGAACGAGGAAAACTGGGTGCGCGCCGCCATGGCACTGGCCGGCGAGCACGAACTGCCGGTGATCGCCAGCAACGACCTGCGCTTCCTGGAACGCTCGGGCTTCGAATCGCACGAGGCCCGCACCTGTATCAACCAGGGCCGCGTGCTGGCCGATCCCAAGCGCCCGCGCGACTTCAGTGAAGAACAGTATTTCAAGTCGCCTGAAGACATGGCGGAGCTGTTCGCCGACATTCCCGAGGCGCTCGAAAATACCATCGAGCTGGCCAAGCGCTGCAACCTCGAACTGGAATTCGGCACCTATTATCTGCCGAACTTCCCGGTGCCCGAGGGCCACACTCTCGACACCTTCATTCGCGAACAGGCCCAGATGGGCCTGGAAGAGCGCCTGGCGGCGAACCCCATCGCTCCGGGCAAGACACGCGAGGACTACCAGGCCCGCCTTGACCGCGAAGTGGACGTCATCATCCGGATGGGCTTTCCCGGCTACTTCCTGATCGTGGCGGACTTCATCAACTGGGGTAAGCAGAACGGCATCCCCGTGGGTCCGGGCCGTGGTTCGGGTGCCGGTTCGCTGGTGGCCTGGGTGCTGAAGATCACCGACCTCGATCCGCTCCAGTTCGAGCTGCTGTTTGAGCGATTCCTGAACCCTGAACGCGTGTCGATGCCCGACTTCGACATCGACTTCTGCATGGATCGCCGCGACGAGGTGATCGACTACGTGTCGCGCAAATACGGCCGCGACCATGTCAGCCAGATCATCACCTATGGTTCCATGGCGGCCAAGGCCGTGCTGCGCGACTCCGGTCGCGTGCTCGGCATGGGCTATGGCCAGGTTGATCGTATCGCCAAGCTGATTCCGCCGCGTCCACTCGATCTGACGCTTTCATGCGCGCTCGGCCGCTCCGAAAAGGCAAAGAAAGAGCCGGACCGCATCGTCAAGGAATTCTGCGACCTCTACGAGAACGAAGAAGAATCGCGCACGCTGATCGACCTGGCACTGAGCCTGGAAGGCCTCACCCGCAATGCCGGCAAGCATGCCGGTGGCGTGGTGATCGCGCCCACCCCGCTCACCGACTTCGCCCCGCTGTACTGCGAACCCAGCGGCGAAGGCGTCGTCACGCAGTACGACAAGGACGACGTGGAAGCCGTAGGCCTGGTGAAGTTCGACTTCCTCGGCCTGCGCACGCTCACGATCATCGACTGGGCGGTCAAGGCCATCAACCGCCGCCGTGCGACCAGTAGTGAGGAACCACTGGTCATCGAGAGCCTGCCGCTCGACGATCCCAAGGTCTACGACCTGCTGAAGAAGGCGCAGACCGTCGCCGTCTTCCAGCTCGAATCGCGCGGCATGCAGGGCATGCTGAAAGACGCCCAGGCCGACCGTTTCGAGGACATCATCGCGCTGGTGGCGTTGTACCGCCCCGGTCCCATGGACCTCATCCCCAGCTTCTGCGCCCGTAAACACGGCAAGGAAGCGGTGGAATACCCCGATCCGCGCGTCGAGCCCATCCTGAAAGAGACCTACGGCATCATGGTCTACCAGGAGCAGGTGATGCAGATGGCGCAGATCGTGGGCGGTTACACGCTCGGCGGCGCCGACCTGCTTCGCCGCGCCATGGGCAAGAAGAAGCCCGAGGAAATGATCAAGCACCGCGCCACCTTCCGCGAAGGTGCCGCGAAGGACGGTATCGACGGCGAGAAGGCCGATGCGATCTTCGACCTCATGGAGAAGTTCGCCGGCTACGGCTTCAACAAGTCGCACGCGGCCGCCTATGCGCTGGTCTCTTACCAGACCGCCTGGCTGAAGGCGCACTACCCCGCCGAATTCATGGCGGCCACCATTTCGTCGGATATGGACAACACCGACAAGGTGGTGACCTTCCTCGACGAAACCCGCGCCATCGGCATCAAGGTGCTGCCGCCGGATGTGAACGCGTCGGAGTGGATGTTCGAAGCCGTCGAGCCGCGCGTGGTGCGCTACGGCCTGGGCGCCATCAAGGGCGTAGGCCAGGGCATCTGCGAAGAGATTGCCGCCGAACGCAAGGCACGCGGCCCCTACAAGGGCCTCGTGGACTTCTGCCAGCGCATCGGTTCGAACAAGCTCAACAAGCGCGTGATGGAAGCGCTGGTGCAGTCCGGTGCGCTCGATGCGCTCGGCGAAAACCGCGCCACGCTGGTGATGCATATTCCCGAAGCGATGCGCGCGGCCGACCAGGAAGCCAAGAACCGCGTTTCGGGCCAGGTCGATATCTTCGGTGCGGCCTTCGGCGACGCCGAAGCGCCCAGCATCATCGAGCTGTCTGGCTCCGTGCCCGAGTGGCCGCTGGAGCAACTGCTCCAGGGCGAGCACACCACGCTGGGCCACTATCTGTCAGGTCATCCCACCGACCCGTGGAAGGCCGAACTGGCGCAGTTGTCCAGCTGCCCCATTGGCGAGATTCCCCAGCGTTACCAGCCGCCCCGCCCCCGTCGCAACGATGATGATGAAGGCGGCAACCGCTTCCGTCGCGGCCCTGAAACACCGTGGACCGTGGCAGGCATGGTGGTCGGCATGCGCAAGCGCGGCGACAGCGATGCCTTCGTGCAGATCGAGGATGCCACGGGCCTGCTGGAAACCAGTTTCTTCCGTGAAGTGTTCACCGATGCCGCACCGCTGCTCACGCGCGGCAACATGATCGTGATCGAAGGCGGCCTGCGCATCGATGATTTCGCCGGTGGCTACCAGCTGCGCGCACGCAAGGCCTATTCACTCTCCGATGCGATGGAGCATTTCGGTCGCCTGCTGACACTGAAACTCAATGGCGTGGGGCCTGATTTCCCGAAGCACCTGAAGCAGGCGCTGATGGGCTATCGCGGTGGCCGCACGCCACTGATGCTGGCCGGCTACCGCAACGACATCGGGCAGGCGAGCATGGAACTGGGCGAGGCATGGCGCGTGCGGGCCCTGCCCGACCTCGTGCGCACGCTGCGCACGCTGCCGGGCGTACTTGGCACGGAACTGCGCCTCGTACGCCCGGCGGAGTGATCAGTCGTCGAAGTCCAGGTCGATGATCGGATGCGTCGTGACCGTGCGCTGCACGGTTACCTCGCCCAGCTCGACCTCCGAGCCAGACGCATTCTTGATGCCGAGAGACATATGCCGGGCAGAAGGAAACCGGCTCGCATCCACTTCCAGATGCATGGCGCCGGAAAGTGGCCAGCCCGGAGTCGCCATGGCCGACGACTCCTGTCGCTCCAGCAGCACCTTGTTATCGTCATCGCGCAATTGAACGCGAAGCTTGATGGCCGATTCGACATGTCGCGCGCCGAAAGGCACGCGGATCGCGTAACGCACGCCCTGGGCAGGCTTTCGGTCAACGTATTCAGGCTGTCCCAGTTCAAACGTCTGCATGACGTAATCGCCTGCGCTGGCCAGGGAGAATGCCTGGACCAGATGCCGTTTCACACGTCCCGACTCGGTCTTCTCCCGATAGACCCATGGGTGGATGTGTTCCTCGATGCTGTGGGTAGCAACAAGGTTGTATCGCATGAGCGCACCATCATGACGATATTCATCGCCCGTGCCGCCGCCGAAGTCCGCATTGGGCACCGGCACATCGTAGGTCGCGTGATACGGAAGGCCACCCATGGCCCGGGCATCGGGAGCCAGTGCCATGGCGGCGACAAGCATGGCCATCGCATGCATGGTTTTCATCTCGTTCAATCCTTTGTCGAGTGGAATCATTCGTGTGTCTTGCCTTGCGCGATACTTACCGCCGAGACCACCAGTCGCTTGCCGCCATCATTGCCCTGGCGGCGGAAGGCCAGCTTGACCTGCGCCCCTTCCGGAACCGACGGCACCTCCCAGCGAAGCACATGATGGCCCCAGGTTCGCGATGCGGGCACGACGACTTCATCGCGGGCCTGAATGACCTTGCCCGTCGCATCGAGCAACATCACGATGACCTGCAATCGGCTGCCATCCGTATCGAACGCACCTGCGGAATAACGGACGATGAAGTGGCTCCGGCTATCCAGCGATGGAATGGCAGCCACGGCCTGCCACAGGGCATGCCCATCGGCGTGCAATTCAGCGCCCCAGCGGCCTGCGTATTCCCCGGCATAATTGTGCCGCCGATGCGTTCCTTCCCAGTGCACCAGATGCGTCCAGCGAATCGCACGCGAACTGCCGATACGACCGGTCATCGTAAAGTCGCCGTTCTTGAGCCCCAGATCGCATGCGGTGCTGAAATCAGGAAGCAATCCGTTCGCACAGACCGAAGATCCGGCCATTGCAGGGCAGGTCCAGGCCGACATGATGCAGAGTGCCGTCGCAGCTCGCCAGGCGAGTGTTCGTGACTGATTCTTATGCATCGTCATGTCACCAATCCTGCCTGGCCCACTGCGCCGCTACTGCCTCGTCCATGCGCACCACCGATACTTCGGTGACGGTAACCGGCGCGCTCGCCGTGGTCACCGCGAGCTTCACATTAAGCGCATCTACATCGTCGCCAGCAGGTACGACAATCCAGCCGATCAGGCCCGCGCCCGCTCCACCCCGGGCCGGACGGGACAGGACCACGGACGACTGTGTAGAACCGACAGCCGCCCCACGTTTCAACAAGGAGAGATCCAGACTGACAGAAGCCTCTCCTTTCGTAGCGTCGATCCGGGCACGAACCGCATAAACCACGTCGTGCATGGCGGGCGTTTCCTGCGTGGGCAACCGGATCGTCTGGCTGATGCCGTCGCGCTGACGTGCGAGCGTGAAGACTTCGTCGGCTGCCGTCTGCTGGTGGCGGCCCCGGCTGCCGTCGATATATATCCACGGAGCGATGTGCTGCGCCACGCTATGCCTCGGGCTCTCCGGCTCCCAGGCCCCACCCCATGACGGCTCGTGCCAGCGCTCATCGCCGGGAAATCCCCCCAGGGTTTCGTTGGGCACGGAAACCCGACAGGTATCGCTCCACGAAGCGCCCTCGCAGGAGGGCAGGCGATCGATTACTGAAGCGGCATTTGCAACGCCGCTGCATGTCACGGCCAGGGCAACGATGCCCAGGCTGCGGAGAAACATGTCCTTGTTCATTTGCATTCCTTTGGTATGTCAACGGTCCCACGGATGACGTGCGTCACCGGGGCGAAACTGTAGTTCGGGGACAAATGTGTCCGGTGGTGCCCGGAGGATGAAGACGTCATCGATCGTGGTTGCTCCCCACCCACTTTGCGTGGCAATGGATACGCGCAACGCGGTCGGATGGTTTGTCCCGGAAGAACCGATCCATGCCGTCAGCTCACGTGACGCGCTGTAGCTGGGCGTTCGCATCTGCAAGGTCCGGTTTGCCGTGGCAATCACCTTGTCTCCTTCCAGCAAGGTCAGTTCCATTCTTACGTCGACGTGGCCGCTCCACGAGCCGACGTGGGCATGCACGGTGTAACCCGTAGCCCCGCCACGGCCCTGCACGGGAAGCGATACGGTCTGCATGACGACGTCACCGACGCTTTTCAGGTGAAAGGCATCTTCTGCATCCTGCTGCGGATACCCTGTGCCCGCGTAATCGATGTATGTCCAGGGCGCGATATGGTCCGCCACGCTGTGCGGCCATTGCCAGAACAGATAGGGCTGGTAACCATGCGAGTAGCGGTAGTCATCGGGCGGCCCGTCGAACCGGCCATTGGGTACCATGAGATGACATGGTTGCTCGACGCCGGCACGCTCGCACGCCGGCAGGCGATGCAGGCCGGGATGTCCTGGAATAACGACCTGCGCATTAGCATCACCAACCACCAGCAGCATGAAGAACCATGCCCCGGCAGCGATGCATGCGCATCTATTCTTTCCACTATCCAGCGCGCGCATCACCGTACGGGCACCAGTTCCTCCCATGCCACATCGGCAGGAGCCCGTACCAGCATCACGTCATCCACGATCACGGGGCCGACACCCCGGGCGGCCGCGCCCAAGGCAATGACAAGCGTATCGGCATCCGCACCTGCGGGTACCAGGAGGTGGTTTACGAAAGCCTGTACGGGCGCGCCACGACCCGGTGCAGCTTGCGTGTACCCGATGGATTGAAGGGTTACGGCCTCATTCTTGAGCATCACCAGACCGGCGGCCGCATCGGATGGCCTTGTCGTTCCTCTGACGTACGCAACAAGGGTGTAACGCATGTCCATGGGGGCCGCTGTCAGCGCACCCATTCTCTGCACGATCCGGTCTCCCGGACTGTAGAGGGTCACGTAGGTGGTGGCAGTGAGCCCTTTGTGGAACTCACTGCCCGCCCCAGCGACGTAAGTCCATGGAGCGATATGCTCGGTGACACCATGCCTCCTGCCTGTACTGGGCGTCCAGGTAAATTCGTCATGGTAGTGATTGTCCCCCGAGGGCCCTGAGAATTCCGCATTGGGCACATGGATGCGACAGGCATCCAGCCACGTGGCGGATTGGCATGATGGAAGGTGCTGCAACACGTCATGCAGCGGCCCACTTGCATGACTGCTGCCATGCCATGCCAGCCCCATGCAACTCACACCTACGAACGCCCAGCGGCGCCATTGCACTGTCATCGTCATCACTCCTTTGACTTGTCGATTCTTCCGTTCCCTGGACACGGGAACGAGAGCGGAATCCCTCCGCGCCACCATTGAAGCAATCCCTGAAAAGGTTTTGGGCGCGGACTACAGGAGACGGTATCGAGGACTACGGATTGACGGGTGAGATGACCGCAATCTGCCACCGGCCTCGCATGAGCCCAGAAGATTCTCATCCAATTCAGCCACTTGCAGGCCGCAGCCACTCCATACTGCCGCGCACACCACCCCGGCCACGGCCCGGCTATAATGACCGGTCTTGCCCGGATGCTCCGTATTCCATGAATCCCAACTTCCTCGATTTCGAACAACCCATTGCCGAGCTGGAAGCGAAGATCGAAGAACTCCGCCATGCCAGCAGCGGACAGGCGTTCAACATCGATGAGGAAGTGGCCCGCCTGCGCGAAAAGCTCAAGCTGAAAACGGCCGAAATCTTCCGCAATCTCACGCCATGGCAGGTCAGCCAGCTGTCGCGTCATCCGGGGCGCCCGTACACGCTGGATTACATCCAGGGCATGTGCGAGGAATTCCACGAACTCAAGGGTGACCGCATGTTTGCGGACGACCAGGCCATCGTCGGTGGCCTGGCGCGCATCAACGGTCGCTCGATCATGATCGTGGGTCACCAGAAGGGCCGCGACACCAAGTCGAAGGTCAAGCGCAACTTCGGCATGCCGCGGCCCGAGGGCTACCGCAAGGCGCTGCGCCTGTTCAAGATGGCCGAGCGCTTCGGCATTCCCGTCTTCACCTTCATCGACACCGCAGGCGCATGGCCCGGCATCAATGCCGAGGAACGTGGCCAGTCCGAGGCCATCGCGCGCAACCTGCTCGAAATGGCCGAACTGCGCGTGCCCATCCTGTGCACGGTGACGGGCGAAGGCGGTTCCGGCGGCGCACTCGCCATCGGCGTGGGCGACCGCACGCTGATGCTGCAGTACTCCACGTACTCGGTCATCACCCCGGAAGGCTGCGCATCCATCCTGTGGAAGAGCGCCGACAAGGCCAAGGATGCTGCCGAGGTCATGGGCCTCACGGCGCCGCGCCTGCTGGAGAACGGTCTTATCGACAAGATCGTCCGCGAGCCGCTGGGCGGCGCCCATCGCAGCCCGCAGTCCATGGCCGTGCGCCTGAAGGCCGTGCTGCTCAACCAGCTCGACGCGCTGGAGGCCCTGCCGATCGACACCCTGCTCGAACAGCGCTACCACCGCCTGCGCGGCTACGGCGCCTTCACCGAATGAGCATCCGGGGCCTGGCGCACGTTTGAACCCTGCGCCAGGCCCCTAAACCTACGCGGGCGTGACGTAGCTGCCTGTACCATCGGCGCATCCCTGAATGTGGAGCGCCCCATGGCCAACGACATCACCGACAAGCTGGCCGTCCTCATCGACGCCGACAATGCACGCCCGGCGATCGTCGATGGCCTGCTCTCGGAGGTCGCCAAGTACGGCACGGCGCACGTCAAGCGCATCTACGGCGACTGGACCGGGCCCAACCTCAACGGCTGGAAAAGCAGCCTGCTGGATCACTCCATCCAGCCGATCCAGCAGTTCGCCTACACCTCCGGCAAGAACGCGACAGACTCGGCCATGATCATCGATGCCATGGACCTGCTGTATTCCGAGCGGTTCGACGGCTTCTGCATCGTCTCCAGCGACAGCGACTTCACCCGCCTGGCGTCGCGTATCCGCGAGGCGGGGCTCATGGTCTATGGCTTTGGCGAGACCAAGACACCCAAGCCCTTCGTTTCGGCATGCGACAAATTCGTCTACACCGAAGTGCTGGTCGGCACCGAGCAGGACGAAGGCGAGGCCATGCCGCCGCCGCGTTCGGCCAATGAATTGCGCGGCGACTCTCGCCTGATGAACCTGCTGCGTAACGCCATCGCCGCGGCGTCTGACGAGCACGGCTGGGCCGCACTGGGCGGCGTGGGCAGCATCCTCAGCAAGCGCACCCCCGACTTCGATTCGCGCAACTATGGCTATGCCAAGCTGAGCGGCCTGATCAACGGCATCGGCGTCTTCGATGTGGAAGAACGTCAGTTCGGCAATGCCAAGCATCTCTACGTACGACTTCGCAGCAAGGGCAAATGAGCGACACGCTTTCCTCGCATCTCATCGCCGCGCTCGACGGTCATCCCGACGCAAACCTGGTCGTCGGCTACAGCGGTGGCCCCGATTCCACCGCCCTGCTCCACGCGCTGGCAACGCTGCCCTCGCGACCACGGCTGAGGGCGGTGCACATCGATCACGGACTGCACGCCGACAGCGGCCTGTGGGCCGCACACTGCCGGCGGTTTTGCGAATCGCTGGATGTGCCGCTCGCCGTGGCGCGGGTGGCCGTGGACCTGACCACCGGACACGGCATGGAGGCGGCCGCGCGACATGCGCGCAGGGCCGCCTTCATCGCAGAGATGAGGCCTGGCGAACGCCTTGTGCTCGCCCATCACCGCGACGATCAGGTGGAAACCGTCCTGCTCAAACTGCTGCGCGGCGCGGGCCCGGAAGGCCTCGGTGGCATGCGTGAGCTGCGCGCCCTTGGTGCCGGCGAACAGTGGCGCCCCCTGCTGGACCTGCCGAGGGAAGCGCTGCTGGCCCATGTCGCCACGCACGGGCTGGACGCCGTGCATGACCCCTCCAACGACAACCCGCGCGTGGCGCGCGCGTATCTGCGCTCTACCGTGATGCCGGCCCTGGCGCCGCTGTGGCCGCAGGCGGCGCGCAGCATCGTGCACAGTGCCCGTCTCTGCCGCGAAGCCGCCGACTCGCTACAGGAAACCTGGGCGACGGCTCTCGCCTCGCTGAAAGCCAGCGACGGCAGCCTGGACGCCGCCGGCTGGCTGGCGCTGCACCCGGCCCACCGGGCACCCGCCCTGGATAGCTGGCTGCACGACTCAGGCCTGGAGGCGCCCACCAGTGCGCAACGCGAGGCGCTTGAACGGCAGGTCGGGCAGGCTTCCGCCGAACGCCTGCCCGTCGTGGGCTGGCAGGACACCGAGGTACGCATGTGGCGGGGCCGTTTGTGGGCAATGCGCCGCCCCCGTGCCTTCGATGCCACCTGGAAAGCCCACTGGCGGGGTGAGCCGCTGGATCTACCTGGGGGGGGCACGTTGACCCTTGCGGGCCGTCTGCCCCGGCCGCTCACGGTCCGCTACCGGGAAGGCGGGGAAACCCTGCGTCCGGCGGGCGATCCACACACCCGCGAATTGCGTGACCTGTTCCAGCGCGGCAACGTACCGCCATGGGACCGTCCGCGCATGCCGATCATCGTCGACGATGACGGTCGCATCGTCGCGATTGCCGACCGATGGATCACCGCCGAAGGGGCCACGTTGTTCGACGGCATCGGCAGCCGCCCCGTCTGGTACCGGGGCGGCACGTTGCCCTGAGTGCTCAATACTCGGGCTTCTGGCCTTTCTCGGCGACGAACGTTGGCGTGCCCGCCGTTCCTGAATAAGTGACGATCAGCTCCACCGGCTGGTCGCCGGTGACACCGCGATGCACCGCGCCCACGGACTCGGTAAACGCCTGCCCCGCCGCGTAGGTCTGTTTCTTGCCGCTGTCCCGGTCCTCGATCGTGATCTGGCCGGAAAGCACGTAGCCGGCATTGGGAATGGGATGGGTGTGCCACGGCAACGCCGTGTGCGCGGGGATGTGAAATTTAAGCACCGTCAGCTCGGGGCGGCCGGACGGGTAGGCCGTATAGGGAATACCGTTCCAGGACTGGTCGCTTTTCACCAGCACATCGACCTTCGCGGAACGGGTCGTCTCGGCATGCGCCGCAAAGCCAAGCGGCAACACCGACAACATCAGCAGGATCTTCTTCATTCGCATACGTCCACCAGGGTCGGAAATCCTCGATCCGAGGATAGGACTGCCCCATCGGAGCTGCTAGGACATTTGTGTCACGGCACGGGCAAGCCCGCGCCGTGACAGCGGTTCAGAAACGCTCGCGAAGGACCAGCGACACATCGTCGATAAAGGCCACCGAGGAAGATTCATCGTCATCCTCCCGTTCGAACTCGATCACGATGTAGGCATCTTCTGGCAAATCACGGCGGGGGACGATCGACTCCATGTCCTCCCATACCTGACCCGCAGACACGGAGCCTTCAACGACCCGCCCCAGGCGCTTGCCGGTTTCATCCACCAGCAGGATCCGGTAGCCGACATGGACGGGCGCCGCTTCGCTTGACCTCAGGCGAAACCGCATGGCGTAGGTAGCCTCCTTGCCAGCCACGTATGCCTGATTCAAAGGCAGTCGCGTGGTCTGGGAAAGCCGCGAGCCCGCTTCCTCCAGGACGGCGACGAACGATCCGCCGTCGTATGAGCGCGGAAACGGCAGTGACGAACCATCCTTCGACCAGCCGTGGTCTGCATGCAGCTCGAAACCCGGATTGACCAGGGACACGACGCACGCATCGGGATTCGAAGCCACAGACCACGCGGCCGGGCACGCGGGAAGGCCCGCCGGATCGGAGCGACGACCGGCCACCGCATCGGCGGGTGACAGGCTGGCAAGGGCGATGGCCACACCGGCCATCGCGCAACAGAACGGGGGACGTTTTCCTGATGTCATGATGATTCCTTTCATCGTTGGAGGGGACGGGCCCAGGCAAGGATCCCGCCATCGGCATTCCAGCACGCCACAACGCATCATGGACACGCCCGTGACACGAAGGGACATAGTCCTACGTTATCAACCACCTATACCTACAAAACCGCGCCTCATACAACGACGCCTCATTGATCACAAAGGCCATGTGAGCTAGTTTTAGCGGCATGCCGAAGTCCCCTGCCCCGCCTGCGCCCGTGTCGTCCATTGCCGAGTTCGAGCATTCGCTCGACGAGCTCGAGCAACTGGTCACGCGCATGGAAGGTGGCGAACTCAGCCTCGACGAGTCGCTGAAGTCGTTCGAGCGCGGTATCGGCCTCTACCGGCAATGCCAGACGGCGCTGGAACAGGCCGAACTGCGCGTGCGCCTGCTGCTCGACCCCGAATCCCCCGACAGCGCCACGCCCTTTGAATCCCGTCCCGAATGAGCTGCCGGCGCCCTTGAAGGCGCTGGTCGGCCGGGCTGACGACGCGCTTGCGCGCGCCCTCCCCGGCGAAGACCTTCCCCCCGTCGAACTGCACCGCGCGATGCGCTATGCCGGCCTTGGCCCGGGCAAACGCCTGCGTCCGCTGCTGGTCTATGCCGCCGGCCATGCGCTGGGCTGCGACGGCCCCATCCTCGATGCACCGGCCTGTGCCGTCGAAATCATCCACGCCTACTCGCTCGTCCACGACGACCTGCCGGCGATGGACGACGATGACCTGCGCCGTGGCCGCCCCACCTGCCACATCGTGTACGGCGAAGCCATGGCGATCCTGGCCGGCGATGCACTGCAGGCGCTCGCGTTCGAGATTCTCGCCGTATCGCCCGAGGGCGACGACATCTCGGCCCGGCTGGCCATGATGCGCACGCTGGGCACTGCCTGCGGTGCGGAAGGCATGGCCGGCGGCCAGGCCTTCGACCTGGCCGGCGTGGGCCGCAGACTGGAGCTGGCCGAACTGGAGCGGATGCACGCCTACAAGACCGGCGCGCTGATCCGGGCCTCGGTGAAGCTCGGCGCACTGGCGGCGGGCTGCAAGGACAACGAGATACTGGAACGGCTGGAACGCTACGGCCACGCCGTAGGCCTGGCCTTCCAGGTGCGCGACGACATCCTCGATATCGAGGGCGAATCCGAAGTCATCGGCAAGACGGCCGGCAAGGATGCGGCGGCCGACAAACCCACCTTCCCGTCCATCATCGGCATGGACGCATCACGCGCCCGACTTACCGAGCTGACCGAAACGGCACTGGATGCCATCGCCCCGCTGGGCGAGCGCGGCGAATGGCTCGCCGCACTGGCACGTTATACGGCAAGCCGGGGCCACTGAGCCCCGGCTTGCCCGGCCTCAGCTGACGAGGCGCAGGGCGAACGGGTAGCGATAGCTGCCGTTGGAACTGACCTTCACTGCGGCGATGATGCAGAAGATCAGGTTCGCCAGCCACAGCAGTGGCGACAGGATGGCGCCGATCAGCAGGAAGGTAAGCACCCAGCAGATCATGAAGCCGATGAGCACCGTGATCTGGAAATTCAGCGCTTCCTTGGCCTCGGCCACGAGATAGGTCTTGTCGCTGCGATCCTTGTGGATCAACCACACGATGAGCGGCACGATGATGCTGAAGATGATGCCCGACAGGTGCGTCAGCATGGCGAGGTTCTTGTCGTCATTGCTGGTGACCGGCGGCGGAGGGGCCGGATCGTACGGAGGCGGCGACGGCGGGTACTGATCGGACGGCGTACTCATGATCGTAAGCTCCCTGGGCGATGTCGCAAGTACTGTCGATCCCGCCCACGGGAGCTGTCAAGCCGACTTCCGGCACCCGGCCGAAGGTCACTCTCCGGCAATGGTCATCTTTTCGACGAGCCAGGAACCGGTAAGCACATGGGATCGATGATCCACGTCGGCGCCGATGGCCACCAGGTTGGCGAACATGTCGCGCAGGTTGGCCGCGATGGTGATTTCTTCCACCGGGTAGGCGATCTGGCCGTTTTCCACCCAGAAACCCGACGCACCACGGGAGTAGTCGCCCGTGATGATGGACACGCCCTGCCCCATCACCTCGGTCACCAGCAGGCCCGTGCCCAGGCGGCGCAGCATGCCGGTGAAGTCGTCGTCGCCGGTTTTCACGAAGAGATTGTGGATGCCACCTGCATTGCCGGTGCTGGTGAGGCCCAGCTTGCGTGCCGAATAGCTGCCGAGCACGTAGCGTTCGAGTACGCCATCGACCACCAGCGGGGATTCTGCCGTGGCAACGCCTTCACCGTCGAACACCGAGGAACCCAGGCCACGCGGAATGAGCGGCTTTTCGTCGATGCGGAACCACGACGGCAGGATCTGCTTGCCTACATGATCGAGCAGGAAACTGGAACGGCGGTACAGCGAACCGCCGCTGACGGCACCGAGCAGGTGCCCGATCAGGGAACGGGATACTTCCGGCGCGAACAGCACCGGCGACTGCCGCGTGCTGAGGCGACGCGCGCCCAGGCGCGACAGCGTGCGTTCCGCAGCCTTGCGGCCCAGCGAGGCCGGGTCCATGAAGCTACGGGCATCACGGACCGTGTCGTACCAGTAGTCGCGCTGCATGGTGTCGTCGTCGCCCGCGATCAGGGCCACCGACAGCGAATGCCGGGTGCCACGCTCACGGCCGAGGAAGCCATGGGAGTTGGCGTAGACCGACACGCTCTGCCCTGCGTTGACGCTGGAACCGTCGGAATTGGTGATGCCGTCGACCGCCCGGCCGCCCTCCTCGATCTCACGCCCCAGCGCGATGGCACCATCGACGTCGATGTCCCAGGGATGCCAGAGGTCGAGATCCGGGAACACCGTGGCCATGCGGTCGGCGTCGGCGAGGCCCGCGGCCGGGTCTTCCTCGGTAAACCGGGCGATGGCGCAGGCCTGGTCGATCGTGGCCTGGATGGAGTCCGGATTCAGGTCGGCCGTGCTGGCCGAGCCCTTGCGCTGGCCGAAATACACGGTAAGCGAGAAGCCGCGATCCCGCGTGTGCTCTACAGTCTCGACCTCGCCCAGGCGGACGTTCACGTTCAGGCCCACGTCGATGCTGGCCGACACCTCGGCCTGGCTGGCGCCTGCGGCACGGGCCCGGCGGATGGTGTCCTCGGCCAGACTGGCGAGGCGGTCGAGGTCGTGATGGCTGCTATCGAGGGTGGAAACGTGGCTCACGTGGGCTTCCCGGGGGCTCATGGTTACAATATCGGGTCATGCGGACCCACCCCCGTCGAAATGGGGGCGCGCCGCCCGATCAAAAGCAATGCACCGCCCATGGTGCCATGGAAACCGTATGAGCATCCGTGTCGGCTACTACCGTCACTTCAAGGGCATGCCTTATCGCGTGCTTGGCGTGGCCCGCCACAGCGAGACAATGGAAGAACACGTCGTCTACCAGGCGCTGTACGGCGATCACGGCCTATGGGTGCGCCCGGCCGCGATGTTCGCCGAAACGGTGGAACATGATGGCCGCGTACAACCCCGTTTCGCCTTCGAGCGCGACGCCGACAACGTGATTCCGCAGGAGACCCAGGCATGAGGCCTTTCGACGAACGCCCCTCGCAGGACGACGAGGAAGACTACGGCCCGAGCCGCAGCGAACGCCGCCGCAATGCGCTGGACATCCTGAAGCTCGCGCAGCAGCTGGTCGAGTTGCCGCCGAGCCGCATTCCGAAGCTCAACCTTCCGGAAGACATCATCGACGAGATCGGCCGCACGCGTAAGGTCACCTCGCACATCGCCCGCAAGCGACAGATGGCCTTCCTCGCCAAGCAGATGCGCCGTCATGGCGACGAAGCCTTCGTGGACGCCCGCGCCGCCCTCGGCGAGGACCGCGACCGCCAGCGCCAGGAAGCCGCGTACATGCACCGCCTCGAAGCCGCACGCGAGCGCATCATGGAAGGCGGCGATACCGCGCTGGGCGAACTGTTCGATCGCCATCCGGAACTGGATCGCCAGCACCTGCGCTCGCTCGTACGCCAGGCGCGCGCAGAACGCGAGGCCAACAAGCCCCTGCACGCCTTCCGCGAAATCTACCGCATCCTGAAAGACCTGGAAGCCACCGAGTAACCCCCGTCACCGTTGTAGGAGCGCGCCTGCGCGCGACCATTTGAAACGGGGCGCTCCGTAGCAAAACCAAGCTGCCTACCGAAGGGGTGGGAGCTGCTCGCATCGGCGATGCGTGTGCTCCGTAGAAACGTCGGCCTTTGTGGGTTTCCGCTCCGTAGCAAGGGCTCGCCTATCGGCCTCGCGCTCGGCGCCTGTGGCGTGGCGGCGAACGAGGCGACGGGGGCGGCCCTTGTCGCGCCGGCCTGCGGTGTCCCTCGGGAAAGGAGGAGCCGCTGCGCGGCTCAGTGTTTTGATGGCTTACGCCCCTTCGGGCACGGGGAGCGGGCGGGGTTTCCTGACTCGACATCCTGTCTCGGCAGGAAAGGCCGGCCTTCCTGGCCGGCCCCGCTACGCGGCCTTATCCGCCCGCTCCCCTCACCTCCATCAAGTCGCGCCAAGGGCCGCCCCCGCCGCCTCTCCCGATCTCACGGTGATCTTGTAGGAGCGCGCCTGCGCGCGACCGATTGTCGCGAAAACCATCATCGCTTCGATTCAACCGGTCGCGCGCAAGGCGCGCTCCTACAGGGATACGGTGTCGTCGGGTGCATCGCTTCCTATCGCGACATTCCCCAAAGCCAGACCGCGCCCAGCGACGCGCCCACCAATCGCGCATTCGCCGCTTCAAACATCACGCCCGGCCATACCTCCCGCGGCAGCAAACACCTATGCGCCGCCATATTCCCCACGGCGAAGGATCCGGCAATAAACGCCACAAAAGCCAACACCGAAAACATCCGCGCCCCCGTCGCCAGCGAACACCTCTGGCCATAGCTGCTCATGTAGACAAGCAGGTTCACCACCAGCAACACCAGCGCCACACCCACTTCCCACAGCCCCACGATCACTTCGCGCCTCCCAGCGCACGCACCTCGTCCCACATGCGCCGCACGTTCGCCTGCTTGGTACATTGCAGGCCCATGCGATACAGCACGTTGACGCCGGACATCGCCCGGGCGACACCGCGTTGATTCGGCAACTCGGTTTCCGGCATGTATTCGGTCAACACCGACTGCATCGCCTCGGCATACGCTTGCCACGCCATCGCATCGGCTTTGACGCCGATCGATTCGATATCCATCGTGCGACACGCATCGCCTGTAGGAGCGTGCTTGCGCGCGACCGGTTGAATCGAAACGATGATGGTTTTCGCGACAACCGGTCGCGCGCAGGCGCGCTCCTACAAGTTGCGCGGTTGGATGCAACGTGAAATCGCACGAAAAAGGGCGGTGGATTGCTCCACCGCCCTTTTCGTTTTTACCGCATCAGAACCTTACCAGCCGATTCCGAACTCGAGGTGTTCCGGCTTGCCGTCGATGAGCGACGAGCTGTGGTCGGAGACATCGTCGTAGGAGAAGCCGTAGGCCTTGCCGTCGATGCTGTGAGCGTGCCAAAAGCGCGAGTAGTAGTTCGACGGAGCCTGCAGGTAATACTGGCTGTCGTCTTTCCACGTCGTCACATCCTGCACCACGTGGCGGTTGAACGCGCCACACAGCTGTGCTTCGAGCTGGCCTTCCACGCCCCACGGATCGTGGGAGTTGGCGAGGTTGCCCTTGCCTTCGAGCACATCCTGCGTGGTCGGCTTGCTGACATTGAACAGCATGCCTTCCGGTTCGTCCTGCTCGTGGAACGTGGCCCAATTGGTGTGCTGGAACGTCAGCACGCCATCCACCACGACACCTTCGAACTCCTTCTGGCCGATGGTCATCTTCAGCGTGTGGTTTTCGTAGTACTGCCACATCGCATCGACATACGCATCGTAGTAATGGGCCTGCGGCTTGTTGTAGTCGAACGCATCCTTGCCCGGGGCGAGGATACGAACGGTGTCCGGACCGAGGTTGGCGATCTGGAACTCCGCAGGCACTTCCTTGTTGTACTCGGTGAAGATCTGGTCACGGGTTTCCGTGATGCCGGCCTTCTGGTGGTTCGTCTTGCCATCGCCATACAGGTCGAGGGTAAGCGGGATCGAGAACTGGTCGACCTGGGTCGTGTTGATCCAGATGCCGTTGTCGCCCCACGTGAACTCGTACCAGTCGTAGCGGATGTCGAGGTTCGGGTCCGTGGCGTTGAGCGGATTGGGACCCGCGAAGCCCAGGACGCCGTCGGCACCCAGCACGTTCTTCATGTACAGCGGTTCGCCCAGAGAGATGAAGATGCGGCCCGAGAACAGCGGCGGCAGCTTCAGCAGCTTGGCCTGCTTCAGCGTGAACGCGTAGTTCGGGAACGTATCGCCATTCTTGGTGAGGTGGCCCGGGCCGGTGTTGTCCGCGATGTTCATCGGAACAATCGTGCCGTCCGGCTTCACCCACGAGAACACACCGTTGTTGGCCGGATCTTTCGCGATCACTTCCACGAAGATCTGGTCGTCCGTCCACTTACCGTTGGTCTTGTTCAGCAGCGACGCGCCGATGAAGCCCGGATACACGTCGTAGTTGAAGCCCTGCGACGGATCGTTGTTGCCACCCTGCGGCGGCGGGGGCGGCGGAGGCGGAGGTGGCGTGGTGCTGCCGTCGTCCGGACCATAGACTTCCATTTCCCACAGCGAGTAGCCGTACTGGGTGCTACGGGTGATGCCGCGCATGCGAACGTAGCGTGCGGACACCGCAGCGAAGGTACGCGTTTCCACGCCACCGGTGCTGGTCGGGTTCTCGTCCACCTTGTTCCATGCCTGACCATCGATCGACACTTCGATCACGTAGTCGTTGGCATGTGCGTTTTCCCAGCTCAGCACGACCTTGTTGACGCTCTTGACCGCGCCGAGGTCGACGCTGATCCACTGGTCGTTCGTGAAGCCCGACGACCAGCGCGTGCCGGTGTCACCGTCGTTGACGTTGGCTGCCTTGAAGGCCACCGGGTTCTCGACGTCCGAAGCCGTGACCGGCTGGTGGAGGGCGAGGTTGACGTTGCCCTGCGGCGGCGTCGGGGCCTGCGGCGGGATGGCCGCATTCACCGTCAGCGTGGCGGGGTTGCTGTTCACGGAACGACCGGCGTTGTCGGTGACCACGACATCGTAGTTACCGGCATCGGCGGTGGCCGGGGTGAAGCTGAGCGTGGCCTGCGTGGCACCCTGGACCGGGGCACCGTTGTGACGCCACTGGTAGGACACCGTGCCGTTGGCCTGGACGCCGACCGTGAAGGTCACCGGCTGGCCCGCCGTCACCACGGCCGACTGCGGCTGGCCGACGATCTTCGGCAGCGGTGCGGCATACACCTCGAACTCCCACAGCGAGACACCGTACTGGCTGCTCTTCGCGGTGCTGTGCATGCGGACGTAACGTGCCGTCTGCGCAGCGAAGTCACGACGCTCCACGCCACCCAGACCGGCGTACGGCTGGCTGCTGACCGACTGCCATGCATTGCCGTCGTTGGACACTTCGATCGTGTACTGGGTCGAGTAGGCATTCTCCCAGCGCAGGATCACGTGGTCGAAGATCTGCTGCGAGCCCAGGTCGAGGGCAATCCATGCTTCCGGCTGGAACTTGGAACTCCAGCGGGTGGTGAAGTCACCATCGACCGCACCGGCCGGCGCGAGATAACCATCGTTCTCGTTGCCGTTGGACGTGGCCGTCGCATGGAGGGCGATGTTGGTGCCACCCTGCCCGTCACCCGGCGTACCGGTGCCCGGCTGGTTCGGGTTGCCCGGCTGGTTCGGCTGGTTCGGCGTGGTGCCGAAGACCGGGTCCACACCGTTGGTCGAGTTGTCGACCGTGAGCACGGCATCGCTGCTGACCGAGGTCAGGCCCTGCGCGCTCGTCACCTTGACGCGGAAACGTGCACCGTTGTCGGCTGCTGCAAGCGCCGTCGTCGTATACGTGCCGTCCGAGGTGCTGGACAGGAACGTTTCGACGTCATGGCCGTCGGCACCCTGGGTCACGCGGTACCAGTCGTAGGCAAACGGAGCCACGCCCGTCGCCACGGCCACGAACTTCGCCGCACGCGTCGCACCCACCGTCTGGCTGGCCGGCTGCGTTGCGATGCCCGGGGCGATGGCCTTGTTACCCAGCACGCAGAGCACGTGGCCCGGGTTGTTCTCGGCGACCACGCGATTGACCACGCCCTGCGACGTCACCTGGTAGGCGAAGGTGGCATCGGTCGGGTCCTGGCCGTCCGTCCAGGTCGTCCATGCACCCGGGAACGCCGCGGTCGAGGCATTCTGGCCACTGATGGCCAGCGCTTCGTCACGGGTCGGCAGACGCATGTTGTCCTTGGCGCACTCACCGGCGGCGACCGACTGGGTGAACTGCGCGCCCTGGTCGGTGAAGCCACGCTGGATGCGATCCCAAGTCAGGCCGCTGAGCGTATCGGTCACGTCGGTGGTCGGCTGACCATCGAGCTTGCCCGGCACGAGCTGGTAACGATCACCGGTGTTGCAGCAACCGGCCGAGTTGTAAACCTCGAACTCGTAGATCGAATAGCCGTAGTCGGTGGCACGCGTAACGCCCTGCATGCGGACGTAGCGACCCTTGACCGGCTGCGGGAAGGTCATGTCTTCCACGCCGCCCAGGCTGTTCGTGATTTCAGGCAATGCATCCTGGAAACCCGAGTCCGGGGAATCGGAGTACTGCACCTTGTAGTCGGACGCGTGGGCATTTTCCCACTTGATCACGACACGGTTGAACACGCGGGACGACCCCAGGTCCACCGTCAGCGACGCACCGTTGTCGCCAATCTTGGAGCCCCAGCGGGTGGTGCCGTCGCCATCCACGGCCTGCCAGGAGGCGGTGCCGTTCGGGTTTTCGACTTCCGTGGAGGTGGTCGGCTTCTGGCGGGCCAGGTTCGCACCCGGCGGAGCCAGCGTGAGCTTGGCCGAGATGGTGGCCGCGGCGGCATCGCCCAGCACGTTGGTGACGGTTACCGAGTAGGTGCCGACGTCGTTCTGGGTGACACCGTTGACGGTCAGCGTGGGCTGGTCGTCGCCGATGGCCTGGCCGTTGTGCGACCACTTGTAGTGGAACGGCGAAGTGCCGGTCACCAGCGACGTGACGTCGAAGGTGGCAGGCTGACCCGGATTGGCGCGAACGTCGGGCAGCGTACCGGTGAAGGCCGGCGGACGTGCCGGATTGACGGTGAGCTGCGCTTCCTTCGAACCCATCTGGCTGCCGAAGTTGCTGACCACGACGGAGTACGTGCTGCCGCTGTCGGAGACATTCAGCACGGGCGTGTCGTAGGTCAGGCCATTGGCATCCGGAATCACCTGGTCGTTCTTCATCCACTGATACTTCAGCGTGGGCGAACCCGACGCACGCACCGTGAAATGAGCCGTCTGACCCTGGTCGACGTTAGCCGGCGCCGGGTCTTGCGTGATGGTCACCTGCTGGAAGGCCGAGACCGATAGCGTAGCCTGCGTCGATTCCTGGTCCGGACCCTGACCATGCACCACGACGGTGTACTTCGCGTTGTTGTCGCCCAGCACCGTGGCAGGCGTGGTGTAGCTCGCCTGGTTCGCACCCTGGATTTCAACGCCGTTCTTCTTCCAGGTGAAGGTCAGCGGCGGAGCGCCGGAGGCCGTCACGGAGAAGTGGCCTACATCGCCCACGGTGACGCTGTCGTCGTTCGGCTGCGCGATGATCGACGGCGGACCGGAGACCGACGGGGCCTGCGGCACGGGTGCGATGTTGAACGACACCGAACCCGGCTTGAGGCCGGCTGCGGTGGCCGTCACCTGCACGGTACCGGTGGTGAACTTCGAACGCAGTGCGATCTTCTGCAAGCCACCTTCGAACTGCAGCTCGTGCGAGCCCGGCGCATGGTAGTAATGCATCGGTTCGGCGATGCCACCATTCGGATCGGGCACTTCACCCGCGCTGTAGTCGACGTAGGCCTGCGTACCGCCCTGGTAGGTCACCAGCGAGTCACCACTGGTGACGTCGAAGTTCACCTTCTGCGTAGCATCAGGCACCAGGTGGTTCTGCGCATCGAGCACACGGGCCACGATGAACGCCGCGTCGGAGCCGTTGGCAGTGACCTGGAACACGGTGCCGTCCGGCTTGCGGATGGGGTCCGTGGTGTTGACCACCTGCAGATCGATGTGATCGGCGGTGCCGGCGGTGTACAGGATGTCCTGCACCGGGTTGCCGTTGCTGTCGGTGCGGACCACGCCACCGTCGATGCACTGGGCCACGGCCTTGCCGGACTGCCAGGTCACATTCCAGTGAACCTGACCCGGGAGCTTCGTGGTCTGCTCAGCCGTGCTGACGCCCACGATCTTGCCGGTGTTTTCGTCCACGGCACCGTTTTCGGCGTCGTACGAAGCGGTGTCGATGGAATCCCAGCGGTTCGGCACCTGGTCGGTGCCCTGCGGCACATCGTTGATCAACAGGCGCACGGCCGGGCAGTTGCTGAACGCATCCACCTTGATATCGCCACTGCGATTCCAGGTGTTGGCCAGCTTCACCATCGGCTTGACGCTGTACGGCATCCACACGGATTCGTAGATGTAATAAAGCATGCGCGGGAAGCGGTTCGCGTCGGTCATCGACGCGTTGTTGCCGCGCGAGTTGTGACGGAAGGCCTTCACCGGCGTGCCATCCGGATGCTTCACGATGTTGCCGTTCGCATCCAGCTGGTAGACCCAGTGCGTGGCATCTTCCAGGCCATCGACCTGTTCGATCACTTCACCCGGCGTATCGGCGTAGTACCACTGCGCCATGCCAAAGGTATTCACCGCACGCGCCTGCGAGAACGGCACGAGGTAGTTCAGGGCAAAGGCCAGCTCGGTGTCGTATGCACTGCGCGAACCACCCGGACCCCAGTACTCGGCACCCCAGGCGGGTTTGTTCGGGAAGTCGACCTGGTGCAGGTGGGTTTCGCAACCGGCCTTCGAGCAGCTGAGGATGTCGCCGTTCTGGTCGTTCGGTGTACGGTCGGCGGCAGCGCGGGGGCTGACGTTGTCCCACTTGCGGGCAAGGGCGCGCAGTTCCTGTGCGAACGGCGTATCCATCTGGCCGTTGTCGTGTTCCCACGCAACGATCGACGGGTGGCTGCGATCGCGGATCACGATGTCACGATGGACCTCGCGCTTGATCGTCCACATGTCCTTGCACTGCTGGTAATCCTTGTCCGACGGATTGCACACGTTCGCAAAACCGTTCTCGCCGTCGCCGCTGGGCTGGACGATGAACACGCCCAGGGCATCGGCCGCATCGACGAATTCAGGACTGGACGGCGAATGGCCCGGACGCCAAAGGTTGCCGCCCATCGCGGCCATGTCCTTGAGGTCGCGCCACTGCTGTTCCTCGGGCACCGACGAACCCAGGGCCGGGTAGTCGTAACGGCCGGAACCGCCCACGAGATACTGCTTCTTGCCGTTGACGTAGGGAAAATCCTTGTCCCAGGTGATCATGCGGATACCCAGCGTACTCTGCTTGGCATCCACCACCTGGCCGTCGATGCTGACGGTATGGATCACGTGGTAGAGATACGGCTTGCCGTCGGGGCTGCCGTTCGGGAACCACAGCGTGGGATCGGACACCGTCAGCGTCTGGTCGAAGATCGGCGTGGCGTTGTCGTTCTGCGGCTGGGTGGGTGCCAGCGTCTTGTCCTGCTGGTCGCGTGCCACTTCCACGCCGTTGGCGTCGACGATCTGGGTGATCAGCGTCACCGTCTTCGCCACGCCCGACTCATTGGCGACATTGGTCTGTACGCGAATGGTCGCCGAGGAATGGTCGGCGCTCAGCGCCTGCGTGGCGACGTAGGTACCCCAGGTGTTCTGGCCGGCGTAGACGTTCTCGGGAATGTGCACGAGGTTCGTCACGTGCAGCTTTACCGGACGGAAGATGCCCGCCTCGGACTGGCCGAAGCGGAACGCACCGGAGAAGCCCGGGTCCTCGAAGAATCCGCCACCCGAACGACCCACCTTGACGGCGAGCACGTCGGTGCCATCGAACTTCATGTACTGGATGACCGAAGGCGAGGTCAGGTCGACGATGTGCGGCAGGAAGCCGATCACATGGGTCGCCTGCGCGTCCGGCTGGCCCGGCTGGTTGAGCACGCCGGTACCCGGGATGAAGTGTCCGTTGATGTACACACGGTCGCCCGTATGCGCACCTTCGAATTCCACCATGACCTTCTTGCCGCGCCACTGGGCGGAATTCGACAGCGTCGTGCGATACCAGCTGGTCTCGCCGTCCAGGCTGCCCTGGCCGCCGCCGGACTCCTGGTTGATGAAGGTGGTGAAATCGTTGGCCGCGTGGGGCAGGCCCACGGTGAGCCACTTGCTGTCGTCGTAGTTGACGGCCGCACCATCATCCCCGTTGGGGAGCGGTGCGTAGACGTTGGGATCGTTCGGATTGACGATCCACTGCTTGGTGTACTTCCAAGGCTGGGCGCCGAGGTTGATGTCCTGGCGATCCGATGGCGCCACGGTCACGGCCTGCGCCGTGACCGTTACACCAAGGAGCGCAGTGGCGATGAAGGCCGCAAGCCTCCTGCGCCCCATGCTTCCTGGTGGTGCTACGGGATGACTCTTCATTGGGTGGTTCCCCTGGTTGAAGTCGCTGTCGGACAGCGCTTCCCCATCGCGCACGACGTGAAAAGCCGGCGATCCTTCCGCCGGCTTCCTTCGTCTTGCTCGTGGGTGGATCAACCAAGCCCTGGCTAACGGGCTGTACGAGCCCCGGCGTCGCTACCGGTTTGGACGTCCATACGCTGTCTTCACGCAGGATCATCCACGCAAGAAATGATCGTCACAATACAAATTGCCAGAAAATACGACAATTCCTGCGACCGGCATCGCAATTCGTGACGCGCTTCAGGGTTGACGCGTCACCGATAGATTTGAACAAGACGTCAGGCGGCTGTTCCACCGACTGTCATGCCATCGACGCGCAACGTCGGTTGACCGACGCCCACGGGCACACTCTGACCATCCTTGCCACACACGCCCACGCCTTCGTCGAGGGCGAGGTCGTTGCCGATCATCGAAACGCGCGTGAGCACGTCAGGCCCCGAACCCACGAGCGTGGCGCCCTTTACCGGACGCGTGACCTTGCCGTCTTCGATGAGATAGGCCTCGCTGGCGGAGAACACGAACTTGCCATTGGTGATGTCGACCTGGCCGCCGCCGAAGTTCACGGCATACAGGCCACGCTTCACCGAGCGGATGATTTCTTCCGGCTCACGGTTACCGGCCAGCATGTAGGTGTTGGTCATGCGCGGCATCGGCAGCTGCGCGAACGATTCGCGGCGACCGTTGCCCGTGGACTTCACGCCCATGAGGCGGGCGTTGAGCTTGTCCTGCATGTAGCCCTTGAGGATGCCGTTCTCGATCAGCGTGGTGCACTCGGTGGGCGTGCCTTCGTCGTCGATGCTGAGCGAGCCGCGACGTCCCGGCAACGTGCCATCGTCGACCACGGTGACACCTTCGGCAGCCACGCGCTGGCCGATGCGGCCGGCAAAGGCCGAGCTGCCCTTGCGATTGAAATCGCCTTCAAGACCATGACCGATGGCCTCGTGAAGCAGCACCCCGGGCCAGCCCGGGCCGAGCACGACCGTCATGCTGCCGGCGGGCGCATCGACGGCTTCGAGGTTGACCAGTGCCTGGCGCACGGCTTCCTCGGCGAACGCGTGCGCACGACCGTTTTCGAGCAGCTCGCGATAGCCGTAGCGACCGCCACCGCCCGAATGTCCCTGCTCGCGGCGACCGCCCTGCTCGGCGATGACCTGCACGTTGAGCCGCACCAGCGGGCGCACGTCGGCCGCCAGCGTGCCATCGGAAGCGGCCACGAGGATGGTATCGAGCGTGGCCGAGAGGCTGACCACCACCTGCTTCACGCGCGGATCGCGCGAGCGGGCATAGGCGTCGACCTCGCGTAGCAGCGCGATCTTCTCTTCGTTGGGCAGGCTCTCTACCGGATCGATGGCGGGATACAACCCGCGCCCCGTGGCAAGCGCCAGCGGCTTGCCTGCCCCTGCACCACCCTGCGCAATGGCACGGGCGGCCTTCGAGGCTTCAAGCAGCTGGGGCAGCACGATTTCATCGGAGTAGGAGAAGCCGGTTTTCTCGCCCGAGATGGCGCGCACGCCCACGCCCTGTTCGATGGAATGGCTGCCATCCTTCACGATGCCCTCCTCCAGCACCCAGGATTCGCTGCGCGAATGCTGGAAGTAGAGGTCCGCCGCGTCGATCGAGGGCCCCATCAGCTGGGAGAACACGCGATCGAGATCGGTGGCGGCAAGGCCACCCGGGGTGAGCAGACGACGTTCGGCGAGGGTGATCAGGGAATCCATCAGGAATGGCCGGCAGTAGAACGGTAGAGCCCCGAGATGGGGCCGGAAACAACGAGATTAAACCTTCGGACGCCGTTTGGCAGCGCCAGCCGCCGCAGGCGCCTTCCGAGCGGGCAGCGTGCGGGACAGTTCGGACCACGGAATGATGGCGGCCAGTTCGTCTGCCAGCCAGCCGTGCGACGTCAGCGTGCCGGCTTGGCTGTCGAGGGTTCGCCCTTGTCGATGGGCGTCATGACGGGTTTTTCCCAGGTGCCGGTGACGTGGTAGCGCTTGCGCGCGGCCTGGTTGAGGCCGTGACCCAGAATGCCCTGCACGGCCAGGCCTGCCGCCGCGCCCACCGGGCCACCGGCCAGCGCGCCCACCACAGGCAGGCTGTTGCCGACATGGGGTACCACCAGCACTTCCTGGTCGTAATCGCGTGTGCGCAGGCCCGTGCGGCCCGTGATGGAAATCTCGGCCGCAGGGCCGCGGATCTTCAGGTTCTGTGTCGTGGCGCTGCCATCGGCGAAGCGGAAGTCGCCGTTGATCGAGTCGAATCCGAAACCCTTGCCGAGCACATCGCCAAAATCGAGCGCGAGGCGACGAGGCAGTTCCGTTACGGAAACCAGGCCAAACAGGCGGCCCACGCCGGGCTGCACTTCGAGGATGCGGCCATTGGCGATGTCGATCTTCAGCGTGCCGTCCATGTTCGCCAGCGCCAGTGCGGAGGGGCCACCGGGCCAGACGGCGTCGAGGCGGGCCTCGGTGCGTCCACCCTGGAAAATGCCGACAAAGCCCAGCGCATCGAGCATGCGTGCAACATCTTCGGACGCAAAGTCCATGGCCAGGTGCGTGCGGCTGTTGTGCTCGTCGCCGTTCCAGTCGCCCGTGGCCGTGATCTGCACGTTCTTCGACTGCGCACGTATCTGGTCGATATGCATGCCCTCGTCCGTGGGCCAGGTTTCCAGACGCGCCTCACCCAGCCTTGCCTTGCCCAGGCGAAGATCGCTGACATGCAGGTGCAACGGCGGCAGGCTGGACGGCGTGACGCCCGTATCGGCGGCATCGGCCGGTTTCTTCGCCGCAGCCGAGGCAGCCGTGGCCGGTGCGGTGACATGGTCTTCGGCCTTGGCCACGGTCGCGGCCGCCGTGGTTGCAGCGCCAGCGGCAGCGCGCCCCTTCCTGGCCGCGTCTGCGGCGTCGTCAGCCGCCGGCCACCACAGCTTGTCCATGCGCGCGGTAATGCCGCGACGACGAAGATCGTCATTGGGCACGGTCATCTCACCCACCATGCCATCGCTGTCGACACGCAACGAGAGCTCCTGCGGGCCGGGCTTCGCTACCAGGTGCATGTTGGTGAAATGCTGGCCGAAGACCTCGCCGTCATCTGTCTGCAGATCGAGGTTATTGAGGCCGGGGCCGTCGCTTCCCGTGGCCGATCCCACGACGTATTGCACCCAGCCCGACACATCCAGGTGTGCCGACTTGCCGCCGATCAGGTATCCCGACGGCGGCAGGCTGGCCGGTGGCGTGGCACCGAGATTGAACGCCGCGGCCAGGGGCAGCTTGTTCTTTTCATCCGGCAGGCGCAGGCGTCCGCGCACGATGTCACCCAGTGCAAGATCCAGCCGCGCGCCGTCCACGGGCAAGCCGATACGCACGGACAGCGGCTGGGGAGCGGCCGCAGGCTTCTTCACCGGCGTGGGCATCAGCAGTTCGACGCCACGCAGATCGGAATTGACGGTCAGCCACTGCGGGTCCGTTCCCTGATCGGCGCGATCCAGCTCAAAACCGACGCGGAAATTGCCGCGTCCCTTCGCGATATCGCCGAGCCATTTGAGGTTGTCGTAACCGGAGACCATCTCGTCGACGGTGAACGCACCCGTGACCGAGGCCGTCACGATCTTGCCGGGATCGTCCGTGCCTCCGGCGATGGCGAGATCGAGATTGGCGGGTTGTCCGTGAAACGACGTTTTAAGGCCAGACGCCTTGAAGCCCTTGCCATCGAAACTCATCGGACCTGTGATCTTGTCGAGCTTCAGCTTCCACTCGTTTGCAACGAGATCGGCATCCTTGATGGCGGCCTTGCCGTCGAGCGTGAAGTCTTTCGCGTCTTTCAGCGGCATGAGCAGGTTGAAACCGAACTCACCGGTGCCGCCGAGTTTCATCTTGTCCAGCGCATCGCGGCTGTTGCCAGCGACCGGGCTGTTCTTCACAAAGTCGAGAAAACTGGTGCCTGTACCTGCGCCACTCACGCGCAGGTCGAGCATGCTTTCGCCGAAATCGGCAATGGTTGCCGTGGCAGCACTCACCGCATTGCCAAGGGAGTGCCCCTCGCTCGCGTCGATATACATGCCGTTGTCGATGAAGCTGGCAACGGCCGTGATGCCTTCGGCCTTTGGCCAGCCATTGCCGTAGTCGAGCACGGTATCGTCGATGAGCGCACGCGCTTCGAAGCGCCCCTGGTGCTCATGGAACGGGAAATCGCGAAGGTTGCCACGAATCACTGCGGAGCCACCGACGATGTGACCGGAAACGAGGCCGCGATTGAGCCAGTTCTGTGCGCCTTCGGACATCGAGTGGATCGGCCAGAACAACTTGGCCGCCGGCACGTCGCCCTCGCCCAGCGCGACGTACATGTCCATGAAGGGACCGGTGTCTTCATGGGGCACCACGAATTCACCGCGCGCCTGCCCGCTGAATCCCTCGCCATGGAAATCGAGGGGATCCACGCCGATGTGCCAGTCGTCGTCTTCACGATAAACCGTCACGTCACCTTCGATCGCCGACATCGCGAACGGTTTGCGGAACACACCGGTGGCGTCGATCGTGGTGGCCTGCCGTGGCAGGCTGAGGGTGAGCGCCTCGGCATCGCCGAATACTTCGCCCTGGAGCGAAGACAACCCGGGCAGCTTGCCGCTCGCATCGATGCCAAGGCCGGAGAAAGTGGCATGCGCGAAGCTCAGGCCGTCATCGGAATTCCAGTCGGCGCGGACACTGTCGAACTGCCCGCGCGGATGACCTTCGCCCAGCCAGCGGGCGATGGATGGTGACAGGTCGGGAAGCACGCCCGCCCACGGCGCCAGCGGCGCAAGATCGAGCTTGCGGGCCACGATGGTGCCCTCGCTGCGCGTGCCTGCGCTCTTCAGCAACAGGGCCAGATCGCTGCCGTCGCGCCCCGCCCAGTCGATACGCTGGCCATCGGCGTTGCGATGCAGGTCGATGATGCCGTGCAGCCCGGACGTCGCCACGGTGCGCTCGAGGCCACGCACCTTCAGATCGTCGAGATCGATGCGCGATGTGGCCCTGACCACGTGAGCGTTGCGCCAGTCGAGCCAGGCCTCGAAGCTGCCTCGCCCCGTGGCGAGCGAATAACCCGCCATGTCGAAATCGGACGTGAGCGCGGCGAAGTCCACCTCGCTGCCCTTCACATACACCTTGCCATCGGAACCGTCGACAGCGAAGCGGCCGGCAGCAGTGAGCAGGCCACCACCCTTGTCGCGGCGCAACGTGCCACCGACGCGAACAGCCTGCCCTTGCAGGCTGATGCGCAGCTGATCGGCAATGAGTGCGTAATCGCGCCCCGTCGTTTCATCCGCGATATCCAGGCGCAGGTTGCCCAGCCACAGATCGGCGGAGAGATTGCCGAAGGATACCTTCTGCGTATTGCCGCCGGCACCGAAGCCATCGATGCTCCAGCGTCCGTCCGGCGCGCGTCGCAGGCCAAGACGCAGATCGCGCAGGCGCAGGTTGAGCAGGTGACGCGACGGCAGCACGAAGGCACCGAAGTCGAGCTTCACCGCGGCCTGCGGCAGATGCAGCGTATCGCCGCCCTCCGTGCTCTCCACGGTGACATCGCGCATCACGAACAACGGACCCGATGGACGCCAGAAGCCTTGCAGCGAGGCAAAGTGAACGGGCTTGTGCAGTTTTTCGCTGAGCAGTGCCGCCACGCGCTCCGGGTAGCGCGCCGCGAGGGGCAGCAGCAACTGCCCCATGGCCATCACGATGGCGAGCGCAACCAGCACGCTCGCGACCAGCCCCAGAAGGAAGAACCGCAGGCGTCTTGCGCGATGGCGCCAGGCCGGACTCACCGGCCCGGAATCCGGCGGTGACCGCCGGGCTTAGAGGAGTACGACATCGAACTGTTCCTGCGAATAATGCTCTTCGGCCTGGAAGCGTATGCTCTTGGCGATGAACTCTTCCAGTTCGGCCACGGCGGCCGATTCCTCTTCGAGGATGCGTCCCACCACTTTCGGGCTGGCCATCACCAGGAGCTTCTGCGCGTTGAACTGGCGCACCGCACGGGTGATCTCCCGGAAAATCTCATAGATGACGGTTTCGGCCGTCTTCAGCGTGCCGCGACCGCTGCACGCCGGGCACGGCTCGCAGAGCTGGCGTTCGAGGCTTTCCGTAGTGCGCTTGCGCGTCATCTCCACGAGGCCCAGGGCCGACATCGGATAGACGGTGGTTTTCGCGTGGTCGCGCTGGAGGCCTTTTTCCAGCATGCGCAGCACCTGGCGCTTGTGTTCGTCTTCCACCATGTCGATGAAGTCGATGATGATGATGCCGCCCAGGTTGCGCAGCCGGAGCTGGCGCGCGGCAGCCTGCGCCGCCTCCAGGTTGGTGCGGTACACGGTTTCCTCGAGGTTGCGGCTGCCGAGGTAGCCGCCCGTGTTCACGTCGATCGTGGTCATCGCTTCGGTCTGGTCGACGATGAGATAGCCGCCCGACTTCAGCGGCACCTCCTTGCGCAGGGCGCGCTGGATTTCATCCTCCACGCCGTACAGGTCGAAGATGGGCCGCTCGCCGGAATAATGCTCTACCCGGCCCGACAGCACCGGCATGAACTTCTGCACGAATTTGACGGTTTTCTCGTAGGTTTCGCGTGAATCCACGCGCACCTTCTCGATGCCCTCGTTGAGCGAATCGCGCAGCGAACGCAACGGCAGCGAAAGTTCTTCGTAGACGCGCTCGCCGAGTTTCGCCTTCGCGATATTTTCCTGCACCACGCGCCATACCTTGCCCAGGTAGGTCACGTCGAAGGCCAGGGATTCCTCCGACTGGCCTTCGGCATTGGTGCGCACGATGTAACCCAACGGGTTTTCACCGATGAGCGGGGTGATGACATCCTTCAGGCGCTGGCGCTCGGCTTCGTCCTCGATGCGTACGGAAACGCCAAGCGTGCGCGAATGCGGAAGCAGCACGAGGTAGCGCGAGGGAATCGACAAATGCGTGGAGAGTCGCGCTCCCTTGCTGCCGATGGGGTCCTTCACCACCTGCACCACGATTTCCTGGCCTTCGTGCACCAGTTCGCTGATGGGGGGTACGGGGCCATGGCCGTTGCTCTTGCCTTCGGCGGCATCCGTGGCCTGCACGGGCGCACGCACGATATCCGAGGCATGCAGGAACGCGGCGCGCTCAAGCCCGATCTCCACGAAGACCGCCTGCATGCCGGGCATCACCCGCTGCACACGGCCCTTGTACACGTTGCCCACGTAGCCGCGCTTCTGCGCGCGCTCGACGTGGACTTCCTGCAACATGCCGTTTTCAACGATCGCGACGCGTGTCTCACGCGGCGTGACATTAATCAGGATCTCCTCGCTCACCGCCGCCCCTTTTCCTTTGTTCACCGCACTTTATAGCCCGCGTGCGGACGATATGTCACTGACCCCGGAGAAGTCGTGAAGTTTCGTACAGCGGAAGGCCCATCACGCCGGAATACGTGCCCGACAGATGGGAGATGAAAGCGGCCGCGCCGCCCTGGATGGCATAGGCTCCCGCCTTGCCGAAACATTCGCCGCCGGCCACGTAGGCGGCAATCTGCGCGTCGTCGAGCGCTGCGAAGCGCACCGTGGATATGGCCACCTCGCCACGCTCTCCAGCGGCATCCTTGAGCCATACGGCCGATACCACGCGGTGTTCGCGGCCGGAAAGGCGCTGCAGCATCGCGGTGGCATCACTGGCATCGCGGGGCTTGCCGAAGACTTCGTCGCCAAGAATCACTTCGGTGTCGGCAGACAGCACGCGTGCCACCGGGTCGGCGGCCACCAGCGCATGGCCAGCGCGCGCCTTGTCCAGCGCCACCCGCGAGACATACGCATCGGGCGACTCCCCGGACTGGCGGATTTCCTCAACATCTACGTCGAGTGTCTGGAACGCCACGCCCATCTGGCCAAGGAGTTCGCGGCGACGCGGGGACTGAGAAGCCAGGTAGAGCACGGCGTTTCCTTCAGGCGCGGTGATAGGGATGCCCTGCCACGAGCGTCGTGGCGCGATAAAGCTGCTCGGCAAGCACAAGACGGACAAGCATGTGCGGCAGCGTCAGCGGCCCCAGCGACCAGCTCTGGTCCGCGCGCGCCAGCACCTCGGGCGCGTGCCCGTCGGGGCCACCGATCAGGAAGGCCAGGTCGCGCCCACCCATGCGCCACTGTTCGAGCTGGCGACCCAGGTCTTCGCTGGACCAGGTCTTGCCACGCCCATCAAGCGCGACGACATGGATATCGCGAGGAAGCGCGGCGAGGATGGCCGCACCCTCATCGAGGGTAGCCTTCGCATCATCGCGGCCCTTGCCACGAATGCCGGGTTTGATCTCGAGCAGATCGAGCGGAAGCTCGTGCGAAAGCCGTTTGCGATATTCGGCGAAGCCTTCGGCCACCCAGGCCGGCATGCGTTCGCCGACGGCGATGAGGCGAGCCCGCATCGCGGGCGTCAGTCGTTGGCGGCGGCGTCGGCACCGTCGTCGCCGACGGTCCACAGACGCTCGAGCCCATAGAACTCGCGGATACGGGGCAGCATCACGTGGACGATGACGTCGCCCAGGTCGACCAGCACCCATTCGGCTTCGGCCTGGCCTTCGACGCCCAGAGGCATCACGCCGGCTTCCTTCGCGAACTTCACCACCTCATCGGCGATGGACTTCACGTGGCGGGCCGAGGTGCCCGAGGCGATGAACAGGGTATCGGCGACGGAGGTCTTGCCGCGGACGTCGATCTCACGGACATCCTTGGCCTTGAGGTCTTCAAGGGCTGCGACGACGCGCTGGCGGAGTACTTCGTTGCCGTCGGCGGAGCGGGCCTTGCGGGGGGCGGGAGAACTCAAGATAGGAAAACCTCGTACGGCGGGAATGCCGGTCTGTCGGGGCGGATTATAACCGCCCGGCACGCGCCACGCGTCAAATGCCCGCGCAGGCCCGTCAGCCGGACGGAATCACCATGATCGAGCCGATTCGCACGTTGTTGTCGGTCATCTTGTTCGCCAGCTTGAGCGCCCCGACCGACACCCCGTACTGCTGGGCGATGCCTGTCAGGGTCTCTCCGCGCGTCACCCGGTGCACGTCGCGCACGTTGTCGTCCGCCCGGCCGCGCGATTTCGGTGTGTCGGCCCTGGCCACCACGCTGGTTTTCGGGGCTTTCGGCTCGGGCGCCACGGCCCGGCTGGCCGATTTTACGGCGTCGGAGGCCACGGCATTGGCATCGGAAGCCACCGCCGGGGCGGCTGGCGCGGATGCCGCCGTGCTGGCCAGCGAGGTGCCATTGCGACGCGCTGCCTGTGCCGCGAACCAGGTTCCCGGCGGCGGCATGGACTCGAAGTAGTTGCGCACGCCGCCCAGCACGGCGGTGGCCAGTTCGCGACGATGGCTGTCATCGCGCAGGCGGCGTTCTTCGGCCGGATTCGTAATGAAGGCCGTTTCGACCAGGATCGACGGCACGTCGGGCGAGCGCAGCACCACGAAGTTGGCGCGCTCCACATAGCCGCGATGCGTGGGACCCAGGCGGCCCAGGGCTTTCAGCACGTTGCCTGCGATGGATTCGCTGGCCTGCATGGCGTAGCCCTGCTGGAGATCGAGCAGCACGGCGGCCAGGCTGTCGTCCTTGTCGTCCAGCGAGACGCCGCCCACCAGGTCGGCCCGGTTTTCACGATCGGCCAGCCAGCGGGCGGCTTCGGAGGTCTTGCCGCGCGGCGACAGCACCCAGACCGAGGAGCCCTTGGCGTCGCTGTTCTTGAAGGCATCCGCGTGGATGGACACGAACATGTCCGCATTGTGCTCGCGGGCGATCTCGTAACGGCGCTTCAGCGGGATGAAGTAGTCGCCGGTGCGGGTCAGGAATGCCTGCATACCCGGCTGGCGATTGATCTGGTCGGCCAGCTCGCGGCCCACCTGCAGGGTGACGTCCTTCTCGCGCAGGCCCGTAGCGCCGCGGGCACCCGGATCTTCGCCGCCGTGACCTGGATCGATCGCCACGATGACCTTGCGCTCGCCCGTGAGCGGGGGCGGCACCTTGCCCGGCGCCACGGCACGTCCGCGCGAACCGCGCGACGATCGGGTCACCGGTGCCGGTGGCGGCGTCGGAGCGTCGGCAACCGCCGGGGAATCTCCGCCATCGCTGCCGCCCGGCGAGCTGTCGCCGGGCGAATTGTCACCCGGATCGCTCTGGCCGCCCGGATATAGATCCAGCACGAGCCGGTAACCGTAGTCGCCGGCCGGCTTGAGCAGAAAGCTCTTCGGCTTGGCCTGGGTATCGACCTTGGCCGTCATACGGGCGTTGCCGCCCTGCTTGCCCGACGACATCGACTTGAACAGGCCCTGGGCGCCGGGTGCCGAGAAATCGCCGGAAACGGAGCTGCCGGCGATATCGAGCACCACCGTGCCCGGGACATCGCCCTGGGACATCTTGTAGGTGGCCGGGCCGGACAGGTCGAAGACCACGCGCGTGTACTCGGGCCCGGCCCAGACGCGCGCGGCCTTTACATCAGCCGCCACACCCATGGCAGGAGCCAGCGCCGTGACGGCTGCCACGCACGCGATAAGGCCGAGTTTGCTAGTGATTCCCCACATATGGCCGGATTGAACTGCAAGCGCCCGCTGATTGCAAGATTTTTTCCCTTGGTAATCCATAACCTGCAAACACTTCGTCAACGACCGTACAGGTATGGTCCACAACCTGACTATGCAGGAGCGTGCCTCGCGCGCGCCGCGCGGGGCGAAGTGTGAGATTTCGCGCAGGACGGGTCGCGCGCGAGGCGCGCTCCTACAGGCCCAGGGCTTGTACGAGGCGGCGACCGGCTTCGGAGCGGGGCTGGAAGCCCACGACGCGTCCCATGCCGTCATGTCGGAAATACAGCTCCAGGTCGACCGGCGGCAGCGCACCCTGCCCTCGTTCGGGCCACTCGACGAGCACGATCGCGCCCGGCTCGGAGAGACTGTCCAGCCCCAGCCATTCCAGCTCACCGGGATCGGCGATGCGGTAGAGATCGAGGTGGAAGGCCCGGCGTTCGCCGATGTCGTAGCCTTCGACGAGGCTGTAGGTGGGGCTTTTCACCCGCTCGCCCACACCCAGCGCCTTGAGGAAGGCCCGGGCAAAGGTGGTCTTGCCGGCCCCTAGATCGCCATGCAGGAAGGCAACCAGGCCGTCGGGCAGGGCCTCGGCCAGGCGCCTGCCCAGGGCCAGCGTGGCTTCTTCGTCCGCCAGGATCAGTTCCATGCTCATGCCTCCAGCCCGTTGACGAGCCGGCGCAGCGGCGTAAGGAGATCCCCTGCCAGCAGGCCACGTTCGCCCTCGCGCGCAGCGACATCCGCCGCCCGGGCGTGCAGCCCCACGCCGAGGCAGGTGGCTGCATAGGGATCGCATCCCTGCGCCAGCAAGGCCGCAATGATGCCTGTCAGCGTGTCGCCCATGCCGCCACTGGCCATGCCCGGATTACCCCAGGGGCAGACCGAGACGCGACCATCCGGCGCCACGACCAGGCTGCCATTGCCTTTGAGCACCACGACGGCGGCATGCCGGCGCGCCAGCTCGCGGGCTGAGGCGAACCGGTCAGCCTGTACCTCTGCGGTGGACACACCGAGCAGACGCCCGGCCTCGCCCGGATGCGGAGTCAGCACGACGTGCCGCGGCAAGGCGCGTGGCTCGGCATGCAACAGGTTGAGGCCGTCGGCATCGAGCACCGTCGGCAGGCCTGCATCCAGCGCCGTCGTCCACAGGGCATGCCCCCAGGCGCCCTGCCCCAGGCCCGGACCAAGCGCCACCACGGAAGCTTTTTCCAGCATCGGGGCGAGCGCCTGCGGACCGTTGACGCCATGGGCCATCAGCTCGGGACGCGCCGCGTTCATCGGCATCACGTTCTCGTCGCGGGTGGCGACGCTGACCAGGCCCGCGCCCGTACGCAACGCGGCTTCGGCAGCCATGCGCACGGCACCCGCCGTGCCGTGGTCGCCACCGATGGCAAGCACGTGGCCGTTGTTTCCCTTGTGGGAATCGCGCGGGCGACGCGGCAAGGCCGCAGGTTGCAGCAGCACGGCATCAGGGGTGCTGCGCAGATCGGGCGGCACGCCCAGGTCGAACAGTTCGATATCGCCGGCCAGCTCGCAGCGCCCGGTATGCAGGCCGCGCTTGTGGACGATGAAGCTGGCCGTCGCGGTCGCCCGCACCGCCACGCCAGGAGTGGCCCCGGTATCGGCAGAGAGGCCGGAGGGAACGTCCAGCGCCAGCACGGGAAGCCCCGAAGCTGAGATGGCCTCGATGGCAGCCTGCGCGTCGCCTTGCGGCGCACGGTTCAGGCCCGTGCCATAGATCGCATCGACCAGCACGTCGAGGTTGCCTAGCGTGCCGGGCCACGGCTGCGGCAGCCCGCCTTCCGCCAGGAAAGCCTCGCGCGCCCTGGCAGCGTCGCCTTCCGAACGAGGCTCGCCCAAGGCGAACAACTGCACGGAAAGACCCGCGCGCAAGGCATCGCGACCGACCAGGTAGCCATCACCGCCGTTGTTGCCAGCGCCACAGACGATGCCGATGCGCGAGGCCTGAGGCCAGCGGCGCCGGAGCATCGCAAAGGAAGCCGTCGCCGCACGTGACATCAGCTCGAAACCGGGGATGCCGGCGTCGGCAATCGCCCTGGCGTCGATGCGGCGCGACTGCTCGGACGTATAGAGAGCGGTATCGGGAGAGATGGCGGTCATCCGGCAATTATAGGAGCCCCCGGTAGAATGGACGCATGCACGATCCCGCCGCCACCGACTACGCCGCCCTCGCCCGGGACATCAAGCACTGGGCCCGTGAACTCGGCTTCGCCGACGTGGGCATTGCCGGTACCGACCTGGGCCACGACGAGGCCTACCTCGAACGCTGGCTGGCCGACGGCCACCATGGCGAGATGGACTACATGGCACGGCATGGCACGCGGCGCAGCCGCCCTGCGGAACTGGAGCCCGGCACGCTGCGGGTGGTGTCGGTACGCATGGATTACATTCCGCCGGGCACGGCCAATGCGTGGGGCGTGATCCACGATGGCGAGAAGGCCTATGTGGCCCGTTACGCCCTGGGCCGCGACTATCACAAGGTGATCCGCAACCGTCTGCAAAAGCTGGCCGCACGCATCACCGAACGCGTCGGCGACTTCGCCTATCGTGCCTATGTCGATTCCGCGCCCGTGCTTGAAAAGGCGCTTGCGCGCAATGCCGGCCTGGGCTGGATCGGCAAGCACACCGTCTTGATCAACAAACGTGCGGGGTCGTACTTCTTCCTTGGCGAGTTGTACACCAACCTGCCGCTGCCCATCGATGAACCCGCCAGCGCACATTGCGGCAGCTGTCGCCGCTGCATCGATATCTGTCCTACGCAAGCCATCGTGGCGCCTTATCGGCTCGATGCACGCAAATGCATTTCCTATCTCACCATCGAGCTGAAGGGCAGCATCCCCGAGGAACTTCGGGCACCGATGGGCAACCGTGTTTTCGGCTGCGACGATTGCCAGCTCATCTGCCCCTGGAACAAGTTCGCGCAGGATGCGACGGAGCCTGATTTCGCTCCGCGACATAGCCTGGATGGCGCAAAACTGGTCGAGCTGTTCGGATGGAGTGAAGAAACCTTTCTCTCACGCACCGAAGGCATGGCCATCCGACGCACGGGCTACGAGGGCTGGTTACGCAACCTGGCGGTTGGACTGGGCAATGCACCGACAAGCGCCGATGTCGTCAGCGCACTTCAATCCCGTGCCCATCATGCTTCCGATGTCGTGCGTGAACATGTCGCATGGGCGATGAAGCAACACGGCATGACGTGACGACAACGCGTAGCCGTCGCTACACACCCATCAGCCTCGCCCTGTACGAAGCCGGCGTTTCGCCGAGCACCCTGCGAAACGAAGTGGGGACACGCGGGAAACGCTTCGGGAGGTTGCAGACGGTATCGGTTTCCTTCTGCTCGATCAGGCGATCCGGACTCAGGCGTCCTTGAGCATCGTCCCGGTATCCAGCCAGCGCTGGTGCCAGGACAGGGCTTCCGGCAACAGGTGCGGCGTGTGCTTGCCAAAGCTGGCACGCGAGGCACGGTCGAAATAATCCTCCAGCTGCGCGCGATACGACGGGGCTACGCAACGATCGATCAGCTGGCGCGCACGATGACGCGGCGGCAGTCCGCGCAGGTCGGCCAGACCGTGCTCGGTAACGACGATGGAAACGTCGTGCTCGGTGTGGTCCACATGGCTCACCATGGGCACGATCGCCGAGATGCTGCCGTTCTTTGCCGTACTGGGGCTCAGGAAGATGGAAAGGAAACTGTTACGGGCGAAGTCACCCGAACCACCGATGCCGTTCATGATGCGGCTGCCCATGACGTGCGTGGAATTCACGTTGCCATAGAGATCGGCTTCGATCATGCCGTTCATGGCGATGCAGCCAAGGCGACGCACAAGCTCGGGATGGTTCGAGATCTCCTGCGTGCGCATGATGATCCGCTCACGGTAGAAAGCGATGTTGCGCTTGAACTCCTCGTTGGCCTCGGGGCTCAGGGCAAAGCCCGTGCAGGAAGCCACCTTGAGTACTCCACTGCGCAGCAGATCCAGCATGCCATCCTGGATCACCTCGGTGAACGCGGAGAGGTCACGGAAACCACTGCTGGCCAGGCCCGCCAGCACGGCGTTGGGAATATTGCCAACACCGGACTGCAAGGGCAGCAGGTTCGCCGGCAAGCGTCCCCTGGCCACTTCGTGCTTCAGGAAGTCGATGAGGTGTTCGGCGATACGCTCGCTGGTGGCATCACCCGGCGTGAAGGGGCTATTGCGATCCGGACCATGCGTGCGCACGACCGCAACGATCTTGTCAGGGTCGCAGTGCAGCGATGTCTCGCCGATGCGATCGTCCGCGTGCACCAGGGGAATGGGCTTGCGATGCGGTGGCAATGCCGTTCCGTAGTAGACATCGTGCATGCCGTCGATACCCTCCGGCTGCCAGTCGTTGACTTCAACGATGACCTTCTTCGCCAGATCGAGCCAGGTCTTGTTGTTGCCTATCGAGGTAGACGGAATCAGGCTTCCATCCTCGCGAATGCCGGCGACTTCAATCACGGCGGTATCGATGTCACCGTAGAAGCCAAACCATACGTGCTGGGCAACATGGCTCAGGTGGATATCGATGTAATCCAGCGTGCCGGCATTGATCCGCTGGCGCGCGTCGGGATCGGTCTGGAACGGCATGCGCAACGCGATGCCATCGGCCTTCGCCAGCGCGCCATCGAGTTCAGGCGCCGTGGAGGCGCCCGTCATGAGGCGGATCTTGAAATCCCGCCCGTCGACATGCGCATCCTCGATGCGACGCGCCAGGGCCAGGGGCACCGCCTTCGGATAGCCCGACCCCGTGAAACCGCTCATCGCCACGGTTTCGCCGGGCTGGATCAGCGCGGCGGCCGCTTCGGCAGAGACCACGCGGTCGCGCAGGAGGGAATGGCGGATTCGCTCGGTGGACATGGGACAAGCTCGGGGGATGGGGAGTGCCCATTATCCTCCCCGGCCGCCGCGGCGAGACATGCGACCATCGTTGGATGGACGCTACTGCGATCCATATAGGAGCGCGCCTCGCGCGCGACAGAGTCATGCGACAACCTGTCGCGCGCAAGGCGCGCTCCTACAACAGCTTTTTCAGGCCATGCCGGCCGACTTGCGGGTAATCAGCATCGCCAGTTCAAGCGACTGCTCGTAGTTCAGGCGAGGATCGACCATCGACTTGTAAGCCCGGTCGAGATCCTGTTCCACCAGCCCACGCGCGCCACCCAGGCACTCGGTGACGTTCTCGCCCGTAAGCTCCAGATGCACGCCACCCAGGCGTGTACCCGCGGCCGCATGGATATCGAAGGCCTGATCGAGCTCGCCCGCGATATTGGCAAAACGCCGGGTCTTGTAGCCGTTGCTGGTGCTCTCGGTATTGCCATGCATGGGATCGGCCACCCAGAGCACGCGACGCCCTTCACGCTTCACGGCTTCCAGCAGCGGCTGCAACTGCGTGGCGATCTTGTCGTTACCCATGCGGTGGATCAGCGTGAGGCGACCCGGCTCTTCATTCGGGTTGAGCACGTCGATCAGACGCAGCAGGTCATCCGGCTGCACCGTCGGCCCCACCTTCACGGCGATCGGGTTGCGGATGCCACGGAAATACTCCGTATGCGCACCGTCGAGCGCCGCCGTACGCATGCCGATCCACGGGAAATGCGTGGACAGGTTGAACCAGCCGTCCTGGCGCGGCACGCGGCGGGTCAGCGCCTCTTCGTAGTGCAGCAGCAAGGCTTCGTGTGAGGTGTAGAAATCCACGCGCGAGTACGAAATGGATTCACCACCCAGGGTTTCCATGAAGCGCAGCGAGTCGCCGATGTTGGCAACCATGCGCTTGTACTCCACCGCCAGGGGCGAATGATCCACCCACGCCAGGTCCCAGTACTCGGGATGGTGCAGGTCGGCAAAACCACCGTCGATGAGCGCGCGGACGAAGTTCATCGTCATGGCCGAACGGGCATGCGCCTTGATCAGGCGACGCGGATCGGGGCGGCGCGCCTCCGGGGTGAATTCCGGGCTGTTCACCAGGTCGCCGCGGAACGCTGGCAAGGTGATGCCGTCGCGGGTTTCGGTATCCGCCGAGCGCGGCTTGGCGTACTGGCCCGCAAAACGCCCCACGCGCAGCACCGGCTTCTTCAGGCCATGGACGAGCACGAGACTCATCTGCAGCAGCACCTTGAGACGGTTGGAGATGATCGGGCTGGTGCAGTCGGCAAAGCTCTCGGCGCAATCGCCACCCTGGAGCAGGAAACGCTCGCCGACCTGAGCCTCGGCGATGGATTTCTTCAGCGCCAGGATCTCCCAGGAGGTGACCAGCGGCGGAAGCTCGCCAAGCTGGGCCAGGGCTCCATCCAGCTCGGGGATGTCTTCATAGGTGGGTTGCTGGAGAGCGGTCCTCGACCGCCACGAACCCGGTACCCAGTCGGGGGACGGGGAAGTTACGGCTTTGAGGGAGTGCTGCATGACGGCGGTGCCTGCGTTAAAGCGCCTTTGGCGGCGCGGAAAGTCAACGAACGGAACGACGGACGGCCACGAGGGCCCAGATGACGAGGACGACGAACCAGAGCAATGTCCAGCCCGGCATCGGGATACCGAGGATCGGCTCAATCTTGGCGCACTCACCCGAACCGGTGAACGCGAGCTTGAGCATCTTCATGAAGGGAAAAGCGTCGAACAGATACCCCAGGCCAGGGCCGCATGCCGGCACCTGGTCAGCCGGAAGGCTCTGCAACCACAGGTGGCGACCGGCCGTGACAATGCCCCAGATACCGCCCAGAGTGACCAGCGTGGCGTAGACAGCCCGCGTCTTCGTGCTCCGCGGCGCATGCAGGCCGCCGATGAGGAAGAACAACCCCATGGTGCACACCGCGATCCGCTGGAAAATGCACAGCGGGCACGGATCGAGATTCATCACGTACTGGGCGTAGAGAGCAAAACCCATCAGCGCCGCACAGACGACAAACGCGGCGAGGTAGCGGATACGGAAAGACCAGGTCTTGGGATTCATGGCGCGCCGGGGCGTTGCGGGATACCCACGTTAACGCTTTGTGCATGCCGTTGTCAGTAGGCCGCCGAAGTTTCGTCTGCAACCATGTCAATGATTTGCAAAGACATCTGTCACCCGGAAAGCCGATTTCCTGTCAAAACGGCCATTTACACCAGCCACACCGATGGCAGGCGGCGATTGATCTCATGTATGACGAAAATTCCTGCGGCAAAACGCCGCTGCCCGTAACGATCCAGGCCATCCACGCAAGCACAGGATTGTGTAGGAGCGCGCCTCGCGCGCGACCGTTTAATACATCTCGTTGACAACCGTAGAAGCCTCGCTACCAAAAAACGTGTGGGAGCCAATCGCATCGGCGATGGGTGCTCGCGAAGGCGTGTCTATCGCTGCGCAGGCATCGCCGACACGGTCGCCCCCTCCGGCAGCCGCACGGCGTTGTAGGAGCGTGCTTGCGCGCGACCGGTGGAACAGGAACGGTGATGTACATCGCCATGAACGGTCGCGCGCAGGCGCGCTCCTACAACAAGCGGCGATTACGTTGGGAGAGGCGGCGGGGGCGGCCCTTGGCGCGACTTGATGGAGGTGAGGGGAGTGGGCGGATAAGGCCCGAAGGGGGCCGGCCAGGAAGGCCGGCCTTTTTCGCCGAGGCACGGAGGCCGAGTCGAAAAACCCCGCCCGCTCACCGGGCCCGAAGGGGCGAAGCCATAAGACACTGGCCGCGCTAGCGGCTCTCCTTTCCCGAGGGACACCGCAGGCCGGAGCGCCAAGGGCCGCCCCCGCCGCCTCCAAGCGACCACGCCACACGCGCCGAGCGCCGAGCGCGAGGCCGAACGGCGAGCCCTGCCTACGAAGCAGAGCACACCAACGTCGAGCCCTGCAGAGCGAACACTCCAAACGCATAAAAAAACCCCGGCAGGTCACCCGGCCGGGGTTTCGATGACACTTGATGCCTTACGCTTACTCGGCGTCGACGGCGTCGGTCTGCTGCGGACGATCCACGAGTTCGACGTAGGCCATCGGGGCGTTGTCGCCCGGACGGAAGCCGCACTTCAGGATGCGCAGGTAGCCGCCGGGACGCTCGCGGTAGCGGGGGCCGAGCTCAACGAAGAGCTTGCCGACGGCCTGCTTGTCGCGCAGACGCGCAAAAGCAAGACGGCGGTTGGCGACGCCATCGGTCTTCGCGAGCGTGATGAGCGGCTCGGCGACGCGACGGAGTTCCTTGGCCTTCGGGAGGGTGGTGCGGATGAGCTCGTGCTTGATCAGCGACGAAGCCATGTTCTTGAACATCGCTTCGCGGTGGCTGCTCGTGCGGTTGAGCTTGCGACCGGATTTCTGGTGACGCATGGTGATTACTCTCTATGTCTGTTGTTATGAAAAACCGGCCAGGATAGGCCGACTTCCCGCGGTTACCCGCTGTTCGAGGCTGTCAGAACGCCTCGTTATAAGAGCACGGCCTCTATGGACCGCTTCAGGCTCCCAGTGGAAATGCACGCAGCATCCGCTGGGTCGTACAAAGGATCGGGGCGATCGAAAAGCGATCGCCCCGTAAAACATCAACCCAGCTGCATACCGTGGGAAAGACCCGGCGGCGGCCAGTTTTCGAGCTTCATGCCGAGGGCGAGACCACGTCCGCCCAGGACATCCTTGATTTCCGTCAGCGACTTCTTGCCGAGGTTCGGGGTCTTGAGCAGCTCGACTTCGGTCTTCTGAACCAGATCGCCGATGTAGTAGATGCTCTCTGCCTTGAGGCAGTTGGCCGAACGAACCGTCAGTTCGAGATCATCTATCGGGCGGAGCAGGAGCGGATCGAAACCGCCCTTCTCAGCCTTGGTCGAATCGCTCTCACGACGCGAGAAGTCACCGAACACCGACAGCTGATCGTTGATGATTTCAGCCGCCTTGCGGACGGCATCTTCAGCACCGATCGTGCCGTTCGTTTCGATGTCCAGCACGAGCTTGTCGAGGTTGGTGCGCTGCTCGACACGAGCGGCGTCAACTTCATAGGCAACGCGCAGGACCGGAGCAAACGACGCGTCGAGCTGCAGACGGCCGATCGGACGGGTCTCATCGTCCGGGTGCTGACGGGCGCTTGCCGGCTGGTAGCCGACGCCCTTACGCACCTTGAGACGCATGTTGAGAGCCACATCCTTGGTGAGATGGCAGATCACATGCTCGGGATTGACGATTTCCACGGAGTGGTCGACGGCGATATCGCCGGCGGTGACCACGCCCTTGCCCTTCTTGGACAGCGTCAGGGTGACTTCGTCACCGCTGTGCTGACGGATGGCAACGTCCTTGAGGTTCAGCAGGACTTCGATCACGTCCTCCTGCAGGCCTTCCAGAGTGGTGTACTCGTGCAGCACGCCGTCGATTTCGACTTCGACGATCGCGCTGCCCGGAATCGAAGAGAGCAGCACGCGACGCAGCGCGTTGCCCAGGGTGTGACCGAAGCCACGCTCGAGCGGCTCGACCACCACCTTCGCGCGGTTCGCTCCAAGCTGCTCGACGCTGAGGCCACGAGGCCGCAGCACACTAGTAGACGATACTGCCATGCAAGGCTCCGGTGGATTACTTCGAGTAAAGCTCGACGATCAGGGCTTCGTTGATATCGGCCGGCAGATCGCCACGATCCGGAACGGCCTTGAACGTGCCTGCGAACTTCTTGCTGTCGACTTCAACCCACGACGGACGGAGGTCCATGGTGTCGTAGATGGTTGCCGCTTCCTGCACGCGCAACTGGCTGCGGGCCTTTTCGGTCAGCGAAACTTCGTCGCCCGGACGGACGTGGTACGAAGGAACGTTGACCTTCTTGCCGTTGACCGTCACAGCCTTGTGGGCCACGAGCTGGCGAGCCTGGGCGCGGGTGACCGCGAAACCCATGCGATAGACGACATTGTCGAGACGGCTTTCCAGGAGGCGAAGCAGGTTTTCACCCGTGTTGCCCTTCTGGGTCGAAGCCTTGGTGTAGTAGTTGCTGAACTGACGCTCAAGCACGCCGTAGATGCGCTTGACCTTCTGCTTCTCACGCAACTGGACGGCGTAGTCGGACAGACGAGCGCGCTTGTTGGCGCCATGCTGACCGGGCTTGTTTTCGAGCTTGCACTTGGAGTCAAGCGCGCGAGCCGGGCTCTTCAGACCGAGGTCTGCACCCTCACGACGCGCCAGCTTGCAGGTAGCTCCACGATAACGGGCCATGGTTATGCTCCTTAGACGCGACGCTTCTTGGGGGGACGGCAGCCGTTATGCGGAATCGGCGTGACGTCAATAATGTTGAGCACCTTGTAGCCCAACGCGTTCAGGGAACGCACGGCCGATTCACGGCCCGGGCCGGGGCCCTTGATGCGAACTTCCACGGTCTTCACACCGTAGTCGCCGGCAGCGCGGCCAGCCTTTTCGGCGGCAACCTGGGCAGCGAACGGGGTCGACTTACGGGAACCGCGGAAACCCGCGCCGCCCGCCGTCGCCCACGACAGGGCATTGCCCTGGCGATCGGTGATCGTGACGATGGTGTTGTTGAAAGAAGCCTGCACGTGGGCCACGGCATCCGTGACAACGCGCTTGATCTTCTTTTTGGTCTTAACCGGCTTAGCCATATTCGGTATCCGTTACTTCTTGATCGGACGACGCGGACCCTTGCGGGTACGGGCGTTGGTACGCGTGCGCTGGCCGCGCACCGGCAGGCCGCGACGGTGGCGCAGGCCACGATAGCAACCGAGGTCCATGAGACGCTTGACGGCCATGCCGATTTCGCGGCGGAGGTCGCCCTCGACCGTGTACTTAGCGATTTCGGCGCGGATCTTCTCGACCTCACCTTCGCTCAGCGACTTGATCTGGGTGGTCGGAACCACGCCAGCGTCTACACAAACCTTCTTCGCCCGCGAACGGCCGATTCCGTAAATGCTCTGAAGGCCAACCCAGACATGCTTCTGGACCGGCAAATTGACACCCGCGATGCGCGCCATGATGTACTGTCTCCGATGTGCTTCGTGCGCGGTAAACGCGCAATTCTAACCTGAATTAACCTAAACGGGAAGTCCTGCGGCGCTGGGCGCCGCGGCCTCCCCTACTTGGGGACTTCCATCCAATCTCAGCCGCGGCGGAGATTGGACTTCTTGAGCAGACTCTCGTACTGGTGGCTCATCAGATGGGCCTGAACCTGGGAGATGAAATCCATCACCACCACCACCACGATCAGCAGCGAAGTGCCGCCGAAATAGAACGGGACGTGCCAGGCGTTCTGCATGAACGTGGGCACCAGGCAGACCAGAACGATGTAGACCGCGCCAACACCCGTAAGACGGGTCATGACACCATCGATGTAGTCTGCCGTGGAGCGACCCGGACGAATGCCCGGAATCAACGCACCCGAACGCTTGAGGTTATCGGCCGTTTCCTGAGAATTGAACACGATCGCCGTGTAGAAGAAGGCGAATCCGATCACCAGCACCGCAAACACGATGTCGTGGACCGGCTCACCCGGGCTCAGCGCCGTGGTCAGCCATTGCAGCCAGCGGGACTGGTTGGCAGAACCGAACCAGGTCGCCGCGGTAGCGGGGAAAAGCAGGAGGCTGGTCGCAAAGATCGGCGGAATGACACCCGCCATGTTGATCTTCAACGGCAGATGCGAGACCTGACGCTGCTGGAACTGACGCTGCCCGCCCTGCTTCGCATAATTCACGGTGATGCGTCGCTGCGCACGTTCCATGAACACCACGAATGCGGTGACCGCGAGGATCGCAGCGGTGACCATCAGGAGCTTCAGCACCGACAGCTCACCGTTGTTCGCCATGGTCAGCGTGTGCGCGATGGCACCCGGCAGACCGGCCACGATACCGGCGAAGATCAGCATGGAAATACCATTGCCGATACCACGCTCGGTAATCTGCTCGCCCAGCCACATCAGGAACATGGTGCCGGCGGTGAGGCCGACGACCGATGCCATGACGAAGCCGGCACCCGGCATGTAGACCACCGGGGCACCGCCCAGAGCGGTCTGCTTCTGCAAGGCCACCGCGATACCGAAAGCCTGGAAGGCTGCCAGTGCCACCGTGCCGAAGCGCGTGTACATGGTCATCTTGCGACGACCCGACTCGCCTTCCTTGCGCAGCGCCATGAGGGACGGCACCACCGAACCCATCATCTGCACCACGATCGATGCAGAGATGTACGGCACCACACCCAGAGCGAACACCGAGAAGCGGGAAAGCGAACCGCCCGAGAACATGTTGACCATGTTCAGGAGGCCACCACCGCCCTCGACGAGGCTTGTCATCGCATCGGGGTTCACGCCCGGAACGGGAATGAACGAGCCGAGGCGAAAGACGATCAGCGCACCAATAAGGAAAAGAATGCGCTGACGCAGTTCCGTCAGTTTGCCCAGCGAGCCGCCGAGCTTTTTGCCCTGCGCTCCGGCCACTGGATTACTCCACGCTGCCGCCGGCGGCTTCGATGGCGGCCTTGGCACCGGCCGTCGCGAGCACACCCTGGAGCTTGACCGCGCGAGTGATTTCACCCTTGAGCACGATCTTCACCTTCTTGGCGCGGCTGGTCACCAGACCAGCGGCGTGAAGCGCGATCAGGTCGATGGTGTCGGCCTGGATCGAAGCCAGCTGGTAGAGCATGACCTGCTCGGTGTCGGCCTTCTTCAGCGAGCGGAAGCCCACCTTGGGAAGACGACGCTGCAGCGGCATCTGACCGCCTTCGAAACCGACGCGGTGGGTGTTACCAGCACGGGCGTGCTGACCCTTGTGACCGCGACCGGCGGTCTTGCCGAGGCCGGAACCGATACCGCGAGCAACGCGGGTGCGGGTCTTGCGGGCGCCCTTGCCGGGCTTGATGTCGTTAAGACGCATGATTGCTTACTCCTCGACCCGGACCAGGTAGTAAACCGTGTTGATGAGGCCACGGACCTGCGGGGAATCCTTCAGTTCGCGCACGTCGTTGAGCTTGCCGAGGCCCAGGGCCTTCACGCTCAGACGGTGGCGGCTCTGCACACCACGCAGGCCCTTGACGAGGCGCACGCGGACGGTGCCGGTGGTTTCGGTGTTCTTAGCCATTGCCCAGCACCTCTTCGATCGTCTTGCCACGCTTGGCGGCGATGCGCTTCGGCGAGGCGACGGCCTGCAGACCCTTGATCGTCGCGCGGACGAGGTTGATCGGGTTGCGCGAGCCGACGGCCTTCGCAAGCACGTCCTTCACGCCGACCACTTCCAGGACAGCGCGCATGGCGCCGCCGGCGATGACGCCGGTACCCTGAGAGGCAGGCTGCATGTAGACGCGGGCGGCGCCGTGGTTGGCCTTGATGGCGTACCAGAGCGTGCCGTTGTTGAGTTCGATGGACACCATGTTGCGGCGGGCGCGCTCCATGGCCTTGGAGATGGCAACCGGCACTTCACGGGCCTTGCCATAACCAAAACCGACGCGACCCTCGCCATCGCCGACAACCGTCAGCGCGGTGAAGCTCATCTGGCGGCCACCCTTGACGGTCTTGGCCACGCGGTTGACGGCGATCAGCTTTTCAAGCAGGCCGTCCGAATTTTCGCGATCTGTCGAGGACATCTCTTTTCCTGGATAGCCCGGGAGACCCGGGACTTCTGTTTACGGCTTGGTCGCCGCTTGGAGTTGTAGTTACATCGGGCGACACCGGCCCCTGGGGACCGGTGTCGTTGCCTGACGCCTCTTAGAACTTGAGGCCGGCTTCACGGGCGGCATCGGCCAGAGCCTTGATGCGACCGTGATAACGGAAGCCCGAGCGGTCGAAGGCGACGGCTTCGATACCGGCGGCCTTGGCGCGCTCGGCAACGATGCGGCCCACCGTGGTGGCGGCCTCGACGTTCTTCTTGCTCTTGAGACCTTCGGCAACCGACTTCTGCACGGTCGAGGCAGCTGCCACGACGGTGCCGTTCGGTGCGAAGACCTGGGCGTAGATATGCTGACCGGTGCGGTGCACGCTCAGGCGGGCGACGGCGAGCTCACGGATGTGGGCACGGGTCGACTTGGCGCGGCGCAGGCGGGATTCGTTCTTGTTCATCGTCTCGTCTCCAGAAAGCGGATAGGCCGATTAGGCCTTCTTGGCTTCCTTCAGGATGATCGTCTCGCCGGCATAACGGACGCCCTTGCCCTTGTAGGGCTCCGGCGAACGGAACGCGCGGATCTTGGCTGCCACCTGGCCCACCAGCTGCTTGTCGGCACCCTTGATCAGGATTTCCGTCTGCGTGGGGACTTCGATGGTGATGCCTTCCGGCGCGTCGAAGACGACCGGGTGCGAGAAACCGAGGGAAAGGTTCACGGCCTTGCCCTGCAGCTGCGCGCGGTAACCCACGCCGACCAGTTCGAGCTTCTTCTCGAAGCCGTTGGCGACGCCGGTGACCATGTTGGCAACGATCGCACGGGCGGTGCCACCGAACTTGTCGTCAGCGCCTTCGGCGAGGACGATCGTGGCGACGCCGTTTTCCTGCTGGAACGAAACGCCCGGCAGTTCGTGCGTGGTCAGGGTGCCCTTCGGGCCCTTGACGGTGACGGTGCCGTTCGCGACGGTGAGTTCAACGCCCTTCGGGAGGGAGATGGGCTTCTTGGCTACACGTGACATGTCGGGACTCCTTACGCCACCTGGCCGATGACTTCGCCACCGAGACCCTTGGAACGGGCCTGTGCGTCGGTCAGCAGACCGGCGGAGGTGGAGATGATCGAGATACCCAGGCCACCGAGGACCTTCGGCAGCTCGTCCTTGCCGCGGTAGACGCGGAGACCGGAACGGCTGACACGGGAAATGGATTCGATAGCCGGACGGCCTTCGAAATACTTCAGCTTGATCTCGAGGACCGGCTTGCCGTCTTCGTCGGCGACGCGGGCGTCGAGGATGTAGCCTTCGTTCTGGAGAAGCTTGGCCAGGGCCAGCTTCACTTTCGACGACGGAATACGGACAACCGCTTTGCCAGTGGCCTGGGCGTTGCGGATGCGCGTAAACAGATCGGCGATGGGATCAGTCATGCTCATAGTAAAAACCCTTGAGAGTGCACCGATATCCGTATGACCGGAGATCTTTTAAATTGTAAAGCCGACAAGTCGTCGGTCTGCATTGCGCAGACCGACGACTATATCAGGCCGAGGCGGCCTGGACAAGTTTTGCCCAAGTGACGCCCTGCCCCGCCCGGAGGCGGGGCCGGTATTGCTTACCAGCTGGCCTTGCGCAGGCCCGGAACGTCACCACGCATGGTGGCTTCGCGCAGCTTGTTGCGGCCGAGGCCGAACTTGCTGTAGACGCCACGGGGACGACCGGTCAGGGCGCAGCGGTTGCGCTGACGCGAGGGGCTCGCGTCACGCGGCAGCTTCTGCAGCTTGGTCTGGGCTTCCATCTTCTCGTCGTACGAGGCGGTGGCGCTCAGGACAACCGCCTTCAGTTCGGCGCGCTTGGCGGCGTACTTCTTGGCGAGCTTGGCGCGCTTGAGGTCGCGCTCGATCATCGAGGTCTTTGCCATGTGTTCTCTCTGGCGATCAGTTGCGGAACGGGAAGCTGAAGGCTTCCAGCAGCGCCTTGGCTTCTTCGTCGGTCTTGGCCGTGGTGGTGATGGAGATATCCATACCACGCAGGGCGTCAACCTGGTCGAAGTCGATTTCCGGGAAGATGATCTGTTCCTTGATGCCGAAGTTGTAGTTACCACGGCCATCGAAGGCACGGCCCGAGACACCACGGAAGTCGCGCGTACGCGGCAGCGAGATGTTGATCAGGCGGTCCAGGAATTCCCACATCTGGGCACGACGCAGCGTGACCTTGCAACCGATCGGCCAACCGTCACGGATCTTGAACGAGGCCACCGAAACGCGGGCCTTGGTCGTGATCGGCTTCTGGCCGGCGATCTTGGTCATGTCGGCCACGGCATTTTCGAGGATCTTCTTGTTACCGGCGGCTTCGCCGACGCCCATGTTGAGCGTGATCTTCGTGATGCGCGGGACCTGCATGACGTTCTGGTAACCGAAGCGCTCAGTGAGCTTCTGCATTACCGACTCTTTGTAAAACGTTTCAAGACGGGTCATGACTTCGGTTCCTTACGCGTCGACCACTTCGCCCGAAGCGAACACGCGCACCTTGCGCCCGTCCTCGAGCGTCTTGGTGCCAACGCGCTCGCCCTTGTTCGAGGCGGAGTTGAAGAGCTGGACATTGGAGATATGGATCGAGGCTTCACGCTCGACGATACCGCCAGGCTGGTTGGCCTGGGGATTCGGCTTCGTGTGACGCTTGACGATGTTGACGTTGGCAACGACCACGCGGTCGCCGTCGACGCGCAGGACATCGCCACGCTGGCCCTTGTTCTTGCCGGTGATCACGACGACGTGGTCACCCTTGCGGATACGGTTCATGTTCTGGTCTCCGCTCAGAGCACTTCGGGCGCGAGCGAGACGATCTTCATGAACTTCTCGCTGCGCAGCTCGCGGGTCACCGGCCCGAAGATACGGGTACCGATCGGCTCGAGCTTGTTGTTGAGGAGTACGGCAGCGTTACCGTCGAAACGGATCAGCGAGCCGTCGTTGCGACGCACACCCTTGGCGGTGCGGACCACAACGGCGTTGTACACCTCGCCCTTCTTAACCTTGCCGCGGGGAATGGCGTCCTTGACGGTCACCTTGATCACATCGCCGATGCCGGCATAGCGACGCTTGGAGCCGCCCAGCACCTTGATGCACATCAGTTCCTTCGCACCGCTGTTGTCCGCCGCGGAAAGCGTGCTTTGCATCTGAATCATCGCAGCTCTCCCTTAGCCTTCAGCGCGCGTGACGATGGCGACCACGCGGTGATGCTTGGTCTTCGACAGCGGACGGCACTCCGCGATGCGTACCACGTCGCCCTCGTTCGCACCGGTCTCGTCATGTGCGTGGAGCTTCGTGGAGCGGCGGATGATCTTGCCGAGCAGCGGGTGCTGCACCTGACGCTCGATCAGAACCGTGACCGTATTGGCCATCTTGTTGCTGATGACGCGACCTTCGAGGGTACGCGCCGTTTTCTGGTTATCGCTCATATCAGCCGTCCCTTACTTCTTATCGCCGAGCACGAACTTCGTGCGGGCGATGTCGCGCCGAACGCGGCGCAGCTGGTGCGGCTGAGTGAGCTGACCGGAGCCCTTCTGCATGCGCAGATTGAACTGCTCCTTGCGAAGGTCCAGCAGATGCTGCTTCAGCTCTTCCGCCGACTTCTCTTTGATTTCTTTGATGGCCATTACATCACCGCCCTGGACACGAACTGGGTCTGGACCGAGAGCTTGGCAGCGGCAAGGCGCATGGCCTCGCGTGCGGTTGCCTCGTCGACACCTTCGATTTCATAAAGCATGCGACCCGGCTGGATCTCGGCGACCCAGAACTCGACGCCACCCTTACCTGCACCCATTCGAACTTCAATGGGCTTACGGGTGATCGGCTTGTCCGGGAACACGCGGATCCACAGCTTGCCGCCACGCTTGACGAAGCGCGTGATGCAACGACGGGCCGCTTCGATCTGACGCGCGGTCAGCTGACCGTGCGTCGTCGCCTTGAGGCCGTACTCGCCAAAGCTCACGAGGTTCGAGGTGAACGCCAGGCCGTCATTGCGACCCTTAAACATCTTGCGGTACTTGGTACGCTTCGGTTGCAACATGACAACGCTCCTTACTTGGCAGAGCGCTCGCCACGCTCACGGCGGTTTTCACCACCGTCGCGACGCGACGACTGCTGCGGCTGCTGATCTTCCTTCGACGCCTCGGCCGTGGCGGCCGCGAGGTCGAAGATCTCGCCCTTGTAGACCCACACCTTCACACCGATGATGCCGTACTGCGTCTTCGCTTCGGCGGTGCCGTAGTCGATGTCAGCGCGGAGGGTGTGGAGCGGCACGCGACCTTCACGAGCCCACTCGGAGCGCGCGATCTCGGCGCCGTTCAGACGGCCGGAGACGTTGATCTTGATGCCCAGGGCGCCGAGGCGCATGGCATTGCCAACCGAGCGCTTCATCGCGCGACGGAACATGATGCGGCGCTCGAGCTGCTGCGCGATCGACTCGGCAACGAGCTGGGCGTCGAGTTCCGGCTTGCGGACTTCGCTGACGTTGATGTGCGTCGGGACGCCCATCAGGTCGGTGACTTCCTTGCGAAGCTTCTCGATGTCCTCGCCCTTCTTGCCGATCACCACGCCCGGACGGGCGGTGTGGATCGTCACGCGGGCGGTCTTGGCCGGGCGCTCGATCTGGATCTTCGAGATACCGGCGGCGGCGAGCTTCTTGCGCAGCATCTCGCGGACCTTGAGGTCGGCAGCGAGGTACTGGGCGTACTCACCCTTGTTGGCGTACCACTTCGAGTTCCAGTCCTTGGCAATGCCGAGGCGGATACCGGTGGGATGAACTTTATGACCCATGGTTTCTTACCCCAGTCAGTTGCCCACAACCACAGTGATGTGGCTGGTGCGCTTCAGGATGCGCGAACCGCGGCCTTTGGCGCGGGCGTACATGCGCTTCATCGCCGGACCTTCGTCGACAAAGATGCGCGAGACCTTCAGGTCGTCGACGTCGGCGCCGAGGTTGTTTTCGGCGTTGGCGACGGCGGACAGCAGCACCTTGCGAACAAGGTGGGCGGCCTTCTTGTTGGTGTAGGCAAGCACGTCGCTCGCCCGACCCACGGGGAGACCCCGGACCAGGTCGGCCACCAGGCGTGCCTTCTGCGCCGAGATGCGGGCGCTGCGCAGGATCGCTTTGGCTTCAGTGCTCATCACTTGCCCTTCTTATCGCCGGCGTGGCCCTTGTAGGTGCGGGTCACCGCGAACTCGCCGAGCTTGTGCCCGACCATGTTCTCGTTGATAAGCACCGGCACGTGCTGGCGGCCGTTGTGGATGGCGATGGTCAGACCGACCATCTCCGGCAGGATCATCGAGCGACGCGACCAGGTCTTGATCGGACGCTTGTTGTTGGCGGAAACGGCGGCTTCCACCTTCTTTACGAGGTGCAGGTCAACGAACGGACCTTTCTTTAGAGAGCGCGGCATAATCGTTTCCTATTACTTGCGACGACGCACGATGAACTGCTGGGTGCGCTTGTTGCTGCGCGTCTTGTAACCCTTGGTCGGCGTACCCCACGGGCTGACCGGATGACGGCCGCCGGAGGTCTTGCCTTCACCACCGCCGTGCGGATGGTCGACCGGGTTCATGACAACACCACGGACAGTCGGACGGATGCCCTTCCAACGCTTCGCACCGGCCTTGCCGAGCTTGCGCAGGGAGTGCTCCGAGTTGCCGACTTCACCGATGGTGGCGCGGCATTCAACCGGCACGCGACGCATTTCGCCGGAGCGAAGACGCAGCGTGGCGTAACCCTGTTCGCGAGCAACGAGCTGCACGGAAGCACCGGCGGAGCGAGCGATCTGCGCGCCCTTGCCCGGCTTCATTTCGATGCAGTGGATCGTGGAACCCACCGGGATCGAACGAAGCGGCAGGCAGTTGCCGGCCTTGATCGGGGAGTCGGAACCCGACACCAGACGGTCGCCAACGGCAACGCCCTTCGGGGCGATGATGTAGCGGCGCTCGCCATCGGCGTAGCACAGCAGCGCGATGTGCGCGGTGCGGTTCGGGTCGTATTCCAGACGCTCGACAACGGCGGCGATGCCTTCCTTGTCACGCTTGAAATCGATGATGCGGTATGCCTGCTTGTGACCGCCGCCGCGATGACGCGTGGTGATGCGACCGTAGTGGTTGCGGCCACCCGTCTTCGACTGCGATTCGGTCAGGGGTGCGTAAGGCGCGCCCTTGTGCAGACCCTCGGTCCGAACGCTGACTGCGTCGCGGCGGCCCGGGGAGGTCGGCTTGTGAGTGATCAGTGCCATCTCAATTCAACTCCTGGCTCAGGCCTTGGCCGACACGTCGATCGTGTGGCCGTCGGCGAGGCGCACGTAAGCCTTACGCTTGCCCTGGCGATTGCCCTGGCGGAAGCGGAACGACTTGACCTTGCCCTTCGTGTTCACGAGGTTCACGTCCACGACCTTGACGTCGAAGAGGTGTTCCACCGCAGCGCGCACGTCGGCCTTGGTCGCTTCGGGCGCCACGACGAACACGTACTGGTTGTTTTCCGCAAGACGGGCCGACTTCTCGGAGATGTGCGGCGCGCGAAGCGTGTTGAGCGTGCGTTCGGTGCTCATGCGAGCCACTCCTCGACCTTCTTGACCGCGTCCACCGTCATGACGACGAAGTCGCTACCGACCAGGCTGACCGGGTTCAGGGCCAGCACGTCGACGACGTGGATGTACGGAATGTTGCGGGCGGACAGGTACAGCGCTTCAGTGGAGTCTTCCGACACCAGCAGCACGCGACCCTTGACTTCGAGCTCGGCGAGCTTGGCGATCATGCCCTTGGTGCTGGGCTTCTCGATCGACAGCTCCGTCACCACCTTCAGGCGACCCTGACGGGCCAGCTCGGCGATGATCGAGCGGATGGCGACGCGGTAAGCCTTGCGGTTGACCTTCTGCTCGAAGCTGCGCGGCTTGGCAGCGAACGTGACACCACCGCCGACGAAGATCGGAGCGCGATAGTCACCGTGACGAGCACCGCCACCCTTCTGCTTCTTGAACTTCTTCGTGGTGCCCGACATCTCACCGCGCGAGAGCTGCGCTTTGGTGCCGGCACGACCGCCTGCCTGGTAGGCAGTGACGACCTGGTGCACGAGGGCCTTCTTGTACTCGCCGCCGAACACTTCGTCCGAGACAGTGAGCGACTGGGCGCCAATAACGTTAAGTTCCATGGCGTGTCTCCTCAACCTTTGGTCGTCGGACGGATCACGACGTCGCCACCGGTCGCGCCCGGGACTGCGCCCTTGACTGCGATGAGGTGACGCTCGGCATCGACCTTGACCACTTCCAGGCCCTGCACGGTGCGATTGACCGCACCCATGTGGCCCGACATCTTCTTACCAGGGAACACGCGGCCCGGCGTCTGGCGCTGGCCGATCGAGCCCGGGGCGCGATGCGACAGCGAGTTACCGTGCGTGGCGTCACCCATCTTGAAGTTGTGACGCTTGATGGTGCCCTGGAAGCCCTTGCCCTTCGACACGCCGGCCACGTCGACCGTCTGACCGACGGTGAACACGCCTTCTGCGGTCAGCTCGGAGCCAACTTCATACTTGCCGGCTTCGTCCGCATTGATGCGGAACTCCCACAGACCACGACCCGGCTCGACCTTCGCCTTGGCGTAATGGCCTTTGGCGGGGTTCGTCAGCAGCGAGGCGCGCTTGGTGCCAGCGGTGACCTGGACGGCAGTGTAGCCGTCGACTTCTTCGGTCTTCACCTGGGTCACACGATTCGGGGTCGCTTCAATCAGCGTCACCGGAATCGAACGGCCGTCTTCGGTGAAGAGCCGGCTCATGCCGCACTTGCGGCCAACCAGTCCGATACTCATCTTCGTATCCTTATATCCGCTCAGCCGAGCTTGATCTGGACGTCAACGCCAGCCGCAAGATCGAGCTTCATGAGCGCGTCCACGGTTTTGTCGTTGGGGTCGACGATGTCCAGAACGCGCTTGTGGGTACGAGTCTCGTACTGGTCGCGGGCATCTTTGTCGACGTGCGGCGACACCAGAATGGTGTAGCGCTCGATCTTGGTCGGCAGCGGGATCGGGCCGAGGACCGTAGCGCCAGTGCGCTTGGCCGTCTCGACGATTTCGCTGGCCGAACGGTCGATCAGACGATGATCGAACGCCTTGAGCCGGATGCGAATCTTTTGGTTCGCCATAAAACCGTGTCCTGTTATCGAAAGAACGTTCTTGTGATTCGAAGTGGCTTCTCGCCACCCCGCACAACCCTATTGCTACTACGGGTACTGCAACGGGCCGCCAGGAGCAGCCAAGGACTGCCCAAAACGACCCGAAAAAGCCAGACAGACCACAAAACGGCCCGCCCGGACTAAAAAGTATAGAATGCACAAAAGATCAGGTCAACCGGACTCGCATCCGATGACCTTGGCCGGCACCCTACCCGGCTTCCTTGCCTGCGAACTCGAAGCGCCTTCCATGCACCTCATTTCGCGGTATCCGAAAGCCTGCAAGAGGCATCCGGGAGATATAGCCCGACGACTATACCCTATCGGTTTGGAAATTGGAAGCTTTTTGACCAAATCATTTCAGCAGCCCTGTAGGAGCGCGCCTTGCGCGCGACCGGGGACCAGGGAGACATCCGGATAAACTGATCGCCACCCCAAAACCGGTCGCGCGCAAGGCGCGCTCCTACAGGAAAAGCCAGTCACGGGCGATGGGGCGATCCACCGCGCATAAAAAAAGCGGGGGCTTTCGCCCCCGCTTTTCAGGACACCCTTGCAGGTAACCGGTATTACGCCGTGATCTTGGCAACCACGCCGGCGCCGACGGTGCGGCCGCCTTCGCGAATGGCGAAGCGCAGGCCTTCGTCCATGGCGATCGGCTTGAGCAGCGTGACTTCCATCTTCACGTTGTCGCCCGGCATCACCATCTCGGTGCCTTCCGGCAGCTTGCAGGCGCCGGTGACGTCGGTGGTGCGGAAGTAGAACTGCGGACGGTAGTTATTGAAGAACGGGGTATGACGACCACCCTCATCCTTCGACAGCACGTACACTTCGGCTTCGAACTGGGTGTGCGGCTTGATCGTGCCCGGCTTCGACAGCACCTGGCCACGCTCGACGTCGTCACGCTTCAGGCCGCGGAGCAGCAGACCGGCGTTGTCGCCTGCCTGGCCCTGGTCGAGAAGCTTGCGGAACATTTCGACGCCCGTCACGGTGGACTTCTGGGTGTCGCGCAGGCCGACGACTTCGATTTCGTCACCCACCTTGATGATGCCGCGCTCGATACGACCGGTCACGACCGTGCCGCGACCCGAGATCGAGAACACGTCTTCGACGGGCATCAGGAAGGTCTTGTCGATGTCGCGTTCCGGCGTCGGGATCCAGGTGTCGAGCGCATCAACCAGGTTGATGATCGCCGGCACGCCGATTTCCGACTGGTCGCCTTCGAGAGCAAGACGGGCCGAACCCTTGATGATCGGGGTGTCGTCGCCCGGGAACTCGTACTTCGACAGCAGTTCGCGGACTTCCATCTCGACGAGCTCCATGAGCTCGGCGTCGTCGACCATGTCGGCCTTGTTCAGGAACACGACGATGTACGGCACGCCGACCTGACGCGAGAGCAGGATGTGCTCGCGGGTCTGCGGCATCGGGCCGTCAGCGGCCGAGCACACGAGGATCGCGCCGTCCATCTGGGCGGCACCGGTGATCATGTTCTTGACGTAGTCAGCATGTCCCGGGCAATCGACGTGGGCATAGTGGCGGGTGGCCGATTCGTACTCGACGTGGGCGGTCGAGATCGTGATACCACGAGCCTTCTCTTCCGGCGCGGCATCGATCGCGTCGTAACCCTTGAACTCGCCGCCGAAACGATCGGCGCCGACCTTGGTCAGTGCGGCGGTCAGCGTGGTCTTGCCGTGGTCGACGTGACCGATGGTGCCGACGTTGACGTGCGGCTTATTGCGCTCGAACTTACCCTTTGCCATGACTCTAAACCTCTAAAAGAACGTTGTATGTTTTAAAGAAGAAGCCCTTATCAGGACTTCTTCATGACCTCGTCGGCGATATTCTTCGGCGCCGGCTCGTAATGGTCGAATTCCATCGTGAACGTGGCGCGACCCTGGGTCTGCGAACGCAGCGACGTGGCGTAGCCGAACATTTCACCGAGCGGGATCATCGCGTTGACGGTCTTGCCCGAAGGGGTTTCTTCCTGACCGGTCAGCATGCCGCGACGACGCGAGATATCGCCCATCACGTCACCGACGTAGTCTTCCGGCGTCACGACCTCGACCTTCATGATCGGCTCGAGCAGCACCGGCTGCGCCTTGGCGAAGCCCTGCTTGAACGCCATCGAAGCGGCGAGCTTGAACGCCATTTCGGACGAGTCGACGTCGTGGTACGAACCGAAGACGAGCTTGACCTTGACGTCAACCACCGGGAAGCCGGCGAGCGGACCACTGGTGATCGTCTCGCGCAGACCCTTTTCAACGGACGGGATGAATTCCTTCGGAATCACGCCGCCGGTGATGTCGTTGATGAAGAGGAAGTCGTCCTTGATCGTCAGCTTCGGATCGGCGCGGTCTTCAGCGGTGATCGGCGACAGCTCGATCACGACGTGACCGTACTGACCCTTACCACCCGACTGCTTGGCGTGCTTGTAGTCCGACTTGACGTCAGCGGCCTGAATCGTCTCGCGGTAAGCCACCTGCGGCTTGCCCACGTTGGCTTCGACGTTGAACTCGCGACGCATGCGGTCCACCAGGATGTCCAGGTGAAGCTCGCCCATGCCCGAGATGATCGTCTGGCCGGACTCTTCGTCGGTCTTGACGCGGAACGACGGATCTTCCGCGGCCAGGCGGCCGAGGGCGATACCCATCTTTTCCTGGTCCGACTTGGTCTTCGGCTCCACCGCCATCGAGATCACCGGCTCCGGGAACGTCATGCGCTCCAGGGTGATGATGCTGTCCTGCGCGCAGAGCGTGTCACCGGTGGTGACGTCCTTCAGGCCGACAGCGGCGGCGATATCGCCAGCGCGGACTTCCTTCAGTTCGTGACGCTCGTTGGCGTGCATCTGCAGGATGCGGCCAATGCGCTCCTTCTTCGACTTGACCGGGTTGTACACCTGGTCACCGGCGTTCAGCGTGCCCGAGTAGACACGGAAGAACGTCAGCGCGCCGACGAACGGGTCGGTCATGATCTTGAACGCCAGCGCCGAGAACGGTGCGTCGTCCTTGGCCGGACGGGTATCCGGCTGCTCGTCTTCGTTGATGCCTTCGACCGGCGGACGGTCGATCGGCGACGGAAGAAGATTGACGACGGCATCGAGCATCGCCTGGACGCCCTTGTTCTTGAACGCCGTGCCGCAGAACACCGGAATGATCTCGCTGCGCAGGGTGCGCAGACGCAGACCTTCGATGATTTCAGCCTCGGACAGCTCTTCGCCGCCCAGGTACTTGTCCATCATCTCTTCCGTGGCTTCCGCCGCGGCTTCGATCATGGCAGTACGGGCCGATTCGGCCTTTTCCTGGAGGTTGGCCGGGATGTCCTGGTATTCGAACTTCATGCCCTGGGACTCCATGTCCCAGATGATCGCCTTCATCTTCAGCAGATCGACGACGCCTTCGAAGTTGTCTTCGGCACCGATCGGAACCTGCATTTCGATCGGGTTGGCGCCCAGACGAGCCTTGAGCTGCTCGACGACCTTGTAGAAGTTGGCGCCGGTACGGTCCATCTTGTTGACGAACGCGAGACGCGGCACCTTGTAGCGATTGGCCTGACGCCACACGGTCTCGGACTGCGGCTGCACGCCACCCACGGCGCAGAGCACGAACACCGCACCGTCGAGCACGCGGAGCGAACGCTCCACTTCGATGGTGAAGTCGACGTGTCCCGGGGTGTCGATGATGTTGAAGCGGTGCTCGGGCAGCGAACGGTCCATGCCCTTCCAGAATGCCGTGGTGGCAGCGGAAGTGATGGTGATGCCGCGCTCCTGCTCCTGCTCCATCCAGTCCATCGTCGCGGCACCGTCATGCACCTCGCCAATCTTGTGACTGACGCCGGTGTAGAACAGGATGCGCTCCGTGGTCGTGGTCTTGCCGGCATCGATGTGGGCCATGATGCCGAAGTTGCGGTAGCGCTCGATGGGAGTGGTGCGTGCCACGGTCTTTCCTCAGATCGGGTAGCTGGAAGGGATTACCAGCGGTAATGCGAGAAGGCCTTGTTGGCCTCCGCCATACGGTGCGTTTCTTCGCGCTTCTTGACGGCGCCGCCACGGGACTCGGAAGCCTCGAGGAGTTCAGCAGCCAGCTTGCGCGGCATGGACGTCTCACCGCGCTTGCGAGCGGCTTCGATCACCCAGCGCATGGCAAGAGCCATACGACGACCCGGACGGACTTCGACCGGCACCTGGTAGGTGGCACCGCCGACGCGGCGGGACTTCACTTCGACGGCCGGGGCGATGTTGCCCAGGGCCTTCTCGACGAGCTGCACCGGCTCGGCATTCTTCTCGCCGATGTGCTCGAGGGCGCCGTAGACAATAGCTTCGGCGACGGACTTCTTACCGGACTTCATCACCATATTGATGAAGCGGGCAATCAGCTGGCTTCCGTGCTTCGGGTCCGGGAGGACGACACGGGCGGGATGGGAACCTTTACGCGACATAATTGTTGTCCTTTACTCTCAGCCCTTCGGGCGCTTGGCGCCGTACTTCGAGCGCGACTTGCGACGCTTGGTCACGCCCGCGCAGTCGAGGCTGCCGCGAACGGTGTGGTAACGCACACCCGGGAGATCCTTGACGCGACCGCCACGGATCAGGACCACCGAGTGCTCCTGGAGATTGTGACCTTCGCCACCGATGTAGCTGATGACTTCGAAACCGTTGGTGAGGCGCACCTTGGCAACCTTACGCAGCGCCGAGTTCGGCTTCTTCGGGGTGGTCGTATAAACGCGCGTGCAAACACCGCGGCGCTGCGGGCTGCTCTGCAGGGCCGGCGAGGCGCTCTTGTACGCCTTGGGGCTGCGGGATTTGCGCACCAACTGGTTGACTGTCGTCATGCGAAGCTATTCCTGAGAAACATAAAGGCAGACCGAAAGATCGGCCCGCCGTATAAGCGATTTTAACGTGCGCCGCCGCTTGGAGCGGCCGGCACCCATCGTCCTTGAATCCGAACACGAGGCGCATCCGTGCGCCTCATTTCGTATGTACGGGCGAAGCCCGTACGGGGCCTCACTCGGCGCTATCGTTGGACCCGGCGGGAGCTTCTGCGAACGTGACAGCCGGCGCCGAACCCGAGAGGGTTTCGAGCTCCGAAGCCGTCAGGCCGCTCTGGTTACGACGCGCAGCGTGGTAAGCCAGACCTGTACCCGCAGGGATTAGCCGCCCAACAATAACATTTTCCTTCAGGCCACGCAACGTATCCCGGGTGCCACGGACCGCTGCCTCGGTGAGGACGCGGGTGGTTTCCTGGAACGAGGCCGCCGAGATGAACGACTCGGTGGCCAGCGAGGCCTTGGTGATGCCCAGCAGCACCGATTCGAACTCGGCGCGACGCTCGCCACGAGCCTCCGCACGGTCGTTCTCTTCGTTGATACGGATGCGCTCGACCTGCTCACCGCGCAGGTAGGTGCTGTCGCCCGCCTCCGTGATCTCGACCTTGCGGAGCATCTGGCGAATGATCGCTTCGATGTGCTTGTCGTTGATCTTCACGCCCTGGAGACGGTAGACGTCCTGGATTTCCTTGACCAGGTAGGAGGCCAGCGGCTCGACACCCAGCAGGCGCAGGATGTCATGCGGATTCGGCTCGCCGTCCACGACGGTTTCGCCCTTCTCCACGTGCTCGCCTTCGAACACGATGACCTGACGCCACTTCGGGATCAGCTCTTCGTGCTCGTTGCCATCCGCGTCCTTGATGATGAGACGCTGCTTGCCCTTGGTGTCCTTGCCGAAGCTGATGATGCCCGAGCGCTCGGCGAGGATCGCCGGCTCCTTGGGCTTGCGGGCTTCGAACAGGTCGGCCACGCGGGGCAGACCACCCGTGATGTCGCGGGTCTTCGAGGTTTCCTGCGGGATACGGGCGACGACGTCACCCACGCCCACTTCGGCACCGTTCTGGATCGACACGATCGCACCGGCCGGCAGGAAGTACTGGGCAGCGATGTCCGTACCCGGCAGCTTGAGCTCACGGCCCCGGCTGTCTTCCAGGCGGACGATCGGGCGCAGGTCCTTCGCGGCCGTACCACGACGCTTGGGATCGGTCACCACCGCCGACTCGAGGCCGGTCAGCTCGTCGGTCTGCGACTGCACGGTCACGCCATCGATGAAGTCGATGAAGCGGACCACACCGGCCACTTCCGTGACGATCGGGTGGGTATGCGGATCCCAGTTGGCCACGGTCTGGCCAGCCTTGACCGGGTCGCCATCCTTGACGGCGATGGTGGCACCGTAAGGCACCTTGTAGCGCTCGCGCTCGCGACCGTTGGCGTCGATGACGCTGACTTCGCCCGAACGCGACACGGCCACCAGGTGACCGGCCGAGTGCTCGACCGACTTCAGGTTGTTGAACTTCAGCGCGCCGGTGGTGCGGACGGTGACGTTGTCCACGGCAGCAGCTCGCGACGCGGCACCACCGATATGGAACGTACGCATCGTCAGCTGCGTGCCCGGCTCACCGATCGACTGAGCGGCGACCACACCCACGGCCTCGCCCATGTTGACCAGGTGACCGCGAGCAAGGTCGCGGCCGTAGCAAAGGGCGCACACGCCGTGGCTGGCACGGCAGGTGATGGGCGAACGCACCTTGATCAGCTGCACGCCAGCCTTGTCGAGCTTGTCGACCAGGAACTCGTCGAGCAGCGTGTCGCGGGTGACGATGGGCTCGTCGTCGTCGCCGGGGGCGTAGACGTCTTCGACCACGACACGGCCCAGCACGCGCTCGCGCAGCGGCTCGACCACGTCACCGCCTTCGACGATCGGGGACATCATGACGCCGTCTTCCGTGCCGCAATCGTGGCCGGTGATGACGACGTCCTGGGCCACGTCGACGAGACGACGGGTGAGGTAACCCGAGTTCGCCGTCTTCAGCGCCGTATCCGCAAGGCCCTTACGAGCACCGTGGGTGGAGTTGAAGTACTGGAGAACGTTCAGGCCTTCGCGGAAGTTCGCCTTGATGGGCGTCTCGATGATCGAGCCGTCCGGGCGGGCCATGAGGCCGCGCATACCTGCCAGCTGGCGAATCTGGGCCACGCTACCACGCGCACCCGAGTCGGCCATGATGTACAGCGAGTTCATCGACTTCTGGTTGACCAGGTTGCCTTCGGCATCGGCGACCTTCTCGGTACCGATACCGTCGATCATCGCCTTGGCGACCAGTTCGTTGGTGCGCGACCAGATGTCGACCACCTTGTTGTAGCGCTCGCCGGCGGTGACCAGACCCGACTGGTACTGCTCCTGGATCTCGACGACTTCCTTCTCGGCTTCCTCGAGGATGCCCTTCTTCTCGGCCGGGATCTTCATGTCGTCGATGCCGATGGAGATACCGGCGCGCGTCGCGAAACGGAAGCCGGTGTACATCAGCTTGTCGGCGAAGACGACCGATTCCTTCAGGCCCAGCAGACGGTAGGTCTGGTTGATCAGGCGCGAGATGTTCTTCTTGGTCAGCTCGGTGTTGACCAGCGCGAACGGCAGGCCTTCCGGGATGATCTCGGCCAGCAGCGAACGACCGACCGTGGTGTCGACCACGCGGGTACGGGCGACGTTGTCGCCGTTCTCGTCGCGCTCGAACACGCGCACGCGGACCTTGACCTTCGCATGCAGTTCGACCGCACGGTTGTCGTAGGCGCGACGCACTTCGCCGATGTTGGCGAAGACCATGCCGGCGCCCTTGGCGCCCACCAGCTCACGGGTCATGTAGTACAGACCCAGCACCACGTCCTGCGACGGCACGATGATCGGCTCGCCGTTCGCGGGGGACAGGATGTTGTTCGACGACATCATCAGGGCGCGGGCTTCAAGCTGCGCCTCGATCGACAGCGGAACGTGCACGGCCATCTGGTCACCGTCGAAGTCCGCGTTGAATGCGGTACAGACGAGCGGATGCAGCTGGATCGCCTTGCCTTCGATGAGCACCGGCTCGAACGCCTGGATGCCGAGACGGTGCAGCGTGGGCGCACGGTTCAGCATGACCGGATGTTCGCGGATCACCTCTTCGAGGATGTCCCACACCTGCGGCTCTTCGCGCTCGACGAGCTTCTTGGCGGCCTTGATCGTGGTGGCTTCGCCGCGGGCCTGGAGCTTGGCGAAGATGAAGGGCTTGAACAGCTCAAGCGCCATCTTCTTCGGCAGGCCGCACTGGTGCAGGCGCAGCGTCGGACCGACCACGATGACCGAACGGCCCGAGTAGTCGACGCGCTTGCCGAGCAGGTTCTGGCGGAAGCGGCCCTGCTTGCCCTTGATCATGTCGGCGAGCGACTTCAGCGCGCGCTTGTTCGTGCCGGTGATGGCACGACCGCGACGGCCGTTGTCGAGCAGCGCATCGACCGATTCCTGCAGCATGCGCTTCTCGTTGCGGACGATGATGTCCGGCGCAGCGAGTTCGAGCAGGCGCTTCAGGCGGTTGTTGCGGTTGATGACGCGACGATAGAGGTCGTTGAGGTCCGACGTGGCGAAGCGGCCACCGTCCAGCGGGACGAGGGGGCGCAGATCCGGCGGGAGCACCGGAAGCACGGTCATGACCATCCACTCCGGCTTGTTGCCGGATTCGAGGAACGCCTCGATCAGCTTCACGCGCTTGGTGAGGCGCTTGAGCTTGGTCTCGGAGTTGGTCGAGGAGATTTCTTCCTTGAGGCGGATGACTTCGCCCGGCAGGTCGAGGCTCTTCAGCAGCTCGTAGACGGCCTCGGCACCCATGCGGGCGTCGAACTCGTCGCCGTGCTCTTCGGTGGCTTCCAGGTACTGGTCTTCGCTGAGCAGCTGGCCGCGCTCGAGCGCGGTCAGGCCCGGATCGATCACGACGAAGGCTTCGAAGTACAGGATGCGCTCGATGTCACGCAGCGTCATGTCCAGCATGAGGCCGATGCGCGAAGGCAGCGACTTCAGGAACCAGATGTGCGCGGTCGGACTGGCCAGCTCGATGTGGCCCATGCGCTCGCGACGGACCTTGGCCAGGGTGACCTCGGTGCCGCACTTCTCGCAGACCACGCCACGGTGCTTCATGCGCTTGTACTTGCCGCACAGGCACTCGTAGTCCTTGATCGGGCCAAAGATGGCCGCGCAGAACAGACCGTCACGCTCAGGCTTGAACGTGCGGTAGTTGATGGTTTCCGGCTTCTTCACTTCGCCGTACGACCACGAACGGATCAGCTCCGGCGAAGCCAGGGCGATCTTGATCGCGTCGAAGTCCAGCGTCTGTCGCTGCTGGTTGAACAGATTGAGCAGGTCTTTCATGCGTAATCTCCGGTAGCCGCGACGATCACTTGTTGATCTCTTCCAGCTCGATGTCGATAGCGAGCGAACGGATTTCCTTCACGAGCACGTTGAAGGATTCCGGCATGCCCGCCGCCATCTCGTGGTTGCCGTCGACAATGTTCTTGTACATCTGGTTACGGCCCTGCACGTCGTCGGACTTGACGGTGAGCATTTCCTGCAGCGTGTAAGCCGCGCCGTAAGCCTCGAGTGCCCAGACTTCCATTTCGCCGAAGCGCTGGCCGCCGAACTGCGCCTTGCCGCCCAGCGGCTGCTGGGTAACGAGCGAGTACGGACCGGTCGAACGCGCGTGCATCTTGTCGTCGACCAGGTGGTTCAGCTTCAGCATGTGCATGTAGCCAACGGTGACCGGGCGATCGAACGCCTCGCCGGTACGGCCGTCGAAGAGGATGGTCTGGCCGGATTCCGGCAGGCCGGCGAGCTTCAGCATGTGCTTGATCTCGTGCTCTTCGGCACCGTCGAACACCGGGGTGGCCATCGGCACGCCGTCACGCAGGTTGTCGGCGAGGTTCATGATCTCGGCATCGCTCATCGACGGCAGGTCGACGCGGCGGACCGCACCTTCTGCACCGGCGTTGCCGTGGTTGTACACCTCGTCGAGGAACTCGCGCATCTTGGCCGGCTTCTCGTTGGCCTCGAGCATGGCCGAGATCTTGTGGCCCAGGCCCTTGGCGGCCCAGCCCAGGTGAACCTCGAGAATCTGGCCGATGTTCATACGCGAAGGCACGCCCAGCGGGTTCAGGCAGATGTCGACCGGACGGCCGTCCGCCGAGAACGGCATGTCCTCGACCGGCACGATCATGGACACCACACCCTTGTTACCGTGGCGGCCTGCCATCTTGTCGCCCGGCTGGATGCGGCGCTTCACGGCGAGGTAGACCTTGACCATCTTGAGCACGCCCGGAGCGAGGTCGTCGCCCTGGGTGATCTTGCCCTGCTTCTCCTTGAAGCGCTTGTCGAAGGCTTCCTTGTGGCGACGGACCTGTTCGGCCGCGCGCTCCAGGAACTCCGAGACTTCCTCTTCCTTGACGTTGATCTTGAACCAGTCGTCCTTCTTGAGGGTATCGAGGTAGGCGTCGTCGATGACGGTGCCACGCTTGAGACCACCCGGACCGCTCATCGCGGTCTTGCCGTTGAGCTGTGCGCGCATACGGGCGTAGATGGCGCCCTCGAGGATGCGGAACTGGTCGTCGAGATCCTTGCGGATGCGCTTCAGTTCGGTTTCTTCGATCTGCTTGGCACGCTTGTCCTTCTCGATGCCGTCACGGGTGAAGACCTGCACGTCGATGACGTTGCCGTCCATGCCCGGGGGCACGCGCAGCGAGCTGTCCTTCACGTCCGAGGCCTTCTCGCCGAAGATGGCGCGAAGCAGCTTTTCTTCCGGCGTGAGCTGGCTTTCGCCCTTCGGCGTGACCTTGCCCACGAGGATGTCGCCGGCCTTCACTTCCGCACCGATGTAGACGATGCCGGACTCGTCGAGACGGGCCAGGGCCTGCTCGCCGACGTTCGGGATGTCCGCGGTGATTTCTTCGGCACCCAGCTTCGTGTCACGGGCGATGCAGGTCATTTCCTCGATGTGGATCGAGGTGTAACGATCTTCCTGCACGACGCGCTCGGAGATGAGGATCGAGTCTTCGAAGTTGTAGCCGTTCCACGGCATGAACGCGACAAGCATGTTCTGGCCGAGCGCGAGCTCGCCCAGGTCGGTCGACGAACCGTCGGCCAGCGTGTCGCCCACGGCCACCACGTCACCCACGTTCACCAGCGGACGCTGGTTGAGGTTGGTGTTCTGGTTGGAGCGGGTGTACTTGGTCAGCGTGTAGATATCGACGCCGGCATCATCGTCGCCCACTTCGGCTTCGTTGACGCGCACGACGATACGGGCCGCATCGACCTGGTCGATGACGCCACCACGCTTGGCGGACACGGTGACGCCCGAGTCACGCGCCACGGCGCGCTCGATGCCCGTGCCGACGAGCGGCTTCTGGCTGCGCAGGGTCGGAACGGCCTGGCGCTGCATGTTCGCGCCCATGAGCGCGCGGTTCGCGTCATCGTGCTCGAGGAAGGGCACGAGCGCCGCTGCCACCGACACCGTCTGCATGGGCGAAACGTCCATGTAGTTGATCTCGGCCGACGGACGCAGCTCCGACTCGCCGCGGAAACGGCAGGAGACGAAGTCTTCGAGGAACTTGCCTTCCTTCGACAGCGGCGAGTTCGCCTGCGCGATGACGTGGTCGCCCTCTTCGATCGCGGAGAGGTAATCGACCTTGTCGGTCACCTTGCCGTTCTCGACCTTGCGGTACGGCGTCTCGAGGAAGCCGTAGGTGTTGGTGCGGGCGTACACGGCGAGCGAGTTGATCAGGCCGATGTTCGGGCCTTCAGGCGTTTCGATGGTGCAGACGCGACCGTAATGGGTCGGGTGGACGTCGCGCACTTCGAAGCCGGCGCGCTCACGGGTGAGGCCGCCCGGTCCGAGCGCCGAGACGCGGCGCTTGTGGGTCACTTCGGACAGCGGGTTGTTCTGGTCCATGAACTGCGAGAGCTGCGACGAACCGAAGAACTCCTTCACCGCGGCCGCAACCGGCTTGGCGTTGATGAGTTCCTGCGGGGTCAGGCCCTCGGATTCGGCCAGCGACAGGCGCTCGCGCACCGCGCGCTCGACGCGGACGAGACCGATGCGGAAGGTGTTTTCCGCCATTTCGCCGACCGAACGCACGCGACGGTTACCCAGGTGGTCGATATCGTCGACCGTGCCGGTACCGTTGCGGATGTCGATGAGCACGCGCAGCACGTCGAGGATGTCCGACGTCTGGCCAAGCTCGCCGAGCAGGCGCTGGCATTCTTCTTCCTTGCGGTCGCTGAAGTACTTGTGGTCGTACAGCACGCCCGGACCCACGATGTCCTTGCGGCCCACGCGACGGTTGAACTTCATGCGGCCCACGGCCGAGAGATCGTAACGATCGAAGGTGAAGAACAGGTTGAAGAACAGGTTCTGCGCGGCATCCTTGGTCGGCGGCTCGCCCGGACGCATCATCCGGTAGATTTCGACCAGGGCCTCGAGCTGCGTACGCGTGTTGTCGATGCGCAGGGTGTTCGAGATGTACGCACCACGATCGAGATCGTTCACGTACAGCGTCGGCACCGTCTCGATGCCTGCCTTGCGGAAGTGCTCAAGGTGCTCGAGGGTGAGTTCGTCGTTGGCCGCGGCGATGACTTCGCCGGTGTCCTTGTCGATCATGTCGATCGCGACGATGCGGCCCACCGGGTAGTCGGCCGGTACTTCGAGCGAGGTGATCTTCTCGCTGGCGAGCTGGCGGACGTGGCGCGCCGTGATGCGCTTACCGGCCTCGACCAGCACCTTGCCGTCGGCCACGAGGTCGAACGACAGGGTTTCACCACGCAGGCGCTCGGCGACGAGGTCGAGCGTGACGCTGCCGGTCTTGCCGAGGTGGAATACGTTGTGCTCGAAGAAGATGTCGAGCATTTCTTCGTTGTTGTAGCCCAGCGCGCGCAGCAGCACGGTCACCGGCAGCTTGCGGCGACGATCGATACGGGTGAACAGCGCATCCTTCGGGTCGAACTCGAAGTCGAGCCACGAGCCACGGTAAGGAATCACGCGGGCCGAGAACAGCAGCTTGCCCGAGCTGTGGGTCTTGCCACGGTCGTGGTCGAAGAACACGCCCGGCGAACGGTGCAGCTGCGAGACGATGACGCGCTCGGTGCCGTTGATGATGAAGGTGCCGGTATCGGTCATGAGCGGAATCTCGCCCATGTAGACCTCCTGCTCCTTCACGTACTTCACGGCCTTCTTGGATGCCGGGCTGTCCTTGTCGTAGATGACCAGGCGCACGGTGGCGCGCAGCGGCGCACCGAAGGTCATGCCACGGTTGCGGCACTCGCGCTCGTCGAAGGCCGGCTCGCCGAGGCGATAGTCGACGTATTCGAGGGCGGCGTTGCCGGAGTAGCTGGAAATCGGGAACACCGACTTCAGCGCCGCGTGGAGACCCTTCTCCTCGCGTGCCTTGGCGGTGGTGTTCTCCTGCAGAAATTCCTTGTACGAGTCGGTCTGGATCGTCAGCAGGTTAGGCACGCCCAGCACGGGCGGGCGCTTGCCGAAATCCTTGCGGATGCGCTTCTTCTCGGTAAACGAGTAGGTCATGGTGGTTACCGCCTCGGTTCAATGGCCGGCTCGATCGCACCGGCCTTAGAGTTAGTGAATCGAAAATCGGAGATCGGGATTCGAACCGCGGAGCCCCATGCGGGCGGCTCTCGAATCGCGATGTCCCATTTCCGACGGATGGAACACGGATACAGCCCTTGGAACGGCCAAAGCCCGGGGGTTTACACCCCCAGGCCCGGCTTGACGCTAGATCAAACTCGTTGCGCGCAAGGCGCCAATTACTTGAGTTCGACCGTGGCGCCGGCAGCTTCGAGGTCCTTCTTGAACTTCGCAGCGTCTTCCTTCGAAGCAGCTTCCTTCACGACGCCACCGGCTTCGGTGAGGTCCTTGGCTTCCTTCAGGCCCAGGCCGGTGATGGCGCGGACGGCCTTGATCACGTCGACCTTCTTGTCGCCAGCGGACTTCAGGATCACGTCGAACTCGGTCTGCTCTTCGGCAGCGGCAGCGGCCGGGCCGGCAGCGGCAACGGCGACCGGGGCAGCAGCGGAGACGCCGAAGGTGTCTTCGATCGACTTCACCAGTTCCATGATTTCCGTCAGGGACTTGGCCTTGATGGCTTCAACGATCTGTTCGGTGGTCAGGGTGGACATTGTTTCTTACCTTCTGAAATGGGTTTCGATGAAATAAGTCAGCGAGATCAGGCTTCAGCCGGGGCTTCGGCGGCAACTTCGCCACCACCCTGCTTCTCCGCCACGGCGTTGACCGCGCGGGCGAACATCGTGATCGGCTCGACGAGGACACGGGCCAGCATGGCCAGGGCCTCTTCGCGGGTCGGCAGCGAGGCCAGCACGTCGACGTGCTTGGCATCGAACAGCTTGCCCTCGATGGAGACGACCTTCGGCTTGAGCTTGTCGTTGGTCTTCGCGAATTCCTTGATCAGGCGGCCAGCGGCGCCCGGTTCCTCAGTCGAGAACGCATAGAGCAGCGGACCGGTCAGGGCGTCGGCGACGACCTCGAACTCGGTACCAGCCACGGCGCGTGCGGCGAGCGTGTTCTTCACAACCTTGAGGAACACACCCGATTCACGGGCCTTCTTGCGCATCGCGGTCATCTGAGAGACCGTGGTGCCCGCGTATTCGGCGGCGACCAAGGAGTGAGCCTTCGCGGCGACTTCTGCCAGCTCGGCGACTACTTCTTGCTTCTGAGACAGATTGAGAGCCATTGCACTCCTCCAATTGAACTCCGCTTGCGACTCCTGCCGCTTGCGGTCCTGGGCGACATCCTCCATGACGTCGGGGACGGGAACGTCCCGGGTGGTGGCCTTTCCAGATTCGAAACGAATACCAGAAGGGGCTGCACCATCTACGCAGGCCGGATCCGACAAGGCATCCGATTAAGCGACTCCGCTTCCGACGACGGCGTGTCCTTGCCAACACGAGCTCCGTGCTCGTCGCCATCGTGCGCTGATCGCGCCTGCGGTCTTTGACGGCTGCCACGGCATTTCAACCATGGCCGCCCTCAAAAACGCGCCCTCGCCGGCAAGCCGGCGAGGGTCGTCCTAACTCTTACTTGGCCGAGGTGGTCACGGTCGAGGTATCGACCGGCACGCCAACGCCCATGGTGCTCGACAGCGCCACCTTCTGGATGTACTGACCCTTGGCAGCCGCCGGCTTGGCCTTGAGCAGGTCACCGAGCAGCGCGTTGAGGTTTTCGGCGAGCTGGGCAGCGTCGAAGCTGGCCTTGCCGATGGTGGCGTGGATGATGCCGCCCTTGTCGTTACGGAACTTGACCTGACCGGCCTTGGCGTTCTTCACGGCAGTGGCGACGTCGGCGGTGACCGAGCCATCCTTCGGGTTCGGCATCAGGCCGCGGGGACCGAGCACCTGGCCGAGCTTACCGACGACGCGCATGGCGTCCGGCGTGGCGATGACGCGACCGTAGTCGAGGTCGCCTGCCTGCATCTTCTCGGCGAGGTCGTCCATACCGACGGCATCGGCGCCGGCGGCAAGGGCTGCATCAGCCTTTTCACCCGGCGGCACGAACACGGCGACCTTGATGGTCTTGCCGGTGCCGTGCGGCAGGAGCGAGGAACCACGAACGCCCTGGTCGGACTTCTTGGCATCGATGCCGAGGCGGACGGCGACGTCCACGGATTCGGCGAACTTGGCCTTGGCGTTGTCCTTGACGATCTTGATGGCTTCATCGAGACCGTAGGTCTTGCCCGGCTGGACGGCGGCCGTAGCGGCCTTCATACGCTTGGTGAGCTTTGCCATGTCTTAACCCTCTACCACCAGACCCATGGAACGCGCGCTGCCGGCGATGGTACGCACGGCGGCATCGAGATCGGCAGCCGTGAGATCCGGCTCCTTCTGCTTCGCGATTTCCTCGAGCTGGGCGCGGGTGACCTTGCCCACCTTGTCGGTGTTCGGCTTCTGCGAGCCCTTGGCCACGCCCGTGATCTTCTTGAGAAGGATCGAGGCCGGCGGGGTCTTCGTGATGAAGGTGAAAGTACGGTCCGAGTAGGCCGTGATCACGACCGGGATCGGAAGACCCGGCTCGAGCTTCTGCGTGGCGGCATTGAACGCCTTGCAGAACTCCATGATGTTCAGGCCGCGCTGACCGAGGGCCGGACCGACGGGCGGCGACGGATTGGCCTGACCGGCCTTCACCTGCAACTTGATGTAACCAATGACTTTCTTTGCCATTTCTCTTCAACCTCGCGAGTGCGTGCGCCTTGCGGCTCCTCGCTGTAGACCATCCCTGGGGGTGATGGATTCGCCCTTGCGAACCCCTGAAACACGGCCACGCCGGAGTAAAAACTCCAGCGTGGACCGAGAATTATAGGCACTGAGCAAAAATTAAGCAACGCCCGTGCCGTGGGCCCTGGATCAGGCCTTTTCGACCTGACCGAACTCGAGCTCGACCGGGGTGGAGCGACCGAAGATGAGCACGGCCACGCGCAGGCGGCTCTTCTCGTAGTTGACCTCTTCGACCACGCCGTTGAAGTCGTTGAACGGACCGTCGGTGACCCGGACCATTTCGCCCGGCTCGAAGAGGACCTTCGGGCGGGGCTTCTCCACGCCTTCGCGAACGCGGCTGAGGATGTTGTCAGCCTCGGAGTCGCGGATCGGATGGGGGCGATCGGCGGTGCCACCAATGAAACCCATGACCTTCGGGGTTTCCTTGACGAGATGCCAGCACTCGTCGTCGATACGCGGGGTCTTGCCGCTGGTATCGGTCTCGATCTGGACGAGAACGTAACCCGGGAAGAACTTGCGCTCGCTGCGACGCTTCTGGCCGCCGCGCATTTCGATGACTTCCTCGGTCGGAACCAGGATTTCACCGAACTTTTCTTCCATGCCCTCACGCGCAACGCGCTCCGTGAGCGCCTTGCGAACCTGCTGTTCGAAACCTGAATAGGCGTGAACGACGTACCAACGTTTGCTCATGCCTTACCTCAATGTCCGAGCTTGAGCAGCCAATCGAGCACGATCGACTTCAACAGCCAGTCGATGAGCCCCATCAGCAGCGAAAGAATGATGACGACCACGATGATGATGCCGGTGGTCTTCAGCGTTTCGTCGCGCGACGGCCAGACGACCTTGCGCAACTCGAACTGCGACTCGGCGATGAAGCCGCGCAGCTTACGGCCCGGAGCCGTGAAGGAACCGATCGCCATGGCGGCGGCGACGGCGACGATAACGCCCACGACACGTGCGAACGACGGCACGCTGGGGTTATCGGAGAAATAGTAGAAACCGACGATGCCGGCGGCGAGCACGACCAGCGCAAGCGCCAGCTTGCCGAAATCGGCCGGGCCCATACCCTTGGCTGCTTCTTGTGCCTTCGTGTTCATGCGCGCTCGGAAGTGGCACGCCAGGAGGGACTCGAACCCCCAACCTGCGGTTTTGGAGACCGCTGCTCTGCCAATTGAGCTACTGGCGTACAAATGAAACGGAGTGAATCAAGGGCGGATGGTACACGACCATACCGCCCTGAAACCGGAAGCCGACCCTTGCGGGCCGGCGACCAGGGATATTACTTGATGATCTTCGACACCACGCCGGCGCCGACGGTGCGGCCACCCTCGCGAATGGCGAAGCGCAGGCCTTCGTCCATGGCGATCGGGAAGCCCAGCTGCACCGTGATCTTCACGTTGTCGCCCGGCATCACCATCTCGGTGCCTTCCGGCAGCTTGATGGAGCCCGTCACGTCCGTGGTACGGAAGTAGAACTGCGGACGGTAGTTGCTGAAGAACGGGGTGTGACGGCCGCCTTCGTCCTTCGACAGGACGTAGATCTCGCCTTCGAAGTCCGTGTGCGGGGTAACCGAACCCGGCTTGGCCAGCACCTGGCCACGCTCGACGTCTTCACGCTTCAGGCCGCGGACCAGCACGCCGACGTTGTCGCCTGCCTGACCCTGGTCGAGAAGCTTGCGGAACATTTCGACGCCCGTCACGGTGGTGTTCTGCGTATCGCGCAGACCCACGACCTCGGCGGCATCACCCACCTTGACGATGCCGCGCTCGACGCGACCGGTGAGCACCGTACCGCGACCCGAGATCGAGAACACGTCTTCGACCGGGAGCAGGAAGGGCTTGTCGATCTCGCGCTGCGGCTCCGGAATCCAGGTGTCGAGTGCGTCGACGAGCTTGATGATCGCCGGCACGCCGATGTCGGACTGGTCGCCATCGAGGGCGAGGCGGGCCGAACCCGAGATGATCGGGGTGTCGTCGCCCGGGAACTCGTACTTCGACAGCAGTTCGCGGACTTCCATTTCGACGAGCTCGAGGAGCTCGGCGTCGTCGACCATGTCGGCCTTGTTCAGGAACACGACGATGTACGGCACGCCGACCTGACGCGAGAGCAGGATGTGCTCGCGGGTCTGCGGCATCGGGCCGTCAGCGGCCGAGCACACGAGGATCGCGCCGTCCATCTGGGCGGCACCGGTGATCATGTTCTTGACGTAGTCAGCATGCCCCGGGCAATCGACGTGACCGTAGTGACGGGTCGGCGATTCGTATTCGACGTGGGCGGTCGAGATCGTGATACCACGAGCCTTCTCTTCCGGAGCGGCGTCGATCGAGCCGTAATCCTTGAATTCACCACCGAAACGCTCGGCGCCGACCTTCGTCAGGGCAGCCGTCAGCGTGGTCTTGCCGTGGTCGACGTGGCCGATGGTGCCGACGTTGACGTGCGGCTTGGTGCGTTCGAACTTACCCTTTGCCATGAGCGCTAAACTCCGCTGGAGCCAATGAGATAGAGAAAAAGGAACCGCCGCGTACGACGAAGATGGTGCTCATGACTGGAATCGAACCAGCGACCTCTTCCTTACCAAGGAAGTGCTCTACCGACTGAGCTACATGAGCACGAAACGAAATGCGCGTATGAACAATGGAGCGGGAGACGGGAATCGAACCCGCACAATCAGCTTGGAAGGCTGAAGTTCTACCATTGAACTACTCCCGCACTACGCGGAACTCGTACTGGTGGAGGAAGGTGGATTCGAACCACCGAAGGCGTAAGCCAGCAGATTTACAGTCTGCCCCCGTTGGCCGCTTGGGTATTCCTCCAACAAAGAACGCCTATTGTCGCGAGCGCCCCGGATACTGTCAACAACTTCAGCACGTTTTCATGACGGCTTCATTGTGACCCGGATGCCCTGACAACTCCTGTCGATACGGGTGGTCGCCAGGTGGGCCGCGAAGTGTACAGGGGTGTTATCGGGTTGTGAAGCTGTCATTTTGGTTCTGGGGCCTCTGGCGCGCTCCTACATGGCGGCTTGGGGCAGGCACCGCTCCGGTTCGGTCGCGCGCGAGGCGCGCTCCTACATGGCCGTAGCGCACTGCTTGGTCTGGTCGCGCGCAAAGCGCGCTACTACACGGCAACCACGTAGGAGCGCGCCTTGCGCGCGACCGGGCGAAGCCGGAAGGCCTCAGGCCTCCCGCGTCGCCAGCACCAGCGGCTCCATCGCCCGCGACATCTCCATCAGCTTCATCGCGTATTCCTGCAGACGGAGGTCCTTCTCCTCCACCGGCTTCCAGGGCGGTACCGGGGTGGGCTTGCCGCCGTCGGCCTTGTCCATCGCCACGAAGACCATGACGCAGCTGGTGGCCAGCCGCTGTTCGCCGCTGCGCAGGTCGCGGGCCAGGACGTCCACCGCCAGATGCATGCTCGACGTGCCTGTATGGATGAGGCGGGCGCGCACGGTCACGAGATCGCCGATGAGGATGGGGGCCAGGAACTGGATGCCGCTGACCGAGACCGTGACGCAATACGCTCCGCTCCAGCCCACCGCACACGCGTACCCCGCCTGGTCCAGCCACTTCATGGCCATGCCACCGTGCACCTTGCCGCCGAAATTCACATCGGTGGGTTGGGCCAGGAAACGGAATTCGACTTCTCGCTGGGTGCCGGGCATGGGCCTACCTTGCTGGGGAAAACCCCATTATGAAGCGCGGCGCCTTGTCGCGCCGCCCCGCCGGACATAGATTGCGTCTATCGCCTCCCGGAGTGCCCGATGGTCCTGCGCAGCGTCGCCTCGAGGTTGGCCCTGGGAGTCCTGCTGGGCTCGGCGATCGTCCTGGTCGTCACGGGCGGCCTGTTGCTGTCGCATACCCGGGAGCAGACGCTGGAGCAGACCGCGCGGGAAGCCGCCGCCATCGCCGACTCGGCGTCCAGCCGGATCCAGGTCCACATCGACGGCGTGGCCCGGGTCGCCCGCGTACTGGCCGGACAACTTGCCACCCGGCGGGAGCAGGCCCCGGCCCTGGTCCGCGACGCCCTGGCGGTGAATCCCGAGATCGTGGACATCAGTGCCGCCTTCGTCCCCCGTGACACGGCCAGCGTCAGGGCGGCAGACGCACCCGTCGCACGCAGGGATGCCACCGGGAAGATCACCTCGGGCAGTCGCAGGGACGAACCGGAGGCGTACTGGACCGCTCCCTGGTTCGTGCGTGGCCTCAACTGCGAGACCGGCTGCTGGCAGCCTCCCTTCCACTCCCCTGCCCGCCCGGACACCCTCGTCGGCTATTCGATCGCGATCCCGGGCGACAAGGTGCCCGTGCAGGGCGTGGCGGACGCGACCATCAGCCTGGGCTGGCTGCAACGTGTCCTGGGATCGCTTGGCAAGCCAGCCCACGCCTCGGCCTTTGTCGTGGATACCGACGGCCGGTTCCTCGCCCACGACTGGCTCTCGTACATCGGCACGAAGGGTAGCCATCCGCTCATCACCGCCATTGCCGAAGGCCGCAATCCCGTCCGGATCACGCCCGAGGAAGGCGGCCGGGTCAGCGAACCGGTCTGGGTCTACTTCGTGCCCATCAAGGGCACCCAGTGGACCTTCGGACTCTCCATGCCCGAACGTGCGGTCATGGCGGACCTGCGGCAGACCTACCTGGTGGACATCGTGCTGGGGCTTATCGCCCTCGCCGGCGTCTCTGTCATCGCCCTGCTCATCACGCGACGCCTGCTGGCTCCGCTGACCGTGCTCGCGGACCGCGCCGAGGACGTCTCGCGTGGCGAACTCGATTTCGAGCTTCCCATCGTCACACGCAACGACGAAGTGGGCCGGCTTACCCGGGCCTTCGACCAGATGCGCCACCAGCTGGCGGGTCATATCGACTCCGCGAAACGCGTGGCCCGCGAGCAGGAGCGCATCGCGAGCGAACTCGATATCGCCAGGCAGATCCAGCTGGCGCTGATCCCGTCGCCCCACTGGCTCGCCAACGACGGCCGCATCGAGGTGCATGCCGCCCTGCGCCCCGCATCGGCCGTAGGCGGCGATCTGTATACCTATTTCGCACTCGGCGCCCGCCACGTCTGCATCATGGTGGGCGACGTCTCCGACAAGGGCATCCCTGCGGCTCTGTTCATGGCGCGCACCGTGACCCTCGCTCGCACGCTGGCCACGCATGCGCGCTCGCCCAGCGACATCCTCGCCGCGCTGAATCGCGAACTGTGCAAGGGCAACGACACCTGCATGTTCGTCACCCTGCTCTGCGGTGTCGTGGAAACGGAAACCGGCCTGCTGGCCCTGGCCAGCGCAGGTCATGAACAACCGGTGTTGCATGCCGGCGGCACGGCCACCCTGGTGGATGTGGAGACCGGTCCCGCGCTCGGCCTCGACCCGGATGCGCGCTACCCTGTACGCGTACTTTCGTTGCTGGGGGGCGATACCTTGCTCATGTACACCGACGGCGTCAGCGAAGCGCATACCGGAGGCCAGCGCCTTTTCGGCACGTACGGCCTGTTGCGCAGCGTTTCGGACGTTCCCGAAGGCGCGCCGCCGGAAACCTACGTGGAGCGGATCCTCGGCGACGTGGACGCCTACGTGGAAGGCGCCCCCGCCTATGACGACATCGCCGTGCTCGCACTCACCTGGCACGACCTCGGCGCAGAAGGAGCCCGCCTCGATGCGGTTGCGCATTCCTAACCGTCTGGAAGACGTATTCCTCGCTCTGGAACAGGCCGACGTCGCTCTCAGGCGAAGTCGTGTCGCGGAAGCCTGTTGCGCCGATGTGCGCCTTGTCCTGGAAGAACTGCTGGTCAACACCGTGCGTCACGGCTATCCGGATGGTCGCGACGGTTACATCGACATCGACCTGGAGATCCGTTCCGACGCGGTACGGCTCGACCTGTGCGACGACGCACAGGCATTCGATCCGATGCTGCACGAACCTCCAGACCTGCCCGGCGACCTCGCAGACCGCGCCATCGGCGGCCTGGGGCTGCACATCGCGCGCAGCATCGCCGACGACCTGACCTACCAGCGCCACGAGCGGCACAACCAGGTCATCGTGCATTTCCTTATCACTCCCTCCGACGAGCCCGCCCCATGACCCTGATCGTCCGCAGCGAAAGCCCTGGCCACGAACGCAGCACCGTGTGGCTCGAAGGCCGTCTGGACGCGGCCACCTATGTGGAATTCGACGAGGCCATGCGCGACGTCACGCCTCTGGTGGATAGCGGCGGCACGCTCGTGATCGACCTGTCCGCGCTTGAATACATCAGCAGTGCCGGCCTGCGCAGCCTGGCCCTTCTTCGCAAGCAGATGCGCGATCGCGACGGGCGCACGCTCCTGCTCAACCCGCAGCCGCAGGTGAGAAAGGTATTCGATATCGTCAAAGCCGTGCCGCTGGCGGAAGTCTTTGCCAACGTGGCGGAACTCGACGCCTACCTGGACCACATGCAGCGCCAGATCAGCTCGCCGGATCGCTGAAGCCTTCAGCGCCCGCTGTGATCGATGAGGTTCGACCTCAGTGTCTCAAGCTGCGCCTTGAGGGCGCCCAGCTGGTCGATCTCGCAATCCATGGCACAGAAGACATCCACCGGCACATCGCCCGCCTTCTCGCGCAATGCCCTGCCCTCGTCCGTGAGCGTAACGATCACCTGCCGCTCGTCCCGCGTGCCACGCGCGCGCTGCACGAGACCGGCGGCCTGCAGGCGCTTGAGCAAAGGCGTTAACGTGGCCGAATCGAGGAACAGGCGTTCGCCCAGCTCCGACACCGTGATGCCGTCGCGCTCCCACAGCACCAGCATGGCAAGGTACTGCGGATAGGTGAGATCCAGCTTCGCCAGCAACTGGCGGTAGAGCTTGCCCATCGCCAGGTTGGCCGAGTACAGGGCGAAGCACAGCTGCCCGTCGAGGGTGCGGGGCGCTTCGATACCGGACGGGAGGGACTTCTTGCTCATGCTCCGGAATGTAGGGACCGAGCAATTACTTTGCAAGCGATTCAATTGCGCAACCTGTAGGAGAGCGCCTCGCGCGCGACCGGTACGGAGTCGTGAGACCCGAAATCCCGCCCCTCCGAAAACAGACCGGGTGGAATCGGGAATACCCCGTTCCACCCGGTCGCGCGCGAGGCGTGCTCCTACAACGGCCTCAGGGGCCGAATTTCTTTTCGATGCCCAGCAGGATCGACTGGTTGTCCCGGGTCGTGTTGTCCAGCTGGTTCTGGTATTCAGCGCGAATCATCCAGCCACCGTTGGTCTGCAACACGATGCCGGCACCCAGCAGCGTGTGGTTGCGCGACTGACGGTACAGCGTGGCGCGATACAACGGGCCGTCGATCAGATCCGCGTAGCGCATCACCGCCTTGCTGGAGCCCTGCAGGTCGTGGCCGAACTCGGCACGCAGCTGCGGTGCCCACACGCCGTAGTCGCGCTTCACCGACCATTGCGCAAGCACACCCAGCGTCGCCGTGGTCGTCTTCACCGTCTGCGACTGGTAACGCAGGGAATACACGTCGTCACCGTGTTCCGTGAAGGCATCCAGGCGTGCACGCGCCACATCGAAGCGGCCGTAAGGCGTGAACTGCGAGTTGTCGCCCACCATCTGGTAACCCGCCGAGAGCGACGCGAACCACTGCTTGCCGTCGCGGCTTCCTTCCACATGGTTGCCATTGTCGGTGACGAAGCGGCGCGAATCGAACGACAGCCACTGGTAGCCGATCAACGCATCCGTGTAGAACGATTCCGTCGGACGGTAACTGCCGTAGACGGCCACGTTGTAGCTGTCCACCGTGCTGCGGCTGCCGTTGTTGCCCACGTCGGAGTGATCGTGGCCATAACCCACGCCCGCACCCACCGCCAGCTTGTCGCTGAACTGCTTGTCCACACCGACACTCAGGCCCGACGTCGTGAAGTCGATGCCGTTGTCGCTGGTGCCCGCCTGGCTCTTGCCGAAGTTGATGGCGCCTCCGGTCCAGACCGAGACATCGCCAGGCAACGTACCGTGCTGCGAACTGGCGGCCGTCTGCGATTCCGGCGAACCGGCATCGGGCTGCACCAGGTAACGACGGTTGTTGTCGTCCTGCGCACGACGCAGGTCGGCGTAGGCGTCGCGACTGCGGGACGAACTGGCCGACGCCATGGTGATGCCATTGGTGAAGCCGGTCGTGCCACCGCTGTGCAGCATCTCCAGGCGACGCTGGAAGTTGCTGATCTGGCCGGTCGCCATGCGACGGGTTTCGTCGGCCTGTGCGGAAAGCACGCCCAGCACTTCCGGATCCTTCGACGGATCGCTGCGCGGCGTGACGGTGACCGTGACATAGCCCGGTGCCGATGTGGCATAGGCATTGGTCAACGTATAGCCGATCTGCGCCGTGCCACCGAACGTCGGCGATGCCGTGAACAGCAGCATGTAGCCCGTGGCCGAAGCCTGGATGCTCGCACTGCCTGCATTGGCCGGCGACACCGACACCACGTTCGCCCCCGTGAAGGGACCACCCTGCGCCTTGCTGGTGATGTCCACCTGCACGAAACGGCCGGCAATGGTCGCTGCGGTTACCGGCGGAGCGATCGGTGCCGGATTCACCGTCACGTTCACGTGGGCCGGCTGTGACGCACCGAAGGCGTTGCTCAGCGTGAAGTCAAAACCGATCTCACCCGATGCATCGGCCGCCGCGGTGTAAACCAGGTCGGTGCCCTGCACCTGCACGCTGCCACTGGACGGGGGCGCAACGACGGCTACCGACGTGAACGGACCATTCGTGGCACCCGCTGCGGCGTGGATCGTCACCGACTGGCCGGACAACACCGTCACCTTCGTCGAAGGCACCGGCACGGGTACCGGACCGGCTGCCACCGTGATGCTGACGGTAGCGACATTCGACGTGCCGCCCGGACCGGTCGCGGTGTACTTCAGCGTGTCGTTGCCGAAGTAGTCGTGCGCCGGGGTATAGACGACGTTGAGGCCATCGATGGTAGCCGTACCGTGACCGGCCGCCTGCGTGATCGCAATGCTGGTGATCGGGCCACTGTCGTTTGCCGTGACCGGAATCGTGACCGACGCGTTGGCACCGACCGTGGCCTTGTCGTCCACGGCCACCGGCGTCGCCTCGGCCACCACGATAGTGTAGCCCTGGCTACCTGTCGCTCCGAAGGCATCGGTGGCGGTGATGGTGACGGACGCACTACCGGCCGCCGTCGGCGTACCCACGATCGCACCGGCCGACGACAACGTCAGACCGGCCGGAAGTGCTCCCGATGTAATTGCGTAGGCGTACGGCGCAATGCCTCCGCTGGTCGCCAGTGTGGTGGCGGGGTAAACCACTGCCACCTTGCCGCCAGGCAGCGTGGCCGGCGTAAAGGTGAACGTGGGCACGGCAATGGTGACGTTGTAGTTCTGCGTCGCCGTCTGCCCGGCGAGGTCGGTCACCTGCACCGTGAACGGGAAGGTGCCCGAAACCGTCGCCGAACCGGAAATCTGACCCGACGGATTCAACACCAGTCCATTCGGCAACGCCCCTGCCGACAGTGTGAACGAATAGGGCGGCGCACCGTTCTGCGCCACGATGCTCTGGCTGTACGTCGCACCGCGCACCGGGTTGGGCAGCGTCGTCGTGGCGATGGTCACCGCACCGCCCGGCACCACCACGCTGAAGCCCTGGCTGACCGGTGCGGCAGGCAGGTAGGCCTGGTCACCGCCCTGCGCCGCCACCACGGTACAGGTACCGGGGGCCTTTGCCTGCAACTGGCTGCCCGACACGATGGCGCAGACGTTGACGGTCTGGCTGGTGAACTGCACAGGCAGGCCGGACGTCGTCGTCGCAACGAGTGGCGTCGTCGTGCCGAAGTCCTTCGGTCCGGGATTGTTGAACGTGATCTGCTGCTGCCCCTGAGGCGTCACGCTGGCACTCGCCGCCGACGCATCGCTCGTGCCCACCGGATTGGTCGCTGTCACCGTGAAGGTGTAGGCCGTGCCCAGGGTGAGTCCCGGCACCGTGATCGAAGGCGCACCCCCGGTAGCCGTGATGCCACCCGGACTCGATGTCACCGTATATCCCGTGATGGCGGCACCACCGTCGCTGGACGGCGGCGTGAATGCGACCACCGCACTGCCCGTGGTCTGGCCCGCGGGCGCAGCCGGTGCGGAAACGGTGCCGATCACCGGTGCCGAGGGCCTCAGGGCACCCACCGTGATGGTATAGGCCTGCGAGCCGGTCACGGTGAAGCTGTCCGTCGCGGTCACGGTGATGTTGAACGTACCCGCCGCCGTCGGCGTACCGCTGAGCGTGCCGTTCGGTGCCAGCACCAGGCCGGTGGGCAGGCTGCCGGACGTTACGGCATACGTGTAGGGCGCGATACCGCCACTGGCCGCAATCGTGGTGGAAGGATAAATACCACCCCAGGTCCCGGCGGGCAGGTTTGCCGGCGTGAAGGTGAATACGGGAGAGATGATGGAGCCGCTGTAGTTCTTCGTGCTGGTCTGACCCGCCAGGTCGGTCACCTGCACCGTGAACGAGTACGGTCCCGTGGATGTCACGGTGCCGGAAATCAGGGCGGATGTCGGGCTGGCTGGCGTCAGCGTGAGGCCGTTCGGCAACGCGCCCGCCGAGATCACGTAGCTATAAGGCTCCGCACCACCTTGTGACGTAATCGTGGCGCTGTAAGGCACCCCTCGCGTCGGTGCCGGAAGGGTGGTCGTAGTGATCGAGACCGGGCCGCCTGCAACGACGACACTGAAACCCTGGGTGACGTCCGGCGCGGCACGGTAGCCACCACCGCCAGGTTGCGACGCCTGCACCGTACACATACCCGGTGCCTTCGCATGAAGCTGGTTGAGTGACACGATCTCGCAGACATTCGCGGTCTGGCTGGTGAATTGCACAGGCAGGCCGGATGACGCCGTCGCCACCAGTGGCGTCGTGGTACCGAAATTCACCTGCCCGGGATTGGCAAACGTGATGGTCTGGCTGCCCATGGGCGTCGCGGCATTGCTGGCGGCCGAAGGGGCACCCGTTCCGGCTGTCGAGCTGGCGGTCACCGTAAAGGTATACGCCGTGCCGAAGGTGAGGCCGGTGACGGCGAGCGGCGATGTACTGCCCGTCGCCGTGATGTTGCCCGGGCTCGACGTTACCGTGTAGCCGGTGATCGCACCACCGCCGTTGAACGCCGGCGGTGTGAATGCCACCGAGGCACCACCCGTGGACTGGCCCGGCGTGCCATCTACTGCAGTCGCGGTGCCGATGGTGGGCGCTCCCGGAACGACCGCATTGACGGCAAACGACTGGGACTGCGATGCCGCCACGTAGGTGCCGTTACCCGGCTGCGATACCGTGATGGAGCAGTTGCCCGCGGTGAGAAAAGTGAGTTGCCCCGTGGCAGGCACGATCGTACAGACCGGGGTTGTCGTCGACGAGAACGTCAGCGGCTGTCCCGTATCCACCGATGCGGTAAGGGTGGGCGATGTGCCGAAATTCTGCGGACCGGGATTCGCGAACGAGATGTTCTGCGTGATCTGCGGCGTGACGGGGCCGGAGGGGCCGGATGCCGGACCGGTGCCTACCGTATTGCTGGCCGTCACGGTGAACGTGTAGGCGGTGCCACGTGTCAGCCCCGGTACCGTGATCGGGCTTGCCGATCCCGAGGCGACGATGCCGCCGGGGCTGGACGTCACGGCATAGCCGGTGATCGCGGAGCCGCCATTGCTACCAGGCGGTGCAAAAGCCACGACGGCCGATGCCGGGGTGCCCAGCCCCCCGGCTGCTACGGAGACGCTGCTGACCGACGGCGCGCCAGGCGCTACGGCTGCTATGTTGACGGTATATGCCTGCGTGCCGGTAAAACTATTGGCATCCGTGGCCGTCACGGTGAAATTGAACGTACCCGTACCGGTCGGCGTACCGCTGAGCGAGCCGTTCGCGTTGAGCGTAAGCCCCGTTGGCACACTGCCTGTCGCCGTGAACTGGTAAGGCGCCGTTCCGCCGCTCGCCGTGATGGCCTGCGAATACGCTGTGCCAAACGCGCCATCAGGCAGCGAAGGACGCAACGTGATGGGCGGCGGCAGGGCCACCTGAAGCGTGTAGGTGCGCGTGGTGGTGGCATGCGTGATGCCATCCACGCTCGGCGTACTGTCGGTCACCCGCACCGTGATGGGAAAGTTGCCCGCCTGCGTCGGGGTGCCGCTGATGGTGCCCGTGGAATTCAGCGTGATGCCACTCGGAAGCGTGCCGCTGCTGAGTGCATAGGTGTATGGCGCGGTGCCGCCCGTCGTCGTCAGGGACGTGGAATACGCGCTGCCTTGCGTACCGGAAGGGATCGACACGGGCGTCAGCGAGAGCGTGGGCAACGCAACGGACACGGTGTACGACTGGTCGGTCGTCTTCGGGGTTCCGGACGAATCCGCAACATGGACGGAGAACGAGAACGAGCCTGCCTTGCTGGGCGTTCCTGAAATGACGCCACTTCCCGATATGGCGATGCCGTCCGGAGGCGTCCCCGTAAACGAATACGTATACGGCGCGGTTCCGCCCGTCGTCGATAGCGTTACCGGTGAATAGACCTGGCCGTACACCATCGACGGCAAGGTCGTCGGCGTTACGGTGAGAGAAGGGGCTGAGGGGAGAATGGTGATGTTGAACTGGACGTCGTTGCCGTTCTCGTCAATCACCGTGAAGGTGTCGCTGAGGTGGCCCAACACCGTATTTTTATAGGTCAGGGAGTAAAGGCCGGAGCCGACGGGACTGATGGTGCCAAACAACGGCGCGATTACCGTATCCTGGTAGGCACCGCCAAAACAGTCGAACTCGATACTTCCCCCGGCGGGGATGGTCGCGCTCTGTGGCGAAGTGCAAGCCGCTGCCACACCGCCAGCGCCGAACCACAACAGCAACAGAACCATGAAGGCGCGAACGCCCTTCCACGCACGGTGCAACGCCGCGCGGTCGTGATCGACACGCATCGAATACCACATATGTACCGTTCCCCTGCCCGCCCCGCTTCAATCCCCGCGCGACGTTCGCGTGGGGCCAGAACGAAATGATGTATCCCCAGCACCAGCATATCCGCGATACCTGGGCCGCTTGTGCGCCATACGTGCGATCCCGTAAGCGGAATCGGCAGCGCTGCATCCAGCAGCAAGCGCACACGTTGCAATTGGAGCAAGGTAGGCCCCGGCGCGATATCACCGGTTTCGGGGGTATACGCGAAGGCGGCCACCCGATGACCATGGCGTCGCGAACGACGGACCACGTTTCTCAGGGGACAACGATGAGTACCAATTTCTACCTCGGCCAGATCACCATGGCGGGATACAACTTCGCACCACGGGGCTTCGCCCTGTGCAATGGGCAGCTCCTGCCGATTTCGCAGAACCAGGCGCTGTTCTCACTGCTGGGCCTGGCCTACGGCGGCAACGGAACGACTAATTTCGCCTTGCCGAACATGCAGGGGCGTGTGCCGGTGGGACAGGGTCCGAGCAGCGGCAGCGGACAGAATTACCCGATAGGCTCCATTGCCGGCGCTGAAAACGTCACGCTCACGGCCAGCCAGCTGGCGGCGCATATGCATTCGGTAAACGCATCAACGACCACCGCCCGTGCCACCACGCCAAGCGGTGGCATTTTCGCGTCCGTCAAGCCCGTGGGCACCAGCGCGGCAGAGGCCATCTATGGCCCCATGTCCAACCCCGCGGTCGCTCTTGCCCAGACGACCGTCACGCCCGCGGGCGGCAACGGCCCGCATCCTAATATGCAGCCGTACAGCGTGATCAACTTCACGATCGCCCTCCAGGGCATCTTTCCCTCCCGCAGCTGACCGCGTCAGGACATCATCATGAGCGAAGCCAATATTGGCGAGATCCGTCTTTTCGGATTCACGCGCATCCCCAACGGCTGGTTCGCGTGCGACGGCAGCCTGAAGTCCATCGCGGAATACCAACCGCTGTTCGTACTGATCGGCACCACTTATGGCGGCGACGGTATACAGACATTCGGTGTACCTGATCTGCGGGGGCGGCTACCCGTTCATCAGGGCACGGGCACCACTGGTACCAATTATCCGCTGGGGCTCTCTGCCGGTACCGAAACGGTAACCCTGACCGTGGCGCAGATTCCCTCGCATACGCATGTGGCTTTCGCGAGCACGTCCAACGCCACCACCGCAACGCCCGGACCGTCAGTGGTACCGGCAGCCCAGACAGCCGACCTGCTGTACGCCACGAATCCCGGTGCATTGACGCCGCTACCCATGGCAACGACGGCAACAGGACCGAACCCCGGGGGCCCCCTTCCCCACGACAACCTGATGCCGACGCTCACCGGCTCGTTCTGTATCTGCTGGAGCGGCGTATTTCCGCCGCACAGCTGACGACTATCGTTTTCGATACCAGGGGATCATTCCATGACAGAACCATTCGTCGGCGAAGTCCAGCTCTTCGCTTTCAACTTCGCCCCAACCGGCTGGGCACTCTGTAGCGGGGCGTTGATCGCCGTACAGCAGAACCCTACGCTTTTCTCGCTGCTGGGCACCAACTACGGCGGCAATGGCACAACCACGTTCGGATTGCCTAACTTCGGCGGCAATGCGGCGTGCAGCCTGGGGCAAGGTACCGGGCTGAGCAACCGTGTCATCGGCGAGGTATTCGGCAGCGAGGGCGTAACGTTGCTCTCCAGCAATATCCCACCACACACCCACGGCATGGCTGGCTATGCCCAGCCCGACCCATCGAAACGTAGCTCGTCGCCGACGACGGGCGTCGGACTGTGCGCGGCGGTCCACGGGGCAAGCTTCCTCAATTCAACGGCGCCGCCGGCACCACCAACACCAAACACGACGTTTTCGCCTGTAATGTTGAATCCCGGGACTGCGGCCGGCCCGCACGAGAACCGCCAGCCATACCTGACAGTGAACTTCTGCATTGCGCTGAATGGTGTCTTCCCCACTACGCAGTGAACACGAATAGCGGAAAATTTCCCGGCGAGACGTCAACCATCTTCGTGGTGGCGCCGCCGGGCGTTCGCTTGCGGAACGCCCGTGATGAAGATCTGCCCTTCCTTCGTGAGCTCTACGAGCATGCACGTTCTGCCGAACTTGCCGGTGTACCCTGGCCGCAGGACGTTCGCAGCCGTTTCCTTGACGACCAATTTCGTCTTCAGCACCAACACTACGTCACACATTTCTCCAGGGCCGACTTTCTTCTTCTGGAAAGAGACGATCGACTGATCGGTCGGTTTTACATCGATGCGTCGGGAGACGACCTGCATGTCATCGACATCAGTCTCCTGGCGGAGGAACGTGGACGAGGTATCGGCACACTGCTTCTTCAGTCGTTAATGAGTCACGCCTCTCGTGCAGGTCGAGGCGTCTTCCTTAACGTCAATCGCTTCAATCCGGATGCGGAGCGCCTTTATCGTCGACTCGGGTTTGCGCATCTCACGCCCGAAGGCGTGGATGCAGGCAGCGATATGTATCTGCCGATGCGATGGATCAGTTGAACACCGCCTGATAAATGAAGCCTTCCCGGTCCCGCGCGATGGGCACGAGGAAAATGCCGAATTCGCCCATGGATTCGCTCTTCATCGCGTAGATGCGCTGGGGAAAGACAATGGCCGCTTCGTTGCGAAACAACAACGAGAACGGTTCACGCACGGCACCTGCCATAACCCCATGCGACAACGGCCGGGCCTCGACAAGCGTGAATGGCGTGTTTGTGCCCTCGATGTCCACCGCGAAGGTTTCATTGAGGTGAGTGGCGAAGTGCGAAAGCTGAAGAAATTCCATGATGACGTCCCCCGAACGTAGAGGGAGCATGCACGGTAAAACCCCTTTTTTCAAGGGACAAATTCATCTTTTACTCACTTGTCCAACCACGTGTCACGATGAATCTCCATCAGTCGTTCAGCGTTTTCGGAAAGATGTGTTTTGCGCCATATGAAATGGATTTCCGACCGCCCCGCCTCGCCCAGGGCATGCGCACGCACCTGCTGGTGACCCGGCAACGTCGACAGCACGGAACGCGGTATCCATGCCGCGCCCATGCCCGCCGTCACGCAGGCAAGCATCGTGTGGTAAGAGCCGATTTCCACCACCGGAAGAAGCTGACGCCCGGACGCTTCGAGCCACGCATCCACGCGATAGCGAAACGAACTGTCATGTCGAAAACCATACAGCTCGTTGCAACGCAGGTCGCGCGGTGAATCCACTGGCGGATGGCCGAATTCGGTAACAAGCACCACGTCATCCGTATAGGCCAGGCGACTGGCCAGCCCCATCGCGCTCACCGGCCCTTCGCCAAGCGCGATGTCGAGTGCGCCATCCGTCACCTGTTCGATCAACACATCGGATGCGCCACGCCGTACGTCCAGCTCCACGGAACGATGTCGCGAGCGGTAACGCCCGATGAGCGCCGGCATGAACGCCATCAGCGCCACGTCAACCGCCCCCACCACCAGCCGGCCACCCACCTCGCTCTTGCGCATGAGGTCCCGGGTGCTGTCGGCCAGGCCGACGATCCGCTGGGCATGTTCCAGCAGGCGTCGGCCGTCCGGCGAAAGGCTGAGTCGCTGTCGCTGCCGGAGAAACAGCGGGCAGCCGAGGTCTTGCTCCAGTTGCTGGATGCGGACGGTGATGCTCGATGGAACTTTATTCAGCGCGCGGGAAGCCCCGATCACCGACCCGGTCTCGGCTACCGCGCAAAATGCCCGGAGTTGGGATAGCTCCATATCATCATTCTCTTTTTGAGAATATTTGCAAATAAAAAATTCCATTTCAAGAATACCTCATTCCCCCTGTAGGAGCGTGCTTGCGCGCGACCGGATGAATCGAAACGGACGATGTTGTTCGCGATAACCGGTCGCGCGCAGGCGCGCTCCTACAGGGGTGCGATAGCCCAAAGGTTTTCCCACACGATCACCGTGAGATCGGCAGAGGCGGCGGGGGCGGCCCTTGGCGCGACTTGATGGAGGTGAGGGGAGTGGGCGGAAAAGGCCGCGAAGCGGGGCCGGCCAGGAAGGCCGGCCCTTTTCGCCGAGGCACGGAGGCAGAGTCGAAAAGCCCCGCACGCTCCCCGTGCCCGAAGGGGCGCAAGCCATCAAAACACTGAGCCGCGCAGCGGCTCCTCCTTTCCCGAGGGACACCGCAGGCCGGAGCGCCAAGGGCCGCCCCCGCCGCCTCGTGCGCCGCCACGCCTCACGCGCCGAGTGCGAGGCCGATAGGCGAGCCCTCCCTACGGAGCGAAACACCGCACGGGCTGGATTTCTACGGAGCGCAACATCGCCGATGCGTTCGGCTCCCGCACCTTCGGTAGGGAGGCAGCTTTATTCGGTGACGCCGGGTATCAAATGGTCGCGCGCAGGCGCGCTCCTACAGGAGGTGGAAACGAAAAGGCCGCGCGGGTGCGCGGCCTTTTTATTTTTCGTTTCCGGGAAGATCAGACGTTGAAGCGGAAGTGGAGCACGTCGCCTTCCTTGACGATGTAGTCCTTGCCTTCCAGGCGCAGGCGGCCGGCTTCCTTCGCGCCCTGCTCGCCCTTGAGCTTGATGTAGTCGTCGTAGGCGATGGTTTCGGCGCGGATGAAGCCGCGTTCGAAATCGGTGTGGATGACACCGGCGGCCTGCGGAGCCGTGGAGCCGGCGCGCAGCTGCCAGGCGCGGACTTCCTTCACGCCGGCGGTGAAGTAGGTCTGCAGGCCGAGCAGCTTGTAGCCGGCGCGGATCACGCGGTTGAGACCCGGCTCGTCGAGGCCGAGATCCTTCAGGAATTCGTCGCGATCGGCGTCTTCGAGCTGGGACATTTCCTCTTCGATGGCGGCGCACACCGGCACCACCTCGGCCCCCTCTTCCACGGCGCGGGCGCGCACCGCATCGAGGTGCGGGTTGTTCTCGAAGCCGTCTTCAGCCACGTTCGCGATGTACATCAGCGGCTTGAGCGTGATGAGGAACATGTCGCGGATGAGCGCCTTTTCATCGGCGTCCAGACCGGCGGTGCGGGCCGACTTGCCCTGGTCGAGCACGGCAGCCAGCTTTTCGAGCACCGGCTTGCGAGCCAGGGCTTCCTTGTCGTTGGCCTTGGCGGAGCGGGTGGCACGGTCGAGCGCCTTCAGCACGGACTCCAGGTCGGCCAGCGCCAGCTCGGTGTCGATGGTTTCGATGTCGGCGATCGGGTCGACCTTGTTCGCCACGTGGATGACGTTGCCGTCCTCGAAGCAACGCACGACGTGGGCGATGGCGTCCGTCTCGCGGATGTGCGCGAGGAACTTGTTGCCCAGGCCTTCACCCTTCGACGCACCGGCCACGAGGCCGGCGATGTCCACGAATTCCATCGTGGTCGGGATGATGCGTTCCGGCTTCACGATGGCCGCCAGCGCGTCCAGGCGCGGATCGGGCACGGGCACGATGCCGGTGTTGGGCTCGATCGTGCAGAACGGGAAGTTGGCGGCCGCGATGCCCGCCTTGGTCAGTGCATTGAACAGGGTGGACTTGCCGACGTTAGGCAGGCCGACGATGCCGCATTTGATACCCATGGGGCGATGCTCTCGATTCTTCGCAATAGTCGTTGGCTTACGGAGCTTGGCCCTGTAAGTCGGGCCGTCGGCCCTGTAACCCGGCCGCTAGGCGGCCGTATGCAGCCTTTTCATGGCTTCCTCGAACTTGCCCGACAGCGCCAGCGGCAGCACGTCGAAGGCACGCCCGATACCGATCATGATGGCGTCCTCGTCGGATGCGCTCGGGCGACCGAGCACCCACGGGGAAACCTTGTCCTTGTGCCCCGGGTGGCCGATGCCGACCCGCAGGCGATGGAACTTGCCATGGCCCAGGTGGGCCATGATGTCGCGCAATCCATTCTGGCCGCCGTGGCCACCATCGAACTTCATGCGGACGGTGCCGGGCGGGAGGTCCAGTTCGTCGTGGGCGACGAGGCACTCCTCCGGCGCGATCTTGTAGTAGCGCAGCGCCGAGGCAACGGCGATGCCGCTCTTGTTCATGAACGTGGCCGGCTTCAGCAGCCAGACGTTTTCGCCCCCGATGCGCAGCTTGCAGGTCTCGCCATGCAGCTTGCCGTCGAAGGCCCAGCGCTCGCCCTGATCCATGGCCAGGGCGTCGACACACCAGAACCCGGCATTGTGCCGGGTCCTGACGTATTCGGCCCCGGGGTTGCCGAGGCCGACGATGAGACGAATTGACGCCATGAGAAAAAACGGGAGCGGCCCGCCACGCCGTGGCGCGCGGGCCGCCGCCGATTACTTCTTCTCTTCGGCCGGAGCGTCGCCGCCTTCGGCAGCCGGATCGACTTCTTCCTGGATGGCGGCCACGGTCACGACGGCAACGTCGTGTTCCTTGCCCAGGCCCAGCTCAGGAATTTCCACGCCGGCCGGCAGCTTGATGTCGGACAGGTGGACGATGTCGCCGCCCTTGAGGGACGCGAGGTCGAGCTCGATGAACTCCGGGAGGTCCTTCGGCAGGCACGAGACGGTGATTTCCGTCAGGTTGTGCGAGATGACCAGACCGGCGGTCTTGCCGGCCGGGCTCTTTTCCTGGTTCAGGAAGTGGACCGGCACGGCAACGCGAACGGCTTCGTTCTCGTTCACGCGCTGGAAGTCCATGTGCAGCATGAGCTGCTTGAACGGGTGCTTCTGCCAGTCCTTGATCAGGACCTTCTGCAGCTTGCCGTCGACGGTCAGGTCGATCACCGACGAGTAGAACGACTCAAAGCGCGAGCCGAGCAGGATGTCGTTGTGAAGGACCTGGATCGCCTGGGGGGCTTCGCCCGCACCGTAAACGATCGCCGGCACGTGGCCCGCAATGCGAAGGCGGCGGCTCGCACCCTTCCCTTCGATCTTGCGGCTCGTGGCCGTGAGCTTGTGGTTGGTAGACATTGGTGTTGCCTCAAGTGAAACCGCCTCGCGGCGGCTTGTAAAAGACTCCCCCGCGACCAGGGGAGTCTGAAAAACGATGAATCAGTCGATGTAGAGCGAGCTCACCGATTCGCCGAAGGCGATGCGGCGGATCGTCTCTGCCAGCAGTTCCGCGACCGACAACTGACGGATTTTCGCACAGTTACGGGCGTTGTCGCGCAACGGCAGCGTATTGGTGACCACCAGCTGGTCGAGCTGGGAGGCTTCGAGGTTGTCGATGGCCGCGCCCGAGAGCACCGGATGGACGCAGTAGGCGACGACCTTGCGGGCGCCCTTTTCCTTCAGCGCGGCCGCCGCGGCGCAAAGCGTGCCGGCGGTGTCCACGATGTCGTCCACCAGGACGCAGGTCTTGCCTTCCACGTCACCGATGATGTTCATCACCGTGGCGACGTTCGCCCGGGGGCGGCGCTTGTCGATGATGGCCAGGTCGGCGTCGTCCAGGCGCTTGGCAAGCGCGCGGGCACGCACCACGCCACCCACGTCCGGGCTGACCACGATCAGGTCGTCCATGCTGTGGTGCCGCCAGATGTCGGCCAGCAGCACCGGCGAGGCGTACACGTTGTCGACCGGGATATCGAAGAAGCCCTGGATCTGGTCCGCGTGCAGGTCGATCGTGAGCACACGGTCGGCACCGGCCGTCTGGATCATCTTGGCGGCCAGCTTCGCCGTGATCGGCACGCGGGCCGAACGGGGGCGACGGTCCTGGCGGGCATAGCCGAAGTACGGCATCACCGCCGTGACGCTGCCGGCCGAGGCGCGCTTGAGCGCGTCCACCAGCACCAGCAGGTCGAACAGGTTCTCCGCACTGGGAGCGCCCGTCGGCTGGATGACGAAGACTTCCTGCTTGCGGACGTTTTCCTCGATTTCGATCTGGGCTTCGCCATCGCTGAAGCGCCCCACCAGGGCCTTGCCCAGCGGGATGCCCAGGCGGGCGGCAACATCGTCGGCGAGCGCGCGGTGCGCGTTGCCGGTGAACAGCATCGGGGTGGACGTATCCACGGGGGAACTCCTGGCGAGAGATGGGTTGGATCGGCTTTGCCACCGCGGACGGTGGCTGGGGCGGCAGGATTCGAACCTGCGCATGCGGGAATCAAAATCCCGTGCCTTAACCAGCTTGGCGACGCCCCAACAATTCTTCCGGCGAGCCGGTGGCCCACCATGGCTTGCCGCTGCCCGCGGCCCTTCCCGTCCTTACGACACGATATTCCCGGTGGCGAACCGGCTCCGCGCGACATGCAGCGGGGAAGGATCGACACCTGCCGCCACGTGGGCCGTGAAGCCCGCCGGACAGCGCGAAGCGACGGCCAGCGCCGCCTCGTGGGTTCTTGTTTCCAGGAAGACGCAACCGCCGCTACCGGACAGGCGGGCGTGGCCGAAGCCCGCCAGCCAGTCCAGCGCTGCAGCCACCCGCGGGTGACGCGCCCGGACGACAGGTTCGAAGGCGTTATCCGCCGTTTCCCCGGAAACAAAGGCCGAAATTGTCGCCCGAGGGGCGTTTCGTGTCAATTCGGGGTCAGCGAAGAGCGCGGCCGTGGGCACGTGCTCACGCAGGTCCAGCACCACGTACCAACGCCGTGGCAGGCGGATGGGGCTCAAGGCCTCGCCCACGCCTTCGGCCCAGGCGGAACGCCCGCGGATGAACACCGGCACATCGGCCCCCAGACGCAGGCCGAGGGCGGCCAGGGCATCTTCGTCCAGACCGGTATCCCACAGTTCGTTGAGACCGACGAGGACGCTGGCCGCGTCGGAGCTGCCACCACCGAGGCCGCCCCCCATGGGGATGCGCTTGGATATCTCGATCTCGGCGCCCAGGTGCGTGCCGGTGGTTTCGGCCAGCAGGCGGGCGGCGCGAATGGTCAGGTCGGTGTCTTCCGGCACGCCGTCAATCGCCTTCGGACGGGTGATCACTCCGTCTTTGCGGATGCGCAGGCGCACCTCGTCTCCCCAGTCGAGCAGGCGGAAGACGGTCTGGAGTTCGTGGTAGCCATTGGGCAGCCGGCCGACGATGCGCAGGAACAGGTTGAGCTTGGCCGGGGCCGGCCAGAGGGTCCAGTCGTCGCGAGTCAGCGGCGCCAGCTCGCGGCTCATGAAGACGCGCAGGTGGTCGGGGAACCCGTTCTCACGGTCGCGGGCCAGGGCTTCGGCGAACCCGGGGGCGTGCTTGTCCACCTCGACGAAGCCATGCTTTGCGTAGAACGGTGCATTCCAGGGCACATCGGCGAGGGTGCCGAGGTCAACGCGGCGATAGCCGGCCTCGCGCGCCCATGCACAGGCATGTTCGAGCAGGGCCGCGCCGATGCCTTTGCCGCCATGCGAGGGCAGCACGTCGATTTCGGCGATGCCGATGGCATCGCGGGTGCTTTCCGTATCCAGGCAGACGAAGCCGACCACCTCGTCATCGACCACCGCTACCCAGACCAGTCCCCGGGCGATGAGACCATGGACGACATCGGTCGGCAGCGATACGGCGGAATACGCAGACCAGGCGACGTGCCCGCGGAAGAGTTCGACCGCCGCGCGCTCGATCGCGCAAATGCGCTCGACATCGTCGGGGCGGGCGCGCTCGATGGTGAAATGCATGGTGTACCCCGACGCAGGTAAACGCGAAATTGTAGGAGCGCGCCTTGCGCGCGACCAGCGGATGGGCTGTGAGGGGGCGTACGGTACGGACGGGTTGAAGATCAGATTCGACGTTGCGATCCAGCCGGTCGCGCGCGAGGCGCGATCCTACAGTCTGGGGGCGTTATTGGCCCAGTTTCCAGTCTTCGATGGAAAGGCGGACCTTGTAGGGGGGCTTTTCCGCGAAGACCTTGGTCGGCATCGCCGGCTGGCGGGTGGTGTCCCATTGCTTGTAGTCGACGGTCCAGCCGTCCTGCGCCAGTCGCGAGGGCAACGCATCGGCGCCAAAGGCGATATCCGCCGGGCCGGCGTCGGCACGCAGGCCGAGCACCCAGCGCCTGAGCTCCACCATCGGGATCTGCCAGCCCACGGCCTTGGCCATCAAGGTCTCGGCATCCGGACCCTGGCGCGGGCCGCCGTCGAGGCCATCGAGCTGAGCGCCCTCGGGGCCGCCGGAGAGCCGGAAGCTGCGGCCCGTGACGGGTGCCCGTACAGTGAATTCATAACGATCGCCGTCCTGATGCCAGGTCAGGCTACCCGAGCCGGAATCCTTGCCGTCGGACACCGACAGACGCCCCTGGATCGTCCAGTGCGTGGTATCGGCCAGCGTACGCTCACGATCTTCCTGCATGCCAAGCGTGATGGCATCGCCGGGCTGATGTACCGGACCGCGGGTGGTGGCGCAGGCGGCGAGCAAGAGCGTTGCCAGGATCGGAATGGAACGAAGACGGGTCATGCGGAATCCATGCATATGGCTTTTTGTAGGAGCGCGCCTTGCGCGCGACCGGTTGTCGCGAAGCAATGATTGCTTCGCCACTTCCGGTCGCGCGCAAGGCGCGCTCCTACAAGGACGGTATCAGGGGCGGAGTTTCTTTTCGGTTTTTTCGAGCGAGGCGTTTTTTGGATCGATGCGGCGCACTTCGTTCAGCACCTTGCGGGCTTCGTCGTGTTCGCCGCGCGTCCACAGCACCTCGGCCAGGTGGACGCCGATATCGGCATCCTTGCGGCTGGCCCATGCACCGCGCAGCACGCTCTCGGCCTGGTCGAGCTGGCCCTGGCGGAACTTGAGCCAGCCCCACGAATCGGCCACGGACGGATCGTCGGGTCGCGCGCTTCGCGCCGTCTGGATGAGGTTCTGCGCTTCGCCGAGATCGCGACCGGCATCGGCCAGCGTGTAGCCGAGGGCGTTGCTGGTTTCGATGTCGCCCGGCTTGATCTCCAGCACCTTGCGGAAATCGGCCACCGCCTGGTCGGTCTTGCCGGCCTCTGCGTAAGCCAGGCCGCGGCCGTAGAGCATTTCCGCATCGTCGGGCTTCACGCGCAGGGCCTTGTCGTATGAGGACACGGCAGCGGCGTAGTTGCCTGCATCCATGTACAGCTCGGCGTCCACGGCGAAGGCCTTGCGCAGCGCTTCCGGGCGATCGGCATACGTCGTCTGCAGGTCGGCCACCACTTCGTGCGCGTCGTTGTCCTTGCCCTGCTGGTGCAGGATCACGGCGCTACGTACGGATGCATCGAAAGCGCGCGGATCGTCATCGCCCACGGCGGCATACCAGTCCAGTGCGTCTTCTTTCTGATCGAGGATTTCGGCGAGCTGGCCCAGGATGAAGGCATTGTCGGCCTGCACATCGTCGGACTGGCGACGGATCTCGTCGTAGAGACGCTTCAGTGCTGCCTTGTCCTGGGCGCGGGCAGCCAGGGTCATCCGCATGGTGTAGGTGTCGCTGTCCTGCGCACCGGAGGCCAGCACCTTCGCCGCCGTCTTCTCGTCACCGCCCTGCGCCAGGATCGTGGCGTAGGCCAGGCGCAGGTGGGTGTTCTTCGGGTCCTTCTCGATGGCCTTGGCGAAAAGCTTCTTCGCTCCCTCGCGATCACCGGCCTTGTACTTCTGCTGGGCGGTCCACGCATAGGTATTGGCGTCGTGGAAACGGCCCTGGGCCAGCTCGCCGATATGCCGGGCGTAGTCGTGCCGCCCGAAGCTCTCGCCCAGCTCGCTCATGGCCATCCAGGCCACCGAATCGTTCGGCAGGCGCTGGGGCGTGGCGATGCGTTCGAGCAGCATGCCGGCCTGGGCCTGGTCGCGGCCCATGGCCAGCGTCCGGCCGAATTCACGCCAGGCGTTGGGATCACCCGTGGCAACCATGGCATTGAGCTGGCGCTCGGCCTCGGCCGTGTCGCCTCGGTCGAGGGCCATGCGCGCCCTGCCCTCGGCAAGATCCAGCGGCTTTGCTCCCAGCGCCGCCCAGCGGTCAAGGGCCTGGGCAGCAGCCGTCTGGTCGTGGATCGCCAGGGCCAGTTCGGTCGCCCGTGCGGCCACGGCCGGATCGTTGCTGATGGCCGCCGCGTTGCCGTAAGCCGTCGCAGCGGCCTTGAGATCATTGTTGGCGATGGCGAAGTCGCCCGCCATCAGCTGCGCCTGGAGATCGCGCTCGGGCGGCACGATGGCCACCTGAAGCCGGTCGAGGGGCTGCACCCCGGTGCGTACGGCCCTGGGCTGTTCCGGCCGGGTGGTGGTGGCCGCACAACCGGCCAAGGCTGCGGCTAGCGCAGAAAGGGCCACAAAATGCCGCACTTGCTTGAACTTGGACCGACCGCTCAGCACACTAGTCTCCGTCGTTTTCCATCGGCCTCGCCTACATGCGGGGGCCTCATGGGCGCACAATGCGCTCTTAGCTTAGCCGACGCCACCGACACCGACTCACGCCCGTCATGCCACTCATCGCCCTCGGGCTCAATCACCTCACCGCGCCGGTCAGCCTGCGCGAGCAGGTGGCGTTCGACGCCTCGGCGGCGCCCGAGGCGTTGGGTGATCTCGCACGCCAGCCTGGCGTGGAAGAAGCGATGATCCTCTCCACCTGCAACCGTACCGAGCTGTATGTGAGCGTGGCGGAAGGCTTCGAGGGCGTACCCGGACAATGGCTGTCGCATCAGCACCGGTTGACCCCGCAACGGCTCGATGAGTTCCTCTACCGGCACGACGAACAGGATGCCGTGCGGCATATGTTCCGCGTGGCGACCGGGCTGGACTCGATGGTACTGGGCGAGCCGCAGATCCTGGGTCAGGTAAAGGACGCCTACCAGCAGGCACGCAGCGCCCAGGTGCTGAAGGCACCGATGGAGCGCCTGCTCCAGCACACCTTCGCCGTGGCCAAGCGCGTGCGCACGGATACCCGCATCGGCGCGCACACCGTCTCGGTGGCCTACACCGCCGTGCGTCTGGCCGAGCAGGTATTCACCGATCTGCGCCAGGCCTGCGTGCTGCTGATCGGCGCTGGCGAAACGATCGAGCTGGCCGCCAAGCACCTGGTGGACAAGCAGGTACGCCGCCTGATCGTCGCCAACCGCACACTGGAAAACGCCCAGGAGCTGGCCGGCCGCTATGGCGCCTATGCCATCGCCCTGTCCGACCTGCCCCGGCATCTGGCCGAGGCCGACATCGTCATCAGCTCCACCGCCTCGCGCCTGCCCGTGGTCACGCGCGGCATGGTCGCCGACGCCATCGCGCAACGCCGCCGCCGGCCCATGTTCATGGTGGACATCGCCGTGCCGCGCGACATCGAGGCGGAAGTGGCCCAGTTGGACGACGTATACCTTTACGGCATCGACGACCTGAAACAGGTCATCGATGAAAACCGGCGCTCGCGAGAAATGGCCGCCCGCGAAGCCGACGCCATCATCGACCTCCAGGTCGAGCGCTACATGGCCTGGCGTCGCGCCCTCACCCTGCGCAACCCGGCGGTGGACATGCGCAGCGCGGCCGAAGCCCATCGCGACGAGGTGCTGGCCAAGGCCCAGGCCATGCTGGCCAGGGGCCGCCCGGCCGAGGAGGCCCTGGCCTTCCTCGCCAACACGCTCACCAACAAGCTGCTGCATACCCCCAGCGCACGTCTGCGCGATGCCGCACTCTCGGGCGACCTCGACCTCCTCCACGCCGCCGGCCGCCTCTACGGACTGGACCCGGACGACGAGGTTTCCGCATGATGTGCGGCTATTGCCGAACCTCGTGCACCGAATGACCCCGTCGATCCGCCGCAAACTCGAAGCCCTCGCCGAACGCCACGAAGAAGTGGGCATCCTGCTCGCCCAGCCCGACGTACTGGCCGATGGCAACCGCTTCCGCGATCTTTCGCGCGAATACGCCCAGCTGGAACCCGTGGCGGCTTCGCTGAAGGAGCACGACGACGCCGAGCGCGAACTGGCAGACACCCGCGCCATGCTCGACGACCCGGACATGCGCGAGATGGCGGCCGACGACATCGAGCGTATCGAGGCACGCCTCGTCGACCTCGATGCCGAGCTGCAGATCCTGCTGCTGCCGAAAGACCCGCGTGACGAGGGCAACCTGTTCCTCGAAGTGCGCGCCGGCACGGGCGGCGACGAGGCGGCGATCTTCGCCGGTGACCTGTTCCGCATGTACGCGCGCTATGCCGAACGCCAGCGCTGGCACGTGGAAATCCTCAACGCGAATGACGGCGAGCACGGTGGCTACAAGGAAATCGTGGCCCGCGTGGAAGGCCGTGGCGCCTATTCGCGGCTGAAGTTCGAATCTGGCACCCATCGTGTGCAGCGCGTGCCGGAAACCGAGTCGCAGGGCCGCATCCACACCTCGGCAGCCACCGTGGCGATCCTGCCCGAGCAGGATGAAGTGAACGATATCGAGATCCGCGACGCCGACCTGAAGGTGGATACTTTCCGTGCTTCGGGTGCCGGCGGCCAGCACGTGAACAAGACCGACTCGGCCATCCGCATCACCCACCTGCCCACGGGCACGGTGGTGGAATGCCAGGACGAGCGCAGCCAGCACAAGAACCGTGCGCGGGCGATGAGCCTGCTGAAGGCGCGCCTGCTCGATGCCGAGCGCAGCAAGCTGAGCGCTGCGCAGGCCGAATCCCGCCGTCTCCAGGTGGGCTCGGGCGACCGTAGCCAGCGCATCCGCACGTACAACTTCCCGCAGGGGCGTATCACCGACCACCGCATCAACCTCACGCTGTACCGGCTGACCGAGGTGATGCAGGGGGATCTGGACGAACTGGTGGACACCCTCACCCGCGAGAACCAGGCAGATGAGTTGCAGTCGTTGACTGCCGGGGGGTGAGGGTTCCGGCCGCCCGCGGCGGTGTGGAGTGCCCTGGTTTCTACGGTCGCGCGCAGGCGCGCTCCTACACATTCGCCCTGTAGAACCGCGCCTCGCCCAGAACCAACGCAACCCTGTAGGAGCGCGCCTCGCGCGCGACCCGCCCAGAACCGAAGTAACCCTGTAGGAGCGCGCCTTGCGCGCGACCGGTACAAACCGCCCCGCCCCGAATCAAAACACCGCCTGCAACAGCGCGCCTCGCGCGCGACCGTTTCCTGCGGGCACGCCACCGTGACGGGGACTGCGGCATAGTGACGGCTACCTTCCAAGGAACCCGTCCCATGGGCAAGAAGAAAAAAGCCTACGACCACGCCCTCGAAGACCTCCAGATCGAACTGGTCGGCCTCACCCGATGGCTGCGCAGCACGGGCAAGCGCATGGTGGTGATCTTCGAAGGCCGCGACGCGGCCGGCAAGGGTGGCACCATCAAGGCCATCACCGACAAGCTCGACACCCGCGCCGCGCGCGTCGTGGCCCTGGGCAAGCCTTCGCAGACCGAAGAAAGCCAGTGGTACTTCCAGCGCTACGTGCCCCACCTGCCTGCCGCCGGCGAGCTCGTGCTGTTCGATCGCAGCTGGTACAACCGCGCCATCATCGAGCCCGCCATGGGCTTCTGCACGCCGGAACAGTACGAATCCTTCATGAAGGCCTGCCCTGCCTTCGAGAAACTGCTCACCGACGACGGCATCCTGCTCTTCAAATACTGGCTCACCGTCGACCAGGGCATCCAGGAAGAACGCTTCGCCGAGCGCGCGGAAGATCCGCTGAAACGCTGGAAGCTCTCGCCGGTGGACCTCAAGGGCCGCGAGAAATACGGCGAGATGAGCGACCTGCGCGACACCATGGTTGCCCGCACGCACTCCCACCACGCGCCCTGGTTCATCGCCGACTACAACGACCAGAAGGTCGGTCGCCTCAACCTCATCCGCCACCTGCTCGACCAGGTGCCCGACGTGCTCTGCCCGCAGCCGGAGATCGACCTGCCGCCGCTGGACGCCAAGCCGAAGCGCGACAAGGTGAAAGTGAAGGCGGAAAAGGTGCCGAAGGCCTACTGACGCGCCACGGCGACCCGACGGGGCGGCGGTCGCTTCGGCAGCCGCCCCAGGCGCGACAGGCGCAGCCACTGGCGCATCGCCAGCAGGCCCCCCGCCGTCTCGATCATGGCCGCCGGCACCCACATGATGACGCCACCGATCAGCTGGCCGGTGAGCACGTTCATGGTGAAAGCGCGTCCGCAGATCTCGAAGATCGGATAAAGATCGGTACGCGAAAAGGTAACGATGGCCCCTGCCACGATCTGCGGCGTCATCGTGAGGGCGGGAGACAGCACGCGGATGCCGGGCGACATGCGCCCCGGCGGCCTGGGACGGTGATCCAGCACCAGCCACCAGTAGGCCAGGCCCGACAGGATCATCGACCAGTTCATGGCGCGATAGATGCGCCAGTCCAGCATGGCCAGCGTCTGCAGGTCGGGCACCAGCCAGACCAGGATCAACGCCACGAAGGACAACGTGACGAAGGCCGGATTGAGCAGCACCGCGTTCGCGATGCGCACGGGCAGCGAGCGACCCAGGCGGCGCAGGCGAACCCTCCACGACAACGGCAGTCCAGCCCGCAGCACCGTGCCCGGGTACGAAGCGATGATGAACAGTGGTGCGAGATGATGCAGCAGCACCTGCTGGATGCGGTGCATGAAGAACTCATGCTCGGCGTAATAATCGAAATACGTGTGCAGCGACACGTAGACCATCGCCATGCCCACGCAGAACGCCGCCTGTCGCGCGATCGGCACCCTGAGACGCCGCGAGCCCGCGACATACAGGAAGGCGGCCGCCAGAAAGCAGAACAGGAACACCCAGGAAAACTCCCAGGGCACGATCCACTTCATGAGGCCGCCACCCGTCATCGCTACACCGCCCTTCTGCCGCGCCGTGACCGGCGCCAGCCGTAGATAAGACCGAAGAGGGCCACCAGGCCCGGCACCAGCACGATGTTGATGAACTTCAGGCGCAGGCCGAGCGCGTCGATTTCGGCATTGAGCTGATGCTGCACCTCGCGCAGCTCCTTGCCGATGGCCAGCTTGCGCTGCAGGTACTGTTCGACCTCGCGTCGCTGCTCGGCATTGGACGACGAGGCACCACCGTTGGCCTTGGCCGGCTGCAACTCAGTGAGGCGTCGCTGGGTGTCGTACAGCTCGTTCTCCAGCTCGCGTTTCTTGGCCAGGAACTTCCGGTCCGCCACCGCCTGCAAGGCACGCACGCGGGTGAAGGGCCGTTGAAGGTTCGCACGCCCGCGAATGGAAAGCAGCGAGCTGGAACCGCCCAGGTTGTCCACCACGTTGGAGACGAAATCGCCGTTGTTCGCGAACGGCGTGAGCTGTTGCTGACCAAGCAGCAGCTGCACGTCGATCCACAGGCGATCGGACAGCAGATCGGTATCGCCCACCAGCACCACCTCACCCGGCGACGGCGCGACGGACAGGTGGCCGGCCTCGCTTCTTTCGGGGAACGCCGTGTGGAAGGTATCGCGCAGGCGGGCGGCGAGCACGTAGCGCTCGTGGGTGGGTTCGTAGCTTTCCAGCAACGACGATGGATCGCCCGATGATTCCCGCACGCTCTGCGCCGGCACCACGGAAGCATCGTCGGAGGTCTGGATCAGCGGCACCAGGCGCGCATGCGTATCCTGCGACAGCTCGAAGAAACCCGCCGTGGACACGTTCACCCGCTGGAGGCTGGCCGTTACCACGTCATCGTGGTTCAGGTCCTGCGTACCCAGCCCGAGCATCGCCGGATGCACGACGTTGTTGCCGTTGAGCTCGATGGTGAGCGCCTGCGAACGGTCCAGCACCACCTTGGTCGGATCGTAGACCACGCCCCAGGCCGTGAACAGCCGGTGCAGGTCTGAGTTGTGATCGTCAGTGATGCCGTGCGAATCCACCAGCGGTGCGTTGTCCATCTCCGAGTCGGGGTCGACGAAGACCACCAGCCTGCCCCCACGCAGCACGAACTGGTCGATCGCGTACTGGGCGTCGTCCGAAAGCCTCTTGGGATGAATCAGCAAGAGCACCTTGATGGCCGGATCGATACGCGTGAGCGACGACGCGTCGATCGTGGTGACATCCGCCAGCTGGTCCAGCTGACGCAGCACCGTCCACGGCTGCTCGCCCAGTACGGGGTTACCCTGCACCGGCAAGGTACTGATGATGCCCAGGCGCGGCTTCTTCGGCATGCCCAGCTCATAAAGCAGCTTGGCGATGTCGTATTCCACGAAGGCTTCGCGTGCCGGGTCGAAGAACGGAATCGCCTGCGGGGGTACCTCGCCCTGCCCACCCGTACCCACCAGCCCGAAGAACACCCGCTCGCCGTTGCTGCCACCCGTGGCCGGCGTGAGCCCGTAGCTCTCCGCCGCGTCCTCGTCGTCGGAATACGGCACGGGGTCGATCACCCTGAAGCGGATGCGGCCATGCGCCCGCACCGCCATCTCGCGCAGCATCTCCTGCACGCGCTGCTCGTAGCTGCGCAGCTGCGGAAGATCGCGGGTGGCGTGTTCGGAGAAATACAGGGTCACGGTGACCGGCTGGGTCAACGCATCCACGATTTTCAGCGTGCCCGGGGTGAGGGTGTAGATGCGGTCGGCGGTGAGGTCGATGCGCGCGGTGCGCAGCGACATCGAACTCACCCCGATGACCAGCAGGAAGGCCACGGCAACGCCCAGCAGGGCCAGCCTGAGCATGAAGGAACGCGAGATACGGATCGGCGACATGACTCAGCGTGTCCTCTTAAGGTCGAGGATGATCACGCTGGCACCCAGCCACGCCACGATGGTCGCGAAGAAGTAGACCAGGTCGCGCAGGTCCAGCACGCCACGCGCGATGGCGTTGGCATGCCGCGACAGGCTCACCTGGCCCAGCGCGCCGATCAGCTTCGGCGGCACCGAGTCCTGCAGGAAATCCAGCACCTGCGGCTGCCCGATCAGCAGCAGCACGAAACACACGCTGGCGGTAAGAATGAAGGCCACGATCTGACTGCGCGTGAGCGTGGACATGCAGGTGCCGATGGCAAGGAACGCGCCAGCCATGAGCCAGCTTCCTACGTACCCCGCGAGAATCACCCCGTTATCCGGATCGCCCAGGTAGTTCACGGTGATCCACACGGGAAAGGTCAGCACCAGGCAGATGCCGATAAACACCCAGGCCGCCAGGAACTTGCCCAGCACCGACTGCGAAATCGACACCGGCAACGAAAACAGCAGCTCCAGCGTGCCCGAGGCACGCTCTTCCGCCCACATCGGCATCGTCACCGCAGGCACCAGCACCAGGTAAAGCCACGGATGCATGTCGAAGAACGGCTGCAGGTCGGCCAGCCCGCGATCGTAGAAGTCGCCGGTATAGAAGGTGAGGAACCCGGCCATGACCAGGAAGATCACCATGAACACATAGGCCACGGGCGTCACGAAATACGCTGACAACTCACGACGCGTGATGGCAAGCACGGGGCTCATGCGTTACCCCCGCGCGGCGGCGTGGTGATCTGGCGGAACACCTCGTCGAGGCGCCCCCGCTCCAGCTGGATTTCCGACACTTCCAGGTTCTGCGTACGCAGCAAGGCCTGCACCTCTTCCATGATCGGCTGCCCCGGCTTGGGAAACACGGTCACACGCCCGTCGAGCGGATCGACCTCCACCATCGACACTCCGGGAATGCGCGCCAGCATCTCGCGCGACACCCCGCTGCCCTGCGCGCTGAACGACACCGCCCCGTGATACCGCGAGCGAGCCTCCAGCTCCGCGGGGGTGGCGTCGGCCAGGAGCTTGCCGTTGGCGATGATCGCCACCCGATTGCACAGCGCGTGCACCTCTTCGAGCAGGTGCGTGGAAATCAGGATCGTGCGCTCGCGCGCCATGGCGTCGATCAGCATGCGCACCGAATGCTTCTGGTTGGGGTCCAGGCCATCGGTGGGTTCATCGAGCATCAGCACCGGCGGATCGTGCAGGATCGCCTGCGCCAGCCCCACGCGCCGACGCAGGCCCTTGGACAGCGTAGCGATGGTCTGCTCAAGGACGTCCTCAAGCTCCAGCCGCATCACCACCTCGTCGAACCGGCGGAAGGCTACATCGCTGTCCAGCCCACGGACCCGCACCATGAAGAAAAGGAACTCCCGAACGGTCATCTCACCGTAGCTGGGTGCCCCTTCGGGCAGGTAGCCCAGCGCCCGCTTCGCTGCCAGCGGCTCCTTGCGCACATCGTGCCCGCAGACCCGCGCGGTGCCCGAGGTGGGCGTGAGAAACCCGGCAATCATGCGCATCGCGGTGGACTTTCCGGCACCGTTGGGGCCCAGCAGCCCCACCACCTGCCCAGGCTCGGCGCGCAGCGTCAGCGAATCGACCGCGGTCAGCGGGCCATAGCAACGGGTGAGTCGTTCGGTCTCGATCATTGCCCGCAGTGTAGCCAATGATGCGGGGTGTTCGCTTCGTAGGGTGGGCTCGCCTTGCGGCCTCGCGCTCGGCGCCTGTGGCGTGGCGGTGTAGAGGCGGCGGGGGCCGTCCCCGCGGCCTCTCCCCATCTCGCGGTGATCGTGCGGGAAACCTTTGAGCTACCGCCCCCCTGTAGGAGCGCGCCTGCGCGCGACCGGTCATCGCGAACATCATCATCGTTTCGATTCATCCGGTCGCGCGCAGGCGCGCTCCTACAGGGGACGCGTGCGAGGCCGCGAGGCGAGCCACCTGCGAAGCGGTGCCTCACCCGCGTAAAAAAAAGCCCCGGCCGAAGCCGGGGCTTTTCAGTTCCGCGACCGGACGCGAAAACTTACTTCGCGGCGGTGCTGGCCGGAGCCGGGGCGGTGCCCGCAGCGGCGGGAGCCGTGGACGAGGCGGCCGGGGCCGATTCTTCCAGGCCCGGCTGCTTCATGCCGGCTTCCTGTTCCGGGGTCTGGTCCGGAACGTTGTCGCCCTGCAGCGGGAGGTAGATCTCGAACTTCTGCTCGTCGTAACCCTCGATGGTGCCGTGGTTGTTCGTCGGCGCCTTCACCTGGATGTCGTACGGACGGAAGGTCACGTCGTCGAACTTGTAGCCGTGGGTCTGCGAGTAGGCAGCCAGCATCTGGCGGGTCTGCGGCAGGCCGGCGCCGGTGCCGTTCCAGTCGGCCTTGAGCGCCTTGCCGCCGAAGGCCAGCACGGCCTTGACGTTGCCATCGACGATCACGCGGCCGAGCTTGTCCTTGCTGCCCGGGGCGCCGTTGTCGGCGGCCGGGGCGGCGGCGGTCGAGGCTTCTGCCGGTGCGGCGGCGTCGAGCGCCGGACGCTGGGCGGCGGTCAGTTCGACATCCTGGCCGTTGATCTTCAGCGTGGTGGCGTCGATCTCGGCGGCCACGTCGAAGGTGTAGTTCTGGTCGCCCCAGTTGGTGGTGAACGTGATGCGCGGGCTCACGATGTTCACACCCAGCTTCTTGGCAGCAGCCTGGATTTCGGCCATGGCCTTGTCCGAAGCGGTGTCCACGTCATCGAGCGTACGCGGGGCGGTGGTCGAGACGAACAGGATCGGCTTGGCCGGCTGCTCGGCGATCGACGGGACCATCTTGCTGTAGTCGATGTTGGGGATGGCGGCCATGACGTTCTGGAGGTTCGTCAGGCTGAACTGGATCAGCGCATCGGGATCGCCATGGATGTAGAGGTTGGAGAAGCGGTCGACCAGGTTCCAGCCGTAGGCGACGTCATAGGACCAGTTCACCTTCACGAGCTTCTGGCTGCGGCCAGTGCGCTCGAGCTTGATGGTGAAGGTCTTGTCGTGGCCGCGCCAGTTGTTGTCCAGGTTCCATACGATCGTGCCCTTGCCAGCGTCGGTGACCTGAGCGAACGAGGGATCGATGGAGGCGATTTCGAGGGAGCCGTCGCCGATCTTCGGATCGGAAGCCTTCCAGGAAATCTTGGCACCCGGGCCGTAGGCCTTGCCAGAGAGCTCGAACTGCATCTTCGGATCGAAGGTGCGCAGCACGGTGTAATCAGGGAAGCGACGGAAGTTACTGAAAACGTCGTAAACCTGGCGCAAGTCCTTGCTGATGAGCATTTCGCGCTCGACGTGTCCCGTCGAGGGCATCGCGACGCCGACTACGACGCCGAGGATGGCGACGATGAGGATGGCGACAATAAATTCTAACAGACGCGTCATTCCACGGTTCTCCGAACGTCTTTGAACAGGCTCCACGCGCGGTTGTGGACACCGGCGGTCACCCCTGGCGAATCGGCCCGTGGCAGGGGTTCGCCCGCGCCGAAAGGACTGATGGTACTTGCTCGCGGCGGCGAACGCTATTGGGTCCCCTGCCCTTTTTTCCAAGCTGGCACAAGCCGATTTTCGGCCGGAGGGGTGAAGGGGGTCACGCTTCGGTCAGCTTGTGCTCAGACGATGCCCAGTTCCAGCGCCTTCAGCACGGCCCTGGTACGGTCGCGGACGCCCAGTTTGGACAGGATATTGGACACGTGGTTCTTCACCGTGCCCTCGGCGACGCGGAGGGAATTGGCGATTTCCTTGTTGCTGTAGCCGCCCGAGAGCAGGCGCAGGATCTCGGTTTCGCGCTCGGTGAGGGGGTCGGGCTGTTCCAGGCTGGTGAACTGGTTCTGGATGCGCCCCACCCCGGCCAGCAGGCGCTGGGTGACCATGGGCGCCACCAGGGAGCCGCCGGCGGCGACCGTACGCACGGCCTCCACCAGCTGGTCGAGCGAGACATCCTTCAGCAGGTAACCCCGGGCACCGGCCTTCAGGCCCGACAGCACCAGCTGGTCGTCGTCGAAGGTGGTGAGGATGATGGTCGGCGGCAGCTCGTTACGGCCGCCCAGCGCCTGGAGCACTTCCAGGCCGCTCATGTTGGGCATGCGCAGGTCCAGCAGTACGACGTCAGGGCGTACCTGGGGAATCGTCTGTACGGCCTGGGCGCCGTCGGCACACTCGGCCACGACGCGGATGTCGCCAGCGAGGTCGAGCAGCGAGCGGATACCCTGGCGAACCAGGTTCTGGTCATCGACGAGACAGACGGAAATCATGATTGGCCCTCGGCAGGGGAGGAAAGTTTGGCATGGAGCGCCGGGTCGTGGTCATCCCCTGCGCCCATCTCGGGCCAGGGACGGAAGGGCGCATGGGCGAGGGTCTGCTCTTCGCCCAGCGGAAGCCGGGCCGTCAGCGCGAAGCCGCCGGTGGGTCCCAGGCGAAAATCGAGGCTGCCGTCGAACTCGGCCAGACGCTCGCGCATGCCGTTCAGGCCGTTGCCCGGGCGCAGCTGGCCGCTGCCGATCCCGTCGTCGCGGGCGTCGAGACACAGCTCGTCGGGACCGGTATGCCGGAAGGTGAGCCACAGATTGCGTGCGTTGGCGTGGCGGACGGTGTTGGTCAGGATCTCCTGCACGCAGCGCAGCAGCATCTGCGCGCGACGCGGGTCCTCCACGCCGAAACGCTGGGGAATATCCAGGTGGACGGCCAGGCCGGGCACGCCTTCGGTAAGGCTGCGCAGGGCCTGGGTCAGGTCGATGGCATCGTCCTGGCGAAGCTCGCTCACCGCCTCGCGCACGTCGCCCAGCAGTTGCTTGGCCGTGCTCTGCGCCTTCAGCACGTGCTCGCGCGCCGTGTCGTTGGTGAGGTGGCTGGCCACTTCCAGGTTCAGGCTGAGCGCCGTGAGGTGGTGACCCACCAGGTCGTGCAGGTCGCGCGCGATGCGCATGCGCTCGGCGATACGGGTGGATTCGGCAAGCAGTGCGCGCGTGGCGCGCAGTTCGGAGTTCAGCCGACGCAGTTCCTCGCGCTCCTCGGCCTGCTGGTTGGCCACCATCGAGGTGATGAACATCAGCGCCGAGAAGCCGAAATACAGGCACGACTGCATCAGCGCCGCGAGGAAGGGCACGGGAAAACCCATGAATACGGGAATCAGCGCCACGTGGGCGAAGACCATCCAGGCCATGCCGACCGGCACGCTGACCAGCCAGGGCACCACCGAGGCCACGATGGTGAGTAGCAGCGCCGCCAGGCCGCTCTTGCTGATCACGCCGATCGCCAGCGCCGAGCCGGTGAGGATCAGCAGCACCGCCATGCGCGTAAGACCATCCACGCGCAGGCCCAGGTCGCGGGTGAACAGCCAGTAGACCAGGCCGAAGACGAGGTAGCACGCCGTCCACATCAGCAATGCGACGTCGCTGATCTGGCCCACGCCGTTGCCGGCACGCTGGATGGACAGCGGCAGGCCGACGCACAGGAAGACGAAGTACGTGGCGTACCTCAGAAGGCGGACATGGTTTAGCTGAACCTTGGACATGCCGGGCATCATAGGGCTTTGGCGCGGCACCGCCACCTGACGGATGGCACGGGACGGCCGTGGGCAAGCGCAGGCTTTACAACGGTTTTACATCTGCGCCCGCACACCCGCAGACCGGCCGGCATGGCATAATGGCGCGCATACGGCGGCCCGGGGGCCGCCATTCCCGGAACCACCTGCGGAGCATTGAATGGCCCCTGCCATCCGCGACGTGCGCGAGCACGATCTGGACGCCGTGCTGGCGCTGAACAACGCCGGCGACACCAGCATCCTCGCCATGGACGCTACCCGCCTGCGCCACCTGTACGACATCGCCGATTACTTCCGCGTGGCCGAACAGGACGGCCGCCTGCTCGGCTTCCTCATCGCCCTGCGCGAAAAAGCCACCTACGACAGTCCGAATTACCGCTGGTTCCAGTCCCATTACGACAGCTTCGTGTACATCGATCGCATCGTGATCGCCCACGAATCCCGCGGCCATGGGCTGGGCCGGATCTTCTATTGCGATGTACAGAGTTATGCCGAGGTACGTGTGCCGCTCCTGACCTGCGAAGTCTTCCTTGAACCCCGCAACGACCAGACCGTGCTGTTCCACGGCACCATGGGCTTCCAGGAAGTGGGCCAGCAGAAGATGGGCGAAGAGGGTCCGAAGGTGAGCCTGCTCGCACGCGAACTGCCCAGTTTTCCCTTCGTGCGCGAGCGCTATCTCGAACACGGCGGGCTGCCCGACGTCGACTGGCTGCGCGGACGCGCGCGTCCCATCGACGGCAAGGGAGCCCACGCATGAATGCTCGTGCCGAATCCCTCGAAGCCGCCTGCGACCTGCGCTTCGGCCAGGTCGGCATCGCCTGCGTGCGCCTGCGCCGCGTCGATGCCGCCGCGCTGGTGGAAGAACTGGAGCGCCGCGTGCGCTCGGCACCGCAGATGTTCGCGCGCACGGCCGTGGTGCTCGATCTCTCCCACCTGCCCCGCCTGCCGGACGACGGCATGGTCGATGCCCTGCTGGAAGCCATCCGCAGCGCAGGCATGCTGCCGGTGGGCCTGGCCTACGGCACCAGCGAGACCGAAGCCCTTGCCGAGCGCATGGGCCTGCCGCTGATCGCCAAGTTCCGCGCCCAGTACGAGCCGGGCCACGCCGAGGCCGCATCGTCGGCACCGCCGCCGGCGCCCCTGCGCGAAGAACCCGCGGCCACCCGCCAGGCGCCGCCGGCTTATGAACAGAACACGTCGTCCACGGCACAAAAGCACGTGGGCACGACCGTGCGCTCAGGCCAGCAGGTCTATGCGCGCGACCACGATCTCGTGGTGATGACCCCGGTGGCCAATGGCGCCGAGGTCATCGCCGACGGTTCCATCCATGTGTACGGACCGCTGCGCGGCCGGGCCATGGCGGGAGCCCAGGGGGACGAGACGGCACGCATCTTCTGCACCGACTTCCGCGCCGAACTGGTCGCGATCGCCGGGCATTACCGCGTGTTCGAGGACATCCCCAAGGAATTCGAGGGCCAGGCCGTGCAATGCTGGCTCGATAATGGAAAACTCATGATCGCGCGCCTCTGACGCCGGTCCAACGTTATTTTCGCGGAGACATCCTTTGACTGAAATCATCGTCGTCACCTCCGGCAAGGGCGGAGTCGGCAAGACCACCACCAGCGCCTCCCTCGCGACCGGACTCGCTATCGAAGGCAAGAAGGTCGCCGTCATCGACTTCGACGTCGGCCTGCGCAACCTCGACCTCATCATGGGCTGCGAGCGTCGCGTGGTGTACGACTTCGTCAACGTCGTGCACGGCGAGGCCACGCTCAAGCAGGCCCTCATCAAGGACAAGCGCTACGACACCCTCTACGTGCTGGCCGCGTCGCAGACCCGCGACAAGGACGCGCTCACGCAGGAAGGCGTGGAAAAGGTGCTGGATGAGCTCACCAAGGAAGGCTTCGACTTCGTCGTCTGCGACTCCCCGGCCGGTATCGAGAAGGGCGCCCACCTGGCGATGTACTTCGCCGACCACGCCGTGGTCGTGGTGAACCCGGAAGTGTCCTCCGTGCGCGACTCCGATCGCATCCTTGGCCTGCTTTCCAGCAAGACCCGCCGGGCGGAAAAGGGCGAGGCAGCCATCCAGCAGCACCTGCTGCTCACCCGCTACAACCCCAATCGCGTCGAAGCCGGCGAGATGCTCAGCGTGAAGGACGTCGAGGAAATCCTCGGCATCTCCGTCGTGGGTGTCATTCCCGAATCCGAGAACGTGCTGGCAGCGTCGAATGCCGGCGTGCCGGTGATCCTCGACGACAATTCCAATGCCGGCCACGCCTACAAGGACACTGTCGCCCGCATCCTCGGCCAGGAACGGCCGCTGCGGTTTATCGAGCCGACCAAGAAGGGCTTCTTCCAGCGCGTGTTCGGAGGCTGAACATGGGTATCCTCGATTTCCTGAAGCGCAAACCCGAACCGAGCGCAGGCGTCGCCAGAGAGCGCCTGCGCATCATCGTCGCCCAGGAGCGCTCGACGCGCGGCGGCCCCGACTACCTGCCGCTGCTGCGCAACGAGCTGCTGGAAGTGATCCGCAAGTACGTCAACGTCGACGTCGAGGCCGTGAACATCAACCTCGAACGCGACAGCGGTCACGAGGTGCTGGAACTATCGGTTGCCCTCCCCGAGGGCAAGCCCGGCGCATGAACGCTCCCGATCCCGCCGACGCGGTACTCCGCGTCGGCGACATCGGTTTCGACGAACCGCGTCACCTGCTTGCTTCGCACGGCCTCACGCTCGTTGCCATCGCCGACGGCGAGGCCATCCCCGGCAGCTACTGGGGCGACACCGAAGCCGGCATCATCGGCACCACGGTCTATGCCCGCGCGGATACGCCGGTGCACTCCCTGCTTCACGAAGCCTGCCACCTGATCGTGCTGCCGGACGACAAGCGCGCGCTCGTACATACCGACGCCACCGATTCCATCGAGGAAGAGGACGCCACCTGCTACCTGCAGATCGTGCTGGCGGGGCAGCTGCCTTCGGTGGGTTCTGTGCGGCTTATGGAAGACATGGACCGCTGGGGGTATACCTACCGGCTCGGTTCGACCCGTGCGTGGTTCGAGCAGGATGCCGTTGAAGCGCGTGAGTTTCTGCTTGCACGTGGGTTGCCTGTTTCGTAGGGGCGTGGCCGCCACAACCGACTGCACCGCGCCAGGTTCCAGCTTTCGCTGGAACGACGGCTTCGTGTGAAATGACCGTAGCCTGCCTATCCGGCGACTTCGTGTGAGGTTATCGCCACCTCCCCACTCGTCGTTCCTGTGAAAACAGGAACCCAGCGCCCCGGTTTGCCAGCACGGCGAGGGCGCCACATCGGCTTTGGCGTAGGGCACTCCCTCGCGACATCCCGCTGCACCGCGCTGGGTTCCAGCTTTCGCTGGAACGACGGTAGGTGGTGGGGAGTTTCAGCTCGTCGTTCCTGTGAAAACAGGAACCCAGCGCCCCGGTCCACACCAGGGCGACCGCATCACATCGGCTCGTCCGCCTCGACCTCGGCAGCCACCGCCGTAGCGGCACCCGCCTTCGCCCGATCCACCCGACGGCGCTCCATCATCACGTACCACACCCATCCGGACATACCGAGCAGGCACAGGCCTGTGCCACCCAGCGCCAGCACCAGCATGTCGTTCGACAGCATCGGCGACAGTACGCCGGCCACCAGGGCCGTGGTCATCAGGCTGCCGAAGGTCTGTACCGACGATGCGCCGCCGCGCTGCTCCGGGAAGCGATCGAGCAGGAGAATGGTGATGGTCGGGAACGCAATCTGCACACCGCAGCCATAGAGCGCCAACGGCAGCGTCGTCCACGGCACCCGCGGATGGTCGAGCCCCACGGCCAGCACGATATTGAGCGCACAGGATGCCAGCATCGCTGCATAGCCCCAGCCCACCGTGCGAATGGCGCTCACCCGCCCTGCCACGCGTCCCGAGATGAAGGCACCGGTCACCATGCCCACCACTACCGGCACGAACAGCCACGGGAACCCATCGGCTCCCAGGTGGAGCACGTCACGGATCAGGTGCGGCGCCGAAGCGATGTAAAGGAACAGGCCGGAGAAGTTGATGGACCCCGCGATGGCCAGCGGCCAGAACGGCCGGTCGCTGAGGATATGCAGGTACTGCCGCATCAACGGGCGCGGACGGAAGATCGTGCGCCGCTCCACCGGATGCGATTCGTCGAGGTAGTACCAGGTGACGATCGTGAGCAGTACGGTGAAGCCGGACAGCGCCCAGAACATGCCGCGCCAGCCGTCGAGGCCCAATAGCCACGCGCCCACGATAGGTGCGATGGCCGGCGCGATGCCGAAGATCATCATCACCTTCGACATCATCCGCTGGGCGTCTTCACCGTTCATCGTGTCGCGCACGACCGCGCGCCCTACGACGATACCGGCACCACCGCAGATGCCCTGAAGGATGCGACAGCCCAGCAGGAAACCGAAGCTCGGCGCCATGGCCGCACCCAGCGATGCCGCCGCATACACACCCATGGCAATCACGATCACCGGCTTGCGCCCATAGGCATCGGAGATGGCCCCATGGAACAGGCTCATCACGCCATAGGCGAGCAGGTAGACACTGAGCAGCTGCTGCAATGCCACCTCACCGACGCCGAACGTGCGCCCGATGTCCGGGAACCCCGGAAAGATGGCATCGATGGAGAACGGCCCGATCATCGTCAGGGCCGCGAGCAGGAGCGGCAGATAGCGCCGCGTATCGCGGGGCGCGGTAGTCATGCGACAGTGTTTCTGTACGGGGGCAGAAAATCAGTATAGCTTGAATCCGCAAGCACACCCTCGCCGTCTCGTGGCGAAAGGCAGATAATCGGGGACATCGATCCTCCTCGGGGGTAACGTGGGTTACACCGGATTCCTGGCCGTCGGCATCGGCGGCATCCTCGGTTGCTGGCTGCGCTGGTGGCTGGCCGTGGTGTTCAACCCCATCTTTGCCGACGTGCCGGTGGGCACGCTCGCCGCCAACCTCACCGGCGGCCTGCTGATGGGCGTGGCCCTGGGCGTGTTCGACCACTTTCCGTCGCTGCCGCCGGAAATCCGCCTGCTGGTAGCCACCGGCTTCCTCGGCGGCCTCACCACCTTCTCCACTTTTTCCGCCGAAGCCGTGGGCCTGCTGTTGCGCCAGCAATATGCATGGTTTGCCGGCCACGTGGCATTGAACCTGTTCGGCTCGCTCATCATGACGATCGGCGGCCTCATGATCACACGCGGGGTACTCAGGCACTTCAGCTAGCGACACGCCGCGCGGGGCGGCACGAGGGCCAGACCGGAACTCAAGGACATGCACAACGATTCGTCTCTCAAGGCACGCGCACAATCCATCCTCGAACACGCAGGCGTCAGCATCGGCGGGCATCGTCCCACCGATATCGTCGTCCATGACGAACGCACCTATGCGCGCGTCTTCGCCCACGGCTCGCTGGGCCTCGGCGAGGCCTACATGGACGGCTGGTGGGATGCCGCCGACCTCCCCGGCTTCTTTACCCGGGTGCTGTCGTCCCATCTCGACCAGTCGCTGCGCACGCTCGACACCCTGCTGATGCACCTGAAGGCGCGCTTCGTGAACATGCAGCGCGGCGACCATGCCTGGGACGTGGGACGCCAGCACTACGACCTGGGCAACGATCTGTTCGAAGCCATGCTCGGCAAGCGCCTGGTGTATTCCTGCGGTTACTGGGCCGGGGCCGACAACCTCGACGACGCACAAGAAGCCAAGCTCGACCTGATCTGCCGCAAGCTCAAGCTGCGCCCGGGCCAGCACATCCTCGACATCGGCTGCGGCTGGGGCGAGGCACTGAAGTTCGCGGCCGAACGCTATGGGGTCAGCGGCGTGGGCGTCACCATCTCGAAGGAACAGGCCGCCTACGCACGCGAGCTGTGCAAAGGCCTGCCTATCGAGATCCGCCTGCAGGACTACCACGAACTCAACGAGCCTTTCGACGCCGTGCTCTCCGTGGGCATGTTCGAACACGTGGGCCAGAAAAACTACCGCAGCTGGTTCGAGGTGGCACGTCGCTGCCTGCGGCCCGAAGGTCTCGCCCTGCTCCACTGCATCGGCAGCAACGGTCATCCCGGTCGCCCCGATCCCTGGATCGAGAAATACATCTTCCCCAACTCCCTGATCCCGGCCATGAGCCAGGTGGCGACCGCGCTGGAAGACCTGTTCGTCGTGGAGGACTGGCACAACTTCGGCCCGGACTACGACCGCACCCTCATGGCGTGGCTGGCGAATTTCAATGCTGCGTGGCCACGACTCAGCGACCGCTACGACGAGCGCTTCCGGCGCATGTGGCACTTCTACCTGGGCTGCTCGGCCGGCGTCTTCCGCAGCCGGCGCGACCAGCTCTGGCAGCTCACCCTTTCGCCCGACGGCGTGCCGGGCGGCTACCGCGTGCCGCGCTGACGACAGAACGACGACTTTCGCCCCGGTAGGGTCCGGGGATGGCCGGAGCATCGGAACAGCATGGCGGGGCAATCAGGGAGACGGATGTCCCCGCGCGGCTGGATCGGCTGCGCTGGGGACGCTTTCACACCCTGGTGGTCGTCGCCCTGGGCATCACCTGGGTGCTCGACGGGCTGGAAGTGACCATCACCGGCTCCATCGCGGGCGCGCTGAAATCCAGCCCCGTGCTGCACCTGAGCGACGCGCAGGTGGGACTGGCCGGAAGTCTCTACCTCGTCGGTGCCGTGGTGGGGGCGTTGTTCTTCGGCTGGCTCACCGACCGCCTGGGCCGGAAGAAGCTGTTCACCCTCACGCTGGGCTTGTACCTCGCTGCCACCGCAGCCACTGCGCTATCGCCCGACTACGCCACCTTCGTGATCTTCCGCCTGCTTACCGGCGCCGGTATCGGCGGTGAATACGCCGCGATCAATTCGGCCATCCAGGAGCTGATACCGGCCCGCTATCGCGGTCACACGGACCTGGTCATCAATGGCAGTTTCTGGATCGGTGCCGCCCTGGGTGCGCTGGGTGCCGTCGGGCTGCTCGACAACCCGCGGGTGCCTGCCGAGATCGGCTGGCGCCTCACCTTTGCCATGGGCGCCGTGCTCGGCCTGGGCATTCTCTTCCTGCGTCGCTGGATACCGGAAAGCCCTCGCTGGCTGATGTTGCACGGCCGGATCGCGGAGGCCAACGCCATCGTGGCCGATATCGAACGCCGCGTGCATGCCCCGCCACCACGCGAACCGCTGCCTGTATTGCGTCTGCATCCCCACGCGATCACGCTGGGCGACGTGGCGCGCACGCTGTTCCGGAAATATCCACGCCGCACGCTGCTCGGCGTGGTGCTGATGGCGACGCAGGCATTTTTCTACAACGCCATCTTCTTCACCTACGCACTCGTGCTCGGCCGCTTCTATGGCGTGGCCGATGCCGACGTGGGCCTCTACCTGCTGCCGTTTGCCGCCGGCAACTTCCTCGGCCCCCTGCTGCTGGGCAGGCTTTTCGATACGTGGGGGCGCCGGCCCATGATCGCGCTGACCTATGCCTTGTCAGGCCTGTTGCTGCTCGTTACCGCCTGGCTGTTCGTGCACGGCCATCTCGATGCACGCTCGCAGACCATCGCCTGGAGCGTGGTGTTCTTCTTCGCATCGGCGGCCGCCAGTTCGGCCTACCTCACCGTGAGCGAAAGCTTTCCGCTGGAATTGCGCGCCCTGGCGATCGCGCTGTTCTATGCCTTCGGCACTGCGCTTGGCGGCGTCGGCGGGCCCTGGCTGTTCGGTGTCCTGATCGGCAGCGGCGAGCGATTATCCATCGGCTGGGGCTACGTGCTGGGCGCGGCCCTCATGCTCATCGGTGCCGTGGCGGGCTGGCTACTTGGGATCGCGGCCGAGCGGCGATCCCTGGAGGACGTCGCCGCCCCCCTCGGGCGGGCGGACTGATTCGCGCAGGTGGCGTTTCACGAGATCGCCGACGAAGTGCAGCGCAGGTCGCGCGTCGTCCATGCGAAAGGTGTGCAGGCTGGCGCCACTCCACTGCTTCAGCACCTCCGGCCAGCCCAGCGCACGGCGTTTGCGCAGCGCACGCACCGAGGCGAGGTCGTGGTAAATATCCACGCATCGCCTGCCCTCCGGATAGTGTCGCAGCGCACGAGTGACGGGCAGGCCGAGCGCATCCTGCCAGGCCATCTCGCACACGTTCACGCCATGGCGGGCGGCAAACTCCACATACGTCCAGGCGCGCGTGTTCACTTCGAGGATGCGGAACTCGCCGTCGCGCGGATCGCGCTTGAACTCCGCGCTGAAGATGCCGCGGTAATGCAGCCCGTCGAGCAGGTGGCGCAGGTGATGCATCGCGGCAGGCACATCGGATAACGGTACCGACGTACAACACGAACTGTTGCCGAAGTCCGGTGGCGACATGCGAACGCGGCGCCGTGCAAAAACACCGGCGTAGTCGCCATGCGTATCGCGAAAGCCGTCGATGAAGTAATGCTCGGTCGCAGGTCCCGGCACGTATTCCTGGGCCATCACGTCGAAACCCTGTGCATGCAGGCGCAGCCACGTGTCGTGCAACTCATCGCGTCGCGTCACCCAGAGCCCCTTCACGCCGATCACGTCGCTGAAGCGCTGCGAGTTCACCGGCTTGACGAAGACACGATCCAGTTCCCCGAAAGGAATCCGCTCCACATCCGCCAGGGATGACAAACGATAGGTACGGGGATGCGGAATATCGGTCTTCGCCAGGTACGCCGCGAACGCCGACTTGTCCTGCAACAGGGCCTGCACGCCGCGCGTGGCGGTGCTCACCATGAAGCGATGTCCCAGCAGCGATTCGGCCAGCTCGGCCGCCCACAGGGCGGCATCGTCCGCGCCTGGAACGATCACGGCCTTTTCCAGCGGCATCGCGTCCAGTGCGGCGTACGCCTGAGGGCCCGGACGACCGTCCCACGGCTCGGCGCCGGGCGTGGAGCGGTACCAGCGCGAGTACGTGACCATATCCCCGGCGGGTGCCGCCACGTAGGCCGGAATATCCGCCATGCGCAGGCTGCGCAGGATGCCCAGCGCCGTCGGCCCGCGCGCCATCACGATTGCCGGAACCCTTCCGTTGTCCCATCCGTCCATTGTCGCCCCCGGCAAGGGCGCGGCGCCGGAATGGCGAGCCCTGCCCGGCGCAATGTGACATCGGCTACCGCGGGCCGGTAGCTCGCCAGTTGGCCTATTCCGAACCGCCAGCCACGGGCGTGCCACCCTGCAGCTGGCGCGCCGCGAGTGCGGCCTCTATGGCCGCATCCATCGACAGTGTGTCTGGATGATCGCCAAGCTCCATGACGTCCTGAAGATCGGGAGCCGGGCGATGGGCAGCGTCGGCATCGATGGCAATGGCGTACTTCACGATCTTCACGGGCCGGCCGTGAGCATCGAAGACGGGGTTATAGGTAGCCTGCAACCACACCACCCTGCCGTTGCGCCCGAGGCGACGGTAAAGCGCCGCGTCGTGCAGTCCGGAACGCAGGCGTCGCCAGAACGCGATATAGGCATCGGAGCGGCTTTCGGCCTCGTCGACGAACATGCTGTGGTGGCGCCCCAGCAGCTCGTCGCTGCGATACCCCATCAGCTCCAGGAAGGCATCGTTGGCCGCCAGCAGCATGCCGTCCAGCGAGAACTCCACCACCGCCTGCCCGCGCCCGGCGTCGGCCAGGCGCTGGGCCAGGTCGAGCGAGCGCAGGTGCTCGGAGGTCACGTCCACCGCATACATCATCACGCTGGACACCCGGCTGTCGCCATCCGACAGCGGCAGATACGAGCCGTGCAGCCAGGCCACCTGGCCGCCCGGCCCGATCGCACGGAAAGTGCCCGTCATCGGCTCGCCACGGCCCACGCCACGCCACAGGCGCTCTTCGTCGTCGTTCTGGATGAACCGGGCATGCGGCATGCCCAGCACCGCATCGGCGCGGCAGCCCAGGGCCGCAAGAAAACGCTCGTTGGCCGAGCGGATGACGCCATCGGGCCCGAATTCCACCACCGCCTGGCAACGCGACAGGCCGCCGAGGATCGCCCGTTCGGGGCGAGCACGCCGGCTGAACCAATCGAACATTCCCATACGGCTGCCCCACGCGTCATCGTGAATACGAAAACCGTTATCGACCGGTGGACCCACCGGCTTTAGCCCCCTGTGGCGGGGTCATCATGCTCCTTTTCGGAAGGGGAAAAAGGGCGACTCCGGCAAGAATCATCCGTCGCCGGCCTGCGTATCCAAAGCACTGGTTCAGCGCCAAGACGAGGCGCTAGGCTACGGGCTCGTTTACAGACCAGGAGGTCGCATGCGTCCGTTTGCCCGCCGTACCCTTTCGCTCACCCTGCTCGCCGCGCTGTCTGCCACGTGCGGTACCGCGCTTGCCGCGAATCCGCCGGCGCCGGCAGGCGGACTGGGTGAAAGCTGGCCCAACGCCAGTGACGTCAGCAGCAGCTCCAACTGGCATGTCTATGTGTTCCAGCGCGGCAACACCCGCTACTTCCAGGTCAACGATGCGCAGGGCAAGGTACGCGGCGCATTCGCGCGGACACCCTATGCCCTGGTCGGCCTGCCCATTGGTTCGGATGCGGCGAACCTCGCCACGCCGGACGAGCCGTTGCCCAGGCCCGCCAGCGTCGCCGGCGAGACTATCTATCGCGGCAATGGCATCCAGGTGTTCGTGGCTCCGCAGACGGATGGCACCGCCCGCCTCATGGCTGTGATGGGGGATTGCACGAATCCTGCTGTGTGCAGCGTACCGCGACAGTAATCGGCACAAGGTGATGCCCGATGGTCATCACCTCTCTGATATCAGAGTCTCGCGAGATGCGTTCGGCAACCTTGCCGCGGTAAACAGACTTGCCGAAACCACCAGAGAAAGAACGACCTGAAACTGGATCATCTTCGGATCCAGCAGGGCGTCCGCGGTGGCCGCCGAAGCAATGCTCGATACCATGCCTGCAATGGCACCTCCATGCCAGCCATGCCGCCATGTCATGGCCACGACAGGAACCAGCATCGCAAATCGTGCCAGCTGTTTCGCAACTTCGTCGTGCGTCGAGAAGGCATACCAGCAAAGCATTCCCAGAATGGGGACGATAGCCATCGTGTCCCGGAAAAGCGGACTGCGCGTCAGCATGGTCATGCTGAAAAAACCCTGTTCGTCGAATCGTTGTTTAAGCGCCAGAATCATCGGCGTGAGCGTGAGCGCCCCGAGATAGGAACCCAGCAGGTAGGCCCAGAAATAAAGATGCAGATCTATGTCGGGCCATGCCCCCGGGGAGTCCATCAGGGCAGTAAGAGTCGTCACCGACGTTTTGATCGCAGTCAGCAAGGCGCAGGCAAGTGTGGCGCCTAGCAGAAACACCTTGTTTAGCCGCCCATCCGGGCTGTAGTAGGACCATCTGGCGCGCATGGGCTTTATGCATGCCATGCAGAGCACGATCATCGGTACGGAGGCCGATATAGCCCATGGAATCCCAAACTGGGGAATGCACAGCAAGGCGTTTTCCACCATGGGCAGCAATTCGCCCAGCGCCAGCGCAGGCCAATATCGGACAGGTACCAGCAGGAGGCAGCTGAGGCGCAGCCCTGCCGTCAGTATCCAATGCGGAAAGGTGACGTGACGGGTGACTTCGTAGCAAGCGGCATAGGCGCCGGCAATCGCGATGTATTGTCCCCAGGCTTTCCAGTGCTCCGTGCTCGCGCTCACGCCGTCCCCTTAGCGTCTCCATGGAAAGGTCGAGGGTGCCAGATTCCCTGCCCCCTGTCAGCGATGAAGATGAGAACTCGTTGGCTGAAAAGGATATTTGCCGAAAAAGCTCCTGCCCGAACATCGCCCGGCAAATTTACGCATGAACCGCTGGGGTGTCCCATGGCACGGCCGAACGTGGCCCAGATCACGCCCCGCCGTTGCCAGGCCGCACTTCCGGCCGCCAGCCCGCTAAAATGACCTCGTCCATCAAGATCCACAGGGGAATCGGGCGAGTGCAGTCACGAAATTTCGCGGTATCCGTCGTTCAGCCTGGCGGCAAGGCCGCCATCGAAATCGAATTCAACGAAAAGGTCCATGGCCTTTCCGGCGACACGCTGTGGCTGTCGCTGGATGAATCGGCCTCGCTCGAGGACGCCGAGGCGCTGCGCGCCCTGCTCGAGCGGCTGGGTCACCGGATCACGGTAACGAACGTACGCTCCTGACCGGCAGCTCGGCGGGTTCCACTACCGCCAGCGGCCGCAGGTGTGGCGACAGCCGGTGGTTGACGCCGTGCACCCGGCCGCAGCCCAGGCAGCGCCGGGTCTTTCCCAGCCCTTCGCGCACAGGCCGGGCAGCGCCCAGCAGGCAACCGCAGACGTAGCAACTGGCATAGGCCCCCCGCTCCCACTGCCTCACCCTCACCGTCTGGGCCACGGCCAGCAAGGCCGACAGCGTGGCCGCACCGGCGAAAAGCCAGCTCGGCAGGTGGGAATAAAGAGATGCGATGCCCAGTTCGCCCGGCAGGTCCTGCACTGCATGGGCAACCCATGCCGAGAGGGCACCCGCAGCCAGCACGAAGGCGCTGGGCAGGTACATCCGTAGATACATGCGGCCGGTGTGAGACATCGGTTTCCCCTTCCCGGAACGTCCGGTCGCCCGCAGCATGTGGACCCGGAGGTCTAGCGACCGTGAATGTACCGCGCGGATGATCCGCGCGGTACCTGCCGCCCTCAGATGCCAGGCGAACGGGTGTAGCGGTCCCAGAGGGTATCCACGCTGGCGCCGGTAATCTGCACCCAGGTATTGGCCGTGTACCGGCGTCCACGCAAGGCGGCGTCGAAACGCTGCACGGCACCCGGGAAGTGCTGCTCCACCCAGACCAGGAAGCGAGCGGTGACGCGGTAGCTGTCGGTGTATTTCTGCCCTGCCTGATAGGCCGGCAGCGACCATCCCGCGGCCGCGTTGTTCACGCCATAACGATAGCGCGCATAGTCTGCGATGCCTTCGACCAGCCAGCCCGGGATGTTCTGCTGACCGTAGTCCTGCACGATGTGCATGGACTCGTGCGTAACGGTATCGGTGTCCTTCGGGTGCGAGATCATGTAGTTCGCGCCATAGGTTTCCGTCGCATTGGCCGTGGCGGCCACGCCGTCGTACGACGGATCGAGCACGATGGTGACCGTCTTCGAGGTATCGGGATTGAAATCCCTGGCTTCCTCGGGATAGATCGTGAAGAACGTATTCACCATCGTGTCGACGGTGGACTGTGCCACTTTCGAATCCTTGTCCGTCACGATGAGCGTGTAGCCGTTGCGCTGGTAAGTCTTCGTCGTTTCCGCCGATGCGGTAGTCACGGCAAAGAACGACAACGCGAAGACGAACGGTACGGCGAAACGCGTGCCTTGCTGCATGGTGCGTGCTCCTGCGTAGGTGGTCTTCGCATGATGAGGGCCATGACTACCTGGTTTTGTTGCACCCGTCACAGCTCAGGCACCCTGTAGGAGCGCGCCTTGCGCGCGACCGGCCATCGCGTCATACATCATCGTTTCCGTTCTGCCGGTCGCGCGCAAGGCGCGCTCCTACAAGGGTGGGGTTAGTGGATGAAGTGGCGCAGGTCGGTGGCGAGGGCGGCGCGTTGCGTGGGGTCGTCGCCGATGGTGTGGCCGGCCGGGTAAGCCTTCGAAGTCCAGCGGGTCATGTCGATGCCGGTGTGCGACAGGGCGTAGCGGCCTGCTTCCAGCGGCGTATTCGTGTCGTAGTAGCCGCCGGCGGTGAACAGGCGCAGGTTCGGGTTCGCCGTCATGGCCGGTGCGAGGTACTGCACCACCGATCCGGGATGCGACTCGTCGCCATAGCGCCACTGGCGGTTGATCGTGAGGTTGAGGGCGCGATACGGCAGCGCAGGCACGTAGCCGAGGCTGCGCAGGTAATCGTCCATGACTGCGGACGGACGACGCCCCAGGCTCATGCCGGGGTCGTCGTAGGGAACCGGCAGCTTGTCCAGTGAATCATCCACGACCATGCGCGTGTCCAGACGGCCGACGCGCTTGCCGCCCGACAGCAGGCCCGTGCGGAATGCATCGGGTGAAAGACGCAGATGCATCGCTTCCAGGCGTTCTGCAGGGATGCCCGTCCGTTCGCTGGTCGCCAGCGCGACCTCGTGCAGATCGGCAGCACTCAGGCGATCGCCCTGAAGCAGGGCGCCGATATACGCCGTGCGTGCAAAACGCCATGCTTCGTCGTATGCCTCGCTCGCGGACGCGGCCGGCATCCCCTGCTTGTGGTGAAACCATGCCGTGGCGGCATAGCTGGGCAACAAGGCCATCGATTCCACATCGTCGTTGTCGATGCCGCCCACGTACATCGACAGCAAGGCCACGCCAGAAAGGTGCAGGCGCGGATACGGTGCATCCTCGTGCAGCATCGCCAGCGCACGCGTGGTGCCGTAGCTTTCACCGATCAGGTACTGGGGAGATGCCTCGCGGCCGTTCCTGTGCAGCCAATCACTGATCAAACCGACGAAGAAACGCGCATCGCCCGACAGGTTCCACAGACTGCCCGCATCGCCGCCTTCCACGGGAAAGCTGGCCCCGGTGCCAATGGGATCAATGAAGACCATATCGGTCACATCGAGCAGGCTGGCCGGGTTGTCACGCAATGTGCCACTGGCAGCGTCGTAGACCTTCGGGCCGAGGCCTTCCATGTGCAGCGGCCAGGACGATGCGCCGGGACCTCCGTTGAAGACGAAGGTCACCGGCCGACGGGCAGCATCCACCCCCTGGGCGACATAGGCGTAGGTCACGGCGATGCCTGCCGGCTTGCCATCGCTACCTTCCACCGTCGTTTCCTCGACGATGGCCCGATAGGCGATGCGTCGCCCGTCCAGTGCCAGCACGTGGTCGCTCGCCACGCGGCGATGACCCGCATCGGGGCGGCTCTGCGTCGGCGCGAAGGCTGCCCGTGCAGCAGCGTCGGCAGATAGATCCGTAACAGCGGCACAGGCAAGGGAAGGCAACAGAAAGGTGGTCAGGCCCAGCATCAGAAAGGACAGGGGCAGGCGCATGGTTATGGACATCTGTAAGGAAAGCCACGAGCGGAGCAACGAACATGCCATCCGGGGCAGGTGCCGTCGTCGGGCTTCCGGTTCCGGGCGGACTGTCTGCAACCGTCTACGTACATGTCCGCGGACAGTAGGCGCCGTCGCCGTCTGGCCTCTTCCCCAGGTAAGGGGTTGCCAAACCGGTCGGTACTGGATTACAAGCCCTCACCACCCCCAACCCTGATCATGCCGATGCGCTGCCTGCTTATCGAGGACGACATGCCCACCGCCTTCCTGGTCAGGGAGGGGCTGGTGGAGGCAGGGCACCGGGTCGAACTGTCTCATGACGGCATCGATGGCATGGTGCGCGCCTGCGGCGAACCCTGGGACCTGATCGTGCTCGACCGCATGCTGCCGGGTGAATACGATGGCCTGGACATCGTGGCGGCGCTTCGCTCGCGCGATGATCGCACCCCGGTGCTCGTGCTGAGCGCACTCAGCAGCCTGGACGAGCGTATCCGCGGCCTGCGTGCCGGTGGCGACGACTACCTGACCAAGCCTTTCTCGCTCGACGAATTACTGGCGCGTGTCGATGCACTGACGCGCCGTACTTATACCCACGGCGACGCGGAACGCCTGGCCTTTGGCGACCTGGTACTGAACCCGCGCATGCGCCGCATCTACCACGGCGATCGCCAGCTCTCGCTGCAACCACGCGAATACATGCTGCTCGAATACCTCATCCGCCATCGCGGCGAGGTGGTCACGCGCAAGATGCTGCTTACCGCTGTATGGGGTTACCACTTCGACCCCGAGACGAATGTCATCGACGTGCAGATGAGCCGCCTGCGCAGCAAGCTGGAGCGCGAAGGCGTTCCTCCCATCATCCGTACCGTGCGCGGCGCCGGCTTCACCATCGGCGCGCCGGACGGGTCCGACGACGGTGGCTGACTTCCGTCACTCCGTGGTTTTCCGCATGTCGGCGAGCTACGGCGTGGTGCTGATGTTGTCCGTGGCGCTGATTTCCACCGTGTTTTACGTGGGCACCGCGGGGCTGCTCGGGCGGAACATCGACACCCAGCTGCGCGGAACCATGCGCCAGCTGGTCGAAACACGCGAGCAGCACGGCGCCGATGCGCTGGTGCGGCAGATCCATGCACTACTGAGCGACGATCGCGACATCGACACCGAGATCTACCTGGTGACCGATGCGAGCGGACGCAAGATCATCGGCAACCTCACGGCATGGCCTACCGCGGCCATCTGGCCCGACGGACTGCGCACCATGCAGGTGAAGCGCCTGGGACGCGATGCGTCCAGCCGCTTGCTCGCCTATCGCTTCGGTGACGGCAGCCGCCTGCTGGTGGGTCGCGACATGCACGATGTCCGCGAGCTTGAGCGCATGGTGATCGAAGCGCTCGCCCTGGGTGGCGGCCTCGTGATCGTGCTCGCCACGGCCGGCGCCATGCTTTTCCGGCGCCAGCTGCAACGCCAGCTCAATGCCATCCATCGCGTCACCACCGAAGTGGCCGGTGGCAGCCTGGACCGGCGCATCGCCATCGGCCAGTCGCGCGACGAATTCGCACGGGTGGCCCGTGACGTCAATGACATGCTCGACCAGATCGAGCGCCTGATGGAAAGCGCACGTAACGTCTCCAATGCCATCGCGCACGACATGCGCACGCCGCTGGGCCGTATCCGAAGTTCCATGGAACAGGCCCTGCGCTCGCCCCAGCGCAACGAGCGACTGGTGACGGGCGCGGAAAACGCCATCACGGAAATCGATGGCCTCATCACGCTTCTCGACAAGCTGCTGCAGATTGCCGAGGCGGAATCCGGCGTACGCATGCAAAGCTTCGCACCGGTCCCCCTGCGTGAGCTGGTCGAAGACATCGTGGAGCTTTACCGGCCCGCCGCCGAGGCGCGCATGATCGACCTGGAAGCCGATGTCGTGGGCGAGCCGGTGGCCCTGGCTGATCACCACCTGCTGGCGGGCATGCTTGCCAACCTGCTCGACAATGCCCTGAAGTACGCCGGCGACGGCGCCACCGTGCGTGTCAGGGCCACGCAAGCCCAGGAGCCCGGCATGGTGGCCCTCAGCGTGCGCGACGATGGTCCGGGCATGCCGGAGGAAACCCTTGCGCGTGCAACGGAACGGTTCTTCCGTGCCGACGCCAGCCGCCATCGGCCAGGCAACGGACTGGGCCTCAGTATCGTCGCCGCCGTGATTGCCCTGCATCGCGGCAGGCTTGTGTTGCGCAACATGGCGCCGGGCCTCGAAGTCTGCATGCTGCTTCCGGTCGCAAACCTTTCCGGATCGTAACTGTCACCCGCCGTAACCCGGCGCTAAGGTGAAAACCGTCCCCGCGTCGAACTTCCCCATCGACGCCCCCCCCTGCCGATATGACGCGGGCGACACCTCTTTTGCCGGATGACGCACCGGCACACCACCCGGATGACGACGATATGAAAAACACGGGCGGAAGGCTCGTCACGACCGTATGCCTGCTGGCAGCCCTCGGACTCGCCCTGGAGTTCCGCCATGGAGGCGCCGTGGCGGCGGCCGCCACCGCCACGGCGCCGGCCGAGGACCCGCAGAAGGTCACCGTCGATGCCGAACAGGCCAAGCAGGTGCATGTCACCACCACCATCGAGCGTGACTTCGCGCCCCGCGTGGAGGCCACCGGTCGCGTCGATTTCGATCAGGACCGCCTCGCCCAGGTCACCTCGCCTTATGCCGGTCGCGTGCGCGATGTCTTCGTACGCGCGGGCGCCAGCGTGACCCAGGGTCAGCCGTTGTTCTCCGTGGACAGCCCGGACCTCACACAGGCCGAAGGTGCGCTCGTCGGCGCGGCAGGCGCGAGGGAACAGACGCATGTGGCCCTGCAACGGGCGAAGGGCATGGCCGCCGTGCAGGCCAATGCGCCGCGCGACCTGGAACAGGCCGTGGCCGACGAACAGACGGCCGAGGGCAACTACCAGGCCGCACGTCGCACCCTGCACCTGTTCGGCAAGAATGACGCCGAGATCGACCAGATCGCTGCCGGGCGCAAGGTCGATGGCGTGCTGCGCATCGACAGCCCCATCGCCGGCGTGGTCTCGCAGCGCAACGTCGCCCCGGGCGATCTGCTCCAGCCTGGCACCGGGGTGCCATTCACCATCGGCGTGCGTGATTCGCTGTGGCTGGTGGCCGATGTGCCGGAGAACGATGCGGTGCAGGTGCGCGTGGGGCAGCCGATGACCGCTACGGTGGCCGGCAGGCCCATCGACGCGACGGTCAACTACGTTGCCGACAGTTCCGATGCGAACACCCACCGGGTCACCGTGCGTGCCGTGCTCGACAAGCGCCCGGAGGGTATCCGCGCGCAGATGCTCGCCGCCATCGCCATCCGTACTGCAACCCCCGAACGCCACCTTGCCGTACCCGAGGATGCGGTGGTCCGTGAGTCCGATGGCGGCATGGTCGTGTTCACCACCGACGACGGCCTTACCTTCACCCGCCGCCCCGTTCACCTGGGCGAGCCGCGGGATGGCTATTACCCCGTGCTCTCCGGCCTGCCCGGCCATGGCCGCATCGCTGCCGAAGGCGCGCTCTTCCTGAGCAATGCCCTCGCCCTGCGCGCCCGCTAGTCCGAAGGAACCATCGTGCTCAGAGGTATCGTCGCCTTCGCCCTGACCCGCCGGGCCATCGTCCTGATGGCGCTGGTGGCCTTCGCCGTTGCCGGCATTGCCGCCTACGCCAGGCTTAACATTGAGGCCTACCCGAACCCCGCACCCGTGATCCTGGAGATCACCGCGCAGTCGGCCGGCCTGTCCGCCGAGGAAATGGAACGCAGCTTCACCCGTCCCATGGAGGTGGGCCTCGCCACCGTGCCTGGCGTGCAGAGCATCCGCTCCACGTCGTTCTACGGCCTGTCGTTCGTGCGCGTGACCTTCAATTACGGCACCGATTACTACTTCGACTACACCCAGGCCGCGCTCGCGTTGCAGCAGAACGTGAGCCTGCCCGGCGGCGTACAGCCGCAGATCCAGGCATCCAGCCTCGTCGGCGAGATCATGCGCTACCAGCTGGTGGGGCCTCCGGGCACCAGCCTCACCGAACTGCGCACGTTGCAGGACTGGGTGGTCACCCGCCGGCTGCTTTCCGTCCCGGGCATTGCCCAGGTCGTGACCTGGGGCGGCACCACGAAGGAGTACGACGTCGAGGCCGACCTGCACAAATTGCAGGGCTATAACGTGACCCTGCCCCAGCTGGTCGCGGCTATCGGCAATGCGAACACCAATGTCGGCGGCCGCACCGTCAACATCGGCCAGCAGTCGGTGAATATCCGTGGCGTCGGCCTGGTGAAGGATGTCGACGACATCGCCGAGGTCGTGCTCAACCAGAACAACGGCGCGCCGATCCGGGTGAAGGACGTCGCCACGGTGAAGATCGGCGCCGTGCCACGCCTGGGCAAGGCCGGACGCGATCACCAGGACGACGTGGTCACCGGCATCGTCGTGATGAACCGCACCTTGCAGACCAACGAGGTCGTGGCCGCGGTAAAGAGCGAGGTCGACAAGCTCAACAGCGACGGAACCCTGCCGCATGGGGTACTGCTGCAACCGTTCTACGACCGCTCCACGCTCGTCGGCGTCACCACGCACACGGTGCTGCACAACCTCATCTTCGGCTGCATCCTGGTGTTCCTGATCCAGTGGGTCTTCCTGGGCGACCTGCGCAGCGCGATCATCGTCAGCGCGAACATTCCCATTGCCCTGTTTTTCAGCATCATCATCCTGGTGCTGATGGGCGACTCGGCGAACCTGTTGTCCCTGGGTGCGGTGGACTTCGGCATCATCGTCGATTCGGCGGTGATCCTGATCGAGAATGTCTTCCGTAACTTCCAGAAGACCAAGGAAGAACGGCAGGCCCTGCTCCACGACAGCGCCCAGGGCGAACTGCGTGAATACCTGCACGGACCTGCATCGCGCGGCTGGACGGATCGCCTGCGCATCCTGTTCATCAGCACCCTGCAGGTGGATCGCGCAGTGTTGTTCTCCTCGGCGATCACGGTGGCGGCCTTCATCCCCCTGTTCACCATGCAGGGCGTGGAAGGCCAGATCTTCAATCCGATGGCGCGCACCTATGCTTATGCGCTGTCCGGTGCGCTGATTGCCACCTTCACCATCTCGCCCGTACTGGCCTCCCTGCTGCTTCCGCGCCATGTCGAGGAAGTGGAAACCTGGTTCGTGCGTGCGATCCGCAAGGTCTATTCACCGGCACTGCGTTGGGCACTTGAGCGCCGGGGGCTGACCGTCACGCTGGGCGTGGTCTTCCTGGGTCTCGCCGGCCTGCTGTGCACGCGTGTCGGCACGGAATTCCTCCCCGCACTGGAAGAAGGCAACCTGTGGATCCGAGCCACCATGCCCACCACCATCTCGCTGGAAGCCGGCGAAGACAAGGTGCATGTGCTGCGCGAGATCCTGCTGCGCCACCCGGAGGTGATCACCGTCGTCTCGCAGCATGGTCGCCCCGATGACGGCAGCGATGCGTCCGGGTTCTACAACGTGGAACTCTTCGTACCGCTGAAATCCCAGGACGATTGGCCGGCCGGCCACACCAAGGCAAAGCTCGTCGAGGACCTCACCCACGAGTTCGAGGATGCGCTACCCGGCGTGGATTTCAATTTCTCCCAGTACATCCAGGACAACATCGAGGAAGGGCTGTCCGGCGTGAAAGGCGCCAACTCGGTGAAGATCGTCGGCCAGGATCTCAAGGTGCTGGAAAACCTTGCCGACCAGGTGCAGGCCCAGATGCAGCAGGTACGCGGCATCGAGGACCTCGGCGTATTCCACGTACTGGGCCAGCCCAACCTCAACATCGTGGTGGACCGCAAGAAGGCCGCGCGCTATGGCCTCAACACCGGCGATGTGAACACGGTGCTCCAGGCGGCCGCTGCCGGTACGCAGGCATCGACGGTGCAGGAAGACGATCGCCAGTTCCCGCTGGTGGTGCGATTGTCGCCGGAGTACCGCAAGAGCCTCGCCGACATCGGCAATATCCAGGTCAACTACACGCGTTCCGACGGGGGCACGGGTTACGTGCCGCTGCGTGACGTGGCCGACATCAGCCTGGATACCGGTGCCTCGTACATTTACCACGAACGCAACGAGCGCTTCGTGCCCGTGAAATTCAGCGTACGTGGCCGCGACCTGGGTGGCACCGTGGCCGAAGCACAGGAGCGGATCGCAAAGCATGTCGTGTTGCCGTCGGGTTATCACCTCATCTGGGCGGGCGAGTTCGAAGACCTGCAACAGGCGAAGCACCGGCTTGCCATCGTACTGCCGATCGCCATGGGCCTGATCCTCGCCCTGCTGTTTGCCTTGTTCAATTCCTTGCGTGACAGCCTGCTCACGCTGGCAGCCATCCCCTTCTCCATCGCAGGCGGCATCGTGGCGCTGTATCTGACGGGGCTGGATCTCAGCGTGTCGGCGGCCATTGGCTTCGTCTCGCTGTTCGGCGTGTCGGTCATGAACGGCATCCTGGTGATTACTTACTTCAACCATCTCGTCCTCGAGGGACTGACGCCGCTGGAAGCCATGTATCGCGCGGCCGAGCAGCGCATGCGCCCGATGCTGATGACCGCCCTGTCGGCGTGCATCGGCCTGCTTCCCGCCGCGCTGTCGCACGGTATCGGCAGCCAGGTGCAGCGCCCACTGGCCACGGTGGTGGTCGGCGGCATGCTGATCGGTCCGGTCATGTTGCTTGTTGTCGCGCCGGCCTTGCAGGTGATGGTGGTCGAATGGTCGCAACGCCGCCGTCGCCAGCGTGGAGGCACGCCATGATCCGCTCCCTCGTACTGTGTGCCGCCATCGCGACGATATGTGCCGGCTGCGCTGCCGGCCCTGACTACAAGCGTCCGTCGCTGCCGGCACCTTCTGGCTACGTGCGCGGCGAGCAGCCTGCGGTCATTGGCACGGATACCGCGCAGGCACAGCGCTTCAGCCCTGCACCTGTGCAGGCCGAATGGTGGACGATGTTCGGCTCGGCCGCGCTCGATGCACGGGTGAAGCAGGCGCTGGCCCACAATGCCTCGCTGGATGCCGCGCTGGCGGCGCTGGATGCGGCGCGGGAAAACGTTGCGGCGCAGCGGGCCACTTATTTTCCGTCAGCGCAGCTGAGCTATGCGCCTTCGCGCCAGCGTGATGCCGTGGGCACCCTGTCGCCGACGCTCTCCAATAACGCCACGTATTACAGCCTGCATACCGCACGACTGGACGTGAACTATGCGCCGGATGTGTTCGGTCTCAACCGGCGCACCGTCGAATCGTTATCGGCTCAGGCCGAGGGGCAGCGCTACCAGCTCGACGCCGCACGGCTGACCATCGCAACCAACGTGGTCAACGCGGCGATCACGGAAGCCTCGCTGCGTGCGCAGATCGATGCGACCAACGAAGTCATTGCCGATGGTGAGCGTGCGCTGGCGGTTCTTCGTGACCAGGCGCGCCTTGGCTATGCCTCGGCGATGGATGTGGCCGCGCAGGAAAGCGCACTGGCACAGTCTCGCCAGGCCCTGCCCGGTTTGCGCAAGCAGCTGGCGCAGAATCGCGACCTGCTGGCCGTGTTATGTGGCGAGGCGCCGGCCGATGGCGGCTCGCCCGAGTTCGTCATGGATGGCCTGACGCTGCCTGCGACGTTACCGGAGGTGGTGCCGGCGAAGCTGGTGGACCAGCGTCCCGACGTAAAGGCAGCCGAAACCGATGTGCAGGCGGCCAGTGCGGCTGTGGGTATCGCACTGGCGAGCCGCCTGCCCCAGCTGAATCTCACGGCCAGCTATGGCAGCAGCGCCACGACGTTCTCGCGGATGTTCACGGATGACAATGTGTTCTGGTCGCTGGCTGGCAGCGTGACGCAGAGCGTATTCGACTTCGGTGCGCTGAAGCATAAGCAGCGTTCGGCCGAAGCGGAGTTGCGGCAGTCGGCGGCGCAGTATCGGGGCGTGGTGCTGGGGGCATTCCAGGATGTGGCCGACACGCTGTATGCGCTGGAGGAAGATGCTCATGCCTATGCGGCGGCGAACGATGCCGAGGTGGCGGCGCAGCGCACGATGAAGCTCACGGGTGAGCAGCAGCGACTGGGTTATGTAGGTACGCTGGCAGCGATTACGGCGCGACAGGCCTGGCAACAGGCACGCATCGCGAAGATCCAGGCCCAGGCCACCCGCCTGCAGGATTCGGCAGCCCTGGTGCAAGCCCTGGGTGGCAACTGGATGTAGGAGCGCGCCTTGCGCGCGACCGGAGGTTATCGCAACACCCGTCGCGCGCAAGCACGCTCCTACATGTAATAGCTACGTTGCAGGAGCGCGCCTTGCGCGCGACCGGAGGGCATCGCAACACCCGTCGCGCGCAAGCACGCTCCTACATGTAATAGCTACGTTGTAGGAGCGCGCCTTGCGCGCGACCGTGGTCTATCAGGCGGCGGGCTGGCCGTAGGACGGCGGGCGGTCGACCATGGCCTTGCCGAAGGCCTCGTTCGGCTTGTCGCCCATCACGAAGGTGAGCGTGCCGCCGGCGGCGAGTTCGGCGTGGGAGATCCACGTCTTCGACCACGGCTGGCCGTTCCAGGTAACCGACTGGATGTATGGACGGTCGGCACCGTTTTCCTTCGCCTCGATGGTGAGCACCTTGCCGCCGCCGAGCTGGATCTGCGCCTTGTCGATCACCGGGCTGCCGAACACATAGTTCGTGCTCACCGGGTCCACCGAATAGATGCCCATGGCGCTCATGATGTACCACGCGCTCATCTGGCCGCAGTCTTCGTTGCCCGGCAGGCCGTCCGGCTCCGGCATGTACATCGTGTCGAGCAGCATGCGCACGCGGGCCTGCGTCTTGTGGTGCGAACCCGAGTAGGCGTAGAGGTAGGGCATGTGGTGCCCCGGCTCGTTGCCGAACGCGTACTGCCCCACCATGCCAGCGATATCCGGCGGCGCATTGTCCGGCAGGCGCGGATCGGCATTGAACAGGCCGTCGAGCTTCTTCTCGAACGCCGCCTCGCCACCGAACAGCGTCATGTAGTGATACACGTCGTGCTGGTTGAGGAAGGTAGCCTGCCAGGCATTGGACTCGGTGAAGTCACGCCAGCGGTTCGAATGACCGATGGCGATCGGGTCGAACGGCTCGATCCACTTGCCATCCGCATCGCGCGGACGCGTGAACTGCGTGTCCTTGTCGAACACGTTGGCGTAGTTGCGTGAACGCTTGCGCAGCAGGTCGGCATCGTCGGTGTGACCGAGCGCCTCGGCCATGTGTGCCACGGCCCAGTCGTCATAAGCGTATTCGAGCGTCTTGCTGACCGCCTCGCCTTCCTTGTCGCTGGGGATGAAACCCATCTTGCGGTAGTACGGCAGGCCGAAGTAGTCGTCCTGCATCGCGCGACGGCGGAACACCGGCCATGCCTTCGCATAATCGATGCCCTTGAAACCCTTGGCCTGCGCCTCGGCAACGACCACGGCGGAGTGGTAACCGATCATGCATACCGTCTCGACACCCTGCAGCGGCCACACGGGCGCACCGCTCGGGCTTTCCACGGCCAGGCGCACGAGACCATCGACGATGTCCGGCACGCGATCGGCCTGGTACAGCGTGAACAGCGGATGCTCGGCGCGATAGGTGTCCCACAGCGAGTAGGTGCTGTAGTTGTGACGGCCTTCCGGCAGCGTATGCACCGCCTTGTCCATGCCGCGGTAACGACCATCGATGTCGCTGAACACGGTCGGGGCGAGCATCGAGTGGTAAAGCGAGCTGTAGAACGTCTTGCGGATCTTGTCCGAGGTGGTGTCGATCTGGATCTTCGACAGTTCGGTGGTCCACTCGGCCTCGGCCGAGGCACGCACGCCGTCGAAGTCCCACGCCGGGATTTCGCCATCGAGGTTGCGCATGGCGCCATCGATATCCACGCCGGAGATACCCACCTTGACCAGCAGCGGCTCCTTCGACGCATGGTCGAAGTGGATGGCAGCCTTCAGCGTATCGCTCCTGGCTTCGCTGGTGCCCTTCGGCAGGGCCTTGCCACCGTCGTACAAGGTGACTTCCTTGAATGGACGCGACACCTTCATCGCGAAGTAGATCACGCGACCCGAAGCCCACTGGTAGACGCGACGGCCACCCACCAGGGTGTCGTTGCCGATCACACGCACTTCGACGTCGCTGACGCGGGTAGCTTCGCGCGGGTTGTCCTGGAAGCCGTGGGTCATGTCCAGCAGCACGTGGGCATCGCCATCCTTCGCAAAGGTGTAGCGATGGATGCCCGCGCGCAGCGTGGCCGTGAGTTCGGCAAGGATGTCGTGCTTGGTGAGCTTGACGCGGTAGTAGCCCGGATGCGCCTGCTCGCCCGTGTAATGCGAGCGGTAGCCCTTCACGCCGGTCTTGTAGCCCTTGGGGGCCTTCTCGCCGCTGATCTTGGCCGCGTCATAGCGCGATACGTAGTTCACGCCGTCGTAATCGCGATCACCCGGCTGCAACAGCACCGGACCCATCGACGGCATCACCAGGAAGTCGAGCATGTCGCTCGCACCCGTGCCGGACAGGTGGGTGTGCGAGAAGCCCATGATCGAACCGTCGCCCTGGTGGTAACCGGACGAACCGTCCCACTCGGCGTTATACGTATCGGGGCTGAGCTGCATCATGCCGAACGGCCGGGTCGCACCGGGATAGGTGTGACCATGGCCGCCCGTGCCGACGAAAACGTCGACGTAACCCAGGATGCCCTCCGCGGCGGTGCCGCCGCTGGCGGAAGGCGTGTTCACGGCGCGCTGTACGCCATGGGCAAGCGCGGAGAGGGAGCCGAGCTGGCCGATGGCGGTGGCCGCAGCCATGCCCTGGAGAAAACGTCGACGAGTAACCATGAATCGCTCCAAACAGGGGCGGCGCGTCAGACGCGCCGCAGTGAATCGGGGGTCGTGCCGGCAAGATGCACGATGAGTTCGCCAAACAGCGTGTTGGCCCAGGCAAACCAGCTGCGCGTATACGTCGCCGGGTCGTCCTGGTCGAAAGCCTCGTGCATGAAGCCCGTGCCTGCGTGCGTGGTCTTCAGCCAGGTGAGGCACTGGCGGATTTCGGCCACGTCGTCGGTGGTGAAGGCCTTCATCATGATCGACATCGGCCAGATCATGCGCAGGCCCTCATGCGGGCCACCGATACCTTCGGCGGCCTTGCCCTTGAAGAAGTACGGGTTGTGCGTGCTCCACACCTGGGCACGCGTACGCGCGTAGCGGGCATCGCGCGGCGTGCATTCCAGGTACGGCAATGCCAGCAGGCTGGGGACGTTGGCATCGTCCATGAAAAGCTGCTGCCCGTAGCCGTCCACTTCGTAGGCCCAGTAGTCGCCCTGCTCGCCCTTGACCACGCCGTACTGTTCGATGGCGTTCGCCACTTCGTCGGCCAAGGCATTGCACTCGGCCGCGAACGTGGTGTCGCCATACAGGCTCGCGTGCATCTGCGCGAGACGGCGCAGGGTGATCACGGCGAACAGGTTGCCGGGGATATTGAACGGGTACAGCGTCGCGTCGTCCGAAGGACGGAACATCTGGTGGATCATGCCCACCGGACGGGTGGGATTGCCGTAGCCCTTGAGGAACTGGCTTTCGCTGGGGTGCGGCGACTGGCGCTGGAAATGATACGGACCCGGGCCATCCTTGCGCTGCTGTTCGCGGAAGGTGCGCACGATCAACTTCGACGCCTCGCGCCAGCTGTCGTCGAACGGCTCGCGGTCACCCGTGGTCTGCCAGTAGCCGTGCGCCAGGCGCACGGGATAGCACAGCGAATCGATTTCCCATTTGCGCTCGGCCACGCCCGGACGCATGTCCGTGTCGTCGGCCTGCGCCCAGTCGAGCGTGCTCTTGGCCTTCGGATCGGGCAGGAAGGCGTTGGCGTAGGGGTCGATGGAAATACAGCGCGACTGGCGACGGATCAGGCCGCGGAACAGCTTGCGCAGGGCTTCGTCCTTCGCAGCCAGCGGCAGGTACGGCCAGACCTGGGCGGACGAATCGCGCAGCCACATCGCATCGATGTCGCCGGTAACGACGAAGGTATCTTCGAAGCCGTCCAGGCGACCGACCTCGACCGTGGTGTCCAGGGTATTCGGGAAGCAGTTCTCGAACAGCCACGCCAGCTCAGGATCGGCGATCTTCTTCTTCGCGGCGACGATCAATGCCTCGACGGCCGGGCTCGTGAACTTGCGACGCTCCACCGGGGGGCGCTTGCTCACGAAGCGCGGCGCGGCGAAGGCCGTACCGACGCCGCCGGCCACGGCAAGACCGGGAGCCAGCGACAGCCACTTGAGCAGGTTACGACGGCTTGGATTCAAGGCATGTTCTCCTTCAGGGCATCGACCAGCGACATGACCGAGAGGGCATGGCGCAGGGTGGCGGCATCGACCTTGCCATCGACGGCGATCTCGCGGCTTTCGCCGGGCAGCAGGTCAAATGCATTGTCGGCAAGTCGCACGTCGGTGTCTGCGGTATCGATCCAGACGGCACGGGCCAGGCGCTTCGCCTTGACCGTAACCACCAGACCCTGACCGGCCTCGCGCACGTCCCATTGCAGTTCCGGCTTCGGCAGCGCCAGGTCGCGCGCCGCGCCGAAGTAAAGCAGGTGACGTGTTACCGGCGCGCCCTGTTCCACCAGCTCGAAGGACACCACGGTGTGTTTCGGATCGGCGCCCTTGAGCAGCGCGGCGTCATCGAGCTTCAGCACGGAGGTGCTGGACAGCGCCGGCGCATGCACGGGCTGGCTGGATTCGCGCAACAACTTGCCACCCATGTCGTAGACGCGCACGCGCAGGCTGGCATCGAAAGCGCTGGTGCGATCGGAGACCGCGAACACCTCGGTCACGCCGTTACGGCGCAGCGGCACCACGTCCACCGGCGCATAGAAGCGCTTCGCATGGAATTGCAGGGCCTTCCAGCGGTTGAAGTAATCGACCGAGGCCCAGGACGCGCCCGGCCACACATCGTTGAGCTGCCAGTACAACGAGCCCATGCTGCGCGGACGTGCGCTGCGCAGGTGCTCGGCGGCCAGCTCGATGCCTTCGGCCTGCATCACCTGGCTCAGGTACACGAACGACGGAAAATCCTTCGGCTCGCCGTATTCCTGGCGGATGTACAGCAGCAGGCGCTGGTTGCCGTCGCCGTTGGCGAATTTCTGGTGCGCACGCATCACCTTCGATTCCGGCTGCATGTCTTCCGGTTTCGCGAAGGCCTTGATCGTGGCCATCACCGGGAAGGACTGCAGGCCGTACTCCGACTGGAAGCGCGGCGTAATGTCGAGATAGTGAGAGATGGGCTCGGAACCCGACCAGACCTTCCAGTAATGGAAATCGCCGTCGTTCTCGACGTTGGCCGGACCATCGAAATCGGTGCTGGGCGAGCTGGCCCAGTACGGCACCTGCGGCGAGAGATCCTTCACCACCTTGCGCAGGGTCTTGTCGAAGATGTCGCGCATGCCGTCGTCGATGCGCCTGACCTCGTCGGCATTGACGAACTTGCGGAAGTCCTGGCGATCCGGCCAGTCGTCCCAGCCAGTCTGCACTTCGTTGTTGCCGGCCCACAGCACGATCGACGGGTGATCGCGCAGGCGGGTGACCTGCTCCACGGCCTCGATGCGGGTGCTCTCGCGGAAATCGGCGTCGTACGGTGTGATGGCACCGCCGAACATGAAGTCCTGCCAGATCATCAGGCCCATGCGGTCGGCCAGGGTGTAGAACGCGTCGTCCTGATAGGTGCCGCCGCCCCACATACGCAGCATGTTCATGTTGGCGTCGTGTGCCGAACGCAGGATGGCCTCCATCCGCTCAGGCGTGACGCGCGAGGGGAAGCTGTCGAACGGGATAAGGTTGGCGCCCTTGGCAAAGATGGGCACGCCGTTGACCACGAAGGCGAAGCCACGGCCCCATTGATCCTTCTCGCGACGCAGCTCGACACTGCGCAGGCCGGTCTCGCGATCGGTGCTGGCCAGCGTAGCGCCGTCGCTGGCGACCTCGGCATGGAACGTATAGAGACTGGGCTCACCGTAGCCCACCGGCCACCAGCGCTGCGGATGGGCAATGGCCACCGGCAACGCCACGTGATTCTCGCCCTTGGCAAGGGTCACGGTGCGCTCTTCGTGGCCGTGGCTGCCGTCGGGCGCTTTCCAGTCGACCTTGAGCATCACGGGGCCGGCCTTGTCGCTGCGCACGTCGAACTGTGCGTCGAGCTGGGCGTTGTCGGCATCCACATGCTGCTGGGCCACGTGGAAATCGGCCAGGCGCAGGGTGTCCCAGGTTTCCAGGCGCACCGGGCGCCAGATGCCGGCGGTGACGTAGCGCGGACCCCAGTCCCAGCCGTACTGGTAGTTGGCCTTGCGCACGTAATTGGAGGTCTGCTTGCCCTTGGGTTCGTCGCCGAAGGCGGAATCGAACTCGCCCGGCAACGAATACGGCTGTTTCATCAACCAGGGAAGCAGACGCGAAATGGGGGACTGGAAATGCACTTCCAGGGTATTGCTGCCCTTGTGCAGGGTGTCCTTCACCGGCAGGCGCCACTGGCGGAACATGTTGTCCGCCGCGACCAGCTTCTTACCGTTGAGATTAACCTCAGCAAAGGTATCCAGACCGTCGAAAACGAGATCGACGTGACCGCGTGCCAGGGTGGCCGCGTCCACGTCGATCTCGAGTCGATAATCCCAGTTGGCGAGGCCGATCCATTGCAGGCCGGCCTCGTTGTCACGCCAGAACGGATCCTCGATCCGTCCCAGCGCCAACAGGTCTGTCTGGACGGCACCCGGCACGTGGGCCGGCTGCCAGTCCTTCAGGTTTGCATGCGCGTCGGCTTCCGCCCCTTGGGCAAGGCGGAAGCGCCAGCCAGCGGAGAGGTCTCTCTCCGCCGGCACGGTGGCACTGGCCGCTCCGGCGGCCAGCCAGAACGCCAGGGCCAACGACGCGCGGCGCATCACAGCTTCAAGCCCAGCGACACCGTGTAGGTACGACCGTTCTTGTACGCATTGAGCGGCTCCGAAGGCGTGTTGTCATACTGGTAGTAGGTCTCGTCGAGCAGGTTGGTGGCATCCAGCGACACACGCATGTGGTCGTTGATCTGGTAGCCGACCGAGGCATCCAGTTCACGGAAGATGCCCGTGATCTGCTGCGACTGCAACTGTGCGATCGAGGTGAAGTACGACGAACGCCAGCTGTAGGTCACGCGAGCGCTCCACGGACCCTGCTCGAAGAACGGCGACAGGTTGAAGGAGTTCTTCGAGTTGTACGGCAGCGGGAAGTCGTTGCTGGTGTCCACATCCGAGTACGTGTAGTTGGCAAGCATGCCGAAACCGTACTTGAAGTTCTGCTGATAGGTCAGCGACACGCCCTTGACCTTGGCAACACCGGCATTGATCGGCACCTGCATCTGGTACACGGCGTTCTGCTGGGTCGTCAGGTTGAACTGCGTCTGCTCGACGTTGGTGTTGAGGATGTAACCCGAGATGCGGCGATAGAACAATTCGGCCGACAGCAGGCTGTTCTCCGAGAAGTACCACTCGGCCGAGAAGTCGTAGTTGGTCGACTTGTACGGCTTGAGGTTGATGTTGCCGCTCGAACCGGTAAGGGTTCGGTCGTCCAGCGCCACGTACGGGGTCATCTGCTGGTAGCGCGGACGGGCGATCGTCTTCGCAGCGCCGAAACGCAGGGTGACGTTCTCGGCCGCGTCGTAGGCGATGTTCAGCGACGGCAGCCAGTCGTGGTAGCTGCTGCGCTTGTTCACCGGTGCGTACTGGTTGTTGCCGATGTTGGAATAGCCGTTGACCGTGTCACGGGTGCGGAAGTAGCGCACGCCGAGGTTACCGCGGTAGTCGTCGCCCGAGAAATCACCCTGCAGGTAGAACGCGCGATTCTGCTCGGCGATGCTGTACGTCGCCTTCGGATCGAGCGAATAGCCATACTTGTCCTTCAGCGCGTTCACATAGTTCTTCAGACCGCTCTTGCTGATGGTCGTCCAGTCACCCATGTTGCCGGCAGGCGAGAGGCCATCGAGGAAACCGCTGGGGGTACCACCGCCGGCAATGCTGGACAGCGGCATGCCCGAGGCGGCAAGCACGTCGTTCGGGAAGTTCGACGAATACGCATCCTGGCCATCGAGATGGTTGGTGGCCTTGATGCCGGTTTCGATCTGGTTGAACGGCCCCCAGCTGACGTCGTGCGCGAAGTCGGCCTGGAAGTAACGCTCGCGGTCGTAGCTGGGCGCATGGCTGTAGCCTGCACCATTGATCAGCGACTGGTTCGGGTTGTCGCCGTTGTTGAAGTTGATCTGCGGATGCTGGCCGTCGAGGTTATAGGTGTAACCGCCGAGGCTCTTGAACTGGGCGTTGTAGATGCCTGCCGAACCACCCGTGGAACCGGTGTAGCCGATCTGGCTCGATGCCGTCCAGCCGTCGCCGTACCAGTCGGCGCGCAGCTGCGCGGTACCGGTGTTGACGGTGGATTCGCGCTCGTAGCCGTCGAGGTAGGTGGCGGCGTTCGGGCCGTAGGTGCCCGAGGTGGCCACGCCATTGTCGAAGCCGAGCTGGGTGGCGTCCTTGGCCGAACCGGACCATTCGCCGTAGTGGCTCTGGTTGAAGTTGTTGAACTTCTCGGTGACGTACAGGCCGGTGAAGTTCAGCTCGAAGCCGTCGTTCGGCTTCCACTGCACGCCGGTGGACACGCCGTCACGCTTGCGTTCCTGCTGGAACCACGCGGTGTTGACGGCCGTCGGGTAAACGCCCTGCTGGTTCTTCGGCACCACGGCCGGATCGAACTGGTGGCTTGCGTTGGTGTCGGTCGGGTCATTGACACGCTGGTAACCGAACACTTCGGTGCCCTGGCGATCGATGATGCGATCGGAGTGCATCACCGAACCCAGGATGCCGAAGGTGTTGTCCTGGTTCTTCCAGCTGTACATCACCGAGGCGTTCGGCTTGCCGCGGTCGGCGCGGTCGTTGTAGCTGTAGCTGACGTTGCCGGTAAGGGTGTTGGCCTTCAGGTCGAGCGGGCGACGGGTGTTCACGATGACCGTGCCGCCGATGCTGCCTTCGTCGATGTTCGCCTGCGGGGTCTTGTAGACCTGGGCGTTACCGATGATTTCCGAGGTGAGCAGGCTGTAGTCGAACGAGCGGCTGTCCGGGTTGTTCGGATCGGACGTCCAGTTCGTCGAGGCCAGGGTCTGGCCGTTGAGCAGCAGGCGGTTAAGCGCCGGGTCGGTACCCAGGATGCTGACCTTGTCGCCTTCGCCGAAATTGCGGTCGACGCTGATGCCCGGAAGGTGCGACAGCGACTCGGCCACGTTGGTGTCCGGGAACTTGCCCACGTCTTCGGCCGAGATGGCATCGACGATGGAGTCGGAGTTGCGCTTCAGGTCCAGCGACTTCTGCAGGCTGGCACGGATACCGGTGACGGTGATGCCGTTGAGGTTGGCGGCATCCTGCGCGGATGCCGAACCCGGCGCGCCGGCGGTCGGGTCTTCGTTCTTCTTGGCAGCGGCGGTCTTGGCGGGCGGGGTCGTCGTGCTTGCGTCCTGCGCCATCACGCTACCCGTGGCGAACAGCCCGGCCATGATGGCCATGCTCAGTGCGCTGATACGGTGGTTCACATCGATCTCCTGGAGATTGAATCGGATAGCCGGAACAAGCCGCTCGCGCGCACTGGTTGCCTTAGCCCCGCTGGTTTGTTTTCGCGAAGCGAACGCCACCGCGCTGGCTTGCGCCAGCGTTCCGAAGACGTTCGATCCCTTGAATGTTCCGTGCCCTGTTCGTTGTCGCCGCGGCCAAACGTGGGGAGAGCAACCGGCGGCGTTAACCCAGTGTCGTTGCACCGGTGTTACGAGGCGGATTCTTGGGTGGGCTGACAACGTTGTCAACCAATTTTTTAACTCGATCCAAGGATGACAAGTTAGCATCAACGTATTGATTTATATAACTTTGATGAAAATACCAAAATAGTGCAGTGCGGAAATTCTCAGGAGCAATTTGGATCGATCCATCTTTAGTCAATACGCTGGATATATATTTTCAACTTATTGGTTTTCATTGTTTTTATTTTCATCCACGAACAGAGGTGACCGGAACCGGCTTTGGATACCCTTGCTTGCTGCACTGCAGCGTAAAAACATCCCCAAATCCGGCAATTCGCCCACGCTGCGTCCAACACTCTTCTAACGCAGGGCGCCGTCGTCCCCCCGCAGGTTCCCGCGAAGTCCGACGCGTAGCTAAATGCCCCTGCAGATTCGCAAGTGATTACGGCAGCAGACAGCGCGCAGTCACGCAGTAAAACGGAATCTGGCGCCATGTTGGATCGATCCCCGATCCGGGACTAAAAGCCACCATGAAACGAAGCACGAGGGATGTCTTCCTGATGTCTGCCCTGTCGGTCGCGACGATCGGTTTTCTTGCCGGTTGCCAGCGCCAGGCCCCTCCCGACGAGGCGGCGCAACCGGCGCCCGCACCGGGCGCGAGCGCCCCCCAGGTATCGCAGCAGGCGGTCTACCAGCCGCCCACGGCCGAGCAGCTCTATGCACTGGTGTCGCCGATCGCGCTGTTCCCCGACAAGCTCGTGGCGCTGACGCTCGCTGCGTCCACCCACCAGGACGATGTGAACCAGGCGCGCAGCTTCCTCGAAGGCAACCGCAACCTCACCGGCGCGGCCCTCATCGATGCCGCCGACGCCCAGCCGTGGGACCCCAGCGTGAAAGCCCTCGTGGCCTTCCCCGCCGTGGTGGACCAGCTCGCCACAAACGCCGACTGGACTGCCGCCCTCGGCGCGGCCTACGCGGCGGAACCCACCGACGTGATGAACGCCATCCAGGTGATGCGCCAGCGCGCCCGCGCGCATGGCTCGCTGAAGGATTCAGCACAGCAGAAGGTACAGGTAGTGGAAACCGCGCCCGCGCCAGCCGCCGTGGAAGAACGGCGCATCGTCGAGGCCCCGGCCGAGACCATCGAGATCGAGCCCTCGCAATCCGACGTGGTGTACGTGCCGCAGTACGACCCCGATGTGGTCTACGGCGAGCCGGTGTATTCCACGGTGTATTCCGAGCGCTGGTATTCGCCGCCGATCAGCCGTGGCGACCTGGTGGCCACCGGGCTGGTCTCGTTCGGCGTCGGCGTGCTCGTGGGCGAACTGTTCGCGCACGGGCACCACGATCATCCGTGGGGCTGGAATGCGTGGAATACCTCGTGGGGTGGTCCCCGCGGCGGTGGCGGTTTCTCGCGGCCGGCCGTGGTCTACGACAACCATCCGTATGTCGTGAACCGGAACACGGTGATCAACAACTATACGAACGTCAATCGTTCGGTGCACATCGACAACCGCCACAACTTCGGCAACGTCAACAACATCAATAACTCGGTCAACAATTCAGTCAACAACAACACGACCAACAACATCCACAATCATTTCAACAACGGGCAGCCCGCCGCAGGCGCACCGGCCGCCGGCGCCGCCGACTTCGCGCACATGCAGCGCCCGAACTTCAGCCCGCAGATGATGCGCGCCACGGCACCCAACGAGCACCCCAACCTGCCGCAGGCGCAGACGCGCCCTGGCGTGGAAGGTTTCCAGCGCAATGCGGCGGCCCCCGGCGCCGGTCCGCAGCCTCCGCAGGCCGCGCCAGGCCAGCCGCATACGCCCAACGCAATGTTCCGCAACGACCGTGTCGAGCGCCCGACGGCACCGCAGGCAGCGCACGTCGCCCCCCGGATGGACATGGCCACCCCGCCGCACCCGCAGCAGCAGGCGCCACACAACGAAGCCCGCGTACCACCGGCCAATGAACCCTCGCGGCCGGAGCCCAGGAACGAAGGCCCGCGCCCGGAACAGCGCTTCGAGCAACATAGGCAACAGCAACAGCAACAACAGCAGCAACAACAGCAGCAACGCGCCGAGCAACAACGTGCTGAACAGCAGCAACGTTTCGAGCAGCAGCGCATGGAGCAGCGCCCGCAGCCCCAACGCCAGGAGCCACCGCGCCAGGAGCCCAGAAACCAGCCCCGCCCGGAACAGCGCCCGCAGGAACACCACGACGAAAAGAAGCCGCCGGAACACGAACACGACAAGCACGACAACTGATCGCCACACTGCCTAAAGTCCTCCTGTAGGAGCGCGCCTGCGCGCGACCATTCATGGCGCAACCCATCATCGCCGCCGTTCCACCGGTCGCGCGCAAGGCGCGCTCCTACACTTTCCACCGCGACAACACCCAGAACGCTACAGCACCCGACGTTGCCAATCCCATCCCCGTCATCGCCAGCCGAAACAACACAAACGTCGTCTCATCCTTTGGATGAATCCACACCTGGATCATCAACTGATCCATCGCCAGCAAGGCCACGATCGCGCTGCCGAAGGCCGCCACCGCGAATCCGCGCGCACCGCGCATGGCGATGGTCATACCCTCGCGGCGATCCATGAATACCAGTACGTTAATCACCATCAAGCCCAGCGCCATCGTGATCTGCGCGATCTCAATCCCCATGGCGCACCTCCTCCGTGTCCGGAAGCAACGGTGACTCGAACATCACCTGCACATGCGCGCGCTGCACACAGTGCTGACCGACGGCCACCAGCGCCGCCACACCGCCGATCGCCAGCGACAGGTCGCGATGGTCTGCATCGTCTGCCTCTTCATGCGCTACTTCGGCCAGCAACCGCGCGGTGCCCTGCGCATACGCCAGCCACTCCGTCGCTTCATTGAGCAAGCGCTCGGTGGACGCATCGTCGTCCTCCAGAATCCAGTGTTCGTTGATGTCCTTCATGTACGACTCCATGGGTCAGCGCCGCCCTCCCATCCCAGGTGTGGCACGCCATGGACTCCATGAACGTGCCACGGGTTAACGCAACGTCAGGTTGACGTTTTACTGCGCATCGCTCCGGGACGATGAGGCTCTCCGGCGTGTCCGTGAGCGGACGCCGGGCGGCGTGATTGTCGAAGTGGATGCGGCGTCAGCGGGCCATCACCGGGCAGCCGGCAACGCGCCGGATGTGTACGGCAAGGCCAAAGCGCTAGAGGCGCGGCGAACGCCGCGGTTCGTCAACCGCGTTCGGGCAGGGCCGGAACGGCCCGGGCACCGGAGGGTGGGCCACCGCGGAGAAGCGGCGGGCGGACGAGTGACGTAGAATGGCAGATAGCCATGGACGACTCCTTGCTAGTTCGTGCTAGTTGAGGATGACTCGGTGGTTAGCGTGTCATCGGGGACGGCAATCCCCGATGGCATGCGCCCCCACCGCCTTGGAGCGAAGGCTGCCTGCGAATACGAGTGAACCGACAGCGCAGTCAGCGGTGACAACGTAGCAAAACAACACAGAATTGTCTGTAGGCGCCGCCCGCGTGTTGCCGTCGTGAGGCCACCGCGCGACCACCTGCTTGTGTAGGAGCGCGCCTTGCGCGCGACCGGTTTTTGCGATCACGCCTCACGCTCATCGTTCGCGATCATCTTCATTCCTTCGCTTCGTTCGGTCGCGCGCAAGGCGCGCTCCTACACAAGCAGGAATTTCGCGCAGAAACCGATACCTCGCATCCTCCCGGCCGTTTCTGTCTATTCGCGCCTACAACGGACGCCCTATATCGTCCCCCCATCCCACGGTTCACGCTGCTAGCCAGCGCGTCGACGCGCGCCTCCCGAACCCCACATCCGCACCGCACAGGAGAGCGACATGGACCACAATGCGATGGGCACGGACCCCTGCGATAGCCAGAACGACGCCATCTTCAACACCACGACGCAGAAGCGCACGCATGTCGACCCACGGACGGGCTTGTTCGAGGCACTGGTGCCACTGCCCAAAATCACCGGCAACGCCGGACAGGGCCCGGTCATGGACCTGAGCCTGTACTACTCCCCTGTGGTGAACAACATGGCCGCCCTCGGCGATGGCTGGTCATTTGCCGTTACCACCTGGTACGAGAAGAACGACGACCTCACCCTGCATACCGGTGAGGTGATCGACGTCAAGAAGGGTGCAACCTTCAAGAACGCCGCCGTGAAAATCACCTGGACGGACAACAACACGACCATGACGGTCGAACGCACCGACGGCCGCGTGGAGACCCTCAAGAAGCAGGGCAGCAGTCAGATCTGGGTACCGGTGAAATTTACGACCGACGGCTACCGTTACCTGAATCTCACCTGGGTCGCCGTCGCACAAACAGTGGCCGGCAACACGCAATACCAGATCCGCCTCACCGCCATCAACGACGATGGCGCCACCGACGCGTCAGGCAAGAAGGCAGCGGCACGACGCCTGCTCACGATCAACTACCGCGCCAGCGCCACCGGGCCAGCCGATGACCAGGTCGCCGCCCCCACGGATATCCGCCTGAATTTCTGGCCCGGCACCACCGAGGCCATGACCTACACGCTTAACCTGAACGCCCAGTACGCGCTTACCTCCATCGAACCGCCGGAGTATGGCCTCTGGAAAGCCGAACAGGACAGGGCAAAGAAACCGGTAGGCGCCGCCGATGGACCGAAGGCCCGTTTTGCCTATCAAGAGCATGCCACCTGCGGCTGGTTGCTCAACGACATCGTGACCTTCGAAGGCCTGCGGCAATCCGTGACCTACGCGGATAACGGGCTGAAGTTCCCGGGCAACGAGAAACTCTCCGCCCTGCCGTGCGTTGCCCGCCACACCATCACACCTCGTGGTGAGGGCGACGCCACGACGGCGGATTACAGCTACTTCTGGCAAGACGATGACAAGCGCTACAAGCTAACTGGGTCATGGATGCCCAATGGCTACCAGACGGAAATCGTGCAGGGCAACAGAAAGACAATTCATGTCTACACATCAAGCCATGCAGAGTCGGAGGAAATCACGGTCACCGATGAGAAGACCATTACCATCTCGCATCCGTCTCATGAGTTACTCACCCCAGAGAGAAAATCATCAACTAGCTTAAAAACATACAAACACATACGAAAGGAAGCTGCTGAAAACTACGTAAAAGCAAAAACCGACAAGGAGAAATCCAAGGCATTAGCTGACGAGAAAATGACGCGTGCATCCATCTCGTACATCCGCTTTGAAGACGGAAGATCACCATTAAAAATGGATGTATCGTCACGAACAGCTTATGCCTATGCATCCTCCAACCCTGAGTTTGACGATACCAATCCCACGAAAGAAATAGGCGTGTTCGCGACGCTCACAAAGAATGACTTCATTTCGCTTTATTTTGGAGAAATGATTTCGGAAGCAGGTTCATCGTTGCATCCGAATTTCTTCTCCAAGCCAGGCGAACAAGACGACCCATCCTCACTGCAGGCAGGCATGGTCATTCCACCGACGCTCGCACAAGGATCTATCGAAACGATCGACAATCGCCAGACCATCGTAGCGATGATCGAAGAAGATGAATCATGCATCACCTATTGGAAGGACTATAACTATCACAACATCACCGGATTGAACCGAAAGAAAATAGAAACCACCAAACAAGCCTGCGGACCGATGCTCGACGCCACGCTCATCCAGAAAACTACATGGTGGGAGGACGACGACTTCCGGAAGGGCCTGAAGAAAAGCATCACTCAAGGCAACAACGATGCAGACGATGATGGTAACGAAAATATCGTCGCCGGCACCGGAACGTCTCTGGCATTCGCCTACGAACTCAACGACGACCAGACCGAGCTGACCACGACGACGACGGAAACGCGCAGCGGAATCTCTCGCACCACCAGAGAAACCGTCAGCACGCTCAGCGGCCGACTCATCGAACAGCTCGATGCCGATAACAACAAGGCAACCTATGCCTACGATGCCCATGGCCGGCTCGTCACCCACGTCGTCTGCGCACAGAGCCCCACCTACGCAGAAACCACCACCTTTGCCTACCCGTCGCCAGGCCGCGTTGAAATCACCGATCCCGACGGCCAGAAGCACGCCAGCGAACACGATGGCGGCGACCAGCCCATCCTTGAACAGGTATGGCACGCCGACACCTCGGCGTGGCGCAACGTCAAGACCATCACGTACGACGCGCTCGGGCGCGAATCTGTCGTCAGGGAATTCGACTATCTGGCCGACGGCACCGCTCTGGAGAGCACCTGCACGACCGAGTACGACGACTGGGGTGAGGCCTGCCACCATACCTACAGCGATGGTCGCAAGGAGTTTAACGAATACGACCCCATCGACCGCGTCCGCGAGGAATGGTCAGGCACCGCCAGCGACAAACAACGCAAGCGCACCACCTATAACCTCAACGGCTCGGTGGCCAAGGTCGAATCCGTCGACACCAACGGTGATGTCACATGCACCGATACGTATGCCTATCGTGCGAACGGCTGGCTCCTGGGGCTGTCCCGTGTGACGCCTCACGGCACGCATACCACCACCTATGGCTACGACGCCATCGGCCGGGTGACCAGAGAAGCCCACGACGAGGATGGCAGTACCTACGCCTATGACTACGAATACCCCACCGACTGGCTCATCAACGAACCCACCAAACGGACAGTGACCTGGGACAGCACCACCCGCACCCTGGGCGAACGCACCTTCGACGCCTGGGGCCGCTGCACCTCCCTCACCCGTGCCGGGATTACCGAGACCTATACCTACAGCGGCGCCACACCCGTGCCTGCCACCAAGACACATGGCGACGGTACCTCGCTGACCTACACGACCATCCCCGAGATGGGGCATCAGCCGAAGATCGTCACCCAGGGCACGTTATCGCAAGCCTTCAGCTACCTGCACGGCAACACCCGTACCTCCTCGGCCACCGAAGGCGCGGCCAAGGTCGACTGCGAGCACGATATCAACGAACGGGTCACCAAGCAGACGACCACCGTACGCACTGGCGTCACACGCACCGTGGAGCGCAGCTACACCTCGGCTGGACGCCTGCTCTCGGACAACGACGGTGGCGGCAACGCAGCCACCTACACCTACAACACCCAGGGACAGCGCGTGACCACCGTCGCCGGTAATGTCACCACCACGCATGCCTACGATGCCCAGGGGCGCCTGGCAAGCGACACCATCGTCCGTGGCGCCGACACCGTCACCGTCACCTATAGCTACGACAGCGAAGGCAAGGAAACCAGCCGCCGGTTCCAGCAGAGTGGCACCGGCGGGTTTGACTACACGCTGACGCACAGCTACTTCGGCGATGATCGCATCGACAGCGTGGAGTGGAAGGACGGCAGCACCAGCAAGGGCAAGCGCAGCTACACCTACACCGCGTCCGGCTGCATCAAGTCGTGCCGCTATACCGGCGATTGGCAGCCGAAGACCCCCGGTGGCAAGACGATCAGCCAGCAAGACTTCACCGTCGATGGCCTGGGCAACGTCACCGCCTGCACCACCACCTTCGATGGCGGGAGCTGCACCAGCAGCTACACCTATGACGACACCAGTGGTTGCCGGCTCTCAGGCATCACCCATAGCCATGCGGATTATCCGGCCGCCACGACGCCCGTCTACGACAAGAACGGTCGCATCACCAAGGACATCACCGGCAAGACCTACACCTACGACTGGCTGGGCCGGCTGACCCAGGCCGGGTCGCGGTATTACACCTACACCCCGTTAAACGGCCTGTCGGCCACCGGCCAGGGTAACGCCGAGCACCATCTGGTCTACGACGGCACCGACCTGCGCAGTGAGCTGAAGCCAGACAACGATGGTCGCTGGCTGGCGCCCGGCAGCGCAGGGTGCACCGTGCAGACCGTCAAGCGCTCAGGTGTGCTGCGTATCCTGTTCGAGCTGCGCGATATCGACGGCACCGTGCTGCTGACCTTCGATGCCACGGCGAAAACACCGAAGTACCACACCTATACCGCCTGGGGTGCGCACAGCTCCACCGAGACCGATTCATTGCTGGGCTTCAAGGGCGAGTACCGCGATCACCTCAACGACCAGTATCCGCTAGGCTGCGGCTATCGCTCGTACCACCCCGATGGCATGCAGTTCGGCGTACCCGATGACTGGAGCCCCTTCGGGGATGGCGGCCCACAGTCCCACGGCTGCTTCGATGGCGATCCGGCGAACATGGCCGATCCGAGCGGGCACATGGCGGTGGGATCGGGCGCGGTGAACCGCGGGCTTCGCAGGATATGGGGTGACACCCTCCCCGGGCCCTTGGGCATGGGCAAAGGAGGAGGGATCTTCAAAGCAATCATCTGGGGTGCGCTCGGCGTCCTGACTGCCGCCCTGACCGGCGGTGCCTCCCTGTTGATCACCGCCGCCCTGGTCGGGCTGGCGGCCGTCTCTGCCGGACTCGGTATCGCGGCCGCCATCCTTGAGGACAGCAACCCCGAACTGGCAAAGGCCCTCAGCTGGGCATCCCTGGCCACCGGCCTGGCAGGTGGCCTCACCACCCTCGGAAAGAAAGTGGCCCAGTTGGCGCTCAAGCTGGGGCGATCTGGCATTCGAATGGTTAAGGAACTCTTTCAGAAGGGCGCGGCCGCCGGTAGTCGTCTGTTGAATCAGGGAAGAAATACGCTATCTCGCCTGACCGGGCGTGCCCTTGGTTCATCGGGTACCCGTGCCGCGCCCAAAGGCTCCGGTTACGCCGGACGGATGCTGGGCTCGCCCCGTGGGGCCACGCCAAGCGTCGGTGGCGCTATCAAGGACAGGCTGAGGGCACTCACCAACGATGCGTTCTATTCCACATGGACGGAGCATCTGAAGGCTTTCGACCTTGACGACTTCATGACCGTTGTATCGGGCTACGTCGGGCGCAGAAACGCCAAAGGGCTTTCGGAGATCGAGGATGGTTACGTCTCGACGCCTTACGATATGCACAACCTTGCTATGCAATCACCACGCGTGACCGGCTCGTCGTTCCTGGGGAGGCTGTTTAGCATGCGCTTCCGATGAAAATGGGGGGCGGTGGATGACTCTGCCGCCCCTTCTCACCACCTGTCGATACGCGCCGCCCTGTTTGTGTAGGAGCGCGCCTCGCGCGCGACCGAAATCACCGATACCTATCCTGATTGCCGGTGAGAACGGATCGCATCCGCGATGGGTGCCCGCGAAGGTGATGGGTTTCGCTCCGCAGGCATCGTCGACACGGTCGACTCCCACCCCTTCGGTCGTCAGGCCACCGCAATAACCGGTCGCGTGCAAGGCGCGCTCCTACATAAGAAAACGCCCCGTGAGGACGGGGCGTTTTCTTTGCTCGGGACGAGGTACTTACTTGGTGCGTGGGCGCTTTGCCGCGCGTTTCGTGGCAGGGGCCTTGCGTACCGCGGCCTTCTTCACCGCTGCTTTCTTCGCCGCTACCTTTTTTGTAGCGGCCTTCTTCGCAACTGCCACGCGGGACGAAGCTACCGTCTTCTTGGCTGCACGTTTCTTCGTGGCGCGCGGCTTGCTCGCGGCAGGTGTGGGTGCCGCTGGCGTGGCCGATTCTGCTTTCTGTCGCGGCGACTTGCGCCCCGCCGGCTCCGTCGACGAATTCAACGGACGCCATGAACGGCCGCCCATCGCCAGCAACGTATCCGACGATGCCGGACCCGCACTGCCCGAGGCATAGTTCGGGAAATCGGCCGGCGTGCGCTGTGCCCAGTCGTCCAGCACCGGCTGCACGGCGCGCCAGCAGGCTTCCACCATGTCCGCGCGCTGGAACAGCGTGGCATCGCCGGTCATGCAATCGTAGAGCAGCGTTTCGTAACCCACGGCAGGTTCGGCGCGGAACCAGTCGGCGTATTTGAAATCCATGCGCACGGGTGCCAGCTCCACGCGCGGGCCCGGACGCTTCACGTCGAACTGCAACGAGATGCCTTCGTCCGGCTGGATCTGCAACACCAGCCAGTCGGGGCCGAATGCATCCATGCCCGTGCTGCGGAACGGGGCGAACGGCGCCGACTTGAAGCGGATGGCGATCTCGGTGGTGCGGCGACCCATGTGCTTGCCGGTGCGCAGGTAGAACGGCACGCCGGACCAGCGCCAGGTATCGATGGACACCTTCATGGCCACGAAGGTCTCGGTGACCGAGTCCGGCGCCACGTCGGGTTCGTCGCGGTAGGCGCGGGCGAGCTGGCCGTTCACCGCGCCGGGACCGTACTGGCCCCGGATGGCGTCTTCGGGAAGGATCGGACGGATCGCTTCGATGGTTTCGGCCTTGCGCGTGCGCACGGCCTCGGCATCGAAGGAGGTCGGCGGCTCCATCGCCACCATGGCCAGCAGCTGGAACAGGTGATTGGGCACCATGTCGCGCATGGCGCCGGTCTGCTCGTAGAACGAGCCGCGACGCTCCACGCCCACGGTTTCGGCCACGGTGATCTGCACGTGGTCGATGCGATCGCGGTTCCAGATGGGTTCGAACAGGCCGTTCGCAAAACGGAAGGCCATGATGTTCTGCACCGTTTCCTTGCCGAGGAAGTGATCGATGCGGTAGATCTGGTCTTCGCGCAGCACCTTGAGGATGCGCTCGTTCAGGGCACGCGCCGAATCGAGGTCGTGGCCGAAGGGCTTCTCGATGATCACGCGACGCCAGAAGCCGCCTTCGTGGCTTTCGTCTTTCACAAGGTCAGCATCGCGCAGGCGTTCGATCACGTCGCCGAAGAAACGCTCCGGCGTGGCGAGATAGAACAGCACGTTACCCTTGGTACCACGCTTGCGGTCGATCTCGCGCAGGCGCGTGGCGAGGCTCTGGAAGGCCGAGGCATCGTCGAAGTCGCCGGCGTGGTAGGTCATCTGCGCACTGAGCCAGTCCCAGGCGTCTTCGTCGAGCTTGCCGCCGCCGTTGCCGACGTAGCGCTCAAGTGCCGTGTGCAGGTTCTTGCGCCAGGCGTTGTCGCTCATCTTGCCGTGGTTGAAACCGACGACGGCGAAGTTATCCGACAGCAGGCCGGTGCGGCGCATGTTGTACAGCGCGGGCATCACGAGGCGGCTGGTGAGGTCGCCGGCCGCGCCGAAGATCACGACGGTACACGGATCGGCCGGATGAGCCCGCGAGCTGACTCGCTTCGGTTGGGCTTGGCTCATGCACTGACTCCTTGGGGAATGGTGGACTCGGGGGTGGAATGGACATCCGCCGTTGCACTGCTGCCACGCGCCAGGCTATAGGCCGCGTTGACCAGCGCGACATGCGAAAAGGCCTGCGGGAAGTTGCCCAGCAGACGCTTCGAATGCGGATCGTACTCCTCCGCGAGCAATCCGAGGTCGTTCGCAAGGCCGGCCAGCAGTGAAAACAGCTCGCGCGCCTCGTCCATGCGGCCCTGCTGCACGTAGTTTTCCACCAGCCAGAAGCTGCACGGCAGGAACTGGCCCTCGCCCGGCGGCAGGCCGTCCACGCCGCTGCGGGTGTCGTAGCGGAGCACGAAGCCGTCTACCAGAAGATCCTCTTCCACGGCTTTCACCGTGGCGACGATGCGCGGGTCGTCCGGCGGCAGAAAATCGGTGAGGGTGACCAGCAGCAGGCTCGCGTCCATCTCCGTCGAGCCATAGGCCTGGGTAAAGCAGCCGCGTGCCGGATCGATGCCCTTGGCGAGGATATCGGCCTTGATCTCGTCGGCAATGGTCTGCCAGCGCTTCGCGTAGCGCGGATCGCGACCGCTGAAGTCCTGCTCGGCTGCCCGCTGGAAGGCCAGCCATGCCATCACCTTGGAATGCACGAAATGCTGGGATTCGCCGCGGATCTCCCAGATGCCTTCGTCGGGCTGGCGCCAGATGCTGGCCAGGTGATCGAGGAAGACAGCCTGCACCTCGTCAGAATCCGATTCGAACTCCACGCCGTGCTTCACGGCATGCGAGAACGCGCCGACCAGCTCGCCGAAGATATCGAGCTGGAACTGTGCCGAGGCCGCATTGCCAACCCGCACAGGGCGCGAGCCTTCGTAACCTGCAAGCCAGGGCAGTTCGTACTCTTCCAGGCGACGCTCGCCAGCGATGCCGTAGAGCACTTGCAGCTGGTCGGGCGAACCGGCCACCGCGCGGCGTACCCAGTCACGCCAGGCGGATGCTTCCTCGTGATAGCCCGCGTTGACCAGGGCGGACAGCACGAAGGTGGCGTCGCGCGCCCAGCAGTAGCGGTAATCCCAGTTGCGCTCGCCACCCAGCTGCTCGGGCAGCGACGTGGTGGGTGCGGCAACGATGCCGCCGGTGGGCAGGTAGCTCAGGCCTTTAAGCACCACCAGCGAGCGACGCACGATGTCGTTCCACTCACCAACGTCGACGCAGCGGCCGGACCACTCTTCCCAGTAGGTGATGGAGCGTTCCAGGGCCTCCAGCGCATCGGGGGTTTCCGGGGGCGGCAGGTGGGACGGCCCCCAGGCCAGCACGAAGGGCACGCGTTCCCCGGCCGATACGGCGAAGCGGGCGATGCTGTGCATGCCCTCGCCTTCCACCGCCACAGGGCTGCGTACCACGATGAGATCGGGGCCGGCCACGGCGGTGAGGGTCTGGTCATCCACACGGCGTACCCAGGGCACCGCGTTGCCGTAGTCGAAACGCAAGGTAAAGATGGACTGGAAGTCCACCCGGCCTTCGAGACCCTCGACGATGCGGGTCACACCGACCTGATCGCCCGCGAAGGGCATGAAGTCGGTCACCTTCGCCCGGCCGGTGGCCGTCTGCCATTCGGTTTCCAGCACCAGGCTGCCGTCGTTGTACTGGCGGATGCAGGTGGCATCCGGGTCGGAAGGGGCCAGTTTCCAGTAGCCGTTCTGTCTGTCGCCGAGCAGTGCGGCGAAGCAGGCGGCCGAGTCGAATCGCGGCAGGCACAACCAGTCGATCGAGCCGTCGCGGGATACCAGGGCCGCGCTCCGGCAGTTGCCGATCATCGCGTAATCTTCGATCCGGGAAGCCATCGTGTCCTCGTTTTATCGAAAGCCAACCTCTCAAAGTTAGCGATCAGGACGTTAGGACGACGTGTCGACCCCTGTAGGAGCGCGCCTTGCGCGCGACCGTTCGAAGCGATGTGCGTATCGTTTCCAACCGGTCGCGCGCAAGGCGCGCTCCTACAGGGTTAGTGGGAGGATGGGGCGGGCCTGGGGCCCTTGGCCGCCTCGAACATGCTGTGCGCCAGTTCTTCCTCGCCGTACAGCACCTCGCTGGCACCCAGGCCCGAGAGATGGGACACGCATTCCTGCGAGTGGGCGCGGGCGACGATGGGCAGGTCGGGACGCAGCGCACGGGCGGCACGCACGATCTGGCCGCCTTCGAAGGGATCGGGCACCGCCACGATCAGCGCGCGTGCGCCGGACAGGTTGGCTTCGGCCAGCACCGGCGCCGAGGCCGCATTGCCGATGACCACCTGTGCACGCGTGTCGTCGCGCAAGCCGCGCACGGCATCCTCGTCGGTTTCGATGACCAGGATCGGCGTACCGGCAGATGCCAGTTCGGTAAACACGCGGCGCCCCACCCGGCCGAAGCCCACCAGCACGGTGTGCCCCTTTACGTCCGGATGCTCGTCCGGTGCGTCGGCGTCGTTCTTCGCCACCCATTTGTCGAGCGCCACGAACAGCAACGGATTGACCAGGATCGAGACGATGGCCGCTGCCAGCAACACGTCGCGCGCCTGTTCGCTCAGCAGACCCTGCGATACGCCCAGGCTGGCGAGGATGAAGGAGAACTCGCCGATCTGCGCGAGGCTGGTGGCAATGGTGAGCGCGGTCTTCGGCGGACGGCCGAACGCACGCACGATGGCATAGGCCGCGACCGACTTGCCGAAGATGATGATCAGGCAGGCCGCGAGCACAATCCACGGATGCTCGATGAGCACATGCGGGTTGAACAGCATGCCGATGGACACGAAGAACAGCACCGCGAAGGCGTCACGCAACGGTAATGTTTCTTCCGCCGCCTGCTGGGACAGCTTGGACTCGCCCATCATCATGCCGGCGAAGAACGCACCCAGCTCGAAGGACACGTCGAATAGCTTCGCCGCCCCGAAGGCCACCCCCAGTGCGATGGCGAGCACGGCCAGGCGGAACAGTTCACGCGAGCCGGTGGCCGACACGGCCTGCAAGGTCCAGGGGATGAGCCGCTTGCCCACGATGAGCATCACGGCAACGAACAGCACGACCTTGCCGATCGTCCAGGCCACGGTGCCCAGCAGGGCCGCGGTAGTGGGTGCGTCCGCACCGTTCTCCGCGCCAAGGAAACCACCGATGGCCGGCAGCAGCACCAGCGCCAGCACCATCGCAAGGTCTTCCACGATGAGCCAGCCCACGGCGATGCGGCCGCGGTCGGTATCGAGCAGGCGACGTTCCTCCATGGCCCTGAGCAGCACGACGGTGCTGGCCACCGACAGCGCCAGGCCGAAGACGAAGCCCTGGGCCATGGGCCAGCCCAGCGACCAGCCAAGCAGCATGCCCAGGCCGGTGGCGACACCCATCTGCACGGCGGCGCCGGGGATGGAGATGGCCTTGACCGAAAGCAGGTCTTTCAACGAGAAGTGCAGGCCCACGCCGAACATCAGCAGGATGACGCCGAGGTCGGCGAGTTCCTGGGCGATATGGGCATCGGCGACATAGCCGGGAGTGAACGGGCCGGCGACTACGCCGGCCAGCAGGTAGCCGGCCAGCACGGGCAGGCGTAACCGGTTCGCGATGGCACCGAAGAAAAAGGCGAGGACGAGACCACCGACAATGGTGGCAATGAGTGGCGTGGCGTCGTGCATGGGCGGCTCCCTGAGTCGTCGTTGGCCGCCACCGGGAAGTGACGGCATGCACCCTCGTCATCGTCACGTCGGGCAGGCGAACGTATCGATTGGGGCTAACCCCGAAGGTTTGGGGACGGCACGGCTTCGATGCAAGCGTCGCTGACGATTTTTTTCAGGCGTGGCGCGGAGTTGAGAATAACCTCAACACAGAATGACGTACATCAGACCACTACCGGTGGAGATGCAAAAACGACCATCGAAGGAATGTAGGAGCGGGCCTCGCCCGCGACCCCTTTAGGCCATCTACGGCGAATGAGGCATTGCATCGAACGGGGCGAGCGGTTCGGTCGCCGTCATGGAGGTGAGGCACATTTGAAACGATGACGGCCCCCGGTCGCGCGCAAGGCGCGCTCCTACAGGGGCAATGGCCTATTCCGCGTGGGTCAGTACGGCCAGGAAATCCTTGCCGTAGCGCTTGAGCTTGTTCTCTCCGACACCGCTGATCGAGCCCAGTTCGTCTTCGTCCTGGGGTAGCGAGCGCAGCATCGCCAGGAGGGTGGCGTCGTGGAAAATGACGTAGGCGGGCACGCCGTGCTGCTTTGCCAGTTCGGCGCGTACGCGGCGCAGTTCGTTCCACAGCGGCATCTCGATTTCCTCGATGCCCAACGAGGCGCCGGAGACGGCCGGTGAGGATCTGGCAGTGCGCCGGCCGCGCGTCGGGCGTGCGTCCTCGCGCAGCCATACCTTGCGCTCGCTCTTCAGCACTGGTCCGCTCTGCGATGACAGGCGCAGCGTACCGTAGCCTTCCGGATCGGCCTCGATGAGGCCGGCGGCCAATAGCTGACGGAACACGGAGCGCCATTGCGTGGCATCCATGTCGGCGCCGACACCGAAGGTGCTGATCTTGTCGTGGCCCATGTCACGCACGCGCTCGCCGGCCTCGCCACGCAGGATATCGATGAGGTGCCCCGCCCCGTAACGCTGGCCACTGCGGTAGATGCAGGACAACGCCTTCTGCGCCGCCACCGTGGCATCCCAGGTCTTCGGCGGCACCAGGCAGTTGTCGCAGTTGCCGCAGGGCTCCGGATAGATTTCGCCGAAGGCTTCCAGCAAGAGCTGGCGACGGCAGCGCGTGGCTTCGGCGTAACCCAGCAGCGCATCGAGCTTCAGCCGCTCGATGCGCTTGCGGTCGTCGCCTGATTCGGACTGCGAGATCATCTGGCTCATCGTCACGACGTCGCCCAGGCCGTAGACCATCCATGCCTCGGCGGCGAGGCCGTCGCGGCCGGCGCGGCCGGTTTCCTGGTAATAGCCCTCCATGCTGCGCGGCAGGTCGAGGTGCGCCACGAAGCGCACGTCGGGTTTGTCGATGCCCATGCCGAAGGCCACCGTCGCCACCATCACGATGGCGTCCTCGCGCAGGAAGCGCTGCTGGTGGCGCATGCGTGTGTCGGCGTCGAGGCCGGCATGGTACGGCAGCGATTCCACCCCGGCCTCGGACAGCCACGCGGCCGTTTCGTCCACCTTGCGGCGGCTGAGGCAGTAGATGATGCCTGCCTCGCCGCGGTGTGCATCGAGGAAATCGAGCAACTGGCGACGGCCGTTTTCGCGAGGTGCCACGCGATAGCGGATGTTCGGTCGGTCGAAGCTGGAAACGAAGCGCCGTGCCTGCTGAAGGCCCAGGCGCTCGGCGATTTCCTCACGCGTGCGCTCGTCCGCCGTGGCGGTGAGCGCGATGCGCGGCACTTCGGGGAAGCGCTCGTGCAGGATGGTGAGTTGGCGGTATTCGGGCCGGAAGTCGTGACCCCACTGCGAGACGCAGTGGGCTTCGTCGATGGCGAACAGGGCGATGGGGATGCGGTCGAGCAGCGCCAGGAAGCGGCCGGTGAGCAGGCGCTCGGGCGCGACGTAGAGCATGTCCAGTTCGCCGGCGACGAGCAGGTCTTCGATCTCGCGCTGGGTGACGGCATCGAGGCTGGAGTTGAGATAGCGCGCCTTGACGCCGGCTTCCAGCAGGGCGTCTACCTGATCCTGCATCAGGGCGATGAGCGGCGACACGACGATGCCGGTGCCGTATCGCATGAGCGCGGGTATCTGGAAGCACAGGGACTTGCCGCCGCCGGTGGGCATCAGGACGAGAGCGTCGCCGCCAGCGGCGACCTCCTCGACGATGGCCTGCTGCTGGCCGCGGAACGCGGGATAACCGAATACGGTGTTGAGAAGGTCGAGAGCCTGGGACTGCATCCGCGAATGCTAGCAAACCCCGCCCCTGCTCAACCGCCCGGCCAGCCCCAGATCGCGCGATCCAGATCGTGATCCAGGCCGAAAGCACTCATCGGCACGCGGCCGTCCTTCACCGTGACGCCCTCGGCCTTCAGCCGCTTGCATTGTTCGCGGTAACTCCGCGTGCCTGCGGGAATACCGATCTTGCCATCGGCACGAAGCACGCGGTGCCAGGGCAAGTCCGGGCGATTGGGCGCATCGCCCAGCACCCGCCCGATCAGGCGGGCACGGCCGGGGTAGCCGGCGCGGGCGGCGATGGCGCCATAGCTGGCGACGCGCCCACGCGGAATGGCGGCCACGGCCTGGAGGATGCGGCTGGCACGCAGCTCGCGGGCTTCGTCGTCGTCGAGTTCGTCGGTCATGGGCGTGGCGTGCATGCGGGGGAAACATCCGGGAGCGTACCATCGGATTCCCGAACGACGGACCCCAAGGCCATGCGTCACTTCGAGGCGATCCGCTCCCATATCGGCGGGCTGCACAAGCTGCGCCAGAACGAGCCCTATGTCATCAGCTTCGACCTGCAACTGCGGGGTGGAAGGCATCAGGGCATCTATCTTGCCGAGTTGGAAGACGACGACGGGCGGCGGTATGTGCGGCTGTCTACGCCGATCGGGCCGCTGGCAGGGGTGGATGCGCGGCGCTGCCTGCGGTTCAACTGGGAGCAGCGCACGGGGTTTCTGGCCGAGGCGGATCTCGATGGATCGCCGTATCTGCATCTGTGCGAGAACCGGCCGTATGACTCGCTGGACGAGCGGGAGCTGGCACGGTTGATCCAGGTGCTGGGGTATACGGGGGATCAGCTGGAGCAGGTGGTCAATGGGGAGGCGGATGCGCTGTAGGCATCGCGGACACGGTCTGCTCCTACGCCTTCGGTAGGAGATTCATTGCCGGAGGCGGTCGCGCGCGAGGCGCGCTCCTACACAAGCTGCCTTGTAGGAGCGCGCCTCGCGCGCGACCGGACCGAAGCGGCGTTTGCACGTGAATCAGACACGGCGGTAAAGCCGAAGCCTCGGAAAGCGCCCTGTGCGCGACCGGTTCTGGCCGCGACTCAGAAGAACAACCGCCCCAGCTTCACCAGCCCGTAGCCGATGGCCGCCGTGATCGGCAGCGTGAGGATCCACGCCCAGACCATGCGCTCCACCACCGACCAGCGGATGGCATTCAGGCGCTTGGCCGCGCCCACGCCCATGATCGAGGCCGATACGTTATGCGTGGTGGATACCGGCACGCCCAGCATCGAGGCGGTGAGGATCACGGCCGCCGAGCTGCCTTCGGCCGCAAAGCCATTGATGGGATGCAGCTTCACCATCTTGTGACCCAGCGTCTTGATGATGCGCCAGCCGCCACCGGCCGTGCCGGCCGCCATCGTGAGCGCGCAGACCACCTTCACCCAGATCGGGATCGGGAAACCACCCGCGGCAGCCGGATCGTGCGGAATACGCAGGAAGTCGAGGAACACCGGCAGGTGGTCGAACTGCCCCGCCGCCGTGGCGCCGGCCAGGGCCAGCGCGATGATGCCCATGCTCTTCTGCGCGTCGTTCATGCCGTGCGACAGCCCCATGGCGCTGGCGGAGAGTATCTGCGCCTTGCCGAAGAAGCTGTTCACGAAGGGCGTACGACCCAGGCGATGCAGGAAACCCTTGCGGCTGGAGAAGAAGCCCAGCAGCGCATACAGGCCGCCCATGATGAGAAAGCCGATCACGAAGCCGAGGAAGGGCGAGACGATCATCGGCACGATGACCTTGGGCAGCACGCCCTTGCCCAGCCACCAGTGTGCCCCGCCCTGCCACCAGATGATCGAGTGGACATTGCCTTCGGACGCCGCCAGCGCGGCGCCGCACAGGCCACCGACCAGCGCATGGCTGGAACTGGACGGCAGGCCCATCCACCAGGTGATGAGGTTCCAGATGGTGGCGCCCAGCAGCGCGCTGATCAACAGGTGCGAGCCGACATCCACCACGCCGGTGTCGATGAGGCCCGAGGCAATGGTGGCGGCCACGGCCGTGCCCCACAGGGCACCGGCAAGATTGGTGACGGCGGCCAGCAGGACGGCCTGACCGGGCGTGAGTACCTTGGTGGCGACCACGGTGGCGATGGAGTTCGCCGTGTCGTGGAACCCATTGATGTACGTGAACGCGAGGGCGATCAGGACGACCGCGATAACCATGCTCATGAGACGGCCGCCGTCAGGAGTTCTTGAGCACGATGGAATAGACGACGTTGCCGACGTCGCGACACTTGTCGACCGCCTTCTCCACCAGCTCGAAGAGATCCTTGGCGAGCACGGCGCGGATCGGGTCGGAGCCTTCGGCGTAGAGCGTGCGGTAGGGGTCGAGCAGCAGGCGATCGGCCTCGGACTCCAGCGCCTGGAGCTGGTCGCGCAGTTTCTTCACCGGATCGATCTTCAGGCCGTGGCGCAGCTGGCCGATCATGGCCACCACGACGTCGGCCGAGCGCTCCAGCAGCACCGCGCGCTGGCTGAAGTCGATACCCTGGAGGCGTTCGGCCACGATGACGTAGCGCTCGGCGAACTTTTCGATGGTCTTGGGGATCTTGTACAGCGCCGAGTTCAGGGCTTCGATGTCTTCGCGGTCGAGCGCAGTGACGAAGGTGTTGACCAGTTCCTCGCCGATCTGGCCGTGCAGGGCCTTCTCGCGGGCCCGGGCCGTGCTGAAGGCGGCCATCACGGGCGTACGGTCGGTCTGGGTCACCAGTTCGCGCATGGCCTTGGCGCTCTCGCGGGCGGCTTCGGCACTGGCCTCGAGCAGGCCATAGAACTTGTCGCCCTTACCGAAGATCGTCTGGAGTGAAAACATGGGGTTGCCTGAAGGGACATGGGAAAATATGACGACTATGTTACCGGACACCTTCGTGCGACCGCAGCATCCCGCCCACACCCCGGGTCTGGTATAAGGCCCGCGCATGCTCACCGAACTCCTGCTGGTATTGCTCCTGTCCCTCGGCAACGGGTTCTTCGCCCTGTCCGAGATGTCCGTGGTCGCCTCGCGCAAGAGCCGCCTGAAGCAGCTGGCCCGCGACAGCCGGCGCGCCCGGGTGGCCCTGCAACTTGCCGAATCGCCCGAACGGTTCCTCTCGACCGTGCAGATCGGCATGACCCTGATCATCCTGGTCACCGGCGCCCTGGCGGGCGACCAGCTGGCCGAGCACTTCGCCGAGCTGATCCATGGCGACGGCCCGGCCTGGCTGGAGCCCTATATGCGGGTGCTGGGCTGGCTGGCCGGTTTCCTGCTGATGTCGCTGGTGCAGATCGTCGTCGGCGAGCTGGTGCCCAAGCGGGCGGCCCTGACCGCGCCGGAGCGCATCGCCTGCCAGATCGCCGTGCCCATGCTGGTGATCTCGCGGATCGTGCTGCCCATGGTGTGGCTGCTGAACCACCTGTCCACCGCCATCCTGCGTGTCATGCGCCTGCACCGGCATAGCTCGTCGGCAGCCACGGAAGAGGAAATCCGCCTGCTGGTGGCCGAAAGCGCCGAGCAGGGCATCCTCGACAGCGACGAGCGCAACATGGTCAATCGCGTGCTGCGCCTGGGCGACCGCACCGTGGGCTCGGTCATGACCCCACGCAAGAAGATCGCCTGGCTGGATATCGGCCTGTCCCGCGAGGACAACCTGGAAATCCTGCGTGCCACGCCGTATTCGCGCTACCCCGTGTATCGCAACGATGAGAGCGAGGTGGTGGGCACGGTCGAGGTCAAATCACTGATCCGCTCGCTGGAACGCGGCGAGGTAGACCTGTTCGCCCATATCGCTCGCCCCCTGTTCGTCCCGGCCACGGCGCGTGCGCTCGACCTGCTGGAATCCTTCCGTGACGCCGACACCCAGCTGGCGCTGGCCGTGGACGAGTACGGCGACATCGAGGGGCTGGTCACCCTCAACGACCTGCTCTCGGCCGTGGTGGGCGCCACCGCGCCAGGGGCGGACGACACCGACCAGGACGGCCCGATCATCCGCCGCGACGACGGCAGCTGGCTCATCGACGGCGTCCTGCCCGCCGACGACCTGCGCGAACTGCTTCAGCTGGATCGCCTGCCGAACGAGGACGAGCACGACTTCCGCACGGTGGCCGGCATGATGACCACGCAATTCGGTCATATCCCCCGGGCGGGCGAAGCCTTCGACTGGCAGGGGCATCGCTTCGAGGTGATGGACATGGATGGCGCGCGCATCGACAAGCTGCTGGTCAGCCCGGCCGCCCCCACCCCCCCGAACCCGGACGCCCTGTAGGAGCGCGCCTGCGCGCGACCGGGTGGAACGAAAAACCTGATATTTCCCGCACATTCGGTCGCGCGCGAGGCGCGCTCCTACAGGGACGCCCGCGCCCGGAGCCGTCGTTCCAGCGAAAGCTGGAACCCAGCGCGGTGCAATAGGTTGTCGCCATAGGGCTACCTACGCAAAAAGCCGATGCAGCGCCCCTGCCTTACTGCCAAACCGGGGCGCTGGGTTCCTGTTTTCACAGGAACGACGAATAGGCAGGTGACGTCACCGTGGATGTCTCAGTCGCCCTTTTCCGCCATGTAGGTAGGTGGCCTCACCGTGGATATCTCCGTCGCCCTTTTCCGCCATGTAGGTGGGTGGCCTCACCGTGGATATCTCAGTCGCCCTTCTTCGCCATGCCAGCCATGCGCTGAGCGTCGGCCAAAATGCCGTGCAGGATGCGCAGTTCGCGCAGTTCGGGGCGTGCGCGCAGGAACAGCTTGCGCAGCTTCAGCATGATGGTGGTGGGCGAGCGGCCCTTGTGGAACTCGATGTCGTCGAGCGTCTCGGCCAGGTGGGTGAAGAAGCGCTCCACCTGCTCCGCGTCGGCCGGTACCTCGTCGGGGTCGAGGGCGACCTCCGGGGCCTTGGCTTCCTCGGCCACCAGGGCCATGCGGATCTCATAGGCCACCACCTGCACGGCCTGCGACAGGTTCAGCGAGCTGAAGTCGTCCACGCTGGGAATGCGCACCATGGCATGGCAGCGCGACAGCTCGTCGTTCTCCAGGCCGGTGCGCTCGTTGCCGAAGACCAGGGCCACCTGTTCGCCACGGCGGGCGGCGGCAATGGCCTGGGCAGCGCCCTCGCGCGGGTCCAGCTCGGGCAGGTTCACCCCACGGCGGCGGGCGGAGAGACCCAGGGCGAAGGTGGTGCCGGCCAGGCCGGAGACCAGGTCCTCGTGGATGGCAGCGTTCGCCAGCACGTCGTCGGCACCGGCCGCCAGGGCCGTGGCTTCCGGGTCGGGGAAGCGGTGCGGAGCGACCAGGGTCATCCGGTCGAAGCCCATGGTGCGGATGGCGCGGGCCGCCGAGCCGATGTTGCCCGAATGGGAGGTCCGGACAAGGACGAAGCGAAGACGGTCGTGCAATTCGGACAGGGCCATGCGGACAAAGGGCTGCTAAGGACGGGTCGGAAAGTCTACACCGCCCCTCGGCTTGGGCCTCACGGCTGCCGGTGGTAAACTTCCCGGTCGTTGCGGCTTAAGACCGCATCCCTGTTCTTTTGCCAAGCCGATCCCCATGCCAAGACCCGCCGTCAACGTCGCGGCGCGCGCCGCGCGCTCCGCAGGAAACATCATCCTGCGCTACATGAACCGCATCGAGGGCCTTTCGGTCGTCGAAAAGCAGCGGATGGACTTCGCGTCCGAGGTCGATCGCCTCGCCGAAGCCGAGATCGTCAAGGAACTCCGCCGCGCCTACCCCACCCACGCCATCCTGGGCGAGGAGTCGGGTCAGATCGGCAAGGGACCGCTCACCTGGGTCATCGACCCGCTGGACGGCACGCACAATTACCTGCGCGGCATCCCCCACTTCTGCGTCTCCATCGCGCTGCTCGACAAGGGCGAGCCGGTGTATGGCGTGGTCTTCGATCCGCTGCGCGACGAGCTGTTCACCGCCAGCAAGGGCGACGGCGCCTACCTCAACGATCGCCGCATCCGCGTCGGCCGTCGCGACGGCATCGCCGGTGCCTTGCTCGCCACGGGCTATCCCTACCGCGTGCGCAACCACATCGAGTCGCAGCTGGCCATGACCAGCGCCCTGCTCCGTGAGGCCGAGGACATCCGCCGCATGGGTTCGGCCGCGCTGGATCTCGCCTACGTGGCCGCCGGCCGTATGGACGGCTTCTTCGAGCCGGGCCTCAACGTGTGGGACATCGCCGCGGGTGCGTTGCTGGTAGCCGAGGCAGGTGGTGTCTACAACGACTTCGCCGGTCGCAAGGGCCTGCCGGAAAGCGGCAACATCATTGCCGCGAACCACAAGGTAGCGCTTGCGATGACGGAAGTGGTGGGTGCCAATGCCACGCCGCGCCTGCTGGGTGTGTCGGACTGATTCGCGATACCGGTCGCGCGCGAGGCGCGCTCCTACAAGAGCACGGTGCCTTGCGCGCGCACGATACCCTGTAGGAGCGCGCCTCGCGCGCGCACGATAATCCTGTAGGAGCGCGCCTCGCGCGCGACAAGCCAACGAAGCCCTGACGCCGCAAGGCTCATCGCTCACGCTGGCGTATCGTGCGTGGGGCGTATTTTCTGGGGTTTACCGTGTCACCCGGTCGCGCGCAGGCGCGCTCCTACATGGCCTTGAGCAGGTTGCGCAGGAAGGGCACGGTGACGCGGCGCTGTGCCGCCAGGGTGGCGCGGTCGAGCGTGTCGAGAAGATCCAGCAGGGCGCCAAGATCACGCGCGTGATGCGAGAACAGCCAGTCGAGCACGGTGTCGTCCAGCTCGATGCCACGGCCCCGCGCATGCTCGCGCAGCACGTGGCGACGTTCGGCGTCGTCCAGCGGCTTCAGCGTGAGCTGGGTGAGCGAACCCAGGCGCGAACGCAGGTCGGGCAAGGCAATGCCCAGCGACACCGGCGGACCACTCGCTGCGAACAGCAGTGTGCAGCCTTCCGCGCGATAACTATTGAAGGTGTCGAACAGCGCGTGCTCGGCATCGGCATCGCCGGCCACGGCTTCCAGATCGTCGATCGCCAGCACATCGCTGCCCGCCAGCCCACGGATGGCTTCCGCGCGCGAACCGCGAAGGGCTGACAACGGCAGGTATTGCACGGTACGGCCCGCATCGATCGCCGCCTGGCAGGTGGCGATGAGCAGGTGGGTGCGACCACTCCCCAGCGAACCACTCAGGAAGACCCACGGCGCATCGGCAGACACCGAGGCTGCGCGCAGGGCTTCGACCGCGGCGGCATTGCCCACGGGATGGAAATGCTCGAAGCGCTGGCGGCGTGGCCAACGCAAGGCGAGCGGGAGTTGCTGACTCGTCATGAATTTCCGTCGTCGGGAAGCATCGGACGAGGACGCCGGGCATTGACCGTGACGTCCACATCCACATCGACATCCACCTTCGCCGGCTCGGGATCGGGCTGGGCAGCCGGCTCCGTGTAGAGATCGCTCTCACGGTAACGGGCGAAGACGTAGCGCAACAATACCACTACCACCGACGCGGCCGGCAGGGCCAGCAGCACGCCGAGGAAGCCGAACAGGTGACCGCCTGCCAGCACGGCGAAGATCACCGCCACCGGATGCAGGCCGATCTTGCCGCCGACCAGCCGGGGCACCAGCACGTAGCCTTCCAGCAGCTGGCCCACGGTGAATACCACCGCCACCAGGATCACGTGCAGCCAGTCACCGTACTGCACGAGGCCGGCGATCATCGCGGCCACGAAGCCGATCATGAAACCGAGGTAAGGCACGAAGCTGAGCAGGCCCGCGATCATGCCGATCAGGGGGCCGATGGAAATGCCTACAGCGGTGAGCGCGATGCCATAGAACACACCCAGCGCCAGCATCACCAGCAACTGGCCGCGAACGAAGGCGCCAAGCACCTGGTCCGATTCGCGCGACAGGCGAACCACGGTGGGTTCGATCGAGCGCGGCAGCAGGCGCTGGATGTGCGCGATCATCGTGTCCCAGTCACGCAGCAGGTAGAACGCCACGACCGGGATCAGCACGAGATTGGCCATCCAGGTGATGATGCCCATGCCCGACTGCGTGACCTTGGCCACCGTGCGGGCGGCGATGCTGCCGATGGAGCCCATATGCTCGCGAATGGCGGCCAGCACCTTGTCGGCATTGAACGTATCCGGCTCCAGGTGCAGGCGCTGCTGGATCCACGGCAACGCCGTGCCACGCACCCATTCGATGTAATGCGGCAGGTTTTCCGAGAGGTTTTCCACCTGGTGCGAAATCAGCGGCACCAGCAGGATCAGCACGCCGATGAAGATCACGATGATCACGGTGAACACGATGCTCACCGCCCAGGCGCGTCCCATGCCCAGGCGTTGCAGGCGATCGGCCAGCGGGTCGCCCAGGTAGGCGAGCATGCCCGCGATGGCGAAGGGCATCAGCACCGGTGCCAGCAGCCAGATCACGAAAACGATGACGGCGGTGAGGCCCAGCATCTGCCAGCGGCGCGAGTTGTCGTGAGTCATGCGTGTCCTGGATGGGCATGGGAGCAAACCGCCATGGTCCGGTGGCGGAAGTGACGGCATTGTCGCGGATCGTGCCCCCTTCGGGCGAATCCTGCCGTGTCAGGGAACCCAGCGCGCGGCGAGGTCGGCACCATCGTGGGCGGCGGCCTGGAGCACATGGCCACCCGAGGCGTACCCGGCCACGAGACGAGCCAGCGGCGCGCCCGCGCTCACGTTGAGCATCACGCCATCGGCCGTGGCGCCGACCGGCACCACCGACTTCACGGCCGGGTCGTTCTGGAAGGTGGAGAGCAGGCCGGCGTAATCGTTGGCCGAATGCAGGCCGGTGACCCAGACCTTGCCGCTGGTGCTGCCGCCCTGGGCGGCCGCGAACTGGCGATCAAGCTTGTCGGCCACGGCATTGGCGCCGTTGGTGAGCAGGGCCGGACGGGCTTCGCCGCTGTCCTTCCAGTCGCTGGAGCGGCCGCCGGCCAGCAGGGTCCAGTCGACGGTCTGGTCGGCATTCAGCCGGCCGATCAGGACGGTGCCCGTGTTGTACTGGCGCGTCACGGTGGCCATGGCCGCCGTATCGCCCTTGGCCAACGCATCGGCATCCACCGGTGCGTCGGCGCGCGGGGTCACCACCTGGTAGCCACGGGTGTCGGCCATCTGGGCCAGCGGGGTCACGTCCTGGGCACCCAGCGGCTTGCCCGCGGCATCGTGGATCACCACCAGCAGGGGCGGCTTGGGCGCTGCCACGGCCGCATCGCCTACGGCGAGCACACGGCGGATGGCACCCGGGTCGAACACGATCTCGAGACTGAGCGGCGCGCCGTTGGCCCCGCCCGTGCGCGAGTACTGGTATTGCTGGACGAGGCCACCGGGCGATTTCATCGCCTCGGCATAGCCCGGCTTGTTGCGCGGATCGGCGCCATTGGTGGCCCGTGCCAGCACCTGGGTAAGACCGTTGGAGAAGGCCTGGTCGCGCACCGCCGCACTGGTGTCGGCCACGGGCACGGTCACCGTATACAGCGGGGTCTGGGCCATCGCGCCGCCCGCGAACAGGGTCAGGGCGAACAGCAGGAAGGCAAGGAGGCGGACTGGGCGCATGGTCTTGGCGTCGCTCTGTGAAGGCGGGAAGTCTGCCCAAAGCGTGTCATGGCGTCCATCCAGGGGGCGTGAGAACCCCGGACGCCAGTCAGCTTGCTGCTATCATGCACGGTTTCCCATACGTGCCGGAACCGTCCATGTCCTCCGATCAGGGCTCCCTCACCTACCGCGACGCGGGTGTCGATATCGATGCGGGCAATGCGCTCGTCGAGCGTATCAAGCCGATGGTCAAGCGCACCTTCCGTCCCGAAGTGATGGGCGGGCTGGGCGGCTTCGGCGGCCTGTTCGACCTTTCCGGCCGCTACAAGGAGCCCGTGCTGGTCTCGGGCACCGACGGCGTGGGCACCAAGCTCAAGCTGGCCCACCAGCTCGATCGCCACGACACCATCGGCATCGACCTGGTTGGCATGTGCGTCAACGATGTCCTGGTGCAGGGCGCCGAGCCGCTGTTCTTCCTCGACTACTTCGCCACCGGCAAGCTGCACGTGGATACCGCGGCGGCCGTGGTCTCGGGCATCGCCCGCGGCTGCGAACTGGCCGGCTGCGCCCTCATCGGTGGTGAAACGGCCGAAATGCCGGACATGTACCCGCCGGGCGAGTACGACCTCGCCGGTTTCACCGTCGGTGCGGTGGAGAAGTCGGCCATGAACGACGGTTCGAAGATCGTCGCCGGCGACGTCATCCTCGGCATCGATTCGTCCGGTCCGCATTCCAACGGCTACTCGCTGGTGCGTCGCATCCTCGAGCGCGCCGGCTCGCCGCTCGACACCGACGTGGGCGGCATGAAGCTGGTGGACGCCCTGATGGCGCCCACCACCATCTACGTGAAGCCCATCCTCGACCTGCTGTCGAAGGTGGACATCCACGGCATGGCCCACATCACCGGTGGCGGCCTCAAGGAAAACATCATCCGCGTGGTGCCGGACGGCCTGGGCCTGTCCATCGATGCATCCTCGTGGGAGCTGCCGCCGGTGTTCCAGTGGCTGCAGCGCGAGGGCAATGTCGCCCGCGAAGAAATGTGGCGCACGTTCAACTGCGGCATCGGCTTCACGGTGCTGATCTCGGCCGGACAGGTCGAGGCCACGCAGGCCGTGCTGAATGGTCATGGCCTCGCCTCGCGCGTGATCGGCAAGGTCGTCGCCGCTTCCGGCGACGAGCGCGTCCACATCGCCTGAGCCCGTCCGTGGATCGCCCCCTGCGCGTCGCCGCGCTCGCCTCCGGGCGAGGCAGCAACCTCGCCGCCCTGATCGCCGCGCGGCTACCCGTGGAGTTCGTGCTGGTCGGCAGTGACAAGGCCAGGGCCGGTGCGCTGGCCGTGGCCGCCGAGGCAGGCATCCCCACGATGCACCTGAGCCCGCGCGACTTCCCCGATCGCGTAGCGTTCGACCGTGCGCTTTTCGGCAAGGTGGCCGAAGCGAAGCCCGATTTGCTCGTGCTGGCCGGCTACATGCGCATCATCGACGGCAGCGTGGTAGCCGGCTGGGCAGGCCGGGCCATCAACATCCATCCGTCGCTGCTGCCGAAGTACCGGGGCCTGCATACGCATCGGCAGTGCCTTGAAGCCGGCGATGCCGAGCATGGCGCCAGCGTGCATTTCGTCACCGCCGAACTGGATGGCGGCCCGGTGATCGCGCAGGCGCGCATTCCGGTGCTTGCCGGGGACACCGAGGAATCACTGGCCGAACGCCTGCTGGTCCAAGAGCACCGGCTGCTGCCGGCGGTGGTGTTGGCAATGGCCGCAGGACGCCTGTCCTGGTCGAACGGCCCGATGTTCGACGGCCACCCCCTGAAAGCCCCCCTATCCCTGTAGGAGCGCGTCTCGCGCGCGACCGGCCAGATCCGTGAATCTCAAAAACTCCGCTCCCCCTGTAGGAGCGCGCCTCGCGCGCGACCGATCAAGGCCGCGAACCCGGTTTTCTCGCGACAACCGGTCGCGCGCGAGGCGCGCTCCTACACGAGCAGGCGGTGTTGAGGGAAACCGTCGGGTTGTCGACCTGCGTTCAGTCAGGGCCGTTATATTGAGCCCATGAAGACGCCCAACCTCCTCCGCGCCGGCCTTGCGCTGGCTCTCGCCCTGCCTGCCGCCGCGTTCGCCGCGGACGTGCCGCAGTCCTTCACCGCCACCTATCACGTGCTCCAGGGCGGCAGCCCGCTCGGCGATGCCACCGTGACCCTGAAGCCGGCCGCCAACGGCCAGTTCGAGTACACCAACAAGACCCAGGGCACCTCCGGCCTTGCCGCCGCACTGGGCGCCAGCACGTCGGAGACCTCGGTATTCACCTGGTCGGGCAAGGTGCCGCAGGCTGTGTCGTATCGCTATGAACTGGCCTCCGCGCTGAAGCCCAAGAGCCGCTCTCTGACGATCGAAGGTGGCAACGTGCAGGTGCAGGACAACAAGAAATCGTACAGCTACCCGGCCCAGCCCGGCATGGTCGAGCGCAACACCCTGCCGCTCGCGCTCGGTGTCGCCCTGCGTGGCGGGGCCAAGGAAGCCAGCTTCCCGGTGGCGGTAAAGCAGCGGGTGGAACAGCAGGCGTTCAAGATCTCCGGCAACGAAAAGGTGACGGTGCCCGCGGGTTCGTTCGATACCGTGGTGGTGTCGCGCAGTGACGGCGAAGGCGGTTTCAGCGCGTGGTACGCGCCGACGAAGTATCCCGTGCCGGTGAAACTGGCTCAGAGCGACGGCGGTGACCTGACGCTGGAACTGGTGAAGTTCGAAGGCAAATAAAAAAAGAACCCGCCGAATAGCGGGTTCTTTTTTTCCGGTGCCCTGCGGCTTCTCGTAGGAGCGCGCCTTGCGCGCGACCGGTTTTCGCGACCACAAATCCGGGTTTTTCGCGAGAACCGGTCGCGCGCAAGGCGCGCTCCTACAGGGGCATCGCATGCGGCGGGGCGGACAGTGTCCGCTGCGGGGAATGCAATCAGCCCGGCAGGCGGCGGATGCGCGCGCCCAGGACGCCGAGCTTTTCCTCGATGTTCTCGTAGCCGCGATCGATGTGGTACACGCGATCCACCGTGGTGTCGCCTTCGGCCACGAGGCCGGCGAGCACGAGGCAGGCCGACGCACGCAGGTCGGTGGCCATGATCGGGGCACCGCTCATCTTGGGCACGCCCGTGATGATGGCGGTGTTGCCTTCAAGGCGGATATCCGCACCCAGGCGTTGAAGCTCAAGCGCATGCATGAAGCGGTTTTCGAACACCGTTTCCGTGATGACGCCAGTGCCCTCGGCCACGCAGTTGAGCGCGGTGAACTGTGCCTGCATGTCGGTGGGGAACGCCGGGTACGGCGCGGTGATGATGTTCACCGCCTTCGGACGGCGACCCTGCATGTCGAGCTCGATCCAGTCCTTGCCCGTGCTGATGTGCGCACCGGCTTCTTCCAGCTTCTGCAACACGGAATCCAGCGTGTCGGCACGCGCGCCACGGGCGCGGACCTTGCCGCCGGTCATCGCGGCGCCAACGAGGAAGGTGCCGGTTTCGATGCGGTCGGGCAGCACTTCGTAGTGCGCGCCGTGCAGGCGTTCCACGCCTTCGATCACCAGCGTGGAGGTACCCACGCCGTCGATCTTCGCGCCCATTGCGATGAGGCAATGCGCCAGGTCGACGACCTCGGGCTCCTGCGCCGCGTTTTCGATGATGGTGGTGCCCTGGGCCAGCGTGGCGGCCATCAGGATGTTCTCGGTGCCGGTGACCGTGACCATGTCCATGACGATGCGGGCGCCCTTCAGGCGGCCGGCCTTCGCCTTGATGTAGCCGTTCTCGACCGTGACCTCGGCGCCGAGCGCCTGCAGGCCGCGGATGTGCTGGTCGACCGGACGCGAGCCGATGGCGCAACCACCGGGCAGCGAGACCTCGGCCTTGCCGTAGCGGGCCACCAGCGGACCGAGCACGAGGATGGACGCACGCATGGTACGCACCAGCTCGTACGGGGCGATGCAGGAGTTCTCGGGGCGCGGGTCGATGTGCATCTTCATGCGGTCGTCGAGGACCACGCTGACGCCCATGCGGCCCAGCAGTTCGATGAAGGTGGTGACGTCGTGCAGGTGCGGCACGTTGCCGATGCTGACCGGTTCGTCGGCGAGCAGGCAGGAAGCGAGAATCGGCAGGACGGCGTTCTTCGCGCCCGAAATACCGACCTCACCCTGGAGCGGCTGACCGCCGCTGATGAGGATCTTGGCCATGGATGGATGCCTTGAAAGGAAAGACGTGACGGAAGTCGAAGGGCGCCTTAGCGGCGGCCGGCGGCTTCTTCCGGGGTGAGGGTCTTGAGGCCCAGGGCGTGGATGGCGCCGCCCATGAGGTCGCCAAGGGTGGCGTAGACCAGGCGATGACGGGCGAGAGGCAGCTTGCCGGCGAACTGTTCCGAGATGACGTCGGCTTCGAAGTGGACGCCGTCGTCACCGCGCACGTCCACCCGGGCGCCGGGCAGGCCGGCTTCGATCAATGCCTGGATGCGGGCAGCGTCCATGGATTCTCCGGTAGGGGGAGTCGCTGCGGCCGGGCGGAGGTTCCGAAACGGAGCCTGAATCGCCGGTCGATGGCAGCGACGATAAAATGAGAATATGTAATGGTAATGGAAATCCGGTGTCGCAGAAATGGACATCCCGGGTTCGCCGCCCCGACCCGGACCCCAGAGGCCGCATGAACGCCCGTACCGCTTCGCACGCCGAGCAGCCCCTCGTGAACGCCGACACCGTCGTCCGCAGCGCCCGTACCGTCATCGCGACCGAGGCCGCCGCCATCCGTGCGCTCGAATCGCGGGTGGATGCCGCCTTCGTCACCGCCTGCCAGATGATCCTCAGCTGCAAGGGGCGCGTGGTGGTCTCCGGCATGGGCAAGTCCGGCCATATCGCGCGCAAGATCGCCGCGACCCTGGCATCCACCGGCACGCCGTCGTTCTTCGTGCACCCGGGCGAGGCCAGTCATGGCGACCTGGGCATGATCCAGCCCGACGACATCCTGCTTGCCATCTCCTACTCCGGCGAGACGGACGAACTGCTTTTCATCCTGCCGGCGATCAAGCGCCAGGGCATTCCCCTGATCTCGATCACGGGCAAACCCACGTCCTCGCTGGCGAACCAGGCCGAAGTGAACCTCGATGCCAATGTCGCCTGCGAGGCCTGCCCGCACGGCCTGGCACCCACGGCGAGCACCACGGCCGCACTGGTGATGGGTGACGCCCTCGCCGTGGCCCTGCTGGAAGCCCGTGGCTTCACTTCCGACGATTTCGCGCGCTCCCATCCGGCCGGCAGCCTTGGCCGCCGCCTGCTGCTGCGCATCTCCGACGTGATGCATGCGGGCGAAGACGTGCCCCGCGTCACCCAGGAAGCCACCGTCAGCGAGGCGCTGGTGGAAATGACCCGCAAGCACCTGGGCATGACCGCCGTGGTCGACGCCGAGGACCGCCTGCTGGGCGTGTTCACCGATGGCGATCTTCGCCGCGCCCTCGACGATCACGCCGTGGACCTGCGCGGTGCCACCGTGGCGCAACTGATGAGCCGTGGCCCGAAGACCATCGGCCCCGACAAGCTCGCCGGCGAAGCCGCGCAGCTCATGGAACGCCATGGCATCCACTCCCTGCTGGTCACCGACGACAACCAGCGCGTGGTCGGCGCGTTGAACATCCACGACCTCCTGCGCGCCCGCGTCGTCTGACGCCCTCCCGGCGCCAGCCTCTCGTCCCCATATTGCTGACCATGGCCTATACCCACTATTCCCCGATTCCCGCCGATGTCGCCGAACGCGCCGCCCGAGTGCGCGTGGCTGTGTTCGACGTGGACGGCACGCTCACCGACGGCCGCCTCTGGTACGCCGAGGACGGCCGCGAGACCAAGGTCTTCCACGTGCATGACGGCCTTGGGCTGAAGCGCCTGCAGGAAAACGGCGTGAAGGTCGCCATCATCACGGCGCGGATCAGCCACCCGGTGTCGCTGCGTGCCGAGGAACTGGGCATCCAGCACGTCTACCAGGGCCAGAAAGACAAGCGCGCCTGCCTGATCGAGCTGCTGGACGCCCTTCGCCTCACCCCCGAACAGGCCGCCTTCATCGGCGACGACCTGCCCGACCTGCCGGCCATGGGTATCAGCGGCCTGGCCGTTGCCACCGCCAACGCCCACCCCTGGGTGGCCGAACGCGCCCATTGGCGCACCCGGCTGTCCGGTGGCTATGGCGCCGCCCGCGAGGTGGCCGACATGATCCTCGCCGCCCAGGGCAAGGCCGAAGCCGAGCGGGACCGCTGGCTGTGAGTGTTCTGAACTTCTTCAAGGACCGCAGCACCGCCGGCGTGGTCGGCATGCTCGCGGCCGCCCTCGGTGCCAGCGTCCTGCTCTATTACTGGGTCGCCCCGGCAAAGAAGGTGCAGGATTTCATCGGCCCGCCGCGCTCCGGCTACACCCTCACCAATTTTCACCTCGACTCGTACAACGATGAGGGCAAATACGGCTTCACGCTGGTCGCGCCCCACCTGGAGCGCCGCGAGGACGACGATTCGCTGTACATCAACGCCCCCGATTTCGTGCTGCCCTCCGTAAAGGAGCCAGACAGCCCGCCCTGGAAGGGACACTCGGAATATGGCTGGGTGAACAAGGACGGCACCATCCTGAAGCTGCAGGGCAAGGTCCACATGGACCGCATCGCCTTCGACACGAACCCGCCCGCCAGCATCGATACCTCCGAGGTCACCGCGTGGCCCAAGGAGAACCGCCTGGAAACGGCCGAGGCGGCGCGTATCGTGCAGGGAACCTCTACAATGGACGGCGTCGGCATGCGCGCCAACCTCGATACCAAGCATTTGGAGCTCCTCGATGCAGTCCACACCGTCTACATGCCGCGCAAGCGCTAAGGCCGTCCTCGCGGCGTTCGGCGTGGCGCTCCTGGCGAGCGGCGCCGCCTTTGCCAAGCAGTCCGATCGCCAGCAGCCGATCAACGTCATCTCGACCTCGTTCGACGGCACGCAGCAGCAGCCCACCGACAAGAATCCGGGCCATGTCATCTGGACAGGCAACGTCAAGCTCACCCAGGGCACCCTGACGGTCACCGGCAACAAGGCCACGGGCTATCTGGATGCCGACAACCAGCTCATCCGCGTGGTCGTGGACGGTAACGCCCACATGCAGCAGCAGGACGAACAGAACCTGTGGATGCGCGGCAACGCGAACAACATCGACTACACGCCCGACAACGGCGACGCCAAGAACACCTCCAGCGGCATCGCCGTGCTCACGGGCAAGGCGCACGTCGAGAAGGAAGTCGACCCGGCCGATCGCAAGAAGCTCAACCAGAGCAACGGCGACAAGCTCACCTACAACACCAACACCAGCACGATGACCGGCGAAAGCAACGGCGCCGAACCCGTGCACATGATCTTCCAGCCGAAGCAGCAGCCCGCGCCTGCGCCTGGTGCCGCCCCGGCCAAGCCCGCCACGCCGCCGGCTGCTCCGGCCGCACCCACCAAGAAGCCCTGACACGATGCTTTCAGCCCAAGGCCTGCAGAAGCGCTTCCGTGCGCGCCAGGTGGTCCGCGATTTCGCCTTCTCCATCCGCGAAGGCGAAGTGGTGGGCCTGCTCGGCCCCAACGGCGCCGGCAAGACCACCTGCTTCTACATGGTGGTGGGCCTGATCCAGGCCGACGCCGGCGAGATCAAGCTCGACCAGCAGGACATCACCGGCCTGCCCATGCATTCGCGCGCCAAGCTCGGCATCGGCTACCTCCCGCAGGAAGCCTCGGTGTTCCGCCGCCTGAGCGTGGCGGACAACATCATGGCCGTGCTCGAACTGCGCGAAGGCATGACGCAGAAACAGCGCGAAGACGAACAGGAAAGCCTGCTCGACGAGCTGAAGATCACCCACATCGCCGAACAGAAGGGCATCAGTCTCTCCGGCGGTGAGCGTCGTCGCGTGGAGATTGCCCGCGCACTGGCCGCGCGCCCGCGTTACATGCTGCTCGACGAACCGTTCGCAGGCGTGGACCCCATCTCGGTGGGCGAGATCCAGCGCATCGTGCGTCACCTGAAAGAACGCGGCATCGGCGTGCTCATCACCGATCACAACGTGCGTGAGACCCTCGGCATCTGTGACCGCGCCTACATTCTCAACGACGGCGTCGTGCTATCGCGCGGCACCCCGCAGCACATCCTCGCCGACGAAAAGGTGCGCGAGGTGTACCTGGGACGTGAATTCCGGATCTGATCCTGCACCCTTCCGGCCAGAACACCCCTGTAAGGGTGCTGGCCGGGTGCCACGCAAGGGGTTACGATGGCTTCGGCACCCTGAGCATTGCAAGGCATGAAACCCGGACTTCAGTTTCGCCTCCATCAGCAGCTGACGCTGACCCCGCAGTTGCAACAGGCCATCCGCCTGCTGCAACTGTCGCAGCTTGAGCTCGAGGCCGAACTCCGCCAGATCGCGGAAGGCAACCCCCTGCTCGAGTTCGCCGAAGACGCCGAACCCGAAGCGGAAGCCACCGTCGAGGAAGGTTTCCAGGCCAACGATTTCAGCGTGCGCGACGACACCTCGTCCAAGTCGACGAAAGAAGTCGACTCCGCCGCACCACCTTCCGACGAACACACGCCCGAATGGGGCGACGACGATCGTTTCCATGGTGAAGGCGGCGACTACGCCGGCGCGCCTTCGCGTGCCTCCGGCAGTGGCGACGACGACGGTTTCGAACCGCAGAACGCCGCACCGGAAAGCCTTCAGCAACACCTGGCGTGGCAGCTCAATCTGTCGCAGTTCACACCGCGCGATCACGCGATCGCCACGGCAATCATCCACGCGCTCGACGAAGACGGCTACCTGCGCGACGGTGTGGATGCCGTGCATGCGGCGTTGCCTGCCGAGTTAGGTGCCACCGCACAGGAAATCGAAGCAGTACGCCAGCGCGTGCAGCGTTTCGATCCCACCGGCATCGCCAGCCTCGATCTTCGCGACTGCCTGTTCTGTCAGCTTTCGCAGTTCGCCGACGACACGCCGCATCGCGATCTCGCCATGCGCATCGTCAACGACGAACTGGAACTGCTCGCACGCAACGACATCCCGAAGATCGCGCGCAAGTTCAAGGCGCCAGAAGACGAAGTAGCCGCCGCAGCAGCACTTATCCGCACGCTCGATCCACGCCCCGGTGCGGCGCTGGATGCCACGCCCGTGGAATACGTGGCACCCGATGTCTACGCACGACGCGAGAACGGTCGCTGGCAGGTCAGCCTCAATCCCGACGCGCAACCGCGCCTGGGTCTCAACCAGCATTACTGCGGTCTCATCGCCCGTGCACGCGGCGACGATGCCACATGGATGAAGGGCCAGTTGCAGGAAGCGCGCTGGTTGCTGAAGAGCCTGCAATCACGCGCCGAAACGCTGACCAAGGTGGCCGAAGCCATCGTTCGCCGGCAGAGTGCCTTCCTCGATTACGGCCCGGAAGCCATGCACCCGCTGGTGCTGCGCGAAGTGGCCGAGGAAGTAGGCATGCACGAGTCCACCATCTCGCGCGTCACCACGCGCAAGTACATGCACACACCGCGTGGCACGTTCGAACTGAAACACTTCTTCTCCAGCGGCGTGGCCACGGAGGATGGCGGCAGCGCGTCCGCCACGGCCATCCAGGCGATGCTGCGCAAACTCATCGGTGGGGAGGACCCACGCAAACCGTTGTCCGACCAGGCGCTCGCCGAAGAGCTTCACGGTCGCGGTATCCAGGTGGCCCGGCGTACGGTCGCCAAATACCGTGAAGCACTTCGCATACCCAGTTCAAGCGAACGCGTGCGCGCGGGTTGAACCGGCACGGGGAACCCCAACAGAGGTAATACGGTCTACCGAAAAGATGCATTCCGGGAATGACACACCGTCATTCCGATCTCGCCGCCGGCGAGGCGGCAACCTCAGCAAGAAGGAGGCGTCATGCAAATCCAGATCAGCGGCCAGCACATCCAGGTCACCCCCGCCCTCCGCGAACGCGTGGAGCAGCAAATCGGCCGCTTCGAACGCCTTTTCGACAACATCACCGGGTTAGACGTGGTGCTCTCCGTGGACAAGGCCGAGCACAAGGCCGGGGGCACCCTGCACTGCTCGGGAACCCGCCTGCACGCCGAGGGCCATGCCCGCCTCCAGGACGGCACCATCAGCGACCGCATGTATGCCGCCATCGACGAGATGGTGACCAAGCTCGCCGATCAGCTGAAAAAGCACAAGGAAAAGCTCAAGGACCACCATAACGCCGAGGGTCGGGAGGCCCGCGCGGCGGTGGAATGAGCCCAGACAGGTCCCCCCGGGCACCCCGGGCGGACCCGCACCACGCTTGATGGCACAATAGGCAGGCCGGCGCCCATGCGCCGGCTTCGTCTTCCTGATGGAACCTCAGCGTGGAACGGCTCACCGCCAGACAACTCTTCGACGGAGTACACGAGCGCATGGCGCTGCGCTGGGCCGCCGGCATGCGCGGCGAATCGCGCGTCCTGGAGCCCAACGCCAAGCAGAGCCGGCGCCCGTCGCTGGTCGGCTACCTGAACGTGATCTACCCCAACAAGGTGCAGATCATCGGTACCGAGGAGCTCAACTTCCTCGACGGTCTGGATTCCCGCCAGCGCTGGGAAGCCATCCACAAGATCGCCGCCTACCAGCCCGCCGCGCTCATCGTCACCAAGGACCAGTCCGTCCCAGCCGACCTGCGCGAGGTAGCCGAGGAAACCGACACCCCGCTGTGGCAGAGTACCAAGCGCGGCCATGAGCTGCTGACTTACCTGCAATACCACCTGGCCCGCACGCTCGCCCCCCGCATCACGCTGCACGGCGTGTTCCTTGAGGTGTTCTCCATCGGCGTGCTGATTACCGGCGAACCAGGCTCGGGCAAGAGCGAACTGGCGCTGGAACTGATCAGCCGTGGCCATCGCCTGGTGGCCGACGATGCCACCGAATTCACCCTGATCGCCCCGGACGTCATCGACGGCGCCTGTCCCGAACTGCTCCAGGACCTCCTGGAAGTGCGCGGCCTGGGCGTGCTGAACATCCGCGAGATGTTCGGCCACACGGCGGTCAAACCGTCCAAGTACCTTCGCCTGGTCATCCACCTGAAGCCGCTGCGCGACGGCGAGGAAACCGATGCCATGACCCGTCTCACCGGCGACGTCAGCCGGCGCAACGTGCTGGACGTGGACGTACCCAAGATCACCATCCCCGTCGCCCCCGGCCGCAACCTCGCGGTGCTGGTGGAGGCCGCCGTGCGCAATCACGTGCTCAAGAGCAAGGGCATCGACCCGGCGCAGACCTTCATCGACCGTCAGGCGCACCAGATGCGCCGATTCTCCCCGTGGTGACCGACGTGAGCGAGTCCGTGATGCAGCCCATCGTCGAGCCCGACGCCATCCACCTGGTGGTGCTCACCGGCATGTCCGGCGGCGGCAAGACCGTGGCCCTGCGCGCGCTGGAAGACCTGGAGTTCTACTGCGTCGACAACATGCCGGCCGAGCTGATTCCCCAGCTCGTGGCCGCCGTGAGCCAGGGCGAGCATGGGCCGCGCCGTCGCATCGCCGTGGGCGTGGACGTGCGCAACCGCCGCAGCGACCTCCAGCGCATGCCTCACGTGCTGTCGGAGCTGTCATCCATCGGCGTGCACGTGCACCTGATCTTCCTCGACAGCCGCGACGATGTGCTCATCAAGCGCTACTCGGAAACCCGGCGCCGCCACCCGCTGGCCGCCGAACGGCTGTCCCTGGCCGATTCCATCGCCGAGGAACGCCGCCTGCTGCGCCCGCTGGTGTCCATTGCCGAGAAGGTGATCGACTCCAGCGACCTCAACGTGCACCAGCTGCGCCGCCTGTTCGCCACGGGCTATGCGGCCGCCAGCGACGGCACCACGATCCTGTTCGAATCCTTCGCCTACCGGCGCGGCCTGCCGCTGGACGCCGATTTCGTCTTCGACGCCCGCTGCCTGCCCAACCCGCACTGGGACCCGCGCCTGCGGCCGTTCTCGGGCAAGGACCTGCCCGTGCGTGAATTCCTCGACGCCAATCCGCTGGTGGACGAGTACTATGTCGATGTCGCCCGGTGGCTCGATACATGGCTGCCGCGCTTCGAAGGAGACGACCGCAGCTACGTCACCGTGTCCATCGGGTGTACGGGCGGTCGCCACCGGTCGGTCTACCTGGTAGAGCGGCTGGCCCGGCATTTCCGTTCCGAACGCGGCAACGTACTGACTTTCCATCGCGAGCTAGAGTGACACCATGACCCATCCCCAGTTACAGCGAGCATCCGGGCGATGAGCGTCGGCGTCCTCCTCATGACCCATGAAGCGGTCGGCAAGGCGCTGATCTCGGCCGCCCACCACGTCATGCCCAAACTGCCTCTCACGGTCGATGCCGTCGAGGTGCCGCCCAGTGCCGATCCCGACGTGATGCGTGGCCTTACGGCCAAGCACGCCCGCGATCTGGACACGGGCGAAGGTGTGCTGGTGCTGGCCGACCTCTATGGCGCCACGCCCTGCAACATCGGCCTTTCCCTTGGCGAACTGGGGGTTCGCCTGCGCTGCGTGTCCGGGCTCAACCTGCCCATGCTGCTGCGCGTACTCAACTATTCGGAAAAATCGCTACCCGAACTGGCCGAGATCGCGGCCACCGGTGGTCGCGGGGGGATCTTCATCGATCATGCTTGAACAGGACATCACCGTATCCAACCGCCTGGGGCTGCATGCCCGGGCGTCCGCCAAGCTTGTCCAGCTCGTCTCCAGCTTCAAATCGACGGTGCACCTCATCAGCAAGGGACGCGAAGTCAACGCGCAGAGCATCATGGGCGTCATGATGCTGGCGGCGGGCCTCGGCACGCCGCTGACCATCCGGGCGGAAGGCCCGGATGCCGAAGCCGCCCTCGCTGCCGTGGTAAAGCTGTTCAACGACAAGTTCGACGAAGGCCAGTAACCATGCGACACGACATTTTCGAGAGGCCTGCATGAGACATGTGCTGACCGGTACGCAAGCCGCACGAGGCATGGCCCTCGGACGGGCGCGTCTGGTCCAGCCGAGCATCTTCGCGGTAGACACCCGGATGCTCGACGAGGCCGAAGTCGGCCCCGAAATCGAAAGGCTGCACAAGGCCCTCGATACCGCCCGCACCGAGCTGCACGAACTGCGCGGCAAGCTGCACGGCGCCCTCGCCCGCGAAGTGGGCGACTTCATCGACGCGCACAGCCTGCTGCTCGATGACGAGGAACTGCTTCGCGGCCTCGACGAACTGGTTTCCGTTGGCCATTACACCGCCAGCGCGGCCCTGAAGATGCAGCGCGATCGCCTCGCCGCCGTCTTCGACGCCATGAACGACCCCTACCTGAAGAGCCGCGGCGAAGACATCGACCAGGTCATCGGACGGGTCATGACGGCCCTGCAACAGCAGTCCAGTCGCGAAGAGCGCAAGATCGCCTCGCGCGTGGGCGAAATCGTGGTGAGCGATACGGTGGCACCCGCCGATCTTGCCAGCATGGCCGGACAGGGGCTGCTGGGCGTCATCGGCAGTGCCGGCAGCGTGTATTCGCACAGTGCGATTCTTGCGCGCAGCTTCAACCTGCCCATGCTGGTAGGCACGAAGGATGCCCTGGCCACGATCAACGACGACGACCTCGTGCTGATCGACGCCGAGAACGGCGAAGTCATCGTGCACCCCACGGCGCAGGATCTCACCCGTTACCGCCAGTGGCAGCGCCAGGCGGCGGCCGAAGGGCGGCGTCTCGCTGCGCTCGCCTCCGCGCCGACGCTTACCCGCGACGGTGCCCATATCCGTCTTTATGCCAACGCGGAAATGAGTAGCGATATTACGCTCGCCCGTGCGCGTGGCGCTGATGGCGTGGGCCTGTACCGTTCCGAATTCCTGTTCCTTCGCCAGCGCGGCCTGCCTTCCGAGGAAGAACAGTTCGTCGCCTATCGCGATCTCGTACTCGGCATGGGCGGCCAGCCGGTCACCATCCGCACGCTCGACCTCGGCGCCGACAAGGCCGATGCCGCGGGCCTCGCCATTCGTGGCGAAGACAACCCGGCACTGGGCGTGCGAGGCATCCGCCTGTCGCTGCGTTACGCGGATATCTTCAGCGTGCAGCTGCGTGCCATCCTGCGTGCAGCCTGTTATGGACCGGTGCGCGTGCTGATTCCCATGGTCACGCACGTGGGCGAACTGATCTCGGTACGCACCCTCATCAAGAAGGCGCGCGCCGAACTCGCCGAGCAAGGCCAGGAACTGCCCGAGCGCCTGGACATCGGTGCCATGATCGAAGTGCCCGCCGCCGCCATCGGCATCGGCCCCATCCTCGAAAAGGCCGACTTCCTCGCCATCGGCACGAACGACCTCGCGCAGTACGTGCTCGCTGCTGATCGCAACAACGACGCGCTTGAAGGCATCTACGACCCATTGCAGCCCGCGTTCCTGCGCCTCATCGCGCATGTGATCGCGGCCGGCCGTCGCGCAAAGAAGCCCGTCAGCCTCTGCGGCGAAATCGCAGGCGACACGCAATTCACCGCCCTGCTCCTGGCCATGGGCCTGGAAGAATTCAGCATGCACCCGGGCCAGCTGCTCCAGGTACGCGACCGCCTCGCGTCCCTCGACTGCCAGTCCCTGCGCCGCGCGGCCCCTGCACTATTTCGCTCGCACACTCGCGACGACGTGGAAGCCCGCCTGCTGGAAGTCATCCAACGCCAGACCGAATGCCCCACCCAACAAGCCATCCCCCTGTAGGAGCGCGCCTCGCGCGCGACCGGTTGGAATGGTGTCGCTCCGTAGTAAAGCGGTCCTTGTGGTGCGTCGCTTCGTAGGGAGGGCTCGCCTTCCGGCCTCGCACTCGGCGCGTGAGCGTGGCGGCGAACGAGGCGACGGGTGCGGCCCTTGGCGCTCCGGCCTGCGGTGTCCCTCGGGAAAGGAGGAGCCGCTGCGCGGCTCAGTGTCTTATGGCTTCGCCCCTTCGGGCCCGGGGAGCGGGCGGGGTTTCCTGACTCGGCCTCCGTGCCTCGGCAGGAAAGGCCGGCCATCCTGGCCGGCCCCGCTACGCGGCCTTTTCCGCCCACTCCCCTCACCTCCATCAAGTCGCGCCAAGGGCCGCCCCCGCCGCCTCTACCGATCTCACGGTGATCTTGTAGGAGCGCGCCTGCGCGCGACCGGTTGTCGCGAAAATTTTCATCATTTGCGATACCTCGGTCGCGCGCAAGGCGCGCTCCTACAGGGATACGGTGTCGTCAGGCGCATCGCTACCGCGACATCCCCCAAAGCCAGACCGCCCCCAGTGACGCACCCACTAACCCCGCACTCGCCGCTTCAAACACCATCCCCGGCCATACCTCCCGCGGCAGCAAACACCCATGCGCCGCCATATCCCCCACGGCAAACGACCCGGCGATAAACGCCACAAACGACAACACCGAAAATATCCGCGCCCCCGTCGCCAGCGAACACCTCTGGCCATAACTGCTCATGTAGACAAGCAGGTTCACCACCAGCAACACCAGCGCCACACCCACTTCCCACAGCCCCACGATCATTTCGCCCCTCCTAAGGCACGCACCTCGTCCCACATACGCCGCACGTTCGCCTGCCTGGTGCATTGCAGGCCCATGCGATACAGCACGTTGACGCCGGACATCGCCCTGGCGACGCACCGCTGATTCGGCAACTCGGTTTCCGCCATGTATTCGGTCAGCACCGACTGCATCGCCTCGGCATACGCCTGCCACGCGGTCGCGTCATTCATCAACGTATCCATGCTGGCCTCGACATTCAGGCCAAAGCTCCCCTCGCCGAGGACGCCTTCGTCTTTCGGATCACTCATCTCGTTGGTTTTCCCTAAAGCGCCGCCTTCCGAGCGGGGCACGCCAAGGGCCGTGCCCCTCATCGACTCGGGCGACGAGATCTCACGAGTCCCGCGTTTTGTCCGGTTTTCTCACGAGCAGGGCGCTACGCGCCGGGTAGGACGGCAGCGCCAGAAACAGTGAGGAATCAGGACGAACGCGGGCGTTAGCCGCGTCCTGACGAGCGTTTAGGACGTCCCTGGACCGTCCGGGACAGACGGTGGGTGTGAGAATGCCTTAAGATTTGGCACAGCCATAATCAACTCCTAAGCGGTTGGTTTGGTCAGCGGGCGGAGGTGTTGACGCACCTCCGTTCCGCGTCTTTCTCGATACGTCGAGCGATGGTTGTCTGCCGAGCCATCAACGAACGAGCAGACAACGCGCACACCGTAGCAAATTGCGGATGCGTTTGGGTATGGAAATATTCTCAAAAATCACCCCCGTCGTTCCTGCGCACGCAGGAACCCAGCGCCTCGGTTTGCCAGTAAGCGCGATGACGTTGCATCGGCTTTGGCGCCGATCGTTTCGATATCCATCCAGCGCCACGCAATCCCTGTAGGAGCGCGCCTTGCGCGCGACCGGATGCATCGAAACGATGAAGATGTTCGCGACAACCGGTCGCGCGCAGGCGCGCTCCTACACGACAGTAGTTACGCCAGGTTAGCCGTGAGGAGGCGCCGGTCGCATCGGCGATCCATCGTGCGACACCGCATCCCTGTAGGAGCGTGCTTGCGCGCGACCGGTGGTATCGAAACGATGATGGTGTTCGCGATAACCGGTCGCGCGCAGGCGCGCTCCTACACGACAGTAGTTACGCCAGGTTAGTCGTGAGGTGGCACCGGTCGCATCGGCGATCCATCTTGCGACACCGCATCCCTGTAAGAGCGTGCTTGCGCGCGACCGGTGATATCGAAACGATGATGGTGTTCGCGACAACCGGTCGCGCGCAGGCGCGCTCCTGCACGGCAGTAGCTACATCAGGTTAGTCGTGAGGTGGTGCCGGTCGCATCGGCGATCCATCGTGCGACACCGCATCCCTGTAGGAGCGTGCTTGCGCGCGACCGGTGGAATCGAAACGATGATGGTGTTCGCGATAACCGGTCGCGCGCAGGCGCGCTCCTACAACAAGCTGCCGCGACGTGTGGAGAGGCGGCGGGGGCGGCCCTTGGCGCGACTTGATGGAGGTGAGGGGAGCGGGCGGAAAAGGCCCGAAGGGGGCCGGCCAGGAAGGCCGGCCTTTTTCGCCGAGGCAGGAGCCGAGTCGAAAAACCCCGCCCGCTCCCCGGGCCCGAAGGGGCGAAGCCATAAGACACTGAGCCGCGCAGCGGCTCCTCCTTTCCCGAGGGACACCGCAGGCCGAAGCGCCAAGGGCCGCACCCGTCGCCTCGTTCGCCGCCACGCTCACGCGCCGAGCGCGAGGCCGACAGGCGAGCCCTCCCTACGAAGCGAACCCCACACAACTGCGCAACAACAAACCCCAATCACATGCAACAAAACCATTCAATGAGAAAAACGACCAACACACGACAGTGTGTCGCACATCACAAACTTGCCGAATAGCCACTAGTTTTTAGGACAAGTCCTAATAGTCAGATAAATCCCCTACCCCTAATCTTTTCCTCAAGCCGGCCCAGTCCGGCGACGTGGCAAGCCTTCGCTTGCCCGGGGAGGATCACCGCCATCACTGCATCTACGTCGCGCATTCATCGATGCGCAACGCGATGGCGTGCAACACAGACCAATGGAACGACGAGTGCGCGACATGCCTGTGACAAACGGGGCAAGGGACTGCTGCGGCCAAAAACCGTTCAGGCCGGTCCATTACAACGCTCTTACCCTGGCCATCGCCGCTGCCCTGCTGTCGGCTGCCAACCCTGTATGCGCAGCAGACGCTTCGGCAGCGCCGGGTGGAAGCGCCATTACGTTCAACAGTGCTTTCCTCATGGATGGCGACGAAGTGGATCTCTCACGGTATGCCGCCGGCAATCCTGTAGAGGCCGGGCCGAAGCAGTTGGATCTTGTCGTCAACGGCGTTGTGCTGGATCGGCGGGAGATCGTTTTCGTATCCACCGATGTTCCCGATCATGCAGCGCCCTGCCTCACGATCAACCTGCTCACCGTCGCAGGTGTCCGTGCGGACGTACTGGCGAACGCGCCCTCTGGTGAGGCCGCTTGCATCGACCTCAAGGCGCTCGTTCCGGATGCAACTGCCACCTACGACAGTCATGCACTTCGCCTCAGCCTCAGCCTTCCCCAGGCTGTGATGGCCAATGATCCGCGGGGCTATGTCGATCCTGTGCTCTGGAACTACGGCGAGACAGCGTCGTTTCTCGATTACACGCTGAATGCCCAACGGACACGCGGGAATACCAATGCCTATGCGAGCCTCATGGGCGGACTGAATCTCGGTGCCTGGCGGCTTCGTCATCGCGGATCGCTCCAGTACAGCACGCGCACCGACACGCATTACCAGTCGTTCACCAATTCACTGGAGCGTGATATTCCGGGCTGGCGAAGCCAGCTTCTGGTGGGACAGAGCTATACCAGTGGCCTGTTGTTTGATGGCGTGGGGTTCGTCGGCGCCCAGGTGGTCAGCGATGACCGCATGCTTCCCGATGCGCTGCGCGGCTATGCGCCCGTGGTTCGTGGCATGGCAACGACCGAGGCGCGTGTCACCATCCGCCAGAATGGCTATGTCCTCTATGAGGTAACCGTCGCTCCTGGCCCCTTCGAGATCAACGACCTCTACCCGACCAGCTATGGCGGCGACCTTGAGGTCACCGTTCACGAGGCCGATGGGCGCGAGCAGCGCTTCACCGTGAACTTTGCTGCCGTTCCCCAGGCACTGCGCGAAGGCGTGTCCCGTTTCAGTGTCACTGCTGGTCGCTTGCGCATGACGCAGTCCCGTGATGGCGACAAGCCCTTGTTCACCGAAGGAATCTGGGCGCATGGCATGAACAATTACCTGACCCTTATCGGCGGCGCGCAGCTCAGCAACGACTACCGCGCGGTACTGGCCGGTAGCGCCATCAATACGCGATGGGGTGCGTTCGGCGCCGACATGACCGTGGCGCGCGCAACCTTGCAACGCCGCCGAAGCCATAACGGCAGCAGCTTCCGCCTTAATTACCAGCGCAACTTCGCCGATGCGGGCACCAACTTCGGACTGGCGGCGTATCGCTACAGTACGGAAGGTTTTTACACGCTGGCGGAAACCACGCAGTCACGTGGCGGGGAAGATGTGGGCTATACGCTATCGCGTGCGAAACGGCGGTTTCAGTTCAACCTTTCGCAACGTATTGGCGACAGGTCATCGCTTTATGTCAGTGGCGGTCATGTCCGCTACTGGTCGAGCCGTGGCACGCAGACCGATTATCAGATCGGCTTCCAGAGCGCCGTTCGCACAGCGAGCTACAGCATCTCGGCAATGCGGACGCGGGATATCGTCGGCCGTAACGACAACAGCATCCAGTTCACCCTGAGCATGCCGCTGGGCGGAAGCAGCCGCGCACCCAGCCTCAGCACATCGTTGCAGCGCAGCCGCCGCGATACGAGTGCGCAGGCTTCGATCAACGGCACCGCCGGGGATCGCGGCAACCTGGGCTACAACATCGGTGCCTCGCAGACACGCGGCGACTCCGCTTCGTACTACGCCAGTGCGTCGTACACCAGCGCGCTGGCCCAGTGGAGCGCCATGATGGCCCGCTCGCAGGACGCCACTACGACGGCGATCGGTGCGTCCGGTGCCATCGTTGCCCACGGCGGCGGCATCAATCTCAGCCCGACCATCAGCGATGGCTTCGTGCTCGTGGAAGCCCGTGGCGCACGGGGTGCCTACGTGGGCCAGGGCGAGACCCGCGTTGCCCGGAACGGCTTCGCGGTCGTGCCGCAGGTTACGCCTTATCGCTGGAACAGCGTCAGCATCGATCCCCAGGGACTCTCGCACGACGTGGAGCTGTTGCAGACGAGCCAGCGGGTGGTTCCCACGGCCGGCGCGATGGTGAAGCTCACCTTTGCCACGAAGATCGATACCACCGTCTATATCCATGCCAGGGCACCGGATGGTCCCCTCGACATTCCCTTCGGTAGCGATGTACGCAACGAAGCCGGCGAACGGGTGGGCACGGTGGGCCAGGGCGGCATGATTCGCGTGCAGGGCGATCACAAGACGTTGGTGGTCGGTCAGGCCGATACCGAGCAGTGTCGCCTCGACTATGCCGTGCCGGAAACGTCCGACACCAGCGGCCTGCGCATGACAGAGGCTATCTGTCATCCCGGTCGCATCGAAAGGCCACCGGTACAGGCGGAGGCTTCCCTGTGAAGATCAAGATCACATCAGGTATCGCCGTTGCGGTGCTTCTTCAGACACTGTTCGTGGGTACTACAAGGGCAGACAGCCAGGTCAGCATCAGCGGCAAGGTGAGCCCCGGCACCTGCGAAGTCACCCGCCCCATCGTGGCATGGGATCCGATGTCCGCGGCCGACATCCGCGCACACGGCCGCATATCCCGCAGTACGAAGTTCTTCGATCTGGGTTTCAGTGGATGTGCTGGCGTGTCGTCGGCATCCATCACCTTCGGCTCCGTCAGTGACCGTGACCCCATCGAGAAGGACACGTTCCGTAACACCGCCGGCACGCCGGCACCGCACCTGTCGATCTGGATACAACGCACGGACACGTCGGGCAACTGTCCCGCGCATTACTCGACCTTTGTGCCCGGATCACCCTTCACATGGGCCATCGGCAGCGCAGACCAGGTCATGAAGCTATGCGCCACCTACTGGAACACCGGAAGCAACAACGTTACCGCTGGCGATGTCAGCGCAACCATCGCCGTCAGTGTTGCTTATCACTGATCCCCTCCCCCTGAACGAGGCATCCACATGAGGCGTCCCACAACTCATTCTCCTGCCAATGTCCATCGACGACTCCGGCGTATCTCCGTGATCGCGATGGTGATGTTCTGCGCGCTATGTCTTCCTGTCCCGGGTCTTGCGGACAGCCAGATCAACCTCAACGGAAAGATCACGGCTGGCACCTGCGTGGTCAATCACCCCGCCGTGATCTGGGATGAAATTTCAGCCGGCGACATCAAGGCGCATGGACGAGTGGCCGAGAGTGCCAGACTGTTCGATATCGAACTGAGCGGCTGCGCCGGCGTAGCCTCGGCAAAATTCACGTTCGGTTCGGCGTCGGACAACGATCCGGGGCAGACGGACACATTCCGCAACACCGCTACCTCACCGGCACCTCACCTGACGATCTGGTTGCAGCGTGCCAATGCCGCGGGCGCCTGCCCTACCAGTGGCTCGGTGCAGGCACCTGGCTCTACCCACTCCATGCTCATCACCGGACCCGACCAGACCCTGCCGATGTGCGCTACGTACTGGAACAAGGGCAACGACGATGTCACTGCCGGTGACGTCAGCGCCACGATCACCGTCGGCGTCACCTACAACTGAAATCCTTCCACGACCGAGACCGTTTCATGACGAAACATGCCCTGCTCACGATGACCGCCCTCGGCATCACCTTGCTCACCGCTCTGCCCACACAGGCCCAGAATGCAGCCACCATCACGCTCACGGGACGCGTGAAGGCCGGCACCTGCACACCAAGCAACCCAACGATAACGCTGCCAGAGATGTCGGCGAAAGACATGCTCACCAACGGACGCATAGCCGCCAGCAATACACCGCTGACACTCCAGCTCACAGGCTGCGCGGGCGTCACGCGCGCCGACCTTACGTTTGGCACCACGGCGGATCGCGATACCGACACCACCACTGTCTTCAAGAACAAGGCCACGGCCGCCGCACCGCATACGGCCATCTGGCTGGGGCACACGTCGTGTACCGTCACCGGCAATGACATCACGCCGGGAGCGACACGCGCCGTCACCGTGTCAAGTGCCAGCCAGTCGGTTCCGCTGTGTGCGGCTTACTTCAAGAAAAGCACCGGGTCGATCACCGCTGGCGACATCAGCACGACGTTCAACGTCAGCATCACCTACTTCTGACGGGTCGCCGCCATGCCGCATTTCCCCTGCCCGCTCATCCTGACCATGGCCTTGCTGATGCCATGGCCAGCGCTGGCCGATGGCTCGCTGACGTTCCAGGGCAAGGTGCGGGCAGGTACCTGCGATGTCCATGTCGACGACGCCGCGAAATCCGTGACGATGCCGTCGCTTCGCGCCGACGAGCTCACCTCGTTGAACGATGCCCCCGTACCGTCGAGCGAAACACCGTTCGAACTTCGTCTGGTGAATTGCCGTGGCGTGCGCAATGCGTACCTGCAGTTCTCCGGTACGACGACGGGACCGGCAGCCGCGCAGTATGCAAACACCGGTGATGCAAAAGGCGTCGCCTTGCATCTCATCGACGCGACGCGGCGCGATGTCCTCTCCGCGTCGGGTTTTCGCGTCAGCCTTCCGATTGCCGGCAGTGCCGTGACGTACGCCGCACTGGCGTACTACTTCCGCCTCGGCGTGGAGCAGGTACGCCAGGGCAGTGTCTCCAGTGCCGCCACGGTCATCGTTTCCTACGACTGATCCTCCACGACCGACGGCTTTCCGCCCGGGCGAAAGCCGTCGGACCCACACCACCCGGGCCCAACGCACCTCATCAACGCAAGGAACGTCACCTCATGCAGACCAAGCTCCTCCTTCTCGCCGCCTCGCTGGCTTTTGCGCCCACGTTCGCTACGGCAGGCACCGTGCAGTTCACCGGCGAGATCGTCGCGTCCACCTGCGATACCTCCTCCGGCGCCGACAACCTCACCGTCAACCTCACCCCGGTCGATGCCGGCGCCCTTTCCGCCGAAGGCCAGACCGCCGGTCACCATGTGCTGCCCATCAAGCTCACCTGCACCTCGGCGTCTGGCCGCAAGGTGGCGGTGAAGTTCACCAGCGCCAACTTTGCCGATCCGGTCACGGGTCACCTGAAGCCGGACACCACCAGCACGGCCACCAACGTGCAGCTGGCCATCTACAACACCGAAGGTGAAGTGCAGCAGTTCAACGCCGCGCCCACCGCCAGCTCGTGGAAGGACACGACCAACGGCGATATCGCGCTGGACCACACCGTGGCCTATTACGCCACCGGCCCGGCCGGCGAAGGCACGATCCGTGCCAACGCTACCTTCGACGTCGTCTACCAGTAAGCCATTCGCTACCGGCGGCCGCCTACCCCGGCCGCCGGTACGCGCTCCATCCCTTTCCCCGAGGTCAACCATGTTTCCACGGAAGATCCGCCTGCTGGCATGCGCCGGCCTGATCGCCACGTCCACGCTCATACCCGCTCATGCGGGCGTCGTCGTGGGCGGCACGCGAGTCGTCTTCAACGAAGGCAGCAAGGAGCAGACGATCCAGATCACCAACCAGGGCAAGGTACCCGCCATGGTGCAGAGCTGGATCGACGATGGCGATGCCAATGCGCGCCCTCGTACGATCCGCGTGCCATTCGTGCTCACGCCACCGCTGACACGACTGGAGCCCGGCCAGGGGCAGACCCTGCGCCTTACCTATCTGCCCATGCCCGACAAACCGATGGCGACCGATCGCGCGACGGTCTATTACCTCAATGTTCTGGAGATCCCACCTGCCCCGGAGGAATCCCAGGGAAAGAATACGCTTCAGCTGGCGGTACGCACGCGCATCAAGCTCTTTTTCCGACCCAAGGCCTTGCAAGGCGCGCCCAGGGATGCCGCATCCAGGCTTACCTGGCGCCTCGGTGGCGATGCGGAGCATCTCCACATCGATGTCACCAATCCCACAAGCTATTACGTTTCCATCAACGAAGCCAGCCTCCATGACGGCAGCGCAACGAAAGAGCCCGCCATGATTCCTCCGCATGCCAGTGTGCGCATGGAGGTCGGCACGGGAAAACCGGGGACGCGCGCCGATAGCGGCAAGGTCAGCTTCCAGTGGATTGATGACTACGGCGCCATGGTCGATGCCTCTGCAGTGTTGCATACACCATGATGACGATCCTTCACACCCAGCCCCTGGATTCTTTACGATCGCCCGGGACACGGCTCACATTCATTGCGCTATCGCCCTTGTTGTTTCTTGGTTTCTCCGGAACAACGCTTGCATGCACGGGCAATGCCGGAGGTGGAACGTATGGAAATACCATAAACGTTCCCATCGAGAAGAGAGAAGCGCCGTTGGGAAGCGCCCTCTCCAGCAGCGACTGGATGGTTACTGGTCGCGGTGGAAACTACTTCTCGGGGTGTGCCGCCAACGAACGGGTTGCAATCGCGATACGTATTACAGGACCGTTGACGTATGTAACCGATATTTCTTATGGCGGACGAATCTATTCTGCTTATCAAATGACACCTACGTCACCCCTGTATATTTTCCAGCATGTCACGGAAATCGGAGCGGGGGTCGGATCATCGCTGACGGAGACCCCGGTCAGGAACATCGACGAAACCATCAACGCCGGCGCTCTTCCACCGACTGGCAATACAGATACGCGAAGAGCCACGTATATGCGCTACCGCATTCTTGGCCGGGGAAGCCTCATGACTTCAACGTCACAACGAATCACCTTCCACATGAGTCCGGTGAGCTACCCATCGCTCGTACTCAGTCCAAGCAATAATCAAACAGTCAATATTCCGCTACCCACCTGCGCGTTCACTGATCAGGCTATCCGACTCGACGACATCGCTGCCACGACGCTCTCAGCACCAGGGCCGTCTGCCTATTCAAAACGCTTCGATATCTCGATGGATTGCAACCTTGCGGGAAAATCACTCAGGTTAAGCATGAGGGATGCGACCACGCCGGGAAATTCAAGCACGGAACTCGCACCCACGGCGGATTCCACCGCCCAGGGAGTCAGACTCCAGATCCTGCGCGGAAGTACACCCCTGGCCATGAATACGTCATGGATCATACCTTCGGTCAAAGGCAACATCACACTTGAATTGGCGGCCCGCTATTACAGGCTGGCTGGCGCTTTTCTTTCGGGAAGCATCGGGGGCAAGGCAACGTTGACGGTGGAATATCTCTGATCCGCCTGGACCGGGTCACTTCGGTTCGATTCGCCATGAACCATCGTCCAGGCCATGTTGAAGCCGGACCTTTGAACTACTCCGTGACGCCGGGTTACCGCTCGTGCGGGACCGACAGGCAGGGGACATCGTGCCGGTAGCAGCACCGGCGCGATGAAATGGCCCCGGCGCGTTGGGGAGCGCGACGGGCCATGGGACGTCGCTCCCGTGCGAGCGGTAACCCGGCGTCATGGAGACAACTGCCCCTGTAGGAGCGCGCCTTGCGCGCGACCGGGTATCGCGAGGTGTATCCATCGATATCGTTTCACCCGGTCGCGCGCAAGGCGCGCTCCTACAGGGAATAAAAAAGGCCGCGATTGCTCGCGGCCTTTTTATTACGCGTTTTCCTCTAGGCTTACGCCGCCTTCGACGCCTGCATCTTCTCAGCCTTGCGCACTACGGCGGCGCGCAGTTCTTCGCCATCGAAGTCGTCCACCGAGATAAACTCGGCCACGGCGTCACGCACGCGCTGGAGCAGCTCGCGCTCTGCCGCGTTGATGGCGCCGAGCTTCTCGGCCTCCACCAGCTGCTCGTTGTAGGTGTGGGCACGCAGCTGACCGCTCTTGAGCGCCTTGACGAACTTGCGCTCCACCGGCTCGGCGGCGATCACGTCGGGCAGGATCGCGTTCATGCGACCGACCGTGTTGTTGGCCGTGGGCGTGATGTACGACCAGGTCATCAGACGGTCGCGGGCTTCGCTGGGCGCCGTGATGAGCGCGGCGACGCGACGACCCAGGCGATCGGACGGCGGCACTTCGCGACGGCCCCACGGGAACACCAGGGCGCGCAGCAACCACGCCACCGGACGCACCGGGAAGTTGCGGATCACGCCGTCGAGCGCGTTCTGGATGCGCCACATGCACTCGTGGAACGCCCAGGCGAGCAGCGGGCGATCGGATTCCGGACGGCCGGTGTCTTCGTAGCGCTTGAGCATCGCGCTGGCGATGTAGAGGTACGAGAGCACGTCACCGAGGCGGGCCGAGAGCTTTTCCTTGAACTTCAGCTTGCCGCCCAGCACGCCCATCGAGACGTCGGCGCACAGCGCCAGCGCCGCCGAGTAGCGGTTGAGCTTGCGGTAGTAGCGACGGGTGTAGGCATCGCCGGCGGTGTCGCCGATCTTCGCCGCCGTGAGGCCCAGCACGAAGCTGCGCACCGCGTTGGAGAAGCCGAAACCGATGTGGCCGAACAGCACCTTGTCGAAGGTCTTCAGGCGCTCGCGATAATCGGCGATGCCGAGCGTCTGCATTTCCTTCAGCACGTATGGGTGGCAGCGGATGGCACCCTGGCCGAAGATCATGAGGCTGCGCGTCATGATGTTCGCGCCTTCCACCGTGATGGCGATGGGCACGCCCTGCCAGCCACGACCCATGTAGTTCTTCGGGCCGAGGATCACGCCCTTGCCGCCGTGCACGTCCATCGCGTCGGCCGCGATCTGACGCGACCATTCGGTGGCGTGGTACTTGGCGATGGCCGAGGGCACGGCCGGCTTCTCGCCACGGTCCACGGCAGCGGCCGTGGCACGCGACAGCGCCTGGGTGGCGTAGGTGAGGCCGCCGATGCGGGCCAGGGCTTCTTCCACGCCTTCGAAACGACCGATGGCCAGGCCGAACTGCTTGCGCATACGGGCGTAGGCACCGGTGGCGGCCACGGCCATGCGCGAGGCGCCGGTGGCGTTGGACGGCAGCGAGATGGCACGACCCACTGACAGGCACTCGACCAGCATGCGCCAGCCCTGGCCGGCCATGTGCGGGCCACCGATCAGCACGGACAGCGGAACGAACATGTCCTTGGCGTGGATCGGGCCGTTCTGAAACGGCGTGTTGAGCGGGAAGTGACGGCGACCGATCTGCAGCCCCGGGGTTTCGCGGGGCAGCAGGGCGAGCGTGATGCCCAGGTCGTCCTTGTCGCCCAGCAGCTTGTCCGGATCGTACATGCGGAAGGCGAGGCCCACGATGGTGGCGATGGGCGCCAGCGTGATGTAGCGCTTGTCGAAGGTGAGGCGGATGCCGACGGTTTCCTCGCCGTTCCACGTGCCCTTGCAGACGATGCCGAAATCAGGAATGGACGTGGCATCGGAGCCTGCGTACGGGCCGGTAAGCGCGAAGCAGGGAATCTCGCGGCCATCGGCCAGGCGCGGCAGGAAGTGGTTCTTCTGCTCGTCGCTGCCGTAGTGCATCAGCAGCTCGCCCGGTCCGAGCGAGTTGGGCACGGCCACGGTGGACGACAGCGTGGCGGACATGCTGGACAGCTTCTGCAACACGGCCGAGTGGGCCAGCGCCGAGAAACCGAGACCGCCGTAGCTCTTCGGGATGATCATGCCGAAGAACTTGTGCTTCTTCACGAAGTCCCAGATTTCCGGCGGCAGGTCGGCCAGCTCGTGGCTGATCTGCCAGTCGTCGACCATGGCGCACAGTTCTTCGACCGGGCCGTCGAGGAAGGCCTGCTCTTCCACCGATAGTTCCGGCTTCGGCTGCTTCAGCAGTTCGGACCAGTTCGGCTTGCCGGAGAACAGCTCGCCTTCGAAACCGACGGTGCCGGCTTCCAGCGCCGTCTGCTCCGTTTCGGAGAGCTTCGGCGTGACCTTGGCGAACATCGACAGCAGCGGTGCCGAGATCTTCTTTCGGCGGAAGTCGACCATCAGCAGCGGCACGGCCACGATCGCCAGCAGGATCAGCAGGACGATGGTGGTGATCGGGGCGCCGGCAAGGATGCCGACGACGAGCGTCGTCACCGCCGTGGCGATGGCCCACGTCTTAAGGGACGTGCGGTGGTAGGCACATGCACCGGAGGCGATGAGCGCCGCCAGCACAACCAGGATCGCAGACATGGGTGTCACCTCATTACGTTCGGCTCGATGCCGGGTTTACTACGAAAAGCGTCTCAGGAAAGTGTTTCGACGAACCGTGCTATCTCGCGGGTGAAGGCGTCGTTCGCGTCGCCGGCCACCATATGGGTGGCATCGGCCAGCGAGACATGACGCGCATGCGGCACCACGCGGAGGAATTCGTCGACGGTGTGGCTGGACACCACGTCGCTGCGCGCGCCAGAGAGCAGCAGCACCGGCACCTGGATGTTCGCCGCGGCGGCGAACAGGCGGGGCTGGTAGCGCTCGCTCTCGTGGACCACGCCGTCGAGCATGGCCGGGTCCCAGTGCCAGCGCAGGCGACCATCGTCGCCCTGGCGCAGCAGGGGCTTGAGCTGTTCTTCCGTCTTGCGTTCGCGACGATGCGGCAGGTAAGCCTCGATGGCCGAGGCCGCCTCGTCGTAGCTGGCAAAGCCATCAGGGTGGGCGCGCATGAAGCCGAGGATGCGCTCGACACCCTTCGTCTCCCAGCGCGGCGTGATATCCACGAGCACCAGGGCCGAGAACGGCGCGGCGTATTCCGGCTCACCGGCGGCCACCATGGCCAGCAGGCCACCCATGGAGGCGCCGATCAGCACGGGCTTGCGGCCCGCAGCGGGCGTGGCGTGCTTCGTGACGGCCAGGAGGTCGCCGACGAATTGTTCCATATGGTATTCGCCGTCGGCTGCCCAGGCGCTCTCGCCATGACCGCGCGCGTCGAAGGTGGTGGCGTCGTAGCCCTGGCCCGCCAGGGCACGGGCGCTGCCGTTCCAGGCGTGCCGGGTCTGGCCGAAGCCGTGCGCGAACACCAGCGCGGGCTCGCGCTCGCCGCGCCAGTGCTGGGTTGCCAGGGCGAGGCCGTCGTACGAGGCCAGGCGCTGCCGGGTGGAGGGGACGGTGGTCGGTTGGGCTACCATACGGCCGAGTATGTGGTTTGGGGCAGAACCCGTCAATACGCTCGCGTATGGACATGCAAGCCCCGCAAAGTCAAGGTCTTATGCAGCATGCCGGGGGTACCCCGGATTGCAAATGGCCCTGTCTCCGTTACCATGCGCCGATGAACGAAGGTGCCAAGAACGAACGCGTCCGTCTGTCCGCCGAAGACTGGGAAGACGGCGCCCTAGCCCTGATCGCCGAACAGGGCGTCGGCGCCCTTGCCGTCGAAGCGCTTGCGAGGCGCCTCGGCGTCACCAAGGGTAGCTTTTACTGGCATTTCCGCACCCGCGAGGCGCTGCTTCAGGCAGCGCTGGAACGCTGGGAAGAATACGGCGAACGCGAAGTGCTTGCCGAAATCGAGCGCATCCCCGATCCGCTGAAGCGCTTTCCGGAACTGTTCCGCCGCGTGGCGCACGAGCTGCAGCCCCACCGTGTCTATGCCGCCCTGCTGAAGGCACTGGACCATCCGCAGGTGGTGCCGGTGATGGCGCGCGTTTCGCAGCGGCGCATGGACTTCCTCACCCGCCTCTACGGCGAAGCCGGTCTCGAACCGGTGGCGGCGCTGCATCGCGCGCGCCTTACCTACGCGGCCTATGTGGGTTTCCTGCAACTCAACTTCACTCTGGGCCTGCCGCGCATCAGTCACGAAGAATTCGACGCCTACGTCGAACACATGATCGCCACGCTCACGCCCGCCAGGCCGCACGGCTGAAGCTGAATGCCCGGCGCGCGTTTTGCTGCGCCGTGCCTTGCCAATACCAGGAAGCGCAAACTACTGTCGCGCCTTGCGTTTACCTGGAGACCACAACGGATGCGTTCGCAAGGCAGTTCCCTGGAAGCCCTCAATCGATGGGTCGACGATGTCGCCCGCCTGACCGGAGCGGCTTCGGTCCTCTGGTGTGACGGCTCGGACCAGGAATACGCACGACTGGTAGCAACCATGCTCGAAAGCGGCGATTTGCTCCCGCTCAACGAGACCACCAACCCGCGCAGCTACCTGCACCGCTCGCATCCCTCGGATGTCGCGCGCGTCGAGCACCTCACCTTCGTCTGCACGCCGGAGCAGGACGACGCGGGCCCGAACAACCACTGGATGGCGCCGGCCGACGCCCACGCGAAGATGGATGCCCTCTTCGACGGCGCGATGCGTGGCCGCACGATGTACGTGATCCCGTATTGCATGGGCCCCATCGACTCGCCGCTGTCGCGTTGCGGTGTTGAGATCACAGACAGCCCTTACGTGGTCGCCAACATGAAGATCATGACCCGCATGGGCGCCCCTGCCCTGGCGCGCATCGAGCGCGAGGGCAGCTTCGTGAAGGGCCTGCATTCCACGGGTGATCTCGACCCGGATCGCCGCTTCATCATGCATTTCCCCGAAGAGCTCACCATCAAGTCGATCGGCTCGGGCTACGGCGGCAACGCCCTGCTGGGCAAGAAGTGCCATGCGCTGCGCATCGCCAGCCACCAGGCACGCCGCGAAGGCTGGCTGGCCGAGCACATGCTTATCGTGGGCATCGAGAATCCGAAGGGCGAAAAGCACTACATCGCCGCTGCGTTCCCGTCGGCCTGCGGCAAGACGAACCTCGCCATGCTCATCCCCACCGAGGGCTACCGCAAGGCGGGCTGGAAGGTCTGGACGGTCGGCGACGACATCTGCTGGATGACGCCGGGCAAGGACGGCCGCCTGTGGGCGATCAATCCGGAGGCCGGCTACTTCGGCGTGGCCCCGGGCACGGGTGCCAACACCAATCCCAGCGCGCTGGCCACGCTCGGCCACGATGCCATCTTCACCAACGTGGCCGTCACCGCCGACAACCGTCCGTGGTGGGAAGGCCTCGACGACGGCAAGCCGGTCACCGACTGGCAGGGTCGTCCCTACGATCCGGCCAACGGTCCGGCCGCGCATCCCAACTCTCGCTTCACCGTCAGTGCGAAGCAGTGCCCCAGCTGGGCGCCGGAATCGGAAGACGCCGCGGGCGTGCCAATCTCGGCCATCGTCTTCGGTGGTCGTCGTCCGTCGCTGGTGCCGCTGGTGTTCGAGTCGAAGGACTGGGCGCACGGCGTGCTGGTGGGCGCGGCGATGGGGTCGGAAACCACGGCTGCCGCCACCGGTGCCGTGGGCGTGCTGCGTCGTGATTCCATGGCGATGAAGCCGTTCTGCGGCTACAACTTCGCCGATTATTTCGCCCACTGGCTGTCGTTCGACAAGCCGGGCGCAAAGCTGCCGCGCATCTTCCACGTGAACTGGTTCCGCAAGGATGCCGATGGTCGTTTCATGTGGCCGGGCTATGGCGAGAACCTTCGCGTGCTCGACTGGATGATCCAGCGCGTGCAGGGGCTGGCCAGCGGGCACGACACTCCGATCGGCACGGTGCCGGCGCGTGGCGAGCTCAATACCGAGGGGCTGGCGATTCCGGCGACCACGGTCGATGAGCTGCTGCACGTGGATGTCGAGGGGTGGATCGAGGAGCTCAATGCCATCGGTACGTACCTTGATGGGTTCGGTGAGCGCATGCCCGAGCGGTTGAAGGTCGAGCGGGAGAAGGTGAGCAAGGCCCTGGAAGCGGCGCAGGATCAGCGGGCGGAACGGGTGGCCTGAGGTTCCGGCACCGCCGGTCGCGCGCGAGGCGCGCTCCTACAGGGGCGCGTCGGGTGGACTTTTCGCATTGCCGGTCGCGCGCGAGGCGCGCTCCTACACAAAAGCCGTGCCTGCGCGGCCGGGCCGAAGCGGCGTTTGTAGGAGCGCGCCTTGCGCGCGACCGGACGAATCGAAACACCCACACCGGCCCCTACCCCTCCGTTAGCCCCACTTCAACCCTCCCAGGCCCTCGTCCCGACGAAACCGCCCTGCGGTCCGACGAAGCGGCCGAAACATCCCCTTAAACCGTTTCTCCCCTGCCGGCATCCAAGCTGGCAAGATGAACGCCCTATGCCTCGCCGCCACTTCATTCATGCAGCCTGAGCTGCCCGCCGCGTCGACCGACGACGACATCGTGCGGGCCGCCGTGGCCGGCGATCGCAAGGCTTTCGAAACCCTGTACCGCAAGCATTCCGACCGCGTCTACGGCGCCATCCTGCGCCTGGCCGCCTTCGACCATGCCCGGGCGGAAGACCTCACCCAGGAAGCCTTCGTCCGCGCCTGGCAGAAGCTCGACGGCTTCCGCTTCGAGAGCGCCTTCGGTACCTGGGTCTACCGCCTGGCGGTGAACGTGGCGCTGATGTCCATACGCGCCCGCAACGCCGATCCGGTCAGCATCGTCGACGACGAACACCTGCCCGACATCGCCGACACCGACAATCCCGTGCGCGCCATCGAGCGCGCCGAACTGGAAAAGGCCATCGCGGCACTACCGCCGCGGGCCCGCGCCGTCCTCGTGCTGCACGACGTGGAAGGCTGGAAACACGAGGAAATCTCCATCGAGCTCGGTATGGCGGTGGGTTCCTCCAAAGCTCAGTTGCACCGTGCCCGCGGCCTGCTACGCCGCGCGCTGGGAGATACGCCATGAACGAACTCGACTACCTGCGCCAGATGCGCTCGCTCAACCGCCCGGTCGCGCCCCAACGCGACCTGTGGGCCGGTATCGAAGCGCGCCTCGACGAAGGCCGCCCCGCCGCTGCCGTCACCCCGCGACAGCGCCGGACCCGCCCCTGGCTGATGGCCGCCGCCATCGCCGGTGTCGCAGTCCTCGGAGGCGGCATCGGCCTGCATCTGGTAGCACCCACCTCCCTCGACGACATGGCCGTCGGCCCGGCATGGAAACCTGCCGACCCGCGACTGGCCGGTGCCGCGATCCAGCTCGATGCCACCCGCATGGAGCTCAACCAGGCGATGCGCGAGGCCCCCGACTCCGCCGCCCTGCAACGCCTGATGCTGCGCACCGAACGCCAGCGTGAGCGCCTGCGTAACTTCGACAAGCAAGCCGGCTAACAGAACAGGCAGGATTCCCCCATGAAAACCTTCTACATCGCCCCCCTGCTGCTGGCCTTGTCGATCGGCCAGGCCCTGGCTTCCACTCCCATCAACCTGTCGAAGGATATTCGCCCCAACGCGAAGATCAGCATCGACAACGCCAAGGGTGACGTCACCGTCACCGCCTGGGATCGCAACCAGATCCAGGTCACTGGCATGCTCGGCAACGGCGCCCGCCCGCTGGAACTCGACGGCGATGCGAACAGCATCGACATCCGCATCGAAGGCGGCGGCAGTGGCGACGGCAAGAAGTGGTTCAGCTGGGGCAACGACGCAGCCATGCAATCCACCACCCTCAACGTGCGCGTGCCCAAGGGCGTCAGCGTCGAGGTGAAGGTGGTCAGCGCCCCGGTGAGTATCGACGGCCTCGACGGCGGTAAAGTCGAAGTCGAATCGGTCAGTGGCCGTGTGCGTGCCAACGTGCGCTCACCCGACGTGCAGATGCAGACGGTGAGCGGCACCATCGACCTCGCCGGCCGTGCCGACAAGGCCGACCTGCAAACCGTCTCCGGCGACATCACCGCGCCGTCCGTCATCAGCAAGGTCGATGCGCAGACCGTCTCCGGTCGCATGACCATCGGTGGCGGCCCATGGAGCAGCGCCAACTTCAGCACGGTGTCGGGTGACACGCTGATCAACGGCGGCCCGTCCGCAGCCGGCAAGATCACCGTCGATGCCATGAGCGGCGACGTGCAGTTGCAGTTGCCGAACAATGCGTCCACGAAGCTCGAAGCCAGCACCTTCAGTGGCGACATCCGCACCGACTGGGGCAACCCGTCGCGCAACGACGATGGTCCGGGCAAGGAGCTGAAGGTAACCATCGGTGACGGTCGCGGGCTGGTGCACCTGGAGTCGTTCAGCGGCGACGTAAAGGTGCGCAAGGCCGGCAACTGACGTAAAACCCGCCTCTTAAGTAGGAGCGCGCCTTGCGCGCGACCGAGGTATCGCAAACGATGAAAATTTTCGCGACAACCGGTCGCGCGCAGGCGCGCTCCTACAAGATCACCGTGAGATCGGTAGAGGCGGCGGGGGCGGCCCTTGGCGCGACTTGATGGAGGTGAGGGGAGCGGGCGGAAAAGGCCCGAAGGGGGCCGGCCAGGAAGGCCGGCCTTTTTCGCCGAGGCAGGAGCCGAGTCGAAAAACCCCGCCCGCTCCCCGGGCCCGAAGGGGCGAAGCCATAAGACACTGAGCCGCGCAGCGGCTCCTCCTTTCCCGAGGGACACCGCAGGCCGGAGCGCCAAGGGCCGCCCCCGTCGCCTCTAAGCGACCACGCCTCACGCGCCGAGAGCGAGGCCGACAGGCGAGCCTTTCTACGGAGTGACGCACCACATGGGCTGCTTTACTACGGAGCGCAACGTTCCAACCGGTCGCGCGCGAGGCGCGCTCCTACAGGAGCAGGTCACAGAAAAGGCCGCGGATTCGCGGCCTTTTTTTGGATCTTAAAGATCCTGGTGGTACTGAACGTACGGCGTGCGTGACTGGTCGGGCTCGGTGAGCGTGGGCCCGCTGTTGGCCGGGCCATTGCCCGACGACCAGACATTCTGCGCACCCACCGACAGCTCACCCCGCCACGGCAGGCGGAAGGTGACGCCCAGGTCGATGGAGTTCCAGCGACGCTCCGGATTCAGGCCCGCACCCGGCTCCGGCTGCATGCTGCGACCGGTGATGGTGCCGTAGAGCGGACCACGGTCGATGCCGAAGCTCAGTGCCTTCTGGTCGACGGCACCGACACCGAGCAGGTTGCCCGGCAGCAGGCGGATGCGGCCGAAGCTGGCACCCACGTCGATACCACTGCGGCCGCCAAGATCGACACGGCCATGCGCGTTGAGCTCCGTGCTGGACGAGAGCGAACCGAACGGCAGGCCCGAGAGCGTGGACATGCTGGGCAGCACGCGCGGCAGGGCCGGGCTGTTGCCCGACGGCCGTGTGGAGCCCACGCCGACACCCACGCTATAGCCCGAACCCCGCCAGGTGGCACCCACTTCGCTGCCGACGATGCGCGGCGGCGCACCCGGCGACGTGCAGCGGTCGCCATGGGAGCTGGCGGAAGCGCCGCAGGATTCCGCGGAATTGATCCAGCCCTGGCCACTGATCGTGGCATGCGCCTGCACATCGGGGCCGAGGTCGTACTGCACGCCATTGGAGACGTACTGACCGGCACCCAGCGGACGCGGCGCCAGCGGATTGGTGGGGTCGGGACGGTCGTCGGAGCGGACCGAAAGAGCCCGGCCATCCGGCGAGCGCCAGAGGGGAACCGAGGAATTCTGGGGATCGGAGCTGCCTTCTGCCACGTCCGCAGCCACCGGCTCGGCATACAGGCGCTCGCCCGTGCCTTCCGGTGCCATGCCCACGCCACGGCCTGCCGCGATAAGCGGCACGAGCAGAAGCAATGCGGGCAAGGTTCGGCGCATGGAAACCATTGATCGGAAGCGGCTTGATGTCCCCCCGGACCCCGGCGCAAGCCGACGCCCGTGGTTGGGTCAGTGTAGCTCGTTTTACTTTTTACTAACACCCCGGGGAGGGCACCTTCAGGAATCAGGATAGCTGCCGTTTATGACCGTCCAGAGGGGTTGCAACGCTCAGGCGCAGGGCCCGTGAGACGGGTGAGGCCGGCCCGTCGCGCGACCGCCGCAACGCATATAGACTGAACCGACCACGACCGGGACCTACGTCAGGCGATGACTATCGCTCCATCCCAAAGCCACGCTTTGCAGACGGCCGGTTCCGGCGAGGTCGAGCCGTTGCATGACGCCGTCGAGCGCCTGTTGCGGGCCGCCGACGCCGAAGTCGTGCGTGGCGAATGCGAGGCCTTTGCCCGTTGCCTGCTGCCGGATGCCCGGGTGGACTGGCACGAGAGCATGCCCCCGGCCGGTGCCGGCGAGTCGGTGTTCGAGCTGGGCAACGACCCGCAGACCGACCGGACCCTGTTCCTGTCCATCCCCGAGCATGACGGCGGCACCTGGGCCGACATGATCGGCTGGCTGGGCCGCCTGGCCGGTGCCCGCCTGCGCCAGCTGGCGGAAACGGCCAACCTGTACGAGGCGATTTCCCGCCTGGCCCTGGCCGAGCGGCTGCAACGCGCGCTCTACGCCATCGCCGAGCAGGCGGGCGCCGAGCACAACATGCGCGACATGATGACGGCGCTGCACAGCATTGTCGGCAGTCTCATGTACGCCGAGAATTTCTTCATCGTGCTGTACGACGCCCAGAGCCGCACGGTGCGCTTTCCCTATTTCGTCGACTCGGTGGACGACGATCCGCCTGATCCGGAAACGATCCGCCCCATCGAGGCCATCGAGAACAGCCTGACCTGGCACGTGCTTCAGGGCGGCCGCCCCTTGATGGGCTCAAGCACCGACTTGGAACAGGAGCTGCCCGGCCCCAGCGTGCCGATCGGTCCGCCCAGCGACGACTGGCTCGGCGTACCCATGAAGCGCGGCGACGAAGTGGTGGGCGCCCTCGTGGTGCAGAGCTACCGCGACGACACCCGCTATACGCCCAACGACCGCGAGCTGCTCACCTATGTGGCGCAGCACGTGCAGACGGCACTGGAACGCCGCCAGGCACACGAGGAGCTGGAACGCCGGGTCACCACGCGTACGGCGGCCTTGCGCGAAGCCAACCGCGTGCTGCGCCAGCAGGTGCTGCAGCGCCAGCGAGGCGAGCGGTTGCAGGCCGCCCTGTTCCGCATTGCCGAGCTGGCGAACACCTCCGACAGCATCGAGAATTTCTACGCTGCCGTGCATCGCGTCATCGGTGGCCTGCTCTACGCGCGCAACTTCTATATCGCGCTGCTCTCCGAAGACCAGAACAAGCTGACCTTTCCCTATTCCGTCGACGAACTCGACGGTTCGCGCGAGCCGCGCGAACTGGGGCGCGGGCTGACCGAATACGTCTTGCGCAATGGCAAGGCCCTGCTGGCCGACCGTGCCGAGATCGACCGCCTCAACCGCGATCAGGTGCTCTCCACCACGGGCGCGCGGTCGCTGCACTGGCTGGGCGTGCCGTTGATCTGGAACGAAAAATCGATGGGCGTGCTCGCCGTACAGAGCTATTCGCCCGAGCACACCTATAGCGCGCGCGACCAGGAACTGCTGACCTTCGTCAGTTACCACATCGCCAATGCGCTGCAACGCAAATACACCACCGAATCGCTCAAGCAGGCCTATGCCAGCCTGGAGCGAAGGGTCACCGAACGCACGCGCGCGCTGGCACTGGCCAACCGTGACCTGCGCGAGCAGATCGCCGAGCGCGAACGCGTGGAGCGTCGCCTCAAGTACGAAACCCTGCACGATTCGCTCACCGGCCTGCCCAACCGCACCCTGCTGCTGCAACGCCTGGAGCAGGCTCTGAACCACTACCGGGAGAACCCGGGCGAGCTGTTCGCGGTGCTGTTCATCGACCTGGATCGCTTCAAGGTCATCAACGATTCCGTGGGCCATCTGGTGGGCGACGACCTGCTGTTCCAGGTCGGCGGTCGTGTGCGCGCCTGCCTGAAGACGCGCGATGTCGTGGCGCGCCTGGGTGGCGACGAATTCGCCGTGCTGGTAGAAGGCATCACCGATCCGCAGGCCGCCACGCATATCGCCGAGCGCATCATCGCCCAGTTGCAGACCCCATTCCGGCTGGGTGCGAAGGAGATCTTCACCTCGGCCTCCATCGGCATTGCGCTACCCACGCCGGATTACACGCGTCCGGAAGAACTGCTGCGTGACGCGGACTCCGCGATGTATCGCGCGAAAGACGAAGGCCGTCACCGCGCCGCCGTGTTCGACGACCGGCTGCGTCGTGAAGCGCTTTCACTGCTGGAACTGGAAGGCGACCTGCGCCGTGCGCTCACGCGTAACGAGTTCGTGCCGTTCTTCCAGCCCATCGTCGACCTGGAAAACCAGCGCGTGGTGGGCTACGAAGCCCTGCTGCGCTGGCGTCATCCGGAACGCGGTCTGCTACCGCCGGGCGAGTTCCTCGCCGTGGCCGAGGACACCGGCTGCGCCGAAGCCATCGACTGGCAGATCTTCCAGCAGGTGGCGCGGCAGACGCGCGCGCTCACGCGCGACGAAGGCTTCATCAGCATCAACGTGTCGGGCAGCCATTTCCGCTCGCCCGATCTTGATCAGAAGCTGCTCGACCTGCTGGCCCAGCACAAGGTGCCGGCCCGCTGCATCCGCGTTGAAGTGACCGAGCGTGCACTGCTGGAGAACCCGGCGCAGGTCAAGCGCATCCTCGAAAACCTGCGTGCGCATGGCGTGGGTATCGCGCTGGACGATTTCGGCACGGGGTATTCGTCACTGAGCTATCTGCATCAGTACCCGATCGAGACCCTGAAGATCGATCGCTCGTTCGTGACCGAACTGCCGGCCGAGGACAACGAGGCGCACAGCACGGCCGTGGTCCGCGCGATCCAGGCGCTGGCCAATTCGCTGCATATGCATGTGATTGCCGAGGGCATCGAAACGGAAACGCAGGTGAAGGCGCTGCGGCGGATCGGTTGCCGGTTCGGGCAGGGGTTTCTCTTCGCCCAGCCGGCGCCGGCGAGCAAGTGGCTTGGGGCGCCGTTGTCGTTGGATGCGTGAAAAGCGGGTATCGCCCCGGATCGGTCGCGCGCAAGGCGCGCTCCTACAAGGCAAACATGTAGGAGCGCGCCTGCGCGCGACCGATCCAGGGCGCCGTTGTGGAAACGATTCCGCACGCCACCCATCCAAGGCTCCCTCGTAGGAGCGCGCCTCGCGCGCGACCAGTCCAGGGCGTAGCTGTAAGAGCGCGCGACAGCCCGGCTACTGAAGCGTATGCGACACCGGCGGCGTATCGCCTTCGGTGAGCAATTGCCCTGCATCCACGCGGTCGAACAGGTACTTCGTGGCGCAGAACTCGCAGACGACTTCGATCTCGCCGTTGCGCTCTTCCAGTGTCGCTTCCACTTCCTCGCGTCCCAGGTTGCGCAGCATGCCCTCTACGCGCTCGCGCGAGCAGGTGCAGCCGAACGCCAGCGACTTCGGCTCGTAAAGAAGCACCGTCTCCTCGTGATAGAGCCGGTAAAGCAGGTCTTCCGGAAGCGTCTCCAGCATCTCTGCCGTGCCCAGTGTGGAGGTAAGCATGCCGATGCGCTCCCAGGCATCGGCATCCTCTTCGGCGGCGCTATGACCACCCTCACCCGGCACGGGCTGCAGCATCAGCCCCACGGCACGCTCGCCATCCGCCGCCAGCAGGATACGCGTGGGCAACTGCTCCGACCGGCTGAAGTAGCCTTCCAGCGCCTCGCCGATGTTCGCGCTGTCCGCGAGATCGACGATGCCCTGATAGCGGCCACGCTCGGCGCTGCCTACCGTGATCGCCAGCATTTCGTCATCCATGCTGGCCAGGTTCACGGCTTCGCCGAGCGCATCGGCATCGAAGCGGGCCAGGCCACGCAGGCGACCACGGTCGGTGCATTCGCTGAACAGCAGGCGCACCGCGCCCTGGCTCTTGAACTCCAGCGAGAGCGAACCATCGAACTTGATGTTGCCCGTGAGCAGCGCACTGGCGGCCACCGTCTGGCCCAGCGTGTCGCGCAGGGCCTCGGGATACTCGGCGCGCGAGGCGATCTCCCGCCAGCTGGCGCCAAGCCGCACGAATACGCCGCGCACGCCCGCCTTTTCAAGCATGAAGCGGTGCAGGACATCGTCGGTCAGGGATGTGTGGGGGGTCGTATCGCTCACGGTGCTCTCCTCATGATCCGACGGAAGATGGGGCCTGCGGGGGCCGGCGACAAGCCCGCTACCGCCGCGCCCCTATACTGCGCCATCCTCCCTTATCGTGTGCCCATGAGACCGAAGCCCCGCCGCCTGCTCCGCCTCGTCCTCCTGCTGGTTGCCTCCTGGCTGGCCCTGTCCGTGCTGGTGGTGTTCGTCCTGCGCTTCGTGCCGCCGTGGACCAGCTCGGTGATGCTCCAGGATCGCCTGACGGCCATGCTGGACGGCGACCATAGCTTTCAGTTCCGCCATCGATGGGTGCCTCGTGAATCCATCTCGCCTTACGTCGGCATCGCCATGGTCGCCGGCGAAGACCAGAAATTCCCCTTCCACCATGGCTTCGACGTGGACGCCATCCAGGATGCCATCGACGCCGCCGACGAGGGCAAGCGCCTGCGCGGCGCCAGCACCATCAGCCAGCAGGTGGCCAAGAACCTGTTCCTGTGGAACGGCCGCAGCTTCGTGCGCAAGGGACTCGAAGCCTGGTACACCGTGCTCATCGAAGCCCTGTGGCCCAAGAAGCGCATCCTCGAGGTCTACATGAACAGTGTAGAGCTGGGCGACGGCATCTACGGCGTGGGCGCCGCGAGCGAGGTCTACTTCCATACGACGCCCGATCGCCTCAATGCGACGCAGGCCGCGCGGCTCGCTGCCGTGCTGCCCAACCCGGAACGCTTCCGCGTGGATGCGCCCAGCGCCTACGTGCAACGCCGCGTCGCATGGATTCTCCAGCAGATGGGACAGCTCGGCGGCCCGGCCTACCTGGACCGCCCCGCGCCCGTCCGCGGCCGCGTGCGCTGACGCCTTCACCTGTCGCTTACTCCGCCTGTCGCGCACCGCGCTAGACTGGAACTCAACGCGGCGCTACGCCGTGCACAGCCAGCGGAGTCGAGCATGCAGCAGGTCAAGCATCTCCTGGAGGCCAAGGGCAAGGGCGTATTCGCCGTGGCTCCCGACGCGCCGGTGATCGACGCGATACGCATCATGGCCGAGAAGAATGTCGGTGCCCTGGTGGTCATCAAGGGCAGCGAACTGGTCGGTATCGTTTCCGAACGCGATTACGCTCGAAAAGTGATCCTGAAGGACCGTTCCTCGCGCGAGACGCCCGTGGCCGACATCATGACGGCGAGCGTCATCACCGTCGCCACGGACACCACGGTGGACGAGTGCATGCGCCTGTGTACCGACAGCCGCTTCCGCCACCTTCCCGTGGTCGACAAGGGTCGCGTGGTCGGCATGGTGTCCATCGGCGATCTGGTGAAGGCGGTGATTTCCGAGCAGAAGGAAACCATCAACCAGCTCGAAAGTTACATCACGAGCTAGCGTCGTCGTTTTCCGGCAAGAGGTCGGGCGAGGTGGCCGCGCGCCTTGCGACGAACGCGGCCACGCCGGCCAGCCCCGCGCAGATCAGGCCCAGCGTCGCCACCGTGGCGCCCATGCCACGCAGCGCTGTAAGCCCCGTGGTGACCAGCAGGTCGCCGAGGCGCCATACGGTGGTCTCCACGAAGTTCTTGCCCTTGTAGCGATCGTCACGCGGGATGCGCGTGTACAGCGCATCGCTGGCCGGTTTGGTCATGCCATAGGTCATGCCGCGCGTGCCGATCTGCACGATCGTCACCAGCGACACGGCCCACCCGAACAACGCCACATCCACCGGTCCGTGGATGGCCAGCGCCACCAGAAGCAGGAAGTTCACCACCGACGGCAGCACCATGGCCCAGACCGCGCCCAGCCCACGCAACAGCATGGGCGTGATGGTGAGCTGGAGCAGCGCGCCGAACAGGTTGATCGCAAGATCCAGCCGCGCGTAGAACGCCGTACGTCCGGCGATATCGATGTAGTGCGTCTTCGTGTAATCGGCCATCAAGGCGTAAGCCACGGTGCCCACGCCATCGCTGAGCAGCATCAGCAGGGTCATGTTGCGCAGGAACGGGCGCGCGATCACGGCCTTCACTCCATCGAGGATCGAGCCCCCGATGGGCGCGCCGCCACTGCGGTCGTTGGCGGTGGCCTTCGATGAGACGGCCAGCAGCAGTCCCAGGGCGAGCAGCAGGGTGAACGCGGAGACCAGCAGCAGCGGAGGCACGCCGATCTTCGCGACGAGCAGGGACGTCGCCAGCGGGCCGACCAGGGCACCGGCCATGCCACCGAAGGCAATGAAGGGGAAGACGAGCCGGGCCTGCATGCTCCGGTAGACGTCGGCCATGACGCTCCAGAACAGCGACACCACGAACAGGTTGAACACGCTGACCCAGACGAAGAACACCCGTCCCAGGTTCACCGCGCCGATGCGATCCTGTGCCGAAAACGCGGGCATGAAGGCCACGAGGCACACCGCGAAGAACACATAGCTGCCACCGAGCACACGACGCCGGGGAAACCGCGAGACCAGCCAGCCGAATACCGGTGTCAGCGCCAGCATCACCACGAACAGGATCGCGTAGAACACCGGCAGCGACGACGATCCCGCCGCGCCGATGAGCTGGTCGCGCACGGGACGAATCACGTAGTAGGAGGTCATCACGAAGAAGAAGGCGATGACCGAGAGCGCGAGGGTTATCCCATCGCCCAGGGCGGCGTGTCGACGAGCGTTCACGGGGAGGGCCGGCATGTCCGGTGGAGGCCGGCAAAGCCTAACACGCGTTCACGGCCACGAATGCGTTGTCGCGAGGCCGGAACTGGCAGACAATCGAGGCATCCAGGTATTGATGGCGCGCTCCTGCGCCGGGCTTTCGCGAGATAAGCATGTCGTCGTTTCGTTCCGTTTCCCTGCTCGCCTGCGCGCTGACCGCCACGCTGGCCACCTCCTTCGCCTTCGCTGCACCGCCTCCGCCGAAGCCTGCCGTCGTCAGCAACGACCCGCAGTATGTGAAGCTGCCGCCGGAGCGGGTGAAGGAAACCATCGAAAACTACAAGCGCTGGCTCGACGAGGCCGAGGCGCGCGACGCGGCGCCGGCCCTGGTCACGGCCATCGTGGTGGATGACAAGGTCGTCTACGAGCGTGCCTTCGGCTACGCCAACGCGAAAACGAAAGAACCTGCCACCCCGGAAACCGTATTCCGCCTGGCTTCGCTGTCGAAGGCCTTCGCCACTGGCGTCACCGCCGTGCTGGTGCGCGCGGGTTTCCTCAGCTGGGATACCAGGCTGGTCGACGTGATTCCCTACTTCAAGCTCAAGGACATGCAGGCGGCCCAGCAGGCCACCGTGCGCGACATCCTGGGCCAGCGCCTGGGCCTGCCGCGCAACACCTACGACGCGATGCTCGAAGCCGATGCGCCGTATGAGGAACTGGTCCGCAAGCTCGACGAGGTGGATCTCTCGTGCAAGGTCGGCGCCTGCTACGGCTACCAGAACGTGGCCTTCAGCATGATCGGCGACGTCATCTACGCGCAGACGGGCGATTACTACTTCCGCCAGGTCGAGCGCCGCATTTTCACCCCATTGGGCATGACCACCGCCAGCTACGGCCGCGATGCGCTGGAATCGAGCAAGAGCTGGGCACGTCCGCACCGCGGCGGCCCGCATAACTGGATTCCCTACGAACCCAACGACGCCTACTACCGTGTCGCTCCGGCAGCCGGTGTGAATGCCAGCCTGCGCGACATGGAGCAATGGCTGATCGCGCAGATGGGCGGACGTCCGGACGTCCTGCCCGCGCAGCTGCTGGAGGTGCTACACGCACCGGAAGTATCCACGCCGGGTGAGGAACGCTCGCTGCCCTGGCGTCGCTCGCGCGTCACCGATGCGCATTACGCCCTGGGCTGGCGCGTGTTCCGCTACGGCAACGAAGACCTGATCTACCACGCCGGTGCCGTGTCGGGTTACCGCACCATGATCGGCTTCTTCCCTAAGTACCACGCCGGCGTGGTCAGCATGTGGAACGGTGCGGGCCCGATGCCCGCCGGCCTGATGCCCATGGTGTTCGACAGCCTGCTCGGGCTGCCGCACGTGGACTGGGCCGGCGTGGAAGGCCCCGCACACCCCGCCGCACCGGCACCGAAGGCCAAGGCCAAGGCGACGACGAAGTCCAAGGCCGCGCCGACCAAGAAAGCCGCCCCCAAGAAGAAAAAGAAACCCTGACCCATTGTAGGAGCGCGCCTCGCGCGCGACCCGACAGGGCGACAACGACCAACAAAGCCTTGCGACGATCAGGCAGGAGACCCAACGGCCCGCCTGATGGTCGCAAGGCTTCTCCGTTCTATACGACATCCTGAGGATGTCGCGGACAAGGTCCGCTCCTACAACAGCACCGGCCGCTCAATCCCTGTAGGAGCGCGCCTCGCGCGCGACCTGCCGTCTATCGTCCCAGGTTGAACTGCAACCGACGGCGCAGGGTCACCACCATCGGCTCGCCGTTGCGCGTGGCTGGCTTGAACTCCCAGCGGCTGACGGCGTCGGTGGCCGAGCGGTCGAAGACGTGGCGCGGCTGAGAGTCGAGCACGGTGACATTGCTTACCGTGCCATCGGTGCCCACGGTCATCTCGATATCCACCCAGCCTTCCTGGTTCGCGCGCATGGCGGCCGTCGGGTAGCGCGGTTTGACCTGGTTGACGAGCACGGCATCGACGATCGCATCGCCCTCCGCAACCTTCGCCACGGCGGGCGTCTGTGCCGTCGCACGCGGAGCCTGCGGTTGCTGCTGGGCCACACGTGCCGCCTGGTCACGCGCTGCCTGCTGCTGGCGTGCCTCGGCGGCCTGCTCCGCCGCCTGTTGCTTCGCTGCCGCCGCGGCATTCTGCTGCGCGAGCTGCTGGGCCTTCTGGGCGTCGAGCGCCTGCTGCTGCTCGCGGTCGAGCGTCTTGCGCTGGGCGTCCAGCTTCGAGCGCAGGATCGTGAGCGTGTAGTTTTCCGGGTCGGCTTTTGCCAGCAGGTCGATCTCGCGCTGCGCCTCGTTGAAGTCGCGCTGGTTGATCGTCTGCTCGGTTGCCGCCGCGCCGTAGGAGAACGTTTCGCGCAAGGCATCCACGGCCACGGGGTTACCCGGCTGCTTCTGCAACGCCTTCATGTAGAACTCGAAGGCATTATTTCCTGCGGGCGCCACCAGGCGCTGTTCGTTGATGGCCGTGCGGGCCTCATTGAGGAGCTGATCGACGCTGAGCGCATCGACGTTGGCCAGGGGCGCATCGCGGTTGGCGGCAGGATGGGCGGCGGCCACCACCGTCGCCTCGTTGCCGGTGGCGTCGCGATACGGCTTGATGATGAGGAACCACGCGGCCACCGCCAGCGCCACGACGATGGCAAGCACGGCAAGGGTGACAGGCTGGATCGCGCCACGATCGTGACGGTGCAACGGAAGACGGTGACGAGGAACCATGGCGGTACGAACCTTTTCCGCAGGGACGCGCTCCCCCTGTAGGCAAGGCGGCGACCCCCCGGTCACCGCAGCGCGATACCGCTGAAAGGTAATCGTAACGGAGGTGTGAATCCAGCCCGGCGACCTAGGAGGTTTTCGGGGTGCGGCCTGGTTCGCGCTTTTCAAAAACGAAGAACCCCGGCATGGCCGGGGTCAAGTTTCGAAATACCTCTCCGCGCTGGGCACCGCGGAGAGGGAATTCGTAACGAGCTTTCTTATTAAAAGGTGACGCTTAGACCTTGGCGGCCTTGGCAGCACGCGGAGCGCGCGGAGCCTTGGCGGCCTTCGGTGCCTTGGCAACCTTGGCGGTACGGGTGGCGCGAACGACCTTGGCGCCGGCGGCCTTCTTGGCAGCGCGGGGCTTACGGGCGGTCTTGGTGGCGGTCTTCTTCGCTACGCGCTTGGTAGCGGCCTTCTTGGCGGTTGCCTTCTTGGCAACGCGCTTGACGGCGGCCTTCTTGCCCGCTGCCTTCTTGGCAACGCGCTTGGTGGCGGCCTTCTTGGCTACGCGCTTGGTGGCGGCCTTCTTGGCGGTTGCCTTCTTGGCAACGCGCTTGACGGCGGCCTTCTTGGCTACGCGCTTGGTGGCGGCCTTCTTGACGCCGGTCTTCTTGGCGACGCGCTTGGTGGCCGCCTTCTTGGCGGTACGCTTCTTGGCAGTGGCTTTCTTGGCAGTGGCCATAATTCGTCTCAGCTCCTCATCAGTTGGCAGTGGTTGCCCAGTAAAAGCATGGAGGAACGCTTCAACCAGCAGGTCGCTGTTTGTCGCGTGCCTCAAATTGTTCACCTGTCGGCGCGTACGTTCATCGGAAAGCAGTCGGAGCACATGCAGCGGAATCGAGACTGTGATCTTGCGAACCGATCCTGCTTTTGCACCGTGATCGACATACGGCCTGATGAATGTCTGTGTTTCCATTTCCGGGTTCCCCGTCAATTGACGCAAAAGCTATTCCTGAACATATCCGGTGTCAATAAATTTTGGCTCTAAATTGAAGGTCTTGCAGGTGCATATCCCTGCTGAGGTTTCCTTCCACCATGGCCTTCGGCGTCATTTGGAATCACGCCACCGGGTAATCCGGCATTGCACCGGCATGTCCTGATGCAAGCAATGCGATTCAAGAAATGCCTTAAATAATGATGTTTCCCGTTAATCACTGGAATAACGCAATGCGCTCTCAGCGCATGCCCGCGCATCCCTCGGCCGCTGCCAGGCGCCCCCCCGGAGGACCACTTCCGGGGGATGAACGGAATACGACTGACCGGGAAAAAAATTTCCCGGCGGATGCCCTTCCGGACAAAAAAATGCCGGTCGAGGGACGACCGGCATGGGGGTCGAGCGCGTTTACGCGATCAGTGGTCTTCGTTCTCGACCAGTTCGGCGTACTCGTCCGGACCGAGCAGTTCGTCGAGCTCGGCCTTGTCGCTGATCTTCACCTTGAAGATCCAGCCCTCGCCGAAGGCGTCTTCGTTGATGGTTTCAGGCGAGTCGGACAGCACGTTGTTCACCGCGATCACTTCACCGGACACCGGCGAGTAGATATCGGAAGCGGCCTTGACCGACTCGACCACAGCCGTGCCGTTACCGGCTTGCACGGAACTGCCCACTTCCGGCAATTCCACATACACAAGATCGCCAAGCTGTGCCTGAGCGTGGTCAGAGATGCCGACGGTGACGGTGCCGTCCTGTTCGACGCGCGCCCACTCGTGGGACTTCGCAAATTTCAGATCGCCGGGAATTTCGCTCATGGGGTGCTCCTCGATGTCTCGGTACGGGGCTGCGGTGATTGTGGCGGCCAATTGTACCGGTCTGGGCGTGACGGGAAAGCTGGCGCCGGATGGAAAGAGAGGGAGCGGCCACGCCACTCCCTCCTGACTACATATATATACGTGTGCGGATCAGATGCCGGCCATCGGCTGGCCGTCGCGGACGAAGGGGAACTTCACCACGCGCACCGGCACCTCGCGGCCGCGGATGTCCACGCGGACATCGCCCGGCTCGCCGGCCGGGATGCGGGCGAAGGCAATGGACTTGTTGAGCGTGGGCGCGAAGCCGCCGGACAAAATCTCGCCGTCGCCGTTGGCGGTGAGCACCTTCTGGCCGTGGCGCAGCACGCCCTTGTCGTCCATGACCAGGCCCACCATGACGCGCTTCACGCCGTCGGCCTTGTGCTGCTCGAGCGCGGCGCGGCCGATGAAGTCGCGACCTTCGTCGAGCGAGATCGTCCAGGCCAGCGCGGCTTCCCACGGGGAGACGGTTTCGTCCATGTCCTGGCCGTAGAGATTCATGCCGGCTTCCAGGCGCAGGGTGTCGCGCGCGCCGAGGCCGGCCGGGGCGACACCGGCATCCTTGAGCAGGTTCCACAGTTCGACCACGCGGGTGTTCGGCACGACCACTTCGAAACCGTCTTCACCGGTGTAGCCGGTGCGGGCCAGGAACAGCGGCATGCCATTCGGGCCTTCGGTTTCGATGGCGGCGAACTTGCCGAGCTTGCCGGCCTTCTCCTGGACATCGGCCGGCAACAGGCCGATCAGCTTCTCGCGGGCGTTCGGACCCTGCACGGCGATCATGCCGAATTCCGGACGCTCGCGGACCGACACGCCGAACGCGGCGGCCTGCTTTTCGATCCATGCGAGGTCCTTCACGCGCGTGGCGGCATTCACCACCAGGCGGAAGAAATCTTCGCGGAGGAAATAGACGATGAGGTCGTCGATGACCCCGCCTTCCTCGTTGAGCATGCAGGTGTACAGCGCCTTGCCCGACCTGGTGAGCTTGTCGACGTTGTTGGCGACGAGCTTGCGGAGGAAGTCGCGGGTCTTCTCGCCGGTGAGGTCGACCACGGTCATGTGCGACACGTCGAACATGCCGGCATCCTTGCGCACGGCGTGGTGTTCCTCGATCTGGGAGCCGTAGGCGATCGGCATGTCCCAGCCGCCGAAGTCGACCATGCGGGCGCCGAGCTCGCGGTGGGAGGCATTCAGTTCGGTCTTGTCGGTCATCGTCTTACCTTGAAGGGGATGGCGGGCGAAGCGGTCGACCATTATCGGGCCCTTGGGGCACAAGGCCAAGCGCGACCGCAACATCCAGTCCTGCTAGCCTTCCCTCATGACGACCCCATCCCTGCCCGGTTCGGTCTCCCTCACCCGCGATGCGGGCGGCGCCCGGCTGAGCCTGCGCGGCGACTGGACCCTGCCTCACTATGTCGACCTGCAGGGTCGCGCCAACGAACTGGCGGGCAGCATCGGCAGCGATGTCCATGTGGATATCCACGACCTCGGCGCCATGGATACCTCCGGCGCCTTCGTCATTGCCGAACTGCTAGGCAGCGCGCGCACCCAGACTCTGGCCCAGGACACCAGCCTCCCGGCGGCGCGACGCGCCCTGCTGAAGACGGTCGCCGATGCCATCGACACCTACTGCAAGGGAAGCAAGCCCGCCCGCGATGCCGGCTTCGTCGTGCTGCTGGAGCGGATCGGCAACGCCGTGGCCTCGTTCTGGAAACAGACGGCCAAGCTGCTGGGCTTCATCGGCGTGACCCTGCAGGGATTCGCATCCACGTGCTGGCGTCCGTCGCGCTGGAGGGTCACCTCGCTGGTGTCGCATATCGAGCAGACCGGCCTCGACGCCGTGCCGATCCTGGCACTGCTGTCCTTCATGGTCGGCGCGGTGGTCGCCTTCCTCGGTGCCACCGCGCTGGCCAGTTACGGCGCCAGCGTCTTCACGGTAGACCTCATCGGCTTCGCCTTCCTGCGCGAGTTCGGCGTGCTGCTCACGGCGATCCTGCTCGCTGGCCGCACGGCCAGCGCGTTCACCGCGCAGATCGGCTCGATGAAGGCCCGCGAGGAAATCGACGCCATCCGCACGCTGGGCCTCGATCCGGTGGAACTGCTGGTGCTGCCGCGCACGCTGGCCCTGCTGATTGCCCTGCCCCTGCTCACCTTCGTGGCGATGCTGGCCGGCATCGCGGGCGGTGCCGTGGTCTGCATGGCCACCCTGAAGATGTCGCTATCGATGTTCCTCACGATGTTCCAGGACGATATGTCGATCGCCCAGTTCCTGGTCGGCATGGCGAAGGCGCCCGTGTTCGCCTTCATGATCGCGGTGATCGGCTGCATGGAAGGCTTCAAGGTCTCCGGCAGTGCCCAGTCGGTGGGCGAGCACACCACCTCGGCCGTGGTGCAGTCGATCTTCGTGGTGATCCTGCTCGATGCCGTGGCCGCACTCTTCTATATGGAGATGGGCTGGTGAATGCACTTCCCGCCCAGTCACCGGCACAGGATGCCGTGATCCAGGTCCGCGGCCTGGTCAACCGGTTCGGCACGCAGACGGTGCATGAGGATCTGGATCTCGACGTGCGCTGCGGGGAGATCATCGGCATCGTCGGCGGCTCGGGCACGGGCAAGTCGGTACTGTTGCGCACCATCGTAGGCCTGGTACGTCCGGTGGCCGGCGAAGTGCGTGTCTTCGGGGAAGACCTGCTGGCCCTGCCGGAAGACCGGCGCTCGCTCGTAGAGCGTCGCTTCGGCGTGCTGTTCCAGAGTGGTGCGCTGTTCTCGTCGCTGACCGTCGCGGAGAACGTCGCCCTGCCGCTGGTCGAGCACGCGCGATTGCCTCGTCCGGATGCCCAGCGCCTGGCCGGCGTGAAACTTGCCCTTGCCGGCCTCCCGGTGGACGCCGGGCGCAAGTATCCCTCGCAGCTGTCCGGCGGCATGATCAAGCGTGCCGCGCTGGCCCGCGCGCTCGCGCTCGATCCGGAGATCCTTTTCCTGGACGAACCCACGGCGGGTCTCGATCCCATCAGCGCCGCCGCGTTCGACAGCCTCATCGTCACCCTGCGCGATGCGCTGGGTCTTACCGTGTTCCTGGTCACCCACGACCTGGACACCTTGTATTCCACCTGCGACCGCGTGGCGGTGCTGTCCCAGCGCCGCGTGCTCGCCGTGGGCCCCATCGACGAGGTGGCCCGCACCGACGATGCCTGGGTACAGGCGTACTTCAACGGACCGCGCGGTCGCGCGGCCACCTTCGCCGCCACGCAAGGCAAGGACTGACTCCATGGAAACCCGTGCCCATCACATCCTGATCGGCCTGTTCACGGTGATCGTTGTGATCGCCGGCCTGATCTTCGGCGTCTGGCTGGCCAAGGCGCACTCCGACCAGGAGTGGAACTACTACGACGTCGTCTTCAACGAGGCCGTCACCGGGCTCTCGCGCGGTGGCGCCGTGCAGTACAACGGCATCCGGCTCGGCGACGTGATGCAGCTGAAGCTCGACCCGGAAGATCCGCGTCGCGTGCTGGCGCGCATCCGCGTCACCGGCGACACGCCGCTGCGCCGTGATACCCACGCGAAGCTTGCCCTCACCGGTGTCACCGGCGTGGCGATCATCCAGCTTTCCGGCGGGTCACCCGGCAGCGCCTTGCTCGTAGGCCACGACGGCGAGGTGCCGGTCATCGTCGCCGATCCGTCGCCGCTGGCGCGATTGCTGTCCAACGGCGAAGACCTCATCACCAATATCAACCAGGCCGCCGCGCGGGCGAACCAGCTGCTGTCGAAAGACAACGTCCACCGCATCGAGCACATCCTCGATCACCTGGACCGCACCACGGGCGTCATTTCAGACGAGCGCGAAGACATCCGCACGCTGATCAAGCAGCTCGCCGTCACCACGAAGCAGGCCAACGACACCCTGGCCGAAAGCCAGAAACTCGTACACAACGCCAACGGCCTCGTCGAAGGCCAGGGCAAGGCCACACTGGAGAGCGCGCAGCGGGCGATGGCCTCGCTGGAGCGCTCCATGGGCTCGATCGACCGCCTGCTCAACGACAACAGCGACGCCATCAACGGAGGCGCCGCCAGCCTGGGCGAACTGGCACCGGCATTGCGCGAACTGCGCGACACGCTGGGCTCGCTGCGCTCGATCACCCGCCGCCTCGACGAAAACCCCAGCGGTTACCTGTTCGGCCGCGAAAAGACCCAGGAGTTCACCCCATGACCCGCGCCCGCCTCGCCCTGCCGCTGTTCGCCCTGCTGTCCGCGTGCTCGATCCTGCCGAAGCAGGAGGTGTCGAAGGTGTACACGTTGCCTGCCGCACCTGGCGCACGGCCTCAGGCTCCCGCCCCGGTAAGCTGGGCGCTGCGCGTCGCCTCGCCGAATGCCCCGCGTGTGCTCGACACCCCGCGTATCGCGGTCGTGCCGCAGGCCAACACCATCACTGTCTATGCCGGCGCACGCTGGAGCGACACCGGCCCGCATCTGTTCCGCGACCGTCTCGCGAATGCCTTGCGCGACACGGGGCGTATTCCCGCGCTGAGCACAGACGACGGAAACCTCGCCGCCGATTACGAACTGGGTGGTGGCTTGGCCGCGTTCCAGTCCGATTACGTGGACGGCAAGCCCGTGGTGACGATCCGCTACGACGCCGTCATCGCCGATACGCGCAAGCATCGCATCGTGGGCAGCCGGCGCTTCGAGGTCAGCGAACCGGTGGCCGGGAAGGAGGTGCCGCAGGTGGTCGAGGCTTTTGGCAGGGCCATGGACACGCTTTCCGGCGAAGTGGTCGACTGGACGTTCGCAACGGTCCCGACTACGCCCTTGTAGGAGCGCGCCTCGTGCGCGACCGCCCCGGCGGATCGATGTCAGATGAAGAGGCGTGCATCAACATGCGGACGGTAGAACGCTCGCCTGATCGTCGCAAGGCTTCATTCGCGAGGATGGATATTGAGGACGGTCGCGCGCGAGGCGCGCTCCTACAGAGGCGGTAGCGGCGTTTCGGTGGCTGGCGTGGGTTCGATCCAGCGGAAGGTCAGGTTGAGGCGTGGCGTCGCTATGCGTTTACGCACCGGCATGTCGTGCTTGTAGAGACGTTGTGTGCCGGCTCCCATGCGTAGAAGACTGCCGTGGGTAAGCTCTACTGCGACAGGATCGCCGCCTGCCCTCGCACGAAAGCGGAACGTGCGCTGCGCGCCGAGGCTGACGGATGCGATGACCGGCTCCGGCCCCAGTTCCTTTTCATCGTCGGCATGCCAGCCCATGTATTCACCGCCATGGCGGTACAGATTCGCCAGCACACTGTTGAAGCGCACGCCACAGGCCGCTTCTGCCCGCTCGCGCAATGCAAGCAGCGTCGGCGTCCAGGGCGAAGGCTCGAAGGTGTTGCCGGCATACCGGTAGCTCGCCCCCGGATCACCCAGCCACGCATTCAGGCGCGGCGCATCGACCCAGCGACCGAACATACGCAGGCGATGCACCTCCCATGGAATCTCGTCATGAAGCACAGCAAACAGCGCGTCGGCCTCGACGCGCTCAAGCCAGTCCGGCGCGAACGTGACGTCCGCGCCGGGCAGGCCGATGGCTTGCCAGGTGGTCAGGCAGGCTCCACCGGATAGGCCGGCTCGGCGTCGAGCGAAGATGCGCATACGGCCGCCAGCTCCAGCAGGCGCAGGTCCGAACCACGCGCACCGACCAGCTGCATGCCGATGGGCAATCCATTGGGCAGGAAACCCATGGGGATGCTGACTGACGGACAACCGGCGAGACTCGCAAAGCTGCACAGGTCGGCCTGCGAGGCAGGGGCCGGGCCGTCGAGCGGGAAGGCACCCTGCGGTGTCGTCGGCAACACCAGTACGTCCACCTGCGCGAACAGGCGACGCATCTTGAGGGTGGCGGCGTCGAGCACGAGATCGGCAGCCACGTAATCAGCGGCGGACTTGTTCGCCGCGAATTCCACCATCTGCCGGAAGCCCGCCGATACCGGATAGGCCTCGTCGGCCAGTTCGGCAGCGAAGGTATGAAGCATCTCTGCTTCCATCAGCAACAGGCCCGCCCGGCGGGTGCGGGCGAAATCCCAGTCGGAGAAATCGACCTGGCGACGCTCGCCGAGCTCCCCCTTCAGCTGGCCCAGCGCCGCGTTGAAGACATCGCACACATCCGTATCGACACCGACGGCCGCAAGGTCGGGCAGGAAACCGGTGCGCAGGTTGCCCGGCTCCCAGTCGGGCGGCGAGAAGGCGACGCGGCGGCGACGGGAGCGGGCGTCGTCAGCGTCGTAGCCGGCCAGGGTCTGCAACAGCACGGTGAGGTCGTCCACGCCCCGTGCCAGCAGGCCCACGGCATCCAGGCGGCGCGCGGCGGGCACCAGACCACGGGCGGAAATCTCACCATGGGTCGGTTTCAGGGCATAGACGCCGCAGTAGCTCGCCGGCACGCGGATCGAGCCAAGGCTGTCCGAGCCGATGGCGGCCACCGCCATGCCGGAGGCGACTGCCGCCGCCGCACCGCCCGACGAGCCGCCAGCGGTGTATCCATGACGATGCGGATTGTGCGTCGCGCCATGGAAAGGATTGTTCGTGGCAAGCCCCAGCGCCCCTTCGTCCATGTTGGTCTTGCCAAGCAGGACGGCGCCGGAGGCGCGCAGGCGCGCTACGACGTGGGCGTCTTCTTCAGGCACGACGCTGCGGCGCCGCATGCCGGCGCGGGTGGTGACACCGGCGACGTCGAAGTTGTCCTTGATGGCAATCGGCAGGCCGTCCAGGCGCCCGATGACGCCATCGCGGCGGCGGCGGTCCGCCGCGGCAGACTGTTCCTGGATCAGCGACACGCTGAAGTCGACGTAGGCATTGAGGCGGGGGTTCAGGCGCTCGATGGCGTCCTGATAGACATCGGCCAGGGCCTGGGGCTGGATCCGGCCAATGGCAAGCCAGTGCAGCGTCTGCAGCAGCGTGGCGCGGCGCATGTCGGTCTCGGCGACCGGTGGCATCGTGTTCATGGGATCTCCGTGTGCGCGTGAGACGATTATGAACGCGGTATGTGAAGAGCATGCAAGCCCCCGCAGCGCAGCATGAACCGTTTGAAACAGCCATTTGCCCCTCCGCCGGTGAAACCGGACAATGAGCGGTCATGCGGGCGCCGGGGAGGTGCCCGCCCTTCCCCGCCAGCCGAGTTTGAGTAAGCCAGCCATGAGCGAACGCGAAACCATGGAATACGACATCGTCGTCGTCGGTGCCGGACCCTCCGGCCTGGCGTTTGCGATTCGTACGAAACAGCTCAACCCGGACGTATCCGTCTGCGTCATCGAAAAGGCCTCCACGATCGGCGCGCAGATCCTGTCCGGCGCCGTGATCGAAACGGCGCCGCTCGATCGCCTGCTGCCGGAGTGGCGCAGCAATCCGCCGCCGGTCTGCGTGCCGGTGTCGACGGACGAGTTCTGGATCCTGCGCGACCACGCGAGCGGCTCGAAGCTGCCCGTGACCCCTCCGCAGATGAACAACCACGGCAACGTCATCGTGAGCCTGGGCGCCATGTGCGCATGGCTCGCACCGCAGGCCGAAGCGCTGGGCGTCGATGTCTTTCCGGGTTACGCCGCTGCCGAGGCACTGTTCGACGAGGCTGGCGCGGTCAACGGCGTGCGCATCGGCGACATGGGCATCGCGCGCGACGGTACGCACAAGCCCGGTTACACCGAGGGTATCGACATCCGCGCGAAGGTGACCGTGCTGGCCGAAGGCTGCCGCGGCCACATCAGCAAGACCCTGATCAAGAAATTCGACCTGGACAAGGACAGCGATCCGCAAACCTACGGCATCGGCATCAAGGAGCTGTGGCAGCTTCCGCCGGGCCGCGTTGAACCGGGCAAGGTGGTGCACACCACGGGCTGGCCGCTGGCCAGCGACACCTACGGCGGTAGCTTCCTCTATCACCTCGATCACGACCGCGTGGCGGTGGGCTTCGTCGTGGGTCTGGATTATCCCGATCCGGAGTTCTCGCCCTTCGAAGCGTTCCAGCAGTTCAAGCACCATGCAAACGTGAAGGGCCTGCTCGAAGGCGGCAACATCGTGTCGGCCGGCGCGCGCGCCATCGTCGAAGGCGGCTTCCAGTCACTGCCGAAGGTAGAAATGCCTGGCGCGGTCCTCGTCGGCGATTCGGCCGGCCTGGTCAACGTGCCCAAGATCAAGGGCACCCACCAGGCCATCGCCTCGGGCATGCTGGCTGCCGAGCATCTGGTCGCCTCGTCGCTGGACAGCAAGGGCTGGGACGCGAAGCTGCGCGGCTCGGCCGTGGTCGACGAGCTGAAGAAGGTCCGCAATATCCGCCCCGGCTTCAACAAGGGGCTGTGGTGGGGTCTCATCAATGCGGCATGGGAAACGGTCACTGGCGGCAAGTCGCCCTGGACCCTAAAGAATCACGCCGACTGGTCGTCTTTGCACAAGCTCGGCAAGCACGAGGCTCCAAAAAAGGATTACGTGGAGCGCACACTGGCACCGCGTGACCGTCTCGCCAGTGTTTACTTCGCCGCCACCGAGCACGACGAAGACCAGCCGGTTCACCTGAAGGTGGCCGACACCTCGATCTGCGTCGACCGGTGCACCACCGAGTACGGCAACCCCTGCCAGCGCTTCTGCCCGGCTGGCGTGTACGAGATCGTGCAGGACGAAGCGGGCAAGCGTCTGCAGATCAACTCGGCCAATTGTGTGCATTGCAAGACCTGCGACATCAAGGATCCCTACCAGATCATCACCTGGGTGACGCCGGAAGGCGGCTCGGGTCCGAATTACCAGAACCTGTGATGGATATCGGTTGGAAACTGCGCAAATTCGCCCACATCGCCGGGCGTATCAAGGCCAGCATCGCCATTCGAGGATGGCGAGGAACCCTGCGTCGCGGGTTCCTCGCCTACGGACGTACCGAGAAGGGGGCCATCACGGCCAACCTCCCGGTCCGCGAACCCAGTTCCGGTCATCCGCTACGTAGGATATTGGTCATCGACTCCGTTCCGCCTGATCCGTCAAGGGACTCCGGCTCAGAGCGCCTTTGCAGGATATTCGCCATTCTGAACCAGGACGGCTGGCAGATCGATTTCGTCGCCAACGACCGGAAAGCCACGACTGCCGATATACAGCGCCTGGCCATTCTCGGCGTGCGCCTCCACCAGGAGGCCATTCCTGGCTGGCTCGAGCGCGAGGGAGGAAGCCTGGACGCGATCATGCTATGCCGGCTGCCCATTGCGGATCATTACTTCGATCTTGTGCGCCACGCCGCACCCAACGCCATAATTTTGTTCGATACGGTGGATCTTCACTTCGTGCGGGAATCGCGAGCAGCCCGCTTGACGGGTACTCCAGCTCTCCTGCGCCAGGCCCGTCGCTCGCAGGAACGCGAGATCGCCATGGTGCGACGCTGCGATGTGACCCTCGTCGTCAGTATGGACGAGCTCCGGACACTGAGCCAGGAAGTGCCCAATGCCACGATCGAACTGGTAAGCAATATTCATGACGTGCACGGTCGATCCCAGGGGTTCGACGGACGTCGTGGTGCGATCTTCGTGGGGGGATTCGGTCACCCACCCAATGAAGACGCCGTCCGTTGGTTCGCCAACGAGATTCTTCCACGCATACGCGCCGTCGACCCCGGGTTTCCCTTGCATATCGCAGGAGACATAGACGCTTCGTCGCAGAAAGAACTGGAGAGCAAGGGCATCATCGTACACGGACGGGTTGCCGATTTATCCCCCCTGCACGCAAAGGCCCTGGTATCAATCGCACCCCTCCGGTTCGGCGCAGGCGTAAAGGGAAAGGTAAACCTTGCCATGAGCCACGGTCTTCCCGTGGTTGTCACCCGCATCGCGGCCGAAGGCATGCATCTGCGGCATGGCGTCGACGCATTGATTGCCGATTCGCCGGAAGATTTCGCTTCGGCCATCGTAGGTCTGGGCCACGACGAGATGACCTGGACCGGCTTGTCGAACGCAGCCATGGAAAGCGTCAAGCAGCATTTCTCCGCGGAAAATGCGCGGAGTGCGCTGCGCCGGGCTCTTGGCACAAGCCCATGAGCGCAGTCGCACGCAAGGTCATCCGGACCATTCTGGCCAGATTGTCCAGTCACCCCAAATTCAAACGTCGCCTGGTCGACCTAATCTATCGCATCCCATGGATGGATTCTCGCCTCCGCAACCTGGCGCATCGGGCAGCGCATCCCGAGGCCGTCCTCGATGTCCATCCCGACCAGATGCCCGAGGAGTCTCAGCGCTGCATGGCACGTATACGGGCAAGAACGCCGAAATGAAGATCGTCCTCGACATGCAGGGCATGCAGACCGACAGCTGTCACCGCGGAATCGGGCGCTATACCCGGGCTGCGTCGCTCGAACTCGTCAAGCAGGCCGCGGGTAGTAGCGACTACGAGGTGCAGCTGTTCTTCAATGCCGCATTGGACGGCATAGATGAGGCCGTGGCGGATTTTGCGGCCGAAGGGTCCGATCCTCATCGACGCACCTATGGTCCGGTTCGCGGGACATCGTTCGACAATCCGTCCAACGATGCCAGGCGACACGCTGCGGAGCGCATGCTCTCCCACGCGCTCGATGCTAGCGGAGCGGACGTCGTCTGGCTGACAAGCGTTATCGAAGGCCTGGCCGACGACGCCGTCGCTCCGGCCACGATATCAGGGCCTTTTACCGTCGCCACGCTGTACGACCTCATCCCTCTTCACGACCCGGAATATCTCGGCAAGTCGCGTGCACGAGACTGGTACATGCATCGCCTTGAAGCCCTGCGGAAGTGCGATCTCCTGCTCGCCATATCGGCCTGGGTACGCGACGACGCCGTGCAGCGACTCGGCATCGATCCCGCGCGCATAGCCGTTATCGGTGCGGGCGTGTCCCCGTCGTTCCGTCCGGAGCGGGCGACCGCGTCGGGCAACGACACGCTTGCAGGACTGGGAATCCAACGTCCATTCGTGCTTTACAACGGCGGCATGGAAAAGCGCAAAAACGTCGCCGCGCTTTTCCCAGCGTTCGCCGCACTCCCCCCCAACCTGAGAGACCGCTATCAATTGGTGGTGGTGGGGCGGATCGACGAGACCACCAGGAACCGCTTCAACAAGGCGATCAATGCCGCGGGACTGGGCGATGACCACGTCGTTTTTACAGGGTATGTCTGTGACGATGACCTGATTCTTCTCTATCAATCCTGCGAGTTGTTCGTGTTTCCCTCCGAACGCGAGGGTTTCGGCCTTCCCCCACTGGAAGCCATGGCATGTGGTGCCCCGGTCATCGCCAACAACGCGACCAGCGTTCCCGAGGTCGTGGGTAATCCGGAGGCCTTGTTCGATGGCGCGGATACAGCTTCCATCACCTCGGCGATGCGCCGAGTGCTTGAAGATACTGCCTGGGCAGCAGAGCTCCGGGAGACCGGCCTTCGACAGGCCGCCCATTTCAGTTGGGGCAAGGTGGTCAGCCGCGCCCTGGACGCTATCCGGCAGGCCATGAGCCCCCATGGCATCACGCGACGCCGCGACATCGTATCCTGGGCCGACGTTTCGCAACCATCGGATGTTCAGGCCCTAACGGCAGGCCAGATGCCGATCTATCGAATGAATGAAGCGAACGTGTCCCGGATGCTGCACTGCCTCCGTGACTGGCCGGGTTTGGTGGAATGGTCCGGTCCCCTCCCCTCTGCCCATGAGCCCGGTCCACTGGCCCGGTACCGGGCCCGTGGCTGGGACGCGGTTGCCACGCCAACCCTCGCAGGTTGGAGCCAGGTGCTGCAGGCTGAAGCCATCGCGTGGCGACAGGCCTCCGACGAGCCTTCACGCATTCAATGGGCCGGTACCCATGACTGCCACCCCGTGGTCCGGCAGCGAAACGCGGAAGACGACATCGGCAGGACCGTCGCCGCACACCTCGCCACCGAAGACCTGGCCCACATCGCCGACGGGCTGGAGCGAGCCACTCCGGCCACGGACCATCGCTGGCTCGTGGACGTGACCCACATCGCGCTCAAGGACCTTGGCACGGGAATCCAGCGGGTTGTGCGATCCATATTATCCCGCTGGCTGCGGATGCCACCCGCAGGCGTCCGCATCGAACCCATCATGTTCCGCGACGGGCGCTATCACCATGCTCACGCCTATGCCGCGAGGCTGCTTGACCTTCCGCTCCCCGAGGGACTGAACGAGAGCGTCGTCCAGGTCAAAGGGGACGAAACATTCGTCGGACTGGACTGGGCACTGGAGAGCCTTCCCTCCAGTGCAGCCCTATTGCGCACCTGGCGCCGTGCCGGGGTTCGTATTCACATCGTCGTCAACGACCTCCTCCCCGTCACCCTGCCGGCCGCATTCCACCCCCATACCTGCGAGGCCTTCACTCGCTGGTTGGCTCTGGTTGCGGAACTGGCCGATGCAGCGCATTGCATCTCCCGGAGCACGGCGGACGACCTGGAACACTGGCTCCAGGAGACGGGCACGAGGCACAGGCCCAAGCTACGGGTTTTTCCGCTGGGAGTGGAGCGGGTCGTCGATACATCCCCGGGACAACTCGACACCTCGCTATCAGAGGCCCTGGAAGCACGCCCGTCGTTCCTCATGGTGGGCACGCTTGAACCTCGCAAGGGCCATAGACAGGCGCTGGACGCGTTCGAGTTGTTGTGGGAGACCCACTCCGACATGAATCTGGTCATTGTGGGCAAGCGAGGCTGGCTGGTGACGGAGCTCATTCAGAAACTCGAACATCACCCGGAACTGGGAAAGCGCCTTTTCTGGCTCGAGCACTGCAAGGACAAGGAACTCCATGCCCTGTACGCCGCCAGTACGGCCTTGCTGGCGCCATCCCTCGGCGAGGGCTTCGGCTTGCCGGTCATCGAGGCTGCACAACGGGGCAAGCCGGTTATCGCCCGTGCATTGAAGGTCTTCCGCGAGGTGGCCGGCGATTACCCGTCCTATTTTGAGGGCACGTCAGCGGAATCGCTAGCCACTCACCTGGCTCGGTGGACCGCGGATCGTGCCGGAACCTCGCCGAATACCGAATGGCCCACGTGGGATGACGCCGCGTCGACGCTGGCTGCCCAGATAGCCGAAATACGCCTGGATTAACGCTGAACGTGGCCATTTAGGCCACGTCAGTCGCAAATACCTTGCGATTCCGCCATCCGTTATACTCGAAGGTCGATATGCCTACCCTGTCGGCGGACCTTCCGGTCCATTGTCTGCGAAAAGGTCATTAAATGAAGATTCTCGTTGGCTACAAGCGCGTGGTGGACTACAACGTCCGCATTCAAGTCAAGGCGGACGGCACCGGTGTCGTCACCGACGGAGTCAAGCTGTCGGCAAATCCCTTTGACGACATCGCTCTCGAAGAAGCGCTTCGATTGCGCGAAAAGGGAATCGCCACCGAAGTCGTCGTCGTGGGGATCGGACCGACGGATCTCACGGCACACCTGCGCAATGGCCTGGCAATGGGGGCAAATCGCGCCATCCACGTGCAAACCAGTGACGCTGTGTCTCCCCTGACTGCTGCGCGGATTTTCCTGAAGCTCGTCGAGAAGGAAACCCCGGAAATCATCATCCTCGGCAAGCAGGCCATCGATGACGATGCAAACCAGACCGGTCAGATGCTCGCAGCGCTCTGGGAGCGCCCGCAGGCGACCTTTGCCGGCAAGGTCGACGTCGCAGACGGAAAGGTCACCGTCACGCGCGAAGTAGACGCAGGCCTGGAAATCATCGAAGCCGATCTTCCCGTCGTCATCACCACCGATCTCCGCCTCAACGAACCGCGTTTCATCAAGCTGCCTGACATCATGAAGGCCAAGTCCAAGCCCATCGACGTCATCGAGCTGAGCTCACTGGGCGTGGAAGTCGCCGATCACCTCAAGGCAACACATTACGCCGCGCCGGCAAAGCGCAGCAAGGGCGTAATGGTGACCGATGCCGCCGAACTCGTCGCGACCCTCAAGCAGAAGGGCCTGCTGTAAGGCAGCCGAACAGGAGCAAAGAAGATGAGCAAGATCCTCGTTATCGCCGAGCACCTGGACGGCAAGCTGAATGCCTCCACCGCGCGCGCCGTCAGTGCCGCCGCAGCGGTGAAGGCCGATACCATCGACGTCCTCGTACTATCGGATGCGCCTGACGCCATCGCGACCGAAGCGTCGAAAATCCAGGACGTCAGCAAGGTACTGACTGTCGCCCGTGCGGAGAATGCTCACGCACTGGCTGCCGTCCTGGCACCACAGGTTGCGAAGATTGCCGCCGGTTACAGCCACGTATTCCTGCCTTCCACCACGTTCGGAAAAGACGTGGCGCCCCGGATTGCCGCCCTGCTCGGTGTCTCGCAGGTCAGCGATGTCATGGCGGTCGAGAACTCCCACACGTTCAAGCGCCCCATCTATGCAGGTAACGCCATCGTTACGGTGACCGTGGATCCCGGCTCCATCGTAGTGGCCACGATCCGCACGGCATCCTGGCCAGCCGCAGCTTCAACGGGTACTGCCCCCCAGGAAGCGCTTTCGCTCGATGTTGCGTTGCCCACTCACACGCGCTTCGTCAACCTCCAGCAAGGCAAGAGCGATCGTCCCGACCTGCAGGGGGCATCCAAGGTCGTCTCTGGTGGACGCGGCGTGGGGTCGAAGGAAAATTTCGAGGTCATCTACAAGTTCGCCGACAAGATCGGCGCGGCCGTGGGTGCCTCGCGTGCCGCTGTGGATGCCGGCTATGTACCCAATGAGATGCAGGTGGGACAGACCGGCAAGATCATCGCTCCCGAACTCTACATCGCCGTCGGGATCTCGGGCGCGATCCAGCACCTCACCGGGATCAAGGACGCAGGTACCATCGTGGCTATCAACAAGGATGGCGAGGCACCTATCTTCGAAATAGCCGACATTGGCCTGGTCGGCGATCTATTCAAGATCCTGCCTGAACTCGAAGCAGCGATCGGCTGATTCGCAACAACGGAAGCCGAAATGGCTTCCGCATTTCTATATTTTGGCCCGGAGAAATCCGGGCTAACCTGTATAAGGGGGTACGACATGGCCGTGACCGCGACCGGAAACGCGACGAAGCCCGGGGTTCCCCTGTGCGTAGATTTAGATGGCACCCTGATTCGCTCGGATCTGCTGATCGAGTCGGCGTTGCTACTAATTGCAAAGCAACCGCTTTACATCTTCGCCATGCTGGCATGGTTACTTCGTGGCAAGGCCCACCTCAAGCAGCGGATCGCGCAGCGAGTAACGCTCGATCCGTCGGCACTTCCCTATAACAAAGAACTGATTGCCTGGCTTGAAAAGGAGCGCGAGACGCGCCTCGTCATCCTTTGTACCGCCTCAGACAAGCATTTGGCCGAGCCGGTAGCCGCGTTCGCGGGCGCCTTTGATGAAGTGCTGGCAAGCGATGGACACGACAACCTCGCTGGTCGAAACAAGGCCGCGGCGCTCATCGAGCGTTTCGGTGATCGGCAGTTCGACTACGTAGGCAACGCAGCCGTCGACCTGGCCGTCTGGAAACATTCCCGTGAGGCCGTGGTGGTCGAGAAAGGCCACGCCCTTTCAAAGGCCGCCGCCAAAGTGACCACCGTGCAGCGACGGTTCGATGTCCCGGGAGGAGGCGCACGTACCTGGGGCAAGGCCCTTCGCCTGCATCAGTGGGTAAAGAACGTACTGGTATTCCTTCCCGTTCTTGCAGCCCATCGCGTGCTGGATTTTCCCGCCGTGATGAATAGCCTGCTGGCGTTCGTGTGTTTCGGTCTTTGTGCTTCCAGTGTGTACATAACAAACGACCTGCTCGATCTTCCTTCGGATCGCCAGCACCACCGCAAACGTTCTCGACCTTTCGCTGCAGGCACCCTTCCCGTGTCCAGCGGGCTTTTCGCGTCGGTGTTGCTGCTGGTCCTGGGGTTCGGCCTTTCGTTGTTCGCATCGCCTCTCTTTACGGCGGTGCTCCTTGGATACTACGTACTCACTACTGCGTATTCGTTCAAGCTCAAGCGCTTGATGATGCTTGACGTGGTGGTGCTTGCCACGCTGTATACCACACGAATTCTCGCTGGCACGGCCGCTATCGAAGCACGTCCATCTTTCTGGCTGCTCGCCTTCTCGATGTTCTTCTTCCTCAGCCTGGCGATGATCAAGCGGTACGTGGAACTGCTGAGCTTGCAGTCAAGCGGCAAGGTGAAGGCCAGCGGGCGAGGTTACGACGTGGACGACATTCCGCTCGTTCAGTCGCTCGGTGGTTCCAGCGGATATCTGGCCGTACTGGTTCTGGCGCTTTACATCGACAGCACTGCGAGCATGAAGCTCTACGCCCATCCCCACGTGCTCTGGGCGCTGTGCCCTCTGCTGCTGTACTGGATCAGCCGCATCTGGGCTGTTGCGCATCGCGGTACGATGCATGACGATCCGGTCGTTTTCGCCGTGCTCGATCGCACCAGCCAGGTGACCGGCCTGATCGCCGCCGCCATTATCGCGGCCGCCATCTGATGCCTACCCAAGGTGAATCCTGGGGCCGCTATTTTCATCCCCGCCAGCAGATCATTTCCCTGAATGATCGCTCCGCCCGTCTTCCCACCGTCGCAGGGACAGCGCTTCCTTATGGAAACGGGAGGAGCTACGGTGACAGCTGCCTGAATGATGGCGGGACGCTACTGCATACCCGCGGCATCGACAGGTTCATCGCGTTTGATCCGGCCACCGGTATCTTGACCTGCGAGGCAGGGGTCCTTTTTTCGGAAATATTGGACCTGGTCGTGTCACAAGGCTGGTTCCTGCCGGTGACGCCGGGCACCCGCTTTGTCACCGTGGGCGGGGCCATAGCCAACGACGTACACGGCAAGAATCATCATGCGGCAGGCACCATAGGACATCACGTCATCGAGTTGGAGTTGCTGCGAACCGATGGCGAGCGCCTCCGGTGTTCTTTGTCCGAACATGCGGACATGTTCAAGGCATCGATCGGAGGACTTGGGCTCACGGGCGTTATCGTCACGGCCACCCTCCAGCTGAAGAGGATCGCCAGTGCCTGGATGACGGGCGAGTCTGTCAAGTTCGGAAATCTGGACGAGTTCTTCGCTATATCGGAAGAGTCCGAGCGAGACTATGAGTACACCGTGGCGTGGATCGATTGTGCAAGGCGTGGTGCCGGTGCCGGCCGCGGGCTATTCAGTCGCGCCAATCACAGTCCAGCACGCTCGGGGAAGGTAGCTCACAGTCAGCGCCCTTTGGCCATGCCGGTGGTTCCTCCCGTTTCACTGGTCAACCCTGTCACCCTGCGCTTGTTCAACCAGCTCTATTACCATCGGCAGCGTCCAATCATGGCGCATGCGGTAAGGCACTACGAACCGTTTTTCTATCCATTGGACGGTATTCGCGACTGGAACCGAATGTATGGCCCTCGTGGCTTTCTCCAGTATCAGTGCGTCGTACCAGCCGCTGACGCGCCAAAGGTAATGACCGCACTCATCGGAGAAATTTCGAGGTCGGGCGCCGGATCCTTTCTTGCCGTGCTGAAACAGTTCGGCGACATCCCTTCATTGGGAATGATGTCCTTCCCCCGGAAAGGCACGACCCTGGCACTCGACTTCCCAAATACCGGTGCTGAGACGTTAGCGCTGCTGAACAGACTAGACGATCTGGTTGATGAAGCAAGCGGAGCCGTCTATCCGGCGAAGGACGCCCGCATGTCATCCCAACGTTTTCGCCGCTATTTTCCTCGCTGGAATGAATTCGAACAATTCCGGGATCCGGGATTATCGTCTAGCTTCTGGCAACGTGTCATGGAGTAAAAAATGCAACGAGTATTTATTATTGGCGCAACGTCGGCCATAGCGGAAAGCGTCGCCCGCTTGTATGCGGCAGACGGAAGCCGACTGTTCATCACTGGCCGCCAGCAGCAGCGCCTGCAAGCCATAGCATCCGATCTGCAAGTCAGGGGTGCGAGTGATGTCCACACAGCTGTTTTGGACGTCAACGACTACGCAGCCCATCTTCACGTACTCGACGCAGCCTGGGAAGCTCTGGGCGGTGTCGATGTCGTGCTTATGGCCCAAGGAACGTTGCCTGATCAACCGGAGTGCCAAGCATCCGTCGATACAGCATTGGCAGAATTCAGCACCAATGCCACCGCCACCATCGCGTTGGCAACCGCCATAGCACCGAGGATGGAACAGGCGGCCCGCGGAACGCTAGCCGTCATTTCCTCAGTAGCCGGCGACAGGGGGCGCGCGAGCAATTATCTCTACGGAGCGGCAAAGGCCGCCGTGAGCACCTTCCTAAGCGGCCTTGGTCAGCGCCTACAGGGCAGCGGAGTGCATGTATTGATCATCAAACCAGGATTCGTAGATACACCCATGACCCGGAAATTCAAGAAGGGCGTATTGTGGGCAACGCCAGATAAGGTCGCGGCCGATATCTTGAAGTCCATCGAGCGCAGGCGATCGGTCGTATACACGCCGTTCTTCTGGCATCCAATCATGGCCATCATCCGACACATTCCTGAATTCATCTTCCGAAGGATAAAGCTATAACGTGTTATGCGCACTCCATCGCTAATCGTTCGATACGTCATTTTCGCTGCGTTATCCATCGCCGTGAACCTTGGCGCACAACTTCTTGCAAAGCAAGTTTATGACGGCCCTTACGCCCTGCTCGTCGCCCTCATCGTCGGCACCGGTACGGGGCTGGTGACGAAGTACATCCTCGACAAGCGATATATCTTTGAATATCAGCCAACAAGCAGAAAAGACGACGCAAGGGCCTTCGGTCTTTACAGCGCCATGGGTATCGCAACGACCTGTATTTTCTGGGGCTTTGAAGCCTTGGCTCACTTTATCAAAGACAGCACGTTGAGCACTCTTATGGGAGGAGCCATAGGGCTTATCATTGGTTATGTAGTCAAGTACTTTCTTGACAAGCACTTTGTCTTCAAATCCAAATCCTGATCTCCATTCCATCAAAAATCGGCATGTAGTCCAAACATCATGCCCAGCATCGCGCGAGAGAAAGAATGACCACAGAAGGAAAAATCATAGGCCCCGACATCGCCCGACGGTCAGCCTTACTTTCTCCCAGCACCATTGGCGTCGCCATCGCCTTCATCCTGGGCCTCATACATGCCCTTATCTATCGCGCCTTCCAGCCAGATGACACCTTCATCTATCTGACGTATGTCAAGAATTTCGTTCTTGGAAATGGATTCACTTACAACGGTGAATTGGTCGAGGGGTACTCCGGGGCGCTGTGGACGTTTCTTGTGGGGATACTTTCGCTCACCCACGCTGACCCATTGACGATTTCGAAATTGATCGGATGGGCAAGCTACCTTGGCATCGGCGCGCTGCTACTGCTCGGCTCTAAGTACGCGCCGGACACCCGGCAGCTTCGCCTTCCCATGCTCCTGATACTGTTTGCTTTCCCGCCTCTCGCGCTCTGGGCATCCGGGGCCATGGAGACCGTACTTTTCACGCTAACGATTACGGCGGCAACACTTGTCTACTACGGTGGGCGCGTAGCAAAACCATCCAACAAGCTATTACTAGCAGCGGGCTTATTGTTTGGCTTGACCTCTCTTAGCCGTCCCGAGGGCTTCGCCTTAATTGGAATCGTCCCGGCGTTCGAAGTCGTTCTCCTTCTTGCTAAGCGAAAGGGGGTGGTGAAATCGCTAACGCTGGTTCTCACCCCTTACCTTGTCATCACCGGCAGCATGTTCCTTGTCCGCCATCATGTTTATGGGCTCTACTTTCCCGTCACCGTAGGTGCAAAAACAGGAAATCTGGCCTGGCAGATCCTACTTGGCAAGCACTACATCAAAAGCCTTTTTAGGGATTATCCATTACTGCTCCCCGCTCTGGTTGTTTCAGTTGTCTGCATCGTTACCAAGCGTAAGGCCGACTTCCTTCTGGCCATCCTGCTAGCGGGCCTCATCACGGGATATGTTGCTTTTTGCCTGCTTGTCGGCGGTGACTGGATGCTTGGATATCGTTTCCTGGTGCCGGTCATCCCTGCGTCGATCTTACTCATCACCCTGGGCTTCAGGAGGCTTCCCGCGTCGGGAGTTCTTTTGCTGATCCTTGCAGGCACCTTCGTCGTACCAACGACTCAACTTCGTTCCCAGGCGCTAGCACAGGCCCAATCGGACGAGGGGGATATAAAAATGGGGAAGTACATCGCCTCGTTGAACCTCCCAAAAACCACCCAACTTGCCGTTATTGATGCAGGTGCAATCGCTTACTACAGCGGCCTACCGACTATCGACATGATCGGCCTGAACAACGCGCATATAGCGATGCTTGAAGGGGGCTTTCTCCAGAAGTATGACAATGAATATGTACTCAAGGCGAAACCGGACATTGTCCAGTTCCACACCTTCGAGGCGAAGAACGGTTTCCGCTTGCCCACAGAAGCCTTCCGTGGATCGCTTGTGCTTTTTTTCCACCCAGAGTTCCAGCGATGGTACGAACTAGATACGAACAGCCCGGTCGCGCATCTATATAGGCGTCTACCACAGCCGAAAACATCCACATTCCTGGAGACGTACTATGATGCAAAACTTAGTGCCGCCATCCTCAACCCGAGTCAGATTCAACTTAACCTCGTAAAGACCGGTGCTGGAACCTGGGCGGCGCAAGCCGGGCCGGGCCAGGAAGCAGGCAAGGTTTACATCGACATCAAGATAATCGAGGACAACAGCAAGGTTGTTTATCAAGTCCTCACGCCACTCAAGGGGGATATGGCCACCGAAGACCAGGCCTCTTTGACTGTAGATCTGCCGAAACCACTGCTCGCGAACAATCACGCGTGGCGGTTAGTGGCATGCCCCACCCTGCTTGGTGTCAGCGACTTCCCTGCATGCAGCGAAAGCTATCTACTGGACATGTCGAATCCTGATTTGCCGCCAAGCAAATCGGAAGTGATTGCTTTCAATTCACCCAGCCTTCGTCTGACGGGCTGGTCCCTTCCCGAGGCCAGCCAGATATGGTCCTTGGGCAATTCGCCAACAATCGAAGCCGCCGTTGACACCCAGTGCAAGCGAGCCGACATCACATTGAACCTCTCAGCACTTGGCGTCCAGAGAGTCGGCGTTCACGGGATGGGCTCAGGTACCGTCACTAATACGACCCTGAAAGGCGAACAGTCGATAACGCTCAAGGACGACCTGATAAGCGATCGGCGCATCTTTGTGCAACTTGATTTGCCTGATGCACTTTCACCCGGTGCTGACCCGAGAAAAATGGGCGTCGCCTTGAAATCATTAACGGTCAAACCTGGAGACTGCCCGGAGTAGCGGACCTACTCCTGTCCGAGAGTGGTATTTGCCAAAAGAATGCAAAACAATCACATTCATTCAGAAAGCGCCCGATCCACATGATCAGGCGCTTTGCTTGCGGACCACAAATGTCTTTTCGAGCATTTGGCATGTCGTGATGTCCTGATTATTCATCCCTCCGATTCGAGAGATGAGAGATCACAGGGCAACCGCATAAGTGCCTGTCCCGAATTATGCACAATGAGAAAAAGCCAGGGCGTTGCGTCCCTGGCTTTTTATCAAGATTCCAACAATCCAGTAATCTGCTCGACTTTTTGCATCACCAGCTCAATATCTCCCTTGGATTCCACATTCAACCGAAGGAGAGGCTCAGTATTGGACGATCGAATATTGTAACGCCAGCTTCCGAAGTCGGCGCTCACGCCATCCGTAAAATCCAACACAGGACCAAAGCCGGCAAACACCTTCTGCACTCTATTGATCGCGGAAAGTGTGTCGTCGACTTTAAAGTTGATTTCGCCACTGCAAGGAAAGGCCGCTACCTGAGCACGAACCAACTCACCGAGCGTTGCTCCTGAACGGGAAACCAATTCGGCGATAAGCAACCAGGGAATCATTCCCGAATCGCAATAGGCAAAATCACGGAAATAGTGATGTGCACTCATTTCCCCACCGTAAATGGCGTTCTCGACCCGCATTCTCTCCTTGATGAAGGCATGTCCGGTCTTGCTTTGAACAGGAATCCCGCCAGCTTTTTGCACTACATCAATGGTGTTCCAGGTCAGTCGCGGATCGTGGATCACCTTCTCGCCAGGATTCCCGGCCAAAAGCTGCGTTGCCAGCAGCCCGACCAAGTAGTAGCCCTCAATGAAATGCCCTTCTTCATCGAAGAAGAAGCAACGATCAAAGTCACCATCCCAAGCCAGTCCGAAATCAGCTTTATTCCGACGAACGGCTTCAGCGGTAGCCGCGCGATTTTCCGGCAACAGCGGGTTGGGAATTCCATGAGGGAAAGTTCCATCCGGCTCGAAATGCACAGGAATCAGTTCGAACGGAAGGTGATCGCGCAAGAGTTCAATCACAGGTCCCGCGCAGCCATTGCCAGGGTTGACCACGATTCGCAGGGGCCGCAACCCCTTCGTATCGATATACCCCATGAGGTGGTCGATGTAGGCCTTTTTGGAATGCTCAGCGAACGTGCTGCCACGAACCGAAGCAACATTCTGGAAACTATTGGCTTCCACCGCCGCTTCGATCTGCCGAAGGCCCGTGTCACCGCTGATGGGACGAGCGCCCTCGCGAACGAGCTTCATACCGTTCCAGTCGAGCGGATTGTGACTCGCCGTGACCATGATTCCGCCAATGACATCGCGGTGGAAGGAATGGAAGTAGACTTCCTCCGTGCCACATAAACCAATATCGATGACGTCGCAGCCGGCATCCATCAGGCCATTGCCTAGCGCCTCGGCAAGTTCCGTACTTGAGAGGCGCACGTCATAACCTACGACGACCGAACCTTTTCCGACGGCGTCGGCGAATGCTCTGCCGATGCGATAGGCAATGTCGGCATTGAGTTCTTCTCCAAGCCGGCCACGAATATCGTAGGCCTTGAAACATTTCATAGCCACGTTTTGTTCCTAGTTTCGAGGGACTTACGCCTCTAGGAGGCGTACATCCACTGAAGGGTTTCACGCAGGGGAATGACATCCAGCGAGCCAATCAGGCCCGCAAGACGCTCGTTCGAGCCGGTGAGGCGAGCGACTTCATTCGCTCTGACGAAGGCAGGGTTTACCCTGACCTCAATCTCGTATCCCGCGATCTCCTGCATCATCCGTATGACGTCCATCAAGGAGTAGGACTGTCCGGAGCATAGATTGACCGGACCGTCCACATCTCCGAGTTCAACGAGTCGTCGATAAGCATTTGCGACGAAACGAACATCCTGAAAATCCCGCGCAACATTGATGTTGCCCAGTTCGATTGTCCGCTCGCCTCGCTTGAAATGGCTTACGATCTTCGGAAGAAGGAAGTTGCCGCTCTGGCCAACGCCCGTGTAATTGAAAGGTCTGGCCACGATCAACGGCAACCGATCCCTCCACAGCTGCGCCATGTACTCCATGGCCAGCTTACTGACGGCATAGTCGTTGGCCGGCGCGGGAGATACCGACTCGGTAAGCACCTCGTTTTCACTGTTGCCGTAGACGTTGGCACTGCTGGCTAGCAATACCGATCGTGGTCGCCGAGCTGACGCTGCCAGCGCCTCCAACAAGTTCCGTGTACCGAGAACATTGCTTCTGTAGATGTCCTCAGCATCACCATGGGCCACGAAGGCTATCGCGGCAAGGTGAACCACTACCTCGGGAGTAATCGACGCAACAGCGTCGATTACTTCCTGTCTGGAGCGTATGTCGACTGCATCAGTCCCGGTGGCGGTCCCGCGTGAAAGACCGACCACCGTATACCCTGCGCGCTCGAGCTCCGAGGTGACGTAACGCCCCGTGAAGCCACGCTGGCCTGTCACCAGTGCGACAGGCTTGAGGGAATCAGAATGAATGTCCACGCTCATTCCGCTTCAGGTCGGCTTCGACCATCATCCGACACAGCTCTTCAAGGCTCGTCTTGGGCTCCCAGCCAAGTTTTTCCTTGGCTTTCGAGAAGTCGCCGATCAGCAGATCGACCTCGGCAGGGCGATGGAACTTGGGATTGATGACGACCAGGGCGCGCCCCGTCTCTTTGCAAACGCCACGCTCACCCTCACCCTCACCGCGCCATTCGATTTCGATATCGACGGCCTTGAACGCCATGGTCACGAAATCACGAACGGTCTCGGTGCGATTGGTGGAAAGAACGAAGGTATCGGGCTCATCGGCCTGCAGCATGCGCCACATGCCCTCGACGTATTCCTTTGCAAAACCCCAGTCACGTTTAGCGTCGAGGTTGCCGAGCTCCAGCACGTCGACCTTGCCCAGTTTGATCTTCGCGACGGTATCGGTGATCTTGCGGGTGACGAACTCGCGGCCACGCAGGGGCGACTCGTGATTGAACAGGATACCGCTGGAGCCGAAGATGCCATACGACTCGCGGTAGTTCACCGTGATCCAGTGGGCATAGAGCTTGGCAACGCCATAGGGGCTGCGCGGATAGAAAGGAGTATCTTCTTTCTGCGGAACGGCCTGGACCTTACCGAACATTTCCGACGTCGACGCCTGGTAGAAGCGAATCTTCGGATCCACGATGCGGATGGCTTCGAGAAGATTCAGCGCACCGATGCCGGTAATTTCGGCCGTGAGCTTGGGCTGATCGAACGACACGCCAACAAAGCTTTGGGCTGCGAGATTGTAGACCTCGGTCGCACCGGTTTCCTGTAGCAAACGCACCGCCGAACCTAGGTCCGTGAGGTCGAACTCCACGAGATTAAGATTGGGCAGTCGATCAATGCCCAATTCCTCGATACGCCAGAAGTTCACCGAACTGGTACGGCGGTAGGTGCCGTAGACCTTGTATCCTTTCTGGAGCAAAAGCTCCGCCAGATAAGCGCCGTCCTGCCCCGAAATACCGGTGATAATCGCTGTTTTCATTAAAGCTATCCTGAATCCTGACCCGTTTAATTCCCAATGTACTACAGCTTGCCTGAAGTAGACCCGAGGACCCTGTAGACAAACTTTCCTGTCGCCGCCTCTATCAGACGCGACGTGCTGAGGGACCACGGCAGGATCGACACGCCGGACAGATCGGGCGCCCCGGAGGTATTAACCATACCGAGTGCCATTTCTATTTCCTGGGCGAGAGAATCCCCGTCATCCCCCGAGAAGTAGATAATACCAGTGCCGCCCACTTCCCGGAAAACAGGAAGATCGCGCGCGAGCACCGTGACACCCCGCATGGCGGCCTCGACGATCGGCAGGCCAAAGCCCTCCCCTCGGGAAGCCACGAGAACCAATTTGGCAAGCTTGTAGAGACGCTCCAGGACCTGGTCACTAGCCGACGGAAACCATACGACATCGTCGGAAACCTGAACGTCCTGGCGAAGCCGGTCCACGACATCCTCGACGCACCATCCCTGCTTGCCCACGATCACCAGACGGACATCCGTATGACGCTCGCGCAAACGAGCAAAGGCTTCGAGTGCCTGATCGTGCCCCTTGCGGGGCTCGATGGTGCCGACCATTAGCACGATATTACTTTGATTTTCAAGGCGTTGAATAATCTCCGCCTCGATATCAGTGATGCCTGACGATGGACGGCTAGCCTCCACGTCCGCGCCAAGATGGAACCACGAGAGCTCCAACGGGATGCTGCGCCTGCGATCCTCCACGTAAGCAGCAAATTCGTCGGCGACGGAACGGGATATGCAGATCACCCGATCCGCAAGTCGGGCGACTGCCTCATACCAAGGGGCCAATACGGCTGGCGCATTGGGAGGGAACCATTCCGGATGGACAACGGGAAGCAGGTCGTAAACGACAAAAGCCAGCTTTACACCATTTGCTCGCAGGGAAGACAACGCCTTCGTGGCGGCGGGAATACCCGTTGGCACCAGATCGAGGCCAAGGAAGACATCGTTTGCGCCGGCTTCGATCACATCATCGGGCAATCCCGTTTCCGGAATATCCATGAAGCGGCAGGTAAACGAGCGGGCATAGGCATACGCACCGCCCCCGGTCGTATACACCGGCTCAACACGCCAACCCGGCACGCCGTTGGCCAACAGTTCCCGCAGGACACTCCTGACCACGCGCTGGATACCGCTTCGCGCATCGGACTGAACCAGTTCCGATACGTCGACCAGCAACTGCGGCCGGGGCATGGCGGGCCCAAACAGCGGAGACAGGCCAATCGACAGACCGTCCAAATCGGCATCGATCGGAACGAACGCGTTACCCGTGGCAGTAAGGCGGGAGACAGCACGCTGCAGCATGCGACGTGAACTCTTCGCGTCCAGCGTCTCGATGGTGTCACGATACATGCTGGCAACGAGGGCTGGATCGTGTTGCTGGATCAAATAGTCGCGACCAGCTCTCCCAAGGAGCTTTCGCACCTTATCCGACATGACCAGCATGTTCATTGCCGCGACCAGGGACTCGATCGTGAACAGGTCGTCGATAATGATCGCCGACTCGGGGGGCAACTCCGCCATCGAGCCGTGGGCATTCACGATCGTTGGAATGCTCCAGGCAAAGCAATCAAGAACGGCCGCTGAGGTCTCCCCACGTGATTGACGACGCAACTGGACCGCAACGTCGGTCGCGGCCAACCATTTGCGGTAGATTGTCGCATCGACAAAGCCCGTGATCGAGAAGTTCGACACACCCAACTTGTCGAGGCGCTGCCGAAGCGAGTGTTCCCAGGCAGGATCCGCGGCGTGGCCAACGAAGACCAAATGACAATCGTCGCGATCGGCAAAACCAGCGATCCATGCTTCGACCAGCGAATCATTGCACTTGGCGGCACTGAGCATGCCGTAAGTTGCGACAATGAGCTTGTCATCGCGAACTCCCAGGGCTCGGCGCGCGGCTGCACGGTCGGCGGGGGGGTGCGCCTTTCGTAGCAGCGGCATCTGGATAACCGACTCCGCTATTTCAGGCCCAAACCACTGCGCTGCGAGCTCCTTGCTATGGCTGGAGTGCACGATAATGCCATCGGACCTGGACAAGACCCTCCAGTTACAGGGAAAAGCAAAGGCGGTGACATTCCGATCTATATTAGTCTTCAGTACATCGAGTGCACCGTATCCATGCCCCTCATACAACGCTTGCTGCCAAATACCTGGCCTCTGGCCAGTGTCCTGCAGAAAGTGATGCAGGTTTCCAAGGAAGAAATCGTGAAGTACTACGACACCCGGTACACGCTCGAGGACGTCGAACATGTGGCTATGGAATTCGGAATTACCGAAATGATACAAAACCCGGTCGAAGCGATCAGCGTTCTGTAAAAACCAGGACGTGGTCCGAATGGGCAACGCAAGCCCATCCAACTCGGGCACAGGAGCCCCGTCATCAATGATGAGTTCGATGTCGTAATGCGCCGTTAGCTCCGGAAGCAATTCGGCGCTGAAATCCGCAATCCCGGATCGCTGGGGAGGCAGGGGAGAAAGATACGCAAGCTTGGGGCGGGTCCAGCGGGGTTCGGCCAGGACGGGTTCATTCCGCTTACGCATCGCCACCGCATGCATGAGACCGGTCCAACCCGCGGAAGCCGTCCTGTCCCACGAGAACTCGCGGCTCCGCTCAAGGCCATTCCTTGCCACGTGCTCCCGTAGGGAGGCATCCGACAGCAACCTCAGAAGAGCATCGGTAATCGACTTCTTCTTGTATGGATCGAAGAACTGTCCGTTCGGTCCGACAACCTCCGGCAGGCTCGAAGACATGGCTACTGCGACCGGCGCTCCGACCGACATAGCCTCGAGCACAGGCAGCCCGAAACCCTCGTGCCACGAAGGAAAAACGAAAAGTTCGGTCATCGCATAAAGCGTGAGCAAGTCGTCGTCGGAGACATACCCAGTCAACACCAGGGCGCCCTTCTGTAAACCTGCAGACCGCCCAAGCTCCATGAGCCGCGCGGCCTCTCCACTCTCCACCTTGCACACAATTGCAAGCTGGTGCGTCTTGGCATAGGTGCCAGTGTCGGCAAACGCCTCGATCAGAAGATCGATATTCTTCCGATGATCGATCCCCCCGGTGTACATCACGAAAGGCTTATCAAGCCCCAGGCGCTGGCGAACACTCTGCTCTTCGGCCGCACTGAGCGCCTGTGGAAGGAACCGCGGGTCGACCGCGGAAGAAATATTTATGACACGAGACGAATCGAGGCCCGTAACTTCCATGACTTCCCGACGGGCGCTTTCGGATATCGCCAGCACGACGTCCACCTTCGCCAATCGCTCGATCTTGCGCAGGTACCATGCCTTCAGGCCTGCATCGCGAAGATAGATGTCCTGGTAAAGAAACGGAATGAGATCGTAGACAACGACGGCCGTGGCAACACGCGCTTCGGAAGACGGAAGCGCGCTGACGCAATCGTCGACCCATCCTTCGAAAAAGCTGGTAAGCAACACGCAATCGGGCGCGATGGACTCAATGACCGCATCCCGAATGACGCGCGCAGCATCGCCCCTCCAACGATTTGCCTCATCTATGGCACGACGAGGCGCCGGTGCATGCCAGGTATGGATGGCGGAGGGATCCATGTCGGCGAGCAGGCCCGACCGCAACTCCGCGGCAGACTCCGGCATGTCACCATTAAGTAGGAAGGACAACCGCCGACCTCGGGCAAGGCGGAGAATCCCTTCAACCAATGAGGTGGCATATCGGCCGATGCCTCGCGATCCGTGAACAAGGCTCTGGCATGCCTGCAGGTCCACTAGAACATGAGCAGAAAAATCTACTTTCATGATGTAACCCGATTCGAACTCGACTCAGTGAGCATCGCCCGAACCAGCCGAGCTCGCGCAGGCAGATGCATGGCATCCGTCGAAGACGATTCCGCCGACGAAATGCGTTCTTTGTGAACCACGTTTCTTACTTCGTGGCTGAGCGCAACACCAACGATCCGCCGCTTGAGACCAGGGCTGAATCGCAACGTCACCGCACCAATCTTCCGTAACAGGGGATTCTTGATCGACTCCCTGACCATCCTCACAAAAATAGGCTTGCGACTTACCGATACATTGATTTGGCGAACAGGTGCACTGGATCGATCCCGGCAAATGAGCCTGCGAATTTCGCGCGCCAGAACGCGAGGCGCCCGGGTGATGCGCCATGACCTGCTATGCAGCACGAGATCCAGCGTTGCCTCGGCGGCTCGCGCTCTTTCCGCGCTCTGGAGATAGGCCTCCTGCACATTGGCCGCGAAATTGAAGCGCGCATGCGCCTCGACCAAGGTCTTCTCAACCGCATCCATGCGCGCCATCAACATTTCAGGCATGTGCCTGGTTTCACGCAACCGATCATCGAGACCGCCACCAAGCACCTCCAGGCGCGACTCCAGCGAACGAGACAGCGCACCAAGCTGTCCTTCGAGATGCTCGTTGAGACGCAGGGCATCAATTCGCTTGCGGAACGCACCCAGATGCGAGGAGAACATTTCGGACAGGTCGTCCTGCCGTGCGTCGATCTTGTCGCGCACAAGGTCCATCTGCGCAATGACATTGTCAGTAATCGCACTGCCACGATCATCAAGGTGCTCAGAGATCGCATTCGTACGAGCATCGAGACGATCGCGAAGCGCAGTCATTCTGGCATCCATACCCTCACCCAACGCCGTAAGACGGGCTCCAAGCTTTTCCGCCGTAGAGGCTACCCGGGCATCAAGCTTCTGCTGGGTGACGCCGAGTCGCTCGGCGAAGCCTTTCCCAAGCTCGGCAGTTCGCTGCTCGACCATGGACTCCACGCCGTCGAAACGCCCATCCAGTCTAGCCGCAAGCTCCGCAAGCCCGGCTTCAAGGCGATCCCCCCAGGCACCCACCGCAGTGGACACCTCATTGCGAATCGCTCCCGGGAGCGTGTCCATCCTCGATCCCTGCGCTTCGACAGTATCCGCAAGGCGCGAAATGTCCTTCAGACCCGAAAGTTCCGAATTGGCCGCATCAAGCTGCTGTCGTACCCACCATTCCGCGTAGGGAATGAAGTCGTCGAAGAAATTAGGCGGTCGCTGAAAATACACCGACAGATCGGCATGTTCTTCGGCAAGATAAAACCGGTTGAGCCCATCGTCGTAAACGAAGCAGTATCCCTGCTCCAGCACGATTGGCTCCCAATCCTCGAAGGATGGCTCGCTGGAATTGGGTTTGGTCGCCTCGACCAGCAGTATCCATGGTCGATAACGCCGAAGGTCGATGCTGCGCAGCACCGCGCCTTCCGCGCCTTCAACGTCAACCTTTAGGAAGTGGACATCGGGTGCGGCATAAGCACCAAACACCTCGTTCAGCGTCTTTGCTTCGAGCTGTCGCTTTTCGACGTGCCAACCATCCTTGGCATGATTGGCCGCGTAATCCGCTCGAACCGTGGATAACCCCGTATCTTCCACATCGAATATCTCGATGGTGCCGGGAACATCAGAAATGGGAACCTGCAAATTGACGTCAAGGGGCCGGTCTGCGCAAACAAGCCGGAACCACCTTTCGATAGGCTCGATGTTGATACCACGCCATCCCTTCAGATGGAACGCCTTGGTGACCGATCCGTTGATCGGGTGCTGCGCGCCGACATCCACGTAGAAACCCTCCTTCACGCCGGCCAGGGCGCGGGAAAGCATCACGTCTTCGTAGTTCTGCGCATAGGAAATCATGCTCATGAGCGATTCACCTCGATCACGGGAGGGATCCACGCAACGCCTACGAACGGGGGCTTGTCGACGTTTGTCACCGAGAACATCAGCGCCAGGTCCCTCCATTCGAAATTGTTGACCAGGTGCGTATCGGTACTGACCAGAGCCGTCGAGATCGAATAATGACCAGGACCGAGGTTTACGGGAAAATCCACGCAATAGGAAATGACGTCGCCCTGGCGGACATCGGCAACCAATTGGCGGGTATGGAACGTGTTGGTACCGTAGACTTGCTGTCCCATACGGTCCTTGATCATGTACCCGAAAACGAGTTGAGGTACATCGCTGTTGGCCAACACGTCCACCCGGAGCCTGACGGGTTCGCCCACCGACACAAACTCAACGGCTTCATCGCCTGCATTTCGCAGCGAAATCCTTGAAACCACCACCTCTCCCGTACCGGAAACGGTCTGCACCCTGCCGTCGGCCTGCACCTCCGTCCGTATGCGGCTATTTTCCTTGTCCGCGATCATGGCATTGTAATAATCCATGATCGCTTCCGGCTCGCCATCCCGAATGATCCGGCCATGCTCGAGCAAGATCGCGCGGGTGCAGAGCGACTGTACGGCAGCCTTGTCATGCGACACGATGAGCAACGTGGTGCCCTGTTTCTGGAACTCGCGAATACGAGCGAAACTTTTGTGCTGGAAGTAGGTATCGCCGACGGAGAGGGCCTCGTCGACGATCAACACCTCCGGACGGAATGCCGTCGCCACACTAAAGGCCACTCGCATGGCCATGCCGCTGGAATACGTCCTGACAGGCTCATCGAAGTATGAGCCCACTTCCGCGAACGCCTCGATCTCCTCGATGACCGCATCGACCTGATCCCGACGGAACCCCATCAGGCCGGCCGAGTGATAGACGTTCTGTCGCCCGGAGAGATCTGGGTTGAAGCCCATGCCGAGTTCCAGAATGGCAGAGATGCGCCCGAAATGACGAACTTCACCTTCGTTCGCACGGGACGTACCGGTGATCACCTTAAGAAGCGTGCTTTTGCCTGCGCCATTCTCTCCTACGATGCCGACAGCCTCGCCCTCCATCACCGAGAAAGTGATGTCGCGAAGTACCCATTTTTCGTTCTGGGTATGCGTTTTGATCCCGAACCAACGGCCAAAGCGCGACCACTCGGATGAGTACTCGCGATAGGCCTTGCCTACGCGGACCAAGGAAAGCACTTCGCGGGTCATAGGACATCCACAAGTTCGGGGGAAGCCTTACGAAACACGTAAAGCGAGAAGCCAAGCAGGACGAAGCTTGCCGCTAGCAGGACGAACAGCGGCGTGAAGGGTGGAGCTTGCTGAAACAGCAGTACGTTCTGGTATCCCTGGACGACAGGTGTTACGGGATTGAAAATTGCCAGATGCTTGAACTGGGCAGGTAGGATATCCACCACGTAGACGATGGGAGTCATCCAGAACCACAACTGGAGGATGACATTCATCACCTGTCCAACGTCGCGAACGAAGACGTTGACGACACCAAGGATGAGTCCCAGAGCGACGCCGAAAACGAGCAGGACGGCGGTCAGCAGCGGAATCCACAAGGCCAGCAAGGTGATGGGCTGATGCGACACCAAGATCACCACCAAGGTAGCCAGTAGCAACAGGGCATGGTTGATCAGGGCCCCACCCACCATCACCACGGGAATGCAGATACGCGGGAAGGCAATTTTCTTCATCAACCCAGCGTTGTCGACGAACATGGTCAGGCTGCGCGCCATCACTTCCGTGAACAATGACCACGGAACCATGCCTGCGATGAGGTAGATTGCATAGGAAAACTGCCCGCCATGGCCCGGCGGCAACTTGGCCGATAGCAGTGCGGACAACACGATAGAGTAGATGGCTACCTGCGCCAGTGGTTGCAGGATCATCCACGAAGCGCCTAGCTTGCTCCTGCTGAAACGCGTGCGGAGGTCCGCCCTTATGGCTGACGTTATGAAGTTCCGATAACGCCAGAGAGCGAGTAAAAGCTGTTTCATTCGACGAAATTCCAGACAGCAGTAGCAGGCGACCTTACGATCGCTCGCGCCTCGTGATCCGATGGCTTACGCGAGTGCGTAAGCAAGCTCGGCTTGGAGATCCTCGACGTCTTCGACGCCGACAGAGAGACGAACGAGACCATCCACGATGCCCAGGCGCGCACGCGCCTCCGCAGGGATGGATGCATGCGTCATGATGGCCGGGCTCTCGATGAGTGACTCCACTCCTCCGAGCGATTCCGCCAGTGCAAACAAATGGCATCGCTCGAGGAACCGGCGCGCTCCCGCCTCGCCCCCCTTCACGACCATGGTGATGATTCCACCAGGTCCAGCCATCTGCCTCGTGGCAAGGTCGTGCTGCGGGTGGGACCGCAAACCGGGATAAATGACCCTCTCCACCGCAGGATGGCGATCAAGCCAATCGGCGAGCTGCGTAGCGGATTCGCAATGCGCCTTCATCCTCAAATGGAGGGTTTTCAGCCCACGCATCGCAAGGAAGGCATCGAACGGGCCGGCCACGGCACCGATGGAATTCTGAAGGAACCGCATCTGCTCGGTGAGATCGTCCGAGCGGGTGACCACAATACCCCCGACGATATCCGAATGCCCGTTCAGGTACTTGGTCGCCGAATGCAATACGACGTCTGCGCCATGTTCTATGGGGCGCTGCAACATTGGTGAGGCAAACGTATTGTCGACGACCAAGATCAATCCATGCTTGCGGGCAAACTCGCCCATGCAAGTCAGGTCAACCACCTTGAGCATGGGGTTGCTGGGCGTTTCCACCCAAAGCATCTTGGTCTCGGGACGCAAGGCGGCCTGAAGAGCAACATGATCGTTCAGGTCCACGAAACTGAACGACAGGGCGGCGGTCCGTCGGCGCACTCGCTCGAACAAGCGATAAGAGCCGCCGTAGAGGTCATCCATCGCAATGACATGGCTTCCCGCGTCGAGCAATTCCAAGGTGGTGCTCGCTGCAGCGAGACCTGAAGCGAAGGCAAAGCCTGCAACGCCACCCTCGAGACTAGCCACGCAACGCTCGTAGGCCATACGCGTGGGGTTCTGGGACCTGGAATACTCAAACCCCTGATGGACGCCAGGGCTTTCCTGAACGTAGGTAGACGTCGCATAAATCGGCGTCATGATGGCGCCAGTAGACGGGTCTGGCTCCTGGCCAGCATGGATGGCCCGTGTCCCTACCCCGAGAGTCATTGGAGTGTACTTCATTGATAATTCACGCGATAGTTGAAATTGGGGCCAAGCCGGCCGGCTCTGGGCACGACTGATTATCATAGCAGGGGCTTTGCCGAGGGTTAATGCCGCGAACATGAACTGACGTGGCTACGGCGCGTCTCAATCGGCTCGAGATTGATATATCTATGAATATGTGGCTGATACGCACGCGGCCATGGCATCATTCTCAAGTCAACCGCGCAGGATCAACGGCCCCGGCAATCGCCTGCCATGGATATAAGGACGACCGGAGCAAGGTGAGCCCATTTCCGAAGCACTGCTTCAGAAGGCCATTGCATCCCTGAAGGTCTCTGGACACCTGCACGGCATCAAGTGACAAACATAAACGACGATTAAGGAAACAGATCGCAATGCTCATTCCCCTCATCCTCAGTGGCGGAAGCGGTACGCGGCTTTGGCCCGTCTCGCGCAAGAACCTCCCCAAGCAGTTCTTGCCGCTCACCGGCCACGAAACCTTGTTCCAGCAAACACTTGCCCGGTCAACGAGGCTGACGGACGTGGGTGCCCCCATTGTGGTGGCCAGTGAAGATCATCGCTTTCTCGTCGCCGAACAGCTCCTTGAGTCCGGCATGCAGGATGCATCGATCCTGCTGGAGCCCACCGCAAGAAACACCGCGCCGGCCATCGCCCTCGGTGCCATGCATGCGCTCGGCAAGGATCCGGAAGCCTTGCTTCTCGTACTTCCCGCAGATCACCTGATCGGAGATACCACCAGCTTCGAAGACGCGGTCGCCCGCGCACTTCCCGTCGCCCGCGACGGATGGCTGGTAACCTTCGGCATCAACCCTGAACGTGCGGAAACGGGTTTCGGTTATATCAAACGCGGTACAGCCATCGACGAGAATGCGTTTGTTGTTGCGAGCTTCGTGGAGAAGCCCGATGCCACCAAGGCTCAGGAGTACATCGCAACCGGAGATTACAGTTGGAACTCCGGCATGTTCCTGCTCCGTGCCGCCACCTACCTGGAGCAACTCCAGCAGCACGCGCCCGAGATGCACCGCGCCGTCCATGAAGCGTACAAAACATCCACGGTCGACCTCGATTTTGTACGCATCGACAAAACTGCCTTCTCGGCGGTACCGGATAACTCCATCGACTATGCAGTGATGGAACACACCGATCGCGCGGCCGTTGTGCCCATCAGCTGCGAATGGAGCGACATCGGGTCCTGGGAGGCACTATGGCTGGCCGAAGGCAAGGACGAGGACGGAAATAGCAAACAGGGCGACGTACTCAACATCAACACGAAGAACTCGCTGATCCGCTCTCACGATCGGCACTTGGTCGCAACCGTGGGTCTGGACGATGTCGTTGTCGTGACTACGCCCGACGCGACGCTCGTTGCCCGACGCGATGCCTCCCAGGACGTAAAGAAGGTTGTCGACCAACTGAAGATGCGAGCACGTAGCGAGCACGAATTGCATCGCGTTGTTCGCCGGCCCTGGGGTAGTTACGACTCGCTCGAGGCCGGCGGTCGGTTCCAGGTAAAGCGCATTGTCGTCAAGCCAGGCGCAGCCCTGAGCTTACAAATGCACCATCACCGAGCTGAGCACTGGATCGTCGTCTCCGGCGTCGCCGAAGTCACCTGCGACGACAAGACATTCCTGCTTGCTGAAAACCAAAGCACGTATATCCCGTTGGGCAGCACCCATCGCCTGCGAAATCCGGGACGAGTAAACCTCGAGCTCATCGAAGTGCAGTCCGGAAGCTACCTGGGCGAAGATGACATCGTTCGATTCGAGGACGTGTACGGACGCTCCTGAACCCACACTGCCAGTCCGCCAGCCCAGGCTGGCGGACCATGCTACGCCCAATCCGCCCCGGACGCCCCTCCGATAAACGACCTCTTCAGAAAAACATGCAGACCTTGCTCGTAACCGGCGGTGCAGGATTCATTGGCGGCAACTATGTCCTTCGTGCCATCAAAAAAGGACTGCGCGTCGTCAATCTGGATAAATTGACCTACGCAGGAAATCTCGCCACCCTCAGTGACATCAAGGGACATGACCGGCACCATTTCGTTCAAGGTGATATTGGCGACCGCGAGCTCGTGTCCTCGTTACTCGACACATTCAAGCCAGACGCCGTCGTGAACTTCGCCGCTGAATCGCACGTTGATCGATCCATCGACAGCCCCAGCGCCTTCGTCGATACCAACGTCGTGGGCACGCTCGCTCTGCTGGAAGCATCTCGCGACTATTGGCGTTCACTGCAAGACGTCATGGCAAGAACATTCCGCTTTCTTCACGTATCGACCGATGAAGTCTACGGATCGCTGGCTTCGGAAGGCAGGTTTACCGAAACCACTGCCTACGCTCCCAATTCACCCTATGCCGCGTCCAAGGCTGCTTCCGATCATCTCGCCAGAGCGTTTCATCATACCTACGGACTGCCCGTACTGACGACGAACTGTTCCAACAATTACGGGCCCTATCAGTTTCCTGAAAAGCTCATTCCCCTGGTGATAGCGAAGGCACTCTCTGGGGATCGTTTACCCATCTACGGCGATGGTGGTAACGTGAGGGATTGGTTGTTTGTCGATGACCACTGCGAAGCCATCGACCAGGTCCTTCGCAGGGGAACCCCTGGCTCGACTTACAACGTCGGCGGCAACTCCGAGAAAACCAATCTGGATGTCGTGCTGGACATCTGCGATCTTCTTGACGAACGCCGGCCTGCGTCCATGCCCCGCAGGAAACTCATAGAGTTCGTGGCCGACCGTCCTGGGCACGACCGTCGCTATGCCATCGATGCTGGAAAAATCACGCGTGAACTGGGCTGGCGCCCTAATCACGACTTCCATGCAGGCCTGGCGCGCACGGTCGACTGGTATCTAGCCAACCAGGACTGGACCACCGCCATCATCAATAAAACCTATCGATTGGAGCGACTCGGGCAATGACCACTCGAAAGGGAATCGTTCTCGCAGGTGGCACGGGATCCCGTCTTTATCCGATCACGCAAGGCGTAAGCAAGCAGCTCCTGCCCGTCTACGACAAGCCCATGATCTACTATCCGCTCGGCACCCTCATGCTGGCCGGTATCCGCGACATTTTAATTATCAATACACCTCACGAGCAGTTGGCATTCCAGCGCCTGCTGGGTGATGGCTCCCAATGGGGAGTCCATATCGAATATGCCGTGCAACCCTCGCCCGATGGCCTAGCCCAGGCATTCACCATCGGACGCGACTTTCTGGCCGACTCACCGAGCTGCCTGGTTCTTGGCGACAACATATTCCATGGCGAAGGTCTTACCGAACGACTGCGTCGAGCGGCGGCCCAGTCCCGCGGGGCGACCATTTTCGGCTATTGGGTTCGTGATCCGGAGCGATATGGCGTTGCTTCCTTCGATAGCGCAGGGCAAGTCGTCGCCATCGAGGAAAAGCCTGTCATACCTAAATCCAACTACGCCGTGACTGGCCTCTACTTTTACGATGAGCACGCGCCTGAGTACGCGGCCTCCCTCGTACCCTCTTCAAGAGGCGAACTTGAAATTACTGACCTGAACCAACTTTATCTCGATCGAGGCAATCTTCGACTAGAACAGCTTGGACGCGGGATCGCATGGCTCGACACAGGCACACATGAATCGTTGATGGAAGCCGGCAATTTCATACAAACGATAGAAAATCGCCAAGGTCTCAAAGTTTGCTGCCCCGAGGAAATAGCCTTCCGAAACGGCTGGATCGATGTTGACCAGCTCAAAGAGGTGGCCAGGCCTCTGGCCAAGGTGGAATACGGAAAATACCTCCTCCGTCTTGCGCTCGAAGAGGCGCACTCATGAAGGCCTTGAAAACGAGCCTCCCCGAAGTCCTCATTCTAGAACCCCGGGTCCATTCGGATGATAGAGGCTTTTTCTATGAAAGCTTCAATCAAGAAACCTTCGCCTCGGCAGGCATCGACGTATCGTTCGCCCAATGCAACGTATCGAAGTCCAGCCGCGGGGTTCTTCGCGGCCTTCACTATCAATGGCGAAACCCACAAGGAAAGCTCGTCAGCGTGCTCGATGGAGAGGTCTACGATGTCGCGGTAGATATTCGACCAGATTCACCGACGCGCGGCCATCATTTCGGCACATTACTTTCCAGCGAGAACAAGAGGCATTTGTGGATCCCGGCCGGCTTCGCCCATGGATTTTGCGTCGTATCCGAAACAGCGACATTCAGTTACCAATGCACCACTGTGTATGACAGGCACTCGGATGTGGCCATTCGCTGGAACGACGCGACATTTGCCATCGACTGGCCCGTAAGCGAGCCGCTTCTATCGGAAAAGGATCGATCTGCCCCGTTTTTTGCCGAAATTCCTCGCTCGCAGCTTCCCGAATATCCCTGATGAAGATCCTCCTTCTTGGAGCCGACGGGCAGCTCGGATGGCATCTCAGGCCTCACCTGCCCAAACTTGGGCGACTCATCTGCGCAAGTCGCCAGGGGCATGGTACGGATACTGCGTGCGACCTTGGCGACGAGTCCGCGGTGCGCCGCCTACTTCGCCAAACGGCACCTAACGTCATCGTCAACGCAGCCGCCTACACCGCTGTTGACCGTGCCGAAGACGACGTAGAAGCAGCTTATGTCTTGAATGCCCATCTACCCGCGTGGCTCGGAGAGGAAGCGCGCTGTATAGGAGCATCGGTGATTCATTTTTCCACCGACTACGTGTTCGACGGAAACTTCTCGCAGCCGATAACGGAAGACAACGAACCCTCGCCACTGAACGTCTATGGGCGGACAAAGCTTGCCGGTGAAAGTGCACTTTCCAATAGCGGTGCGCATCACCTCATCCTGCGCACCGCCTGGGTCTACAGCTTGCGAGGTCATAATTTCCTGACCACCATGCTCAGACTGTCCAAGGAAAGATCCGAACTTCGGATAGTCGACGATCAGAGAGGAAATCCAACCAGCGCGAAGCTGCTTGCATGGGCTAGCACGGAGGTCGCCGATCGCTGGCTTCATCAATCGCGCACGGAAATGGCGCCCTCGGGAACATGGCACCTTACCGCCACGGGCAACTGCACGTGGTTCGATTTCGCTGGCGCCATCTTCATGCGCGCGCGCGCAATGGGGTGGATGAGTCACGACGTAAAGGTGTTACCCATACCCTCGGTAGAATTCCCTACGCGAGCCAGCCGTCCACGGTACTCAGTGCTGGATACATCCCGAATCCAGACGGCCTTCGGCATTAGCATACCGGATTGGACAACCGGTCTTGATGAGACCATGGCCGACTTGTCGCGACCGGTCCACCGGGATTGACCTGGGTTGACTTACTCCACGGTGACGGACTTCGCCAGATTCCGGGGCTGATCGACATCGGTCCCGCGCTGCACGGCGACGTGGTAGGCGAGCAGTTGCATCGGCACCGTAAAAACCGCCGGGGCAATCAGATCGCTACCACCATCGACGCGGACCATCGCAATATGCTGCGTACCGTCGTCCATCTCCGCCCGCTCATCCGCGAAAACGACGAGTTCACCGCCGCGTGCGCGGACCTCCTGCAGGTTCGATTTCAGCTTGTCGAGCAACGGACCATTCGGGGCCACAGCCACGATCGGCATGTTTTCGTCCACTAGCGCCAGGGGGCCGTGCTTGAGCTCGCCCGCCGGATACGCCTCCGCATGGATATACGAGATCTCCTTGAGCTTGAGCGAGCCTTCCAGGGCCACCGGGTATTGCGCACCACGCCCCAGGAACAGGGCATGCGCCTTGGTGATGAAGTGGTCCGCGATCGCCAGTATCTGCGACTCGCTCTTCAGTGCATTCTCGATGTAGCGCGGCAGCGACTGAAGCTCTTGGCAATGCGCCAGGTACTTCGCATGGTCCAGGCCGCGACGACGACCGAGGTCCAGGGCCAGCAGGGCGAACGCCGCGAGCTGCGTGGTGAAGGCCTTGGTCGAGGCCACACCGATTTCCGGACCCGCCCGGGTCATCAGGCGCAGGTCGGATTCACGAACCACCGAGGATTCCGGTACGTTGCAGATCGCGAACGTGGCGAGGTAGCCGCGACGCCGCGACTCGCGCATGGCCGCTAGCGTATCGGCTGTCTCGCCCGACTGCGACACGGCCACGAACAGAGTGTTTTCCGGCACGACCACGTCGCGATAGCGGTACTCGCTGGCGACTTCGACCACGACGGGAATCTTCGCCAGGTCTTCGATCCAGTACTTCGCTACCATGCCTGCGTGATAGCTCGTGCCACAGGCCACGATATGGATACCGCGGGTCTTGTCGAGGATCGGGTCGGCGTCGATACCGAAGATGTTCGGCAGCACGCCATGGGGGCCGATGCGCCCCTCCAGCGTATCCGCGACGGCGCGAGGCTGCTCGAAGATTTCCTTCTGCATGTAGTGGCGGTATTCACCACGCTCGACGGAGTCGGCGCTGATCTCGCTTTCATGCGCGGCGCGATCGACCGGAGTCCCGTGGATATCGAACACCTCGACACCGTTACGGGTGATCTCGACGATGTCGTCTTCTTCCAGATACATCATCCGATTGGTCACCTTGATGAGCGCCTGGGCGTCCGAACCAAGGAAGTGCTCGCCGATTCCGATGCCCACCAAGAGGGGGCAGCCACGGCGCGCACCGACGATACGCTCGGGTTCGTCGAGGCTCATCACCGCGATGGCGTAGGCTCCTTCCAACTCGCGCACGGCGGCGGTAACCGCCTCGCGCAGCGACTTGCCGGCCTGGACATGCTCGTCGATGACGGCGCCCATCACCTCGGTATCGGTTTCCGAATGGAAGGTGCGTCCCTTGGCCTTCAGCGCGTCGCGCAACGAGGCGTGGTTTTCGATGATGCCGTTGTGCACGATGGCGATGCGGCCCTGCACATGCGGGTGCGCGTTCGCCTCGCTGGGCACGCCATGGGTCGCCCAGCGTGTGTGTGCGATGCCGGTGCCGCCCGGCACCGGATCGGCGTCGTAAAGCGCTTCCATCTCGCGAACCTTACCCTTGGCCCGCACGCGACGGATTTCGCCGCCATCGGCGATGGCCATGCCGGCCGAGTCGTAGCCCCGGTACTCCAAAGCCTTGAGACCTGCGATCAGGATGGGCGCGATGTCACGCTGCGCGACGGCGGCGACGATTCCACACATGGCGATAATCCTTCTTAGTTGACTTTGCGACGCAGGTAGTTGAGCAGATCGATACGTGTGATGAGGCCCAGGAACTGCTCACCGTCGACGACGATGGCGACATGTCCCTTCTCGAACACGGGCAGGAGCGATTCGATGGGCGACGTGACCTGGAGCATCTCCGGCGAGGCGATCATCGCCGTGGACACCGGATCGCGGAACTTCGTCTCGTCAGCGTGCACATGCAACAGCACGTCGGACTCGTCGAGGATGCCGACGATGCGATCGCCCTCCATGACAGGGAGCTGCGATACGTCATAAAGTTTCATGCGGTTGTAGGCAGTGACGAGCATGTCGTCGGGCTTGATCACGACGGTATCGCGCTGGGCATAGGGGCGCAGGATCAGGTCGCGAAGATCGCCGAAGCGCTCGCGCTCCAGGAAGCCGTTGTCCAGCATCCAGTAGTCGTTGTACATCTTCGACAGGTATTTGTTTCCCGTGTCGCAAACGAGCGTGACGACACGTTTGGGCGTAGTCTGCTCCTTGCAGTACTTCAGCGCGGCGGCCAGCAGGGTGCCCGTGGACGAACCGCCGAGCACACCTTCCTTACCGAGTAGCTCACGGGCGGCCATGAAGCTCTCCTTGTCGGAGATCGCATAGGCTTTCTTCACCAGCGAGAAGTCGCTGATCGACGGCAGGAAATCCTCGCCAATGCCCTCGACCATCCATGATCCCGACTTTTCAGAAAGGATACCCTCGTTGATGTACTGGGCGAGGATCGATCCCACGGGATCGGCGAGCACGATTTCCGTATTGGGCGAATGCGCCTTCAAGTACGCCGTGAGCCCGCTCATGGTGCCGGACGAACCGCAGCCCACCACGATCGCATCGACCTTCCCGTCGAGCTGCTCGAGGATCTCAGGGCCGGTCGTCTCGACATGCGCCTTCGGATTGTCGGGGTTGCCGAACTGGTTGATGAAATAAGCACCTGGCGTTTCGCGCGCGATACGCTCGGCCATGTCCTGGTAATACTCGGGGTGGCCCTTGGCTACGTCCGAACGCGTGAGCACCACCTCGGCACCCATGGCCTTGAGGTTGAAGATCTTCTCGCGGCTCATCTTGTCGGGCACGACGAGGATCAGGCGATAGCCCTTCTGCTGCGCGACCAGCGCCAGGCCCAGGCCCGTGTTGCCGGCGGTGCCTTCCACCAGCGTATCGCCCGGCTTGATCTTCCCGGCACGCTCGGCGCCCTCGATCATCGACATGCCGATGCGATCCTTCACCGAACCGCCCGGGTTGGCGCTTTCCAGTTTCAGGAACAGTTCGCAACAGCCGGCATCCAGGCGCTGCGCGCGCACCATGGGGGTGCGGCCGATCAGTTCGAGGATGCTGTCATGAACACTCATGGATACTCCATTGGATAAGTCGGCAAGGCCCCTTCGACCCTGCACTCAGGGCGCACATGATAAGGGGTCGCGCGCTCGCGCGATGCCCGTCATCCGGCCGAGGAAAAACGGTCTAGCACAGACCACGCGGAAGTGATCCGGTTCCTGCTGCACGCGCACAATAAAAAGGGCGCGTTTCCGCGCCCTTTCTTCGTATTGCTGTACTGCGGAATAAATTCAGTGTCGTGGTGCGTTCCAGGAATCCCACATTCTCTGGAGTTGGTTCTTCGCCTGCAGTTTCTCCAGCTTCATCCGCGTCAGTTCCTCGTCGCTGAGGGGTAGACACCCCCGGCCTGCGTTGTCGAGCTTGTCGTTGAGTTCCTGGTGACGGAAATAGAGACGACGGGTGTCCGGATCCTTGTGGATGAACTTTTCGACGTCGTCACGCTGCTGGTTTTCGAACATAGCCATGCTCCTCGCGTTGGGGCCGGGCCCGTTGGGCCGGTCGTGAGGGGAGCCATGCGGGCACGGCTTCGCATCGGAAGTGGGTTGGCTCGCGATGCGGTGTGCCTGGGTAACGTCACGCATGCTCCGAAGATCCCGTCACGCGTTTTTTCGGTGACGGGGGATCGAAGCTACTCCCCTCGATGAGGGGGTGCAAGAGCGAATTTTCGTAGAGGCACGAAAGAAAAATGGTTTCTTAAGCAAACACTTACATGGCGCCAAAACCAGCACACCCTGGCGCGGGCCGCCCTGCGGGGCGGTCGCGCGCAGGGCGCGCTCCTGCACAAGCAACGGTTAGTTGCCGGTGGATTTTTTCTTCTTGGGCGTGCTGGTGGCCGGGGTGCTGGCCGGGGCGCCGCTATCGGAGGAGTTCAGGTCTCGCATGGCGCGGGCGGCGGCTTCGGCCAGGGCGGCCTGTTTCTTGGCGGCGTTGGCCACCTTGGCCTGGGCTGCGGCGACCTGGCGGGCCTTCTCGCCCTCGGCCTTGGCCTGGTCCAGGGCCTGCGAGTACTCCACGCCCTGCTGCTGCAGGCGGGCGGCCTCTTCCTGGATCATCTGGTTCTGCATGCGCTGCTGCTCAAGCTGGCGACGGGCCATCTCGGCGTCGAGGCGGCTGGCCTCCAGCAGGATGGCGTCGTGCTCGCGATCGAGCTGGGCCGTCTTCGACTGGGCGTCCTGGAGCTGGGCGGCCGCCTTGGCGATGTCCACGCGGCGCTCTGCGATGTACAGGTAATGGGCGTGCTGCTTGTCCTTCGGCTTGAACTGGGCCATCTGGTTGATGGCTTCGCGCGCCCGGGCCTGCTCGGACTGGGCATAGCCACCGAGGGTGGGATCGCTGGAAAGCTGGTCGAGGCTCGAATTCAGCCGGCGGACGTCGAGGTCGTCAGTGGCGGCGAAGACCGGAGAGGCCACGGCCGCCAGGGCCAGGGCGGAGAACAGGATGGTCGTGCGCTTCATCTCAGCGGCCTCCCTGGTCGTTCAGGGGCTGGGTCTCGCCACCCGGGGGCGGCGGAGGGGTGTTGGTGGCTTCGGGCAGGACCGTCTCGGTTTCCTGCACGTTGTTCGGAATCGGCACGGTGTCATTCGCGTGGTTGTCGATCATCTCGACACGCATGCGCGAGTTTTCCTTGCTCTTGGACTGGTTCTGGGCGCGGGCAGCGCCCAGGCGGGCCTTGGCACGAGCCAGTTCGCTGTCCACGCTGGACTCGTCGGCCAGCAGGGCCGCCTCGTCGTACTTGCGGCTGGCCATGGCTTTCTGCGCCTGGGAGAATTTGCCCTGGGCATAGTCGAGGTCGACCGGGGCATAGTCGCCCGCCCCGGCATCGCGGGCAGCCTGGAGCTGGGCCAGGGCCTGGTTCATCACGCCATTGGGTGGCGGCGTGCTGGCGCAGCCGGCCAGCGTGGCAATCGCGAGGCCCAGCGCGGCCGTGGCAAGGAGCCGGCGGCCCCGGTACAGGGCGTTCGACGGCAAGTTGTGCACCATCACTCGTTCCTCTTACAGGTTTGCGAGATATTGTCGATATACAGGGTCGGAGAGACCTCTCGTCTCGATTGTAATGCGAACGCCCGGGGGTTTAGGTGGATATTGGTTATTTCCTCAAGCTAATGGTGGACAAGGGCGCGTCGGACATGTTCCTGACGACCGGTGCCCCGGTGAACATCAAGGTGGAGGGCAAGCTTTACCCGCTCGGCAATACGGGCCTGCCGGCGGGAATGGTCAAGAAGATCGCCTACTCCCTGATGGACGAAGGCCAGGTGCCCCAGTTCGAGCGCGACCTGGAACTGAACATGGCCCTGGCCGTGAAGGAAGCCGGACGCTTCCGCATCAACGTGTTCAAGCAGCGCGGCGAGATCGGCATGGTGATCCGTGCCATCAAGAGCGAGATCCCCTCGCTTGAGGAACTGCGCCTGCCGGCGATCTTCCGTGAGCTGGTGATGGAGCCGCGCGGGCTGATTCTGGTGGTGGGCGCCACGGGGTCGGGCAAGTCCACCACCCTGGCCGCGATGATCGACCACCGCAACCAGAACACCCCGGGACACATCCTCACCATCGAGGACCCCATCGAATACCTGCACCGGCACAAGCGTTCCATCGTGAACCAGCGCGAGGTGGGGCTGGATACCCACAGCTATCACGAGGCCCTCAAGAACGCGATGCGTGAGGCGCCGGACGTGATCATGATCGGCGAGATCCGCGACACGGAGACCATGGAGGCGGCCATTGCCTTCTCCGAGACGGGCCACCTGTGCCTGGCCACCCTGCACTCGAACAATGCCGACCAGACCCTGGAACGCATCCTCAACTTCTTCCCCGAGTCCGCGCACAAGAACGTGCTGATGAACCTGGCGCTGAACCTGCGCGCGGTCATCAGCCAGCGCCTGGTGATCGGCAAGGACGGCCGCCGCGTGCCGGCCGTGGAAGTACTGCTGAACACCCCGCTGATCCGCGACATGATCCGCCGCGGCCAGATCCACGAGGTGAAGGACGCCATGGATCGCAGCCTGCAGGAGGGCATGCAGACCTTCGACCAGTCGCTCTACCGGCTCTACAAGGACGGGCAGATCACGCTGGACGAGTGCCTGGCCAAGGCCGATTCGCGTGACGGGCTGGCGTTGAAGATCCGCCTGTCGGAGGGTGCGCCGGGGAATGAGTTTGCGTCGAGTGATCCTTATGGGATCGGGGTGTGATGGTTGCTGGCTGAATGATCGTCGGGGGTGACCTGGCGCGCGCCGGGGGCATGGATGTTTATCGTTTCTATGGTCGCGCGCAGGCGCGCTCCTACAAGATCACCGCACACTTGTAGGAGCGCGCCTGCGCGCGACCGGCATCCCAACAACGCCCCGCCCCCCTCATCCGATACGGTCGGCGATGCTCTTCAGGGCGCGTCCGGCTGCGCCTCAGGCGCGGCCTTCTGAAACGCCTCCAGCGCCTGGCACGCCTCCACCACGCGCCGGATATTCGGGTACGGCGCCAGATCCAGCTCCCAGCGCACGGCGTTGTAGTACTGCGGCACAAGGCAACAGTCGGCCATGGTCGGGCTGTCGCCGTAACAGAAATGTCCCTGCGGCCCTCGCTCGAGCAATGCCTCGATGCCATTGAAGCCATTGCCGATCCAACGTCGGCACCACGCCGCTTTGGCAGCCGCATCGGCACCGTAGGAGGCCTCAAGCTCCTTCAGCACGCGCAGGTTGCCCAGCGGGTGGATATCCGTGCCCACGGCCAGCGCCAGCTCACGCACGCGCGCCCTGCCCTGCACATCGGCGGGCAGCAGGGCCGGCGTGGGCCGGGTCTCCTCCAGGTACTCCAGGATCGCCATCGACTGGCGGACCACGACATCGCCATCGACCAGCGTCGGCAGCTGGGCCTGGGGCGAAATATCACGGTAAGCGGGCTTCAGGTGCTCGCCACCGTCGTTGACCAGGTGGATCGGGCGCGGCTCGTAGGCCAGCCCCTTGAGGTTGAGGGCGATGCGGACGCGGTAGGCGGCGCTGGAGCGCCAGTAGGTGTAGAGGGCGAGCATGGGCGTTCCTGCCTGGGTGAAACCCGATTCTATGTAGGAGCGCGCCTTGCGCGCGACCGGTAGGGCGATCACGGTGGTGCACTACTGCCCTCCCGGTCGCGCGCAAGGCGCGCTCCTACAATGGAATGATTTGCGCCTGTCGGCACCGCCCGGGGACAATGGGCGTCTCTCCTACACCCTGAGCTGGAGTTCCTCGTGTCCGTCACCCGCATGCAAGACCTCGACCTGCGCGGCAAGCGCGTCCTGATCCGCGAAGACCTGAACGTGCCGGTCGAGAACGGCAGGATCACCTCGACCCAGCGCCTCGATGCCGCCCTGCCCACCATCGTCGCCGCCCGCGATGCCGGCGCGAAGGTGATGGTGATCTCGCACCTGGGTCGTCCGAAGGAAGGCGAATTCGACGAGGCATCCTCGCTCAAGCCCGTCGCCGAATGGCTGGGACAGAAGCTGGGCAAGGACGTGCGCCTGATCCGCGACTACCTCGATGGCGTCGATGTCGCCGATGGCGAGGTCGTCGTGCTCGAGAACTGCCGCATGAACGTCGGCGAAGGCAAGGACGACGAGGCCCTGTCGAAGAAGTACGCCGCCCTGTGCGACGTGTTCGTCATGGATGCCTTCGGCACCGCCCATCGCGCCCAGGCCTCCACGCACGGTGCGATCCGCTTCGCGCCCGTGGCCGCCGCCGGTCCGTTGCTGGCGAAGGAACTGGACGCCCTCGGCAAAGCGCTCGAGCATCCCGCCAAGCCGCTGCTGGCCATCGTCGCCGGCTCGAAGGTCTCCACCAAGCTCGACCTGCTGCAGAACCTCGTCGGCAAGGTCGACCAGTTGATCGTGGGCGGCGGCATCGCCAACACCTTCATCCTTGCCACCGGCCATAAGGTAGGCAAGTCGCTGGTAGAGGCCGACCTGCTCGACACCGCGAAGAAGATCATGGCCGATGCGAAGGCCCGCGGCGCCGACGTGCCAGTGCCGACCGACGTCGTCGTCGCCACCGAATTCTCAGCCACTGCCCAGGCCACGGTGAAGGCCGTCGATCAGGTTGGCGACGATGAGATGATCCTCGACATCGGTCCCGAGACCGCGAGGCGCTACGCGGAGCTGATCGCCAAGGCCGGTACCGTGGTGTGGAACGGCCCCGTGGGCGTGTTCGAGTTCGAAGCCTTCGGCAAGGGCACCGAGACGTTGGCGCGCGCCATCGCCGCCTCGAAGGCCTTCTCGATCGCCGGTGGTGGCGACACCCTCGCTGCTGTCGACAAGTACGACATCGAAAGCGGCGTGTCCTACATCTCCACCGGTGGTGGCGCCTTCCTCGAATTCCTTGAAGGCAAGGAACTGCCGGCCGTGACGGCGCTCAAGGCGCGCGGGGAGACGAAGTAATGCTTTTCCTCTTCGACCTCGATGGCACGCTCATCGACTCGGAAATCGGCATCCTCTCTGGCGTGCGTCATTCGCTCGCCAGCGTGGGCGCCGAAGCGCCGCATGATTCCGTGCTGCGCTCCTGGATCGGACCGCCCCTGCGCGTGAGTTTCGCGCAGGTGCTGGGCGACGACCGCGACCGCATCGAAGCTGCCGTGGCCGCCTACAGCGAGCGATTCCAGGACGTGGGCTGGTCGGAGCACACCGTCTATGACGGCATCCCCGAAGCCATCGCCGCGCTGGCCGAGGCGGGCCACCAGCTTGCCGTGGTGACTAGCAAGACGCGGACCCATGCGGCGCGCATCATTCCGCACCTGCCGTTCGGCGCCGCGTTCGAACGCGTCTACGCCCCGGGACCGGACACGGCGCACAGCGAGAAGGCGGAGATGATCGCCGCCGCCCTCGCCGACTTCGGCCATCCGAAGGACCAGGTGTTCATGATCGGCGATCGCCGCTTCGACATCGAAGGCGCGGTAGCCAACGACGTGCGTGGTGTGGGTGTGCTCTGGGGCTTCGGCGACCAGGATGAACTGGAAAAAGCCGGGGCATGGAAGACACTTGGAACACCATCCGAGCTTCGCTCACTTACCTGACGGAAACATCGAACCGCGTACTTCATCGATCTCCTACGGAAGTACGCGGTTTCCGCAGCGCCATATTGATTGCCCGGCCTATAGTCATAACGGCCACGCCAGGTAGCCTCGTAGCCCTCATTCACGAGACCTGCGAAGCGACCCTATGCACCCAACCGCATTGGCTTTTCTTATGACGACCTGCTTGGTGGCGGCACAATCATCGGCAGCTGCTGAAATTTGGCAGGCCAGCGCCCCACCGTCGTGGCACCCACCCTTCGAAGATTCGAAGCGTAAGGGGCCAAAATCCAGCAACCGTATCCACCTGCGCATATACCAGACACCACGAACTGATTCCGCGACGCTCTGGCTCACCTATGCGACGTCGATGGCACTTCAGACCAAAGGATACTTTCAAACCAGGTCGCTCAGATCGACAGCGAACAGCCCTTTGCTCAATCAACGACCACCTGACATCCGCCCTCTTTTAACAACACAGAGGTGACGACAACTCGCTGGATGAGCGGTAAGTCATATCAAGTCTTCCACACGAAGGCGGCCCCTGATCGTCACCTTTCTTCAAGCCGACTTCAGGTCCTCGAAACCGTACGAGGACTGTCAGGAACTGGACAGTGCAGAGGCGTGACGGCCCGATGGAGCATACGCAAGGATAGTTCCAGGCTTCGGGAGCCACATTTTTGGCTTCTGATACGGAACACTGATGAACAAATATCCACTACGGGTGGTCGCTATCGCGATGATGGCTGCGTTTTCAACACCATCTCAAGCGGCGGCACTCAAGGCAGGAGAAACGCTCTGGCAAGGGAGCTTTCTGTACTCCGACGACCTTCATTACTTTGCGGCCATGCAATCTGATGGAAATCTCGTCGTCTACCGAAACAACGGTACAAACTCGGCAGTCTGGTCGACAAATACTGCTGGTCTCGGAGCAAACCGCGCCGTCATGCAATCTGATGGAAACTTGGTCCTGTATACGCCCGATCATAGGGCCGTATGGCAGACAGGAAGCCATGGTCAAGGGCATTTCTTTACCGTTACCGAACATGGGCAGGCCATGGTCCTCGCCATCGTTCCAACGTGGAACAGCGACTCCGGCATGTCGGGCGTGAGCAACGATATGCCGATGATCTTTGGTAACGGAACCGCATTAAACAAAGGACAGAACTACACACATGCCAATGGGCACACACTGATTTTCCAGACGGACGGAAACCTTGTGCTGTATCGTCATGGGGTGGCTATCTGGGCATCCCACACTTGGCGAGCCTCATCGGCTCACATCGATAATGGCCTACACGTAACAGGTGGAAAGAAAAGAAATTTCCACGCAGGTAGCTTGCCCGCGCCGAAGTACGGCCCAAGCACCTCCTTGATTCGCTCCCTTGGCTTTCTCGCACTGGCATCAAATGGCAACTTGACCACGTATGGGGTCAGAGAGATCTGGACTGCATCAGAGTATGACCGTCGCCCAGCAAAACATCCCGGCCACCCCCCGTGCGCCGCACCGACATGGTGTATTCCTTCCTCCTTCGATATTTGGCGACTTAGGTTCTGAGCTTTTGTCCGAGGAAAAAACGGTCGCGATCTGATCGATCGACGCCGCGAATTCTGAAATAGCTACGGCTGTAGACCGTTCCGACATGACCATTTCCCGTGTCGACCGTGATATCCGACCGGATTCGTTCCTCGATACGAGACCTAGCCAGGCCACCGTGGGCGGTCAGACTCCAGCGATCGAGAAAAGTCCTTCTTGCGCCCGGCGCATCCTGTCGGCACGTGAGAATTTGCACAATATGCCCGACGCAGGCAGCTCGGCCGCCTACCCTGGGCCGTGAAGGGTTCCCTTGGCCGCGTCGCGCATCGCGGCTTCGAACGCCGATGCGAGCACTTTGTTGCCATAGCCGCTCACATGGTCGCCGTCGAAGAACAAAGGGCGGCCGCCCCTGAATCCCGTGCACTCCGCTCCTTCCGGGCACAGTGTGGGCAGGGGGTCGAACACCGTCGTTCCCGGGACGGCACGTGCCACATTCATCTCGACCTCCAGCATCGGTTGCCGAAGGTGCAAGAACCAGGACCGGTCAACGGCCATGCCTGGCAGGCACATGGGATTGCTGCGCGTCCAGGGGTCGGCGCAGCGATAAGCCGGCGCGTTGAGCAATACATTGGGCGCTTCGAGCACGACACGTGCTCCCTTCGCGCTGAAACGCGAAACGACATCGATCGCCGCCTGTTCGGCACCGCTCTCTTTCGCCAATCGGCCCGCATCCAGCGCCTGGGCGATCGCAGCGCCGCGCGGGTATCGGATCCATTGGTCGACGAAGCGCGGCATGCGCAACGAAGGCAGAAACACCACGTCCCCCGGTTTCACCCGGGCAAGGATATCGCGCTCGGAAATGGCCGATGCCGTCTTGCACCGATCGCCTGCATCGCTTTCCGGGCGAAGGCCGAGGAAGGCGCAACCTGAATTGTTGTACAGCGTGACATGCGCACCAGTGCGCGCCACGTAGGCCTCGAACAACGTGCCGAACGCCATCGCATGCGAGTCACCCACGACAAAGACATCCGGACCGTCCACCGGACGGTCACAGGCCGTCCTCGCATAACGGATCCGCTTGCCATGCTCCAGGTCGTCCACGGCTGGCTCCGGCACGCCGCAAGCGGGCGCCGTTTTCAGCGTGGCCGTGGTCGGGTACCAGTCGTCAGCATGCCTGGCGACCGTACTCAACGACCAGCGCGGTTGCCGGTGGTCGATGAAGCGGTGCAGCGATGCCCCCATGACCAGGATCACCAGTCCACATCCGACGACAGCCCAGCGTGGTAGCCGCCGGATACGCTGCGACCGTCGGAACGGCTGCTCGATCCAGCGCCATGAACACCATGCCAGCACAAACGTCAGGGCAAGTGCGGCAAGCAGCCACGGCCAGTCGCCCAGGCCAACCGTCCATCGGAACAGCACGAACACCGGCCAGTGCCAGAGGTAGAGTGAATAGGACATGCCTCCAAGCAGGCGCATCGGCGATGCCGTGAGCAGGCGAACGGGCCAGACTGCATCCGGCTGGCCATGAAGCGCGCCCAACACCAGCACCGAACCTGCAACGGCCCACAGTGCACCTGGCACGGGAAACTGATCGGGCTGCGAGAACCACAATCCGATACCCATAAAAATGAACCCGATGGTGGCAACCGCCACCTTCCAGGGCATCACCGTATCCATTGTGGACGTGTCAAAACGCCGCCCCATGCAGGCCATGGCCTGATACAGCATCACGCCGGCTGCCAGCTCCCAGAAGCGTGGCGCCAGCAGATAGAAGGCGGCGAGACTGTCCGTAGTCCGGATCGCCCAGGCATAACCGAAGGACACGACGCCTAACAGCGCAAAAAGCCCCAGCGTCAGGCGACGCCAGCGACCGCCGAAACTCCAGGCCCAGAACAGTACCGGGAACAGCAGATAGAACTGCTCCTCCACCCCCAGGGACCAGGTGTGCGTGTAGGGGTTGAATTCGGTGATCGGCGAGAAGTAACTGTTGTCGTTGTTCGCCAGCACGAGGTTGCTGAAACCGAAAAACGCGAAGCGTCCCGTCTTCTGGTTGTGCCCGCTGAGCCAGGCCTCCGGGATGAATAGCGTCGCGGCAACCGTAGTCGCCAGCAGACAGACAAGCAGCGCGGGAGCAATGCGCTGGAACCGGCGTGCCAGGAAATAGCCCCAGAATGACGCAAGCGACGACCGCTCACGCAATCCCACCGAGGCGCTTACCACGAAACCCGAGATCACGAAGAACACATCCACGCCAGCGAAGCCGCCTGGCAGCCAGCTTCCATGCAGGTGGTAGAGCACGACAGACAGCACCGCGATGGCACGCAAGCCGTCGATATAGGGGAAATAAGCGTGGGGCGAACGGGAGGATGTCATCGTGACGAACGGCTTATCCGAAAAACCATGGGCGTATAACGAACGAAGGCCCCCATGCGGGAGCCTTCGTTCCTGAAGCAGCGTCGCTTACTTGATGACGCTCTTCACGGCATCAATCACCTTCGGGGTGGTGATGCCGAAGTGCTCGTACAGCTTGTCGATGGGGGCCGAGGCGCCGAAGGTGCTCATGCCGATAGCCTTGCCGTCCAGGCCGATGTACTTGGCCCAGAAATCGACGCTGGCGGCTTCCACCGCCACGCGGGCGCGGCACCACGACGGCAGCACGCCTTCACGGTATTCCACCGGCTGGGCGTCGAATTCCTCGGTGCAGGGCATCGAGACGACACGGACCGGCACGCCCTGGTCGCCCAGTGCCTGCGCGGCCTCGACGGCGATGCCGACTTCGGAGCCCGTGGCGATGATGATCGCCTTGAACTTCTCCGACGGCTCGAACAGGACGTAGCCGCCCTTCTCGATATCCGCCACCTGGGCTTCCGTACGCGGGTTGTGCTTGAGGTTCTGGCGCGAGAAGACCAGGCACGACGGGTTGCCGGCGCGCTCGATCGCTTTCTTCCAGGACACCGCCGATTCCACCGCATCGGCCGGACGCCACACGCGGTTGTTCGGGATCAGGCGCAGCGAACCCAGGTGCTCCACCGGCTGGTGGGTGGGGCCGTCTTCGCCCAGGCCGATCGAGTCGTGGGTGTAGACGTGGATGGCGTGCGCCGGAATCAGCGCCGACATGCGCACCGCGTTACGGGCGTAGTCGGAGAACACCAGGAAGGTGGCGTCGTACGGAATGAAACCACCGTGCAGTGCAATGCCGTTGGCGATGGCCGACATGCCGAACTCTCGCACGCCGTAGTGGATGTAGTTGCCATCCGCACCACCCGTGGTGATGTTCTTCGAACCCTTCCAGATGGTGAGGTTCGACGGGGCGAGATCGGCGGAACCACCGATCAGCTCAGGCAGCAGCGGGCCGAACGCATCGAGGGCCATCTGCGACGCCTTGCGCGACGCCACGACCGGACCTTCGGCCTGCATCTTCGCAACATAAGCGGCGGCGCCTTCGTGCCAGCTCTTCGGCAGCTCGCCGGCAGTACGGCGCTTGAATTCGGCAGCCAGCTCCGGATGAGCCTTGGCGTAGGCGTCGAACTGGTCGTTCCAGGCCTTTTCGGCCTTGGCACCCGCGTCCTTCGCATTCCACGAAGCGTAGATGTCGTCCGGAATCTCGAACGGGCCGTATTTCCAGCCCAACTGCTCGCGGGCCAGCTTCACTTCGTCCGGACCCAGCGGGGCACCGTGCGAGGATTCCTTGCCTTCCTTGTTCGGCGAACCGAAGCCGATGATGGTCTTGCAGATCACCAGGCTCGGCTTCTCGCTCTGCGAGGTGGCGGAGGCGATGGCCTTCTTGATGGAGTCGGCGTCGTGGCCGTCCACCGGCTTGCCGTCATCGCCCACCACGACGTTCCAGCCGTAGGCCCTGAAGCGCTCGGCGGTGTTGTCGGTGAACCAGTCGTGCACCTCGCCGTCGATGGAGATGCCGTTGTCGTCGTAGATGGCGATGAGCTTGCCGAGCTTGAGCGTGCCGGCAAGCGAGGACACTTCGTGCGAGATGCCTTCCATGAGGCAGCCATCGCCCAGGAACACGAAGGTGTGGTGATCGACGATGTCGTGACCCGGCTTGTTGAAGCGCTCGGCCAGCACCTTCTCGGCAATGGCAAAGCCCACGGCATTGGCCAGGCCCTGGCCGAGCGGACCGGTGGTGGTCTCGACGCCCGGCGTGTGACCGTATTCCGGATGACCCGCGGTGTGATGGTTGAGCTGGCGGAAATTCTTCAGGTCTTCGATCGGCAGGTTGTAGCCGGTCAGGTGCAGCAGTGCGTACTGCAGCATCGAGCCGTGGCCGTTCGAGAGGACGAAGCGATCGCGGTTGGGCCAGTGCGGGTTCGACGGGTTGTGGTGGAGGAAATCGCCCCAGACCACTTCGGCGATGTCGGCCATGCCCATGGGCATGCCGGGGTGACCCGACTTTGCAGCTTCCACACCATCCATGGCCAGGGCGCGGATCGCATTGGCGCGTTCGCGGCGTGTCGTCATCGGCGTTCTCCAGTTAGCAGGCGGCGGAAAAAACGCCATTGTCGCGCATTGGGTATCACGTTGTCGTGGAGATTCAGGGGACAGTGGGCAAGTTAACCAAGCCTTAATAATTTCATCCGCATTTTTGAATCTCTTCAGGTTCGGGGGGGTCTAATCGGTATCGGCCACCAAAGCTCCCCCACCCCAAGCCTGGTGGCCGCCCCGACAATAAGAGGAACATTCCCATGAAGAAGGCAGCTCTTGCCCTTGCGGTTTCTTGCATCTCGTTCGCGGCCATCCCGGCCTTCGCCCAGGACAGCAACTCGGCTGTCTCCGGCAACTACCAGCCGGAACAGGCCGTCGGTAGCGGCAACTGGTTTATCGGCGCCAACGTCGGCCGTACCAACGGCAGCGACACCGGCGGTTTCGGCAGCAATGCCAGCGGTTTCAATTTCCTGCACGGTGAACAGGGCCGTCGCACCGGTTATGGCGTCCTCGGCGGTTACCGCTGGAAGGTCGGCCAGGATCTGGGCCTCGGCGTCGAAGGCGGCTACACCGACCTCGGCAACTACCGTGTGAAGAACATCTTCAACGATAACGACGTCAACCAGCGCAAGAGCCGCAACGCCCTGCGCGGCTGGATGGTCGGTGTCAACGGCAAGCTGAACCTCGTGCCGCAGTGGTACATCAGCGCGCACGGCGGTTACTTCCGCGCCAATGACAACAGCAACAACTACAACAACAGCGTGGGCCAGGACATCGGCTTCTCCAACGGCGGCCGTCCGGGTCGTGGCAGCTGGTATGCCGGTATCGGCACGGGCTGGGACATCAACCAGCACTTCAGCGTGGGCGTGAACTACGACTACTTCCACGCCAATGCCGGCAAGGTCAAGAACAACGCCACCGGCGACGTCTCGACCGGCCTGAAGCGCTCCACCGGCATCGTCTCGCTGGCTGGCGAATACCGCTTCTAAGTCGTACAGATACCGGTTTTCACGGTATTTCACAGGCCGCGACGGGCAACCGTCGCGGCCTGTTTCGTCTGCGCGCTTAACACGCTTTGAAGACTTAACCGATTTTAAATATTAAACCTCGCGGTATTGAATCGTCACAGGACTGCCACATCTAAGGTTGGACGCACGAATACCCCACTCGTGCGCGGGTAGCGAAAGACGACATTCCCCCTAAGGTCGCCGCCGCTCACAAGAACAAAAAGCAGGAGAGATCACCATGAAGAAGACCCTTATTGCCCTCGCCCTCGTCGCTGCGGGCGCCGTCGCCGCCCCCGCTTTCGCCCAGGATGCCAATGGCGCAGCCGGCTGGTTCGTCAACGGCAGCGTTGGTCGCACCTCGGTCGACAAGAACGCCTACAACGGTCATGACACCGGTTATGCCCTGAACGGCGGCTACCGCTGGGCCGTGGCGCCGTGGGCCGCCCTCGGCGTCGAAGTCGGCTACAACGATCTCGGCAACATCCACGCCAAGAACTTCTTCAACGGCAACCGGGTTATCGATCGCCGCAAGTCGGAGCTGCATGGCTGGACCGCCGGCGTGAACGGTCACTTCAACATCACCCCGCAGTGGTACATCAGCGCTCGTGGCGGCATCTACGGCTGGCAGGGCCATGGCCTCAGCAACGACGACATCGACCTGAGCAGCCGTCGCAGCATCGACAAGACCAGCTGGTACGCCGGTGCAGGCGTGGGCTACGACTTCAACAGCAACTGGAGCCTTGGCATCAACTACGACCACTACGATGCCGACAAGCACGGTGTGGACCTGTCGACGAACATGGCTTCGATCAGCGCTGAATACCGCTTCTGATCCACGTTTCAAGCGTTGAAATGAAAAAGCCGGTGCCCCAGGGCACCGGCTTTTTTGTAGGAGCGCGCCTTGCGCGCGACCGGATTGTCGCCAAGAGCGGTCGCGCGCAAGGCGCGCTCCTACACTCCATTCAATGCGTCTTGCTGGTCCTGAACTTCGCCGCAATCGGCATCGTCAGGCGCAGTGTGCGCGCCACATCCGCGTAATCGGCAACGCCACACGGCAGGCCCTTGCACTGCACCTGCGGATTGGAGAACGTCCAGAAGCGCTGGGTGGCATCGGGGCCGTAGGCCATCACGTCGTAGAACTTCGCAGAGAAGTTGCGATAGCCATACGAGTACGGAAACAGTCCACCTGTCGCATCCTGCTCGTGGTTGTGCTGGGCGCCGAGGTTATGACCCAGTTCGTGCGCCAGCGTGGTCGCTTCGCAGTAGTAGCCCGTGGGCAGGCTGCCGTCGCTCACCACCGAATACATCAGGTCCCCTGCCGCGGCGTAGTTGCCTGGCGGAATGTAGGCCACGCCACAGCTGTTGTTCGCCTGGTTGTACTGGCGCACGAAGGTGACCAGATCGGCGCCCACCTGGTCGCGCATGGACTGCACCCAGGGCGTGCTGGTGCGGATCGCGTCCAGCATCTGCGTGTTGTCGGTGTCGTCAGGAGCCTGCGCTTCCTGTGCGCGGACCATGCGGAAGGATGCATCGATCTGCGAGTTGCGCAGTACCTGGTTGGCCACGTCGAAACGATTGGTCAGCTCGGTGATGGCGGCCGACGTCGAGCCCTTCGCCTGGCGGAAGCCACTGGAATAGATTGCCAGCACGTCCACCGTGGTCTGACCCGCGGCAGACGAGATGGATTTGCCCGCCGCCGCATCGGCAGCGGAAACAATCGGCGTTCCCAGCGCTTCATCCAGGGCACCGGTTCCCGCAAGGCCCGCTCCCGGCACGCCCACCGGCTTGATGGCGTCGCCCAGCGGATTCACACCGACGTGGAGGCTGGAGAGCGGCGCGCTCACCAGATAGGTCTGGCCGCCTTCCACCGTGAGCTTGCGCTGCTGGCCGTCGCTGTCGGGCAAGGTGGCGACGGTGGAATCCGGGCCGAAGGTGATCACGGCGCGCTGGGTATCGTCCGGGCCGTCGAGATGACCGACCCAGCTCCAGTTGCCGTTCTCGTGTTCCACGGCATGCTCGAAGGCGAGGTCGAGATGGAGGCCGTCGGGCGTGGGGATGGACAGGTGGCCGCCCTTCATCGCCGCGCGAGCCTGCTTTTCGTCGATCCGCACCGGGTAATAGGTGAATACCCCCTCGTGCCGGGGAGGCTCCGAGCCGGTGATCACCAGCAGGGGCAGCGTGGGGCCGTTATCGGCACCACCCGAGGCCCTGCGTCTGGCCGGGGCATTCACGGCCATCCGCGGTGCGACGGTGGCCGTGGAAACGGCCGGCGCGGGCGCATCGGCGTCCCCGCCGTCGGCAAGCGCCCAGCGCACCGGTGAACCACCACCTTGCAGCACCGCCGATCCGGCAGCCGCACAGGCCAGAGAGGCCGCCAGGGCGACCCATGCACGCTGTTTCATCCCTAACCCTCAAGCCCGTGGGCGTGGCACACGCCCCCTTGTGCGATTGGAACGCCGGGCCGGGCGTGCCGCAACCGAAAACCACGGGAAAGCGCGATCCGGTCACAAGAAAAAGGCGCCGACAGAGCGGCGCCTTTTTCGGTCTAGACGGCAGGAACCGTCAGGCCCGCTTCTTCCAGTTGCCCTTGGCGGCGTCGCTGTTTTCCTTGGCGCGCTCCACCACGGTCTCCTGGCCGGCTTTCCAGTTGGCCTTCTGATCCTTCGACCAGACGTCCAGGGCCTTGGAGACCAGGGCGCGGCCGTAGGAGAAACTGATCGGCCACGGGTGCGGACCGAGCTTGTTGATGGCGTCCAGGTGCGCCGTGGCCTGCTCGTCGGACTGGCCGCCCGAGAGGAACACGATGCCTGCCACGGAAGCCGGCACGGCGTTCTGGAAGACATCCACGGTGGCCTGGGCCACGTCTTCGACGTCTACCTGCTCCTCGGCCGGGGCGTACTTGCCCGGGATGACCATGCTGACCTTGAGGATCAGGCCGCGCAGATTGACGTTGAACAGGGCCAGCTGGCCGAACAGGGCGCGGAGGACTTCCTCGTGCACCGTGTAGCTGGTGTCGATATCGTGGACGCTTTCCTTGTCGTCCATGAGGATCTCGGGCTCGACCATCGGCACGATGCCGGCTTCCTGGCACAGCGATGCGTAACGGGCCAGGGCGTGCACGTTGGCTTCCACGGCCGCCGAGGTCGGCGTGCCGTCGGTGATCTTGATCACGGCGCGCCACTTGGCGAACTTGGCACCGAGCTTGGCGTATTCCTGCAGGCGCTCGCGCAGGCCATCGAGGCCTTCGGTGACCACTTCATCGGGGAAGCCGGCGAGCGGGTGCGTGCCCTTGTCCACCTTGATGCCCGGGATGATGCCGGCGGCTTCCATGGCCTCGACCATGCTGCGGCCGTCGCCGGTCTTCTGGCGGATGGTCTCGTCGAACAGGATGGCACCCGAGATGTACTGGCCGAGGCCCGGGGCGGTGAGCAGCAGCTCACGGTACGCGCGACGGTTTTCCTCGTTGTTCTCCAGGCCGACGGCCTCGAGACGCTTCTTGATGGTCGAGGTGGATTCGTCGACGGCGATGATGCCCTTGCCGGGTGCAACCATCGCCTGCGCGATCTGTTCGAGGTTATCGATGCTCATGAGAACTCCGTGGACGTAGTGGTATGCCCCCAGTAACGAGGCGGGGCTAGTGCGAAAACCGGCGGAGTATAGGGGAATACCCCGCGAAAGCCGTTGTGCGGCGCGATCAAGTGGTCTTATAACCGGGCAGTTCGCACTGCTTCATGATCGCGGCCTTGCGAGCCGGGTCCTCGGGGAGGTTGAAGCCGACCACGTAGTAAGTGCTGACGGGTTCGGCGGCACGATTCACGCCGGAAGGCCCGTAACGGAAATCCTTGACGGCGCTGACGCCGACCTTGTCGAGGTCGCCCTGGGGCACCGTCTTGGCGGCCACGACGTTCTGGGGCAGGCCATTGGACCCGATCATGTAGGTCACGGCGACGCAGCCTGGCTGGTCGAGGTTCTTGCCGGTGTTGGGCACGTCCGCGTTGACCGAACTGTTGGTCAGGGTCCAGTAGTTCGGAAGACGGTCCGGTGCGACCTTGCGCACGTTCTGCGCGGCCACGGGGCCTGCGACGAGGAGTACGGCGGCGAGCACGGCGCCGGTACGAACGGGATTGCGGATCATGACGCCCTCGTTGGTTTGCCTTGGGCTACGAGTTTACTCCGCGAGCGCGTGCATGGTGTGTCTGGCTGGAGTTGGCAGCGCGGAGTGCTTTCCAGAACAGCCGCTTCGGGCTGGTCGCGCGCGAGGCGCGCTCCTACAGGGCCAGTCCTGTAGGAGCGCGCCTCGCGCGCGACCGTCGAAGCCTTATTGCCCCAAACACACAACGGGGCCTGCCGCGGCTTACAGATCGCGCAAGCTGTCCGCAATGCCATCGTCGCCGATGACCAGCAGCTTCAGCGTGTTGGTGCCGCCATGGCTGCCGATGTGGTCACCATGGGTGAGCACCACGCGATCGCCCTTCACCAGCTTGCCCAGCGAGAACAGGTGCTGGAGCGCGGCGCGGGCGGTGTGTGCGGGGTCGAGCTTGCCCGTCTCGAAGGCCACCGGCTGCACGTCGCGCAGCATGAGCATGCGGCGGCGGGCCACGTCGGACGGCGACATGGCGTAGATGGGCACGGCGAAACGGTAACGTGACAGCCACTGTGCCGTGGCACCGGACTCCGTCAGCGAGACGATGGCGCGCACGCCCACCTTCGAGGCGAGCTGCATGGCGGCAAAGGCGATGGCCTGGTCGGAGCGGTCGAGCGAATGCGTGGCCGGACCCAGGTCGTCGCGCGGCTCGAACTGACGCTCGGCACCGAGGCAGATGCGGCGCATGGCCGCCACGGCCTTGTCCGGATGGGCGCCCGCGGCGCTCTCTTCGGAAAGCATCACGGCGTCGGTACCGTCGATGACGGCGTTGGCTACGTCGAGCACTTCGGCGCGGGTCGGGATGGGTGCACGCACCATCGACTGAAGCATCTGCGTGGCGGTGATCACCGAGCGGTTGCGCAGCACCGACTCGCGGATGATCTTCTTCTGCAGGCCCGGCAGCTCGGCATCGCCGATTTCCACGCCCAGGTCGCCACGGGCCACCATCACCACGTCGGAGGCGTCGATGATCTCGCCCAGCACGGGGATGGCATCGGCGCGTTCGATCTTGGAAACGATGCCCGCATCGCCACCGGCTTCGCGGAGCAGGCGGCGGGCTTCGTGGAGGTCTGCCGCCGAACGCACGAACGAGACGGCGAGGAAATCCGCACCCATTTCAGCTGCGAGCTTGATGTCGTTTCTGTCCTTGTCCGACAGGGCCGAAACGCTGAGGCCGCCGCCCTGGCGGTTGAGGCCCTTGCGGTTCGACAGGCGGCCACCGATGGCGACCGTACAACGCACTTCGGCACCGGCCACTTCGTTGACGGCCAGGGCGATCAGGCCATCGTCGAGCAGCAGGATGTCACCGGCCTTCACGTCGTTTGGCAGGTCGTAGTAGCTGACACCCACGCGGGTCTGGTCGCCATCCGGAGCATCCGGACGGCAGTCGAGCGTGAAGCTGTCGCCCGCCATGAGGTCGACCGGGCCGGCCGCGAACTTCTCGACGCGGATCTTCGGACCCTGCAGGTCGGCCAGGATGCCGACTTCACGACCTACCGTCTCGGCAGCGGCGCGCACCGCGGCGGCGCGGGCGCGATGGTCGTCCGGCGTGCCGTGCGAGAGATTGAGGCGAACGATATCCACGCCTTCTTCCAGGATTTTCTCGAGCATGCCCGGCGCGTCCGTGGCGGGGCCGAGGGTGGCGACAATCTTGGTGCGGCGTACCTGGATATCGGTCATCTTTGCTTACCTTGGGTTTCGAATTCGGTCGGGACGCTTGCGGCTTAGTCGAGCGTCTTGTTCAGAAGGTCGGCGAGGCGCTTGCCGGCATCACGCAGGCGGGTCTCGGCCACGGGGAGGTACTTCGTGACATAGGCGTCGTCGAGCGTATGCCCGTCAGGATAGAAGCCCGGTGCCGCCACGATCTGGCACGATTCCTCCGCCCACTGGGCGTAGGGGTTGTCGAGCGGCGGGATCGGCTTCGGCAGCGTCACCGGGCCTTCGGCGGCGAGCTTGTCCGCATAGGCCTGCCACTTCAGGTTGGTGGTGTAGAGCATCTGGGAGTCCCAGACGCGGTGCAGGTTGGTGCCCTTGCCCTGGAACTGCACCTGGTAGTCGTTGCCACCCTTGTCGTCGCGGTTACCCGCGTGCAGCGGCTGGTGCACGTCGCCCACGAAATGGACCACGAACTTCAGGGCCTCGGCGCGCTCGGCATTCGACTTGCTGCGGTCCTTCAGGATGGCCACGTATTTCTGCAGGCCACCGACGACGTTGCGCTCGGTGCCGGCATCGCCCTGGGGCTGGTAGCGGCAACCGGTGGCGAAGTTGATGTAGTGCAGCGGGCCGGTGGCCTTGCCCAGGTCTTCCTTGCCCGGCATGTCGCGGAGCTTGTCCGGCCAGCTGGCCACGTCGGCAAGGGAGTCGGAGCCATCGGCCTTGAGCAGGCGCTCCACCTCGGCCTTCGCGGAGGGGTCGAGCTGGCGCCAGGCCAGTTCGGCGACGATGCGGTGACCGATGTCGCCCCAGGCCTGGGCGGTGCCGGCGGCAGCGGTGACGGCCAGGGCCAGCAGGGTGGCGATGGTGCGGCGCTTATGGAGGGTTTTCATGGGTCTGTAAACGTTTCCGTCGCGGGCGAACGGCCAAGTGTGCCACAGCCCGACTGAGGCACGAATGACAAATCGCGGCATTGCAGCAAGCCGGCCCCTGCGACCTTCCGTTACCATGGAGGTTTACGGCACTGCCCTTACCTACGCTCGCAAGTCCACTCCCGGAGGCTGCACATGACCATCAAGGTCGCCATCAACGGTTACGGTCGCATCGGTCGCAACATCCTGCGCTCGCTCTATGAGTCGAAGAAGAATGGCCAGGACATCCAGATCGTCGCGATCAACGATCTCGGCAATGCCGAGACCAACGCGCACCTGACCCAGTACGACACGGCCCATGGCCGCTTCCCCGGCGACGTCTCGGTCGACAGCGGCGACCTCATCGTCAATGGCGATCGCATCAAGGTGTTCGCCGAGCGCGATCCGTCGAAGCTGCCCTGGGGCGAGCACGGCGTCGACGTGGTGCTAGAATCCACCGGCTTCTTCACCTCCAAGGCCAAGGCCAGCGCGCATATCGCGGGCGGCGCCAAGAAGGTGATCATCTCGGCCCCTGGCGACAAGGACGTGGACGGCACGTTCGTCATGGGCGTCAACGACCACAAGCTGACCTCGAAGCTCGAAGTCATCTCCAACGCCTCCTGCACCACCAACTGCCTCGCTCCGCTGGCAAAGGTGCTGCACGAGAAGGTCGGCATCGTGCACGGCCTGATGACCACCATCCACGCCTACACGAACGACCAGGTGCTGACGGACGTCTATCACTCCGACCTGCGCCGCGCTCGTAGCGCCACGCACAGCCAGATCCCGACCAAGACCGGCGCCGCCGCCGCGGTGGGCCTGGTGCTGCCGGAACTCAACGGCAAGCTCGACGGCTTCGCCATGCGCGTGCCCACGATCAACGTCTCGGTGGTCGACCTCACCTTCACGGCCGCCCGCGCGACCACCAAGGAAGAAATCGACGCCGCCATCAACGAAGCCGCCAACGGCGCGCTGAAGGGCATCCTGGCCGTCAACACGCAGCCGCTGGTGTCGATCGACTTCAACCACAACCCGCACTCGTCGATCTACGACTCGACGCAGACGCGCGTGATGGAAGGCACCCTGGTGAAGGTTCTCTCGTGGTACGACAACGAGTGGGGCTTCTCCAACCGCATGCTCGACATGACCAAGGCGCTGATGTCCGCCAAGTAAGACCCCGTGCCGCCCTGCCCCGCAGGGCGGCACCTCCACGCCCCACCCCCTGTAGGAGCGCGCCTCGCGCGCGACCGTTTAACACGTAACGCTCCGTAGTAAACCAAAGCCGTCCCTACCGCAGGTGTGAAAGCCGATCGCATCGGCGATGCTGCGCTCCGTAGGGACGCAGCCCATGCGGTGTTTCGCTCCGTAGGAAGGGCTCGCCTATCGGCCTCGCACTCGGCGCTGGAACGTGGCGTTGCAGAGGCGACGGGGGCGGCCCTTGGCGCTCCGGCCTGCGGTGTCCCTAGGGAAAGGAGGAGCCGCTGCGCGGCTCAGTGTCTTATGGCTTACGCCCCTTCGGGCCCGGGGAGCGTGCGGGGTTTTTCGACTCGGCTCCTGCCTCGGCGAAAAAGGCCGGCCTTCCTGGCCGGCCCCCTTCGGGCCTTTTCCGCCCACTCCCCTCACCTCCATCAGTCGCGCCAAGGGCCGCCCCCCCGCCTCTGCCAAACGTGATCGCAGGCTGTTGTAGGAGCGCGCCTGCGCGCGACCGGTTGTCGCGGAAACCTTCATCGTTTCGATCCAACCGGTCGCGCGCAGGCGCGCTCCTACACAAGCAGGTTGTCGCAATGTGGGGATCCTCGACGCGGTCGGCTTTTGAACCTTTGGTGGTCAGGTCATCGCGAAAGGCTATCGCGCGCATAGCGCGCTTCTGCAACGCCACTCTTTCGCCATAATCGGGGGGCAGAATCGCATCGTTTGCGCATGTTGCGTGGACGCTTCTTTCAGGGGATGAAACGAATGACACGACGTCTTGCCGCCCTCGCCTGCCTGGTACTCGTCACCAAAGTGGCTTTTGGTGCGGATTGCCCGACCAACCTGCCACCTACCGGCGCGCTGATCGGGCAGGGCCTGCTGGATAAAGACACGCCTGACGCAAAGCGCCAGGAGCTGGCCCACCTGCTGCTCTGCTCGGCCGTTGCCGGTAATGCCAACAGCATGGACGTGGCCGGCTCGCTCTATCGCTGGGGGCCCCGGCACCCGGCCCATGTATTCGAGGAAGATCACGACAAGGCACGCGACCTGCTGAACGGTGCTGCGGCACAGGGACGGCTGGGCGCCATGTTGAAACTGGCTGAGCTGGAACTGGCCGACGGCCATGCCCGCGAAGCCATGATCTGGGTGCAGATCGAACACGCCTATTACCAGACGCACGACTACGCGAACAAGGAAGGCGGCGATACGATCGCCGGTGCCGGTTACTTCACCATGCTGCTCAAGCGCGTGAATGATGCACTGGGACCGGTAGACGACCAGAAACTCATCGCCGACGTGAATACACGCATGGCGGGGCTGGAAAAGCTCGGTGCAGCGCACCCCTGGCACAAGCCTGACGGTCCGGGCCTTGGCAATCTGCATCGCCCTGCGAGGTTCCGCCTGGCGCCCATCACCAACACCGAGCGCGACGAGGGTTCGTACGCCCAGTACTTTATCGAGGTGGCCCCCAACGGGGATATCACCCGCCGCTGGTTGATCGACGCTTATCCGGAGCCGAGCAGCGGCATGCGCCTGGCACGAGCCGTCGAACAGATGCACTGGGATCCGCTGAAGCCCGGCGAGAAAGACATGCGCTATGCCCTCATGCCCGTCTCGATGAGCAGCATCCGCCACGGGTACAAGGTGGAAGGCTCCTGACGAACATGGCCGCGCTCCTTGCGAGGGGCGCGGCCATCACGCTCAGAGTTTGCGAATCACCTGTTCGATCGCACCAAAAATAGACACGCCGGCCTTGTCGGTTACGTCGATCTTCACGGTGTCGCCAAACTTCAGGAACGGCGTGACGGGCTTGCCGTCGCGCAGGGTTTCCACCGTGCGCTGTTCGGCCAGGCACGATGCGCCCTTGGACGTATCTTCGTTGGCAATGGTGCCCGAGCCTACGATGGTGCCAGCGGTGAGCGGGCGCGTCTTCGCCGCATGGGCCACCAGCTGCGAGAAGTCGAACTGCATGTCGACACCGCATTCGGCTTCGCCGAACCACTGGTTGTTGATCCACGTGCGCATGGGCAGGTGCAGCTTGTCGCCCTGCCAGGCATCGCCCAGTTCGTCCGGCGTAACGAACACGGGCGACAGCGCAGAGCGTGGCTTGGACTGGAGAAAGCCGAAACCCTTGGCCAGTTCGTTGGGAATGAGGCCGCGCAGCGAGACGTCGTTGACCAGGCCCACGAGCTGGATGTGTCCCGATGCCTGATCCGGCGTGGCGGCCATTGGCACGTCGTCGGTGATCACCACGACCTCGGCTTCGAGGTCGATGCCGTAATCCTCGCTGGGCACCACCACCGGATCGCGCGGGCCGAGGAAGCCGGCGCTGGTGGCCTGGTACATGAGCGGATCGGTGTAGAACGACTCCGGCACTTCGGCGCCACGGGCGCGGCGAACGCGCTCCACGTGCGGCAGGTAGGCGCTGCCATCGACGAATTCGAAGGCGCGCGGCAGGGGTGCGGCCAGTGCCGTCATGTCGAGGACGAAGGCGCCTTCGGCGTTGCCTTCGTTGAGGTCCTCCGACAGCGCGTTGAGACGCGGCGCCACGGTATGCCAGTCATCCAGTGCCGCCTGCAACGTGGCGGCAATGCCCTTCGCCTTGACGGCGCGGGACAGGTCGCGGCTGACGATGACGAGGGTGCCGTCGCGGCCGCCTTCCTTCAGTGAAGCGAGTTTCATGCGTGTCCTTCGATCAGGCGGCGTTCGGGTCGAAGTGTTTCTTCAGCCCACGCCAGCATTCGTAGTAGTCACCCTGCAACGCCGGCGACGCGAGCGCCTGGCGGCTGGGGCGGATGACTTTGCGCGTTTCGAACATGAAGGCCATGGTGCCGGTGATGTGGTCGGGCTTCGAGGTGTCGGCATGGGATGCCTTCTCGAAACTCGCCGCGTCCGGACCGTGGCCGCTCATGCAATTGTGCAGGCTGGAGCCACCGGGAACGAAGCCCCCTGCCTTGGCATCGTACGCACCGTCGATAAGGCCCATGAACTCGCTGGCCACATTGCGGTGGAAGTACGGCGGACGGAAGGTGTGTTCGGCGACCAGCCAGCGCGGCGGGAAAATCACGAAATCCATGTTCGCCGTGCCCGGCGTGTCGCTGGCCGAGGTGAGCACGGTGAAGATCGACGGATCCGGATGGTCCACCGCGATGGAGCCGATGGTATTGAAGCGACGCAGGTCGTATTTGTAGGGCGCATAGTTGCCCTGCCAGGCCACCACGTCGAGCGGCGAATGGCCGATGGCGGCCTGCCACAGGTGGCCCTGGAACTTGGCGACCAGCGCGAAATCGCCATCGAGGTCTTCGTAGGCAGCCACGGGCGTGAGGAAGTCACGCGGGTGTGCCAGTCCGTTCGCACCGATGGGGCCGAGATCCGGCAGGTGCAGCGCTGCGCCGAAATTCTCGGCAATGTAGCCACGGGCCTGGCCGTCGGGCAGCTCCACGAGGAAACGCACGCCACGCGGCACTACGGCTATCTCCAGCGGTGCCACGTCGAGCACGCCCAGTTCGGTGCGGATGCGCAGGCGACCCTGCTGCGGAACGATCAGCAGCTCGCCGTCGGCGTCGTAGAAATAACGCCCTTCCATGGAACGATTGGCGAGGTACTGGTGGATGCCGACACCCGCCTGCTCGGCCGGGCCGCCATTGCCGCCCATGGTGTAGAGGCCGTCCAGGAAATCGGTCGGCGCCTCGGGCATCGGCAGCGGGTCCCAGCGTAGCTGGTTCGGCGTGGCCGGTGCTTCGTCGAAGCGGTTATGAAAGCTCGCATGCGCCAGCTCCGTGAATGGCGAATGCTGTGCGGCCGGACGGATACGGTAGAGCCAGCTGCGCAGGTTGCGGTGGCGCGGCGCGGTGAAGGCGCTGCCGGTGAGCTGTTCGGCATACAGGCCCTTCGCCACGCGCTGCGGCGAATTCTGGCCCGTAGGCAGCACGCCCGCTACCGCCTCGGTGGCGAATTCGTTGGCGAAGCCGGTCTGGTAGCCGCGGGTATCGTCGGTGTGGGTCATCGTGGTGTCCTGGTGCGATGGCTACCTGGATTCTGGTGTCTGTAGGAGCGCGCCTTGCGCGCGACCGGTTGTCGCGTTGCGTAGTCTCTCGCAAAAACCGGTCGCGCGCAGGCGCGCTCCTGCAGGTGTCGATCAGATCACGCCGCGGCGCATCTGGTCGCGTTCGATCGATTCGAACAGGGCCTGGAAGTTGCCGTTGCCGAAGCCTTCGTTGCCCTTGCGCTGGATGATCTCGAAGAAGATCGGGCCGATGTTGTTCTGCGTGAAGATCTGCAGCAGCAGCTTCTTGTGCGTCTCCGGATCGGCGTCGATCAGCAGTTTGTTCTTCTGCAGGCGCGGCACGTCTTCGCTATGGCCGGGGATGCGGACGTCGATGACTTCGAAGTACGTGTCCGGCGTATCGAGGAAGGCCACGTCCTTCTCGCGCATGGCTTCCACGGTTTCGTAGATGTTGTCCGTGAACAGGGCGATGTGCTGGATGCCTTCGCCGTTGTATTCGCGGATGTATTCGTTGATCTGCGAGCCGTGGTCCGAGCTTTCGTTCAACGGGATGCGCACCATGCCATCCGGCGCGGTCATCGCCTTGGACACCAGGCCGGTCTTCGCACCCTTGATATCGAAGTAGCGGATCTCGCGGAAGTTGAACAGGCGCTCGTAGTAATCCGACCACTTCTGCATGTTGCCAAAGTGCAGGTTGTGGGTCAGGTGGTCGATAAAAGTGAGGCCGAAACCCTTCGGATGACGATCCACGCCCGCGAAGAAGTCGTACTCGGCGTCGAAGCAGTCACCCTTCTCACCGTAGGTGTCGATCAGGTACAGGCAGGCGTCGCCGATGCCCTTGATGGTGGGCACGTCGAGGGCAAGCGTGTCGGTGAAGGCGGTGAGCTTCTCCGCACCGTTGGACAGGGCCGTGGCCTGCACATCGGTGGCCGGGCGGTTGAAGCGGATGGCGAAGCCACAGGCGCAGGGGCCGTGCTTGGCGACGAAATCGGTCGCGAAGGAGTCGGGCTCCTCGTTCACGAGGAAGTTGCACTCGCCCTGGCGATACAGGGTGATGTTCTTCGACTTGTGCTTCGCTACGGCGACGAAACCGAGCTTGGGGAACAGGTCATGAAGCAGCTTGGCGTCGGGAGCCGCGAATTCGACGAACTCGAAGCCATCGACCCCCTGGGGGTTTTCGAAGGTGGTGACTTCCATACCGATGTTGGGCTGGGCGCTCATGGGCGATACTCCTGGCAGGCGCGGGCGCGGCTTGCGCCCTATGAATCGAACTTATAGTTTCACTTGTAACCAATTGCAAGGACTGGCGCAGCAATGTCCACAGAGATCGTCCCCGCCCACGCCCCTCTCGAGCTAGAACGTTTCCTCCCCTATCGGCTGTCGATCCTGTCCAATACGGTCAGCCAGGCCATCGCCTCGGAATACCAGGACAAATTCGACCTGAGCATGACGGAATGGCGCGTGATGACGATCCTTGCCCGTTTTCCGGAGGTTTCCGCGCGGGAGGTGGTCGACCGCTCCCGGATGGACAAGGTGGCCGTGAGCCGCGCCGTGGCTCGCCTGGTGGAGGCCGGACGCGTGGACAAGGGCATCCACGACGATGACAAGCGGCGCTCGGTGCTGAAGCTGTCCGAGGCCGGCTGGGCGATCCACGACGAGGTGGCGCCCCGGGCGAGAGCGCACGAGCGCGCCCTGCTGGCGAAGCTGGACGCCGACGAAACCGCCTGGCTGGGCCGCATCCTCGACAAGCTGATGACCATCTAACCCTGTAGGAGCGCGCCTGCGCGCGACCGGGGAATTCCGTTGCGCCGGGTTTCATCCCTGCCCACGATCGGAATACCGTTGCGGTGGTTTGCGCCTACGCGCGACGGTTCTTCCGGTCGCGCGCAGGCGCGCTCCTACAAGGGGGTTACTTGGCGCTGCTACACGGGTTTACTTGATGCCGTGCATCAGGCGGTTGATCAGCGGAGCGATCAGGAACAGCACGATGCCCGCGCCCAGCAGCAGCTCGAAGCTGAAGGTGAAGCCCGAGAGCGCCGAGCCCACCGTCATGCCGCTCTCGCCGCTGATGTGACCGGCCAGCAGGCCGGACAGGTTGTTGCCGATGGCGGTGGAGAGGAACCAGCCGCCCATGGCCAGGCCAACGACGCGCAGCGGCGCAAGCTTGGTCACCATCGACAGGCCGATGGGCGATAGGCAGAGCTCGCCGATGGTCTGTGCCACGTAGCAGGCGGCCAGCGGCCAGAACGGAATCAGGCCACGACCGTCCACGAGGTCCTTCAGCGCATACATCAGGATCAGGAAGGCCACGGCGTTGAACAGCAGGCCCAGGCCGAACTTGCGCGGGATCGAGGGCTCTTTGCGCGCACGCGCCAGCACGGCCCAGGCCAGTGCCACCAGCGGTGCAAACACCAGGATCGCCGCCGAGTTCACCGACTGGAACCAGCCGGTGGGGAATTCCCAGCCGAACATCTGGCGGTCGACGATGTTCTGCGCGAGGAAGTTGAACGAGCTGCCGGCCTGTTCGAAGAACATCCAGAACAGCACGTTGAAGGCGAACAGCACCAGCATCGCGATGACGCGATGAATCTGGATGCGGTCGTGACGCACCGCTTCGGCCACCAGCATCACCGCCACGCCGATGAACAGCGCACCCAGCAGCCAGGCCACGAAGATCGCGCCGGCCTGTGCCATCAGCAGGTACACCAGCGGCACTGCCACGAGGATGCCGATCACCACGGCGGCGAGGCTCTTGGTGGGATGACGTTCCGGCGGCGGCGCACCCACGCCCTTGAGCTGGCGCTTGCCGACCAGGAACCAGATGAAGCAGATGACCATGCCGATGCCCGTGGAAAGGAACACGGCGCGGTAGTTCTGCTGCAGGGGCGTATCGGTGAGCACCGAGGCGATCCAGCCGGTGACCAGGGGGGCGAGGAAGCCCCCCATGTTGATGCCCATGTAGAAGATGGTGAAGCCCCGATCGCGGCGATCATCGCCCACCGGATAGATCTGCCCCACCAGGGACGAGATATTCGGCTTGAACAGGCCATTGCCGACGATCACCGTGGAAAGGCCCACGAGGAAGACGTCTCTATCCGGCACCATCACCATGAACAGGCCCGCGCCCATCACGATGGCGCCCACCAGGATGGAACGCTGGTAACCGAGCACGCGATCCGCCACATAGCCACCGAAGATGGCCGATGCGTAGACCAGGGCGAGGTAGGCACCGTAGGTGCGGCTGGCATAGCCCTGCCCCGACGGATCGCCGGAGAAGAACTCCGCCACGATGTACAGGGTGAGCGCCCAGCGCATGCCGTAGAAGGCAAAGCGCTCCCAGAACTCGGTCATGAAGAGCATCCACAAAGGTCGTGGATGCCCCATGGTCTGCGGGTAGTCGGGCACGGGCCGGGCGTCGGCTGGGGCGGTCGGTGTCATGGATTCCCTTGGGTACGGCGGCGGATTCGTGGCCCGCGCGTGAAAATACGATCTGCGTGTGTACCCGTCCGGACCGCCGTCCGTCAAATTCAGGTGCCCAGGATGGTGCGTACTTCGATCAGCTCAGGGAAGAAACTCTGCTCCAGCGCCTTGCGCAGGAAGGCCACGCCGGACGAACCACCCGTGCCGGGACGGAAACCGATGATCCGCTCCACGGTTTTCATGTGGCGGAACCGCCACAGCTGGAAGGATTCCTCGATGTCCACCAGCTGTTCGCTCAGGTGATATTCGGGCCAGTGGCGCCCCGTATCTTCGTAGATGCGCCGCAGCACGGGCAGCAGCGAAGGCTGGGATGTCCATGGCTGGATCACGTCACGCGAGACGATGTCGGCCGGCACGAGATGGCCACGACGGGCCAGGAAACGCAGGTATTCGTCGTAGAGACCCGGCGCATCGAGCACGGCGCGCAGCCGACCATACGCCGCCGCATCGTGCTCGAACACGCGCAGCATGTCGGCGTGCTTGTTACCCAGCATGAACTCCACGATGCGGTACTGCACCGACTGGAAACCCGACGACGGCCCCAGGACATCGCGGAATTTCAGGTAATCGGCGGGGGTGAGCGTCTCCAGCACGGCCCACTGTTCGTAGAGCTGCTGCTGCACCTGCTTGACGCGGGCAAGGATCTTCTGGGTGCCATCGAGGTCGTCGTTGCGCAGGCACGCCAGCGCGGCATCCAGCTCATGAATCAGCAGTTTCAGCCATAGTTCCGAGGTCTGGTGCTGGATGATGAACAGCATCTCGTCGTGCTGCACGGGCTCGCTGCGCGGCTGCTGCGCTGAGAGCAGCTGGTCGAGCTTCAGGTACTGCCCGTAGGTAAGGCGCCCGTCGAGATCGGTGCGTATGCCGGCTTCGAGGTCGCGCTGCGGATTGGCCATGGACGTTTTCACATAGAGGGGGTTGACAGCCGCCACGACCGCGCTGCGGCGCCATTCGTGGGCCGTTAACGGGCGTTTGATGCTGCGCCGTGCCTTGCCGGGTGATAATACCCCTGATATCTAGTCCGGCTCGCAAGAACCCAAAAGCTGTGTCGCACCCCGCTGGATGGGTTCGACCGCTTCCCCCACTGCGTGTCGTTTCTAACCATCCCCTGGGAGCGAGTCGTGTCCATCGCCGCCAAGTTCGAAATCGAATACCTGCAATACCTTGACCAGGACGGCAAGGAAACCGGCAAGGAGCTGCCCGCCTTCGCCAAGGATCTCGACCACATGGTCGAGCTCTACAAGCTCATGGTGTCCACCCGCGTGTTCGACACCAAGTCCATTGCCCTGCAGCGCACGGGCAAGCTGGGCACGTATGCCTCGTGCCTGGGTCATGAAGCGGCTCACGTGGGCATCGGCAGTGCCATGCGTCGCGAAGACTCCCTGGCCGTCTCCTACCGCGAATACGGCGCGCAGCTGTACCGCGGCGTGAAGCCCCGCGAGGTCTACACCTACTGGGGCGGCGACGAGCGCGGCAACGACTTCTCCGAAGCCCCCGCGCACGACTTCGCCTGGTGCGTGCCCATCGGTACGCAGTGCCTGCACGCCGCCGGTTCAGCGATGGCCTTCAAGATCCGCAAGGAACCGCGCGTGGCCGTGTGCACCATCGGTGACGGTGGTTCGTCCAAGGGCGACTTCTACGGTGCCATCAACGTCACCGGTGCGCAGAACCTGCCCCTGGTTGCCGTCATCGTGAACAACCAGTGGGCCATCTCGGTACCCCGCCGCATCCAGAGCGGTTCCGGCACGCTGGCCCAGAAGGGCATCGCCGCCGGCCTGCACTGCATCCAGGTGGACGGCAACGACATCATCGCCGTGCGCAAGGCCATGGAAGACGCGCTCGAGCGCGCCCGTTCCGGCCAGGGCGGTTCGGTCATCGAAGCGGTCACCTACCGCCTCGGCGACCACACCACCGCCGACGATGCCCGTCGCTACCGCGGCGAGCAGGAAGTGAAAGACGCCTGGGAACGCGATCCCGTGCCGCGCCTGCGCAAGTGGCTCGAAGCCAAGGGCAAGTGGGACGACGCAAAGGAAGAAGCCTGGAAGGCCGAGTGCGACGACTGGATGGACAACGAAGTCAACGCGTACCTCGAATCGAAGGTGCAGCCGGCAACGGCCATGTTCGACTACCTGTACGCCGAACTCCCGGCCGACCTCGAATCGCAGCGCGACCTCGTCGCCTCGCTCGATCGCAAGTAAGGATTCCTTCCCATGGCACAGATCACTCTTATCGAAGCGGTGACCCAGGCGCTCGCCTATGAAATGCGCAACGACGACAGCGTCGTGGTGCTCGGCGAAGACGTCGGCGTGAATGGCGGCGTGTTCCGCGCCACGCAGGGCCTGCAGGAACAGTTCGGCGAAGACCGCGTCATCGACACGCCGCTGGACGAAGCCACCATCGCCGGCCTCACCGTGGGCCTCGCCGCCCAGGGCATGAAGCCGGTTGCCGAAGCGCAGTTCGAAGGCTTCATCTACCCGATGATGGAGCACATCGCCTGCCACGCTGCGCGCATGCGCAACCGCACCCGCGGTCGCATGACCGTGCCGGCCGTGTGGCGCGCCCCGTGGGGCGGCGGCATCCGTGCACCGGAGCACCACTCCGAAGCCAACGAGCACCTGTTCACCAACATCCCCGGTTTGCGCGTGGTGATGCCGTCGTCGCCGGCCCGTGCCTACGGCCTGCTGCTGGCCGCCATCCGTGATCCGGATCCGGTCATCTTCTTCGAGCCCAAGCGCATCTACCGCCAGTACAAGGAAGAAGTGCCCGACGACGGCGAGGCCCTGCCGCTCGACGTGTGCTTCGTGCTGCGCGACGGCACCGACGTCACCCTGGTCACCTGGGGCGCCCAGGTGAAGGAATGCCTCGAAGCTGCCGACGAACTGGCCGCCAAGGGCATCAGCGCCGAGGTGATCGACGTCGCCACGCTTACCCCGCTCGACTTCGACACCATCGCCGAGTCGGTCACCAAGACCGGCCGCTGCGTCATCGTGCACGAAGCCCCGAAGACGGCCGGCTTCGGCGCCGAGATCGCCGCGCGCCTGTCGGAGGAATGCCTCTACAGCCTGCTCGCACCGGTCGAACGCGTCACTGGTTTCGATACCCACATCCCGCTGTTCCGCCTGGAAATGAAGTACCTCCCCAGCGTCGAACGCATCGTCGAGGCCGCCGAGCGCACGCTCGCGGCATCCTGAGGAATCCAGCACATGGCCGACATCAAGACCTTCTACCTGCCGGACCTCGGCGAAGGCCTCCCCGACGCGACCGTCGTGGAATGGCACGTCAAGGAAGGCGACACGATCAAGCTCGACGCCCCGCTGGTGTCGATGGAAACCGCGAAGGCCGTCGTCGACGTGCCCTCGCCCTACTCCGGCACCGTGAAGAAGCTGCACGGCGCCGCCGGCGACATCATCGAGACGGGTTCGGCCCTGGCCGACTTCGAGATCGATCCGAACGCCCGCCAGCGTGCCGAAGCCGAGTCCACAGGTCACCACCATGGCCCGAAGAAGGGCGTGGGCAGCCCGGCACCGGATGACGCCTCCAAGGTCGTCGCCTCCGATGATGGCGGCGAGATCGATCCGCCCAAGGCCAAGGCCGACCGCGAAGACGAAGGCACCGTCGTGGGCGCCATGGTCAGCGGCAACGCCGTGCACACCGAGCAGGTCTCCAGCGCCGGCGGCGTGAAGGCCGTGCCGGCCGTGCGTGCCGCTGCCAAGAAGCTCAAGGTCGACCTTGCCCGTGTGCAGGCGACCGGCGCCGGTGGCGTGATCACCATGCAGGACGTCAAGAACGCCGCCGCCAACGGCAGCGCGCAGCTTGGCGCCGCCCCGGCCCGTCCGGCCTCGGCCCAGCACCTTGCGCCCAGCCTGCCCGAACCGGGTCCGGCGCCGCAGCAGCGCACCTCGGTATCGCTGGCCGGCAAGCCGGTGCGCACGGCGCCTCCGGGTGCCGAGGCCATGGGCCAGCCGGAACAGCTCAAGGGTGTTCGTCGCAACATGGCCCGCGTCATGGCCGATGCCCACGCCAACGTTGTGCCGACCAGCATCGTCGACGATGCCGACCTGCACGCATGGATCGGCAAGCAGGACATCACTGCCCGCCTCGTGCGCGCGATCGTGGTGGCCTGCAAGACGGTGCCGGCGCTCAACGCCTGGTTCGACGGCAAGAACCTCACCCGCACGCTGCATCCGCACGTGGACATCGGCATCGCCGTGGACACCGAGGACGGCCTGTTCGTGCCGGCGCTGCGCAATGCCGACGTCCTCGACGGTGCGGGCGTGCGTGCCGCGATCAAGCGCCTGCGCACCTCGGTGGAAGACCGCAGCATCCCGCCGTCGGAGCTGTCGGGCTACACGATCAGCCTGTCGAACTTCGGCATGTTCGCCGGCCGCTACGCCACCCCGGTCGTGGTACCGCCCACCGTCGCCATCATCGGCGCCGGCAAGCTCAGCCACGACGTGGTCGCCGTGATGGGCGGCATCGAAGTGCACCGCCGCATGCCGCTGTCGCTCACCTTCGATCACCGCGCCGCCACCGGCGGTGAGGCAGCCCGCTTCCTGAAGGCCATGATCGACGACCTGGGGCTGCCGAACTAAGCCGCGACCTGCTGCACCGGTCGCGCGCAAGGCGCGCTCCTACAGACGCCGCCCCTCACCGGGCGGCGTTCGCTTTTGTAGGAGCGCGCCTGCGCGCGACCGGGATTTAAGGGCAGGCCCGGCATTGCCTCAGTCCCCCGGTCGCGCGCAAGGCGCGCTCCTACAGGTATCCTTGCCGCCATGCAGAACAACGATACCCTCCGCAGCATCCGCTACATGCTCGACCTCGGCGACGTCCACGTCGTGGATATCCTCGCCCTGGGCGGCTACAAAGCCACCCGCGAAGACGTCGAGTCGTGGCTGAAGAAAGAAGAAGAGCCCGGCTTCGTCGCCATGCCCGACCTGGTCATGGCCCATTTCCTCGACGGCCTCATCGTGCATCGCCGCGGCCGCGACGAAAGCCAGCCCGCCCGGCCCGTGGAGCCGCGGGTCAACAACAACGTGGTACTGAAGAAGTTGCGCGTCGCCTTTGAACTGAAGGAAGACGACATCCTGGCCATCATGGCCGCTGCGGGCTTCCGCGCCTCCAAGGGCGAAGTGAACGCCCTCTTCCGCCAGCCCAAGCACAGCAATTTCCGCCTGTGCGGCGACCAGTTCCTGCGCAATTTCCTGAAAGGCATGACGCTGAAACTTCGCGGCCCGTAAGGCCCCTGTAGGAGCGCGCCTCGCGCGCGACAGGTGTCCGAAGTTCCTGGGCAACCAGGAACCTCACGGTATCTGGAATCCCTGAGGCAATCCTGTAGCTGTCGCGCGCAAGGCGCGCTCCTACAGGGGGTTTCGGCGTTTCCAGACGAGCTGGCGGATGATCAATGCCGCCACCAGCACCGCCACGAAGGCACCGTAGCCATACAGTGCCGGCACCACCTGCTGCCAGATCGCGCCGCTTTTCGGCCCGAACTCATCCGCGGCCGGAAGCTCCACCGCGTCATACGCCACCAACGCGGCCTGCACCGACGCCACGACTGCGGCGAGCAGCGCCAGGATATCGAACCCCCGTCGCGTCGCATTCTTCAGCAACGACTTCGGATAGGCCCAATACGCCCAGCCCAGCACGATCAGCCAGGGTGCCAGCAGCAGGAGCGCGAGGTAGCGCATGGTCTGCTTAGTCCTGTGCCGCAGCCAGCGCGTCGAGCGCGGTGCGCAGGCGCAGCACGAAGGCGGCGCGGGCCACCTCGTCCGGGTACGAAGCACCGTTGGCTACGACATCCCCATCGACCAGCAACGCCACGTGGTCACCCTGCGACTCGATCACCGCAGCGGCACCGCCGACCGTGGACAGCGTCTGGCGCAGCTTGCCGGCGGCCTTCGGATCGGCAAATGCGGCGGAAAGCAGCAGCTCCTCGCCGTCTGCACCGAGCAGGCGGAAGCGGAAGCTGCCGTCGTCTTCGCGGAAGCTCGCAAATCGCGGCGGCCTGGCCTTGCTTGCGGATACAGCTGCCGCAGGTTCGACAGCCACCTTCGCACTGTTGCGGAAGCTGCGCAGGCCCACGGCCTCACGCAGCGTTTCCAGCAGAGGTACGGCGATGGCACGCGCCTTGGCGGCGCCGGCCAGGAGGATGTCCTCCATGTCGTCCGGGCGGCCCATCAGCGCGTCGTAACGCTCGCGCATCGGCGCCACTTCGGCCTCGATACGCTCGAACAGCACCTGCTTGGCTTCACCCCAGCCCAGGCCGCCGTGCAGGGCGTCGGCGAACGCGGCACTCTCGGCAGGCGAGGCAAACGCCTGGAAGATCGTGAACAGGGCGGAGTCGTTGGTGTCCTTCGGCTCGCCGGGTGCGCGCGAGTCGGTGACGATCTTCATGATCTGCTCGCGCAGGGCCTTCGGGCCACCTTCGAAGAGCGGGATCGTGTTGTCGTAGCTCTTGGACATCTTGCGTCCATCGAGACCCGGCAGCGTGGCAACCTGCTCTTCGATCTGCACTTCGGGCAGCACGAAATACTCGCCGCCGTAGACGTGGTTGAAGCGCTGCGCGATATCGCGCGCCATTTCGATGTGCTGGATCTGGTCACGCCCCACCGGCACCTTGTTCGCGTTGAACGCGAGGATGTCGGCGGCCATGAGCACGGGGTACATGTAGAGGCCGGCGGTGACGCCGGCATCCGGGTCTTCCTGTTGCTCTACGTTGCGATCCACGGCGGCCTTGTAGGCGTGCGCGCGGTTCAGCAGGCCCTTGGCCGTGACGCAGGTGAGCAGCCACATCAGCTCGGGCACCTCGGGGATGTCCGACTGGCGGTAGATGGTGGCGGTGTTCGGGTCCAGGCCGCCGGCCAGCCAGGTGCCGGTGATCATCATGCGCGAGGCGGCGACGCGGGCAGCGTCATCGGCCTTGATCAGCGCGTGGTAGTCGGCCATGAAATAGAAGGCATCGACGTTGGGATCCTTGCTGGCCTGGATGGCAGGACGGATCGCGCCGGCAAAGTTGCCGAGATGCGGCGTGCCGGTGGTGGTGATGCCGGTGAGGACGCGGGTACGCATGGGGACCTTGGCTTGCGAAACGGACGATAACCGGCCGAGTGTAGCCCGCGTGGCGGCCTTGTAGCGACCCGGGCATGCGGCAGGGTGCCGCGCCTGGGGAATCGCTCCGGACCGGTCGCGCGCAAGGCGCGCTCCTACAGGGCGACTTTTGTAGGAGCGCGCCTTGCGCGCGACCGGCACGAAGCGGTGTTTGCAGGAGCGAGCGAATCGAAGACATGGCGACGAAGCCGCAACCGAGGAGCGCGCCTTGCGCGCGACCGGTCACACGTCGTCACAACGACGTGCCTCAACGCATCAACGTCGACTTCCCGAACAGCGACTCCACCAGGTCCACAGCCAGCTTCGCCGTCTGGTTGCGCTTGTCGAACGCGGGATTCAACTCGACGATATCCAGCGACCCCACCCGCCCCGTATCGGCGATCATCTCCATCACCAGCTGGGCCTCACGGTAATTCGGACCGCCACGCACCGTGGTACCCACGCCCGGTGCGATCGACGGATCGAGGAAATCCACGTCGAAGCTCACATGCAGGTGGGTATCCTGGTCCACGCCCGCCAGCGCTTCTTCCATGGCGGCCTTTATGCCGATTTCGTCGATATAGCGCATGTCGTAGATATCGACGCCCACCTCGTGCACGAGGCGCTTTTCGCCCTCGTCCACCGAGCGGATACCGATCTGGCGGAACACTTCCGGCGAAGTCGCCGGCACATGGCCGCCGATGTGGGTGAGTGCCTCTGGCCCGAAACCGCACAGGCAGGCCACCGGCATGCCGTGGATATTGCCCGAGGGCGTGATCTCGCTGGTGTTGAAGTCCGCATGGGCATCGAGCCAGAGCACGCGCAGCTTCTTGTCCGTCTCGCGGCAATAGCGTGCCACGGCGGAAATGGAGCCGATGGCGAGGCAATGATCGCCACCGAGCATGATCGGCAGACGGCCATCGCTCAGTTCGGCATAGATGGCATCGTGCACCGCCGTATTCCAGGCGACCACGGCATCGAGATGACGATAGCCTTCCTTCGGCGGGAGCCAGGGATTCAGCGGACCGGAAAGGTTTCCGCGATCGACGACATGCATGCCGCGCCGGGTCAGCCGGTCGGCCAGGTGGGCGACGCGGAGGGCTTCAGGGCCCATGGAGCTGCCGCGGTGGCCGGCGCCGATATCGGTGGGGGCGCCCACGAGGGCGACCGAACGGGTGGTAGGGCTCATCGGGATGGACTCACAGACTAAGGATGTTCAGTACGAGCGCGCAGCAGTCGGCACGCGATGCCGTGGCGATGGGCGAGGCCGGTGCCTCGCGGGAAACGTCCTGTGCCCACGCGAGGGTGGGCAGGAATAACGACAGGGCGAGCAACATCGACACGCGGAAGCTGGTCATCTCGCAAGTTTACACCGGGGGATGGAACAGCCACGTTGCAGCGCGTCAGCCGCTCTTCCGTCGCGTTTTCTTCCATCAGGGAGAAAATCGGGCACCATGGCGCCGTCACTTTCACCCAAGATCCGAAAATGATCCGACTGGATGATCTCCAGGTCTTCGTGCAGACCGTCGATGCCGGCAGCTTCTCCGCCGCCGCCCGCCTGCTCGACTGCACCCCGGCCGTGGCCAGCAGCGCCGTGATGCGGCTGGAGAAAGAACTCGGTACCCGCCTGTTCGTCCGTTCCACGCGCAGCATGCGTCTGTCGGAAGACGGCCAGCGCTACCTGCCCCACGCCCGGGCCATGCTGGATGCCCTCGCCGATGGCGGCCGCTCCCTGGCCGAGGCGCGTGGCGAAATCGCCGGACCATTACGGCTCTCGGTACCGTCCGACCTGGGTCGAAGCGTGCTGCTCGGCTGGCTCGACACGTTCCAGCACACCCATCCCGGCATCACGCTTCAACTGCATGTGAGCGACCGCGCCGCCGACCTGCTGCGCCATCCCATCGATGCCGCCGTGCGCTACGGACCCCAGGAAGATTCCAGGCTCGTCGCGCAGCCGCTCGCTCCGCTGAACCGTCGCGTGGCCTGCGCTTCACCCGACTACCTGAGCCGGCATCCACGCCCCATGCATCCGGACGACCTGCGCCAGCACAACTGCCTGTGCTTCGTCTGGGGCGACCTCGTGCTCGACCGCTGGGCCTTCGACCTGCCAAAGGGCCCGCACACCGTAAAAGTCAAAGGCAACCGGATCAGCGACGACGGCGACGTGGTGCGCCGCTGGGCCGTGGCCGGCAACGGCATCGCCTTCAAGTCAGCGCTGGATATCGCCGCGGACCTCAAGGCCGGCCGGCTGGTGGACCTGTTTCCCGGCCAGGGCGAGCTGGCACCGGTGCATCTGGTGAGCGCCCATCGATCGCAGCTCACCCCGGCACTGCAACGCCTGCGGGATTTCCTGCGCGAACGGATGGACGCCCTCGCCGCCTAACGGACCTTGCGCGCCTTCATGGGACCGGAGGTCAGGCCGTCCTTGTCGTCGAACACGATGGGATAGCCGGTATCCGGCGCCACGAAAGACTGCGCACCCGTCGGTACGAGGGCAGTATGTCCGAGGCCTGCCGTATCGAGATACCAGCGATCACCCTCGCGCACGAGACTCATCGAACGCTCGCCCTCCCAGTCCGGATCGTCGACGACATACTGCCCTACCCGCTTCGCCATCGCCGCCTCGTCGATCCTGGCGCGCGTGACGATGCGCGGGTCGAGATCCGTCCAGCCATAGGCAACGGCCACGGCCTTGGCGAATTCATTCATCAGGAAAACACCGTTGTCGCCATCGGTAAGGATGACCACGCCGTTTCCCTGCTCAGCGAACATCACGTACTTGCTCTTGAAACCGGCATTGCCGCCTTCGTGCATGAATCGACGATGCGCACCTTCGCCGGACACAAAGATGCCCATGCCGTAGTTGCCGAGGCCGGGCGTCAACAGATCCTTTGCCGCCTTGCGTGAAAGAAAGGACGACTTGCCCATATCGGCGTTGCGCAAGGCGATTAACCAACGGGCGAGGTCTTCCGCCGTCGTCCACAGACCGGCAGCGGCGAGCTCGGGATACGTATGCGCATCCCCCGGCACCGGATCACCGTTCGACGTGTGGCCCGTGGCATGCCCGAGACCCGCTGGCAGAGGCTGCGCAAACGTACTGTCGCGCATTCCCGCCGGGCCGAGCACATAGCGTTGCATGAGGCTGGCGAACGGTGCTTTCGCACAATGCACCATGGCGATCTGCGCGAAGGTGTATCCACCGCCCGAATAATCGAATGTTGCCCCCGGAACCGTGGCGATCTTCACTGCCGGCGTGTTCGACGGGGGCTGCCCAAGCACGACCTGCTCCGCCGTGGGCACGGGCGTGCCGACGACGTAACCAGGAAATCCGTGCACCGTTGCACCAGCGGTGTGGTGCAGCAGATTTCGCAAGGTGACCGGATGCGCCGCATCCTGCTTGCCGGCAGGCAAGGCCAGCTGCGCAAGACAGCCATCCACGGGTTCATCCAGCTTGACGACACCCTTGTCTGCAAGAATGGCCGCCAGGTTTCCCGCGAAGCCCTTGCTCAACGATGCCGCCTGGTAGCGCTCGTCACCGGCCGGCATATGCATGGTGCCGTCGCTTCGGTAACGCGCCGACCAGATGATCCGACCATGCTCGATCACGGCCACGGACATCGTCGGCACGCGATAGCGACGCATACGCTCGTACACATTCCAGCGCATGGGGGCGTCACCTTCGATCTCCACACGAGGACGAAGACTGTTCTCGGCCGTCTGACGCCGTGCATCGTCCGCCGTCGCGCCATGGGCACTGATGGCGGCAATCCCGAAAACCAGGCAAGCCGACACCCACGCTCCGGCACGACGTGCCGCCGTCATTTTCTCGTTCGTCATGTTCCGTCCTGATGGCGAAGGCAACTGGGCTTGGATGGGAGGTCGCTCGAAAAGGTTTAAGCGCCTGATCGCGATTCGCCGACGTGAGTCCAAGCGACAACGCAGCTGACTGGCGGCCGCCCCCTACAGCAAGTTGCCTATAATTTTTATAGCCTGTACCATCCTCAGCCGAACGAGTCGGGCCAGATGCCCAAGCCCTCCGTGGCGCCGTTCCGGATGTCCGATGCCACCGCATTGAAGCATCTGCGAGCGATTGCCGACGAACCATCCCGTGTGCGGTACACGATGCATGCAAGGGACAGAATGACCGAGCGCAGCATTCTTCCCGAACACGCCTACAGGTGCCTGCAGCGCGGCAGCATCACCGAATCTCCCACACTGGATTTCCACGGAAACTGGCAACTGCGCGTCGAGCACTACATGGCCGGTCATACCCTGGCCTGTGCCGTGGCCATCGATATCCGCCGTCCGCAGGCCATTGTCATCACTGCCTTCTGGGTCAACTAGCCATGTATCACTTCATCGAATCCGGCCTGCCCAACATCTGGCTTCGCAACGGCTATACGGAGGAAAACTCCCCGTATGGCCCGACCGTGGCGTTCGAAGACATCTTCGGCCTGCACCGGGCCATTGCCCATGCGCTCATCGAGCGCAACGGTGTCCTGGCTGGCGAGGAAATCCGCTTTCTCCGCCAGCATATGGAGCTTTCACAGGAGTCGCTCGGCAACCTGATCGGCATCGGCGTCCAGTCGGTGGCGCTGTGGGAAAAGAACCGCAGCAGGATCACAGCCACGGCGGAAAAGCTGCTGCGCCTCATCGTGCGCGGACACCTCAGCGGCAATGCCACCATCAGGCGCGCCATCGACGCCCTGAACCATCTGGATGCGACGACACACGCCGGCAAGCTGGTGTTCGAGACCCAGGGCGGAGGCTGGCACGTTGCCTGAAACGGTCCGGGCGACGGCGTTTTTCAGCCGTCGACGCGGTACTGCTTCACCTCTTGCAGCTGCGAGCCAGACAGCACGTTGATCCGGCCCTTCACCTGCATGCGCACGCCGTTATGGCGACCCACGTCGCAGGCCAGCCTGACGAAACCCTCGTCGAAGTCCTGCGCTTTTTCGCGGTCGCGCAAGGCATCCTGCACGTCCCACATGAGTTCGTTGATCGCCTTCAGTTCGGCGCGCAGCGGTTCCAGCTCCACATTCGCTTCGAGCACCTGCAACCACAGCGGCATCAGGCGATCCAGCTCGATACGAACGTTCGCCAGCTTCGCCGGGTCGGCGATGCGCTCGGACTTGATCTGCAGGATGGTCAACTTGTCGACCAGCTCACCCACGGAAACGGGCGTGAGGATGTGACCGCTGGGGATGCTGGAAGACGATGCCATCGGAAGGGTGTGCTCGCTGCATGAAAAAGCCCGCGACGAGGCGGGCTGATATGCCATGGTGCTCGCCATGACGGGGGATCTGGTGCCGGCACCCGGATTCGAACTGGGGACCTACCGCTTACAAGGCGGTTGCTCTACCAACTGAGCTATGCCGGCGAAGGCGGGGATTCTATCAGAAGCAGCCGGTGGTTCGCGCCGTCACACCCGGGGTGCGGATGCTACGGCGGATGTCGGGGTTGCCCTCCTCGGGCACCACCACGTCGAGCCACCAGACCGGCGTGGTTTCCGTGCGCTCGCTCATGCGGGCCGGGAAGCCGGCAGCAACCACTTCGTCGCGGCGCTTGCGGGCATTCGCCGGATCATGAAACAGGCCCAGCGCCACGGAATTCTGCATCTCGCCCTGGGCGCTCACCACGAAGTAGTCCTTGATCCCTTTCGCCTCCAGGCGTCGGGCCTGGGCAATGGCCTGCTCGCGATTCGCCTGGGCGGGAAGGTAGACGCGCCAGCCGTGGGATTCGGTGGTCTGCTCCTGGCGCTGGCGGGTACGCACCGTGCGCGAGGCCAGCGCGGCGCGGGCGGCACGCAGGTCGACCTGGCTGTTGAAGGGCCCTACCGCGAGGCACCGATAGCTCCGGCGCGTCGGCGCGGTGGCTACGGACGACTCCGTTGCGGGCGGCGCCGGCGCGGGTTCCGGTTTGACGAGGGGCGGCGCCGGAACTACCGGGGCCTTGGTTTCCGGAGCCTTGGTAACCGCGACCGGCGCGACGGTAGCCGGTTTCGCGGGAGCCGACGTCGATGCAGCAGGCGTCGGCGCAGTGGCCGCTGCGGCCGGCGCTTCGGCTAGCAGCTTGAGCTTCGGCACGCCGCTGTCCGCCGCATCCACCGCATGCGTTCCCGTATCGCCCAGCAGCAACCAGGCCGCGACGGCGATGTTGAGTGCGATCAGCAGGACAAAAAGCAAACGCAGCAGCATGGGGGCCTTCGGTCTCTCGGTTGGGCCTGCTCGCGTTCCCCTGTAAGAACCGGCAGCAGCCGGATTCTAGGGGATATCGCCACCCGTGGAGTGCACATCCGCCCACACGGCAAGACCGCGCAGGACGGCATCCGGCACGATGCTCACGTCGTGCTCCAGCAGCGGCGCCAGCACGTCGGCGTCGCCTCCGCCCAGCGTTACCGTCGGGGCACCGCCGAGCAGCGGCGCGGAACGATCGACAAAGCGGTCGATGAGTGCGGCCGAGGCCTGCCAGCAACCGGAGGCCAGGCCGTCGGCGGTGTTGTCCGCAAGGTCGCGCACGGCGCCGGGGCGTTCGGGGCGCACCTGTGCGGTGGCCCCCAGGATCGACTGCTGCATCAGCACGGGACCCGGCGCAATCCAGCCCCCCAGATGACGCCCGTCGGCATCGAGCGCATCGAGGGTGAGCGCCGTGCCTGCGCTGGCAAGCACGCAGGGCGCGCGACCGGCGGCGTAGGCATCCACCATGGCAAGGAAACGATCGACACCGAGGCGATGCGGCTCGGCATAGGCATTGGTGACGCCACAGGCCTGCGCCGGGGTGCGTACCCAGTGCGGCGCTTTGCCGAAGGCCTGTTCGACCGCCGCAGCGACGACGGCCTCGCGCGCTTCCGCGACCACGGGGGCGCCCACGATACGTTCCGGTGAGGGCCAGTCGGACCACAGCGTCGCCAGTTCATGGGCGATATCCGCTTCCCAGCCGAACGCACCACGATGAGTAAATTCTCCATCCTGGAGCAGGGCAAACTTGAGCCGGGTATTGCCAAGGTCGAGCAGCAGGATCATGTGGCACTCCGGCGCACGGACACTTCGGCGCTGTCGACGGTGACCCTGCTGCCATCCGCACGACGCACGCGCAGGCCACCCCGCTCATCCACGCCTTCGCCGATCGCTTCGTATTCACCACGCGGATCGAGGATACGCAGCGTCTGTTCGCGCAGCAGGTCGCGCTCGGCGTAATCGTTGGCAAAAGCCTTGAAGCCCTGACGCTCGAACAACAACAGACCTTCACTGAGCGAGGCGATGACGGCCGCTGCCACGGCATTGCGATCCGGCGGCTGGCCGCCGGCCATATCGGCGAGATCGGTCACCGGCTGACCGGCGCGTTCGTGCACGCTGTCCGGCAGGCGGATATTGATGCCCACGCCGATGATCGCGGCGCACGGTCCGGAATACTCGCCCGACAACTCCACGAGGATGCCTGCCAGCTTGGCGTTACCCGCCAGCACGTCGTTGGGCCACTTCAGGCCCGCGGTACGGATACCGAGTTCTTCCAGTGCACGCACGACCATCACGCCCACCGCCAGCGACAGGCCCGACAAGGCGGCGAAGCCACTATCGAAGCGCTTGAGCACCGAGAGGTAGAGATTCATGCCAGGCGGCGACAGCCAGGGGCGGCCGCGACGGCCACGCCCGGCCGACTGGGTCTCGGCCAGCACGAAGGACAGGTCATCCAGCACCGGGTTGCGTCGCGCCAGTTCACTGGAGGTGGAGTCGATGTCCCAATGCACTTCCAGCATGCCCAGGCTGGCGCGCGCCGCCGGAGGAAGTGCCTCGCGAATGCTGCGGTCGTCCAGCAACTGGGTAGGCCACGGAAGGCGGTAGCCACCGCCCACCTTGGCCTCGATGGGCACGCCCTTCAGGCGCAGCGCCTCGATCTGTTTCCACACCGCCGCGCGGGTGACCCCGGCCTGCCGGGCCAGGGAGGCGCCGGACACGGCATCGCCGCCGGCAAGGGCTTCTAGGAGGTCGCGTGCAAGCATGCTGGGGCGCCGTGGGGACCGTCAGGCGGCCGTTGTCAGGGGTGTGGGGAACCGGGACATCCGCCGATTCTAGGGCAGTGACGCGAAATCGCCCACCCGCGTCATCACGGCGTCATCCTACTCACCTACGGCACTAGCACCTACGTGAAAATTCTGCGAGGATCGGTCGTCCCCCCTTGCGTCCCCGGGGGAATGCAGGGTTTACCGATGAACGCCAGACCTTACATCTTCGGATGTCTGTGCCTCGTCGGTGCCACCGGCACCGCCGCCGCTTCCGACATCGACCTGACCAATCTGCTCTCGCTGGGCGGTGTCGTAGCGTCGTCGTCTTCGTTCGAAGGCTCGGCACCCAGCGCACCGCAGGCCCCCGGTCGCGACCCTTCGGGCGCGGTGGACAGCGTTCCCGTGCGTCGTTCGTCGGCTACGTCGTCCAGCCGGCCAACCGCCCCTACGGCGCCCCCGACGTCCACCGATATCGAGGACGGCCCGCACGACGGCCCCTCGCCGGTGCGCTCCGCGTCACCCAGCTGGCAGTCACTGCTGCCGGGTTCGATGCTCTGACCGGATACGGCGGTCGTTCGTGGGCCTGATCGATTCCCTGCTGGCGCGTTTCCGTGCGCCTGCGCCCCCCATCGACGATGCCCTCTGGAAGCAGGCCCTGGCCCGCGTGCCACTGGCCCGTGCGCTGGACGAACCCCGCGCGCATTACCTGCGCCGGCTGGCCGGGGAGTTTCTTCACACCAAGCGCTTCCATGCCATGGCCGGAGCCACGCTGGACGACTTCTGGCGGCTGGCCATCGCCATGCAGGCCAGCCTGCCCGCGTTGCCGCGTGGTCCGAAAGCGTTCCACGGCTGGACCAACGTCCTGGTGTACCCGGGCGAATTCAATGTGCGGCGCAGTCACTACGACGCCCGTAGCGGCGTGGTGACCGACAGCGACGACACGCTGATCGGGGAAGCCTGGGATCGCGGCCCGATGGTGCTGTCGCTGGCCGACGTGGCGCTCGACCTCGAAGCCCCGTGGGATGGCTACAACGTGGTCGTGCATGAAATGGCACACAAGCTCGACATGCTGGCAGCACCGGCCAACGGCGTGCCGCCGCTGCCCTCGTCGATCAACCGGCGCGAGTGGATCACGACGATGCAGGCGGCCTACGACACGCTGTCCAAGGCGGTGGACCGCGGCCGACAGACCATCATCGATCCCTATGCCGCCGAAGCACCCGAGGAATTCTTCGCCGTGACCAGCGAGATGCATTTCTCGCAGCCGTCCGAGTTGCGCCGGGCCGAACCGAAGGTGGCAAAGCTGCTGACCGATTTCTACGGCCCACCCCCAACCGCCTTGTAGGAGCGCGCCTCGCGCGCGACCGGCACAGCGCGAAAACCGCCACGGAGGCGACACCTGCGGTCGCGCGCAGGCGCGCTCCTACAGGGCCTGACGCAAACCGAATGCCCCACCTTGTAGGAGCGCGCCTCGCGCGCGACCGGCACAGCGCGAAAACCGTCACGGAGGCGATACCTACGGTCGCGCGCAGGCGCGCTCCTACAGGGCTTGGCGCGAGCTGTGTCAGCCCGGCGGAATGGTGACGCGGAAACGCCCGCCGCCGAGTTCTTCGGAGCGGTCCACGTGCAGTTCGCCCTGGTAGGCCTTGATGATGTCCTGCACGATGGACAGGCCGATACCATGACCCTGCACGCGCTCGTCGCCACGCACGCCACGCTGCAGGATCTTCTCGATCTTCTCGTCGGGAATGCCAGGGCCGTCGTCCTCGACGATCAGCTCAAGCCCGCTGCGTCCCTTGCCCTTGCCGGTGGAACGGGCCGTCAGCAGCACGCGGTGCGAGGCCCATTTGAAGGCGTTTTCCACGAGGTTGCCCATCAGCTCCAGCAGGTCGCCCTGCTCGCCCGGGAAGGCCACCCCATCCTCCAGCTCGAATTCGCATAGTACGTTCTTCGCCGCATAGACCTTCTCCAGGCTCTGCACGAGATCCTCGGCGTGCCCGGCAATGGGTTCTTCGGCCGCGATGATGCGCCGCCCCGATGTCGCTGCCCGCGAAAGCTGGTAAGCGACGATCTCGTCCATCTTGCGCACCTGGTCGAGGATGTCGCCGCGAAGCTGGCGCGCGTCGGCATTGGTTTCCAGCTGCGAGCGGATCACCGCCAGCGGCGTCTTCAGGCTGTGCGCCAGGTCGGCCAGCGTGTCGCGATAACGCGTGCGCTGTTCGCGCTCGCTATCGATGAAGGCATTGAGGCGACGGGTGAGCACCGTCAGCTCCACGGGATACGGGCCGTCCAGATGATCGTGCGAACCGCGCTCGATATGGGCCAGATCGCTGGACACGCGGCGCAGCGGCAACAGACTCCAGCGCAACAGGAACAGCTGGAGCAGCATCAGCATCATGCCGAGCATCGCCAGCCACAGGAACTGGGTACGCCGGTAGGTCGCCACCTGGCGTTCGAACTGGTCTTCCGTCTGCGCCACCGCAAAGGTGAGCGGCACGCTGCGTCGCTCCGTGCTGTCCAGCGACACGCCATAGCTGAAGACATAAAGCTTGCCGCTACGCGTCTCCACCGGCTCGAAGGCCGTCTCGCCCGGTGCCAGCATGCGCACGAAATCGAAGTCGCGCCCCAATGCCGACGACGACTCCCAGCGGAAGCCATCGTTGCCCACGATGATCGCGTAAAGCCCCGAGCCCGGGCGGGAGAAGTCGGGATTGGGCTGGCTGTCGGGCACGGTGACCTTGCCCGCGCGCGTGATGTCCGTACCGGTGATGTATGCGATGGCGTAGTTGTGCAGGCGATCGTGCATCGCCGACAGCTCGGACGCGTAGTTGGCCTTGTTCTGCGCCAGGCCGGTCAGGCCGAGGAACGCCGCCAGGGCAAAACCCGTGGCGAGTGCGGCTCGGGCAGCCAGTGACAGCGGCCGGCGTTTGGTCGGTGAAGCGGTATCCATGCCTGCAGGTTCACCTCGCCGGCGGCACGGCGCAAGGCCGCGCCGCCGGGGACAGGTCAGTCTTCGTCCGCTTCGTTACGCGGGATGGCAAAGCGGTAGCCACGGCCACGCACGGTTTCGATGGGCTTGAGCGCGCTTTCCGGATCGAGCTTGCGACGCAGGCGGCCGATGAAAACCTCCAGCACGTTCGAGTCGCGGTCGAAATCCTGCTGGTAGATGTGCTCGGTGAGGTCGGCCTTGGAGACCAGTTCGCCGGCATGCAGCATCAGGTATTCGAGCACCTTGTACTCGTAGCTGGTGAGGTCCACCTGGCGGCCTTCGACGGTGACCGTCTGTGCCGTGGTGTCGAGCTTGATCGGGCCGCAGGCCAGCACCGGCTTGGACCAGCCACTGGCGCGACGCACCAGCGCGTTGATGCGAGCCAGTAGTTCCTCGACGTGGAACGGCTTCACCAGGTAGTCGTCGGCGCCGTGCTTCAGGCCTTCCACCTTGTCCTGCCAGCTGCCACGGGCAGTGAGGATCAGGATCGGGTAGCGCTGGCCGTGCTCGCGCAGGGCCTTTACCAGGTCCATGCCCGACAGCTTGGGCAGGCCCAGGTCGATGATCGCCAGGTCGAACGGGACCTCGCGGCCGAGATACAGGCCTTCTTCGCCATCCTGGGCGGCATCGACGGCGAAACCGTCGCGCTTGAGACGCGCGGCGAGGGTCTCGCGCAGCGGGGCCTCGTCCTCAACGAGCAGGATACGCATCAATGTCTCTCCTTGTTGTCCCCGGTACCGATGTCCAGGGGCTTGGCGGTTTCAGTGCGGACCGGCACCACTTTCACATGTCCGTCGAGGGTGAGCACTTTCACGCGATATTCGGTGATCCGGCCACGCTCGACGAGCCGCGTATCCGCCGACAGCACCTTTCCCCCGGTCTCTTTCTGCACCTTGCTCACCGCCTGCTCCAGGGTCAGCGAAGACTCCTGGGCCAGGGCGGCCAGCGGCGAGGCAAGGCAAAGCGCTGCGAAAAGTAGCGGATGAAACGTGATTTTCATGTCGGTCGTGGACACGGCGTGCATTCGGCAAGTGGGCCGATCATGCCGAGCGCCTACCCGCCCGAAGCTGAACGAAATCAGGCCGCGTGCCGGAAGGGTGCCAGGGCCGACTCGATCAGGGACCAGTCGGCCCCCGGCAGGTGTGCACCCTCGGACAGCAACCGGCGGAAACCGCGGGCTCCCGGCTCGCCCTGGTAAAGGCCCAGGATGTGCCGGGTGATGTGCTTGAGCTGGGTGCCACGGGCCAGTTCGGCATCGATATAGATACGCATGCGTTCCAGGACGTCGGCCCGCTCGGGCAGCGGCGTGCCCCAGAGGTCTGCCTCTAGCCGGGCCAGCACGAAGGGATCGTGGTAGGCAGCGCGGCCCAGCATCACTCCGTCCACCCGGGCCAGGTGCTCGCGGACGGCTTCCACGGTGGTGATGCCGCCGTTGATCACGATGGTGAGCTGGGGGAACTCGCGCTTGAGCCGGTAGACCCGCTCGTAGTCGAGCGGCGGGATCTCCCGGTTTTCCTTGGGGCTCAGCCCTTCCAGCCAGGCCTTGCGGGCGTGCACGACGAGGATCGTCACCCCGGCGGCCACCATGGTCTCGGTGAAACGCTGGAGATCGGCGTACTCGTCCTGGTCGTCTACGCCGATGCGGCACTTCACCGTGACCGGCACGTCCACCACGTCGGCCATGGCCCTCACGCAGTCGCCGACCAGGGCCGGCTCGCGCATCAGGCAGGCGCCGAACTTGCCGGATTGCACCCGGTCGGACGGGCAGCCCACGTTGAGATTGATTTCGTCGTAGCCGGCCCGTGCACCCAGAACCGCCGCCTGCGCCAGCTCCACCGGGTCACTGCCGCCCAGTTGCAAAGCCACCGGATGCTCCTCGTGGCTGTGTTCGAGCAGACGCAGCTGGCCGCCGCGTATGAGCGCGGCACTGGTGACCATCTCCGTATAAAGACGGGCATGGGGCGACAACAGCCGGTGGAAATACCGGCAGTGTCGATCGGTCCAATCCATCATGGGGGCGACGGTCAGACGAAATGCTGAGGGATCAAGAGGCTGCATCCCCCCATTTTAGCAACCCCCGTACGAGCGCGCCTGCGCGCGACCGGCCCCAGAGGGCCGCTCCTCCCTCTCACCCCTTCGGCGAGCCACTCATATGAAGCACCCCCCACCCATGCCCGTCGAGATCGATAAAGCTATGCGAATACATGAAGCCAAGGTCTTCCGGCTCGTCATAGGTGGTCCCACCAGCGGCCAGCGCCTTCGCAACCAGGCTATCCACTTCCTCGCGACTGTCGCATCCGATAGAGAACAGCACCTCAACAGCCTTGCTCGTGTCGCAGATGGCCTTGGGCGTGAAGTCCTTGAACCGTTCGTGCGGGAGCAACATCACCGTGATCGTGTCGCTGATGACGACGGCCACCGCCGTGTCCCCACTGAATCGCGGATCGATCGCGAAACCCAGTGCAGTGAAAAACGTCCGGGACTTCGCCACATCGACGACCGGTAGATTGATGAACAACTGTCTGCTCACGCCCTTCCCCTCAATATGCGCATGACGGTGCGGATACGACCTGAAGCGGGGGCATGCACCGGTTAGCCTCCGAGGCCGGAGTCTATCGTCGTTCGCCCGGGCAGATGTGATACTGCCCTTGAAAATACGCTACGGTGAAAAAGACGACTCGCCATCTTCCATCCCGTGAGTGCGCGGACCTCACACTACTGCTCGTCCTCCGGTCGCAGTTCCGAGAAACTCCAGTCGAAAGCCTCGATGACACTCTTGGCCATGCTGTCCAGATCCCGGCGGTAGCAATGTTGATGAGGTGAGGGAACGACCGGGACGTCGATGGAGAATCCCAGGTCGATCAATCGGGCCTGATACAACTCAACCGGACCATAGCCGTAAAGCAGATTATGCCTGTCCCAGACCACGGTCGCGTTGTCGTGCGGCGAATGACCCCAGAGGTCGTATCGCGCATCCGCACGAAGGAATGTACCGAATTGATCAAGAAATGAGGTCGTCTGCTCCAGCGAAAGCGCTGGACTCTGGTATCGCCCGGGCTGCGCTTCACCACGAGGTGTATGCAGGACATAGAGCAGGAAGTAAGGCGGTGACAAGCAACCAAGCAGGCCTGCGAACAAGGAAGGATCGCCATCCGGCACCCCCGCCACCAGGCGCTTGTTCGTTGCACCGCGATCAGGCACGTGAAAGACCGGCGCAAACGAATGCGCAAGCCATTCACCACCGACAAGACATTCAAGCTTCGTATCTGCTGACACCACTCCCCCATACCGATTGGATTGACAGCCTCCCCCCGCCAGGACTTGCCTGTCGGAAGTCATATGGACGGTTCTCCACTCACGCCATACTGTAACTGCACGATGACGGTAGCATCGACCTGTCCCTCGGCATGTATCCGAGGCGGGCTTGTCGCCCAGGGGAATGGCGTTAAAGACATACACGACCTACAGGGAAACGTTCATGGCGCCAGGTATGGATTCATCAAAGGATGCAACGCAGAGCCGTCGCAACGACTCCTATGTGATCCTGGCCATCGCCCTGTTCTTCGGACTGGGGCACATGCTCACCAATGGCCAGTATGGATTCCACCGGGATGAATGGCAGTTCCTGAGCGATGCGAAGCATCTGGACTGGGGTTTCGTACCCTACCCGCCCCTGACCGCTGCACTGGAATATCTGGGCCTGAACGCGTTCGGGATTTCACTGGTCGGCCTCAGATCATTTTCGGTCATTGCCCAGACCCTGGTGATTTTCGTCAGCGGCGTGATGGCGCGCGACCTTGGCGGCGGACGACGGGCGCAGGTCTTTACCGCGCTCGCCGTCGCGCTGTCACCCATGCCGATCTTCCAGGCCACCGAGTTTCAGTATTCGTCGTTCGACCTGCTGTGGTGGGTGCTGATCGCCTGGGCCACTATCCGCCTGCTGCGTGACGACGAGCCACGCTGGTGGCTGGCCATCGGTGTCTTTGCGGGCCTTGGGCTGCAAACGAAGTACTCGATCGCCTTCGAACTGGCAGGTGTTCTCGCTGGCGTCCTCTTCACCGACGCGCGACGCTATGTAACGAGCCGGTGGTTCTGGACAGGTGGCGCCATCGCGCTACTGATTTTCACACCTAACCTCGTCTGGCTGATCCGCCACGATTTTATTTCCTACCATTTTCTGCAAGGCATCCATGAGCGCGATGTCCGGATAGGTCGTGCGGAAGGATTCCTCCGCGACCAGTTCCTGATAAACGTCAACCTGTTCGCCGCCCCAGTCTGGCTCGCGGGATGGATTGCATACGCCAGAAGCCGCCGCTACCGCATGCTTGCCTGGATGTACGTGGTGCCGCTGGCGTTGTTCCTGCTGGCACAGGGGCGCTACTACTATATGGCCGGCGCTTATCCCGTGCTGCTTGCCATGGGCGCCGTCGTGGGCGATCGCTGGATTCGTTCGCTACGCCCCGGATGGCATGTCGGCATCAGTACACTGGCATTCGTGGGCGTCGCCGTGATCGGGGCTTACGCCATCGTACGTATTGTTCCGCTGGCATCGAGCGGCCCTTTGCGCGACTACGTATTGAACAACAACGATGACTTGCGCGAGGAGATCGGCTGGGAGGAGATCGTCGCGCAGGTCGTTGCCATTCGCGACGCCCTGCCAGCCGAACAGCGGGCGCATCTTGGCATCGTGGTGGGAAACTATGGCGAGTACGGGGCCATCACCCTGCTGGGAGAGAAACACGGCCTCCCACGCCCGATCACTGCGGTCAACTCGGGTTGGCTGCGCGGTTATCCTGATCCTCTGCCTTCCACCTATATCGTGGTCGGGAGTTCATCCGAGCGCGTCGATGAACTTTTCTTCGACTGTCGACTGGCAGGCCACACGTTCAACTCGTGGGGCGTGCGGAACACGGAAAGCATAGACAACCCGGATATTTTCGTGTGTGGGCCAACGCGTGCACCCCTGAGTGAACTGTGGAAACACGGCCCGGAGTTTGGATGATTGCGCCACCGCTTACCTGCCACTGGCAGGTAAGGCGTTGATCGGCTGCGCAGGGCGTCGTCGGATCGACATGAAATGTGATGGCACACCATTCGCCGCGGGTGTTCTCGCCAGGAACGCTCCCGCCTCTGCATCGGCTTTCAACCGGGCATCGAGAAAAGCGGCAACGTAACGGGTCACCCACGCGTAGCCTTGATTGGCCTCGTCGCGACCGTAATCGGCGATCTGGTCCTCGGCAAAGCGCTCGGCACTCTTGCGCCGCTGGAACATCGAACTGAATTCGCCATGCGACATGCCGATCATGTTCACCGTGGTGAGATCGCCATGCTTCCACGCGTTAAGTACGTTAGGCCCGGCCAGGTCTTCGGCCGGACCATCGTAGAACGCCTCGAAATCCTCCAGGTAATTGGGGTATTCGGAGGTAAAGAAGATCAAGGGGAGCGTCATCTTTTCCGGGTGAACGTCCCCGGCTTTTTTAACCAGTCCCGGGAAGTAGCGCATACTCCCATCCATCGATACCAGCGCACGAATACGTGAGTCGTTCGCGGCAGCGAATACGCTGGATATGCCTCCCCAGCTCCAGCTCAGGACAGCCAGCTTCGATACATCCGCATCAGGAAGCGTCCTGGCATAAGACACCAGAAACGAGATATCACGGGCCTGCGCACGAATGCCGGGCAGATCGTCCGTCATGTCGCGCGTCGCCTCCCCCATCGATGGGCTGGCGATCACGACATAGCCCTGACTGGCCAGGTACTCGCACAGGTCGGCGTTCTCCCATGATACTGACGAGTCGCTGGGCGCATAGATCACGACGGGATAGCGACCCTCCGCCGGCACGGCATCACGAACCGCCCATAAGGCAACGGAAGACATACCTTTAAGCTGTTCACGCCACTTGTTGCCTTTGCGTCGGGTGCATCGAATCGAAGTTCACTATCCGCCAACGCGGCGTAGTCGCCAACCGTCATGGGTACTCCCGAATGGAGGCGTGCGGGATACCAGATCAAGGTCTGCAACGGACGATAGCTGCCCTTTGACGGCTTGCCAGCGTTGCTGATCGCAGAAGGAAAGGTACGTGAGCGATCATACTGATCGATGACACGCAGCCCGACAGGTAACGTGCCGGGTTTCTGTAGAAAAACAAAAGTGTCTGCCTGGGCAAATACAGGCATCGCCAGACAAGCCGCCGCTACCGGCAGGCACCAACGAACGAAAAGGTTCATAGATAGTCCACGGGGCGAGGCGACAGCTCAGCCTAGGCTCCCGCCGGGACCGGGACATCTGCTGGAAGTCACCGGGGGCGCAGAGGCCTTCAACGACGTGCACTCTCCCGGACACCGCCGTCCCTGCGCTAGCATGGAGGATCACACGCGCTGGAGCTTCCCCTTGTCCTTCTCCGACCCCAAGGCCGTCGCCCGTTACGCCGAAGGCCCTGTCAGGCAGGTGCCTGGTTTCCTCGGCCTGCAACGGATGACCACGTTGCTGCTGGCCGAAGTGGTACCGCAGGCGGGCCATGTGCTGGTGCTCGGTGCAGGCGGCGGCCTGGAGCTCAAGGCATTTGCCGAGGCGCACGAAGGCTGGCGCTTTACGGGCGTCGATCCCTCCGCGGAGATGCTGAAGCTGGCCAGCGATACGCTGGGCCCTTTCGCATCGCGCGTCGAGCTCCAGGAGGGCTATATCGATACCGCTCCTGCTGGGCCTTTCGATGGCGCCACCTGCCTGCTTACCCTGCACTTCCTCAACGCCGAAGAGCGCCTGCATACGCTGGGCGAAGTGCGTCGCCGCTTGAAGCCGGGGGCCCCCTTCGTGGTTGCGCACCATAGCGTGCCGGGTGACGAGTCGGGCAAACGTCGCTGGCTGGAACGGTATGCGGCGTTTGCATCGGCCTCCGGTGTACCGGAGGCCGATGCGAAGAATGCAGCCACCGCCATCCAGGCCCGTCTGCCGTTGCTGTCCCCCGAAGAGGATACAGCGCTACTGGAAAAAGCCGGGTTTGAGAACGTCGAACTGTTCTATGCCGGCTTCACCTTCCGTGGCTGGGTCGCCTACGCTCCGGCCACTTTGTAGGAGCACGTCTCGCGCGCGACCGGCGTGGCCGATGAATCCTGGTCGCGTGCGAGGCGCGCTCCTACAAGGGCATGCTAGGGCGTAGTCAGTTTCTTCAGCCACGCCCGGGCGTTATCGCTGCCGGGGTTGAGCTCCAGCGCCTTCTGGTAGTTCTTTATGGCAAGCGCCTTGTTGCCTGTGGAGGCATAGGCCTCGGCGAGGCTGTCATAGGCATTGGCCGACTGCGGATACCAGGTCGTGTTGAGCGAGAAAAGCTTGATCGCCTTGTCAGGCTGTTTCATGTCGTGCAGCGCCATGTAACCCATGACGTTCACTTCCTGCTCCGACGGGAGAAAGCGGAAGCCCAGCGTTTCGGAAACCTTGTCGAAATGCCTGCCGATGCTGTCCGGATCATTCAGCCCCTTGGCGAAGGTGAGCTTGTAATCGATAAAGACGAACTTGAGCCCGTTGTACAGCGCCAGCATCGGCACGGAGCCATGCTCTTCGTCGGGGAAGTAATCCAGCTTGAAGCGATCCTTCATGCTGGACGTATCCGACATGAATTGAGCATAGGCATGGATGGCACCCATATGGGCTGCCGCAATACCTTCAAACGGTCCCTTGATGGCTGCCGTATTGGCAAGCGCGATGTAAAGCCGCTGATGTCCCTCGGCCGGAGGTGCTCCCTTCGCCTTGCTGAGCATGACTTCGCCATCCCACCACAACGACGGATCGATGGCGATATAGCCCTGGAAAGCCGATGGCCGGCTCTGGAAGGCATTCACCGTGGCCAGGCCTGCGAACGAATGCCCTGCGAGGACGCGATAGGGCTGCGTCCGGTAGTCGCGGTCGATGGTCGTCGCAAGCTCCGTTTCCAGGAATGACAGAAAGGCAGTACCACCTCCACTTTCACTCAGGTCGCCGATGCCCCCCGTATGGCTAAGGCTATGCGTGGGGCTCATGTCGCGCGTGCGCTTGGTGTTGACGACACCCACGACGATCATTTCAGGTATGGCGTAATTGCCGTTGGCCCCGCCTCCCATGAATTCCGTGGTGGTGGCAGCCATGGCAAAAAAGGTCTCGCCATCCAGCACGTAGAGCACCGGATAATGCTTCTGCTGGTTTCCCGCGTATCCGTAGGATGCCGGCAGATGCACACAGTAACTCCTGGTCTCGTGCAGCACCTGCGATTCGATCGGCTTGCATTGGCCTACGTTGACCGGAACCGGATCGGGCGATGCCCACGCCCCTGTGCACGCAACAGCGGCGACCACCGTTGCGAGCGCATGAACCCACGAACCTTTACGCCTGCTCCCCTTGATCCCTTTGCCAGACATCTCATTCCCCATAAGAAGGCAAGCGCGGACTATACAAGTCCGGGGTCACCGGCAAACATGCCGGAAGGGCTATCACGGTTCGTCAGGTATGCAGCGCACTGCGCGCCGCCTTCCTCAGGGCATCGCCCAGCAGTTGCAGGGTGCCGGAGCGCACCGCGACGTAATGCCAGTAAAGCGGCACGTCGAACCAGCGATCCGGGTCTACCATCACTACGCGCTTGTCCCGCAGCGCGGACTCCACGAGCACATCGGCGGCAAGACACCAGCCCAGCCCCAGGGCGGCTGCATCGACAAAACCCGTGGACGTGGGCAGGTAATGGATGGGCGGTTCCAGCCGGGCGCGCGTGATCCTGCGGACGAAGCGCCATTGCAGTTCGTCCTTGCGACTGAAGACCAGCATGGGCGCCCGGCCGAACGCCGTGGCGCTCAGGCCGTCGGGGAAATAGCGCTCCACGAACGACGGGGACGCGATGGCGTGGTAACGCATGCTGCCCAACGGCATCACGTTACAGCCCTGTAACGGCGTGCGCTCGGCCGAGATGGCCCCCAGCACGGTGCCCCGGCGCAGGTGTTCCAGCGTGTAGTCCTGGTCATCCACCCGCACGTCAAAAAGAAAGCCGTGGCTATCGTGCAGCTCCGCCAGGGCGGGAAGAAACCAGGTATGCAGCGAATCGTCGTTGACCGCCAGCGTGAGCGGGCGCACATGGGCAGCCTTCGCCTCCTCGGGAAGAAAGTCGGCGATGGCCTCGGCTTCCAGGGTCTGCATCGGTCTTACGCGGCGCAGCAGGCGCTCGCCTGCGGAGGTGGGCCGGCAGGGAGACTGGCGCACCACGAGTACCTGACCCAATCGGTCTTCCAGTGCCTTCAGGCGCTGGGAGATGGCCGAGGGGGTAACGGAAAGGCTGCGGGCAGCGGCGTCGAAGCTGCCCTCTTCAAGCACGGCGGCAAAGGCGGCTAGCTGGGGATGCAGGAGATCCATGGGAGCCTCTCTGACGTTAATTAGATTTTCTTAATATGCATCAGGATATTTAGTTTGGCTAATTATCTGCAAACCCGCACCATGGGCCGTCCGCAGTAAAGGTTTCCCGTCATGTATTTCGCCGCTGCCGCCGCTGGCTTTGCCGCCAGCGCGGGCCTCATCATTGCCATCGGCGCCCAGAACGCCTTCATCCTCCGCCAGGGCATCAAGCGCCAGCACATCGGGCTGGTGGTGGTGCTGTGCGCCCTGAGCGACATCGCCCTCATCATCCTTGGCATTGCCGGCATCGGCGCGCTGGTCCAGCAGTATCCGGTTGCCTTGCAGGTCTTCCGTTTCGGCGGCGCCGCCTTTCTTGCCGTCTACGGACTCATGGCCGCCAGGCGCGCCTTGCAGGGCACGAGTGCGCTCACCGCCACCACGGGTGGCCAGCAAAGCTGGAAGCGGGTAGCCCTCACCTGCCTGGCCTTCACCTTCCTCAACCCCCACGTGTACCTGGACACCATGGTTTTGCTGGGCAGCATCTCGACCCGCTACCAGCACGAACTGCGCTGGGTGTTCGCGGCTGGCGCCTGCTCGGCCAGCGTCGTCTGGTTCATCACGCTGGGCTACGGCGCACGCATGATGCAGCCGGTGTTCCGTAATCCACGGGCGTGGCGCGTGCTGGACGGATCCATCGCCGTATTCATGCTGACGTTGTGCACGATGCTGCTCTTGAACCCTCTCGGCTAAGCCATAAGGGCAGGTGTCAGCCGATGTTCTGGCCGATGCGCCAGAGAACGCCAGACGGGTCCGTGATCACGAAATCGCGGATCCGCCAGGGCCTGGTTCAGTCTTTTTTGCCCGGGGGCGTGTGGACGACTTCTTCGGCTTGTCGGCGTTGAACGCTGCTGCCTCGCGAATCAGCGTCTTGAACGCGCTGGCGTCGATCACTTCACCCTCGACGATATCGATGGCACGTCGCACATTTCCATCGAGACTCGAATTGAAGAGATGCAATGGGTCTTTCAGCGATGCCCCTTTGGCAAAGGTCAGTTTCACCTTGCCCTTATAGGTTTCACCGGTGCAGAGAATGCCGCGCTGGGACCAGACCGGGGTACCCATCCACTTCCATTCCTCCAGCACGCCCGGGAGTGCCTCGTGGATGAGACGACGCACTTCCGACAGCGTCTGTCCCCGCCAGTCGCCGAGAACGGCAATGCGCTGATCGATCAGCGCGGAAGCGTCGACCTGGGCAGCTTCTTTACCTGATTCACTCATGAAACAGCTCCGTCAAGGCGATACTTCCTCGTGCGAAGGGCGTGTCTGAAGATCGTAATCGGCCGCTTCGTAGCCTGATGGCTGATCGATCAATGCTTCAGAATTGACGATCAGCCACTTGCCTTCTTCACGGCGCAGATAAACGCGTTGCTTACCAGCGACAGCAAGATGGCGTTTGCCGAAAGGCAGGTCACAGCTGCTGAAAACCATCTCATCGACATCGAGCTGCTTCAAGGGCTTGCCTTTCTCAACGAAATCTATCGCCAATCGATAGCGTGTCGCGCTGGCCGCTCGCCAGTGGCCGTCGCCCTCTGTAACCTCCGACAATGGTGTCGGCGTTCCCACAACGACCAGATGGGCTGCATTGCGATCGCGAGCAAGGACTTCTGCACGAGAGGGGATGATGGCGTCTTCACCCACTTTGCATGCGTGCGCCGGCGTCGCGCCAGCCATCGCGAAGAACATCACGAACACCCATCCCCATCGAGCTCCGTAGCGCATGTGCATCTCCTTGTTGCCCTGCGACGAACCTTAACCCGTATGGTGGCGTATGGCATACGTCCAGATCTGCGTCCCACCGCCCGGCTCAGGGCTCCCAGTGAAACACCTCTTCCAGCGCCTTGCCGAAGACTTCCGCAATGCGAAACGCGCACTCCAGCGTGGGCGAGTACTTGCCGGCTTCGATGGCGGCGATGGTCTGCCGGGTGACGCCCACCCGTTGCCCCAGGTCGGCCTGGGTCATTTCCCCCGCGAGGAAACGCAGGGTGCGGATGTCGTTGGTGAGCCGACGATCAGACACGCCAGCCCCTGCGGTAGCCGAGGATGATCAATCCGTGGTGGACGATCTCGGCGAGGGCAATCGCACACAGGGCTGCATGCACGATCTTCCAGCCGCCAGCACCGAACGGCATCACGCAGCCGACCAGGATCATGCCGGCCATCAACACGTTGTAGGCCATCGCGGCCGAGCGTCCCTCGATGATCAGATCGCGTTCATCGAGCGGATCGGCGCGACGACGGCCGGCCAGCCAGGTGCCTAGCGCGACCAGGCCCAGGATCGACAGGGCCACCGCCAGCGTGCCGATACGCACGCCCGGTGAGGGCTCGCCGCCCTGCGTCTGGATGGCAACGACGCCGGCGTAAGCACCAAGTACCGCCACGAGCGCGCCCACCCAGACCCAGGCAAATCGTTCTTTCGTCAGCATGACCCCATCCCCCACGGTTGGTGATGGAGTCATGTTAATCAAACATCACATGATGTCAAATATTTTTTACATCATGTCTTGGGGAGGTAATCGTTGGCCTCCACCAGGCGGAATCCCGGCGTCTCGGTGACGCATTGCCTCAGCAGGAACGCGTGCCCTGCCCCGTAAATCACCACGATGCGGTCGCCCGGCTTCGCCAGCTGGATCAGGTTGGCGCAGATGGTGAGGTTGCGACGATACCAACCGGTAAGCACGTCCACGCCGGGCTGGCCGTCCTTGCCACCGATGCGCAAGTAGTCGCGGTAATGCCCCTGATCCGCGGCGATCCTCGCCGGATCGTTGAGCAGGCGGAGTATTCCCGCTACGCCATGTTCCTTAAGCGCCGCCTGCTCCTCGTCGAGCGTGCGCATGATCTTTTTGCCCGCCTCCGTCAGCAACCCGGCCTGGCCGTGCGCTTCTGCATAGGCCTTCAGTTCGGGATACGGGAAATCGCCATCGACATCGACGCCGTACACGCCCTTCGCCCCGACCAGCCGGCCCAGTCGAAAGCCCAGCTGCACGCGCTCGCTGGCCGTCGGCGCCAGTGTGCCGTCGAGGTAGCGCGGATACTGCCGTTCGACATCGTCCGCCGACCACTCCACTGCCACCCGGTTGGGCCTGAAGCGCGCCAGCGTCTTCGTCACGGCTTCGATCTCGGCCTGCCGCTTCGGCGCCAGCATGTCGTCCACCTTGAGGTTGTAGATATCCCGCCCGGGATTGGCCATGTGGAACGTGCCCACGATCATCACATCCACCGGCGCAGGCGGGGTCTCCGCCATGACGCTTACCGAAGCCACCGCAAGCGCGCACCCTGCTGCCCAGCGCACGCACGCCGTCCATTCACGCAACTTCACCATCCGTCTGTCCCCTGGTCGTTGGAAGTCGAGAAGGGATGCCCCTGGAGGCCAGGAGGTTTAGGACATGGCCCCGCCATGTGCCAGAAGGCATGGGTGTCTGCGACCGCGCGATGAACACGATTTCGCGATCACCCTTGCGCGCGCAAGCAATCTGCACGAAGCTCGCGCCACCTCGAATTCCCCGTCCGGCGATACGCACATGAACAAGCGACCCTGGCTCATCCATGTGCTCTGGTTCCTCGGCGTGCTCGTCAGTGGCGGGCTGGGCTATTACCTCGGCGGACAGACCGTCGGCTCCGTGCTCGGCCGGCTCTATATGCAGAACCGGCGCAGCTTCCAGTTCGCGGATATCGCCATGACGGTGACGGCGCTGGAGAAAGCCGACCCGGCGTTCTCACGCCGCCGCGATATCGACCGGCTGCGTTTTTCCCTGCTGAACCTTGCCTACCAGGACGGCGAATGGAAATGCACCGAGAACGACCGGCGCATCCTGGTCCGGGCGAAGACCTGGCTGGAGGCCAACCCCGACCAGCAGCTGTCGCCGGACAGCCCCGTGCTGGACGGTCTGAGGATCTGCGACGCGCATTGAGTATTCCTGCACGAACCGGCCGCAGCCACTAGAATGCGGCCCCCGCAGGTCACAGGTCGCACCGCCCCATGCACATCGTCGTCAACGAAGAACTCAAGGCCTACATCGACCCGCTGACCCCGGACGAATACGAATCCCTGGAGCGCAGCCTGCTCACGGAAGGCTGCCGCGACGCGCTGGTGCTGTGGGGCGACACCCTGGTGGACGGGCACAATCGCTATGGCATCTGCCGCAAGCACGACATCCCGTTCCGCACCGTGCAGAACGAGCGCTTCCAGTCCATCGACGACGTGCACCTGTGGATGATCGAACAGCACCTTGGCCGGCGCAGCGTCTCCGATTTCCAGCGCGGCGTACTCGCCTTGCGCAAGCGCGAGATCCTGGCCGAGCGACGTGCCGCCACGGCCGAAGCGGAAGGCCACAAGGACGAACACGACCTGCCGTTCGACCCCACAGGCTCGGAGCCGGCGAAACCGAAGCCCCCGCGCGTCAACCCTGCGGACAGCCGCAAGGAAATCGCCCGCGAGGCACGCATCAGCGCCAACCAGGTCGGCATGATCGAAAAGATCCGCAAGGAGGCCGCGCCGGAAGTGGTGGCCGCCGTAAAGTCGGGCAACCTCTCGATCAGCGCCGCAGCCGCCGTGGCCACCCTCCCCGAGGACGAACAGCGTGCTGCCGCCACGGCGGGCGACAGCGAGCTGAAACAGGCGGCGAAGCGTGTACGCGAATCCAGGCGCAAGCCGCGTGAGAAGCCCAGCGACGACGTCCTGGCCCTGCGCGAGCAGATCGAAGAGCTGGAAGCCGAAAACCGCAACCTGAAGCGCGAGATCGAAACACTGAAGGCCCGCCTGGGCGAAAGCGTGCCGGAAGACGACGTGGAGATGCTGGCGGAGTAAGGTGTACCGGCGGCCGGGAACTTGGGCCGCCCTCCGGCGATCCAAGGCCGGTACACCGGACGCGCCCTCGAGCGTTCGAAGGCCTATCCGCGGAGCATGTCCATGAAACCGATCCTCGTCCTCGCCCTGTTCGTCGCCACCTCTGCCAGCGCCTGGGCCCAGGACGCCGCCAAACCCCTGAACCTCAAGCTTCCTCCGGACTACGTGCCGGCCTCATCCTCGTCCGCTTCCGCGCCGGCACAGACGGGCCAGTCCGGAACGGCCGCCGCCAATGGCGCGAAACCGGGCGAGAACGTGGCCGTCACGCCGTCGCGTCCCAAGGACCCGCCGGGCACCTATTACGGCGATACCACGGGTCGGCTGGCCAACGTTGCGGAAGCCGACGAAGGCCCGCGCTGCGACGATGCCACCTACAACCAGCCGCAGATGCATGGCAGCGTCAGCACCGGCGTGGTCAGTGGCAGCCGTGGCATGAGCGGCAACTACCAGAGCGGTGCCGTGAACGTCACCCAGGCCTTCGGAAGCTGCGACCACCCCACCGGCAGCGTCAGCATCTCGGTTGGCGCGGGCACCGGGCACTTCAACGGCGGGCGTATCCGCTGAGGTCAATCCGCACGGTTGCGGAACACCACGATACGGTCCGGCGCGGTTTCCCCGTCGGGCTGTAACCATGCAAGCCGGGCAAACGTGCGCGTGCAGGGCCCCAGGGTGACGATGCGCAACGGTCGCACTGCTGCCGCCCGTTCCAGCGAAGCCACCACCTCTGCCAGCACGCGACCGATGAACGGCGTGAACAGGTAGACGACATCCACGCCATCGAAACCTATCTCGCGCGCATCGGCGGCCAGGAAGCGCACATCGCCCAGTTCCAGCGCGCTTGCCGCCCGGATAGCGGATGCGACATAGGCCGGCTCGCGCTCCACGCCCAGCGTGCGCGCACCGCTCAGGATGTTCACCAGCATGGCGACGTGGCCCAGTCCCGATCCCAGGTCGAGCACCGTATCCGCCGCGCCGATGCCCGCGCGCTGGACACAATCGACAATGTGCCGGGCCGGCGTCGGCTGGTAGAACACCATGTCCGGCGGCGGGACCGGATCGTCCGAAACGGGTTCGTCGAGCGCCAGCACACCACCCAGGAGGCTATCCAGCGCGTCATAGTGCTGGCCGCGCGGTGACTGCCCATCCAGCCATGGGGCAAGCGCGGCACGCCCTTCGCCTCGTCGTATCGCTTGGCGCAACGATGCGAACAGCCGCTCGTCACAGGCCGCCATGTCATCCAGAAGCCGTTGTCCGCGCGCCTTCTCGTCCGGCGCGGCGTCGCCTGCAAGATACAGATCGAGCCGATCCGCCAGTTCAGCGCGATGCGCGAAGGCCTCCGGCTGTCGCCATTGCGCCGCTGCGTCGATCTGGTCCATCCGTGCGCGGAGGGAATCGATCATACGAGCGAACGCGCGTAGACCGATGGCGCGATGCCCATATGCCGACGGAAAGCGGCAGCGAAAGCGCTCAGGCTGTCATAGCCCGCATCCACTGCCACGGCGGATACGGGCGCACCAGCGGCGAGACGTTCCTGCGCCCAGCGTAACCGCGCCCGCTGGCGCCAGCTGGAAAAATCCATGCCGGTTTCCGCCAGGAAGTGGCGTACGAACGTGCGCGCAGACATGGTGGCCAGAGCGGCCCAGGCATCCTGCCCCCGTCGATCGGCGGGCGTCGCGATGAGGGCGTCGCACACACGACGCAGGCGTGCATCGGCGGGCATGGGCAGCGCCAGCGACGAACGCGGTAGTTCCGTCCATTCGTCCCAGCAGGTAGCCGCGAGACGTTCACGTTGCGGGGTCCATGCACCGTCACCCCGCCACTGGGCCACACGCTCCAGCAGAGCGAGGAACAGGGGCGATACGCCTGCCAGGAAAACCTCCGCGGGAAGATCGCGCCCGGCTCCCGGCAACACGTACATGCTGAATCCCGTCAACGCCCCGTGCGAGCTTGCGGCATGGGGAACGCCAGGCGGCAGCCAGATGGCCTGCCCGGGCCCGATAAACCAGCGGGCGGTGTGCGTCACGACACTGAGCAACCCACGTGTGGTGCCGAACACCTGCCCATGCGGATGATCGTGCATCACCGTATCGCGAATCTCCGGCGCGACGCTCCACCACCCGCTCAACCAGTGCGCGCTGGCGACCGGAGGCAGGGACATGAGGGGCGGCGGGGGCGGATTGGCGTGCACGCGGCGAAGTCTGGCGCGAACGCGGGCGCGCGCCAAGCCCGGCCGCCTCACGCTATGCACACACCCCAAGGAGACCTGTTCATGAAACCCCACGATATCCTCCCCGACGACACGAACAGCGTGGTGCTCGATGGCGTCACGGTCCGCAAGGGCACGGTGGGCGCCTTCATCGTGAATGCCCGTGTGCTTGCCGACGAGGGCAGCGACACCGCAGCACGTGCCGCCGCCCTGGAAGACGCCCTCGCCCTCGTGCCTGCCATGGAACGACTGGGCGTGTTCGATGTGTTCCGTATTTCGGACGAGAGCCTCGCCGCCGCAGTGGCGGCGGTGCGCGATCGTTGATGCATCAATCGTTGCGCCGCCGGAACCGGCGGCGCAACCAGTGACCACGGCCGGGGAATGCCCGCTCGACGGGAATGCGCACCGTCACCACCGTGCCGCCGGCAAGACGAGAGGTAATCGAAGCCATGCCGCCGATGGCCACGGCGCGCTCACGAATGCCACGCAGGCCCCAGTGACCCTCGCGCCCTTCGCGCAACATGGCTTCGTCCATGCCTCGTCCGTCGTCGCATACATGCAGCACGAGGTCACGGCCCTCGACATCCAGCACGATGTCGATACGACTTGCATCCGCGTGAGCCACGGCATTGTGCAAGGCCTCGCGGGTCACGCCGTACAGTTCGTCGCGCACCGCGCGATCCATGCCGGACGCATCGATGCGCGCATCGACGCCGATGGGCACGGTGTGTTCCTGTGCATATTCCGCAGCCAGTTCCTGTAGTGCGACGGCGAGACCGCGCGAGTCCACCGTGTGTTCGCGCAAGCCTCTGACCCGGTCACGTGCCTCCACCAGCACGTCTTCCGCGCGATCCAGTGCGCGCTCCATCGAATCGCGCAGCGCATCGCCTTCGGGTACGCGGTTTGCAATCGCCTGGAAGCGCATCGACAACCCCTGGATGCTTTGCAGCAAAGTGTCGTGCAGCTCGCGCGCGATGCGTTCGCGCTCGGCATGCCGCTCCTGAAGGCGCTCGCGCAGGCTGGCCTTGATCCGCTGCACGCGCGAAAGATAAGCCGCGGCGAGGATCGCCACCGCCGCGATCACGCACAACACGGCAAACCACCATGCCTCGTAGAACGCAGGGGCAATGTCGATAGGCAACTCGGCGCCCTGTTCGTTCCACACGCCGTCTTCGTTCGCGGCAGTCACCTGGAAAACGTAATGCCCCGGCGGTGGATCGGTATAGATAGCCTCGCGCTCGGTACCTGCATCGCGCCAGCGCGTATCGAGCCCTTCGAGCCGGTAACGGAACCGCACGCGCTCGGGCATGCTCAGGCTGGTGGCCGTGTAGGCGATGCGCAGCCGCTCGATGCGTGCCGGCAGGTGCACCGGCGTCATGGTGGGCCAGCTGCCCATGTCGGTGGATACCGACTGGATATGCACCGGTGGCGGCAAGGTGTTGTGTGGCACATCGAGCGGATCGATCGACACGATGGCACTGGTGGTCGCGAACCAGAGCCGGCCATCGTCCGCCACGGCCGCACTCGGCAGGGGACGGAACTGCGATGGCGTTCCCGGCAGGCCGTCCAGCCAGTCGAACAGCTCCACCGCAGGCCGGTACGTCGTATCGCTTGCTGCACGGCGAAGGTCGGCACCCGCGATGCGGCCCACGCCTGCGGCACTGTTCACCCAGACGTCGCCACGACTGTCGCGGACCAGACCGGTAATGCCGGCAAGCGGTTCGCCCAGGGTGGGAATGCTGCGCACCTCCTGTCCCTGCACCAGGGCCAGGCCCAGTTCGCCACCGAGCCAGGTCATGCTCCCGTCGTCCATGATCGCGGTGACGTTGCCTATCGTGAGGCCGTTCGCCGGGCCGAGCAGGCGGCCGTGCTCCTTGTCGCGCACCAGCACCGTGTTGCGGGCGAATCCCATCCACAGGCGATCCGATGCATCCCGGTGCAGGATCAGAGGCGACGGATCATTCGCCATGATGGGCAGGGTGTCGAACGTCCAGCGACCATTGCTGTAGTGATAGAGCCCCGGGCGGTTGATGGACAGCCACACGCCACCATGCCCATCGCTCTCGATGGCCTGCACGCCCGTGTACTGCGGCGACGGCAGGTCGGCCACGGGCATGGGATCACCGTCGCGCATCCGCCAGATGCCTTCGGGCCCTCCCAGCCAGATGCCGTCGGCATCGCGCGACACCGCCGTGATGGCGCTGGTGAAGTTGGTCGCCTGCACGCCGGAGGGCTCCACCCTGGCCAGGGGGCGGTTCTTCGTGCCCGCCCAGACCCCGTGGCCTTTCGCGGCGACGATGGCGAAGTCCGTCGCGCCGGGCAGCGTGGGGGCTGGCTCAAGCCGGCTGACCCGGAAGCGATCCAGTCCACCCGTGCCGCCCACCCAGATATTGCCTTCCCTGTCCTGGATGACGGCATCCGCGGAGTCCGACGACAAGCCATCATGCTCGACGAAGCGTTGTGCGACCGTGCCGCTGGCATCGATCACCTGGCGGGGAAGCTCGCGCACGTAGGGCACGCGACGGATGCCGTCGCCCAGCGTAGGCATCCACAGGGCACCGTCGCGATCAAACAACAGCCCGGCCGACGCCAGTCGCAGCACCGGCCCCATGTCGTCCGGGTTGCGCTCTCCGGCCCATGCGGGACGCACGCCACCATCGGCTTCCGCCACCCAGATCGTGCCGTCCGGTGCTTCGGCAATACGATTGATGCGGCCCACGTCGGTGGTCGCCACCACGAAATGCTGGCCACCGTTGGGCAGCCATTCGAGCGCCTTCTCCGTGGCGACCCACAGGCGTCCCTCACGGTCTACCGTGAGGTTGCGTGCGCGCGAGCCGATCAGGCCCATGACCGGGCTGACCGCATGCCAGCGCCCGTGGTCGAGCTGGACCAGGCCGCTGAAGGTCGCGGCCCAGATGCGTCCGTCCGGCGTGCCGGCGATGCCGTAGACGGTGGCCGTGGGCAGCCCCGAGCCGGCCGCATAGTGCGTGGCACGGCCGTCCTGCGCGATGTAGCTGATCACGCCATAGCGAAAACCGACCCACAGCCCCCCCGAAGGCGGCGCATAGAGCGTGGATACCGCGGAGGCCAGGAAGTCGCTGCCATGCGGGCGATAACGCTCGAAGCGCACGCCGTCGAAGCGATACAGGCCGCTCAGCGAGCCCAGCCAGAGATAGCCATCGGCCGTCTGCGCCAGCGCCGTGACCTGCCCGGGCGCCCCCTGGCGCACCGTCCATGAGGAATGGAAAAACTGGCTGATATCCCGGTCGCGGCTGTCGCCCGCCCACGCGCTCGCCAGCCAGCCCAACAGCGCCAGCCCGACGATTCCCGACCTGGCCATCGCGCGTAGCAGGCGACGCATGTCCTGTCCTATCCGGTGAGGCGCAACGATAACGCGGCCGGAGGCTTCGCGTCGCGGCAAAAACTGCTCAGCAGGCGGCAGGCGTGCAAGCGCCTCAGGCGCCCGCACCTTCCATGGAGCGCGAGCGCATGCCCTGGATCTCGGCAAAGCGCCATACGGATCGCGCAAGCGTGTCCAGTTCCGCATGGGCCTGGTGGAAATCGCCTCCGGCATCCAGCAGCACGGCAAGGTCGTCACAGACGCGCGAGCCACCCGGCAGTCCCAGGTTGCCCAGCACGTTGCGCAGGGCATGGATGGCTTCCGATGCCGCCGCGATGTCATGGCACGACATCGACGCCCTGAGCGCTTCGATGTGCGCTCCCGCGGTACGCACGCACAGATCGACGAACCCAGCGAACTCTTCGTCGGTGGCGAGCATTCGCATCTCGTCCAACGGGGAAGGATCCTGCGTTTCCACGGCCGTCACTTCAGGGACCGTCTGCCATGCACGAGCCGTATCTTCCAGCCAGCGCTCCTCGGCGATGGATTCGATCACATCCAGCAACCGCTGCGCGGCGATGGGTTTGGTGAGGTAGGCGCGGGCACCGGCCTTGAAAGCAATGCGCACGGCATCGTGGCTGGAATCGGCACTGAGCATCACGATGGGCGGAATCGGGCGGGTACGCCGCGCCACGTCGATACGGCCCAGTACGTCCCAGCCCGAGCTTCCTGGCATGTGCAGGTCCATGAAGATGAGATCGAACTCGGCCTCCGCAAGGCGGCCCAGCGCTTCGTCACCGCTGGCGCTGAACGTGGCGGCATGGCCGGCACGCTCCAGAATCCGGCCCACGATTTCCCGGTTGGCCGCGTTGTCATCGACGACGAGGCAACGCTGGGAGGCAACCCGGCGGCGATGATCGTCGAGCAGTTCCACCAGCGGCATCTCCGCCACGCTGCGGACACCTTCCGCCGCACGCGCCAGCGAGAAGCGCCAGCTGAACACCGTGCCGCCGAGCGGATTGTCGGCGACATGCAGGTGACCGTGCATCTGCTCGGAAACATTGCGCACGATGTACAAACCAAGGCCAACGCCCTCCTGGCGGCGGCTTTCGCCCGCACTTACCTGGTGGAACGGGTCGAAGATCCGTGCCTTGTCCGCATCGGCGATGCCGATGCCGGTATCGGTCACCGTGCACAGGATGGTGGGATCACGCCCTCCCACGCCTTCATGCAGTTCCACGCGGACCTCTACCGAGCCACCCGGTGGCGTGAACTTGACGGCATTGGAGGCCAGGTTGGAGAGTACCTGTTCGATCCGGCCCGGGTCACCCGTGAACACGCCTCCCACCGAAGCGTCGCGGGACAGCGTGAAGGCAAGGCGTTTTTCCGCCGCGTGCGGGCGGCACACGGCGCCGACGGTTTCGAGTACTTCGTCAAAACTGAATGGCTGATGGCGCAGGTTGAAACGGCCGCCCGCGAACGATGCGACGTCGAGCACGGCATTGACCCGATGCAGGAGCGCATTGGCGTTGGACGCGAGCAAGGCCACCAGCCGCCGCTGGTCGTCGTTCATCACCGAGGTATCGATCAACGACGCGGAGTGGATGACCGTGCTCAGCGGCGTGCGCATCTCGTGGCTCATCATCGAGATGAAGCGATGCTGCGCCTCGCGCGAGGCGATCGCCTCGGACGATACTTCGCGCAGTGCGTCCATCAGCCGGTAAAGCGTCATGGGCAATACGACCACCAGGGCCAGCGCGTACAAGGCATAGGCCGGACGGGCAATCCAGTAACCCTCCGGGCCGCTTACGATCAGCACCGCCACCGAGGCGACGACGCTGGCCGCAAACGCCTTGCGGCTATAACGGACGCCGACCGCCACCGACAGGAAAGGCAATACCGCTGTCAGTGTGATGACCAGCATGAAGGCGGTCTTCAACAGCACGCACACGATGACGTAGTTGGCGATGGTGCCGATGGCATCCACGAACTGGCTTCGCCGCAGGCGGGGGGCCGCGTGCATGCACAGCATCCAGAACGTGGCACCCAGGAAAAGCCCGCCCGCCACGGGGAACACCCGGTGGGCCTCGAGGGCCATCGGCTCCGGCCCCTGAAGCCACGCCGCCGTCCACACCACGATAAACCCAAGGATGACCGCTCGCATGAGCGAGACGCGGTACTCGCGGAAGCTGGCGACGATGCGGTCGATCCGCGGATTGCGCAGACGTTCGGCAGCCTCGCTGAGCATCACCGGTTCGGCGCGCTTACCGCTACCGCCATCGATATTCATGCCCGCCTGATCCGCCCCCTACGCGATAATCGCCTAGTCTATGGTCTTGCGGTTCGCTGGCAAGTCCGAATTTGGCCCTTATAGCGGTAATTTCGGCTAAGACGCGGTTTCCCAATGGGAATCACCGTCCTGTTCAGGATTGCGGCGTGTCGTCGCAGCGCGATATACGGCCCTTTATCCCGTCAAAACATGTCGAAGCCTTCTTTGCGCGAACAAGGAAGCATGGATATGGCACGAGACTTGCCTCGATCCAAACCACGTCACAAAAACAGCATCCCGATACACTTCGGCGGCATCGGTGAAAAGCCTGCCATCGTGCCCCTGATTTCCCTGGATGCGCCAGGCGACCGGTGGTCATCAACATACGGAAATACCTCTACTTACGCGGTTTTCTGCTGCATCGCGCCATCGGCAACTTTCAATTGGACGTCCATATCGTCGCCGCTCCTGAGGTCTGGACATCGTCGGAGCGCTCATGTAAATCGTTCGCAGGGTCTATTTGGATCGAGGCAAATAGGCCGGTGACGAACGACGAGGGACGGGGGCTTCGCCGGGGATGGGCGAGGGCTTCGTCGCGTGTCACCGCTTTGAGTCACTTGGCGGCACCGACATTCCTGGGGAGCACATGAACAAACCGAACTTTTCGCGGAAGAGCGCGCTCGCGCTCGCCATCTGTACCTGCCTGGCCGGCGTGAGCGCCGTCCAGGCCCAGTCCACCACCGGCGGCATCAACGGCAGCGTCCCGGCCGGCGGCAACCAAAGCATCGTCATCGAGAGTGGAAGCGGCTTCCGCCGCGAGATTGCCGTCGATGCACGTGGTCGTTATGCGGTTTCGCAGCTTCCCCTGGGCACCTACACCGTGAGCCTGGTCCGTGACGGCACGACGGTGGATACGCGCAAGGATGTTGCCTTGCGCGTCGGCGCGAGCACCGATGTCTCCTTCGCCGCACCCGCCCCAACGGCTACGGCAGGCGATGCCACCAGCCTCACCGGCGTCACGGTGACGGGCACCACCTTGCCCAGTATCGACGTCACGTCCGTCGATTCGCGCACCGTCATCACCTCCCAGCAGCTCGCCAGGCTGCCGCTCGGGCGCAACGCCGAAGCGATCGCCCGGCTGGCCCCGGGCGTGGTGAACAATGGCGCGAACTTCCAGAGCGACACGGGTCACTCGGTGGCGAGCTTCGGCGGTGCGGCCGCCAACGAGAACGCCTACTACGTCAACGGCTTCAACACGACCGATCCGCTCAACGCACTCGGCGGCCTGCAGCTGCCTTACGGCGCCATCGACCAGCAGGAGGTCTACACCGGCGGCTACAGCGCGCAATACGGCCGCTCCGACGGCGGCGTGATCAACCAGGTCGGCAAGCGCGGCAGTAATGAATGGCATTTCGGCGCCCAGGTGCTATGGGAGCCGGCCTTCGCCCGCTCGCATTATTCCGACCTGCATTACTACGCCACGCCAGCCTCTGCGCCTGCGGGCAATCTTTACCAGCCCAAGAGCGAAAACCGCGCCTGGACCACGACGGTGAGCGCCTATGCCGGTGGCCCGCTGATCAAGGACAAGCTGTTCTTCTTCGCTGCCGGTGAATTCGAAAAACAGGGACGTCGCAACGTCAACGACGTGGGCAACAACACGCCGGCATCGACCAACGATTATCGATCGCCGCGCTGGTACGCCAAGCTCGACTGGAACATCAACGAAAGCAACATCCTCGAACTGACCGGCGCCGGCGACAAGCGCGAAGGCTCCGGCACCCGCTACCGCTATGACTTCGTCAACCGCGAGCGCACCTCGCGCATCGGCGATGTCAACGACACCAAGACCGGCGGCGATCTCTACGTCGCCAAGTACACCGGTTACATCACCGACAACCTCACCATCAGCGCCATGTACGGCAAGATGGACACGAAGAACTACGACCAGGCGGCCGACTACGACCCCAACCTGGTCCGCGTCGACGACGCGCCCAAGCAGAATCCGCTGTTGAACGGCGGTCATGCCATCCAGAACAGCCAGGTACCCGACATCAGCGCGCCAGGTCGTGGCAACAAGTCGACCAACTTCCGTTTCGATGTCGCCTACGTGCTCGGCGACCACACTCTCTCGGCAGGCATAGACAACGTAGGCTCGCGCGTCCTCGACTTCGGCACGTCCAGCCCCGGCCCGGGCTATGTCTGGGACTACGGTCACACCGATAACCCCAACCAGCCGATCTCCGATGCCGCAGGAAGCAACTTCGTGCCGGCGCCCGGCCTGTTCCCCAATGGCCAGACCGGCTACTTCGTCAGCCGAAACATCGTGAACAACCGCGTAAACGTGCGCTCCAGGCAACGCGCGCAGTACATCGAGGATAAATGGCAGCTCACCGACCAGTGGCTCCTGTCGATCGGCCTGCGCAACGACCAGTTCACTGACTACAACCAGTTCGGCCAGGCTTTCATCAAGCAGACCAAACCGCAGTGGGCACCTCGCCTGGGTGCCTCGTGGGACGTGAATGGCGATGGTTCGTTCAAGGTGTTCGCCAATGCGGGCCGTTATTACCTTGGCCTTCCGCTCAACCCGGCAACCGGCGCAGCGGCGGGATACACCTCGACGCAGCAGTACTACACCTATTCCGGCATCGATCCCACGACAGGCGCACCGACCGGCCTCACCCAGATCAGCGACGTCGTCTCGGGCAACAACTCCTATGGCATCCCGCCCGACCCTCGCACCGTCGCCGGCAGGAACCTGAAGGCGGAACACCAGGACGAATTCATCCTGGGCTTCGACAAGTCGTTTGGTGAGCATTGGGTCTACGGCGTCAAGGCGACCCAGCGCATCCTGCGCAGCGTGATCGACGACTTCTGCGACGTGGGTCTGGTGACCGACAAGGCCAAGGCACTGGGCCATACCATCGGCAGCAGCAACAGCTGCTACCTGATCAACGGCGGTTCGGCCAACACGTTCACCCTGATCGACGCCAACGGCCAGGCCTACGGCGTACCGCTCAGTCGCGACGAGATGGGCTTTCCGTCCGCCAAGCGCCGCTACTACAGCCTCGAAGGATTCCTCGAGCACACATTCGATGGCGTCTGGTACGGCAAGGTCGATTACCTGTTCTCGCGTTCCTATGGCGACTCGGAAGGCCAGGCACGCACGGATACGCGTCAGTCCGGCGCTGCGGGCAGCGTGGACTGGGACAACAGCTACGTCATGCAGTATTCCAACGGTGTGCTCGGCAACGATCACACTCATCAGCTCAAGGCGTACGGTTACTGGCAGTTCGCCCCGGAATGGCAGCTCTCCGGCAGCTTCCAGGCGATCTCCGGCGCCCCCGAGGTATGCCTGGGCTATTACGGTGCCACGCACAGCGACCCGAAGACCTACGGCAGCACCTATCACTACTGCAACGGGCTGCCGTCGCCGCCGGGATCGCAAGGCCGGCTGCCCTGGACGTTCCAGCTCGACCTCGGCCTGACCTACCGGCCGAACTGGGCCGACCAGAAACTGGCCTTCTCGGCCAATGTCTTCAACGTGCTGAACCAGCAGCGCGCCACCTACCGTTACCCGTCGAGCGAGGATCGCCCCTTCACCCCGAACCCGATCTACCGCGTGCCGCTCTACGTGCAGGACCCGCGTTACGCACGCCTGGCCGTGACGTACGACTTCTGATCGCCAGCGAACCACGAATCCCTGTGTGACTTGCGCCCCCTTCGATCGTCCGGTCCCTCCCCGACCGGACGATCTGGAGCCGGGCGCTCTTTTTTTGTTTCGCTTCGTAGGGTGGGCTCGCCTTTCGGCCTCGCGCCTGCCGTTGATGCGTGAGATCGGATGGGAAAACCTTTGGGGTTACCGCTCCCCTGTAGGAGCGCGCCTGCGCGCGACCGGCTGTCGCGAAAACCTTCATCTTTTCGATTCATCCGGTCGCGCGCAAGCACGCTCCTACAACGCAACGGTGCTGGCAGCGGGAATGGGAGCCGATCGCATCGGCGATCAAACTCGCCACATGGTCTGTGGTGCGCGATCGCTGGGGAGATGCACTTCACCGATCCGAGGACACCAGTGGCGCGCCATCCTTCAACTCGAAATGAAAGGCGTAGTCCAGGCTGAAAGGCGCCGTGTGCCGTATCTGCGATATCCTGCCACCCGATTCTTCATGGATATCCACGATGGTCATGGGCGTATAGCTCCAGTGCAAAGTTGCCTGACGGCATGCCGCGAAGAAGGCTGCGTGATGTTCGTCCGCCGGCGCATCCAGGTCGCGTACGTCGGTAACCTTGCCTTCCCCATCGACGATGACCTTCACGCGAATGGTGACAGGCGGCAGATTGCTGGCGACAAGTTCCGCCGGGTAAGCCGGTGGATCGCGTGCAATGGACTGGGCACCAAACGAGGTCTGGCTGGCTTCGAGTTTGTAGCTGCCATCGGCAACGACGGGCAGGGCTTCGTAACTGACCTTCCCGTCACGTAACGGTTGAGGTACCTGCGTGACCTGGGGCGCATGCGCACAGGCGACAAGCGCAAAGGGCAGCATCACGCTAAGGACACGGCGCATCAGCGGGCCTCGCCAGATGCGGCAACCACCTTTTCGATGTAGCCGAGAATCTGGTCGGCAGGGATGTCGAACACGCCTGCGTCCCCGTTGTCGTAGGCCTGGCGCCAGACGGCATAGCCATCCATCCAGGCTTCATCGGAATCGGCCTCCCCCACCATGGCCACTACGCTCCGATCAAGCGCCGCGCGGTTCATCACCGCATGATGCATCGCAGGCTGGAAACCGCCGGGCACCCGGTGGTTGCGAAGCTTCACTCCCTTCAGGGAGACATGGAACACCTCGCCGTCTTCCGGCTCGATATTGATCTTGCGGATCATCAGGCGGGAGGCTTCCTCGTCGCCTCGGGTCCGGTAGGTCCAGGCCTGCCCGGGGGCGTATTCGGGTCGGGTCATGCGGCACCGTCCTTGAAGTGGGTGGCTGGTGATCTTAGACCAGCGCGAGACGGGATGCCGGCCCCGGGTAACGCCCTGGTGTATCCTTATGGCGCTGAGCCCGCACCTACGAAGGCGCGGCGCGACGTGCGAGGCAGCGCGGCCTTCAGGCCGCTTCCCCAGCCGAATCCAGGGCCAACGCGTCGCGCGGTGGCCCACGTCCCTTTTGTATCTGAGGTTCAAGCAAACCATGGTGGCACTGGCGACCGAGCACGTCATCGACGTGCACCACTGGAACGACACGCTCTTCAGCTTCCGCACCACCCGCGATCCCGGTTTCCGGTTTGAAAGCGGCCACTTCGTGATGATCGGCCTGGAAGTCGAGGGGCGCCCGCTCATGCGCGCCTACTCCATCGCCAGCGCGCATTACGAGGAACACTTGGAGTTCTTCAGCATCAAGGTGCAGGACGGCCCGCTCACGTCGCGGCTGCAGCACCTGAAGCCCGGCGACCCGGTCATCGTGAGCCGCAAGCCCACGGGCACGCTGGTGCTCAACGACCTGAAGCCGGGCAAGCGCCTCTACCTGCTCGGCACCGGCACGGGCCTGGCGCCGTTCCTGTCGATCATCCGCGACCCGGAAACCTACGAGCGCTTCGACAAGATCGTGCTCGCCCACGGCGTGCGCCACGTCAACGACCTGGCCTATTCCGAATACATCGAGAACGAACTGCCGAACCACGAGTATCTCGGCGACCTGGTGCGCGAGAAGCTCGTTTACTACCCGACGGTGACCCGCGAAGACTTCCGCAACCGCGGCCGCATCACCGACGCCATCGCCGACGGCGAGATGGCCCGCACCACGGGCCTGCCGCAACTGAACCCCGCGGAAGACCGCGTGATGCTGTGCGGCAGCCCGTCGATGCTCGAAGACATCTGCGTACTGCTTGATGGCGGGGGTTTCCAGGCCTCGCCGCGCACGCGCGAGCCGGGCGATTACGTGATCGAGCGGGCATTCGTCGAGAAGTAACGCATCGTGTAGGAGCGCGCCTTGCGCGCGACCGGTGATGCGAATGCGTTGATGGTTTTCGCGACAACCGGTCGCGCGCAAGGCGCGCTCCTACAAAAAAGGGCATGTCAGCGGCGGATGCGGCCCTGGCCTTCGTTGTCCCAGTACCCGAACACCTTGCGCGCGATCAGCTTGTAGAGCCGCTTGCCCGTTGCCCGCCATAGCCGTGAATGCGGCGCGGGCTGCGCAAGGATCGCCCGCTGGCGGGTGGAAAGGCGCTCGGCCACATAGGTGCGCTTGTGCTTGAGCAGGTGGCGGAGGTCTTCGCGCGCCAGCAGGCGGAACAAGGCCCCACGCCTGCCACGTGTCCAGGCGATCTGGAAATCCACCAGCCCCGGCGAGCCATCCTCGCGCACGAGCCAGTTGGGTTCCTTGGCCAGGTCGTTGTGCACGATGCCGCGACGGTGAAGCACGGCGAGCAGGCGCAAGGCATCGCGGTAATACGCCGCATCGCGCGGCTGGCCCTGCTGCATCGGCAGGCCGGCCATATAGCTGCGCTCAAGCACGCAGCCATTCCAGGCCAGCAGGCGCGGCACGCCGTCGATGCCCTCGAGCCGCTTCAGTGCACGGGCTTCACGCGCAGCCGCGCGGCGCGCGAACCAGCGGGCCCACCAGCGCGCGGCGGCGATATCGCGACGGATGAGCAGCTGTCCGCCGCGCTCCACGCGTTCGATACGGCCCAGTTCATCGGCCTTGAGCAGGGTGACGGTTTCCGTCATCGCGTCGTACACGCTATTCCTTCGATTCGTTGACGCTCTCTCCGCTGTGCAGCCGCTACGCTAAGATGCGGGCCTTGCAGGGAGATAAGCCGAAATGCTGGTGCGACACATCCTGTCGCTGGTCTTCGCCACCGCCGGGCTTGCCGCCTGCCGCGAAGGCGCTGACCGGACGAACGGCGGGGAAACGCCACCGTCCACCCAGACGCGTGCCGACAAGGATACCCAATCGAGCCGGGAAGGCCTCTATACCGTGGAAGTGAAGCTTCCTGACCTGCCTGCCCGGGCCGCGGGCCTGCGCACGACGCTCGACCATTACGTGGAACGCCAGAAAAAGGCCTTCATGGCCAGCCTGGATGCGCCGGGCGCGCAGGAGCGTGCCCGTGAGCTGCCCTGGGACCTCAACCTCGATATCGCCGTGGCGTCGCGCACCGACCGCTTCCTCAACGTGCAGGTGGATGGCTCGGCCTTCACCGGTGGCGCTCATCCCGCCCCGATCGTAGACAGCTTCACCTACGATCTCGACGAGCAGCGCGTGGTGGGGATCCGCGACCTGTTCGCCGATCCGGACGCCGCCGAAGGCGCGTTCGCCACGGAAGCACGGCGCCAGCTCATCAGCGCCCTGGATGACGATGACGAGCCCCTGGCCTCGGACAGCCGGCAGATCGACGAAGGCACTGCGCCGGGCAAGAACCATTTCCGTGTGTTCAACCTGCTCACCGGCCCGGATGACAAGGCCCACGGTGTCACGCTGATCTTCCCTCCCTACCAGGTGGCGGCGTATTCGGCGGGCCCGCAGGCCGTGGATGTGCCCAGCGACGCGTTTTCCGCATGGCTCAAGCCCGAATACCGCGAGGCCTTTCGCTGATGGAGATCGCCCTCTACCTGCTCTCGGCGGCACTGGTCGTGGGCGGCGTGGCGGGCGCCATCCTGCCTGTTCTGCCCGGCATCCCGATGATCTTCGGCGGCATCTGGCTTGCCGCTGCCGTGGATGAGTATCGCCACCTGGGCTGGGGCTGGCTCGTGGCGATCGCCATCGTGGCCGCCGTGGGCATTGCCCTGGATTTCGTCTCGGCCTCACTGGGCGCGAAGAAGATCGGCGCCAGTCCGCGAGCGTTGTGGGGTGCCGGCGCAGGCACCGTGGTGGGCATGTTCTTTGGCATTCCCGGCCTGCTGCTGGGGCCGTTCGTCGGCGCCATGGTGGGCGAGCTGTGGTCCGGGCAGAGCATCCTGCGCTCGGCTCACGTGGGGGTGAGCACCTGGATCGGCATGCTGCTGGGCATCGTCGCCAAAGTGGTGATCTCCTTTCTCATGATCGGCATGGCGGGGCTCGCGTTGCTTTTTTCCTGAACCGGGCCATCCCACTTCGGATGCCCGATAGAGAATCCGGCACTAGACGACCGGTCTAATTCTGGATAAGGTACGTCCCATGAGCCCATCGACTGCCGCCGATACCCCTGACGTCCGCGACCGGATACTGACCGTAGGCCAGCAGATCATGGGCGCCCGTGGGTTTTCCGCCGTGGGTCTCAACGAGATCCTGACCAGCGCCGGCGTGCCGAAGGGATCGTTCTATTACTACTTCGCCTCGAAGGAAGCCTTCGGCGAGGCCCTGCTCGAAGACTATTTCGAGGATTACCTCGCTGACATGGATGCAACGCTCCGCCAGCCGGGGCTCACCATGGCCGGGCGGCTGGCGAACTACTGGCGCGGCTGGCAGGAGAACCAGTCCTTCCTGGATTGCCAGGGCAAATGCCTTGCCGTGAAACTCGGCGCCGAAGTCTCGGACCTTTCCGAGCCCATGCGTGCCTCGCTGAAACGCGGTACCTCGAAGATCATCGAACACCTGGCCGGCGCCATCGAAGCCGGCATGGCCGAGGGTTCCCTGACGTGCGAGGGAGCACCGGAAGACATGGCGCAGAGTCTCTACCAGCTGTGGCTGGGAACCAGCCTGATGGCGAAAATCGCCCGCAGCCCGGAGCCCTTCGCGCAGGCCATGAAAACCACGAAACAGATGCTTCACCTGCCCTCCTGACCGGGGGGCAGCCAGGCGAAACACGCACTTCCGCGGAAGTGCTTTTTTAGGGCCAATCCACTAGCCGACTGGTCTACTAATCTCTATCAGCTGATACCGGGAGAACGACATGAAAGTCCTGATGGTTCTGACCTCGCACGACGAACTGGGCACGACCGGCCGCAAGACCGGCTTCTGGCTCGAAGAACTGGCCGCGCCTTACTACACGTTCAAGGACGCCGGGGTGGCGGTGGTGCTCGCCTCGCCCAAGGGCGGCCGCCCTCCGCTGGATCCCAAGAGCAACGAGCCTGACTTCCAGACGGACGCGACACGCCGTTTTGAAGCGGACCCGGATGCGAACGCCCAGTTGAATGCCACGGTTCGCCTGGACAGCGTTTCGTCCACGGACTTCGACGCCGTGTTCTATCCGGGCGGCCACGGTCCGCTGTGGGATCTGGCGGAAGACAGGCATTCGATCGCGCTGATCGAATCGTTCGTCGAGGCTGGCAAGCCGACGGCGCTGGTGTGCCACGCTCCTGGTATGTTGAAACACGTGAAGGCCTCCAACGGTCATCCGCTGGTCGAGGGACGCAAGGTCACCGGCTTCACCAACACCGAGGAAGCGGGTGTAGGCCTCACCGACGTGGTGCCCTTCCTGGTGGAAGACATGCTCAAGGCCAACGGTGGGCACTATTCGAAAGGTCCCGACTGGGGCTCTTACGTGGTGGCGGATGGTGTGCTCATCACGGGCCAGAACCCGGCGTCTTCCTCCGCTGCCGCCTCACGACTGATCGACGCACTGCGCGGATAAGGCATCCCAAAAGCGAGCCATGGAAACCAACAGGTGCATGGATGCAGAGTCTGTCGCTGGAGCCCGGAAGGGCTTCGGCGACGACACCCGGCTGGCAATCGGTATGTACACCCCACTTCCGGGCATTGGCGACGCGCCACGGCTGCCGCTAGTCTCGCCGGACTTCACCGGGAGACACCCATGTTCCGACGACTCACCCTTGCCGCTGCCGTGACCTTCACGGTCGGCAGCCTGCACGCCGCCGAGCCCGCGCAGCCCGCCTGGATCGCCCGCAGCAATACCGACGCACAGGTGCTGCTCGATATCACGGCACGCTTCAGCCCGGAATCGGCCACCGATATCGGCATCAAGGGCTATGACGAGAAGATTGCCGACCTCAGTGCCGACGCCGAGAAACAGCAGCGTGCCGCGCTGGTGGATGCGAAGCAGAAGCTGTCCGCGCGACTGGCCGAGGAAAAGGACCCCAACGTCAAGCAAGACCTGCAGATCCTCGTCAAGCAGATCGACGGCAACATCAAGGGCATCGACCTCAACGACAAGTACCTGCTGCCCTGGTTCGATGTCGGCCAGATCGTGTTCAGCGGTGAGTTTTCGTTGCTCAACGCACAGAGCACGCCGGAGCAGAACAAGGCTGCGCTGGGCCGCCTGAACTGCTACACGGGCATCACGCCCGGTTGCACGGCCATCGTGGACCAGGCGCGCACGCGCACCACGGCAGCCCTTGGCGACAAGGCGCTGCTGGGTCCGGTGAAGGCCGATGTGGAGCAGAAGCTGGGCAACACCCAGCGCTATGTCGACGGCATCCGCAAGCTCTTCGTCGAAAAGAAGATCGCTGGCAGCGACGCGGCGATGGCGAAGCTCGACAAGCAGCTGAAGGATTACAACGCCTGGGTGAAGCAGACGGTGCTGCCGCGCTCGCGTACCGACTTCCGCCTGCCCGAGCCGCTGTACGCCTATAACCTGGAGCAGGTCGGCCTGGACATCGCGCCGCGCGACCTGATCGGCCGTGCGCAGCTGGAATTCATGGAAACCACCTATGCCTTGCAGGCGCTCGCTCCCGTGGTGGCGAAGGCCGAAGGCCTGCCCGACGGTGACTATCGCGACGTGCTGAAGGCGCTGAAGAAAAAGCAGCTGCCCAAGGACCAGGTCGAACCGATGTACCACGAGGTGATCGGCAAGATCGAAGACGTGATCCGCAAGCAGCGCATCGTCGAACTACCCAAGCGCCAGCTGGCCATGCGCATGGCGTCGGAAGCCGAAGCGGCGCGCACGCCTGCACCGCACATGGATCCGCCGCCCTTCATCAACAACACCGGACAACGCGGCACCTTTGTGCTGACGGCAGGCAATCCGCCGGCCAACGGCGACGCCTCGCAGATGTACGACGACTTCACTTTTGCGGCCGCCGCGTGGACGCTCACCGCCCATGAAGGTCGCCCGGGCCACGAACTGCAGTTCGCCGCGATGGTGGAACAGGGTGTCTCGCTCACGCGCAGCCTGTTCGCCTTCAACAGCGTCAACGTCGAGGGCTGGGCGCTGTATTCCGAAGCGGAAATGATGCCGTACGAGCCGCCGGCAGGTCAGTTCATCGCGTTGCAGTTCCGCCTGCTGCGTGCTGCACGTGCCTTCCTCGATCCGATGCTCAACCTGGGCCTGGTCACCCGCGACCGCGCGCACGACATCCTGGTGCATGACGTCGGCCTGTCGGAAGCAATGGCCCGCCAGGAGCTGGATCGCTACACGCTCAACTCGCCCGGCCAGGCCACGTCGTATTTCTACGGCTATACGCGCATCCTGCAGCTGCGCGGGGAAACGCAGACGGCGCTTGGCGACAAGTTCGACCGCAAGGCCTTCAACGATTTCCTGGTCGCTCAGGGATTGCTGCCACCTGATCTGCTGGCCGAAGCGGTGCGCACGCGCTTCATTCCCGAACAGCTGAAGAAGAAATAAGCCTCACCGCTGATTCGTACAAACCCCCTGTAGGAGCGCACCTTGCGCGCGACCGGTTATCGCGACAACCCGGTCGCGCGCAAGGCGCGCTCCTACAACGCCACCTGATTCAATGTGGCGCGTCAGGAATGACGTAAAGCAGAATCGCCAGGTAGTGCAGCACGCTCCCCGCCAGCACGAAGAAATGCCAGATCGCATGCCCGAACGGCAGCTTCTTCGCGACATAGAACGGCACGCCCGCCGTGTAGGCGACACCACCGGCAAACAGCAGCACCAGTCCGCCCGTTTCCACGTTCTGCCGTAACGGCTGGATCGCCACCACGGCCACCCATCCCATCAGCACATACATCACCACGGCCGCCTTGCGATAGCGCTTGAGCATGCCCAGCTCGGCCGCACTGCCCACCAGGGCCAGCGTCCAGATCGTGGCGAACAAGCCCCAGCCCCAGGCCCCCGGAAGCGCCAGCAGGGTGAACGGCGTATAAGTGCCTGCGATAAGCAGGAAAATGGCGATATGGTCGAGCGTGCGCAGCACGCGCTTGGGGATCTCGCCCGGAATCGAGTGATACAGCGTCGATGCCGTGTAGAGCAGGATCAATGTCGTACCGAACACGGAACTGGCGACCACCGCACGGGTGCCGCCGTACATCGCCGCGAAGGCCACCAGCACCGCCAGGCCCGCGATGCTCAGGACCAGGCCGATGCCGTGGATCACGCTGCTGGCGACTTCTTCGGCGAAGGGGTAGCGCGGGCGCGCGCTGTCGAGGGTCATGGGCTGTCGGTTCGATGGGCGGGGACCCCGAGCGTACTCCAGCCGCCCCCTTGACGAGAACCGCTCGCAATTGGCCTTCCGCGGCATTCATCACGGAACGGCCATTGACCTGCCCCGCCGGGCGGTGTTCCATGCGGGCATGACCCTCGAACTGCTGCTGCACATCGCCCGTCTTCCGCCCCAGGGTTCCGGCCTGCGGGCCGCGCTGGCCATGGCCTCACGCATCGACGCCCGGCTGGACGCCATGCACGTGGTGGACCTGCCGGCTACCGCCTTCACTGTGCCCGAGGCCGTCCCCATGCAACTGGACGCCGTGCGTCAGCGCACCAGCGACGCCAAGGCCATCGGGGACGACTGGGCCGCTCTGCTGGCTTCGAAGGGTCTGAAAGGCAACTGGCGGGTCGGCACGGGAGATACCGTCACCCTGCTGGCCCATGCCTCGGCCGGCTACGACCTGGTGGTGATGGAACGGTCGTCCACCATGCGTGGCGATGCACCCATCGGTTTCGGGGTGGTATCGCGTACGGTCTTCGCCTCCAGCCGTGGCGTGCTCGTGGTGCCGGACAATGCACCGGTGGAAACGCTGGGCGAGCACGTCCTGGTGGCCTGGAGCGGCAGCCGCGAATCCGCGCTGGCCGTGCGTTCGTCCCTGCCCTTGCTGCGCAAGGCGGCGCGGGTGACCGTGATCGACGGCAGTCGCGACGAGGACACCGGCACCTGCGCCCTGCCCGATACCGATATCTGCGGCTGGCTGGACACCCATGGTGTGAAGGCCGAGGTCCGCCGGCTCGACGAGTCCGCGCTTTCGTCACCCGGCCCCGCCCTGCTCGACATCGCCCACCGCGACGGTGCCGACCTGATCGTGATGGGCGCCTGGGGGCGTTCGCGCCTTTCGGAAATGGTGCTGGGCGGCACCACGCGCTATCTCTTCATGCAATCCGACGTGCCGATGCTCGTGGCGCACTAGAAAGCTCCCTGTAGGAGCGCGCCTTGCGTGCGACCGCTTTTCGCGATGATCCGGTCGCGCGCAAGGCGCGCTCCTACAACGTAACCGGATGAACCAATCGCCACGCACACCCCTATTGCAAGAACCTTCGACCCGGGCCTAATCTGAAACCGGACCTGAACACGATCCCCGCCGGCCCCCACCCGGCCGTGTTCCCGACCGCGTATCACCTTCTCCCACATTGCATGGAGGTGGCTCATGTCGTTCGCTCGTCCGCAGTCCCTGGCCGGGGTTCACCCGGATACCGTCCGCATCGTTGCCATGAGCGCAGCGATCGCCCTCAACGCCGCCGCCCTCATCGCCGTCATGCGCCCCATGGTGGCGCAGATCGTCACCGCGCCGCTGCCCACGCCCTCGATCCGGCTGATCGATCACCCCGTGGAGCCGAAGGTTGTTCCACCCCCGCCGATCGACATGAAACCGCTACCCGTCGTGAAGCACGACACACCGACCCACATCGTGAAACCGCAGACCGTGGCACCGCCCGCCGTGGTGCCGACAGCCAGCGACGAAGGCAGCACACCGATGGTGGCACCGACTGAGGTCATGCAGTCCCCGCCGGCCGTGGAAGCGGCCCCGGTGGAAGCCCACCTGGCCTACGTCTCGGCCCCCGCTCCGGCCTATCCGAGGGCGGCGATCAGCCGGCGCATGGAAGGCACGGTGACCCTGCGCGTGCTGGTGGACGAGGCCGGCAAGCCGCTACAGGTGGAGATCGAGCAGAGCAGCGGTCACGAGATCCTGGACAAGACAGCCCGCGACCAGGTGCTGGCCGCATGGCGTTTCCAGCCTGCCACGGCCAACGGCAGGGCCGTGCGCGCCTGGGCGCGCATCCCCGTCACGTTTGACCTGAGAAAACTCTGACCCAAGGAACGCCGGCGTCAGTGCGACGTCGGCGTCACCACCACGACCGGCTTGCGGGTGGCCCGGGCGATGGCCCACACCAGCAGCACCAGGAAGGCCACCGGCAACAGGACCGGCAGCAGGGCCAGGACCACCACGGGGGCGACCAGCAGCATCGCCACGCCACCGATGACGGCGCCCAGGAGGCTGCCGACCAGGCTGAACACGCCACCGACAATGCCGAAGAACAGCTTCAGGACGGCGCCGATGAGGGCGAAGACCAGCCAGAAACCGGCGGCGAGGACGACGAGCGAAGTGAGGATGATCATGGCGGGGCTCTCCGTTGAGCGGGGCCGCTTGCGGGCGGTTCGTCCCTTCGATGCGGCCTGCCAGGGAAAAGTTTAAAGCGATTTTCATGACGGGGGGTTACGAGTGTTTAACGGCGCCCATGCTCCACTTCCGCTCAGTCGATTTACGGGGCGGACCCTTCCATGGGTAAACGTTCTTCCATCATCACCACCTTGCGGGACATCGCGTTCGACCTGTCGGACGCCGAGCACCCGGACCTTGCCAGCATGGGCCGCGAGATCGGCCGCGTGCTGCACGCGCGCAACGGCGAGGCCATGGCCTCGCTCGGTGCGCTGCGCGAGCGCCGCCGGGGCTTCGAACGCTGGATGATCGCCGAGCGGTCGCGGCCGCCCGTGAGCGTGCTCGTCATGGCCTGGCCGCCGGGATACACCACGCCGGTGCACGACCATGGCGGCCTGTGGGGCCTTGAGGTGACCATCGCCGGCGCGCTCGAAGTAGAGTCCTTCGACCGCGGCGACGACGAGCACGCGCTGCGCAGCAGCGGCCGCACCTGGCTGGGGCCGGGGGACGCAACATGGTTCGATGCCACGGAAGTTCATGCGCATCGCTGCCGCAATCTGTCGCGGCACGACACCGCGCTCACGCTTCACGTGTATGGTGGCGATCTGGCACAGTACCTCGCGTATGAGCAGCCCGGTCCTTCGGGACACTGGATCGCACGACCGAGGCAGTCGATCATCGCGGGACGCCTGACGGCCTGACGGTCTCACGGCCCTCCACCCCACCCTACGGGCGAAGGACCAACACATGTTTCAGAAAGTCGCCATCATCGGCGGTGGCGCAGCAGCGGCGACGCTGGTGAGCGAATTGCTGGAGCGGCGCACGGCAAAGCCGCTTCACCTTGATTGGTACGCCGGCGGCCCGGAAGCGGGTCGCGGTGTCGCGTACGGCACGCCCTCCGAGCGCCACCTGCTCAACGTGCGTGCGGCCTCCATGGGCATGTTCGTGAGCAAGCCCGGTGGCTTCCTCGAATACGCCCAGTCGCACGACACCAGCGTCAAGGGTTCCGATTTCCTGCCGCGCAAGCTGTACGGCAATTTCCTGCGCGAGCGTGTCGAGCAGGCGATCAAGAATGCACCGGGCCTCAAGCATCACGTCAACGTGGTGCCCTTCACGGCCGATTCGCTGGTGCCCTCGAAGGACGGCGTCACCATCGGCTACGGCGATGAAGAGGCCCATGCCGACGCGGCGGTGCTGGCCATCGGCTCGCTGCCTCCGCGTCCCCTGCCGGGCGTGCACGAGGCCGCCCTGGCCAGCGGTCGGTATGTCACCGATCCGTGGCCTTACCTCGCCTCCGCACCGGAAGACGAGCGCCCCTTGCGCGTGCTGGTGATCGGTCTTGGCCTCACGGCCGTGGACGTCCTGCTGGAGCTGTCGGCGAAGTGGCCGAACGCGCGCTTCACCGCCCTGTCGCGACACGGCAAGCTGCCCGAACCGCACCTGGATTCCCCTTCGGTTCCCGGTGACGACGGCAGTGACCTGATCGAGACCCTGCGTGACGACCCCAATGTACGCAACTGGTCGAAGCGCATACGCAAGGCCATGGGGCTCGGTCGCTATGCACACGGCACGAACAGCGATGAAGAGCGCACGGTGGACTGGCGCACCGTCATCGATGGCATGCGTCCGCATACGCAGTCCTTGTGGGCCGAACTGCCGGACACCGAACGCGCCCGTTTCCTGCGCCATGCACGCTGGGCCTGGGAGCGCGCACGCCATCGCATGCCACCGCAGGTCACCGACGCCATCGTCAAGCTTGAAAAAACCGACCGCCTGAAGCGCCTGCGTGGCCGCATGCGTTCGGTCACGCTGTCGCCGGACGGCGAGCTCAACGTCGTGCGATCACTGCCCGGCGGCAACGAACTCACCGAGTCTTACGACATCGTCGTGCAGACGGTCGGCCTCAACACCGACACATTGCGTACCGAGCATCACCTCATGAAGCAGCTGGTGGTCGGCAAGTTTGTGCTGCCCGATCCGCTGGGGCTGGGGCTGAAGGCGAAACCGGATGGCCATCTGCTCGATGCGGATGGCAAGGCACGCGGCAATCTCTTCGCCATCGGCAGCCTGCTGCGCGGGGCCCTGTGGGAGTCGACGGCCATTCCCGAGATCCGCAGGCAGGCGCAGGCGGTGGCGAACATGCTGGTGGCGGATAAACCCGCGAAGTGATGCGGATCGCTTCGTGGGGTGGGGCCGCCTTCGGCCCTACGCTCGGCGCAGCGACGGGCGGCCCAACCCCCATGTGATCGCAAGCTATTGTAGGAGCGCGCCTGCGCGCGACCGGTTATCACGAACATCATCCATGCATCGCATCGACCGGTCGCGCGCAAGGCGCGCTCCTACAAGGTGACGATGTCTTGGGGGTTCAGGCACAACCCGCTGTCACCATGCCAGCCGCGCTGCGCCGCTCCATCACCACACTGACCATCGTCACCAGCAAGCCCACCACCGTGACGGCCGCACCGGCAAGGCTTACCACCGGCAGCGCATACCCTGCGCCGATCACCGCGCCACCCAGCCATGCACCGCCCGCGTTACCCAGGTTGAACGCGGCGATATTCAGCGTCGACGCAAGATTGGGCGCGTCGCCTGCCACATGCACCACCCGCGATTGCAGCGGTGCCACGGTCGCAAAGGCGGCCACGCCCCAGACGAACACGGTCACGATGGATGCGATGGTGGAATGCATCGTCCAGGCGAAAGCGGCCATCAACACGGCCAGCACCACGAGGATGCCCATCAGCGACGGCATCAGCTTCCAGTCGGCAAGGCGACCGCCCAGCATGTTGCCGATGGTGGTGCCCACGCCGAACAGCACCAGCACGGCGCCCGTCCACTGCGGGCTGATATGCGATTGTTCCTGCAGGATGGGCGCGATGTAGGTGAACACCGTGAACACGCCGCCGAAGCCCAGCACGGTCATCGCCAGGGCGATCAGCGCCTGCGGTTCGCGCAACACCCGCAGTTCGCGCGCCATGTCGGGAGCTTTCAGGTTCGGCAACGCCGGCACGAAACGGACCACGGCGATCGCGGCGAGGATACCCAGCCCCGTCACCGCCCAGAACGTGGAGCGCCATCCCGCCCACTGCCCCAGGAAGGTACCGAACGGCACGCCCAGCACGTTGGCCAGGGTGAGGCCGGCGAACATCATCGCAATGGCCCGGGCCCGCTGGTTTGCCGGCACCAGATGCGCCGCAACGACGGCTCCGATGCCGAAGAACGAGCCATGACAGAAGGCCGCGATGACGCGGGCCACCATCAGCACGTCGTAGCCCGGCGCCACGGCGCACAACAGGTTGCCTAGGATGAACAAGCCGAGCAGCAGCAACAGGGCACGCTTGCGCTCCAGCTTCGCGGTCAGGGAGGCCAGCACCGGCGCGCCGACGGCAACGCCGAGGGCATAGCCGGACACCAGCATGCCGGCCGAGGGAATGCTGACCTTCAGGTCGGCAGCCACTTCGGGCAGCAGCCCCATGATGACGAACTCGGTGGTGCCGATAGCAAAGGCAGCCACCGACAATGCCAACAAGGGCAGACGGGACGACGGGGTGTGCATAGGATAGGCTCGGAAGAAAGCGATGGTGTCCATTCTCCGGCCAGGCCAGGCATGCAAAAACTCCTGTACGCGACAAAGATTGTTGCCGAAAACTTGAATATCGAAGGAAGTCGGCCATGATCGCCACCCTGATTGCCGTGGCGGCCCTGTGCCTTCATGTGGGCGGCGTCTTTGCCGCCATGCACGCCGTGATGCATACGCGCACCGCCCAGGGCGCCTTTGCCTGGGTGCTGGGCCTGGTCCTGCTGCCTTACGTGACGCTCATTCCCTACCTGTTCCTGGGTGCCAGTCACTTCGGCGGCTACGTGGACCTGCACCGCCAGCGCCAGGCGCGGTTCTTCATGCTCCACGAGGAGGCGCACAAGACCCAGGCCGCCCTGCTGCCTCATCCCCAGCCCGAACATGACGAGCGCTACGTTGCCATCGGCCGGATGCTAAAAACCGCCATGCATGGGGGCAATGCGCTCACCCTGCTGGTGGATGGCGAAGAGGCCTTTGCTGCGATGTTCGCGGCCATCGCCAAAGCCGAGCGCTATGTGCTCGTGCAGTTCTTCATCATCCACGATGATCGTCTCGGCGGCCGGCTTCGCGATGCGCTGCTGGAGCGAGCTGCGGCCGGCGTCGATATTTGCGTGCTCTATGACGGCATCGGCAGCCATGCCCTGCCGGACAGCTACGTCGCCACGCTTCGCAACGGCGGGATCCAGGTGCATCCCTTCGCCACGCGGCGCTGGCGCAACCGCTTCCAGCTGAACTTCCGCAACCATCGCAAGGTGCTGGTGGTGGATGGCACGCACGGTTTCGTCGGCGGCCTGAATGCCGGCGATGAATACCTTGGCGAGAAACCGCCCCTCGCGCCGTGGCGCGATACGCACCTGCGAATCGAAGGCCCCGCCGTGGCCGACCTGCAACGTGCCTTTGCGGAGGACTGGTACTGGGTAACCGGCGAGCGACCACCGTCGCAGCCGCCACCGGAGCGTTGCGGCCGTGCGAATACCATGATCGTGGCGACCGGCCCGGCCGACCGGCAGGAAAGCTGCTCGCTGTTCTTTACCCAGGCCATTCATGCCGCGACGAAGCGTGTGTGGATCACCACGCCCTACTTCGTGCCTGACCAGGCGGTGTTCGGTGCCTTGCGCCTCGCCGTGTTCCGCGGTGTGGACGTGCGGGTGCTCATTCCCATCCGGCCGGATCACAAGACGGTGTTCATGGCTTCGACGCTGTATGCCCATGAGGCCACGCTGGCTGGCATTCGCATGTTTCGCTATCGACCGGGCTTCATTCACCAGAAGGTGATGCTGATCGACGACGATACAGCCGTGGTGGGCAGCATGAATCTCGACAACCGCAGCTTCCGGCTGAATTTCGAGATCACCTCGTTGAATGTGGATGAAGCGTTTGCGAGCGATGTCGAGGCGATGCTGCAACGGGATTTCGCCGAAAGCGACGAGGTCAACCCGAACGACTACCGCCGCCTGTCGTATTTCCGGCGCGTAGCACTACATGTCGCAAGACTATTCGACCCCGTTCTCTGACCCCGTCGTTCCTGCGAAAGCAGGAACCCAGCGCTCCGGTTCACCAGCAAACACCGCTACGCTGCATCGGCTCGTGTGCAGGTAACCCTCTCGCGAAAACCCACCGCACCGCACCGCACTGGGTCCCTGTTTTCACAGGGACGACGTGAGGGGGTACAAAGGGTACCGCACTCTCACAACCCGTCGTTCCTGCGAAAGCAGGAACCCAGCGCCCCGGTTCACCAGTAAACACCGCAACGTTTCATCGGCTTGTGTGTAGGTAACCCTCTCGCGAAAACCCACCGCACCGCACTGGGTCCCTGTTTTCACAGGGACGACGTGAGGGGTAGGAAGGAAATCGCAATCTCGCAACCCGTCGTTCCTGCGAAAGCAGGAACCCAGCGCCCCGGTTCACCAGCAAACACCGCCACGCTGCATCGGCTTGTGTGCAGGCAACCCTCTCGCGAAAACCCACCGCACCGCACTGGGCCCCTGTTTTCACAGGGACGACGTAAGGATATGTCTTGCGCAAACGCTGTTACTGAACTCAACTGTTCACACGCCACGGAGATGATGCATGCTGCGTACCCTGCTTTTCCTGGGCACTACCGCCATGGTTACACCCGCGTTTGCCGCCAGCGAACACTTCGTCGAGCGTAGCGTCGACGTCAATGGCAGGACGTATCGTTACCAGGTCTTCGTTCCCACCTCGCCACCGGAACACCCTGCCGTCGTGCTGTTCCTGCACGGCAGTGGCGAGCGTGGTGACGACAACACGAAGCAGCTGGCCCAGGGCCTGCCGCCGTGGCTCGACAAGCATCCGGATTTTCCGGCCATCGTCGTCATACCGCAGACCCCGGACGGCCAGGAGTGGACCGATCAGGCCAATACCTCCATGGCGATGGCCGCCCTGGAGCAAAGCGTCACGGAATTCCACGGCGACCGGCATCGCCTGTACCTGACGGGCCTGTCCATGGGCGGCTATGGCTCGTGGCAGATTGCAGCGCAGTATCCGGGCACCTTCGCGGCGGCGGCGATCATCTGCGGTGGTGTCACGGCGTTCGACGACGAACGCGCCCTTGTCGTCCACGGCATGCCGTCCGATGTCGATCCTTTCGAATGGACGGCCCGGAAGATCGGCCATCTGCCGGTGTGGATCTTCCATGGCGCCGAAGACCGGGTCGTGCCTACCTGGCAGTCCCGCCGGATGTATGCCGCCTTGACCGACCGGCAGGCGACGGTCAGGTATACCGAGTTTCCCGGGGTGAACCACGGGTCGTGGGACAAGGCATACGGCACGCCGGATCTTTGGACATGGATGTTTGCGCAGAGGCGGCCTTAGCCGGCCTTTGCGACATCCGTCACCGAGAAGGTCGGCTCCTGCGTGAGCCCCCGGATCAGGGCCCTTTGACGTGGCCGACCAGGCGCTTGAAGCCACCGGAGAACACGGCCCAGCCGATGCACACGCCGATCAGGCCGCCCACCAGTTCGAAGAACACGCGCAGGCCGATGGCGTCCGGATCGTGCACCGCCGCCAGCTTCAGGCGCAGCAGCGTGGTGGACTGGATGGGCACCACGTTGAAGTAGAAGAGGTTCCACATGTCCTCGCCGCCCGCAACAAGCAGGGTGAGCACGAAGGCCACCGACACTTCCCTGCCCGCGCTCCAGCCGCCGCCCTTGCCGAACATGAGGCGCACGAGCAGATACACCACGATACCGACGAGCAAGGCGATGCCACCTGCTTCCAGGGCACCGGTCATGCCAAAGCCCATCCAGCTGCGATCGTAGGGCATGCAACGCTCTCGTAAGGGATCAGACGGGCATTATGCCCGTGCGTCGGCCCGGTTTTCTTGCGTCGGCTCATCGCGGCCGAAACGCAGGTAGAGCGACAGCGAGAGTCCTGCCGCCACCACCGATGCGATACCGGCCAGGAGGAAGATCGCCGGGTAATCGAAGCGACCGGCAACCCAGCCACCCACGGGGCCGGTCAGCCCCAGCGCCACATCCAGGAACACCGAATACGCGCCCAGCGCGGCACCACGGTTGTGCATGCTGACCCGACCCACGGCCTCCACGCCCAGCGCGGGGAAGATCAGGGCAAAGCCCGAACCGGTGAGCGCGGCACCGGCCAGCGCCAGGTGTGGCGTGTCACCGAGCCAAAGCAAGGCAAGGCCCGCCCCTTCGATCAGCAACGAGACAATGGCAACGCGGTAGCCGCCAAAGCGGCCGATCATGTTGCTGAAAATCAGGCGCATGCCGATAAAACAGCCACCGAACACGGACAGCGACAGCGCGGCGTCGGCCCAGCCACGGTTGGCGTAGTAGAGCGCCACAAAGGTAGAGAGCGAGCCGAACCCGATGGAACCCAGTGCAAGGCCGATGCCGTAGGGCATCACGCGCGACAGCACGCTCTTGAACGGCAGGCGCTCGCCGTGGCTTGGGGGCACGCGGGCTTTCCACAAGGCCAGCGGCAAGGCTACGAGCCCGAGGGCAAAGGTGAGGATGCCCAGGGAAATGAGGCCGTAATCGCCCGCCAGCTTCACGCCCAGCGGCGCGCCGAGCGCGATGCCGCCGTAGGTGGCGATGCCGTTCCAGGAGATCACCCGCGCCGTGTGCTCGCCGCCGATGCCACCGATGCCCCAGGTGATCGAGCCGGTGCTGACCCAGCTCTCTGCGAAGCCGAGGCCGAGGCGGCTCATCAGCACCAGGGCCAGCGACAGGGCCGGCATCTTCGGTACGAGGGCGGCAAGGGCCAGAAACAGGCCCGAAAGCGCGAGCACGATGAGGCCGGCGATGACGGTGCGTTTGGGCCCCATGGCGTCGGCCATGCGGCCGGCGTGCGGCCGGCTCAGCAGGGTCGCAAGATACTGCGCACTGACCGCCAGCCCCGCGAGGACAGTGGCGTAGCCGAGGTTCGAATGTACGAAGCCTGGCAGTACAGCGAGCGGGATGCCGATGCTGAAGTAGCAGACGAACGTGAAGACCACCGCGGAAAGAATCCGCGCGGTAACGGCGAAGCGCCGTCCACGATGGGGAACGAGAGAGGGGAGGGACATGGCGGCCTATTATAGGCTTCGTTGCTGCACTGCGTCATCGTGTCGCATGAAGGTTTTTTCATGGGGGCGATGAGGGGGCCGGTTATTTTGACGGATACCGGTCGCGCGCAAGGCGCGCTCCTACACCGGCCTCGGTCCGGTCGTGCCCAAGGCTCCCCTGTAGGAGCGCGCCTTGCGCGCGACCGGATCGAAGCGGTACCTGCATCAATCCAGCAAAACAGGCTGCCCACTCTGCAACGACTCACGCATCGCGATGGCAATGCGCGTCGCCTCGACGGCATCCTCCATGGTCAGGTCGAACGGCGTCTCGTCGAGGATGGCATCCACGAAATGCTTCGCCTGCGTCACGAAAGCCGGTGCGAAGCGCTCGTAGAACGACGGCAGCACCGTATTGCGGACGCCCGCCGCATCGGAAATCTCCACCCGGTCCGCCCTCGGATTGCGGCCCACGCTCACCTTGCCGGCCGTACCCGTGACATCGGTATGCGTATCGTGCCCGTGCGCCTGCGTGCGCGAGGCATGGAACATCGCCATGCGGCCGCCTTCGAATTCCACGATGGCAATACCGTTGTCGATGTCGCCGATCTCCTTCAGCGCCGGATACATCGCCACCGTACCCGTCGCATAGGCCTTCACCGCTTTCGGGCGCCCCAGCAACCAGCGCGCCAGGTCCACGTCGTGCACGCTGCAATCCAGGAAAATGCCGCCGCTGGTCGGTGCGAACTTGATGAAGGCCCCCGACGGATCGGCCAGGTCAGCCGTCTGCGAATACACCAGGAATGGATGCCCGATGCCGCCCGCGGCGATATGCCGGTAGGCGTTGCGATAGCTTTCATCGAAACGGCGCACGAAACCCACCATGGCGCGCTTCGTGGACTTATCCGCGTGTTCGGCGGCACGGCGGCACTCGTCGAGATCGAGCGACAAGGGCTTTTCGCAGAACACATGCTTGCCGGCATCCAGCGCCTGCTCGATCTGCGCCGGATGCAGCGAGGTCGGCGTGACCAGGAACACCGCATCGATGGATGGATCGGCGAGCATGCGCTCGTAGCTGTCATGAATGACCGGGATGCCCAGTGTCTCGCGTGCCCATTCACGCTCGCTTTCCACGGGACTGCAAACAGCCACCAGTTCCGCCCGGGGCACGGCCCGGGCGAGGTTTTCCGCATAGCGCTGGCCAAGCCGGCCGAGGCCGGCAAGGCCGATACGAAGGGTAGTCATGAACGTGGCCTCAGATGTTCACCTGCACGGCCTGGCCTTCACGCCAGGAGCGCGCGGCGGCTTCGGCCAGTTCCAGTGCCTTGATGCCGTCGGCGATGGTGGTGCGTACCGGCGTGCCGGCCGCCAGGGCATCGAAGAAGTGCGCGATCTCGGCGGCATAGGCCTCGCGGTAGCGCTCCAGGAAGAAGTGCTCCGGCAGGTCATGCGCGATGTTCGTGGCCGTGTGCGAAACGACCTGGGTCGGCGTGACATTACCCGCCTGGAGCATGCCCTTGCTGCCGAGCACTTCGAAGCGCTGGTCGTAACCGTAGGCGGCGCGACGCGAGGTATTGATCTGGCACAGCTTGCCGCTCTTCGTGCGGATGGTGACGGCCGTGGTATCGATATCGCCCGCACCTTCGATGGCCGGGTCGGTCAGGCAGCTGCCCGCCGCATGCACGCTGACCGCCACGTCGCCCAGCACCCAGCGGAAGATATCGAAGTCGTGGATCAGCATGTCCTTGAACACGCCACCGGAGCTCTTGATGTAATTCACCGGCGGCGCGCCCGGATCGCGGCTGGTCACCACCAGCACTTCCGGCGTGCCGATCTCGCCATCGTCCAGGCGCTTCTTCAGCGACGAGAACGTGGGATCGAAGCGGCGCTGGAAGGCAATCATGCAGACCACGCCCGCCTTTTCCACCGCGGTCTGGCAGGCACGCGCACGTTCCACGTCGAGATCCACCGGCTTCTCGCAGAAGATCGCCTTGCCGGCAGCCGCCGCGCGCTGGATGAGGTCGGCATGGGTATCGGTGCTGGAGCCGATCACCACCGCGCCCACGGCCGGATCGTTCAGCGCCTCGTCGACGCTGGCGACGGTGGCGCCATGTTTTCCGGCCAGTTCCTTCGCCGAGGGTTCGTGCACGTCCACCACGTAGCGCAGCTTCGCTTCCGGGTGACGGGCGACGTTGCCCGCGTGGATCTTGCCGATGCGACCGGCACCGAAAACGGCAACTTCAATCATCGTATTCTCCTCGGGGAATCGTTTCTTCGACAGTGAGTTCGAGCTTGTAGGCCAGCGCGACGAACAGCGCCTGGCACAGGCACATCGTGCTGGTGAGGCCACGGAAGGCAAACGCACTGCCCTCCTTCACCTTCAGCAACACATCCGAATGACGCGCCAGCGGACCGAGATCGCTCTCGGTGATCGCCAGCACGTTCGCGCGATGCTGCTGCGCCACGCGCATCGCATAGAGGGTTTCCTTGCCGAACGGCGGGAAGCTGATGGCGATCAGCGCATCGCCCTTGCGGATGCTGCGAAGCTGTTCGCGATACATGCCACCCAGGCCGTTGACCAGGTGCACGCGCTTCTGCGTGTGCTGCAACGCGTAGGCAATGTAGGTGGCAATGGCGAACGAGCGACGCACGCCCACCACGTAGATATTCTCGGCCTCGGCGAGGATATCCACCGCTTTCTGGAAGCGGCGTTCGTCGAGTTCGGAGGCCAGTTCGTCGAGGCCTGCACGGCTGGCGTCGATGAAGCGGGATGCGATCTCACCGGCCGGGATACCGCCTTCGCGGTCTTCGATCACCCGACGGATGCGTTGCTGGTAGCTGCGCGAGGGAGCGGACTGCGCCGCCCAGGCCTCGCGGAACACCGCCTGCATCTCGGTGAAGCCGGAATAGCCGAAGCGCTGGGCGAAGCGCACCACGGCCGAGGCGTGGACACCGCAACCTTCTGCGATCTCACCCACCCGCTGGACCATGATGGAACTACGGTGTTCCTCAAGGTACCGCGCCACGCCTTGCAACTGGCGCGGCAAGGCCTCGAATTCCTCCGCAATGCGCTGCATGAGCGCGTCGGCTTCGCTGCGTTTTGCCATGGGTGGCTCCGTGTCGGGGACGGACGGCATTGAAGCACGCGATGGAATATATTTTCCATTTATTTTTTTGCTGCAATGCAAATTGCAACCCGCATTCCACGGGTCCATGCTCAGCCCGCTTTCGGCAAAACAGCGGCCGTCAGGCCGTATCGCGTTCGACACCATCCCGGCCGGGTTTCCGGCCCCCTGCGGAGGCACTATGCGATCCAAACTGTTCCACGCCTCATTGGCGGCCGCCCTGGCCCTCGGCCTCGGTCTTTCCACCCCCTCGGCCCACGCCGCCCCCGGCGACCGCTACGTGCTGGTCTCCCATGCGGCCGACTCGGACTCCTGGTGGAACACCATCAAGAATGCGATCAAGCAGGCCGGCGAAGACTTCGGCGTGGCCGTGGACTACCGGGGCTCCGGCAACGGCGACCTGAGCGAAATGGCCCGCCAGCTGGAATCCGCCGCCGCCCGCAACTACCAGGGCGTGTCGTTCGATATCGCCAGCTACGCCGTGCTGAAGGCCCCTGCCGCCAAGATCACCGCCAAGGGCATTCCCATCGTCACCATCAACTCCGGCACGCCCGACGAAAGCAAGAAACTCGGCGCGATCATGCACGTGGGCCAGGGTGAGTACGACGCAGGCAAGGCCGCCGGTGAACGCGCCAAGGCCGCCGGCATCACCAGTTTCGTCTGCGTGAACCACTACGCCACCAACAACGCCTCGTTCGAACGCTGCCAGGGCTTTGCCGATGCCATCGGCCTGAAGGACTGGCGCAAGACCTCCATGATCGACACGGGCATGGACCCGACGGTGGTCGCCAGCAAGCTCAGCGCCTACCTGCGCGCCAACCCGAAGACCCAGGCGATCCTGGCGCTCGGCCCGAACGCCGCCGAACCGGCCATCAAGGTGGTGCAGGACATGCACCTGGTGGGCAAGATCAACTTCGGCACCTTCGACCTCTCGCCCGCCATCATCGACGGCATCAAGTCCGGCACCATCCAGTACGCCATCGACCAGCAGCCTTATCTGCAGGGCTATATGGGCATCGCCGCCCTCGTGATCGCCCACGACGAAAAGACCAACGACCCGGCAAAGATCATCGCCGCGCTCAAGGCCAATCCGAAGTTCCAGGCCCGCCTGAAGCAGTACGACCTGAAGCCCATCTATACCGCCACCGGCGTCAGTTCGGGTCCGGCCTTCGTGACCAAGGACAACGTTGCCACCGTAGAGAAATACGCCGGTCAGTACCGCTGATCGTCGGGAGTCGAACATGAGTGCCATCAACGAGAGCGTCACCCACATGATCCAGCGCCAGCGCGACACGTCGCCGCAAGCCGCGAAACCCTCGGACGAACGCGTCAGGAAGGTCTCTCCCTGGCGCATCCTCCTCGAAAGGCCCGAACTGGGCTCGATCGCGGGCACCGTGCTCGTCTTCGTGTTCTTCGGCTTCACCGCCGGCGGCTCGGGCATGTTCGCCCTCGATGGCGTCATCAACTGGGCCCAGGTGGCGGGCTATCTCGGCATCCTCGCCGTGGGTGCCTGCCTGCTGATGATCGCCGGGGAATTCGATCTGTCGATGGGTTCGATGATCGGTTTCTCCGGCGTGCTGGTTGCCATTCCCCCCATGTACCTGGGCTGGCCACTATGGGCCGCCGTGATCTTCGCCTTCGCCGCGTCCATGGCGCTGGGCTGGCTCAACGGTTACCTCGTGGTGCGCACGAAGCTGCCGTCGTTCATCGTCACCCTTGCCTTCATGTTCATCCTGCGCGGCCTCACGCTGGTGCTGTCCACGGGCTTTGCCAACAGCACCATCGTGAGCGGCGTGGGCGACAAGTTCACGGCCGACCCGGTCAGCAGCGCGCTGTTCAACGGCACCACGATGCACTGGCTGTTCAGCGCACTGGCCGGCATGAACCTCATCGACAAGCTGCCCAATGGCGATCCCGTGGTCGGCGGCATTCCCAAGGTGCTGCTGTGGTGGGCGCTCATGGCCATCGTGGCCGGCTTCGTGCTCGCCCGTACCCGCTTCGGCAACTGGATCTACATGGTGGGCGGCGATGCCAACGCGGCGAAGAACGTCGGCGTGCCCGTGCGCCGCGTGAAGATCTCGCTGTTCGTGCTCACCGCCTTCTGCGCCTGTCTGTTCGGCGTGCTGCAGGTGGCCGACGTGGGTTCGGCGGCGGCGGATCGCGGCCTGCAGAAGGAGTTCGAAGCCATCATCGCCGTGGTCATCGGCGGCACCCTGCTCACGGGCGGTTTCGGTTCCGTCATCGGCGCCTGCTTCGGTGCGCTGATCTTCGGTGTCGTGCAGATCGGCATCTCGTACACCAACATCGATTCCGACTGGTACCGCGTATTCCTCGGCGGCATGTTGCTGCTGGCGGTGCTGTTCAACCATTACATCCGCAGCCGCGCTGCGAGCACCAAGTGAGGACCGCCACCATGGCCGACGACTACATCCTCGAACTGGACAACGTCAGCAAGTTCTTCGGCACCGTGATCGCCCTGCAAGGCGTCACCCTGCGCCTGAAGCGCGGCGAGGTGCACTGCCTGCTGGGCGACAACGGCGCGGGCAAGTCCACCCTCATCAAGACACTGGCCGGCGTGCACCAGCCCAGCAGCGGCGAATACCGTGTGGACGGCAAGGCGGTGCGTTTTGCCTCGCCGCGCGAAGCGCTCGACCAGGGCATCGCCACCGTCTACCAGGATCTGGCCCTCGTGCCGCTGATGAGCGTGGCGCGCAATTTCTTCGCCGGTCGCGAACCCCGCCGCAAGCTGTTCGGCGTGATACCCGTGATCGACATGACCTACGCCAACGAGACGGCGCGCGAGAAACTGGCCGAGATGGGCATCTTCGTGCGCGACGCCGGCCAGGCCGTGGGCACCATGTCGGGCGGCGAGCGGCAGTGCCTTGCCATCGCCCGCGCGATTCATTTCGGCGCCAAGGTGCTCATCCTCGACGAGCCCACCGCCGCGCTCGGCGTCAAGCAGTCATGCAACGTGCTCAAGCTTATCCACAAGGCCCGGGAGCGAGGCATCTCGGTGATCTTCATCACCCATAACGTCCATCACGCCTATCCCATCGCCGACAGCTTCACCCTGCTCAACCGTGGCCAGTCCATGGGCACCTTCGCCAAGAGCGACATCTCGAAGGAAGAAGTGCTCGACATGATGGCCGGCGGTACCGAGATCCAGAGCCTTGTCGACGAACTGGAAGGCCGCGCGGCCTGAACACGGAAAAACCACCCATGCGTAGTCCCCTGCCTCGTTCACCCTCCCGTCCCGTCGACATCGCCTGCCTGGGCCGTCTCGCGGTCGACCTCTATGCCCAGCAGATCGGCGCGCGCCTGGAGGATGTCACCAGTTTCGCGAAATACCTCGGCGGCTCGTCGGCCAACGTGGCCTTCGGCACCGCGCGGCTCGGCCTGCGCTCGGCCATGCTGGCCCGCGTCGGCGACGACCACATGGGGCGCTTCCTCACCGAAACGCTCGCCGCCGAAGGCAGCGACACCAGCCAGATCCGCATCGATCCCGAGCACCTGACTGCATTGGCCATTCTTGGCATCAAGGATCGCGAAACCTTTCCCCTGTTGTTCTATCGCGAGAACTGCGCCGACATGGCGCTCGTGCCGGGCGACATCGACGAGGGTTTCCTCGCCGGCTGTCGTGCGCTCGCCATCACCGGCACGCATTTCTCCCAGCCCGGCGTGCATGCCGCGGCCAGCCGTGCGCTGGCCCTGGCACACAAGCACGACGTGCGCACCGTCCTCGACATCGATTACCGTCCCGTCCTGTGGGGGCTTACCGGTCGTGCCGATGGCGAGCAGCGTTTCATCGCCGCCGACCATGTCACCCGCCATCTGCAGGCGATTCTTCCCCAGTTCGACGTCATTGTCGGCACGGAAGAAGAGTTCCATATCGCCGGTGGCAGCGAGAACCTCATCGAAGCCTTGCGTGCCGTTCGCACGGTGAGCGAAGCCACCCTCGTGGTGAAGCGCGGGCCGATGGGTTGCAGCGTGGTCGACGGACCGGTCCCCGCCGATATCGACGATGCGCCCACCTATCGCGGCAGCCGCGTCGACGTGCTCAACGTGCTGGGCGCCGGCGATGCCTTCCTGTCCGGCTTCCTCGCCGGCTGGCTGGGCGGCGAATCGCTTGAACGGGCGTGTGCGTTTGCCAACGCCTGCGGTGCCATCGTCGTCTCCCGCCACGGCTGCGCACCGGCCATGCCGTGCCGCGACGAACTGGACGCCTTCCTCGCTCGTGACGGCGCCATTCGTCGTCCGGATCTCGATGCCGAGTTGTCGCACCTGCATCGTGCCGCCATCGCCCGCAAGCGCTGGGACGAGCTGTACGTGTTCGCCTTCGACCACCGCACGCCCTTCTTCGAACTGGCCCGCGAGGTGGGCGGCGACGAAGCACGGATCCCGCGACTGAAGGAACTGCTGGTCGAAGCGGTGGCCGCCACCGAACAGGCCGGCAGGCTCCAGGGCCATGTCGGCCTGCTGGCCGACGACCGCTACGGCCAGGATGCATTGAATGCCGCCACCGGCCGGGGCTGGTGGATCGGCCGACCGGTCGAGGTTCCCGGTTCCAATCCGCTGGAATTCGAACGTGGCCGCTCCATTGGCAGCCAGCTGGTGAGCTGGCCGAAGGAACACGTCATCAAATGCCTCGTGGCTTTCGATCCCGATGCGCCGGCCATGCATCGCCTTGAGCAGGAAACCCAGCTGCATGCGCTCTACGACGCGGCAAAGCTCAGCGGGCACGAGCTGCTGCTCGAAGTGATTCCGCCGAACTGCAACGACCAGGCGCATCGCGACGAACTCACCCTGCGTGCGCTCAAGCGCATCTACAACATCGGCATCAAGCCCGACTGGTGGAAGCTCTGCCCGCTGGGACGCGACACCTGGCAGGCCGTGGATTCACTGATCGAAGAGCGTGATCCGTACTGCCGTGGCGTGCTGCTGCTGGGCCTCAGCGCCTCCGTGGAAACCCTGGCCGAAGGGTTCGTCGCTGCTGCGGGCAGCCGCACCTGCCGTGGCTTCGCCGTGGGCCGCACGCTGTTCAAGGCACCGTCCGCCGACTGGCTCGCCGGCCGTATCGATGACGCCACCTTCGTGGCCCGCGCGCGGGCCGCCTTCGAAGAAATGATCGGCCTGTGGCAGCAGGGCCGCCGGGCTACCCACCCAGCACTGAAGGAAGGCGCCGCCGCATGAGTGCCACCGTCCGCCTCACCTGTGCCCAGGCGCTGGTGCGCTACCTCGCCGCGTTGCGTTGTCGCGACGTGGACGAAGAAACCAGTGCGCCGCTGTTCGGCGGTGTCTTCGCCATTTTCGGCCACGGCAACGTGGCCGGACTGGGCGAGGCCCTGCACGCCGCCCGCGACGAACTGCCCACCTTCCGAGCGCACAACGAACAGGCGATGGCACACGCTGCCATCGCCTATGCCAAGACGAACATGCGCCGTCGCATGATGGCGGTTACCACCTCCATCGGCCCCGGTGCCACCAACCTCGTCACCGCCGCCGCGCTCGCCCACGTCAACCGCCTGCCGGTGTTGCTGCTGCCGGGCGATATCTTCGTCTCGCGCGCACCCGACCCCGTGCTGCAACAGCTGGAGGATTTTTCCGACGGCACGGTATCCGTCAACGACTGCCTGCGCCCCGTCTCGCGCTATTTCGATCGCATCGTTCGCCCTGAACAACTGCTCACCGCGCTGCCCCGCGCCATCCGCGCACTGACCGATCCGGCCGCCTGCGGTCCGGTCACACTGGCCTTGCCGCAAGACGTGCAGACCGAAGCCTACGATTTCCCCGTGTCGTTCTTCGAGCCACGCGAAATCGTCTTCCGTGCGCCGATTCCCACCGACGACGAGCTGATGGCGGCCCTCGACGCCATCGAAGTATCGCAGCGCCCCGTCATCATCGCCGGTGGCGGCAGCCTGTATGCCAAGGCCACACCCGAACTGATGGCCTTCGCGGACAAGCACGGCGTGCCTGTCTGCGAAACGCAGGCCGGCAAGGGCGCCATGCCGTGGAATCATCCCTTGCAGCTGGGGCCGGCCGGCGTCACCGGTTCCACCGCCGCCAACACCTTGCTGCGCGATGCCGACCTCGTGATTGCCGTGGGCACGCGCCTGCAGGACTTCACTACCGGCTCAAACGCGCTCTTCCGCCATGTGCCCATCCTCTCGATCAACGTCAATGCCTTCGACTCGCTCAAGGGCGATGGAGTGGAAGTGATCGGCGATGCCGCCATTGCGCTCGACGACCTCAGCTTCGGCCTCGACGACTGGGCCGCCCCGGAAACCTGGACCACCCGCGCACGTGACGCAGCACGCGAATGGGTGGACACCGTTACCCGTATCACCGGCGAGCGCAAGGCACCTTCGGGACGCCTGCCCTACGACGGCGAAGTGATCGGCGCCGTGCAGCGTTCGTCCGCGCTCTCCGCACAGAGCGACATCGTGGTCTGCGCCGCAGGCACCCTGCCCGCCGAGCTGGAAAAACTCTGGCGCACCGAAACGGCCGGCGGTTACCACATGGAATACGGCTACTCGTGCATGGGCTACGAGATTGCCGGCGGCCTCGGCGTGAAGATGGCGGCGCCCGATCGCGAAGTGATCGTGATGGTGGGCGACGGTAGCTACCTCATGATGAACTCGGAGATTGCCACCTCGGTCATGCTCGACGCCAAGCTGATCATCGTGGTGCTCGACAACCGCGGCTACGGCTGCATCAACCGCCTGCAGCAGGCCACCGGCAGCGCGCCGTTCAACAACATGTTCGACGACTGCGTACAGGGTCGTCACGGCGCGCCGCGCATCGACTTCGCCGCGCATGCCCGTGCCATGGGCGCCATCGCCGAACACGTGGCCGACATCGCGGGCCTTGAATCGGCCATGGAACGCGCACGCGCGGCCGACCGCACCTATCTCATCAGCATCGACACCGATCACACCCGCACCACCGCCGATGGCGGCGCCTGGTGGGAAGTGGCCGTGCCGGAAGTCTCCACGCGGGACGCCGTACGCGACGCGCGCAACGGCTACGAATCCGCCACCGTGGGCCGCAAGGCCAGGAACACGTCAGCATGAAGAACGATCCCATCCGCATCGGCATCAACCCCATCTCGTGGAGCAACGACGACCTGCCGTCGCTCGGCGGCGAAACCCCGCTGTCCACGGCACTCAGCGAAGGCAAGGCCATCGGCTACGAAGGCTTCGAGCTGGGCAACAAATTCCCGAAAGATCCCATCGAACTGCGCGAGCTGATGGCCGGTTATGGCCTCGACGTGGTGTCCGGCTGGTATTCCGGCCGTGTCGCCGCGCGCAGCGCGAAAGAGGAATGCGAAGCGGTCGGCGGCCATTTGCGCCTGCTCGCGGAAAACGGCTGCAAGGTGATGGTCTACGGCGAAGTGGCCAACGCTATCCAGGGCGAGGCGGTACCGCTGTACAAGCGCCCGCGCTTCCGCACGGCCGACGAGTGGAAGAGCTACGGCGAACGCCTCACCGAGTTCGCGAAGTTCACCCTGTCGCATGGTGTACGCCTGGCGTATCACCATCACATGGGTGCGTATGTGGAATCCCCGGACGATGTCGAACAGCTCATGGCGAACACCGGCGAGGAAGTGGGCCTGCTGTTCGACAGCGGTCATACCTATTTCGGCGGGGGCGATCCGCTGACCGTGCTCGATCGCCATATCCAGCGCATCTGCCACGTGCATTGCAAGGATGTGCGCCCCGGCGTCGTCCGCCTGGCGCGCAACCGTCACTGGACCTTCCTGGAATCCGTGCTCAATGGTGCCTTCACCGTGCCCGGCGACGGCATCATCGATTTTGCGGGCATCATCGACCGGCTGAAGTCGCATGGTTACCAGGGCTGGCTGGTGGTGGAGGCCGAACAGGACCCTGCCGTGGCACCCAGCTACGAATTCGCCGAGAAGGGTTACCGCACCCTGCGTTCGCTGCTCGACCGCGAGGCGGTCCGGGAGGTCGCATGAGCCTGCTCGTCAAAGCCTCGCCGCGCGGCGAGAGCATCGTCACCGTCACGCCTGAGTCCGCGCACTGGAAACATGTCGGCTTCGAGGCACGTCGCGTCCAGGCCGGCGGTTTCACCACCGTGAACCTGCCGACGGATCGCGAAGGCTGCCTCGTGGTGCTCACCGGCACCGTGGACATCTCCGTCGACGGCCGTGACTTCAAGAGCCTCGGCGGCCGCGCCAGCGTATTCGATGACCAGTCACCGACGGCCATCTACGCACCGCCCGGCTCCGTGTACTTCATCCGCGCCTCCACCGATGCGGAACTGGCCATCGCCAGCGCGCCGGCCACGGGCAAGCTGCACGCCCGCCTGATCGAGCCGGCTTCCATGAAGCGCTCGGTGCGCGGCACCGGCGCGAACACCCGTTATGTCTGCGACATCCTCCCCGAGACGGAGCCCGCCGAATCCCTGCTGGTGGTGGAAGTGCTCACCCCTGCCGGCCATTCGTCCAGCTATCCGCCGCACAAGCACGATACCGACGCGCTACCGGAAGAAAGCGTGCTGGAGGAAACCTACTACCACCGCATCGATCCGCCGCAGGGCTTCGCCTTCCAGCGCGTCTATACCGACTCGCGCGACATCGACGAGTCCATGGCCGTGGGCGACCACGACGTCGTGATGGTGCCGCGCGGCTATCACCCCGTGGTGATGCCGCATGGCTATCGCGGCTACTACCTCAACGTGATGGCCGGTCCCCGTCGCGAATGGCATTTCCGCAATGACCCCGCCCACGAATGGATGATCGCGCGCTGAGCACGCGATCGGAGCAACCGAACATGTCCGCACAGCCCTCCTCCCCCTCCCTGCCGCGCGTCAGCCATTTCGTGGCCGGCAAGCCCTTCGCCGGCTCGCCCATCGGCACCTCTCCCGTCTACAACCCGGCCCATGGTCATGTGGCTGCCGAAGTGGATCTTGCCTCGGTCGCGGATATCGATGCGGCCGTACGCGCCGCGCACGCGGCTTTCCCTGCCTGGTCGCAGACCCCGGCGCTTCGCCGTGCCCGCGTCATGTTCCGCTTCAAGGAACTGATCGAACGCGACATGGATCGCCTGGCCCGGATCATCGTCGCCGAGCACGGCAAGGTGCTTTCCGATGCCAAGGGCGAACTGGTGCGCGGCCTGGAAGTGGTCGAGTACGCCTGCGGCATCCCCGAACTGCTCAAGGGCGAATACACCGAGCAGATCTCCAACGGCATCGACGCCTGGACGATGCGCCAGGCGCTTGGCGTGTGCGCCGGCATCACCCCGTTCAACTTCCCCGCCATGGTGCCCATGTGGATGTTCCCCATGGCCATCGCCTGCGGCAACAGCTTCGTGCTGAAGCCATCCGAGCGCGATCCCTCGCTGGCCATCGAGCTGGCCCTGCTGCTCAAGGAAGCCGGCCTGCCCGATGGCGTGTTCAACGTGGTCAACGGCGACAAGACGGCCGTGGATGCGCTGCTCGACCATGAGCTGGTGCGCGCCGTGAGCTTCGTGGGCTCCACGCCCATCGCCGAGTACATCTATGCGCGCGGCACCGCGAAGGGCAAGCGCGTGCAGGCACTGGGCGGCGCCAAGAACCACATGGTGATCATGCCGGACGCCGACCTCGACAAGGTGGCCGACGCGCTGATGGGCGCCGGCTACGGCGCGGCCGGTGAACGCTGCATGGCGATCTCGGTGGCGGTGGCGGTAGGCCAGGCCACCGCCGACGCCCTCGTGGCGAAGCTGAAACCCCGCGTCGAAGCCCTGCGCATCGGCCAGGGCCTGGACGAAAGCATCGAGATGGGCCCGGTCGTCACCGGCGTGCATCGCGACCGCATCACCGGCTACATCGACGATGGCGTGGCCTCGGGCGCCGAACTGGTGGTGGATGGCCGCGGCTACCAGGTGGCGGGCTGCGAGCAGGGCTTCTTCGTGGGCGGCACCCTGTTCGACCGGGTGACACCGGAAATGCGCATATACAAAGAGGAGATATTTGGCCCTGTATTGTGCGTAGTCCGCGTGCCGGATTTCGCCGCCGCGCTAGCTCTGGTCAATGAACATGAATATGGTAATGGCACTGCGATCTTCACGCGCGATGGACAAATCGCACGCGAATTCGGACATCGTGTCCAGGTGGGCATGATCGGCATCAATGTGCCCATTCCCGTGCCGATGGCATTTCACAGTTTCGGTGGATGGAAAAAGAGCCTCATGGGCGATCATCACGCCCATGGCCCTGAATCTGTGCGCTTTTACACAAAACAGAAAGCCATTACACAGCGTTGGCTGAACCACGATGAAAGCGCTGGCGCTGAATTCGCGATGCCCACACATTAGTACGACAAAACCCTTAGAATGCGCCGGTTGAACGCACGGGGAGCATTGTGCGTTGCAACTTAAATAATCAAAACCCAATCACGAAAAAGCGTAATTTTTCATTTCAGGGAGAAGGGTACATGCGCATTAATCTCAAAATACGGCCACTTGCCGGAATCGTGGTCGCCTGCCTGGGGTTCGCCGCAACTGCGGCCCATGCAGACGACCTTGCCAACAGCAAGTACCTGTTCGGCGACTGGGGTGGCGAGCGCACCCGGCTCGCCGAGAAGGGCATCACCTTCGACTTTGGCTACGGCTTCGAGGCGGCGCATAACTTCTCCGGTGGCGACAAGCACATCACCCGCTACACCGACCAGTGGAAGTTCGGCGGCACCTTCGACCTCGACAAGCTCTGGGGCTGGCGGGGCGGCACCTTCAAGCTGATCATCACCGACCGTAACGGCCGCAACATCGGCGCGGACGCCAACATCGGCAACAACCAGCTCATCCAGGAAGTCTATGGCCGCGGCCAGACCTGGCACCTGACGATGTTCTCGCTGGAACAGAAGTTCTTCAACGACCGCCTGACCTGGACCTTCGGCCGCCTGCCGGTCGGCGAGAACATCGGCTCGTTCTCGTGCGACTTCCAGAACCTGACCTTCTGCGGCGCCCAGCCCGGCAACATCGTGGGCGACTACTGGGTCAACTGGCCCACCAGCCAGTGGGCCACCATCCTGAAGCTGGATACCACGAAGGAAACCTGGGTGCAGATCGCCGCCTACCAGGTCAATCCGAACTACGTGAACGACCAGTGGGCCCGCCGCAACGGCTGGAAGCTCAACAACCCCGGTGGCACCACCGGCGCGCTGATCCCGCTGGAGTTCGGCTGGAAGCCCATGGTCAACGGCCTGCCGGGTTCCTACCGCGTCGGCGTCTGGTACAACACGTCCAAGGGCAACGACCTGTTCTACGACGTGAACCACCAGCCCATCGCCCTCACCGATGGCAAGCCGCTGCAGCATGACTCGCGCCAGGGCGCGTGGATCACCTTCCAGCAGCAGGTCACGGGCGAAGCCGGCGGCAAGGGCGCCACGGTGTTCCTGAACATCACCTCGGCCGACCACGCGACCTCGCAGACCAACAACCAGATCGCGCTGGGCATGGAGTACAAGGGCATCTTCGATCGCCCGAACGACTTCGTGGGCGTGGCCTTCGGCGGATCGCACGCCAACGGCGAATACGCCAAGCGCCAGCGCCTGTTCAACGCCGCCAACCCCGGCCAGGCGCAGATCGTGCAGAGCGGCTACGAGAAGGTCACGGAAGTCTTCTACAGCTGGTCGCCGATCCCGTCGATCGCGCTGCGCCCCAACCTGCAGTACATCCAGGACCCGGGCGGCAGCAACAAGCGCGACAACGCGTTCGTGCTGGGCCTGAAGACCAGCGTAGCGTTCTGACCCAAAGGCCCGGGAAACCCCCGGGCCTTCTTTTGTAGGAGCGCGCCTCGCGCGCGACCGGTGAAACCGATCCACTCAATCCACACCGGCACCCGGCAAACCGCCGCTCCGACCCGCCGCAAGGCGTCCCCGTTCCACACCCGAACCGGGGCTTGTCGCGCGCGAGGCGCGCTCCTACACGTCGTTTTCAGCCGAGGCGGAGAGGTCGAAGCTTTCGTCCCCTTCATCGACCACCAGCCGCATCACGATGGGGCGGCAGCACACCTGGCAGTCCTCGATATAGGTCTGGCTGCCGGCCGAGGTGTCCACGGCCACCTCGATGGTCTCGCCACAGTAGGGGCAGGCAATATCAGTGAATTCGTACATGGCGCTATGCTACGCCGTTGCGGCAACACGGATACCTACCCATGATCGAACTCATCGGCTTCGACGGCGACGATACCCTCTGGCACAGTCAGGAATACTACGACCGTGCCCAGGACGAGTTCGAAGCGATCCTCGGCAAGTACATCGATCTGGGCAGCCACGGCCTGCACGACAGCCTGCTGGCCACGGAGCGCCGCAACATCGCCCTGTTCGGTTACGGCGCCAAGGGCATGACGCTGTCGATGATCGAATCGGCCATCGAACTCACCGATGGCCGCATCGAGGCCCGCGACATCCATCGCATCGTGCGCCTGGGCAAGGACGTGCTGGCCCACCCCGTCGAACTGCTGCCGGGCATCCGCGCGGCGGTGGAAGCCGTGGCCGCCACCCACCGCGTGGTGCTGATCACCAAGGGCGACCTCTTCCACCAGGAAAACAAGGTCGCCCGCTGCGGCCTCGCTGACGTGTTCCATCGCATCGAGATCGTCTCGGAAAAGGACCCGGCCGCTTATGCGCGCCTGTTCCGCGAATTCGACGTACCGGCCGAACGCTTCGCCATGGTGGGCAATTCGCTCAAGTCCGACATCGCGCCCGTGGTGGAGCTGGGCGGTTGGGGCGTCTACATGCCCTACCACAGCACCTGGGCCCACGAAGTGGTCACCGGCTTCACCATGACCGAGCGCGTGGTCGAAGTCCGCGGCGCCGACGGCATCCCCGCCGCCATCCAAAGCATGCAAACCCTGTAGGAGCGCGCCTCGCGCGCGACCGTTAAAACCGAAACGCAGGGGCCCTCAGAACCGCGCCCAACCGCCGCTCCGCCTCATTTCATGGCATCCCCGTTTCACAGCACGTCCTGAGGCTGTCGCGCGCGAGGCGCGCTCCTGCACACACATTTCTTTCGCACCCTTGCCACCACCCTGTCCCCGTACCAACGGAGGACACGCGTGGATCGAAGGATCAAACTTGGCCTGCAGGTGGTCCGGACCACCGCGAAGGGCTTCAGCGACGACGAACTGATGACCCGCGCGGCCGCGCTGGCCTTCTACTCGGCCCTCTCCTTCGCGCCGCTGCTGGTGCTCCTGCTCTGGGTGGTGGCCTCGCTGCGCCCCGAATGGCAGGCCCAGCTCATCGACAGCCTCAACGGCCTCGTCGGCCCCCGCGCCTCGGACGCGGTACGCCTGGTGATCGCCAACGCGAAAGAAAAACCCAGCGTCGGCAGCATGGCCGGCCTGATCGGCCTGGGCGTGACCCTGGTCGGCGCGTCCGCCGTGTTCGCGCAGCTCCAGGGCGCCCTCAACCGCGTCTGGAACCTCCAGCCCCGGCCCGGCAACACCAGCCGCGCCATCCTCGGCTGGCTGCGCGCCCGCCTGCACGCGCTGGGCCTGCTGCTCTCCCTCGCCTTCCTGCTGGTGATCTCCTTCTCTGCCAGCACCCTTATCGCCGTCTTCGTGCGCGGCGGCACCACCGGCTGGCACCTGCTGGAAATGGTGGTCTCGCTGGCCGTGTTCATCGTGATCTTCGGCGCGATCTACAAGGTGCTGCCCGATGCCATCATCGAATGGCGCGACGCCATCATCGGCGCCAGCCTCACCGCCCTGCTCTTCGTCATCGGCAAGTTCGCCATCGGCATCTACCTGGAGCGCAGCAACGTCGGCGGCCCTTACGGCCCGGCCGGCGGCGTGGTGGTGCTGCTGGTCTGGGTCTACTACTCCGCGCTCATCCTGCTGCTGGGCGCGGAGCTGACCGAAGCCGTCGCCGAGGCCCGTGGCACGCCCATACGGCCCCGTCCCTACGCCATGTCCACGAGGACACCACCCGCTACTCACGAAGCTGCGGGTATCTATGACAGTCACAGAAAGGAGGACTCGCCATGAAGACGCATCTCATCGCAGCCGCCGTGCTCACGCTTGCCGCCGGAACCATCGCCTCGGCACCCGTCGAAGCGCAGGCGCGGCGCAGCCAGCACCAGGTGTGCCGGAACGTGCAGGTCAAGCAGATCAACTCCAAGGACGACAACCGCCTGATCGGTACAGGTGTCGGCGCCGTGGCGGGCGGCCTGCTCGGCAATCAGGTCGGCGGCGGCAAGGGCAAGACCCTGGCCACCGTGGCCGGCGCCGTAGGCGGCGGTTACGCCGGTAACCAGATCCAGAAGAACCACCAGGACAAGAACGCCACCTACACGACCAAGCGCGAATGCCATTGGGTCGACGACTGATGTAAGGCGCCGGCGGGAACCCCGGTCTCTCATGGGGAGGGCGCAAAGGCGCCCCCCTGCTCCCCCGGAGGCTGTATGAGCACCGATCCCGAACGCCGGCGATTCCTCGGCGTACTGGCCGCCACCGCGGCCTTTTCCGCGTCCCTGCCGTTCATCGTGCGCGGCACCCGCCCCGCCGTGGCCGCGGAAGCCCCGCCACTGGCCACGGGCGATGTGACATTGGATTGTTTCGCACCCGACAAGAAGCCCCTGGGCCCATGCACCGAGCCCCGCGTGGTGATGACCGACGACCAGTGGCGCGCGAAGCTCGACAAGCGCTCCTACTACGTCACCCGCCACGAAGGCACCGAGCCGCCGTACTCCGGCCCCGGCTGGAACCGCCACGACAACGGCATCTACCGCTGCATCGGCTGCGATACGGCGCTATTCGACTCGGCAACGAAATTCGACTCGGGCACCGGCTGGCCCAGCTTCTGGCAGCCCATATCCAAGCGCAACGTCGTGCAGACCGACGACCGCAGCCTCGCCATCGAAGACCGCACGGCCGTGAGCTGCGCCCGCTGCGGCTCACACCTGGGCCACGTATTCGACGACGGCCCCGATCCAACGGGGTTGCGCTATTGCATGAACGCGGTAGCAATGCACTTCGTACCCGTCCCGGGCGTACACATCACGCTGTCCTGAAACACCCCACCCCCACTGTAGGAGCGCGCCTTGCGCGCGACCGGTTGAAACGATACCGCTTCGTAGTAAAGCAGTCCGTGTGGTGTTTCGCTCCGTAGGGTGGGCTCGCCTGTCGCCCTCGCATCGGCGCTCGTACGTGGCGTTGCAGAGGCGACGAGGGCGGCCCTTGGCGCTCCGGCCTGCGGTGTCCCTCGGGAACGGAGGAGCCGCTGCGCGGCTCAGTGTCTTATGGCTTGCGCCCCTTCGGGCCCGGGGAGCGGGCGGGGTTTTTCGACTCGGCCTCCGTGCCTCGGCGAGAAAGACGGGTCATCCTGACCCGTCCCCTTCGGGCCTTTTCCGCCCGCTCCCCTCACCTCCATCAAGTCGCGCCAAGGGCCGCCCCCGCCGCCTCTGTCGAACGTGATCGCAGGCTGTTGTAGGAGCGCGCCTGCGCGCGACCGGTTGCCGCGAAAACCATCATCGTTCCGATTCCACCGGTCGCGCGCAAGCACGCTCCTACAGGGATGCGGTGTCGCACGATGGATCGCCGATGCGACCTGCGCCAGCTCACAACTAAGCTGACGTAGCTACTGCCATGTAGGAACGCACCTCGCGCGCGACAGCATCCTCGCGAAAGCGCTGCCGCCAACGGAGTCGGAGCCGATCGCATTGGCGATGGCGGTGTAACGGGTTTGCGCGAATACGCTGCTCACACAAAAGCCGATGCAACGTCATCGTGTTTGCTGGCGAACCGAGGCGCTGGGTTCCTGCGTGCGCAGGAACGACGTGTATCGAATGGGCCAGCAATTCATCAAGTAGGCGACCGTGCGGCGCGTGTGGGACGAGGTGCGTGCGCTGGGAGGGGCGAAATGATCGTGGGGCTGTGGGAAGTGGGTGTCGCGCTGGTGTTGCTGGTGGTGAACCTGCTTGTCTACATGAGCAGCTATGGCCGGAGGTGTTCGCTGGCGACGGGGGCGCGGATGTTTTCGGTGTTGGCGTTTGTGGCGTTTAGTGCAGGGTCGTTCGCAGTAGGCCATATGGCGACGCACGGATGTTTGCTGCCGCGGGAGGTATGGCCGGGGATGGTGTTTGATGTGGCGAGTGCGGGGTTAGTGGGCGCGTCGCTGGGGGCGGTCTGGCTTTGGGGGTGTTGCGGTAGCGATGCGCCTGACGACACCGTATCCCTGTAGGAGCGCGCCTTGCGCGCGACCGGTGATATCGAAACGATGAAAATGTTTCGCGACAACCGGTCGCGCGCAGGCGCGCTCCTACAAGATCACCGTGAGATCGGTGGAGGCGGCGGGGGCGGCCCTTGGCGCGACTTGATGGAGGTGAGGGGAGCGGGCGGAAAAGGCCGCGTAGCGGGGCCGGCCAGGAAGGCCGGCCTTTTTCGCCGAGGCAGGAGCCGAGTCGAAAAACCCCGCCCGCTCACCGTGCCCGAAGGGGCGCAAGCCATAAGACACTGAGCCGCGCAGCGGCTCCTCCTTTCCCGAGGGACACCGCAGGCCGGAGCGACAAGGGCCGCCCCCGTCGCCTCGCTCGCCGCCACGCTCACGCGCCGAGTGCGAGGCCGATAGGCGAGCCCTTCCTACGGAGCGACGCACCACACGGCCTGCTTTACTACGGAGCGACACCGTTCCCACCGGTCGCGCGCAAGGCGCGCTCCTACATGGGGGTGAGTTTGAATTCCTTGGGCGGGGTTTCGCCTTTGAGGTAGCGTACGAAGTAGTCCCAGCGGCGGCGTGTCATGTATTGCGTGGCGGCGCCGTAGCCGTGGTGCGCGTTCGGGATCATCACCAGATCGAAGTCCTTGTTGGCCTTGATCAGTGCATCCACCACCAGCAGGCTTTCATACGGCGGCACGTTGTCGTCCGACGTACCGTGAGCCAGCATGAGGTGACCCTTCAGGCCGTCCACCCACTTCTGGTTTGCCTGGTCGTCGTAGTTCGACTTGCCATCCTTGTCGGTGACCAGCAGGCCCTGCCACTTCTCGGCCCAGTCGTCCTCGTAGTTGCGGTTGTCGTGGTTGCCCGACTCCGAGATGCCCACCTTGAACACGTCGGCGTAGCGGAACATCGCCGTAGCCGTGGCATTGCCGCCGCCGGAATGACCCCAGATACCCACGCGATCGCCATCGATCCACGCATTCTTCTGCACCAGCTGCTTCACCGCCGCCACCTGGTCGGGCAGCGTGTTGTCGCCGATGTTCTTGAAGTACGCATCGTGGAACGCCTTCGAACGCCACGGCGTACCCATGCCATCCACGGCCACCACAACAAAGCCCAGTTCGGCCAGCGCCTGGTTATCACCGTGCGACGGGGCAAAGCTGCGCGTGCGCACCGAACCGACCTGCGGGCCCGGATAGATGTAGACCACCAGCGGATATTTCTTCGATGCATCGAAATGCGACGGCTTGAACATCTGGCCGTAGAGATCCGTCTTGCCGTCGCGCGCCTTCACCGTGAACGCAGTCGGCGGCACCCAGCCCGCAGCCTTCAGGCGCGAGATATCGGCCTTGGCCACCTCCTTCACCGTGGCACCTGTGTCGCTGCGACGGACGAGCGCAACCGGCGGTGTATCGATGGTGGAATACGAGTCGAAGAAATACGTGCCGTCCGTGGACAGCGACACCGTGTGGTCTGCGTTCTCCGGTGTGAGCAGGGTCAGACCCTTGCCATCGAAGCCCACCTTGTAGAACTGCTGGTAATACGGATCGACACCCTTCTCACGGCCCACGCCGCGGAACCAGATTGTTTTCGTCTTCGCATCGATGCGCAGCACCTGGGTGACGTTCCAGTCGCCACTGGTGATCTGGTGCTCCAGCTTGCCGGTCTTCAGGCTGTACATGTACAGATGACCCCAGTTGCTCCGCTCGGAGAACCAGATCACCTGGTCGGTCTCGGGTACGTACTGCCAGTTGGCCGTGCCGTTGCCGCTTTCGAAATAGGTTTTGGCCTTTTCGTCGAACACCGTGCGCACGTCACCCGTTTCCGGGTTGGCGATGCGGAACCATTCCTGCGTGTGGTCACGCGAGGTGGAAACGAAGGCGATGCTCTTGCCATCGCTGGCCCAGCGCACGTCGTCCCACACGCCAGGGCTGCACGAAACGTCGTCGCACAGCGTCGAGCGATGCTGGTCGGCCGGCATCTTGAAACGCACCAGCTTCTTCGTCGGCACGTCGATCACGACGCGCTCGATCATGGTCACGTCCTTGTCGCCCGGCAGTGGATACTTCCACGTATCGACCTTCGGATGACCCACGTTCACGCTCACCAGCGTCATCTCGCCGGTCTTGCGCTGATCCTGCTGGAAGGTCGCGATTTTCTTCGAATCCGGCGACCACACGAGGATCGCCTCGTCGGTGTGCTTCCAGCCGGCGTTGTCGGTGGCGTAGCCGTAATCCTTGATGCCGTCGGTGGTCAGCTGTGTTTCCGCGCCGGTGGCGATATCGCGCACCCACAGGTTCCAGTTGCGGATGAATGCCTCGGACTTGCCGTCCGGCGACTTCAGGCCCGGCTCGTCGCCATAGGGCTTGCCGTTCGCATCCTTCTTCACCGCCGCAAGCTCGCACTTGTCGAAGAGCTTGTCGCAGACGTACTGCTTGCCACCCGAGGTGACGTCGAGGCCATCATCCGGACGCACTACGAAATCGCTCACCGGCAGCTTGGCGACGTCGACCTTCTTGCCCGTCGCGGTGGAAAGCGCAGCGGCAAGCTTGTCGCGGTCGAATGCACGGGTGGCCTGCCCTGTGGCGAGGTCCAGGCGCAGGAACTGGTCGCCGTCCTTGTCGTGATCGCGATACCACAGGTGGCCGTCGTCGATCCACTTCACGCGCTGGACCGAGTGATCGACCAGCGGCATCGTGTTGTTGGCGAGCATGGCGTCGGCGCGACGGTAGTCCTCGACGCTCACCGTCTGGGCAGATGCCGCCCCGATCAGGCCGAAAAGAACGACGCCAGACAGCGCCGGGTGAAGTTTGTGCATAGGATTCCCCGTGGAGGCACGGCAGCAGGAACAGCCACTAAATGGGCGAGGCTATCCCCCGGGGCGCAGGCCGGCGTATGCCATTGGTCATGGATGGCCGCCATCCCTGCCCACGCGGAAGCGATGGGACTGCCGCTCGACCATCTTCAGGGCCAGGGCATCGGGAAGCAGCTTGAACAGGATCTTGATCGCCGTATTCACCTTTCCGTTGACGTAAATGGCCTTTCCAGCCTCTACGGCATCCATGCCCTGCTTCGCCACCGTCACGGCGTCCATCCACAGATGGCTGGGCATCTTCGAGACCATGGCCCGCGAGCCGGTGACGTCGTGGAATTCGGAATAGGTGAAGCCCGGGCACAATCCCGTGACGTGAACGCCGGTGCCCCGGGTTTCCAGTGCCAGCGACTGCGAGAATTTCACCAGATAGGCCTTGGACGCGCCGTACAGCGTATGCCCTGCCGAGCCGGGGATATGCGCTGCCAGCGAGGCCACGTTGACGATGCGGCCGTAACCGCGGGCTTTCATGCCCGGCAGCAGGCGATAGGCCAGTTCGGTGGGTGCCGTCATCAGCACCTGGATAAAGGCCGCCTGCGCTTCCCAGGAGGCTTCGTCGAAGAAACCGGGCACCGCGTAGCCGGCATTGTTGATCAGTACGTCGATGTGCAGGTGTTGCGCATCGAGCGCAGCGACCAGTGCTTCGGGTCCGTCCACGCGGGACAGGTCCAGTGGCGCCACGATGGCGTCCACCCCGTGACGGTCGCGCAACTCGGCGGCCAGGGTTTCAAGGCGGTCGGCACGACGCGCCGTGAGCACGAGATCGTGGCCACGACGGGCCAGCTCGCGGGCGAAGGCCTCGCCGATGCCCGAGGAAGCGCCGGTGACCAGTGCGCGTCGATTGGATGCCATGGAATGCTTCTGCCTGCAATGGTGTCGATCGCAAGTATGCACCGCGCCAGCATGAACGAATGCACGTCCGTGGTGGTGGTGGCGACGGCGATTTCACGGCCCCGTGCCGGTTCCGGCAGCGATGCTGGACCTTCCTTACACCCCACACGGAGATACGCCATGTCCAGTACCGACCACGACATCAAGGTCCTCAACAATCTCATCGAGACCACGATCGACAGCGCCGAGGGCTATGGTGAAGCGGCCAAGGACGCGCACAACACGCGTTACGCCGCCTCCTTCCAGCAGCGCGCCGCCGAGCGTCGCCAGGTGGCTACGCGCCTTCAGCAGCAGGTGAGCTCGCTGGGCGGCAAGCCGGAAGATGACGGCACCGTGCTTGCGAAGGCTCATCGCATGTTCGTGGAGCTTCGCGCGAAGATCGGATCGAAGGACGACGTGGCCATCGTCGATGAAGTCGAGCGTGGCGAGGATCACATCAAGGCGAAGTATGAGGATGCCTTGAAGGATAACGATGTCACCGCGGGTACGCGTTCGTTGATCAACGAAGCGTATGTGTCGGTGAAGAGCGGGCATGACCAGATGCGTGACCTGAAGCATGCGTTGCATGGCGCCAAGTAAGCATCTGGCGAAATGCAGAGGGGCCCTTTGAGGGCCCCTTTTTTTGCTTCGTAGGTTGGTGTCGCGCGCGAGGCGCGCTCCTACAGCGGCTCGCAGCCTTGTAGGAGCGCGCCTCGCGCGCGACCGCTCTGTTACTTGCCCTGGCCCTGATCCTCGGCCATCAGCGCGTTGATCTTGTCCTTGTGCGACTCATAGAAGGCCACGTTCTTCTGGTTCACCTTCGACTGGTCGACATAACCGGCCAGCTGCGGATTGCTCTTGGCCTCCGAGGCGATAGCCGCATTGGTGACGGCCAGGTTGGCCAGCAGGAATTCACGCGGGGTGAAGCCGTTGGCCTTGATCAGCGGACCGATACGCGGATCGGAATCGGTGATCTGCTTGGCCAGGTCGTCGAGTGAGTGGATCTTGCTGAAATCGGTCTGTGCGTTCTTCGGCTGGATGCCCTGCTTCTTGGCCTCCTGCGACACCTTCACGATACGGTTGAACACGTCGTCGTTGAGGTTGTAATCCTGGATGGCCTGCTTGTCGGAGGCCGGGATCTGCGCGGCCGGGTTCGGAGCGGCATTGCCCTGGGCCTGCGGAGCCGGGGCGGCCTGCTGCGCGAAAGCGGCAGGTGCGAGAGAGGCGGTGGCCAGCAGCGCGGCGAGAATATAGCGATGTTTCACGGGCGTCTCCTTGAAATCGGTCGTGGCTGGACGATGGGCCAGCATAAAAGGCCGAATGTTACGTATGTGTGGGTGCGGTCAGATTTTCTTCAGGAATCTTCGGCACATTCCAACCCATGGCGTTATAGAGGTGATAACGGATGATCCCGGTGTACTCATGGATCGCGAAGTCCGCGTAGAAGATGTTCTCCGACGAGGGCAGCCAGTCATATCGCGCGTTGACGTAATCGCCCCTGACCGGCTCGGCACGAATGCCGAAATGCGCGAAGTACAGCACGGAACGCTTCAGGTGAACGCCCGAGGACACCAGCACCACCTTGTCGGCCCCGAAGGTCTTCAGTAGCGGCTGGGTGAACTGCGCGTTCTGGAAGGTGTTCATGCTGTTGCCTTCGAGCACCAGGTCAGCACGCGGCACGCCCAGTCGGTCGAGCGTGATGGCGTAGGTCTCGGCTTCCGAACGGCCGAGCTTCATGGCATCGCCGCCGCTCACTTCCAGCTTGCATTCGGCCCCGGTGGCCTTGCACGAGCGATACAGTTCGGTGGCCCGGAGAATGCGACCGTTGGCATAGAAACTGGGCTCCACCACGCCTGCGCCACTGCGTACCGTGCCGGCCCCCAGCAGGATGATGTAGTTGCGCTGCCCCCAACTCGTCACGTCCGGCGGAAAACCCGATTGCAGGTTGCCCAGCAGCGTGCCGGTAAGCGGCCCGCAACCGGCATAGAACAACCAGGCCAGGGCCAGCACGATAAAGACCGGACCCGAGCGACGGCGACGACGCCACAGCAGAAGGAGTCCGATGACGAGAAGCAGCAGGAAGAAGGGTACGATCATGGGGGCGGAGCGTAGCAAACCCCGACGTCATCCGTGCAACCGTCGACGGTGTACATTGCAGGCACCATCAGGGATGCAGGGATACACGTGGCGATCGACGAGGCGATCAACCCCGGACGCGACGAACGGCTCACGGCCGAACGTGCCTACGAGCTGTACTGGGCCGACCTGCTGGGTGCCGATGCCACCTTCCTGTGCATCGGCGAAGGCTGCCAGGCACACCTGATCTGCGCCTGTCTGGAGAAGCCCGAACAGAACCTGCGCATCCGCCCTTACTTTCGCTCGCGGCGCCTGGAAGACCACGCCGACACCTGCGAGGTCGTGCGCGGCAAGGACGGCGACCGCAAGGAGAAACTGCCCGACGTGTTCGAGGCCCAGCGGCCGCTCGATCACTTCCGTGCGGTGCCGCCCGTCACGGCGCCGGCCACCGCTACGACCACCCCGCCACCGCCCCGGCGCACCGCCAGCGGCGGAGGCAACCTACCCCGGGCCAGCCACTACTACCGGCTCTCGTCGCTGGTGCAGAAGTTCCTGGAACACCGTCGCGACAACGACCTCGACAAGGCCAGCGTGGAGATCGGTGGCGAGAGCACCACCTATGCCGAGCTGTTCCGCAACGTCTACCGGCAGAAGGTCGCCGATCTCACCGCCACGCGTGCCGTGTGGTGGGGCAAGGCCACCCTGCGCGCGACGAAGGAGGGCGGCTATTTCCTCACGTTTACCCGGCCCTTCCGGCACGACGACAGCGAGCTGCGGCCCACCATCACCCTGACGGCCAGGGACATCGACGCCTATGCCGTCCGCCGGCTCCTGCGCGCGCGGCTGGACAAGCTGATCGACGAAGGCGGTCGTTGCGTGGTCTTCGTATGGGCAAAGCCCTGGATGCCGAAAAACACCGAAGAGCCCTTCGTGCGTTTCTACGTCAACAACCTCGACCACATCGACGTGCGCGGCACCGATATCCTCGAAGAGCTGAAAAACACCTCGCGCATCGCCCGCTGAGCGACGGTCCCTTGACGTGCGACGGTGGAACATCACCCCATGACACGCCGCAAACGCCTGCGCCTGCCCTTCGTGCGACATCCCCGGGATGCCTCGCAGGAATTCGACGATGCGAGCTATGACGGCGGTATTTCCGGGGGTTCCTACCTCCGGCACGTGGTGCTCGCGGTGGTGATCCTGACCATCCTGGCGGGTGTCGTGCGCTGCGTCACATAACCATTTCCGGCCGTCCCCCATTCGGGGGTAGGGCTCAACCTTTGCGTGCGCAATGCTTTGATCCTCCCCCCGAGCGCCGAGAGGATCGGCACCGATGTACCGCATCGACACTAGCCTTCCCCCAGTCCCCCCCCGCCCCGCCACCGTCATCGTCGACCTTGCCCAGCGCTCAGCCGCACTGGACCGGGGCGACCGTCCCGGTGCGGAAAACCTGCTGGAAAACCTGCGCGGACGTGCCGCCCTGACCGAGATCGTTCTCGACGGGACGGCCGACGACCTGTTGCTGGTCTACCGGGCTGCCCGCGCCACGGATGGAGACGGCGCCGGCGCCATCTTCTTCCGTCGCCAGGCCGACGGGCTGACCTGCACGCAGGGTCATCCGCCTGCCGTACGGACGCTGGCCAGCATCCTCTTCGACAGCTTGCGCACGGATATGCCAAATACACCGCTGGTCGCCCACGTTGCCCTCGCCCTGCGCGCGATCCTGCCGTGCAGCCCCTCGACTGCCGAACCCAGCGGCATCACCCGCGGCGGCCTGGCCGGATGGCAGGAGCGTCGCGCCGTGGCCTTCATGGAAGAGCGGCTCGACCAGTCCTTCCCCGTGGCCGCGGTGGCCGAGGCCTGCGGATTGTCGGTGAACCATTTCTCCCGCGCCTTCCGCCGGAGCATGGGCAAGCCGCCACACCGCTGGTTGCTCGACCGTCGTATCGAACGTGCCCAGGCCCTGCTTCGCACCAGCGACATGTCGCTGGCCGATGTAGCCCTGGCCTGCGGTTTCGCCGAACAAAGCCATTTCACCCGGGTATTCACCCGCACCGTCGGCATCCCGCCGGGGGCATGGCGGAGGTCGGCAAACTGATGAGCGGCGTGGACATGACAGCTACGGCAGCCACCCACGCCGAACGTCCGGCTTTCGAGCACGGCGCCATCGTGGTCGAGCGCGACGCGAGTCCTTCCGCCGCGCTCGCCCTGGGACGTGATCTCATGCTGGCCGGCTCCCGCCTGCGCGATGCGGTGGGGCGCCGGGCCCAGCGCGAATTCGGGATCACCGCCCTGCAGGCGGAAATGCTCCTGCTGCTGGCCGGTCGCCGCAGCATGATCTCCACCGAGCTGGCGATGGCCTGCGGCGTGAATGCCAGCACCGTCACCCATGCGGTGGATGCCGGTATCGAACGTGGCCTGATGGGCCGCGAGCGCAACACCGCCGACCGCCGCCTCGTGGACATCGCACTGACCCCGCTGGGCAAGCGCATGGCCGACCGGGTGCGCACCCTGGTGGCCGAAGTGGCCGGCGATGCCCTGAAGGGCATGCTCCCACCCGACCTGGCCCGCTTCGCGGCGAGCCTGTCGCATGTGGGACGAAACCTCGAAAAAAGCTGAACCGACAAGGGCGGTCGTCAGACCGCCCGGCGACCCAGGATGAGGTGCAGGCCAAACAGGGTGAAGATCACCCCTGCACCACCGTCGATCCAGCGCGCCGCCCGTACATAGCCGCGACGCATTGCCGGCAGGGCGAACACCGCCGCCACCACGCCGAACCACAGCATGGTTTCCCCGGTGACCAGCGCCCACAGGCCCCAGCGCGCGGCCGGGTTCACGCCTTCACCCAGGAAGGCCGAGAAAATCGAGGCGAAGAAGATCGCGGCCTTGGGATTGGCAAGGTTCGTGGCCAGCCCGCGCAGCAGGGCCCGGCCCGGGCTGGAATCGCGCACGTCCACCACCGGCACGGCCGCGTCCGGGTTGGCCTTCCACGAAGCGCGCAGCATTTTCACGCCCATCCAGCACAGGTAGGCGCCGCCGGCGATGGCAATGCCGCGCTCCAGCCACACCAGCTTGTGCAACAGCAGTTGCAGGCCGAGCAGGGCCAGCGCCGCCCATACGGCCACGCCCATGGCGATGCCGATGACGCCCGCAATGGCTTCGCGGCGCGAGCGGCTGGCCGCCAGCTGGGAAACGAAGAAGAAGTCCGGCCCGGGCGTGATCAGGGCCACGAGCTGCACCAGGGCGATAGTGAGGAAGAGGTTCATGGAACGACCTGTCGCATCGAGCGTTGGGGAATCACGAGATTAAGCGCCGTCGCCCCCGTCGATGCAAGACACCCCGCGGTTGCCTCCACCGCACCCGCTGCGATCCCTGGCCTTCCCACCAGCCCACCCGCTAACCACCCGTCGCTCCTGCGAAAGAAGGAGCCCGGCGCCCCGGTCTCCGGACTGGCGAGACGGTTTTTTCGCAGTGCGCCTTGCCCCACACCGCCACCTCCCGTAACCTCCCGTTTTTTAAAGCGGTCACGGGGCTACCCCCGGCCTTTGCAAGGGGTAAGTCACGATGCTGGGTCTCTTGGGCCACGTTCTGTTTGGCCTGTTCGGTTTGGCGACCCTGATCGCCATCGCCTTCTGTTTCTCCAACAACAAGCGCGTGGTCGACTGGAAGCTCGTCGCCACCGGTGTTGGCCTGCAGATCGTCTTCGCCGCCATCGTGCTCAAGGTGCCGCTGGGCCGTGATGTCTTCGACACCATCGCCACCGGCTTCGTGCGCCTGCTCGACTACGTGGACGTGGGCTCGCGCTTCATCTTCGGCAGCCTGCTCGACAGCGAGAAGTTCGGCGTGATCTTCGCCGTGAAGGTGCTGCCCACCATCGTCTTCTTCGCTGCCCTTACCGGCGTGCTCTATCACCTCGGCGTGATGCAGCAGATCGTCAAGGGCATGGCCTGGGTCATCACCAAGGTGATGCGCGTGTCCGGTGCCGAGACCACCAGCGTCTGCGCCAGCGTGTTCATCGGCCAGACCGAGGCCCCCCTGACCATCAAGCCGTACATCGAGCGGATGACCCAGGCGGAGCTGATGACCGTGATGATCGGCGGCATGGCCCATATCGCCGGTTCGGTGATGGCCGCCTACGTCGCCATGCTCGGCGGCGACGACCCGGCGCAGCGCATGTTCTTCGCCAAGCACCTGCTCACCGCAAGCGTCATGGCCGCCCCCGCCACCATGGTGCTGGCCAAGATCCTGGTGCCCGAGACCGGCGAGCCGCTCACCCGCGGCACCGTGCGCATCGAAGTGGAGAAGACCACCGCCAACGTCATCGACGCCGCTGCCGGTGGCGCGGGCGACGGCCTGAAGCTGGCCATGAACGTCGGTGCCATGCTGCTGGCCTTCATCGCACTCATCGCGCTGGTCAATGCGCCGGTGCAGTGGGTGGGTACGCTCGGCGGCGACCACAGCCTCAATGCATGGCTGTCGGTGCAGGCCGGTCATCCGGTGAGCCTCAGCCTCGAAACCATCTTCGGCTGGGTGCTGGCCCCGGTGGCGTGGCTCATCGGCGTGCCCTGGCAGGACGCCACCCTGGTCGGCAGCTTCATCGGCCAGAAGGTGGTCATCAACGAGTTCGTGGCCTATGCCGACCTCGCCCGCCACCTGCCCCAGATGCTGCCGGAAAGCCGCCTGATCGCCACCTATGCGCTGTGCGGTTTCGCCAACTTCTCGTCCATCGCGATCCAGCTCGGCGGCATCGGCGGCCTCGCCCCGAACCGTCGCGCCGACCTCGCCCGCCTCGGTCTGCGCGCCGTGCTGGGCGGCACCATCGCCACCTTCATGACGGCGACCATCGCCGGCGTGCTCGAACGCTTCTGATCGAATGACCGCCGCGCGTCTCCTGGTCGTCGGCGGTTACCACGAGGAAGAGCGCTGGCATGTGCCGCGCCTTCCTCGTCCGGGCGAGCCGGTCGCTGCCACCTCGTTCGAACGCGCACCCGGCGGCAAGGCCTGGCACCAGGCCCTCGCCGCGTCACGCAGCGGTGTGCCCACCGCGCTGATCGCCGCCATCGGCGACGACATCATCGATCCATCCGGATTGCCGGCACGCGGTACTGCGCGCTGGCAGGTCGTAGCCGGCGTGCGCACTGGCCGGGCCACCGAGATCGGCGACGGCAAGAGCCCGACGCTTTCGGTCGTGGCCGATGGGGCCAACGAACATCTCGACGGCGACTTCATCGCCCGGCAGACCGACCTGCTCGCTGATGCCCGCGTCCTGCTGATTTCGGCGCAGGCCAATATCGATGCCGTGGCCGCCACGCTGGAACTGGCCGGCGAGCGGCGCATGCTGCGCCTGTTCGATCCGGGTCCGTTGCCGCCGCGTCTTTCCGTGCGTGAATTCGCCAGCACCGACGTGCTGCTGTTTGACGTGTACGAGTTTGCCCACGCCTGCGGGCGCTTTCTCAATATCGATGTCACCGCGCAAGCGGTCACCGGCATGGGCGATACGACGATCAACGCCCTCGCACGACGTCTGTGCGCGGGCACGGTGGTGGTGTCGCTGGATCGCAGCTGCCTGGTCTCGCACGGCGTGGACCGGCGCGGTGACGACGCGGAGCTTTACCGCCTGCCGACCTGCGGCAAGGGTGATCGTTTCAAGGGTCTGCTGGCAGCAGCCCTGGTCGATTCCCTCCGCTTCCGCGACGCCCTCACCGCCGCCTGCGAGTAACCTCACCCTTGTAGGAGCGCGCCTCGCGCGCGACCGGTTATCGCGATATGTACCCGTTCGCGACAACCGGTCGCGCGCGAGGCGCGCTCCTACAAAAAACGCCCGCCGGTCGTGTGACCGGCGGGCGTTTTCAAACCACCATCAACCGTTCTTCTGCAACCACGCATCCACGGCAGGCAGACGCTCCTTGCGCACCTGCAGGCGATAACGGATGTTGGCCACCGCGCTTTCGGCCTCGCGACGCGATGTTGCCGCGAGATACTTCTGCGCAAACGCTTCCACCTTCGGAATCATCGCCTCGTCCAGCGAACCGTAGGCCAGCCGCGGGTAGTAACGCGACGCCGAGGAACCATCGACGAAGGTGTCCACCTTGTCCTTGTGGCTCACGGCGAAATCGAAGGCCAGCTCCGGATGACTGCCAGACACGCGCGTCAGCATGCTCGCGCTGTTGGTCGCGCCCGGCTCGTCCGTGATGGCCAGTTCGAGCGCACGCTTCGCCAGCGCTTCGTCGCGCGTCGAGGCCAGCAGGGCATACAGGCGATCCTTCACCAGCGGCGTCTTCTCGGCCTTCGCCTGTGCATGCAGCTTGTCCCACGTCGCGGCATCCGCGTTGTACGCCACCACGCCGAGGATCACCTTGCGCAGGTCGGGCGCCATCTTGTCGCTCTGGTAACGGTTGCGGGCTTCGGCAATCACCTTGGCATCGCCAAGGCGACCCAGCGTACCGATCAGGCGCGAACGCAGGAGAGTCACCGGCGAGGCTTCGCCCGCCTTCGGCTCCCAGCCCAGTTCGTCGAGCTTCGGGCTCAGGCGCGCGATGGCGAACTTGCGGAACACCGCCTGCTGCTTCGCTTCGCCGTCGTAATACGTATCCAGCCCGGCCAGGTCGCCAGCGATGTCGTTCCACAACACCGGAGATGCATCGCGCGGCGTGACCTTCACCAGGTCAAGAACGTCGGATGCCGGCTGCAGACCCGTCATGCCCAGGGCCCAGGTATCGGCCACCAGGCCCAGCTGGTCGATCGGCTGCAGCTTCGCGAACGACTGCTGCAAGGCCTTGAACTGCTCCGGCTTGTACGCCGTGCGGTAGTAGGCGGTCTGTCCGGCATTCACCAGCACCGGGCCGCAGCCTGCCACGGTGAGCGTGCCTTCGCCGTCGAGCAGGGTCGAGGCCGGCGCACCGCCCAGCGTCTTCGCAATCACCGGCACGTGCCAGCGCAGCGGCGTCTTGTCCGGGCGATCCCGGGTGAATTCACCCTGCGAAAGCTTCAGCGTGGTGCTGCCATTGGCGCAGGTGACCTCATCCACGCGCACGAGCGGAATGCCCGGCTGCAAGGTGAAGTCGTGGGCGATCGTGCTCACCGGCTTGCCGGCCGCCGCATCGATGGCCTTCCACAGATCGTCCGACACCGTGTTCGAATACGCGTGCGCCTTGATGTAATCCTGCACGCCCTTGCGCCATGCATCCGGGCCCACATAGGCCTCCAGCATGTGGATGACGGATTCACCCTTGGCATAGGTGATGTTGTCGAAAGCCTGGCTGGCCTGCTCCACCGTATCGATGTGCTGCACGACCGGATGCGTGGTCGCCACCGAATCCTGGCTCATCGCCGCCTCGCGCGTACCCACGGCGTCGAGCTCGGTATGCCATTCCGGGTGCAGGCGCTCCGTGGTGCGCGAGGCGAGCCACGAGGCGAACCCTTCGTTAAGCCAGAGGTCGTCCCACCAGCGCATGGTCACCAGGTCGCCGAACCACTGGTGCGCCATTTCGTGCGCGGCGGTGTTGAACACTTCCTGCTTGTCGCCCTGGGTGGAGAACGACGGATCGAGCAGCAGCGAATACTCGAAGGTGTAGATCGCGCCCCAGTTTTCCATCGCCGAGAAGAACTGGCTCTGCCCCGGTGAGGCGATGTTGTCGAGCTTGGGCAGCGGATACGGCACGCCGAAGTACGCGTTGTATTCCTTCAACACGGCCTTGCCCGTATCGAGGGTGAACTGCGCCTGCGAGATCTTGCCCTTCTGCGTGATGACACCGATTTCCACGCCATCGGACGTGGTGGTGGCGCGCTCGAAATCGCCCGTGCCGAAGAACAGCAGGTAGGTGGACATCTTCGGCGTCTGCGCGAAGCTCACCTTCGAAAGGCCGTTGCCGAGATCCTTCGTCGAGGCGGCCGGCATGTTGCTCACGGCCATCTGGCCGCTGGGCACCGTGGCGTCGAGGGTGAAGGTGGCCTTGTAGGCCGGTTCGTCCCACGACGGGATGAAACGGCGTGCATCGGAGTTCTCGAACTGCGTGTAGAGCGCGCGCTTCTTGCCGTCGTGCTCGGTGTCGTAATCGATGGCGAACAGGCCGTTGGCCTGCGTGCCGATCTTGCCCGAGTAATCCATCGTCAGGCGGTAGTCGCCGGCGGGGATCGCATGGTCGAAGGTGAATGTGGCGGTCTGCGCCTCTTCATCCACCTTGACCTTCGGTGCAGCAAAGCTGGCCTTGCCCTTCACCGGCGCAAGGGACACCTTCGCAAAGCTCATGTCGATCGCGTTGAGCGTGATCGAGCTCGTGGGTGTGGCCACCGTAAGGTCGATGGACACCTTGCCGTCGAAGCTGAGCTTGTCGGCGTGCGTGGCGATGGACACGTCGTAGTGCGTGGGCGTGATGCCACGCGGCAGCTGGGTGGTGGTCTGGGCGGCCGGATCGGCAGCCGGCGCGGCGAACGCGACCGACGAGACACCGGCGAGCGCGATGGCGAGCGCACGGACGAGAGGTTTGCGCATGGAAAGGTTGCCCCTGGGGAAGTTGACCCGGCGATAGTCGCGCCGGGCGAGCAAGGGCGTGAAGCGCCGGAAGTCATGGTCCCCCCCTGTAGGAGCGCGCCTTGCGCGCGACCGGTTGTCGCGAAATGGAAGCAGATCGCAAGAACCGGTCGCGCGCAAGGCGCGCTCCTACGGGGTTACCAGAGCTTCCACCAGGGGCGGGGTTCGAGGCGGCGGATGGCTTTCAGGTGGCCGCGGGCCGCGGCCTTGCGATACCACGCGCGCGCCACCGAAAGATTTCGCGGCACGCCATCGCCGGTTTCATGAAAACGTCCCAGCTCGTACTGGGCTTCCGGATAGCCCTGCGACGCGGCAAGCCGGTACAGCCGCAGCACTTCCTCGACGTTGCGCGGCACGCCGCGCCCTCCGTCGATCATCTGCGCCAGCAGGCACTGCGCGGCCACATGGTCACGCTCGGCCGCCAGCGCCAGCCAGCGGATCGCCTCCGGATCATTGCGCGCCACGCCATCGCCCAGCGCGAGGCGCCTGCCCAGGTCGAACTGCCCCTCGGCATCCTGCGGCCCCAGCCGGGCAATCCTTTCCGGTACTGCTTCAGCCTCCGGCTCGGCATCGAGCATCGCCAGGCGTTGCTTCGCTTCGTTGTCGCCCTGCTCCGCCGCCAGCCCCAGCCAGTGCTTCGCCTGCGGATGGTCGACAGGCAGGCCATCGCTGCCATCCATGAACATGCGCCCCAGCGCGAACTGCGCACTGGCATTGCCCATTTCCGCCGCGCGGCGGTAATGCAGCGCACCGAGACGGGTACTACGTGCCACGCCGATGCCATCACAGTACATATGCGCGATGCTGCACAACGCATCGCCATAGCCCCGGGCCTCCGGGCTGCCGCGTTCCACCGCCTTGCTGTAGAAAGCAAACGCCAGCTCGGCATCACGCGGCACGCCACGACCGAAATAATGCGACACGCCCAGGTTCAGGCAGGCCTGGACATGCCCCTGGTCAGCGGCCAGGCCCCACCAGTGCAAGGCCTGCTCACGACTGGCCTCCACGCCCTGGCCGCGCGCATGCATCGTGCCCAGCGCGCATTGCGCCTCGGCATAACCGGTGTCCGCCGCACGCTGGTACCAGATCACCGCCTCGATGGGATCGAGCGGCACGCCCTGCCCCTCGGCGTAGTGCTCCGCGAGCCGGCACTGCCCTTCCAGGTGCCCCTGTTCCGCCGCGCGGCGGAACCAATGAGCCGAGCGCTGGCGGTCACGCGCCACTTCACGGCCATCGAAATAGGCTTCACCAACGAGGAACTGGGCTTCCACATTGCCCAGCTGCGCATCGCGCTCCATCCTGCCGAATGCCTGTAAGGCATCCATCGTCTCGGCCAGTTGCCGATCGACCGGGGGCCCTGCTGTTTTCCCTTCCGACATCCCTATGCCCCTGTCACGGCGTAACGCCGTGCGCGCATCATAGGCGCGGCCGGCGAGGCTGGATATCTGCTTTTTAGGCAGCCGGGCATTTTCAACCGAATAACGAAAGTGATGCCTCCGGATACGGGTTTTTCTCGTTGAAAGCGAGGGCCAACATAGGCCTCATACCCTCAACGGACCTTCCGCCATGAAAGCCATCGCCTATACCCAGCACGGCCTGCCCATCGACGATCCTGCCAGCCTCGTCGAGGTGGACCTGCCCCGCCCCGTTCCCGGTCCCCGCGACCTGCTGGTTGCCGTGCGCGCCGTCTCGGTGAATCCGGTCGATACCAAGGTGCGCAACGGCATGGCCACCGGAGAACCCCGCGTGCTGGGTTTCGACGCGGTGGGACGTGTGGAGGCTGTCGGCAACGAGGTAAGTCTGTTCAAGGTCGGCGACGAGGTGTTTTATGCCGGCTCGCTGATCCGCCCGGGCAGCAACGCGGAATTCCAGCTGGTGGACGAGCGCATCGTCGGCCACAAGCCCCGCAGCCTCGACGACGCCCACGCCGCCGCCCTGCCGCTCACCGCCATCACCGCCTGGGAACTGCTGTTCGACCGCTTCGATATTGCCGAAAAGAGCGGCAAGGGCCAGACCCTGCTGCTGATCGGTGCCGGCGGAGGCGTCGGTTCGATCCTCGTGCAGCTTGCGCGCCAGCTCACCGGCATCACGGTGATCGGCACCGCGTCGCGCGACGAGACAAAGCAGTGGGTGCGGGAACTGGGTGCGCACCATGTCATCGATCACGGCAAACCGCTCGGCCCGCAACTCGAAGCTCTCGGTATCCAGGGGGTGGACTATGCCATCAGCCTGACCCACACCGACCAGTACTACGACCAGCTCGTGGAGATCATCAAACCGCAGGGCAAGCTGGCCTTCATCGACGACCCGAAGACGCTGGACGGCATGAAGCTCAAGCGCAAGAGCATCTCGCTGCACACCGAGTCGATGTTCACCCGCTCGACCTACCAGACACCCGACATTATCAAGCAGCACGAACTGCTTGAACGTGTCGCTTCGCTGGTGGATGCAGGCACGCTTCGCACGACCCTGGGCGAACACTTCGGTCGTATCACCGCCGAAAACCTGCGCCGCGCGCACAAACTCATCGAAAGCCACACCGCCAAAGGCAAGATCGTCCTCGAAGGCTTCTGATCTCCCTGTAGGAGCGCGCCTGCGCGCGACCGGTTTCAGCGATTCCGATCCATATCGCTGAAACCGGTCGCGCGCAGGCGCGCTCCTACGGGGGTTAGTCGAGTATGTGGCGGATGCGGGCTAGCAGGTCGTCGATTTCGAAGGGCTTGGTGATCATGTCCATGCCCTGGCCGAGGAAGCTGGCCCGGTCCATCGCATTTTCCGCGTAGCCGGTCATGAACAGCACCGGCAGCGCCGGCCGCCACGCGCGCGCCACTTCCGCCAGCTCGCGACCGTTCATGCCGGGCATGCCGACATCGGTCAGCAACAGATCGATGGCGTCATCACCACGCAGCACGCGCAATGCGTGCTCCGTGTCATCGGTAACGATGCAATCGTAGCCCGCATCGCGAAGCACCTCGGCGGCCATCATGCGCAACGATGCGGTGTCCTCTACAAGCAGCACCCGCTCGCCGCGCCCGCGTTCGACGGTGCTGCGCAATGCAGGCACCGCTTCCACCGCCTGCTGGCTGGCCGGCAGCAACAGGCTTACCTGCGTGCCCTTGCCGACCTCGCTTTGAATACGTGCCTGCCCACCGGACTGTCGCGCAAAGCCGTAGATCATCGACAGGCCCAGCCCCGTACCCTGGCCAAGCGGCTTGGTGGTGAAGAACGGCTCGAACACCTGCGCAAGCACCTGCGCCGGAATGCCCTGGCCGTTATCGCTCACGGTAAGCGCCACGTAGTCGCCGTCGGCGAGTTCCGCATCGCCACGAATACACAGGCCTGCCGTGCTCACGCGCACCACACCACCATGGGGCATCGCATCGCGTGCATTGATGACCAGGTTGATGATGGCGTTATCGAGCTGGTTCGGGTCCACATTGGCGATGGTGCATCCTTCCGCCAGTTCCAGCACCAGCTCCACGTGTTCGCCGATCGTACGGTGCAGCATGTCTTCCAGCGAACGCACGCGCTCGTTGAGATCGGTAGGCCGCGTATCCAGCGCCTGCTGGCGGGCAAACGCAAGCAGGCGATGCGTCAGCGCCGCCGCCCGGCGTGCCGAACCCAGTGCTGCATCGGCGAAACGATGCAGGCGCTCCGGATTCGCATCGCCGATCTGCCGGTTGATGAGGTCGATACCCGTGATGATGCTGGTGAGCAGGTTGTTGAAATCGTGCGCGATGCCGCCGGTAAGCTTGCCCAGCGCGTCCATCTTCTGCGCCTGTAGCAGTTGCAGTTCGGTACGCTCGCGCTCGGCAATTTCCAGCGCCAGCTGGAGATTGGCCGTGTCGATGCGCTCCAGCTGGTCGCGCTCGCGCCGGCGCTGTTCGGTGACGTCGTCCACGAAGACGAGCCCGGCATCATGCCGGTGCGGCGTGATGCGCCATTCGGTCTCCCTTTCGCCGGCTGCCGCATGCATCGCCAGCACGCCCCGCCATCGCTGCTTGGATTGCAGCGCCTCACGCATGCCTTGCAGGCTTTCCGACTGGCCCTGGGCAAAGCAGGTCACCAGTGCGTCGTCGCAGCCTGCATCGCCGACGAGACGGCGGAACGCATCGTTGGCCTCGATCACACGCAGGCCCTCGTCGATGACAGCAATGGGTGCGGCGATGCTCGTGAATATTTCCCGGAACCGCGCTTCGGCATCGCGCAGTTCGTCTTCCGCCTTGCGCACGCGCAACAGCGTACGAATGGTGGCCAGCAGCACGTCTGGATCGACGGGATGAATGAGGTAAGCATCCGCACCGTTATCCAGGCCCGTGATGAGGTCACCGGTATCGATCGAGGCGGCGGATACATGCACGACGGGCAACAGTGCCGTCGCCGGTGTGTCGCGCAGCTTGCGCACCACGTCGAAACCGCTCATGTCGGGCAGGTTCACGTCGAGGATCACGGCCGACACCTCGGTCGTTTCGAGCAGCATCAGCCCCTCGGTGCCCGTGCCGGCCTCGACGGCCACGTAACCATGGCGTTCCACGGTGCGCCGCATCGCATAACGCGTGGCAGCGTTGTCATCGACGATCAGCAGGCGATCAACAGGCGCCATCGGTCACCTCGGGAGCAAGTTGCCTGGGCAGCACGACATGGAAGACGGAGCCTTTGCCCGGCGTGCTCTCAAGCCCCACCTCGCCTCCAAGAAGATGCGCGAACTGACGGCACAGGGACAATCCCAGGCCCGTGCCGCGCACCCGCCGCTGCAAGGGTGAATCGACCTGGGTGAAGTCTTCGAAAAGAATGCCCTGGAGGTCGGGCGGAATGCCGATCCCCGTATCGCGAACCGAAAAACGCACCCGGCCATCGGCTTCCAGCTCGGCCGAGACACGGATCTCGCCACGTGGAGTGAACTTCAGCGCATTGGAAATGAAGTTGCGCAGGATCTGCGCAAGCTTCTTGTCATCCGTGTAGAGCTTCGGCATGCCCTGCGGCTCTTCGAAGATCAGGTCGGCTTCCGTCGTGTCCACGATGGGGCGGAACATGCCGCGCAGGGCGGCAAACAGGTCCACCAGTTCGAACCACGCCGGGGAGATGGTGATGCGGCCGGCCTCGATCTTCGCCAGGTCGAGCAGGTCGTCCACCATGTCGCTCAGTTCCCGTGCCGCACCGGCGACAAAGCCGACCTGCTTGTGCTGCTCTTCGTTGAGCGGCCCGTCGAGCTCATCGACCAGCAGGCGAGTCATGCTGAGGATGGAACCCAGCGGGGTGCGGAACTCGTGGCTCATGTACGACAGGAAGCGGCTTTTCAGCTCGGAGGCCTGGCGCAACTGCTCCGCCTGGATGTCCAGCTCGGCGTACAGCGCCAGCACGCCCTGGTTGGTTTCATCCAGCTCCGCGCGAAGCGCGTCGTTCTCTGCGCGAAGGCGCGCGGTATCGTCACTGCCGCTCATGCGCGATCCTCCAGGGTCATGGCAAAGACCGTGACATCGTCACGGCCGCGGTTGTAATCACGATACAGAAGCGCCGTGACGACGGCGGGATGGCGGGTTACCAGCCCCGGATAGTCACGCAGGTTCCAGCGTGACTGCAGGCCGTCGCTATGCATGAGCAGAAGCTTGCCTCGTGCCGCTGGAAAATCGAAGCCCTGCGTACGCCGGGTGGGGCCGCCCACGATGCCGGGATAGGAGGCCAGTCCGCGCGAGCCGCCGAGGTCCTGCAGGCTGGCCGACACGTTGCCGATGCCAGCGAAACGCAGTGCACCCGTGGTGGCGTCGTAACGCGCCAGCGCCACCGCACCACCGCGCGTGGACGACATGGCGGCGCCCAGCGTGCCCATCAAGGCAACCGGTTCATCGCCAGGGCCCTCAAGATAGGCCTCCACGCAGGCCAGGGCCGCATCGTGGGCCAGCGCTCCATGCCCCAGCCCGTCCACCAGGATGGCGGCCCGTCCCTTGTCGTGCACGGCGAAGGCCCAGCCATCGCCGCATACCAGTTCGTCGGCCAGCAATTGCTGGGTAGCGCCGAAGCGGATGTCGGAACCGGGAAAAGCCCGGGGATACATACGTGCCAGGACCACGGCACCACGCTCGTCGGCATACATATCCATGACCTGGGCCTGTCGCTGTATCGCACCCAGCCCTTCGCCACGCGAACCCGCCGTGGAGTAACCGTCCGGCAGGCACTGGGCCAGTACGAAACCCGGACCACGATCGACCGCAATCACCTCGACCCCGCGAACGCGGGTGCCGGGCACGACCGCGATATGGACTTCTCCGCCCCGGGCATGACGCAGCACGTTGCTGGCCAGTTCGGTGCACACCAGGGCCACGCGGCCGGTATCCACTTCGTCGAAGCCGGCTTCGAGGGCCAGCTGCTGGGCCACGCGTCGCGCATGGCCAATCTGCGTGCTGTCCTCGATGGGAACCCTATGCGTCAGGCCGCCGGCAAATCTCAGCTCCATTTACAGATTGTCACGCGCGTGCCGACGCCTGGCGCGCTTTCGAGCGAGAACTCGTCGACCAGGCGACGTGCGCCGGTAAGGCCCAGGCCCAGCCCGTTGCCCGAGGTCCAGCCGTCGGTCATGGCGAGCTTTACATCGGGGATACCAGGCCCTTCGTCACGAAAGACGAGGCGTAGCCCCTTGCGTACACCGTCTTCCGCGATTTCCCAGTCCATGTCGCCACCACCACCGTAGGTAACGGCGTTACGAGCCAGTTCGCTGGCCGCGGTCACCAGCTTGGTCTGATCGACCAGACGCAGCCCGCATTCGACAGCGAGCTTGCGTGCCATCTGGCGCGCCAGCACGATGTCCTGCTCGGTGCGGATCGGTTGCGAACCACTGCGAGCGGAGGTCATTGGTCGTGCACGCGCTTGCGGAGCAGCTTCATGCCGCGCTCCACATCAAGTGCCGTGCTCACTCCCGGTAGATCCAGCCCCAGTTCCACGAGCGTGATGGCCACGGCAGGTTGCATGCCCACAACCACGGTCTCCGCATCCATGACCTTCGAGAGCCCGGAAATCATGCCGATCATGCGACCGATGAAGGAGTCGACCATGTCCAGCGCCGAAATATCGATCAGAACACCCTTGGCCGAGGTGCGGCTGATGCGCTCTGAAAGATCGTCCTGCAGGGTGAGTGCCAGCTGGTCGTGCATATCGACCTGGATGGTGACGAGCAGGAACTCGCCCATGCGCAGGATAGGGATGCGTTCCATGGCGTCAGCCCGCCTTGCTGACCTGGACACCGGAGCGCTTGAGCGCCAGGGCCAGCGCATCGGCGAGATTGGCCTTGGTCACGATGCCCTGGAGATCGAGACCCAGGTGGACGATGGTCTGGGCGATCTGCGGACGCACGCCGCTGATGATGGCATCGGCACCCATGAGACGGATGGCGGTGACCGTCTTCAGCAGGTGCTGCGCCACCAGGGTATCCACGGTGGGTACGCCCGTGATGTCGATGATGGCGATTTCCGAACCGGTATCCACGATCCGCTGCAGCAGCGACTCCATCACCACCTGGGTACGCTGGGAGTCGAGCGTACCGATCATCGGCAACGCCAGCACGCCGTCCCACAGCTTCACCACGGGCGTGGACATCTCCAGCATTTCCTCCTGCTGGCGGGCGATGACTTCCTCGCGCGACTTCTGGAACGTGCGGATGGTGTGCATGCCGAGCGAATCGAGCAGTTCGGAAATGGCCCACAGCTGCCCCGCCTGGTCGGCCGGATCGCTTGCGTATTCTTTTTGCAGCAGTTCGAACAGCGGCTGCTTCAGCGAGAAGATGAACTGCGCCGTGTGCGCCGAATCAAAGCCCTGCGTCGCGCGGCTGCGCGAGAGCTTTTCGAGAAAGGCGCGCGTTTCGCTCCACTCGTTGCTGGCGACGCTGCTTGCATCGCCCGTGGACGAGCCGTTGATCAGCAGGCGGAGGAATTCCCGCGTCTGCGCCTCAAATTCGGAGTGGGCGATACGGATGTCCCGCGACGCACCACTGGCCTCCAGGTTGGCGGACCAGCTCGCCAGCAGGGTGGACTCGTTGCTGCGAATGGCATCGATGGTGCGCTGGCTGAGTGCGGACATGGGTACCCCCTTTAAAAACGCTATGATGCGGGGAGCCGGGCGGCAATGGAATAGCGCGAATGCAAGGCGTTCGCGTTGACATTGGCTTCACGTCCAAGGCGATATCTGCACGCGATCAACCGCTCCACCAGGCTCCCGGATACCCATGACCCACCCATCCCCCCTCGTCGTGCTGCTCGTCGAAGACGACGACACCATCCGCGAACTGACCGCGATGCTGCTCGAGGGCGATGGACATACCGTGCATACCGCACCCAATGCGGATGTGGCCGAGGCATGGCTCCAGACCGGCAAGGCCGACGTGCTGTTCACCGACGTGCGCATGCCCGGCACGATGACCGGGCAGGAACTGGCCCTGCGCCATAGCGACATGCCGGTGCTGGTCACCTCCGGCGAGCACAAGGACCAGCACCCCTGGCTTACCGGAGGCATGCGTTATCTCGCCAAGCCCTACGACCGGAAAACCCTGGTAGCCGCCCTACGCGAAGTCACCCTGTAGGAGCGCGCCTTGCGCGCGACCGATCAGGCACAGGCATCCGGTCGCGCGCAAGGCGCGCTCCTACAGGGTGTGTCATGCCGCGTCGCAGCATACGACTCGCCGCTCCGGCCAGCCCGTGCGCCTCGCCTCATTTAACAGGACACGATACTTTTATCCCTTGTGGCCGATCCGCGGCCCCCGTATGTTGCGGGGCTTCGTACGATTGCGAGCCGCCGCCCATGTCCCTTCCGCAGGACGCTTCGCCCGAGCATCTCCGGCGCAGCCTTTCCAACCGCCACCTCCAGCTCATCGCCATCGGCGGCGCCATCGGCACGGGCCTGTTCATGGGCTCGGGCAAGACGATCAGCCTCGCCGGCCCGTCCATCCTCTTCGTCTACCTCATCATCGGCATCATGCTGTTCTTCGTGATGCGGGCCATGGGCGAGCTGCTGCTGTCCAACCTGGAGTACAAGTCGTTCATCGACTTCTCCACCGACCTGCTCGGGCCGTGGGCCGGATTCTTCTGCGGGTGGACCTACTGGTTCTGCTGGATCATCACCGCCATCGCGGATGTGATCGCCATCGCCTCCTACGCGCAGTTCTGGTTCCCCGGACTGGCGCCGTGGATTCCCGCGGTGTTGTGCGTGCTCCTGCTGCTGACGCTGAACCTCACCACCGTGAAGCTCTTCGGCGAGCTGGAATTCTGGTTCGCCCTGATCAAGATCGTGGCCATCTGCGCGCTCATCGTCACCGGTTTCGGCATGATCGCCTGGCACTTCCACTCTCCGGACGGCCACCAGGCCTCGCTGACCAACCTGTGGAGCGACGGCGGATTCTTCCCCAAGGGCGTCGGCGGCTTCTTCGCCGGCTTCCAGATTGCCGTATTCGCCTTCGTGGGTATCGAGCTGGTGGGCACCACGGCAGCGGAAACCGCGAACCCGGAACGCAACCTGCCCAAGGCGATCAACTCGATCCCCGTGCGCATCATCCTGTTCTACGTACTGTCGCTCATCGTCATCATGTCGGTGACGCCGTGGCGTGAAGTGCTGCCCGGCAAGAGCCCCTTCGTGGAACTGTTCGTGCTTGCCGGCATCCCCGCCGCCGCCAGCCTGATCAACTTCGTGGTGCTGACCTCGGCCACCTCGTCGGCCAACAGCGGCATTTTCTCCACCAGCCGCATGATGTATGGCCTGGCGGAAGAGGACCACGCGCCGAAGCCCTTCAAGAAGCTCTCGCGCGCCGCCGTGCCCTCCAATGGCCTGCTGTTCTCGTGCATCTGCCTGTTCGGCGGCGCGATGCTGGTGTACATGATCCCGAACCTGGTCACCGCATTCACCCTGGTGACCACGCTCTCGGCGATCCTTTTCATGTTCGTGTGGTCGCTGATCCTGTGCGCCTATATCGCGTATCGCAGGAAGCGCCCCGAGCTGCACGCCGTATCGACCTACAAGATGCCCGGCGGGGTGTTCATGTGCTACGCCTGCCTCGCATTCTTCGCCTTCGTGCTGGTGCTTCTCACCCTGGAAAGCGACACCCGGCAGGCCCTGATCGCCAGCCCCGTCTGGTTCGCGATCCTGGGCGCCGGCTACTTCCTGCGCCGCAAAAAAGCCTGACCCACCCCTGTAGGAGCGCGCCTTGCGCGCGACCGGTTATTGCGAAAGAAAAAGGTTCTCGCGATAACCGGTCGCGCGCAAGGCGCGCTCCTACAGGGTCAGGACTGGGCTTTTATCGCTGCTGCGAAGGCCGCCGGGTTGTCCGGCGACAGCACCCATTTCTTGCCCGTCGCCAGCGTGAGCACCACGCCGTGATCACGGTTGCGGGCGAACACCCGTACCGAGCCCAGTCGCCGCGACCAGTACATGCCATGCACGGCAAAGAACCCGCCGTTGCCAAAGGTACGAATCAACCCCTGGAAGGCCTCCGGATCGATCTCGACCTTCGCCCCGCGCAGGTTCGCCGTGGCACGCCCCACCTGACGGCGCACGACCAGTTGCCCGTCAGCCACTTCATAGCGAAAGGGCGACAAGGCATAAGTGATCGACAGGATCACCAGCAACAGCCCGGACAGCGGCACGCTGAAGGTGGCATTCGGCCGTGAGGCCATCAGCCCCACGACGAGAAACAGGATCACGAGGGTGAGCATGCCCGTCCAGCGGACCGACCTGCTCATGGTGGTGGCGAAAACGTTCACAAAGAGGGCCTTGGCGTGGGTGGCACCGACGACGAGAACAGGATACGCCCCGGGTTGGCCTCGATATATGCAGAAGCGACGGGCTCCAGCTTGCCGCCCTTGAGCCGCCATGCGGACACCAGCCAGTCGTCGTTCTGACGCCAGCCCACATGCCCGTGCCCGATCAGGCCCAGCAGGGTTTCGTTGCGGAAACGGATCGGAAAGGTGGTGGCCTCGCTGGCATAGCCGCTCATGTTGTAGCCCGTGATCTTGCTGCCGAAGGTGGGCAGCTCGGCGGCACCGGTGTCCTTGCCCTTCGGCGCAATACCGTCGGGTGCGGTGGCCACAGCGACGGCTGCCGCATAAGCCGCCTTGTCCATCCCCTTGTCCAGCCGGTCGATGGTGCCCGGCTGCGGACGCAACGCATAACGCGTGGCGTACTGCATGGCCAGCTTGCCGAACTCATCGCAGGGCGATTCCTTCGGTGCGCAGGCGGCGCCTTTCAGGGCAAGGGTGACGTCGAAGCGTGCAAGCAGTTCCACGGCGGGGCCGAATGCCTTGCCCTGCCAGCGGCTGGCGGCAAAGGTGGTTTCCGCAGTGCCGCCGTCCACCCTCAACGCGACGACATCGCTGCCGATGCGGGCGATTTCATGTCGCGTCATGCAGTCGGTGCCCCAGATCGGAGGCATATCCACGCCCACTGCTTTGTTTCCATCCCGTCGATAAGGCGCCTCGGAATAGCAATTGGCCGTGCCACCGAGCGCATAAAGCGACCCGAGGGGAGAGCCATCCAGCACACGGTTCGTCAGGCGACCGTCGTCCATATCGATCTGCTTGCGCAGCGATTCGTCGGCCTGGAATGGCAGCGACTTCGGGTCCGGTACCTCAACCTCTTTGGCAAGCGTCAGCACACCTGCCGAAGCCAGCGCCTTGACCACATCGGTGGTTCCCGCGGGAATCCCTGGCAATGCCGACTGCACGGCATCCAGGGGACCACCCGGCCTGTTGCCCACGCCTTTCAGCACGGCAATACGTCGCTGATACAGGCCGGTGAGCGATTCCTGGATCGAATTGTCCAGCGCACTGGCCTTGAATCCCCACGTCACATCGTCGCGACCGGCCAGCCAGTGCCGCTGATCGAGGCGGATCGCATCGGCCAGCTCGGGATGCGCCTGCACGGCGGCCTGGAATGCCTTGCCCAGGTCGCTGTCCAGGGCGGAAAGCTTCGGCGAGGCGCATACCTGTTTCTCTGCCTCGCTGGACGCCTTCGCGCAATCGAAACCCGCCGCACTTGCTGCGCCCGGCGCCAACAGCACCAGCGCCAGCCCGATCAGACCCTTCATCGACGACACTCCTTTCCCGACGGCGGACCCCGATGGCCCGTCTTCGTCCCGGCGCAATTAGACCGTGCCGGGTACCGGGACACCATGGCTGGACCTGCTGCGTCTATCGTGACCCTAAGCAGACGTTCATCGGGTGAGGCTTGATCACCACCCGCAGCCCTGTAACGCAACCGACACAGGCGATACCCAAATTCGGCCACAACCCTTTGGCGCCGGCCGCGCCCCTCCGATAAGCCGCTATAGTCGGGCGATCCATCCGGCCGGCCGAGGGGGCGGGCGTCAGGATGGCACAGGGGAATGCCATGGAAGTCTGCACGGACGCTCTTCGGCGTCACAGGGTCCAGTCGTTGCGGAACGTCGTCCGATGAGCGGCTTCCGTCCCGTTCGCTATCGCCATGACGACGCGCTGACCCGCGTGTCGTGGCAGGCTTTCGAACGGATGATCGCCGAACACTTCCGCCTCAACGGCTATGAAGTGGAACACACCGGCAGCGGCCAGAAGACCCGGCACACCGATGGCGGCATCGACCTCAAGCTGCATCGTGCACCGGAAACCATTCTCGTGCAGTGCAAGCACTGGCCTGCCTTCCAGGTGCCGCACGACGCCGTGCATGAATTGATCGGCATGCTGCATACGGCCGGGGCGACCGGCGCCATCGTCATCACCTCCGGCGAATTCACCAAGGCGGCCATCGATGCCGCGGCGAAGTTCCGGCATATCCGTTTGATTGACGGTCGCGCCGTGCGCGCGATGCTTGGCCCCATCCATGAGCCGGTGGCCATCGCACCGCCGCCACCCCTGCCGCCACCGTCGTGGAAAACCAGCATACGGGGACACACGATCATTTCGGTACCTTCCGCACGTACACCCATGCGACATATGCACCTGATGGCTGCCGCCGCTGCCGTACTCGTGATGGCAGTGGCACTGATGACGCTTTATCGCTTCTACATCCATGAAATCCAGCAGGCGCAGATGGCCGCGTTGCGCGACGCGCCGCCCAGCCAGCCGGTGATGGGGCTTGCACCGATTCCGCTACCGTCGATATCCACGCCGCATGGTGCAAGCGAGCTCAATACCATCCATGGTCGTCCGGCGGTGGCACGCGAGGCTCCCGTATCCAAACGCGATGTCGTGGAATGGACCCGACGCAACGCCGAGTCGATGAAGATTCTTGACGGATCGACAAGCGAACTTCGCTAGGCATCACACGATCACCATCCCCTTGTAGGAGCGCGCCTTGCGTGCGACAGGCCACATGCAAGGTGTCGGTGATTATGGAGATAACGCTTCGTGTCGGTCGCGCGCAAGCACGCTCCTACAACAGCCCGCCGCCGTGTTTTCGAGCGGCAGGCCGGGGCTTCTGCGGGGTACACGGTCAAGCCATACGCGGGATTCGTCCAATCGCGCTTAATCAGGAGCGCGGTATCCTGCAGCCGACGCCGGAATCAGGCCTGCGTACCACCGGATTTCCGGTTGGCACGCTGCTGCGCGTCCTGCCCCACCACGCCTGTTCGACCGCCGCCCAGTTCGACGGCACCCACGTGATTTCCGATGCCCCCGGGGCCGCTCCCTACTGGCCGCGATTCCGGGGCTGGTAACGACCTCATGCACATCATCGACGAAGCCACCTCCGCCGCGCTCATCACCCGGCACATGGCCTATGACGCCATCCGCGCTTCCCTTGCCGCCGCCGTCCTGCCGGATTGCCAGAGCTTTCCCGTGGTGATCGGCAACGGACCGGGCGAAGGGCAGCGGTTCGGTATCAAGTCCGCCACCACGCCCACGCTCACCGGCTTCAAGGTGGGCAGCTACTGGCCGGGCAACGAAGCGCGTGGCGAGACCAACCATCATTCCAGCATCGTCCTGCTCCATCCGGAAAGCGGCCGCATCGCGGCGGTGATCGAAGGCGGCAAGGTCAACACATTCCGCACCGCCGCCGCCAACGCCGTGGCCGCTGACGTGCTGGCCCACCCGGATGCCGCCACGCTCACGGTCTTCGGCAACGGCCATCAGGCCCACCACGAGGTGCTGGCCCTGGCGCTGGTGCGCCCCATTCGTCAGGTGCTGGTGGTGGGCCGCGATCCGGCCCGCGTGGCTGCCTTCTGCGACGGCCTTCAGGCGCAAGGCATCAATGCCCGGCCTGAGGCGGCCGAAGCGGCCTGCCGGCAGGCCGACATCATCACCACCGTGACCACCTCACGCGCACCGCTGTTCGACGCCGCCTGGGTGCGCCCCGGCACGCACGTTTCGTCGATGGGCTCGGACACCGTGGGCAAGCAGGAACTGCCCGTGGCCCTGCTGCGCGAAGGCACGCTGTTCTGTGACCTCGAACGCCAGTCGCGCGTGGTGGGCGAATTCCAGCACGCGCCGGCCGACGTCCCCGCCACGTCCATCGGCCATGTGCTCGACGGCAGCCACCCGGGCCGGACCCGCGACGACGAGATCACCGTGTTCGACAGCTCGGGCATCTCCGTGCAGGACCTCTACATCGGCGAGGCCATCCTCCAGGCGTGGCTGCGATCCCAGGAAAATCAGGGACATTGACGGGTGAGGGGAGTCGTTCATGCGATCATAGGCGCATGAACGACTTCAGCCAGCTCGCCCTCTCCCCCTCCCTGCTGTCCGCCGTGGAATCCCTCGGCTACCCCGGCATGACACCCGTGCAGGCCGAAAGCCTGCCGCACATCCTCGCCGGCAGGGACGTGATGGCCGAAGCCCGCACGGGCAGCGGCAAGACCGCCGCCTTCGGCCTGGGCCTGCTGCAACGCATCGACCCGGAGGAAATCCGCCTCCAGGCCCTCGTGCTCTGCCCCACCCGTGAGCTGGCCGATCAGGTAGCCAAGGCCATCCGCCGCCTCGCGGTGAACATCCCCAACATCAAGCTGCTCACCCTGTGCGGCGGCATGCCGCTGGGCCCGCAGCTGGCCTCGCTGGAACATGACCCGCACATCGTGGTGGGCACGCCCGGCCGCGTGCAGGAACACCTGAAGCGCGGCAGCCTGCACGGCGGCGGCATCAAGGCCTTCGTGCTCGACGAGGCCGACCGCATGCTCGACATGGGCTTCGAAGAAGCCATCGACGACATCGTCAAGCGCATCGCCAAGCATCACCAGACGCTGCTGTTCTCCGCGACTTACCCGGACGAGATCCGCGCCGTCAGCGGCCGCGTGCAGAACGATCCTGTGATCGTGCGCATCGATGAACCGCACAACGAAACCACCATCGAACAGCGCGTGGTGGAAGTGGAGCCCCCGGTGAAGACCGCCGTGCTCTCGCGCATCCTGGCCCACGAGAAGCCGGAATCCACGCTCGTCTTCTGCAACATGCGCAAGGACACCGACGACCTCGCCGCCGAGCTCGACCGCCTGGGCTTCTCCGCCCTCGCCCTGCACGGCGACCTCGAACAACGCGACCGCGACGAAGCGCTAGTACGCTTCGCCAACCGTAGCTGCAACGTGCTGGTGGCCACCGACGTCGCGGCACGCGGCCTCGACATCGAAGGCCTGCCGCTGGTGGTGAGCTATGACGTGGCACATGATGCCGATACGCATACGCATCGCATCGGTCGTACGGGTCGCGCGGGGGCTACCGGGCTTGCGATTACGCTTGTGGGCTCGCGTGAGCTCAACAAGCTGCGTTCCATTGAGGAGCGTGCGGGTGGAGCAATTGCGCGTTATCCCGCGAAGCCGGGCGATGGAAAGAAAGTGCTCAACCTCGCGCCGAACAAGACGATCGTCATCGATGCCGGTCGCAAGGACAAGCTGCGTCCGGGCGATATTCTTGGCGCGCTTACGGGCGATGCCGGGTTGAAGGCGGCGGATATCGGCAAGATCGATGTGTATGCCACGCGTGCGTATGTGGCGATCAAGCGCGATCTGGCGGGGAAGGCCCTCGCGCGGTTGCGCGAAGGGAAGATCAAGGGGCGGTCGTTCCGGGTTCGGCCGTTGGGCTGATTGCCCGAAGTTACATACCGCACGAAGCCACCAGTTCCCACGCTTGCGAATTAAACGGGCGGATAGTTAAGTCCGCCCGCTCCTATCAGTGACTGAGTGTCGGGCCGCCGGGAGCAGGACCTGGCGGGGCATCAGTCTGCGTAGCCGCATGTGCTTGCTGCTGGTCCTGATTCTGCTCAGCAGCTTTCTGCTGAAATTGCTGAAAGGCCGTCGGCCAAGAAGCCGCGCTCTCTTCCATCGTCATATTTGCTGATGCCGTTGAAACGCAAGTCCGTTTATCGAACAGATGGTCTGTTCGCCCCGCGGGCATTTCTACCGCCCACAGCTTGCTCCCATCAGGGGATAACGCAATCTGGTCTATGCGTTGTAAACCGTCGTACCTTGCCTGCACAGTCAAAGCAGAAGCTATGTTGTCCGAATGCTGATCTGGCGACCGACCGAGAGACTGATCAAGCGCCCACACGCGGCTCTGTGTCGTCTTGAAGAAATCATGATCAGGATGAGTGGAGTCATCAAGCCGGCAGACCTGAGACGCCATTCGCTCAGCAGGGACATCAGTGTTCTGCTGGACAGAAAACTGCTCGTCAAGGTAATGCATGGTCAAGCCGCCGACAACGCCCGTAGGTGGCAACCCAACAGAACGCTGAAAAGCCTTCACCGCTTCTTTAGTTGCTGGACCAAAGTTTCCGTCAGGCTCAATAGCAGGCGAGCCATCGCCATTTATTCCTAACGACCGCAACTTCTCCTGTACATCCAGAATCCGATCTCTGGAGGCGCCTTTGCGAATCGGAGATGCTTCCTGCCAATCATTCACCGTATCGGCAGAAGTGCCAATGGAGCCGACGTCCCCCCAGATTTGAGTAGTGCCCCGGTTTCGAGTCCAATTCCCCACGAGAAGGAGATTGGACGTGAAGAAGCGCTTTTCCGAAGAACAGATCATCGGCTTCCTGCGTGAGGTCGAAGCCGGCATGCCGGTCAAAGACTTATGCCGCAAACACGGCTTCAGCGAGGCCTCGTATTACCTGTGGCGGAGCAAGTTCGGCGGCATGAGCGTGCCCGAGGCCAAACGGTTGAAGGACCTGGAGGCGGAGAACAGCCGCCTGAAGAAGTTGCTCGCCGAGCAGCTTCTGGAAAACGAGGTCATCAAGGACGCTCTGCGAAAAAAATGGTGAGCGCACCGGATCGGCGTGAGCTGGTGCGCTACTTGGTCGGCCGGGAACTAAGCGAGCGCCGTTCGCTGGCGATTGCCGACATGAGCGCAAGCGCCTATCGCTACGAGCCGCGCCCCGACCGCAACGTCGAACTGCGCGAGATGATCTGCGCGCTGGCGAATCGCCATAAACGCTATGGCGTAGGCATGATCTATCTGAAGCTTCGCCAAGCCGGACACACGGTCAATTACAAGCGGGTCGAGCGCCTGTATCAGGAAGCTAACCTCCAGGTGCGGAAGCGCAGGCGAAAGAAAATCCCGCCGACCCAAAGGCAGCCGCTGCTGCGCCCGGCGGCTGCGAACGAGGTCTGGTCGATGGATTTCGTGTTCGATCGTACTGCCGAGGGCCGCGTCATCAAATGCCTGACGATCGTCGATGATGCGACGCATGAGGCCGTCGCCATCGAAATCGAGCGGGCCATCTCGGGCATCGGCGTGACGCGTGTCATGGATCGCCTGGCGATCACGCGCGGCCTACCGAAGGTGATTCGCAGCGATAACGGAAAGGAGTTCTGCGGCAAGGCCATGGTCAGCTGGGCTCATGACCGTGGCGTGCAGCTGAGGCTTATCGAGCCCGGCAAGCCGAACCAGAACGCTTACATCGAATCATTCAATGGACGACTGCGCGATGAATGCCTCAACGAGCACTGGTTTCCCAGTCTTCTACACGCCCGCACAGAAATCGAAAACTGGCGCCGTGAATACAACGAGGAGCGACCGAAGATAGCACTGGGCGGACTGACGCCCGCTGCCTACGCAAAACAGTTACAGTAACTCGGGACTCAAACCGGACCGCTACTGAAGGCGGGGGGACGTCGGAGCCCGTTGAAGCCAGCCTGACAAGTGCAGCCTCTTCCGCAAGAATGCGAGTCTCCACACCGAGACGAACTGCTTCTGCGGACGAGGAAAAATCCTTATTCACATGAAGTAATTTAGAGGACTGGACAGCCCGGACCATTGCTTCGTCGGTGATATCTCCAACATCGAAGTGTTCACCGTACGATTCTCGAAGCCCTCGCTCTATCAAGGCAGGTGTTCGATTACGGTACTGGACAGACATACTCCAGACCATGTCCTGGATGGCGGGCCCTCTTTCACCTACATCAATGCCGCGCTTAGATAAGACGGAAATAATCGGATCGACATGGGTCTCCTTGATGAATTGGTGCTGCTCGCTCCCGAAGTCAGGATGTTCGGCCGCCACTTCCCGCCATCGACTGCTAAATTCCTCGGTACCTGGCGTCAATCCCTTGAAACGTTCCGAGTACTGAGACTGAGCAACAAACTCCCTGGCAGTGCCGGCCTTACTCGAGAATTGATAGATCCCATATGAAACACCACCGCTATCTCCTGAACCTGGAGATACCGCCCCAGCTCCTCCTTGGCTCTCAAACAAGGACGCTGTGTCACCCAGCTTCCACTTGTCTCTGTCCATACCCTCTCCCTCCAGCGGATCTTACTTAAGCAAACGCTTCTCAAGCTCGGCAGCCCGGCGGGCTGTCTCTCTTACAAAACAATCTGATGCGCCGACCTGATCTGTCGTACCTGCATCGGCTTTCAGAGCGCATCGTGATTCTTTATAGGAAATCCATTTCCGCTCCTCATTTCGAAGCCTATCCCTTTCGTCACTGGACAATCCGGTCATCAGCTTCTTATAAACAACGTTTAGGCGCCTGTCCTGGAACGCGAACTCATCATGAGTGCAATGAAGCAGCGCTTCCGTGGTCGACCCGCCGCCCTCCAGGCAATCTATGTAGGCAGCATGCAGACCTAGCGCCTCATCTTCGTCTGCAGAAGCCACTGCAGGCGCTACGACGCGAAGCCCTGTGGAAGACGCAACAATGGGAAATAGCAGAAGAAGAAAACTCAAGGCCATACGAGAAGCATCGAGATTTTCCTGCTGACGAAAGCGTGATGCGCGCAAAATTGATCTTCTACTTAGATCCGATCTTCTTAGCATTGAAATACCAACGTGCATAAATACTCCTGAAGCAAACCAGTCCTAGCGACATCTAATCCGCCAGGTCTATAAATCATGCCATCAAACTGACAATGAGGCAGATACCCACATACCATGAGATCAATCCCACGCGCATTGGAAAACTGAAATAGGCGCAGAAATGGCAGTATCGATGTGTCATGACCCACAGAATCATGAAACATGATGAACCGTCCATCCAAATCGACTGAGCCATATCTGGCGCTCCCTGCGCCCATTAACGGATTACTTGCATTCGGGATACCAGAACGCTATCTGGCTTACCATCACAGGTATATCTCAATGTGACCGTACCGCCTATCTTGTTTGTGTATTTTTCCAGAGCAAAGCGAATGCTGTCCGACAAATCTGCGACCTCGCCGCCATCGGAATGAGGGCCAAGCCGTTCGTCAAGATCGATGTAAGCAGAATTACCTGATGGATCGAGCCTGATCTTCACATGACAGGCAGCTTATCGTCTTAGAAATGACCTCCTTTCTGGCCTACTTTGTTAGCAAGCGTATCCATCTTTGCAGTCGGAATCAGTCTTTCTGCGTCCGTCATCTGAACCATCGTTTTCGCTTTGAAAATTTCGCCTTCTTCGCTCATGGAAGTACAAGGAAGAAAGATCAAGGCGGCAAGGGCACCAGCCGAGAAACGAAAGATGGATGTCATCCAGGCACTCTCATGCGCCCGCCCATTGCGGCAAAGTATGTTCGTCGCCACGGTGGTACTTGATCAGGCGGCGCCGCCCACGCTCTATGCAGCCATTCGGATAATCAAGGCGCCGTCGCTTTCATGTCTCATGTAGGTTCCATCTCGCTCGCGCGCCCAAGGCCTTAGCAGCCGTTCGAAGACGCGGACATGTACTTGATGGATATCTCACCAAGCAAGAAGTGAGCGCTGTGCTACGTGGATTGCATCAACTTCCCGGAGGCATGGATAGGTACGCGAATAGATTCTATCCAAAAATAGTCATATATATTAATACTTTACATTCATTGACGAATATACCTTGAATACTTTCGCCGGCATCATCCCTCCACCGCATACCGCGAAGGCGCCACCCCCACATACCGCGTAAACGCCACACTAAACGTACTCGCAGACCCATACCCCACCCGCTGCGCCACCTCACTCACGCTGGCCTCCTTCCCCCCCAGCATGTGCTTGGCCAGCGCCATGCGCCAGGCGAGCAGGTATTCCATCGGTGCCATGCCCACCGCACGGTTGAATCGCTCGAAGAACGTCGAGCGCGATAGCGCCGCCTCCTTCGCCAGCTGAGCCACTGTCCACGCCTGCGTGGGGCGCTCATGCATCCGACGAATGGCCGCCGCGAGCCGCACATCGGCAAGCCCTCGCAACAGACCCGGGGATGCCGTGACATCCATGGTCGATCGCAGCACCTCGATCAGTAACACCTCCAGCAAACGAGTCAGCACCACATCGCGCGCGGGACGTTCCGCCCGGAACTCATCCCTGACCAACCCGACCAGCGCCGCAAGGCGACCGCCATCGCGGACAAGCACCACCTCGGGCATCAGGGATACCAGCAAGGAGGCATCCGCCGACTCGAACGAACAGTGGCCAATGAGGGAACGCACATCGGGCGGCACGCCGGGCGTGCCCAGCCAGATCTCACCCGGCGCAAGGACGAGGGGCGGTACTTCCGCTTCCTCCGCAGTAGGCGGATCGAAGCTGGTCATGGTGAAATCCTGCGCCGCAGGGATCAGGACAAAGTCACCTTCGCGCAGCACGGTGGGTTCCTTGCCTTCGCGGAACAGCCAGCTGGTGCCTTCGAGGATCACCGCATAGAACGGCTGCCCCACCTCCGTACGCCGGACACGCCAGCGCCCAGCCCCACATACCCGCTTCGTTATGCCGGCACGCGGCTGGAGCAGCGCGACGACTTCGGCCAAGGGATCGGTCACGGCCGGACTCCTGCCAAAGAAACTCGGACTTGGAATGGTAGCAAGTCCGAAGGCCGGGACCTATCGTCTTTCAGGTTCCGATCACTTGATGGAGTGGCTCATGAAAACCGTCCTTATTACTGGCTGTTCGTCCGGCTTTGGCCGCGACATCGCGCGGCACTTTCTCGAACGCGACTGGAAGGTCATCGCCACGATGCGTACGCCTAGCGAGGATGCCCTCCCCCACACGACCAATCTTCGTATCCTGCCGCTTGATGTCACCGATGCCGAAAGCATTCGCCGGGCCATCGAGGCCGCAGGACCCATCGACGCCCTCGTCAACAATGCCGGCATCGGCTGGCTGGGCGCGCTGGAAGGGATGCCGATGCAAACGGTGCGGGAGGTCTTTGAGACCAATACCCTCGGCACCATCGCCATGACGCAGGCCGTGCTTCCCCAGTTCCGGGAACGTAAGGCAGGCGTCATCGTGAATGTCACGTCATCCGTCACGCTGCGGCCGTTGCTTCTGCTGCCGGTTTATACGGCGAGCAAGGCGGCGGTGAATGCTTTTACGGAGTCGCTGGCCCTGGAAGTGGAACCGTTTGGTATTCACGTTCGTGTCGTGATGCCTGGCCGGGCACCGGACACGCGGTTTGGTGACAACGCGCAGACGCGGATGGATGGTGCGATTCCGGAGGCTTATGCGGGACTTGCGCAGCAGGTGTTCGCGAGGTTCCAGGAGCCGGGGCCGATTACATATCTGGAGGATGTGTCGGAAGCGGTGTGGCGGGCGGTGAATGAGCCGGAGAGTGCGATGCTAATCCCGGCCGGGGAAGATGCTGTGCAGTGGGCTCGGGCAAGCTGACCCAAAAGCAGGGAAGCTTCGGCATTAATGGCATCCACTGAGAGCCCTTACCAGTAGCTGATGCATTTAAGCCTTTACGGCAAATCCGGCCATCTCGTAATCCCAAACTACTATCCCGTCCATTATTCTTAACAGGCGGCTCAACACGAGCCGCCTTAGAAGGCGGACAGGGGCGAACATGGATAGAGCATTCAACCAGACGGCGACATGGCGCGACGAAGTCATGCTATGAGCCGACGCGGAAAACCGGTAGGTGAGCGCTGGACCGATACGCTGACGGGCATATCTTGGGATGCGTTCGAGCGCCTGATCGCAAACCACTACGTTGGGCAGGGATATCGGGTCGACCATAGCGGCACCGGCCAAGGTGGCCGGCAAACCGATGGCGGCATTGACCTGAAGCTCTACCGCGACAATCAGTACATTGTCGTCCAGTGCAAGCATTGGAATGCACTACAAGTTCCCCACAACGCAGTGCATGAACTCATCGGCGTAATGCACACCCAAGGCGCAACGGGCGCTATCCTGATCACTTCCGGGGAATTCACCAAGGCAGCTCGTGAAGCATCTATGCGCACGTCGTCGATTGAACTTATCGACGGACTCCAGCTAAGAAAGCTGCTCGGTTTACCTCTGGAGGACGCTACGTTCAACACTGGAAGCGACATACCTTCATGGGCAAGGCAAGCCGGACGCCAACACAAACGACAGCCCAGGAAATCGCAGCCTGAATCGTGGATCGCCAAGCTTGTTCTGAAGACGGTCATTCCACTTGCCACTCTGCTCGGCGGCTATTTTTACTACCAGTACACCATGCAAAAGTTCGGTCAGGACACACAGGAAATGCTCCGTAAGCAGCAAGCGTCGGCCATGGAGCATTTGCGACAGCCAAGCACCACGGCTTCCCCGGCACTTCATGCCATCAATTCGACGCCATCCCAATTAAATGTCGTCTATGCGGTACGGCAGATCCCGGAAATTTCTTCTGGGCAGAATGCCCCATCGATCCATGCCGTAACATCAGAGCAAGTCGATGACATGAAGGAGTGGGAGCGGAAGAACGCGGAGTCGATGAAGATTCTTGAGAAGACGACTCCGGTTTTGGAAGGAGAGTGAGGTTCGGCTGCTTCTCGAATTGGAATGCAAGCGATCTTGATGCCGGAATATCGCGAGTCCATCCTCAAGGCTATGGCGCCGGAACCGCATCTACTTAGTTTGGAAATGCCAGATATCCAACCAAGCTGTCATGGCTGAGTTTTATCCATTACTTCCCAATCCGGTGTTCCAGTTCCTGCGCACGCCGGGCTGTTTCAATGACAACACAATCATATGCCGTGACCTCGTCCGTTTGACCTGGTTCGTCGCCCGCGCTACAGGCAGCATCTTTATGCCTTATCCAACTCCGCTCCTCATTTCGAAGCAATTGCTTCTCTTCCGCGACCAACGTTCCCATGAGTTTCTTGTATACGGCGTTCAGGCGCTCGTCCTGAAATGCGAATTCGACACTCATGCAATCTCGCATAGCGGGATTTACTCCGCCAGAAGCGTTGATGCACTCCTGATAAGAAAGGCGTAGGCCAATCTCGGCTGGGCGATCGGCAGAAGATTGTTTAGCCAAAGCCACCGAGGAATTGAGGATAGTGGTAAATAGCAACACGGCAGAAATAGATTTACACCACATCCAAGCCTTGCTCCCGAAGATTTCGAGCCCCTCCCAGACCCATGTCAGTCTAGGCAAAGTATGCCCACCTGAACAGACATCGCATTGATTCTCCGCAAAACCTGGCATTGATGTCATCCCATGAACCCATTGCATGCGGAATGCCACATCTCAAAGCGTGGCTCTAACCGTATAGCAAGGCCTCAATCGCCGGAGCCAGCCATTAGTGATGAGAGTATTCTCACTTCTATATTAGAATGCGTCTTGTCTTCCGAAGGGGGAAGCCATGACGACATTCTCATTTGTAAACAGCCATAGGTATTCTAGGAACGATGTTTTAGCCCTTCTGGGCATGAATCCCGTACCTAGGTGGGGACCGTACGTAAACGGCTATTTCGAGTATCAAGGTGCCTACTTCATCTTCTGCAATGTCGGAGTCGCCGGCAGGACCGGGCACGACTATGCGAATAGATTTGAAGGAGATGATCTATTTTGGACGGGAAAAACGGGAGCTAAGGCTACTCATGAATCTATAAGACGCATGGTTACCGCCGGCGCGGAAGTTCACGTTTTTTTTCGAGAAAACAATTCAGAACCATTTACTTACATCGGCCTAGCACACGCTGTGAGCGTTGATGATGCCGTGCCTGTTGGGGTTTGGTGGTCATTCTCGTTGCAGAACAGCGCAGGAGATCCATACGTCCGCGCCATAAGCACACACAAAGAAGGAGCCTCAGTCGAGGCGATCGCGAAGCACTACGAAAGAAGCCCCGCGGCAAGAGCCCAGTGCATCAAGCATTACGGTGCAACTTGCCAGGTGTGCGATATGGATTTTGCTAAAAAATACGGTACCTGGGGCGAAGGTTTTATTCACGTCCATCATCACAAACCGATATCTTCAGCGAGCGGGCCTTATCTAGTTGATCCTATCAAGGACCTCATTCCGGTCTGCCCCAATTGCCATGCCATGCTTCATAGAAAGAAGGATGTCATCACGGTTCAGGAGTTGCGTGACCGGCTTCATGACGCCTCACTAACCCACCCGAAGAAGAACTCATTTAATCAATAAGTTACCCACACTTCGAATACCCACAATTCAAGCAAGTCTGACACCCATCCATCATCACCAACGCCTGCGCATTGCACTTGCTGCACAACGTAGCCCCCGCAGGGAACCCTGCCGCGTTGGTGTGCGGTTCGGTGTCTGGTTGTGATTCGGGCGATGGGTCGCGCGCAAGGCGCGCTCCTACAGGGGTGGGGGTGGTGGCGGATTCGTAGGCGGCGCGTTTTTCCGCGATGAGTTGGCGGGTGGCTTCGTCGAGTTCGGGGGCCTGGATCAGGCCGATCGACTTCATATGCTGTTCGATGACGGCGCCGATCTCGGCGACGATGCTGGGCATGTAGATGCCGCCGGCCTTGAAGTAGCCGCCGCGGGGGTCGAAGACGGCCTTGAGCTCTTCGACGATGAAGGTCACGTCGCCTCCCTTGCGGAAGACGGCGGAGAGGATGCGGGTGAGGGCCACGATCCACTGGAAGTGGTCCATGTTCTTCGAGTTGATGAAGATCTCGAAGGGGCGTCGTTGTTCGTGCCGGGTGCCGGCGTTGAGCACGATGTCGTTGATGGTTACGTACAGCGCGTGCTCGAAGAGCGGCGACTTGATCTTGTACGTGTTGCCCAGGAGGGTGTCCGGGCGCTCCAGGCTTTCGTGCATCTGGATGACTTCGGCGGCCGGTTCCTCGGCCGGCGTGGCGGTCGGGGCGGGTTTGTCATCGGGTTTGATGACCTGGTAGCCCGTGATCTTCTTCTCGATCCTGATCGCCATGACTCGGTTTCCTGCTGCGAGCGATGTGCCCGACGGGGTATCCGACCCGGCGCAGGCGCCGGGTCGGATGGGTGCTACTTACTTGCGACGGCCACGGCCGGCGGTCTTGCGCGCCGACGTACGGCCGGTCTTGCTGGCAGTGGACCTCTTGACCGCCGCCTTGGCGACAGTCTTCTTGCCGGTTGCCTTGCGGGCAACCGTCTTGCCTGCGGCCTTGCGGACCGTCTTCTTGGCAGCAGCGCGGCCCGTCACCTTGCGGGCGACCTTGCCGACTGCCTTCTTCACCGCCTTCTTGGCGGCCGTCGCCTTGCGGACGACGCGGTTGGCTGCCTTCTTGACGGCCTTCTTTACTGCAACCTTGCGGCCGGTCTTCTTGACGGCAACCTTTTTCGCTGCCGACTTCTTGACCGCCTTCTTCGCGACAACCTTCTTTGCTGCGCCCTTCTTGACCGCGGCCTTCTTCGGGGCGGCCTTCTTGACGGCCACCTTCTTCGAAGCCCCCTTCTTCACGGCCTTCTTGGCGGCAGCCTTCTTCGGAGCGGCCTTCTTCACCGCCTTCTTGGCGGCGACCTTCTTCGAAGCGGCTTTCTTCACGGCCTTCTTGGCCGCAGCCTTCTTCGGAGCGGCTTTCTTTGCAGCCTTCTTGGACGCAGCCTTGGTCGGCGCGGCCTTCTTGGCAGCCTTCTTGGCGGCGGCCTTCTTCGGAGCGGCCTTCTTGCCGGCCTTCTTCGAAGCAGCCTTCACCGGTGCTTCTTCAGCAGCAGCGGCCTTCTTCGCCGGGGCCTTCTTCGCAGCCTTTTTGGCCGGAGCGGCTTCGACGACAGCCGGCTTCGCAGCCGCCTTCTTGACCACCTTGCGAGCCTTCTTCGCCGGCGCCGGAGCGGCCGGTTCATCGGCAACCACCGGGGCCACGTCAGCCACCGGAGCGGCTTCGGCTGCAACCGGCTTGGGCTTCTTCACGGCCGGCTTGCGCGGCTTCTTGATCTTGGCGACCGGGGCTTCGTCGGACACCGGGTGATCGGCGAAGTCGGAATCGCTGTGATCGGCCGTGCCTTCGAACAAGTCGGCGGGAGCCGGAGCGGCCTCGATGACCTTCCTGGCGACCGGCTTCTTCTTCACCACCGGCTTCGGGGCGACCGGAGCGGCGGTGTCTTCGACCGACTCGGCCGAGGCATGGGTGTCGTCGGAGGCAGCGTCTTCACCGGTGACGGTGGTGACGTTGTCTTCGGGCTGGATGTCGTTTACGGGCAACTCGCCCTCGACGGTCTGGTTTTCAATGGACATAGGTTTCCCTCTCCGCGGGGTTTCAGAACTTGCCGTAATAACCTTCCTTCAGGGCATCGAAGAGGTTGGCGGCGGTGTGCATCTCGCCGTCATATTCAACTTCTTCATTGCCCTTCAGTTCGACAACGCTACCGTCTTCCAATTCGAAGCGGTAGTGGGTGCTCTCAAGATCGGCTTCCTTGACGAGTACACCCTGGAACGCGGCGGGGTTGAAACGGAAGGTGGTACAGCCCTTCAGACCCTGCTTGTAGGCGTAAAAATAGATGTCCTTGAAGTCGTCGTAAGGATAATCGGTAGGGACGTTCGCTGTCTTGGAAATCGAGCTGTCGATCCACTTCTGCGAGGCGGCCTGGATGTCCACGTGCTCTTTCGGGCCGATGTCGTCGGCCGCCACGAAGTATTCCGGCAGCCGGATCTTCGGATCGTCGGTGAATGGCATCGCCTCGCTGTTGATCAGCGCCCGGTAGGCCAGCAGCTCGTAGCTGTACACCTCGACCTTTTCTTTCGATTTCTTTCCTTCGCGGATCACGTTGCGCGAATAGTGATGGGCGAAGCTGGGCTCGATGCCGTTGGAGGCGTTGTTGGCCAGGCTCAGCGAGATGGTGCCGGTGGGGGCAATGGAGGTGTGGTGGGTGAAGCGGGCACCGGTCTCGGCCAGGGCGTCCACCAGGGCCGGCGCCACGCCGGCCACGCGCTGCATGTAGCGGGAATACCTGGCGTGGAGCACGCTGCCGCGGATACGGTCGCCGGATTCCCATCCATCCCTCGCCATTTCCGGGCGCTTGCGCAGCATGTCGCCCGTAACGACGTACTCGCGCGCCAGCACCGGTGCCGGGCCTTTTTCCTTCGCCAGGTCCAGCGCCACTTCCCAGCCGGCCACCGCCATCTCGCGGGATACATCCTCGGTGAAGGACACCGCCTCGGCGGAGCCGTAGCGCATCTTCAGCATGGTGAGGGTGGAACCCAGGCCGAGGAAGCCCATGCCGTGGCGGCGCTTGGACAGGATTTCCTCGCGCTGCTCTGCCAGCGGCAGGCCGTTGATCTCCACCACGTTGTCGAGCATGCGGGTGAACACGCGCACCACCTCGCGGTATTCGTCCCAGTCGAAGCGGGCCTTGGGGCCGAACGGGTCGCGCACGAACAGGGTGAGGTTCACCGAGCCGAGCAGGCACGAGCCGTAGGGCGGCAGCGGCTGCTCGCCGCAGGGGTTGGTGGCGCGGATCTGCTCGCACCACCAGTTGTTGTTCATCTCGTTGACGCGATCGATGAGGATGAAGCCGGGCTCGGCGTAGTCGTACGTCGAGACCATGATCATGTCCCACAAATGCCGCGCGCGGATCTGGCCGTAGATCTTGCAGGCCACCAGGCCGTCCTCGCGCACCACGTAGTTCTCGTGGATGGGCCATTCGCGCCAGAGAACCTTGCTGGCGTCGTCCAGGTCGATCTCGTCGCGCTCCTTCACGTGCACCGGGAAGACGGTGGGCCAGTCGCGGTCGTGCTCAACGGCGTCCATGAAGCCATCGGTGATCAGCAGCGAGAGGTTGAACTGGCGCAGCCGGCCGTTTTCGCGCTTGGCGCGGATGAACTCCCGGGCATCCGGATGGCTCACGTCGAAGGTGCCCATCTGCGCACCACGGCGGCCGCCGGCCGACGACACGGTGAAGCACATCTTGTCGTAGATATCCATGAAGGACAGCGGACCGGACGTGTAGGCGCCGGCACCGGACACATACGCGCCGCGCGGACGCAGCGTGGAAAACTCGTAGCCGATGCCGCAGCCGGCCTTCAGGGTGAGGCCCGCCTCGTGCACCTTCTGGAGGATGTCGTCCATCGAATCGGCGATGGTACCCGACACGGTGCAGTTGATCGTGGAGGTGGCGGGCTTGTGCGCCAGGGCACCGGCGTTGGAGGTGATGCGGCCGGCCGGAATCGCGCCACGGCGCAGCGCCCACAGGAAGCGGGCATTCCAGTGTTCGCGCAATTCGGGGGTGGCCTCCACGTCGGCCAGCGCACGGGCTACGCGCTGGAAGGTGCCGTCCACGGAGTCGTCCACGGGCTCGCCGGACTTGGCCTTCAGGCGGTACTTCTTGTCCCAGATGTCGTACGAGGCAGGCTGTAACGGAATGGCCGCGGGATCGATGCCCATCGCGTGCGCACGTGCAGTGCTCATGTCGTCGTCATCCTCTCAGCCGGATGCGTGTCCGGCCTGTTGCCATGGGAGCGTCGTCGCACCGTGTCGGAGCCCTCCCCCGGAAGCGGCGCCGACCCATCGACCGTCTCTGCGTTACCGCGCGCGGAAAACCGTTTGCGGGCGATGGTTTGAAGCAGGAATCTCACGAGCCACAACACCACTTCTTGATGATCATCAGTTAACGAAACACAAGATGTTGTGGTTGCTGACGTGGCGAACCTTACCCCCGGCGCATGGCGATGTAAAGTGTCGGAAAACGCTGTCGCGCATCATGAAACCGATGCGTGCCGGCGTGGTCGAATGCGGCGATCCACGTGCCCGGAGCACACCTGCCAAGGAGCGTTTCCATGACCTCTCGCCTTCACCGGCCACTTCCCTCCCTGCTGCTCGGCGCAGCCCTGGCCATGGCGCTGGCTCCGCCCGCCTTCGCCTCGCTGCCGCCGGCCGTCAACGGCGAACCCCTGCCCTCCCTCGCGCCGATGCTGGCGAAGGTGACGCCGGCGGTGGTGAACATCTCCACGAAGACACGCGTGCGCACGCGCAATGCGTATGCCGACGATCCGATCTTCCGCCAGCTGTTCGGCGGCCAGGGCGTGCCGCGCGAGCGCGTGGAGCAGAGCCTGGGCTCGGGCGTGATCGTGGATGCCGGGAAGGGCTATGTGCTCACCAACAACCATGTCGCCGGTGGTGCGGACGACATCACGGTCACCCTGCAGGACGGGCGCGACTTCAAGGCAAAGGTGGTCGGCACCGATCCGGATACCGACCTCGCGGTGTTGCAGATTCCCGCCGAGCGCTTGCAGGCCCTGCCCGTGGCCGATTCCTCGCAGCTGCGCGTCGGCGATTTCGTGGTGGCCGTGGGCGATCCGTTCGGCCTGGGACAGACGGCCACGTCGGGCATGGTCTCTGCACTGGGGCGTTCGGGCCTGGGCAAGGGCTTCCAGAATTTCATCCAGACGGATGCCTCGATCAATCCGGGCAATTCCGGTGGCGCGCTGGTGAACCTGCGCGGCGAGCTGGTGGGCATCAACTCGATGATCTTCACGCCCTCGGGCGGCAACGTGGGCATCGGCTTCGCCATTCCCACCGATCTGGCCACGGGCGTGATGAAGCAACTGCTCGCCTACGGCAAGGTCCGTCGCGGCAACCTGGGCGTGGAAGTGCAGGACATCACGCCACGCATCGCCCAGGCGCTGGGGCTGAAGGACACCAATGGCGCCGTGGTCACGCGGGTGAACCAGGGCTCGCCTGCCGATGGCGCGGGCTTGCAGACGGGCGACGTGCTTACCGCCATCGACGGCAAGCCGGTGCGCGGCGCACAGGACCTGCGCAATGCCGAGGGCCTGCTGCCGCTGGGCGCGCAGGTGAAGCTGGCGGTGCGCCGCGATGGTACGCCGCGCGATGTGGAGGCCACGATCGAGGCGGTGAAGCTGGCGACGCTGGATGGCGCGAAGGTGGACAAGCGCCTGGCGGGGGTCACGCTGAACGACCTGTCGTCGGACCAGAAATCGCAGGGGCTGTATGGCATCGTCCTGAGTGCGGTGTCGCGCAGTTCGGTGGCCTATCAGGCCGGATTACGTGACGGCGACGTGATTGTCGCCATCGCCCAGCAGCGCATCAACGGTGTGAAGTCACTGCCCACGACGGGCTCGCTGCCGGTGCGGCAGCTGCTGCTCTCGGTCGTCCGTGACGACGCCGTCTACTACGTCGTCCTGTAGGAGCGCGCCTTGCGCGCGACCGGGTCGGAAGATGTGAGCGGGTCGCTCCGATCCGGTCGCGCGCAAGGCGCGCTCCTACAAAAATGGGCGTGTGGGGGCGCGCTCCTACAGCGTCAGCTTTGGTTCGGCTTCGGGAGGGCAGGATGCTGAACGACGTCAATGGTGCGCGCGGGCCTTCAATAGCCCACAATTGCGCCCTTCAGCCTACCCCGTTCCTTCCGAGGTTCTTGCCGTCCATGTCTCTTCGTCTCGCGCGACTGTTCACCGCCACGCTGATCGGCCTTAGCGCCTCTGCCACCGTTCTTGCCGCTGGAACGCAACTTGTCTGGCGTGGCGACATCACCACCGCGCGTGGCGTGGTCACCGATGTTGCCAAGGCATGGGAGAAATCCGGCAAGGGCAAGATCGAACTGCAGCCCTTCAACACCGCCTCGGGCATCGATGCCGTGGTCAACGGCACGGCCGACCTCGCCGGTTCGGCTCGTCCGAGCGTGGGCGCCGCGGAACAGGCGCTGACCTTCACGCCGGTGGCGTGGGACGCGCTGGTCATGGTCACCTACCCGTCGAACCCGGTGAGCAACATCACGCTCAAGCAGCTGCATGACATCTACATGGGCCGCATCACCAACTGGAAGGACCTCGGCGGCGACGACGCGCCGATCAACCTCTACTCGGTGGCCAGCCCGGGCGACGGCGTGGAATACAGCATGCGCAAGCTGCTGTTCGGACGCGGCAACCAGCCGGTGGCAGCGCCCCGCCTCTACGTGAACGTGGCCAAGCTGGAAGAGGGTGTCACCCTCGACCGCCACGGCCTCGGCGCTAGCACGCTCGCCGGCGCGGCAGGCAACAAGAAGCTCAAGGTTCTTTCGATCGATGGCGTCGCGCCGTCGTCGTCCACGGTGGGCAGCGGCGCCTATCCGCTCTACACCGAGCTCTACCTGGTCACCAAGGACGCCAATCCGAAGGCGGCCGACATCAAGGAATTCCTGGCGTTTGTCACGTCCGGTTCCGGCAGCTCGCTGCTGCGTGCGCATAGCCTGGTGCCCTACGCCGATGGCCTGGCCCTCGCCTCGGGCGATGCCGCGCGTCGCGCGAAGATCGCCTCCGTGGTCGGTACCCGCGCGAACGTGGGCGAACCGATGACCACGCCAACCGCCGTGGCTGCCGCTCCGGCTGCTGCACCGGAAGCCGTCGCCAAGGCCGAAACCAAGGGCAAGGGTGGCAAGACGAAGGAGCCGAAGGCCGCGGTCGCCGCCGCCGAGCCGTCGCAGTTCGCGAAGGTGCAGGGCACCGTCGCCACCACCGCGCACGTCGGTTTCTCGGGTATCCACGCCGATGCCATCACCGTGTCCGACAACGGCAAGCGTGGCGGCAAGTTCGCCAAGGTCACGTCCGACGTGGTCACCGTGAAGGGCAAGCCGGTCGCCAAGCCCCTGGCTCCGGCCGACAGCTCCGAGAAGCCCTCGGGCAAGATCGAAACGCCGAAGGTGAGCGAAGCCAAGCCGGCCAAAGTGCAGGAGGCCAAGCCCGCCAAGGTGGAAAAGAAGGAAGTGGCCAAGGCCGAGAAGAAGCCTGCTGCTGCCTCGCACACCTACAAGGTGTCCACCGGCGACACGCTCTATTCCATCGCCAAGCGCCACAACATCGACGTGAACCAGCTTCGTGCCATGAACGGCCTGAAGGACAACAACGTCAAGCCCGGCCAGGTGCTCAAGGTCGGTGCCCGCTAAGCCGTGCTGATCCGCGCCGTCTCGCTCGACCTCGATGACACCCTGTGGCCGGTACTGCCGGCCCTGATCGAGGCCGAGCACTGCGCCGATCGCTGGCTCAAGGAGCATCACCCCGCGGTTGCCAGCGCATGGCCTATCCAGGCCATGCGCGAACTGCGCGAGAAGATCTCCAGCGACTACCCGCATCTCGCCCACGATTTCAGCGAGCAGCGTCGCCTCACCATCCGCCACGCCTTCGCCACCTGCGGCATCGAGGATGCCCCGGTCGAAGAGCTCTGGCGCATCTATTACGTGGCACGCAACAACGTCGAGCTGTATCCCGACAGCCTCGCGGCCCTGGAACGCATCGCTGCGAAAGTGCCTATCGCCAGCGTGTCCAACGGCAATGCCGACCTGGAAATGATCGGCCTGCACCACCTGTTCAAGGCCCGCCTCAGCGCCGGCCGCGTGGGCTTTGCCAAGCCAGACCCGAAGATCTTCCTAGCCGCAGCCCACGAGCTGGGCGTGAGCCCGGCCGAGATCCTGCATGTCGGCGACGACCCGCTGCTGGACGTGGTGGGTGCCCGCGAAGCCGGGCTGCGCACGGTGTGGCTGAATCGCACGGGCGAGCGCTGGTCGCATGGCCCCACACCCGATTTCGAGTTCACCGACATGACCGCTCTTGCCGACTGGATTGACAACTCGGTCGATGCCCGCCGGTAGAATAGCGGCCTTCAATTGCAATCATCCATTGTCGCGGTTGCCAACGACCGCGAGGCACGGGAGCCGTAATGTCGTTGATCGAACGCAAGTCTGGAAAACGTAACGTCGTCGCCATCGAAACCGTCGACGCCGCCGGCATGGCCGCGGTCGAGGCAAGGCTCAGCGCGACACACCGCCAGTGGCTGGCGGCGACCGGCTTCCGTCCCACGCCTGGCGCCCTGGCGCTGCTTCCCGACGCCAAGGGCCACATCCATCGCGTGCTGGTGGGCGTGGATCGCGCCGACCCGGTGTCCGCACTGGGCGACCTGGCGCGCAGGCTGCCGGAAGGCTCCTACGAGCTGGTCGAGGATGGCGTCATCGACGATCACGAGCTGCTGGCGCTCGGCTGGGCATTGGGTGCCTACCGTTTCGAGCGTTACCGCAGTACGGGCCGCGAACCGGCCTCGCTGTGCGTCGACGGCTCCACCCTGCGCACGTTGCAGCCGCTGATCGAGGCCACCGCGCAGGTGCGCGACCTCGTGAACACGCCCACCGAAGACATGGGGCCGGAGCAGTTGTCCGAGGCGATCCATGCGCATGCCGCCGAGCACAAGGCGAAGGTGCGCGAGTGGGTGGGCGACGAACTGCTGGAAGCCAACTTCCCCACCATCCACGCCGTGGGTCGCGCCAGCCATCGTCCGCCACGCCTCATCGAGCTCACCTGGGGCAAGAACTCCAACCCCAAGCTGGTCATCGTCGGCAAGGGCGTGTGCTTCGACACGGGCGGCCTGGACATCAAGCCGTCCGACGGCATGCGCTGGATGAAGAAGGACATGGGCGGCGCGGCGCATGCGATTGCGCTGGCCGGCCTGGTGATGCGCGCGCGTCTGCCGGTGCGCCTCACCCTGCTGGTGCCTGCGGTGGAGAACGCCATCGCCGGTAATGCCATGCGTCCGGGTGAGATCATTCGCACGCGCGGCGGTCATTCGGTGGAAGTGGACAACACCGATGCCGAGGGTCGCCTGGTCCTGTGCGACGCCCTCGCCTTCGCGGCCGAGCAGGCGCCGGATCTCATCGTGGATTTCGCCACGCTCACCGGTGCCGCGCGTATTGCGCTGGGTCCGGACCTACCCGCGTTGTTCACCAACCGCGACCAGCTCGCCGATCACGTGATCGGTTCGGCCGAGGCCGTGCACGATCCGATGTGGCGCCTGCCGCTGTGGCGTCCGTACCGTCGCATGCTGGATTCCTACCTCGCGGACTTTGCCAATGCGGGGCCGTCGCGTCATGCCGGTGCCATCACGGCGGCGCTGTATATGGAGCGCTTCATTCCCGACAGCCAGAACTGGATGCACCTGGACACCTACTCGTGGAACGACGGCGACCGCCCGGCGCATCCGCGCGGTGGCGAGGCCCAGGGCCTGCGCGCGTTCTTCCGCTTCCTGTCCGAACGTTATTCCTGATCGGCGCCTTCGCCGGCAACCTGCGCGCTCCTGGCTTTCCACGCGATGACCGCGCGCAGGTTGCGCTCCATTTCCGCGAGGGTGAGCGGGAAATAGTTATCGTCCCGGTCCGAGGCCTGCCAGCTGGCGATGCGCTGGTCGGTGGCCGGCACGCCGATGGCGTTGAGGGCCTGGCGCACGTCAGCGGGGTCGAGATCGGTAGCCTGCAACACCAGTTGCCATAGCCAGTTCATGCGCTGCGGATCGACGCCACGCGTCATCGGCGGCCGGGTGTATTCGCGCGCGGGGATGTCCTGGTCTGTCATGCGAAGGCCTTGGGGGAGTCGGCGGGTCAGTATGCCGTCATTGCGCCTTCGCCGCTCTTGTAGGAGCGCGCCTTGCGCGCGACCGGTATTGCGCGAACGTTGAACATGATCGCAGCATCCGGTCGCGCGCAAGGCGCGCTCCTACAGGGTGTGTGCTTCCGCTTGTGATCCCTGCATCCTCAGGCTTCCCGCTGCACCGGGCGCACGACGTACCCGACCGGTAACCAGCCCTGCGCCCCGGGTGCCAACGACACGGTCTCGTACTGCGTCGCATGGACGAAGTGCGCGATGAAGATCACGTTGAGGTAATCGCCTTCCGGCAGGCCCACGGGATCGCGGACGCGCGTCACCTCGAACCATTCGCGCGATTGCAGCGGCCCCCGATCGATCCGTATCCGGCGCAGGTAGCGTTGCCATTCGCCGCGCGGCACGCGCTTCTGCATCAAGGCCCCGGCTTCCAGCCACATGGCATCGGAACGCCTGCCGTCGGCCAGGCGCACCCAGTGGGTGGCACCGCTGACGGCGTTGTCGAGGGAGTTTGGCTGGGGACCGAGCCGCGGAGTACCCGCGACAGTGAGCAGCGCGCCGATGGCGGCGGCGCTGGGCGTGACGGTGGCGATCCGGGCACCGTGAAAGCTCGACACGCTCATGGGATGTCCTCCGTGGGTGACGGGGACAGGGTCGTATCGTTGGAGGAGTGAGGCAATCGGCCTGATGGTCTAGGCCTGGGTGGTGGGGTCGCGCGGCCGGGCGTTGTGGCTTTGCCGGTCGCGCGCAAGGCGCGCTCCTACAAGGGCATCGGCGACTCTTAGGAGTCGCGCCTCGCGCGCGACCATCAAGCAGCCGCACGACCAGATCAGCGCCTCCCTGTAGGAGCGCGCCTCGCGCGCGACCATCGAGCAGCAGCACGACCAGACTAGCGCTTCCCTGTAGGAGCGCGCCTCGCGCGCGACCGGCGAAGCCGAGAAGTAGCCCCTCAGCGCTTGCCGAACGCCAGCACTTCGGAGGTGTAGGTCTCGACCACCAGGCTGAAAGGCTCGTTGGCGGCCGTGTACAGCACCGCACGATGCCTCAGCACCTCGTGCGGAATCGTCAGCGCGCCTGCACGCGGTGCCGGCAGCGGGGCGTCCATTTCCCAGCCCTTCGGCAGCGGCGCCCACAGGAGGTCGGCGCTGATCGTCTGGCGGCGGAAGTGGAGGTCCTGCACGACCTTGCCGAACGGCTGGTCGGTGGTGTCGAGGATATGGTTCATCTCCGGCGTAAGCCGCGCGGGGACATACCAGTTATCCGCCTCGGAAAGCACATGCTCGCCGCAGGCCAGCTGCACGCGGCGATAGCGCACCGGCTCGTCGGCGCCGATGCCCAGCGTCTTGCGATCTTCATCCGCCAGCGGCTTGTCCTGTCCCTTCACCCGCCGGGCGAGGATCTTCGCCTCACCGGCCAGCCCGTGATCGCCACACCAGCGCTCCAGCGTGAGCGTGGCGCTGGGATGGCTGAGCAGGTCGGCGTTGAGGGTTTCCAGCAAGGCCAGGGCCTGCGTGCGCGAGGCGACATCGTCACTCCACGCTTCGCGGGCCTGCACGGGAGCATTGCTGGTGGCGGCCATGACAGCGATGGAACCGGCAGCGATGAGGATACGGGTATGCATGGCTTAAAGCCCCTTGGCCGCCTGCGCCACGGCGCGGAACAGCGCGCGGCCCTTGTTCATGGTTTCTTCCCACTCGGCGCCCGGGTCGGAGTCGTAGACCACGCCGCCGCCGGCCTGCACATGCAGGCGGCCGTCCTGGATGACCGCCGTGCGGATCGCGATGGCGGTGTCCGCATCGCCCCACCAGCCCAGCCAGCCGATGGCACCGGCGTAGATGTTGCGCTTGAAGGGTTCCAGCTCCTGAATGATCTCCAGCGCGCGGATCTTCGGCGCGCCGCTGACCGTGCCCGCCGGGAAGGTGGCCTTGATGACGTCCATGTACGACATGTCGCCCTTCAGGTTGCCTTCCACCTGGGACACGATGTGCATCACGTGGGAGTAGCGCTCCACCACGAAGGATTCCGTAAGCTCTACCGTGCCCGTCTCGCTCACCCGGCCCACGTCGTTGCGGCCGAGGTCGATCAGCATCAGGTGTTCGGCGCGCTCCTTCGGATCGGCCAGCAGCTCGGTTTCGAGCGCGGTGTCTTCGGCTTCGTCCTTGCCACGGCGACGCGTGCCGGCGATGGGACGCAGCACCACGCGGCCGTTCTTCAGGCGCACGAGGATTTCCGGCGACGAGCCGACGATCTGCGTGGTACCGATGTCGATGAAGAACATGTACGGCGAGGGATTCATCGCACGCAGGGCGCGGTAGACGTCCACGGGCCGCGCGTTGAAGCCGATGCTCAGGCGCTGCGAGGGCACCACCTGGAAGATGTCGCCGGCACGGATGTACTCCTGCGCCGTGCGCACCATGGCTTCGTATTCCTCGCGGGTGAACGAGGATTTGAAATCGGATTCATCGAGCGCCGCAGGCTGCAGCAGCTGCGGATACGACACGCCGCCCTGGCGCAGGCGGAAGGCCAGCGCGTCGAGGCGGCGCGAGGCTTCCGCGTAGGCCTGCGGACGCGAGGGATCGGCATGCACGATGAGGTACAGACGGCCCTTGAGGTTGTCGAACACGGCCACTTCGTCGGCCAGCATCAGCAGGACGTCGGGCGTGCCCAGTTCGTCGCGCTTGTCCCACTGGGCCAGGCGTTCTTCGATGTAGCCGATGGTCTCGAAGCCGAAATAGCCGACGAGACCGCCGGTGAAGTCCGGCAGGCCGGGCAGCCTGGGCACGTCGTACTGCTTGCGCAGTACTTCGATCTCGGCGAGCGGGTCGTCGAGGTGACGACGCTCGACCACCTCGCCGCTTTCTTCCACCTCCAGCTCGTGGCCGCGCAGGCGATACACGCGGCGCGCCGGCAGGCCGATGATGGAGTGGCGTCCCCAGGTGGCGCCGCCCTCGACCGATTCGAACAGGAAGGTATACGGGCCGTCGGCCAGCTTCAGGTACACCGACAGCGGGGTATCGAGGTCGGAGAAGACCTCGCGCACCAGCGGGATGCGGGTGTGGCCCTGCGCGGCGTAGGCGTCGAATTGTTCGCGGGAGATCATGGGGAGTGCATTGAGGGGTGACTCCCGATTGTAGGCCCACCCGACGACCAGAGGCACGCCCCTGTAGGAGCGCGCCTTGCGCGCGACCGGATAAACCGGAGCGTTCAGGCCAAAACCGGTCGCGCGCGAGGCGCGCTCCTACAGGGGATGCCATTCCGGTTTATCCGGTCGCGCGCGGGCGCGCTCCTACACGGAGAGGCGTTGTCGGGGCATGCCGCGCAGGTGGAGGGTGAAGGCGACGCCGTCGTCGATGTTGCGGGCGCTGGCGGTGCCGCTGTGGCGTTCGGCCACGAGGCGCACGACGTAGAGGCCCAGGCCTAGATGCGGGGCATCGCCGGGGGTGGCCTTGTCGCGCAGGCTCACCAGCGAATCGAACAGGCGGCCCTGCATGGCCTCCGGCAGGGGCGGTCCCTGGTTGGCCAGCTCGATCTCGGCGCCGTCGGCCACCGGCCGCAGGCCGATGCGCAGCCAGCCGTCGGCCGGGGTGAAGGACAAGGCGTTGTCGAACAGCTTGTCGAGCGCCTGGGCGATCAGCTCGGGGGCCACGTGCATGCGCACCGGGCCGGGCGGCAGCTCGGTCTGGATACGCCGCTGGCCGGCCAGCCCGCGATACCCCTCGGCGCAGCCGCGCACGATCTCGGCCAGGTCCACGTCCTCGGCTTCGGCCGCGGCGATGGCGCGCTCCATGCGGCTGGCCTCGCTCATGGCGCGCACCAGCGCACCAAGACGGGCCACGCCATCGCGAGCACGCGCCAGGTAGGGCTCGGCCTCCTTCGGCAGGCCGGCATGATCGAGGTTGTCCAGCGACGATTTCACGATCGCCAGGGGCGTATTGAGCTCATGCGACAGCTTGGAAGCCAGCGTTCGCAGGTAATCCGTATAGCCGCCCACCACCTCGAACAGGCGCTCGAAGCTGCGCGCGAGGTCACCCAGCTCGTCGGTGGCATCGGTAAGGGGGAAGGGGCCGTCCAGCCGTCCGTCGTTCTGCTGCGCGCGCTCGGCGGCATTGCGCAGGCGACGCAGGCGGAAGGTGAGCCGCGTGGCAAACAGCAGCAATACGCCCCCGGCCACCAGCAGCACGGCAAAGCTGGTGATCAGCAGGCCGAACAGTGCCCGGTTCGCCAGCAGCGGTACGGAGCGGCTGGGCTGTTCCAGCAGCACCAGGCCGTGCAGCTTGCCGCGCATGGTCACCGGCATCGCCGCCGCCAGCACCACGCTGCCGCGTGCCTCGCCGGCACGCCATGCCGTGGAGGGGTGATCCTGCTGGAGCGCACGGCGCACCTCGGGCAGGTCGATGCGTGGAGCATCCTCGGCCCAGGGAGCGGCATCGTCCAGGCGCGTGGCGAGCAACGAACGGTAGACCAGCGACGCGAACCAGCCCGGACGATCGGCAGCCGGCATGTCCGGCAGCGACAGCTTGCCGGCCTGCCCCAGCAGCCATGCATCGGGCGACAGCACGCGCACCCGCACGCCATCCGGCGCCAGACGCGCCAGCTCCTGCGACAGCGCCGTGGAGAAATCGAGCAGCGGCCGGTTGTCGGCAGACAACGGCTCGCCACCGCCATCGGCGGCCAGGTGCACGCCAATGCCGAAGTGATCGAGGCGCAGCCCACGCGGCAGGCGGAATTCCGCATGAAAGCCACCGCCGTCTTCCTGCCACTGGGCGTTGATCCGGTCGGGTAGCACGCCGGCACCGGGATCGAGCGCGATGGCCGTGGTGGGTCCGGGCGCGGCGCTCGCCAGCAGGTAGCGCTGCGCATCGTCGCCGCTGGCGATGGACACGATCAGATGATCGGCCGAGAGGGCCAGGCGATCACCCGCATCCGCACGACGGCGCGATGGCGCGCGTACGTCGATATAGACGTAGAACCAGTGATCGTCCTCGGCCAGCATCACCCGGCCGTTGCGATCCAGCGACTGCGCCCAGGGACTCAGCGGTGCCCAGTCATCGCCGTAACCATCGACGGTGATGGGCACGTTGGTCCGCTGCACGTACCAGGATTTGCCGGCCGGCGGCAGCGGCGCGTCCACCACGACGAGGCTGCGCGCAAGTGCGCGGGCGGAAGCCACCAGTGCCTGCGCCTGGCCTTCGCGCAGCAGGGTTTCCATCTGGCGCACGTACAGCCATCCGGCCACCGGCAGGGCCAGTGTGCAGAGGGCGACGAGAAGAAGTTTGCGACGAAGCGTCATACCAGGGCTGTTGTAGGAGCGCGCCTTGCGCGCGACCGGGTGTCTGGAAGATATCGCAGGGACGGTCGCGCGCGAGGCGCGCTCCTACAGCGACCGATCAGGGTGTCCAGCGGTAGCCGACGCCGTGCACCGTTTCGATGGCGTCGAAGTCTGGCGCCAGCGCCACGAACTTCTTGCGGATGCGCTTGATGTGCGAGGTGATGGTGGCATCGTCCACCACCAGTTCCGCTTCGCGCATGAGCTGGTCGCGATTCTTCACGTGGCCGGGGAAACGCACCAGCGTGTGCACCATCCAGAACTCGGTGACGGTGAGCGGAATCTCGATGTTGTTCCAGGTGACCCGCATGCGCTCGGATTCCAGGCGCAGCGGACCATGCTCGATCACCGTCTCGCTCGCCGCCGGCGTCTTCAGCGACTCGATGCGGCGGAACAGCGCCGCGATGCGCGCGGCGAGCTGGTGCAGGCTGGTGTCCTTCGACAGGTAATCGTCGGCGCCCAGGCGCAGGCCGGAGATCACGTCGAAATCGGAATCGCGCGCGGTGAGGAAGATCAGCGGCAGCGTGGCCGACTTGGCACGCAGTTCGCGGCACAGGTCGAAGCCGCCTTCCGGCTCGTCGCCCAGGCCGATGTCGATGATCACCAGCTCCGGCAAACGCATGGCGAAGGCGTTGGATGCCTCGGCGCGCGAGCCGTAGCCCCGCGCCTCATAGCCGAAGCGATTGAGCGCCTCGACGTAGTTGGCACGGATCAGGGGTTCGTCTTCGACAATGGCGATGCTGCGGGCCATGGGTATTTCCGTAAAGTGAATCGGCGTGCGCAGGGTGCAACGCGCAGGGCCTTACCGCAAGCGATTAAGCCCCTTCACGCCGCTTTGCCCGGGCTTTGCCATAAACGGCCTGTAGATTGCCCCGGCGTCGCCGCTGCCGCCGCCCCACCGGGCGATGAACTAGGCACCACGGCGGCCCGTACCCGACCCGCTCCGAAGAGACCCCATGAAGACCAAGCTCGACGCCGACAACACCGAACTGGAACGCAACTTCGAACCCCTGCGGGTGATGCTCGCCCTTGGCGCGCTCGTGCTGGGCATCCTGTTCGGTCTGCACTGACTTCGTGGAACGTGCCAGGGATGGCACAGGAGCGACCGGCGCGCAGGGAAGTGCGCCGGTCGAGGGGCCTGGACGCCGGTTCCCGTCGATTGACCCGTTTCCCCTCTGGACGCTCCTTCAGCCGGAGCCCCTTCACTCCCCCGCCGGTTGGCCGGGGGAGCTTTTTTGCGAGCGCGCCGAGGCATCGCCTATCGGCACCAGCTGCATGTCGCCGACGGTGACGTGGGTGGAATACCCGTAGAAGAACTCCGCCTTTCGCGTCTGCAGGAAACGGGTGAAGGACAGCGCGCTCTGGGCGCCTGCCATGCCGGGTGCCATGCCGTTGGGCGAGGTGAGGCCATCGATGAAGATGCCCCCGCCGAAGTCGGCCAGCCAGGCGATCTGCCGGTACTCGCGATCAAAGCGCCGCTCGGCTCTGGGAGCGGCTACCTCGTCGGCGTACTTCGTCTTCAGGTCCTTCCAGTAGACGTTGGCCTGGGCCAGTTCTTCGGGCGATACCGAGCGAAAGGCGGAAATGAAGGCCGGCTCATAGGTGGGGTCGTGCCGCTCGGCCGAAAGCGCCAGCCAGGCCAGGCCCAGCGGGCGGTTTTTCTCCATGCGATCGCCGTTGAAGTACATGATGCCCAGGGCGTACTGGGCCGGCTTGCTGGCCCAGGCGGCGGCATCCTTGAGGCTTTCGCGCGCCGCGCCGAATTCGCCGCTCCAGTAATGGCGCGTTGCCGAGCAGAAGTAGTATTCGCCGGGCAGGAAGCGCTCCAGGCCGCCTGGACAGAGCGAAAGCAACTCCCCCACCTTGTCTTTCTGGTCGGGCAACGGTTGCGGGCGTTCGCCGGCAGATGCGCTGCCGGCGAGGATCAGTCCAAGGCACAACGATAGAACGACAGTCGTCTTCATCGGCGGTTCCTCCGCGATTCGCTCCCCCGAGCGAAGGGGAACATATCACCTGTCGCGTTGGCTCGCCGTGGAGCGATTCAGCCGGCGTCGATCGCCGCGTGCATGCGGCGGATCACGTCCGCGTAATCGGAGGCCGTGAAGATGGCCGAACCGGCGACGAAGGTGTCTGCGCCGGCGGCGGCGATCTGGCCGATATTGTCGGTGTTGACGCCACCGTCCACTTCGAGACGGATGGCGCGGCCGCTGGCATCGATGCGCTCGCGCGCCTGGCGGATCTTCTCCAGTGCATGCGGGATGAACTTCTGGCCGCCGAAGCCCGGGTTCACCGACATGATCAGCACGATGTCGATCTTGTCGATCACGTGATCGAGCCAGTTCAGCGGCGTGGCCGGGTTGAATACGAGACCGGCTTCGCAACCTTCGTCCTTGATGAGCTGGATGGTGCGGTCTACATGTTCGGACGCTTCGGGATGGAAGCTGATGCTGCGCGCGCCGGCCTTCGCGAAGTCGGGCACGATGCGATCCACCGGCTTCACCATGAGGTGCACGTCGATGTGCTCGGTGATGCCGTAGTCGCGCAGCGCCTTGAGCACCATGGGGCCGATGGTGAGATTGGGGACGTAGTGGTTGTCCATCACGTCGAAATGCACCCACTGTGCACCGGCGTCGAGCACCTTGCGCGTGTCCTCGCCGAGCCGGGCGAAATCGGCGGAGAGAATGGACGGGGCGATGATGGGGGATTGCTTGGCCATGGGGGGATACCGTTCGGTTTCAGCACAAGCCGCCAGATTACCGCAGTCCGCTTCCGTAGGAGCGCGCCTTGCGCGCGACCGGTATGGACGGGGTTTATTGGCGTACCTGATCCGGGGGCATCTGGAAGCTGCGCTTTGTGGCGATAGGTGCGGCTTTTTTGCTTCGTTGGCTGTCGCGCGCGAGGCGCGCTCCTACAGAAGGCTGGCGGCTGACAGGGCTTACTTGAAGCCGCGTTCGGCCTTGATGCGTTCGTAGGCGGCGTTGATTTCGCTGGCGCGCGCTTCTGCGCGGCGGCGCATGTCTTCCGGCAGGTCGCCCAGACGGTCGGGGTGGTGCTCGGAGATCAGCTTTCGGTAGGCGCGCTTGATTGCTCGTTCATCGGAATCGCGCTGGATGCCGAGCACGGCATAAGGATCAGGCCCCTGCGTGTTCCGCTGCGGAGGCACGTAGCCGCCACCGCCGCCACCGTAGGAACGATTGCCACCGCCCGTGCCGGCGTTCCACGCATAGCCCTTCATGGCCATCAGCGCCATGAGCTCCATGTCGCTCACGCGCAGCGCAAAGGCCAGCTGGCGCAGGATCGCCATCTTCTCCGGCGACGGCGCGCCTTCGGCCAGCACGGTGTCGATCACCACGTCGATCACCGGGAAGGCGTGGTCACGGCGATGGCCAACCCACTGGCGCAGTTCGTCGATGACTTCAGTGGCATTGAACTCGGGCTGCTTGCCCTCGTTGAACGCCTCGATGGCCCGGCGGCGCTCGTCCTGGTCGAGGCCCATGCGCGACATCATGCGTTCGGCAATGGCGATTTCCGCTTCGGAAATGCGGCCATCGGCCTTGGCGACCGCGCCGATCAGCGCGAACAGCGGCCCCACGTAACCGCCCTGGGCAGGCGTGCGGCGACGTTGCTGGCGACTGGCGTCGAACATGAAGCCCAGCGCACCGCCGATGAGGGCGCCGAGCAGGTTGTGGGTGAGCCACATGCCGATGACGGCGCCGATGAGCGTACCGGAGAAGTTCATGGAGCGGCCCTGGAGGGGGTCTGTGCGGAGAACCACTCGGCAAGCTGGTCGAGTTCCGCGTCATTGAGGGGACCGACCGCCGCACGCATCACGGGGATGTTGCGGCGGCCGTCGCGATACTGGTGCAAGGCTTCGCGCAGGTAGTCGAGCTTCTGTCCAGCGAGATTCGGCGCCCCGGGAATCCGCGCCATGCCGTTTTCGCCGTGGCACGCCGCGCACAGGCCCAGGCGCGCCGGCTTCGTGGGCGGCGCGGCGAGGACGGGGGCGGAGAGGGCCAGGGCGATAGCCGCGGTCGTCAGGATTCGCATGGACAAGGTGTGGGGACGGAAGCGCCCGATTCTAGCAGGCCCCTCACCTCCCCCGTGCTGCCCCAACCTACACCGCGCGATCTGTAGGAGCGCGCCTGCGCGCAACCGGGTTCAGAGAGGTGCGCTGGACGGCGCTACCCCCTCAAAGCTATCGATTCCATGGCGGTTTCGCTTCGTCGGCTGTCGCGCGCGAGGCGCGCTCCTACAGGCAGGGTCGGTACAATGGGGGGATTCCCCGCCTCACCGGAGCCCCGCCGTGCCCACCACCCTGAGCCAATCCGACCTGCCCGGCCTGGACCTCATCCATCGCGGCAAGGTCCGCGACGTCTACGCCCTGCCCGGCAACCGCCTGCTCATGGTGGCGACGGACCGGCTCTCGGCCTTCGACGTGGTGCTGCCCGACCCGATTCCGGGCAAGGGCGAGATGCTCACCCAGATTTCCAACTTCTGGTTCGCCAAGACGGCCCATATCATTCCGAATCACCTCACCGGCGAGGATGTCGCCTCGGTGCTGCCGCCCGGTGTCGATCCGGCGCTGTACGCGAAGCGCGCGGTCGTCACCAAGCGCCTGAAGCCGGTGCCGGTGGAAGCCATCGCACGCGGCTACATCATCGGTTCGGGCTGGAAGTCGTACCAGGCCACGGGCGATATCTGCGGCATCCGCCTGCCGGAAGGCCTGAAGCAGGCACAGAAGCTGCCGGAGCCGATCTTCACCCCGTCGACCAAGGCGGCCGTGGGCGACCACGACGAGAATGTCAGCTTCGAGAAGGTGGTGGCCGACGTGGGCGCCGACCTGGCCAACGCCGTGCGCGAGGCCACGCTGAAGATCTATCGCTTCGCTGCCGAATACGCGGCCGAGCGCGGTGTGATCATCGCCGATACCAAGCTGGAATTCGGTACCGACGAACACGGCGTGCTGCACGTGATGGACGAGATGCTCACCCCGGATTCCTCGCGTTTCTGGCCGGCCGACGAATACCAGGTGGGCATCAGCCCGCCTAGCTACGACAAGCAGTTCGTGCGCGACTACCTGGAGCGGATTGGCTGGAACAAGCAGCCGCCGGCTCCGAAGGTGCCTGCCGATGTCATCGACGGCACGGCCGCGAAGTACGCCGAAGCGCTGGCAAAGCTGGCCGACCTGCGCCTGGGCTGAGCCTTCCGCCCGTGGCGAAATGCGGCATCGCGAATTGAGCCGGATGCCCGGGCGGTGTAGAAGGTGGAAGCGTCCAATGCAGGACGCTTTCCGCCAAGGCAGACCACCCAACCCATGCGCGATGCAGCTACCTGGTTCGGCAACTACAGCCGCGACCACCAGAACCCCACCAACCGCCTGATCCACTGGATCTGCGTGCCGGCGATCACCTGGACCGTCGTGGCACTGGTGTGGCTTATCCCGGTGCCGTCCTGGCTGGGGCGCCCGGGCCTGTGGGCCGTGCTGGCGATGTTCCTGGCGTTCTGTTTCTACTACTACCGGCTGTCGCGAAAGATCGGCCTGGCCATGGCCGGAGCCTTCCTCATCCTGGCCTTCGTCACCGACACCCTTTACCAGGGCCTGGGCATCACGGGGCTGGCGTGGCTCGCCATCGGCGTCTTCGTGGTGGCCTGGGTGGGCCAGTTCATCGGCCACAAGATCGAAGGCCGCCGGCCCTCCTTCTTCACCGACCTCCAGTACCTGCTGATCGGCCCCGCGTGGCTGATGAGCAAGGCGCTGGGTCGCTTCGGCGTCAGCTACTGATGACGCAATCGCTGCTGACCCTGCTCTCGGCTGCCATCTGGTGGATCATCTATTCCAGCGCCGCCGCGGTGATACCCGCCGTGATGGTCTGGGCGGCGCTGCGCTGGCTGGAACGCGTGCCCGTGGTGTTCAACCGGGCCTACCTGGCCAGCCTGCTCTGGGCCCTGGCCATCGTTGCCACCTGCGGGCTGGTGATTGCCGCCCAGCACGGCAGCGCGGCCGGGCAGTCGCTGTTCGCCCTGCCCTGGATGCGCGGCGTGCTGGTGGCCGACATGCTGCTGGGCGCCTTCCTCATCTGGCGGCTGGTGCCGCGCATCGACGCCCGCCGGGTGAAGCCCACCAGCGCCTGCATGGCCGTGGCCCTTGTCATGGTGGTGGTGCTGGTGGTGGGAACCACGATCCATCGATAGGAATCCCCTATCGGGATCATCCAAAGCATCTGTTGGACTCTGGGGATGGCGCCCCCATAATGAGATTCATTCTTATTGGAGAGTCCAGCCATGGCCAGGAAAATCAAATACGCGGCGACGCATTTCAGCATCGCCTTCTCGATGAGCTATGCGGTGAACCAGAACGTCGCCATCAGCGCCCTGGTGGGCATCGCCGAGCCGTTCGCCTTCGCACTGGGCCGTAACGTGGCCCGCGAGACCCGTGCCGGTTTCCAGCTAACGCCCGCCGCCTGATCCACCACCGACGCGCGCGTTGACGGTGGTCACGGCGCGGGTAAAACCTTCGAACGGGATGTCGGTGATGCCGACCAGCCCGATATGCGCGTTCTCGCCATCGAGGATGCGTCCGGTGACAGGCTGGTCCACATACTGGAACCAGTGGGTGCCGACGATCACGCCCGACGCGGCCGCTGCGTCCACGAAGCGCGCATAGGCCTTGCCCCGCTCTTCCTCGTTCGCCACCGCCGCCACGCCATTGCCGAAGGGGCCGCGGTCCGCCGAGCCGAAATGGAACTCGGTGATGAGTACCGGTTTATCCCACTTGCGAAATTCGGCAACATCGAAGCCGTGTTCGGGCAAGTCTGTATAGGTGTTGATGCTGGTGACATCGGCGAAATGCGAACTGGCTTCTTCTACTTCGGGCGTGCGCACGGCGAGGCGACCACCCAGGAACATGTGGTGCGGGTCGGCCTTCTTCAGGGTGTCGGCCACGGTCTGGAAATAGCGGGTGGCATAGAGCTTCAGGAAGGCGATGTAGTCGGCGGCGATGGCCGGGTGCGCTTCGGAAGGATCCGGCGCATGGAATCCGGCGGCCTCGACGTGATTCCAGTCATGCGCTTCCACGCCCCATGCCTTCGCGAAGGCCACAGCGTCCGGATACGTTTTCTTCAGATACGCGAGAAAAGCCTGCTTGGCGGGACTGTCGGGCCCTTGCACCAGTGAGCCCACGGCAAGCGCCCAGCGCCCCTGGGGACCCTGCCCTGCCCACGCCAGTTCGTTATCGGCGAAGTAGCCCAGCAGCCAGGGATCGTCGCGCACGTTCTTGGTCGCGTTCGCCACGGCGGTTTCGGTCGCACGCACGAAGCGTGGATCGAACGGATCGGGCATGCGTCCCCAGTAGTCGTAACCGGTACTCACCGTGTTGAAGTCGCCGCGGATCAGGATGGGCACGGTATAGGCCATGCGCTTGTCGTTCACGAAGGCCGGATCGCTCCAGTTTCCGAGCGTGTTGAAACGCCAGGCGCGCAGGCGATCAACGCTGCGCTTGCGCCAGGACGCTTCGATGTTGCCGTCGAACGTGCGGGCGACATTGTTTGCGTAGATATCCCACCAGCGGCCGTGGTTCATGCCGTTGTCGCGCTGCGAGCCGTTGTTGCTGCGGCTGTCCGCCGCGCCGCCGTAGGGACCGTTCGCACCGTTAGTGTCGGTGAACATGAACTCGCGCCCCTGCACGTAGGTGCGACCGTCGGTGCGGTTCACGGCATTCACGCCCAGCGAGAAGAAGGCATGGCCTTCTGGCGTGACGAGCCACCAGCGGTTGCCTTGCTTCTGTGCGTGGAACCAGCCGGTGACCTTCATGGCGGGAAGATCGGTGCGACCACCGTAGCGGTCGAGGCCTTGCACGTCGGCAGAGGCCGTCACTTCGTTGGCGCGTTTCTTCAGTGCGGCGTCGCTGTCGATCTTTTCAGGCCATGTGGCACGCGTGAACTGGCCGTAGCGATCGACGATGCCCGTGTAGGCCGCGCGCAAGTCGTCATCGCCGGCCACGGCATCCAGCTTGCCGAACAGCACCGTCTGCGCTGCGCCGGGCTGGGGCATGGACAACGTCACGGATTGCACCGCGCTGGCATCGAACGCGCCATCGACGTTCGTGGCGACGAGGCGCTTGGTCGCTCCGTCGTCGAATGGCATCGGTGGGCCGACCTGCATGCCGAATGCGCGCGGCGAGGTGGCATGCAGGGGAATCGAAAGAATCTGCGGCGGACCAGGTGGCAATCCCACCGTCGCCTTCAGGTGTTTACCATTCGATGCAACATCCACCAGCAGGGTGACCGGCCAGGGCATGCCATTCTGCACGTCCAGGCGCAGCGTTCCATCGTTTGACCACGACCAGGCACCCTGGGTCGGTGCCAGCACGACGGAAGGCGATGGCGAGGGCTTGAACGTCACCGCGACAAGGTCGCGGCCGTCCGCCGCCTTGCGCACGGTGGGATCGACGGACGCATCGGTCGCCGTTATCCGGAGTGCATCGCCAGGATGCGTGAGATCCAGCGTTCCCGCGTGGGCGGAAGCGATGGTGCCTGCCAACAGAAGAGGAATGATGGGACGCATGAGCGGACCTTATCACTGTAGGAGCGCGCCTCGCGCGCGACCCGGTTACGCCCCGGTCATCCCAGTCGCGCGCAAGGCGCCCTCCTACTTGCGGCGGCGCCAGAGGTAGTAGACGGGAACACCGATCGCGATGATCAACAGGCTCATGCCAGCGTTCTGCGGTTGGGCGATGGCCGTGGCGGCGATCACGCAAAGTACCGTTGTCGTGAAGATAAGCGGCACCACGGGGTAGCCAGGTACGAGGTACGGCGAAGGCTCCGATTTCAACTTGCGTCGATACCAGAAGATCGTCGCGATACCAAAGGCATGCGACAGCCACTCGCCTACGGTCGTGTAATCGACCAGCGCTTCAAAGCTACCCGAAAGAATCAGCGCAATCGCCCAGCCACCCAGCGCGATCAGCGCGATCTGCGGTGCATTCGTGCGCGGGTCGATACGCGCGATCGGTTTGAAGAACATGCCATCGGCGCTCATCACCTGGAGCACGCGCGCACCGCCCGCAATGGCGATGCTGCAATAGCCGAAGGTGGAACAGGCGATACCGACGGCAATGACCGTGGCGCCGGCTTCGCCGAACACACGGCGCATGAGGTCGGCCGCAGGCGCCGTGCTCGCCGCGAGGCCGGCATGTCCCAGCCCCGCCATGTAGGCGATGTTCACCAGCACATAGCACACGACCACGCTGCCCATACCGAGACCGAGCGCACGCGGAAGGGTGCGTTGCGGGTCGCGCACTTCTCCGGCGAGATCGTTGAGGTAGTGGAAGCCGCCGTACGCGAACATGGCCGGCAGCAATGCGCCGATAAGCATGCTCGTCGGCACCTCGCGGGTGGTGTCTGCGACGAAGGCGAGCCCCAGATGACCGCGTGCAAGGTACAGGCCCACCACGATCAGCAACGCCACGGCGCTGAGCTTCAGGATGGTGAAGATGTTCTGCATCAACGCGCCGGCACGGATGCCGAACAGGTTCACGGCGACGATGAAGCTGATGGCACCGACGGCGATGGGTTTGACCCATTCGTGCGGCAGGCCTACGGCACGCGCGGCGTAATCCGCGAACGTGGTGGCCACCGCGGCGACGCTGCCGGGGTAGTTGATGAGGGCCATCGTCCAGCCGAAAAGGAAAGCCGGTAGCTGGCCGAAGGCTTCGCGCAGGTAAACGTAGGTGCCGCCGGCCTGGGGGCGCCTTGCGCCCAGTTCGGCGTAGCAGAGCACGCCGGCCAGGGTGAGCAGGCCGCCGATGGTCCACAGAAGGATGACTTCCGTGCCGGAGCCCGTGCTCTTGGCCACCGCCGCAGGGGTGCGGAAGATGCCCGCGCCGATGACGCCGCCAATGACGATCATCGCGGCATCCCAGATGCCGAGGCGACGGAGGTAATGAGCGGGCTGAGGGGCTGGCATCCGGCGACGATGCCATAAGCGACGGCGGTGTGCGATAGGCCGTGCCTGGCGATTTGTAGGAGCGCGCCTTGCGCGCGACCGGGAAAGACGGTGGATCACCAGGGCTCCGGCGTCTACGCCTTGTCGGCTGTCGCGCGCAAGGCGCGCTCCTACAGGAGGATGCTTTGATGTCGAACTATCAGCGACGGTTACGGGATGACGTTCAATACCGGACATTCACGCCTGCGCCATGGTCGCGTTTCCGAAACTGGCCGCATCCATCTCGTCACTACGGTGACCTGGAACCGCGCTCCCGTTTTCCGCGATTACCGTGCTGCCCGGATTGCCGCGCGCATCATCCACGGAAGATCAACCTGGCGGCAGGCCGAGTGCCTGGCATGGGTATTGATGCCGGATCACTGGCACGGGCTACTTCGCCTTGATGACGGAGGCGACCTGTCCAAAGCGGTGGGAAAAATGAAATCGTTGGTTGCGCGGGCGTTTCGGGAAGAAGGGCGAACGTCTCCGCTATGGCAGCGGGCGTTTCATGACCGCGCGCTTCGTGAGGACGACGATCTGAAAGCAGCGGCACGGTATATCGTGGCCAATCCGCTCAGAGCCGGACTGGTGCACCGGATAGGTGATTACCCGTACTGGAATGCCGTATGGCTGTAGGAGCGCGCCTTGCGCGCGACCGGGGAGCCCTGGGAATGACAAGGGTTCCTGCATCTGCGCCCTGTCGGCTGTCGCGCGCGAGGCGCGCTCCTACAGGGGCATCGACCATGCCATGCCGCGTGACTGTAGGAGCGCGGCTTGCGCGCGACCGGGGAACCCTGGGAATGACAAGGGTTCCCGGATCTACGCCTTGTGGGCTGTCGCGCGCGAGGCGCGCTCCTACAGGGGGCTTACTTTTTCTTGGGGATGTACAGGTCGGTGATCGTGCCTTCGTACACCTCGGCAGCCATGCCGACGGATTCGCCGAGCGTGGGGTGCGGGTGGACGGTGCGGCCGATGTCGCCGGCTTCGCAGCCCATTTCGATGGCAAGCGCCAGCTCGGAGATGAGGTCGCCCGCGTGCGGACCGACGATGCCGGCGCCGACGATGCGATGGGTTTCCTCGTCGAAGATGAGCTTGGTGAAGCCTTCGGTGCGGTCGATGCCGATGGCGCGGCCGGAGGCCACCCACGGGAACTTGCCCACGCCGATCTTCAGGCCCTTTTCCTTCGCTTCGCGCTCGGTCACGCCGACCCAGGCGATTTCCGGATCGGTGTAGGCCACCGACGGGATCACGCGTGCGTCGAAGAAGCTCTTCATGCCCGCAGCCACTTCAGCGGCCACCTTGGCTTCGTGCGTGGCCTTGTGCGCCAGCATCGGCTGGCCCACGAGGTCGCCAATGGCGAAGATGTGCTTCACGTTGGTGCGCATCTGGCGGTCGACCGGAATAAAACCACGATCGGTCACTTCCACGCCGGCCTTGTCCGCACCCACCTTGTTGCCGTTCGGCGAGCGGCCGACGGAAACCAGCACGCGATCGTACAGCGTGGTTTCGGGGATGCTGTCGCCTTCGAAGGTGACTTCGATGCCCTTCTTCGTGGCTTCGGCCTTTACCACCTTGGTCTTCAGGTGGATGCCCTTGTAACGCTTGGCGATGCGCTGCTGCAGCGGCTTCACCAGGTCGATATCAGCGCCCGGCATGAGCTGGTCGGCGAGTTCGACGACGGTGACTTCCGCGCCCAGCGAGGCATACACGGTGGCCATTTCCAGGCCGATGATGCCGCCGCCGACCACGAGCAGTTTCTTCGGCACGTCACGCAGTTCCAACGCGCCGGTGGAGTCGATGATGCGCTCGTCGTCCCACGGGAACGACGGCAGCTTCACCGACTGCGAACCGGCGGCGATGACGGCGTTTTCGAAGCGGATGAGCTTCACGCCATCGGCCGTCTGGACTTCCATCTCGTTGGGCGAGATGAAGCTGCCCACGCCGGTGACGGTGCGTACCTTGCGGGCCTTGGCCATCTTGCCGAGACCGCCGGTGAGCTGGCCGACCACCTTGTCCTTGAACGAGCGCAGCTTGTCGAGATCGATCTTCGGCTTGCCGAAGCTGATGCCGTGCGCGCCAATGGCTTCGGCTTCCTCGATCACGGCAGCGGCGTGCAGCAGCGCCTTGGACGGGATGCAGCCCACGTTGAGGCAGACGCCGCCGAGCGTTTCATAACGCTCGACCAGCACGGTATCCAGGCCGACGTCGGCGCCACGGAATGCGGCGGTGTAGCCGCCCGGGCCCGAGCCCAGCACGACGAGCTGGCATTCGATGTCGGCCTTGCGACCGGAGGCGCCGGCCGCCTGCGGAGCGGCAGCGCGCGGAGCGTCCTGCTTCGGCGGCGGCGGGGCCGGCGACGGCGCAGGAGCCGCCGGGGCGTCCTTCACCGAGGCCTGGCCGACGGCCTTTTCTGCCGCCGGCTGCTCGCCTGCGGCTTCGATGGTGGCGATGACGGTGCCTTCGTTCACCTCGGTGCCGACCTGGACCTTGATCTCGATGATCTTGCCGGCCTGCGAGGCGGGCACGTCCATCGTGGCCTTGTCGGATTCGAGGGTGATGAGGCTCTGGTCCTTCTCGACGGTGTCGCCGACCTTGACCAGGATCTCGATGACCGGCACGTCGTGCGAGCCGCCGAGGTCGGGAACCTTCAGTTCGATGTTTGCCATGATCGTGTCCCTCGCGTCAGAGCAACAGGCGACGGATGTCGCCGAGCTGCTGGGCCAGGTACACGGCGAAGCGCGCGGCCAGCGCGCCGTCGATGACGCGGTGGTCGTACGACAGCGACAGCGGCAGCATCAGGCGCGGCGCGAATTCCTTGCCATTCCACACCGGCTTCATCTGCGCCTTGGAGACGCCGAGGATCGCCACTTCCGGTGCATTGACGATCGGCGTGAACGCCGTGCCGCCGATGCCGCCGAGCGAGGAGATGGAGAAGCAGCCGCCGCTCATGTCGGCCGCGGTGAGCTTCTTGTCGCGCGCCTTCTTCGAGATGTCGCCCAGTTCGGCGGCGAGTTCGAGCAGGCCCTTCTTGTCGGCGTCGCGGATCACCGGCACGACGAGGCCGTCCGGCGTATCCACGGCGATGCCCACGTGGAAATACTTCTTGAGCGTGAGCTTCTCGCCCGTCTCGTCCAGCGAGGCGTTGAAGGTGGGGAATTTCTTGAGGGCCGCAACCACCGCCTTGATCTGGAACACCAGCGGGGTGACCTTGAGGTCCTTGTTTTCTTCGCCGAGCTTCTTGCGGAAGGCTTCCAGCTCGGTGATGTCGGCGTCTTCGAACTGCGTGACGTGCGGAATCATCGCCCAGTTGCGGGCGAGGTTCGCACCGGAGATCTTCTGGATGCGCGACAGCGGCTTTTCTTCCACTTCGCCGAACTTCGAGAAGTCGACCTTGGGCCACGGCAGGAGGGTGAGACCATTGCCACCGGCCACGGCGCCGCCAGCGGACGGACGCGCACCGGAGGTCATCACGTTCTTGACGTAGGCGGTGATGTCTTCGCGCTGGATGCGACCGCCACGGCCGCTACCCTTCACCTCGGCCACGTCCACGCCCAGCTCGCGCGCCAAGGCGCGCACGGCGGGGCTGGCGTACGGGGCGTTGCCCGGCATGATCACCGAGGCGTCGAACGACACCGGCGGCGTGCGCGGCGTACCGCCGGCAGGAGCCGCTTCAGACTTCGACGGGGCCGAAGCGGCTTCGCGCGCAGGCGCGGGGGCCGGGGCCTCGGAAACGGTGGGCTGTGCGGCCGGTGCCGGAGCAGCGGCTTCGCCACCGCCCTGGCCTTCGAGGATGGCGATCAGGTCGCCGTCGTTCACTTCGTCGCCGACCTTGACCTTGATTTCCTTGATGACACCGGCGGCAGGCGCCGGGATGTCCATCGTGGCCTTGTCGGATTCGAGCGTCATGAGGCTCTGGTCTTTCTCGACCGTATCGCCGACCTTGACCATGATCTCGATGATGGGTACCGGCTTGCCGCCGATGTCCGGGACATTGACGTCGACCGGGCCGGAAGCCTTGGACGGTGCGGCGGCCTTGGCGGCGGCCGGAGCCGGGGCGGGAGCGGGAGCGGGAGCCGGCGCGGCGGCCTTTTCTTCCTGCTTCGGCGCTTCGGCCCTGGCGGCCGGGGCATCGCCCTCGGCTTCGACCAGCGCGATCACGGCGCCTTCGTCGACCTCGTCACCGACCTTGACCTTCAGTTCCTTGATGACGCCGGCGAACGGCGCAGGAACTTCCATCGTGGCCTTGTCGGACTCGAGCGTCACCAGGCTCTGGTCCTTCTCGACGCGATCGCCGACCTTGACCATGATTTCGATGACGGGAACCGCTTTGCCACCGATATCGGGGACGCGGGCTTCTTTGACGTCGGCCATGGAACCTCCTGAGGAACTTGCGGCGACGGGCGGCGAACCCGGCGTCGGGGGAAGAAAGGGCGCCGTGCTGCGGCGCAACCCATCGATTGTAATCCCTCAGAAGCCGATTCCCACGATTCAAACGATTGTTTAGGACATTCCGCCCTTCTGTAGGAGCGCGCCTTGCGCGCGACCGGCACGGAGAAAAGCGTTTCCAGGTCCGCGCCTTGCGACCGGAAACGCCCCGTTTTTACCCGGTCGCGCGCAAGGCGCGCTCCTACAAGGGGTTGCAGGACGCAGGGTTTCAGGTCGCCGGGGTTTCGGGGGCGGCCGGGTTGATCAGGCGGATCTCGCTCTGCGGGAAGGGGATGGTGATGCCCTCGTCGGCGAAGCGCTCCTTGATGCGGCGCAGGAGGTTGGTCTGGGCGCCGTACATGTCGGGGACGTTGGCCCAGGCACGGATCACCAGGTTCACGGCCGAATCGCCGAGGGTGTCGGTCCAGACGCCCGGGGCCGGATCCTTCAGGATGCGCGGATCGGCGGCGAACAGCTCCTGGATCACCTCCATGGCCTTGCCGATGTCGTCGCCATAGCCGATACCCACCTTGAACTCGAAACGACGGGTACCGCGCACGTTGAAGTTGATGATGGCATCGCCACCCACCTTGGCATTGGGCACCACGGCCTCGCGGTTGTCCGCGGTGACGATATAGGTGTGCATGAGATTGATGTTCTGCACCGTGCCTTCGACACCGCCCACCAGCACGTAGTCGCCAATGCGGAACGGGCGGAACAGGATCAGCAGCACGCCCCAGGCCAGGTTGGACAGCGAGCTGTTCAGAGCCAGGCCGATGGCCAGGCCGGCAGCGCCGAGGGCGGCGATGAACGAGGCCGTGGGAATGCCGGCCATGCCCATCACCTGGACGATGATGAAGGCGATCAGCAGGCCATAGATGGCGTTGCGCAGGAAGTTGGCGAGCGTGACATCGACACGCGCCCGCTCCAGGGCGCGGCGGCCGACGTTGGCCAGGCGTGCGGCGATCCAGATGCCGATGACCAGCGCAACGAGCGACAGGCCGATGCGGATGGCGTAGCCAATGAGCAGCACGCGCGTGGCGTGGTCGATGCCTAGGTGGTCGAGAAAATCGATCATGGGCGGGCCCTTGCCTCTGTGGAATTCGTGGCAAAGGCTAGCAACGGGTTTGTGAATACCCGGTTTCTGTATCCGCGGATATCGATCCGGATCGATGACACCACCGCGATCATGGGCCGACCTGCGCTTCCACCGGCTCATGGAAACGGCAGCAATGGTCATATCTCTCTGAAAATGCGAAAATTTGCGGTTGAAGGCGGCCCTCGAAGCGCCAACGACCCACCCGGATACCGTGAAGACCCCACCAGGATTGCAGGCGCTGATCGATGACGGCGTCATCGATGAAGTGCTGCGCCCGCTCAAGAGCGGCAAGGAAGCGGCTGTGTATGTCGTCCGCAGCGGCGACGACGTGCGCTGCGCGAAGGTCTACAAGGACATGGCCCAGCGCAGCTTCCAGCAGCGCGCCCAGTACCAGGAGGGTCGCAAGGTCCGCGGCAGTCGCGAAGCCCGCGCCATGGAGAAATCCACCAAGTACGGTCGCAAGCAGCAGGAAATGGCCTGGAAAAACACCGAGGTGGATGCGCTGTATCAGCTGCGCGATGCCGGTGTGCGCGTGCCCGTGCCCTATGGTTATTTCAACGGCGTGCTGGTGATGGAGCTCGTCACCGATGCCGACGGTTTCTCCGCGCCACGTCTTGGCGAGGTTGAGCTCACCGCCGGACAGGCACGGGAGTACCACGGCGTGCTGGTGCGGCAGGTGCTGCTGATGCTTTGCTGCGGGCTGATCCACGGCGACCTGTCCCCGTACAACGTGCTGGTCGCGCCGGATGGCCCCGTGGTGATCGACTTCCCGCAGGTCGTCAGCGCCGCCGGCAACAATGCCGCGCGCACGATGCTGCTGCGTGACGTCAACAACCTCACCGCGTATCTCGGGCGCTGGGCCAACGAACTGCTGGAAACCTGGTACGGCGAGGAGATGTGGGCGCTGTTCGAGGCCGGCGAACTGCATCCGGATACCGTACTTACCGGTGAATTCACGCCGGACGAATCCGAGGTGGATCTGGACAGCATCCGCCAGTCGATCAACGACGCCCGCGAGGAAGCATTGATCCGGCAGCAGGGTCGTGAAGCGGCGGAAGAAGATTACTGACGCAGTGGCAAGGCGTCAGTACATACGTGATTCAAAAACGCTCGCCTACCGGCAGATAACGCCACTGGCCCGCAGGCATTGCGCCATTCGGGCCCTTGCCCAGGCCGATCTTGCCGATACGAAGGCGACGGATCGAGATCACATCCAGATCGACCTGCGCGCACATGTCGCGCAACTGGCCGTCACGCACGCCCTTGATGGCGAAGCGCAGGCGGGTTTCGTTCTGCCAGCTGACCTTGCATGGTTGCAGGGGACGGCCCTTGTAGCTCATGCCACGGGAGAGTTTCGCCAGGCCATAGGGAGCGATCTGGCCGCTGACTTCCACCACGTATTCGTGCTCGATGAGGTCGGCGTCGTCGGTCAGGCGGCGCCATACGCGGCCATCCTGGGTAAGCACGACGAGGCCGCTGGCTTCGGTGTCCAGCGATACGAGCGGGGTGAGGCGATGGAAGTGGCGGCGTAGCAGGCGTTCGCCGCTGGGATCGTCGGCCCAGCGGGTTTCCGGGGTCACGAGTGCGCTGGCCGGGCGAGTGCCTTCGATGGCGTGGAAGCCGGCAGGTTTGTGCAGCAGGATCGTGGCCGGCTCCACCGCGTCGAGGCGGGCCTCGGGGTCGAGTTCGACGCGCTCGTCGGTGACCTTGTGTTGCGGCAGTTCGATGACGTCGCCGTTCACGGACACCCAGCCGTTGCGGATGAATTGCTCGGCGTCGGCACGGGAAAGGCCGAACTGTTCGCAGACGCGATGGGCAAGCCGGACGGGAATGGACATGAAGCAAACCTGCTGTTGTAGGAGCGCGCCTTGCGCGCGACCGGGTGTGACGGAGAAATCGGTCGCGCGCAAGCACGCTCCTACAGAAGAGGGTTGCATGCGGCGGAAGAGAAGGGCCGGTCGCGCGCGAGGCGCGCTCCTACAAGGGCTGGGCGCGGCCGGTGTGTGGTACCGGCCCCGCGCAGGGTTTTACGGGCTGTTCGGAGCCGGCTTGTCGGCCTGGGCCGTCTGCGGAGCGTCGACCTTGCGGCCGCCGTACGGCAGCACCTGGGAGGCCAGCTTCGCATCGCCCTTGATGAGCGCCACTTCGTCGCTGACGATGTGGGCGGCTTCATCCATCGGCGTGTCCTTGGCCTTCTTCGCGTCGGCTTCCTGCTTGAGGTCGGACTTGATGCTGCGCTCGTTGGCGTTCAGGCCGTCGTCACCGCTGTTGTCATCCGTGGTGTCCAGGGCGCTGTCACCGAAGATGGCCTTGCGACGGTTGCGGAAATCGGCCTGCGTGGCGTCGAACTGCTTGCGCTCGGCCATGCGGGTGGCGAAGTTCAGCGAGATGTCGGTCTTGTCGCGCATCTTCTTGTACTGCGCCAGCTCGTCGAGCATCAGCTTCCACGCCGGAGAGCTGGCCACGCGCGCTTCGTGCTTCTGGTTGAGCGGGCCGAAGATGGGCTTCAGGTTCGCCACCGGCTTGTAGTCGGCCGGATCGATATGGCGCCACGGCAGCGCGTTGTCGTAGGTGGATTCGCCAAATTCCTTCGCGTCGCCGTTTTCCGGGAAGCGGACATCGGGCGTGACGCCGTGCAGCTGCGTGCTGTCGCCATTGATGCGGATGAACTCGGCGATGGTCATCTTGAGTTCGCCGTACTTGGCGTCCTCACCCGTGGTGGCCTTGCCGAACTTGTCGAGGTCGACGAGGTTCTGCACGGTGCCCTTGCCGAAGGTGGGCTCGCCGATGATGATGCCGCGGCCGTAATCCTGGATGGCGGCAGCGAAGATTTCCGACGCCGACGCCGAACCGCGATTGACCATGACAGCCATGGGGCCATCCCACGACATGCCCGGGTCGTCGTCGCCCTGTGCTTCCACCTGGCCACGTGCATCGCGCACCTGCACGACCGGGCCGGTGTCGATGAACAGGCCGGTGAGTTCGGTGGCTTCGTTGAGCGAGCCGCCGCCGTTGTTGCGCAGGTCCATGATGATGCCGTCGACCTTTTGCGCCTTGAGCGCGGTCAGGAGCTTCTTCACGTCGCGCGTGGCGCTCTTGAAGTTGGCGTCGCCGGCACGGCGCGCGCCGAAGTCCTGGTAGAAGGTGGGCAGCTCGATCACGCCGATCTTGCGGGTGACGTCGCCGTCCTTCACGTCGATGACCTTCGACTTGGCGGCCTGCTCTTCCATCGTGACCTTCTTGCGTACCAGGGTCACGATCTCATGCTTGCCATCCACGCCGGCATCGGCCGGGAGGATTTCCAGGCGCACCGTGGTGTCCTTCTTGCCACGGATGAGCTTGATCACGTCATCCTGGCGCCAGCCGACCACGTCGACCATGGTGCCGGTTTCGCCCTGGCCGATGGCGACGATGCGGTCGCCGGGCTTCATCTTGCCGGACTTGATCGCCGGGCCACCAGGGACCAGCTCGCGGATGGTGGTGTAGTCGTCGCGTGCCTGCAGCACCGCGCCGATGCCTTCCAGCGAAAGGCGCATGGCGATGTCGAACGCATCCGCCGCACGGGGGCCGAGGTAGTCGGTGTGCGGATCGGTGGAGTTCGCATAGGCCGTCATGAAGGCCTGGGTGGCGTCTTCGTCGTCGAGCTGGCGTACGCGGGTGATGTAGTTCGCGTAGCGCTTGTCGAGCGTCTTGCGGATGTCGTCGTCGCTCTTGCCGGCCAGCTTCAAGCGCAGCCAGTCGTTCATCGTGCGCTTGCGCCAGATGTCGTCCAGCTCGGCCTGGTCCTTCGGCACCGCGGCCTTCTTGCGGTCGAAGTTGAAGCTCTCGTTGCCGCTGAGGTCGAAGCCTTTCTTCAGCAGGCCGCGCGCGAAGTTCATGCGATCGACGGCACGCGTGATGTACAGGTTGAACACCGAGAACGGACCGGAGAGGTCCTGGTTCCAGATGGCGTCGTCGAACTGCGTCTTCAGCGGTTCGAACTTGGCCATGTCTTCCTGGGTGAAGAACACCTTCTCACCGTCGAGCGAGTCGAAGTAGGCCTTGTAGATCTTGGCCGACATCGCGTCGTCGAGCGGCTGGGCCTGGTAGTGGAATCGGGTGAGGAAACGCGCGGAAAGCTGCGCGGCCTGGGCCTCGGCTGCGGTGGGCTTGAGCGGAAGGCTGGATTCCTTGCGCTGCGGCTCGGGCGAGGTGGCGGCCTCCGAGGCGTCCTTCGGCTGGGGGGCCGAACTCTTCACCGGCGGTGTCGCGCCCGGCTGCGGCTGCTGGGGAGCATTCTGGGCTTGCGCCCCTGCGGTAGCGAGGACCAGCAGGAGGGCGAGCGACACGGGGCGAAGAGTCATGTAATGGAGGCCTCGGAATGCTGTTCGGTTATTCGACGACGCCGGCGGCGTGGGCCATCAGGTCGGCATGGTAGGAGGATCGCACCAACGGGCCGGAAGCGACATGGGAGAAGCCCATGTCCTCGCCGGCGACACGCAGCGCCTCGAATTCGTCCGGCGTCCAGTAGCGGACCACCGGGTGATGGTGCGCCGTCGGCTGCAGGTACTGGCCGATCGTGATCATGTCGACGTCATGGGCGCGTAGATCGCGCATCGTCTCGATGACCTGGTCGTAGGTTTCGCCAAGGCCCAGCATGATGCCGGATTTGGTGGGGACCTCCGGGTGCTGCGCCTTGAAGCGCTTGAGCAGGTCGAGCGACCACTGGTAGTCGGCACCCGGGCGCACTTCGCGGTAGAGCTGCGGCACGGTTTCGAGGTTGTGGTTGAAGACATCCGGCGGGAAGTCCTTCATGACCTCGAGTGCGCGCTCCATGCGGCCCTTGCCGCGGAAGTCGGGGGTGAGGATCTCGATGCGGATGTTGGGGCTGGCATGGCGCACCGCGCGGATGCACGAGGCGAAGTGCTCGGCACCACCATCGCGCAGGTCGTCGCGGTCCACCGAGGTGATCACCACGTACTTCAGGCGCATGTCGCGGATGGTCTCGGCCAGGCGTGCCGGCTCCAGCGGATCCGGAGCCAGCGGGCGGCCGTGGGCCACGTCGCAGAACGAACAGCGGCGGGTGCAGACCTCGCCCAGGATCATGAAGGTGGCCGTGCCCTTGGAGAAGCACTCGTGGATGTTCGGGCAGGAGGCTTCCTCGCACACCGTCACCAGCGAGTTTTCGCGCAGGCGCGCCTTCAGCTGCTGCACGGCGTTGCCCTGCGGCAGGCGTACGCGGATCCAGCTGGGTTTGCGCAGCGCGGGCTGATCGGCATCGAAGCCCGCGCGGTTCAGCGCGATCTTGTCGTTGCCGAGCATCTTCTCGCCGGGCTTGTCGACGACGGCGATGGGGATGCTGCGGGAGGGGGAAGTGGCTGTCTGGCTCATGATGACTAGGCCTTCAGACCGCAAGGCGCGCGGGGAGTTCGGGGAGGGAGGCGTCGGCCGACACGGCGTGGAAGCCAAACTGCTTGCAGAATTCCTGTACCAGGACGTCTTCCACGTCTGCCAACCGCGACGGACCGCCCAAGTCTATCACCTGGGTGGTTTCCAAACCCTTGTAGCCGCAGGGATTGATGCGGTGAAAGGGCTCCAGGTCCATGTTCACGTTGAAGGCCAGGCCGTGGAAGCTGCAGCCCCGGCGGATGCGCAGGCCCAGCGCGGCGACCTTGGCCCCGGCGACGTAGACGCCCGGGGCACCGTCCTTGCGTTCGGCGCCGATGTTCCACTCGCTCAGGGTGTCGATCAGGGCCTGTTCGATGCGGTCCACGAGCTCGCGGACGCCCACGCCGACGCGGCGCAGGTCGATCATCGGGTAGGCCACGATCTGGCCCGGGCCGTGGTAGGTCACCTGCCCGCCCCGATCCACGCGCACCACCGGGATGTCGCCGGCGAACAGCACGTGTTCCTCGAGGCCCGCCTGCCCCAGCGTGAACACCGGGTCGTGCTCCAGCACCCACAGCTCGTCGACGGTATCGTCGGTGCGGTTGTCGGTGAAGGCGCTCATGGCCTTCCAGGTGGATTCGTAGGGGACGCGCCCCAGCCTGCGGACGTTGAGGGGGAGGGTCATGGGAATGGGAGCGGTGGTGGGCAATGCCCGGAACCTATGGGCCCGGGAGCCGATATACAACTGCAGGAGCGCGCCTTGCGCGCGACCGGGGAACCTGTCGCCGCACCGATCGCGGTGAGGCGTCACCGGAGGCCGTCGTTCTTCCGGTCGCGCGCGAGGCGCGCTCCTACAGGGCTGCGTTACATCGTGAAGCGGATGTTTTCGTCGGCGCGCAGGGTACTGTGCGCCTCGAGGTACTTCTCGCGGCTGGGCGCCACGAACGAGACCGTGACCGACTGGTAGTTGCCGGCCGGCGTCAGCTTCGTCGACAGGGTTTCGTGGAGCACTTCCAGGCCGATACCGTGCAACAGCGCCGGGACGTGCTTGTCGAGCCCGGCGTTCGCGTTGCCGATGGCGGTGATCTCGAACTCACCGGGAAACTGGAAGCCCTTGCCGTCTTTCTGGGCCTGGCTGAAGTCGATCTCACGCATGGCGTGCTCCTTACTTCTTGTCGCTGTCGCTATGGAACCACAGCATGATCGTGTCCCACAGGCGCGAGAAGAAGCCGCCTTCCGGTGCGTCGTTCAACGCGACCAGCGGGACGGTGACGACGGGCTGGCCGTCGAGCGTCACACGCAGGGTGCCGACCTGCTGGCCCTTCTTGAAGGGGGCGATCAGGGTGGACGGCACGTCGAGGTTGGCCTTGAGCTTGTCGTAGTCGCCGCGCTTCACGGAAACCAGCACATTCTCGCTGACGCCCAGCGGCAGGGTGTTTTCGGCGCCCTTCCACAGCTTCGGCGTGGCCAGCGGCTTGTTGGCGTCGTAGAGCTTGTGCGCTTCGTAGAAGCGGAAGCCGTAGTTCATGAGCGCCAGCGCGGAATCGGCGCGGCCCTTTTCGCTGCCTGCGCCCATCACGATGGCGATCATGCGGGCATCGCCCTGCTTGGCCGAGGCGGCGAGGCAGTAGCCGGCGGCGGCAGTGTGGCCGGTCTTGATGCCGTCGACGGTGTTGTCGCGCCACAGCAGCAGATTACGGTTGTGCTGCTTGATGCCGTTCCACTCGAATTCCTTCACGGCCGAGATAGCGTAGTCCTCGGGGAAGTCGTGGATCAGCGCGCGCGACAGGATCGCGATGTCGCGGGCCGTCGTGTAGTGGTTGGCAATGGGATAGCCCGACGCGTTCTCGAAGTTCGAGTGCGTCATGCCGATCTGCTTGGCATAGGCGTTCATCAGGTTGGCGAACGCCGGCTCGGAACCTGCGGTGTGCTCGGCGAGCGCGATGGCCGCGTCGTTGCCCGACTGGATGATGAGGCCGTAGAGCAGATCCTTCAGCGGCACCTGGCTGTTGAGCTTCAGGAAGCTGGTGGAACCGTCGGTGCCGGCACCGCCGCCACGCCAGGCGTTTTCGCTGATGGTGACCGGGTCGGTCATGTGGATCTTGCCGTTGGCGACCTCGGCGGAGACGACGTAGTCGGTCATCACCTTCGTGATCGAGGCCGGCTCGACCTGGAGGTCGGGGTCCTTCGACGCGATGATCTGCCCCGTGTTGTAGTCCATCAGGACCCAGCTCTTGCCCTCCACATCCGGCGGCGGCGGCACCGGCGCCTCGGGCATCACCGGACGCGGGACGCTGGGACGGGGCGGCGTCTGCTGCGCCACGGTCACGCCGGCGACGAGCGCGGCGGCGGCGAAAGCGAACAGGGAACGGGGCAAGAGCTTCATCGTTTCAACGGTCCAGTCAAAGCAGGAAAAAAGAGGGTCAGTCTACCGCGACCTGGGGCCTGGGCAGGCCCATTTTCTCGATCTGGTCGGTAACCTTGTCGGCGGTGTCTACATCGGCCAGCGGCCCTACCCGGACCTTGCGCACGCTGCGCCCGCCGATGGAGGTCTCGATCACGCTGACGGGCCCGAGCCCCGCGCGATTCAGCTGGTCGGCCACCCGGGAGGCGTTGGCCATGTCCGAGAAGGCGCCCACCTGGAGGTAGATGCTGGGTTTGCCTAGCACGGCCGGACCGGCGGGGCTCGTCGCAGCGGCAGGCTGCGCCGTGGCGGCCACGACCGGGGCGGTGCCGGTCTTCGGGGGCGATGCAGGGGCCTGCGTGGCCGGCCGCGACTGGGCGGACGACGGCAAGGGCGTATTCGAGGCCTGCTGGCCGGCGGATGGCATCGGCGGCAGGGCTTCCGCGGCGGTCACTCCGGTCATGCCGGGGATGTACTCCGGCGGCTCGCCCGTGCTCGTGGAGGATGCCGGCTTCGGCGAGGTAGCGACGATGGTAGCCGCGGCCACGCTGGCAGCCGTGGGGGCCGTACGTGCGGAGGGAGGCGGCGGCGAGGCAGCGGGGCGTGAAGGCGGTGGGGGTGCGCTCACCGGCGCCGGGCGCGGTGCCGTCGCGACGATGGGTGGCGCCGTATTGCTGCGCGGGTCGGAAGGGTCGATCGCACGGACTTCGACCAGGCCGGTGCCCTTGGGCCACACGCCGATTTTCACGGCGGCGGCGAACGAGAGGTCGATGACGCGGTTGTCGTGGAACGGCCCGCGATCGTTGACGCGCACGATCACGCTCTTGCCGTTCTCCAGGTTGGTGACGCGCGCGTAGCTCGGCAGCGGCAGGGTCTTGTGCGCCGCCGAGAACTGGTACATGTCGTATTCCTCGAGGTTCGAGGTTTTGTAGCCGTGGAACTTGTTGCCGTAGAACGAGGCGATGCCTCGTTCCACATAGCCGCGGGGGCTATCGAGCACGGTGTAGCTCTGGCCCAGCACCGAGTACGGCGACTTGTTGCCGTAGAGCGAGCGCGGCTCCACTTTCGGCACGGGCTCGGGGAGCTTGCTGACGTCGGGAATGTCGGTGGGCACGCTGTCGCTGCGCGAGCGATAGCGCGACGACTGCGACTTGCTGATGTCGTCGTAGCCACGCGACGACTTGCTGCCGCCACGTGAGCCCGGACGGGTGTTCTTGCCGCCTCCGCAAGCGGTGAGTACGAGCGCCAGCATCACGATCACGATGACCTGTAGGAGCGCGCCTTGCGCGCGACCGGTCGTCGCGATAGATACCGGTCGCGCGCAAGGCGCGCTCCTACAGGTCTTGCGTGCGGGAATCCTGCTCCCAACGATCACCGCCCCCACGGTGTTCCCCGTCATCGCGCGTTCGGTCCTTTCACGCGGGCGCGGATTTCCTGCGCCAGCTGATCCACGGCCAGGGCGTACATCGGGCTGCGGTTGTAGGTGGTGATGACGTAGAAGTTCTGGAAAGTGAACCAGTATTCGTCACCCGCCGGCCCATCGAGGCGCACCAGCTGCGCGTCGCGGCCCGGGTCGAGATGCTGCACGGGGGCGAAGCCGTCGGCCACGAAGGCCTCCACTGGCGCCACGGGCTTCCAGTTCTTCGGCAGGTCCGGCGCGCGGGCACGGCGGTCCGGCTGCGCGCGGGCGACCACGGGGCCACCGGTTTCCCAGCCGTGCTGGGCGAAATAATTGGCCACGCTGGCGAAGATGTCACCCATCGAGCCCTTCATGTCGATACGGCCGTCGCCGTCGTAATCCACGCCCCACTCGCGGATCGAGGTGGGCATGAACTGACCCCAACCCTGCGCGCCGGCATAGGAGCCCGTGAGGGTGTCCAGCGGGCCGCCGAGATGATTGGACGGCAGTTCGAGAAGGGTCTTCAGCTCGCCACGGAAGAACGGCGCACGCTTGGGGTAGTAGAACGCCAGCGTCGTGAGCGCATCGAGCACCTTGTACTTGCCCGTATTGCGGCCGTAGAAGGTCTCCACGCCGACGATGGCGACGATGTATTCCGGCGGCACGCCGTACTTGCGGCCGATGGTATCGAGCAGCTGGCGATGGGTGCGATAGAACTCGGCACCGGCGGCGATACGCTCCTCGGTGAGGAAGATCGGCCGGTAGTCCTTCCACTGCTTGCCCTCGGCCGGACGGTTCATCGCATCGATGATCGACTGCTGTTTCTTCGCGCCATCGAGCAGCTTGTTCAGCGCCGCCGGACTCTTGCCCGTATCGCGCGCCACCTCGCGCACGAGCGCGGCCTGCCCCGGATGGGTCTCGGCCTGCGCCGCGACGGCGGCGAACATCAGGGGAAGTGCCAGCATCGCGCCGGCAAGGCGCGGGAGGAAGCGTACGGGGCGGGCGCGGCGCGCGATCAGAACATCATCCATGCGCCGAAGCGTAGCACGCGCCACGGCGCTGGCCATGGCACGCTTCTGTCACGATTCAGGCACGATCACTGATAGATCACGGACGGGTCCCAGCGGGTTCCATCGCAGTAGTAATCCGTGCCATGAGCCGCCACCATGAAAAACAGGCCGTCGCCTGTGGCCACATCACGGAAGGTATCGATCGACTTGCCGACGGTATCGCCATTTTCTATGGAGGCCGCGTAGATTTCCGTCCCGTTATGGACGACCGATACGTCTACGCCATTCCCGCAAGCGATGTCGGCATCCCGCACCGTACCTTCGATCCGCACGCGCCCGGCCCGCGGTGCCACCCACTTCAGCACGGGGGTCTCATAGGCTGCCGGATGCATCGAATCGTTATAAATGGCCGACCAGCGGTCGATGCCCCGCCAGAAACTACCATCGAAGGTCATATCGTAAATGACGTTGTCCTTGCCCGACTGATACCACCAGACCGGTCCCTGGTTAGCGGAATAATCTACGGATTGGCGGTAGTACCTCGGGAAACCCGACAAATTCACTCGCCACCGATATAGGCCCACCTGCGGGATATTTTCCGGCAAGGGATCTTTCACACAATAGACGTCGAACTGCCCCTTGGCCGCGCCATCCGCATAGCCATCGGGGTCGACGATGCTGCAGTACTGGTATCCACCGCCGGGACGCAGGCTTCCCGATGATTCATCGGCGAGCACCGCGCTGAGGGACCATTGGATTGCGTCCGTGGATTCAAAGAGCTTGACGAACGAATCCTGGCCGTCGCCGGACATCATCGATAGCGACAGGTAGTACTTTCCCGTCAGGGAGGAATAAATGGCCTGGGTATGATTGATCCCGAAGGGCCCCAGCAGCGTCGAACGCCCTCCCAGACTGGGCTCCGTGAAATTACCGGCGTAGTACTTGTACCAGAGCCCTACTCCGACTGATCCCGAGCGTGCTGCCGACAGCACATCCGCAAGGCGCGCCCTGGAAACACCCAGGCCTGCGGCCGGCGCGCTTCCATCCCCGGTGTCCGCGTAATAGACGTACAGATAATCATCCTTGATCAGATAGGGCGCCCCCTGGATATTGGACCCTGAAGGGTCACCATACTGACTGACGATACGCCCCAGATATGCCCAGGTATTCCCGCCGTCGCTGGACCAAGCGAGCCCGATACGCTGCCTGTCCGTGCCACCAACGCTCTCTTCATGGATGATACCGAGAAGTTCCTGATTTGATGGATCAGGTTGATATACCCCGACAAACCAGAGGTCCTGCACGTCCTGGGGAACCACCCGCGTAAACGCGAAACCAGAACCATCGACACAGAAGTTCGACACACGTTTACATGTCGACTTGAGCCACTTGTCAGTGGCAAACGGATGATTTACGTCTCCTTCGGTCAGGGCATGCTCTATCTGCGTATCCCTGCCCCAGATCGAGGTGAGCCAGAAACGCTGGCCCTGAATCATAAACGACGAGGTCGAGGCATCTGGTCGCGTATTGGCACGATTGCCGTTTTCCAGATCGGCGCGGGTTGCGACGATCACAGGTGACGCCACTTGAATGGCCGCACGAACCGGAGTCGCCATCAGGAATGAGACGACGGACGCCCCCGTGGCGGCCAATCTGATAAACCAATGCATTTACCCCTCCCTGTCCTTCGGACGTTGCTGGATAGAACCTACTCGTGAAGCTTCCGGTTGGCGTGGATCGACATGAGCACGCCGAAACCGGTGAGCAGCGACACCGCCGAGGTGCCGCCGTAGCTCACCAGGGGCATGGGCACGCCCACCACTGGCAGGATGCCGGCGACCATGCCGCCGTTCACCGCGACGTATACGAAGAAGCTCATGCCGATGGCGCCTGCCAGCAGGCGCGAATAGGTGTCGCGGGCGTTCATCGCGATCCACAGGCAACGGCCGATGATGAAGGCGTAGAGCAGCATGATCGCGATGACGCCGATGAGGCCGAATTCCTCGGAAAACACGGCGAAGATGAAGTCGGTGGTGTGCTCGGGGAGGAAGTCCAGGCGCGACTGCGTGCCGTTCTGCCAGCCCTTGCCGAACATGCCGCCCGAACCCACGGCGATCTTCGACTGGATGATGTGCCAGCCATTGCCCAGTGGGTCGGATTCCGGGTCGAGCAGCGTGCGCACGCGGTTGCGCTGGTATTCGTGGAGGAACTGCCAGGCCACCGGTACGGCGCCCGCCGCGCTGCCCACCAGCAGGCCGATGCGCCACCACGCCATGCCGGACAAAAACAACGCGAACGCGCCCGCGCCGGCCACCAGCAGCGCGGTGCCCAGGTCGGGCTGCTCCGCGATGAGACCGGCCGGCACGGCGATGAGCAGGCCGACCACGACAATGTCCTTCCAGCCCGGCGGCAGCTGCCGCGGATGCAGGTACCACGCCACCATCATGGGCATGGTCAGCTTCAGCAGCTCCGAGGGCTGGAAACGCATGATGCCGAGGTCGAGCCAGCGGTAAGCGCCGCGCCCTTCACCCAGCGCGGCCACCACGAGCAGCAGTGCCGTGCTGCCGGCGTAGAGCCACGGCGTCCACGAGCGCAGCACCGAAGGCGGAATGCGTGAGATGACGACCATCAGCACCGCACCCAGCACGAAGCGCGCAGCCTGCCCGCCCACCAGCGAATAGTTGCCACCACCTGCGCTGTAGAGCGTGGCGAGGCCGGCGCCGGCCAGCACGATGAGCGCCAGCAGCAGCGGCAAATCCAGGCGTGGCCGGGTGAGCAGGCGCAGGCCGAAACGCTTCAGGCGGACGGTGAATTGCTCGATCATGGTTACTGGTCCTCTCCGCCGTCTTCAGGCGGCGCCAGCACGCTGGAAGGCTCGGCCGGCTGCGCACCCTGCACGGACGAGCTCTCCGCCGGAGCCGCCGCGGGCTCCGGAGCGGCATCCGCCGTGACCACCTGCCCCGGCGTCGGATCGACCGGACGCTGGCCGCCCTCGTCCACGACCCACTGGTCGAGGATCTTTCGCGCGATGGGGCCGGAATCCTGGGCGCCCCAGGCGCCGGCTTCCAGCACCACCGCGACCGCGATCTTCGGATCGTCGGCCGGCGTGTAGGCGATGAACAGCGCGCGGTGGCGGCTGGCCAGGTAGGCCGTATTCTTGTTGGTGTCGTAGGCGTCGGTCTTGCGCGAGAAGCGTTCGGCCGTGCCGCTCTTGCCCGCGATGAGGTATGGGAAGCCGCCGCCCAGCTTCTTGCCGGTGCCCGAGTTGATCACCGCCTCCATGCCTTCGTTCACCGCATCCCAGTCGGCGGGCTTGCGGATCAGCGACGGACCGCTCGGCGGGAAGGACTGGGGTTCGCGCGGTGAATCCACGCCGTCCTGCGTGTCCAGCATCAGGTGCGGCACGTAGGGCACGCCATGACCGGCGAAGGTGGCGGTGGCATGCGCGAGCTGCAACGGGGTCACTGCCCAGTAGCCCTGGCCGATACCCGAGATGATCGTCTCGCCGGGGAACCAGCCCGCCTTGCTGCGCGCGGCCTTCCATTCGCGCGACGGCAATACGCCCGTGACCTCGCCCACCAGGTCGATACCCGTCTTGCTACCGAAGCTGAAGCGGCTCATCCAGTCGGAAAGACGATCGATGCCCATGTCCAGCGCGAGCTTGTAGAAATAGGTGTTGGTCGATTTTTCGATGGCCCGGACCATGTTCACCGTGCCGTCGCCGCCTCGCTTGTCATCGCGATAACAGCGGGATTGCCCGGGAATACAGAACTCACCCGTGGAAAGCACCGTATCGGAGGGCCTGCGCAGGCCAAGCGTGAGGCCACCCAGGGCGAGGAACGGCTTCACCGTGGAGCCCGGCGGATACACACCACGCAGGGCACGGTTGTAGAGCGGCTTGTCCGGTGCGTCGGTCAGCGCCTTGTAGTCGGCGGAGCTGATGCCGTTGACGAACAGGTTGGGGTCGAAGTCCGGCACGCTAACGAAGGCCAGCACCTGGCCGTTGCGCGGATCGATGGCGATCGCCGCGCCCGCCCTGCCCGCCATCGCCTCGGCGGCCGCCTTTTGCAGGCGCACGTCGATGGTCAGGTAGACATTCTTGCCCGGCGTCGGCGGCGTGGTGTCGAGCACGGCCTGGGTGCGGCCATCGGCATTGACTTCCACCAGTTCGTAGCCGGGCGCGCCGTGCAATACGTCTTCGTAGTAGCGCTCGATACCGATGCGACCGATATGCGTGGTGCCCTTGTAGCGCGCCTCGTCCACGCGTTGCAGGTCGTCGGCGTCGATGCGGCTGACGTAACCGATGACGTGCGCCATCAGCGGGCCGAGCGTGTAGCGCCGGGTGAGGTACGGCACGACGTCCACGCCGGGGAAGCGCCAGCGGTTCACGGCAAAACGACCGATCTCGTCCTCGGTGAGCTTGAGCTTCAGCGGCACGCCATCGAAACGGCGGCTTTGCTTCACCTGCTTCTTGAAGGTGGTGATGTCGTCGTCGCTGATCGGCACCACGGCACTCAGGCGCGCCAGCATCTCGTCCATGTTGCCGACCTGCTCGGGCGTTACCTCAAGGCGGAACGCGGGAACGTTGTCGGCCAGCAGGACGCCGTTACGGTCGTAGATGAGTCCACGCGCGGGCGGAATCGCGCGCGGTTTCACGCGATTCTGCTCCGAGCGCGCCACGAACTCGTCGTGGTGATAGACCTGCAGGTAGACGTAGCGCGATACCACCGCGCACAGGCCAAGCAGGATCAGTGCAAAGCCCGTGAGCGCTCGACGGCGGAACAGCGCCGCTTCGCCGCGTAGCTCCTTCAGCGAGGCGCGCCGGGAGCTCATGCGTCATGAATGCGCAGGCGCGCACGCAGGTCGTCGAGAATGAGGAACACGAACGGCCACAGGGCCGCGCCCACCAGGGGCGAGATCCAGAATTCCGGCGGCGGCAGCGGATCCCCACCGAACACGCGCACCAGCAACAGCAGGATGCGGTCGTTCACCAGCAGGCCGAGCACGGCCAGCGACTGCTGCCACATGGGGAAGAAGCGCAGGCGCGAGCGGAACCGCAACGCGATGAAGACCATGGCCGTGAGGCGCAGCGCCTGTTCGCCCAGCACCATGCCGTCGAACAGGTCGGCGCCGACGCCCAGGCAGAAGGCCATGCCCAGCGTGACGCGGTCGCCCGATTGCAGGCACCAGTAAAGCAGCACCAAGGCAGGCCAGTACGGCTTGAACGGCGCCAGCGGTCCCGGCATCGGGATCAGCATGAGGAACAGGGAGATGAGCAGCGTGACGGCGAACCACAGCTGGCGGACGCGAACCTTGTTCATGGCTGGGCCGCTCCCGAGGTCGCGGCATGCGCAGGCACCGGCGTCACCGACGGCGACGTCACGGACGGCAGGGTCGGCGGCGGAGGCGCGTTGGGATCGGGCGCGAGGCTCGTGGGCGGCCCGGCGTTCGGCGCGGGCTGCGGCGGACCGGCCGGCTCGGCCAGGTCGTGCAGCAGCAGCACGTCTTCGCTGCGGTCGAGATCCGCTGCCGGCTTCGCCTGCGCGGACAGGAAGGTGCCCGACGGGGTCTGCGCCACGTCGCGGATCTCACCTACCGGGAAGCCCGGCGGAAACCGTCCGCCCAGGCCCGAGGTGACCAGCTTGTCGCCCGCCTGTACATCGGCGGCCACGGGGATATTGGGCAGCGTGAGCATGTCACCGGCGCGCGAGCCATAGGCGACCGTACGCAGGCCGGTGCGTTCGATGGTCACGGGAATGGCGTGGTTCGGGTCGGTGATGAGCATGGCGACGGACGTGGTGGGCATCACCTCGACGATCTGGCCCATGATGCCGCGAGCGTCGATCACCACCTGGCCAGGCTGTACCTTGTCGCGGGCACCCACGTTCAGCACGATGCGGTGGCGGTAAGGCCCCAGATCCACGCCGACCAGGCGTGCCAGCTGCACGTTCAGCGAGAGGCTGTGCTGGGTGTCGAGCAGTTCCTTCAGGCGCTGGTTCTGCTCGGCTACCGAGGCCATGCGGTTGAGCTTGGCATTGGCCAGCAGCAGATCCTCACGCAGGCGCTGGTTGGCCTCCGTGAGCGCCTGGCGATCGGCGAAGGCCACCGTGGCCGCATGGAAACCCTGCGACGGCAGGCCGGCGACGCGGTAGATGGGCTCCACCACCAGCGACAGGCCATAGCGCACGTTGGCCAGCCAGCCGCCGCGGTGATCCAGCACCATGAGCACGCAGGCGAGCGCCAGATAGACGATCAGGCGCAGGGTGCCGGCCACCGCGGGCGAAAACAGCGGCGACTTGTCGTCGCGATTCAGGGCCATGGATCAACGCGCTCCGGCCGTATGCGCGGCGCGCGCGATCATCATTCGAAGGCGAAGAAGTCGCTGCCGTGCTGGTCGATCATCTCCAGCGCCTTGCCGCCACCACGGGCGACGCAGGTGAGCGGGTCGTCGGCCACCATGACGTGCAGGCCGGTTTCCTCGGAGATGAGGCGATCCAGGTCACGCAACAGCGCGCCGCCGCCGGTGAGCACGATGCCGCGCTCGGCCACGTCGGAGCAGAGCTCCGGCGGGGTCTGCTCCAGCGCCGCCTTCACCGCCGCCACGATGCCGGAGAGCGGCTCGTGCAGGGCTTCCAGCACCTCGTTGGAGTTGATGGAGAACATGCGCGGCACGCCTTCGGCGAGGTTACGGCCGGAGATTTCCATCTCGCGGACTTCGCTCTGCGGGAAGGCGCAGCCCACTTCGAGCTTGATGCGCTCGGCGGTGGATTCACCGATGAGGGTGCCGTGGTTGCGGCGCACGTAGTTGATGATGGCCTCGTCGAAGCGGTCGCCGCCGACACGCACCGACTGCGAGTAGACGATGCCGTTCAGCGAGATCACCGCCACTTCGGAGGTGCCGCCACCGATGTCGAGCACCATGGAGCCGCGGGCCTCGTGCACCGGGATACCGGCGCCGATCGCGGCCGCCATCGGCTCTTCGATGAGGAAGACGTCGCGGGCACCGGCGCCTTCGGCCGATTCCTTGATGGCGCGGCGTTCCACCTGGGTGGAGCCGCAGGGCACGCAGACCAGCACGCGCGGGCTCGGGCGCAGCATGCGCGAGCGGTGCACCTGCTTGATGAAGTGCTGGAGCATCGCTTCGGTCATGGTGAAGTCGGCGATGACGCCGTCCTTCATGGGGCGCACCGTGGCAATGTTGCCCGGGGTACGGCCCAGCATGCGCTTGGCGTCGCCACCGACGGCTGCAACCGCCCTCGGACCACCCGGGCCGCGGTCCTGACGGATCGCAACAACCGACGGTTCGTTAAGGACGATGCCCTGGCCCCGCACATAAATGAGCGTGTTGGCCGTGCCGAGATCGATGGAAATGTCGTTCGAAAAGATTCCGCGGAACTTCTTAAACATGATGCGGCGGGCGCCAATTGCGGGAAAAAGTAAGCGTGGAAGTCTAGATTGGCGCCCTCCCCCACGCAAGGGCAAAGAAGTTAAGAAAGCCTTGTAAGTCCGGGTGATGCGTGAGAATGCTGTACCAGTCCCGTAAATCTGTACGACTCCGGGTTATCGCCTACGGAAATGTTTTTCGGTACCATCGATGGGTTTACCGGACCCTGCATGGGCCGGGTTCGCAGCGGCCGGGTCACGGCCGCGCCATTCACTTCAGGGTCGCCCACGCATGACTGCCGTAATCTGCGGATCTTTAGCCTATGACACCATCATGGTGTTCCAGGACCAGTTCAAGAACCACATCATTCCGGATCAGGTCCACATCCTGAACGTGTCATTCCTGGTGCCGGCCATGCGCCGCGAGTTCGGCGGTTGTGCGGGCAACATTGCCTACAACCTGAAGCTGCTCGGCGGCGACCCGATGCCCGTGGCCACCGTGGGCCAGGATTTCCTGCCCTACCGCGCCCACATGGAAAAGCATGGCATCCGCCTCGAAGGCGTGCGCCAGTACGACGACATGTTCACGCCGCAGTGCTTCATCACCACGGACCTGGACAACAACCAGATCACCGCCTTCCATCCGGGCGCGATGTCCAACGCCCACGACAACCACGTGCGCGATATCCCGAACTACGAATTCGGCATCGTGGCACCGGACGGTCGCGAGGCGATGCTCCAGCACGTGGAAGAGTTCGCCGCCCGCGGCGTGCCCTTCATCTTCGATCCGGGCCAGGCGATGCCGCTGTTCAACGGCGACGAGTTCCGCTCGATGATCGAGAAGTCCACGTACGTCATCGTCAATGACTACGAGTCGCAGCTGCTGCAGCAGCGCACGGGCTGGAGCGCGGCCGAGATCGCGTCCAAGGTGAAGGCGTACATCGTCACCCTGGGGCCGCGCGGTTCGCAGATTCATGTGGATGGCGAGACGATCGAGATCGGACCGGCGCGCGAGCGCAAGGTGGTGGATCCGACCGGTTGCGGCGACGCGTATCGTGCCGGCCTTATCTTCGGCATCATGAAAGGCTACGACTGGAAGACCATCGGCAACATGGCGTCGCTCATGGGCGCGCTGAAGGTGGAACATCCGGGCACGCAGAACCAGTACTTCACGCACGAGCAGTTCGCGGCGGAGTTCAAGGCGCAGTTCGGTTACGAGCTGGGTTGAGGCTGGTTTTGTGAGAAGGGGCGGCGCAGTGATGCGTCGCCCCTTTTTTTGTGGTGTTTTCGCTCAGACGGTCGCGATCAATTACGCGGCTTGAACCCCATCGTTGCATTCACCGCCTGCTTCCACCCGTCATACAGATCGTCACGACGATCCTTCGCCATGGCCGGCTTGAACTCGCGGTCCACGGCCCAGCGCTTGGCGATGTCGTCCTTGCTCTTCCAAAAACCCACGGCAAGACCAGCGAGATACGCCGCACCCTGGGCCGTGGTCTCCTGCACCTTCGGACGTAGCAACGTCACGTCGAGGATATCGGCCTGGAACTGCGCCATGAAGTCGTTGGCGATGGCGCCACCGTCGGCGCGCAGCTCCTTCAGCTGAATGCCCGAATCGGTCTGCATCGCTTCGAGCACGTCGCGCGTCTGGTAGGCCATGGATTCCAGCGCGGCGCGAATGAACTGCTCCTTCGTGGTGCCGCGCGACAGACCGAACACGGCACCGCGCACATCGCTCTTCCAGTACGGCGCACCGAGGCCCACGAAAGCCGGCACGAAATACACGCCATCGTTGTCCTTCGCGCGTTCTGCATAGGCCTGCGAATCGGACGCCTTGCCCAGCATGCGCAGACCATCGCGCAACCACTGGATCACCGAACCGGCAACGAAGATGCTGCCTTCCAGTGCGTATTCGACCTTGCCATCGACACCCCATGCGATGGTGGTAAGCAGGCCGTTCTTCGAACGCACCGCTTTCTCGCCGGTGTTCATCAGCATGAAGCAACCCGTGCCATAGGTATTCTTCGCCAGGCCCTGCTCGAAACAGGCCTGGCCGAACAGCGCTGCCTGCTGGTCGCCGGCCACGCCTGCGATGGGCACTTCGCGACCGAAGAAATGCTTGGCCAACGTGTTGCCATACACTTCGCTGGACGACTTCACCTCGGGCAACATGGCCTTAGGCACGTTGAGCATCCTCAGCAGCTCGTCGTCCCACTGGCGCTTGTAGATGTCGTACATCAGCGTGCGCGAGGCATTGGTGTAATCGGTGACGTGCACCTTGCCGCCCGTGAGGTTCCAGATCACCCACGTATCGATGGTGCCGAACAGCAGTTCACCCTTCTCGGCTTTCTCCTGTGCGCCTTCCACGTGATCGAGGATCCAGCGCACCTTGGTGCCTGCGAAATAGGCATCAATAAGCAGGCCGGTCTTCTCGCGAACCATCTCTTCATGGCCTTCGGACTTCAGCCGCTCGCAGATCTCGGCCGTCTGGCGAGACTGCCACACGATGGCGTTGTAGATGGGCTGGCCGGTGGATTTTTCCCACACCACGGCCGTTTCGCGCTGATTGGTGATGCCGATGCCTTCGATCTGCGACGCGTCGATGCCGGAGCTGCTGATGACCTCGGTCATCGTCGACAGCACGCTGGTCATGATTTCGCGCGGGTTGTGCTCGACCCAGCCCGGCTGCGGGAAGATCTGGGTGAATTCGCGCTGCGCGGTGCCGGCGATGTTGCCGTCATGATCGAACAGGATGGTGCGCGAGCTGGTCGTACCCTGGTCGATCGCCAGAATGTATTTCTTGCCCATGTCCGGCCTCACTTGATGTTTTGCGGAGAAGACTTGCCGGCTGCCGCAAGACGCGCTTCTTCAAGCGCACGCTGGCGGGCCGGGAGGAAGGGATGCACCAGTAGCTGGTATGCACCGCCACCGACGACACCGCCGATCAGCGGACCCACGATGGGCACCCACCAGTAGTTGTCGGGCGACGGCAGGGCCGACGGACCCCAGCCGGCGAAATAGGCGAACAGGCGCGGGCCGAAGTCACGCGCGGGGTTGATCGCCCATGCTTCCAGGTACCCCATGGATGCACCGATGGTGGCCACCAGCAGGCCGATCATGAGTGCACCGGAGTTGGCGCCCGGCGCCGTCTCGTTGTACTGCTCGGTGATGGCGAAGATACCGAACAGCAGGAAGGCCGTCAGGATGACTTGGTCGGACAGCGCATGCATCGGCGTGATGGCCAGGCCCGGATGCGTGAAGAACACACCGGCCGCACCACCCGCTTCACGGGTGAGGTTGTGCGTGGCGTTGAAGTGGTCGATCACCGGCCCGAACAGCACGTAGACGATGGCCGCACCGAGAAAGGCACCGATGACCTGGGCGATCCAGTACGGCACCACCTTTTTCCAGGAGAAATTGCGGAACAGCGCCAGGGCCAGCGTCACCGCCGGATTGGCGTGCGTGCCCGACACCGACGCCGTGGCATAGATGGCGATGGTGACCGCAAGGCCCCACGCAATACACACGCCCCAGTACGCGTTCTGGTACGGACTCGGATCGTAGAGTACATACATGCACGCCACGGAATCGCCGAACGCGATGATGATGAACATCGCCAGCGCTTCGGATATCAACTCGCCAATCTGTTGCCGCATGACCCTACTCTCCATTGGTTTCACGGTGTGGCGCCCACCACGGCGCTAAGGGTTCGTTGTTTTTTCGTTTTTCGCGAAACGGTGGGCGAGGTAATCGGTAAGGCGCTGCACGCCGGCCGCGTCGATGCGCAGGCCGAGCTTGCTGCGACGCCAGAGCACATCTTCGGCTTCGGTGACCCACTCGTGGCGCACGAGGTAGTCCACCTCGGCCTGGTAGAGATCGGCGCCGAAGTGCTGGCCCAGCGCGTCGAGGCCGCCGGCTTCGCCGAGCAGGTCGCGGGCACGGGTGCCGTAGCTGTGCGCAAGGCGCCATGCGTGGTCTTCGGTGAGCCAGGGGCGGCTGGAACGCAGGTCGGTGATGAGCTCGTCCATGTCGCGCTCGCCGCCGCCGGGCAACGGCGGGGCATCCGCCGTCCACGCGGGCTTGTGGTTGCCAAGCAAGGGGGCAAGACGATCCACGGCTTCCTCGGACAACTTGCGGAAGGTGGTTAGCTTGCCACCGAAGACGTTCAGCAGGGGAGCACCGTGTTGGTCTATGTCGAGCAGGTAATCGCGCGTGACCTCGGAGGCACTGCCCGAATCGTCCTGGAGAAGCGGACGGACGCCGCTGTAGCTCCAGACGACGTCGGCCGGGGTGAGCTGTTTCTTAAAATAACGATTGGCCGCCTCGCACAGGTAGGAGGTCTCCTCGTCCGAGATCTTCGGCTTCGAAGGGTCGTCCTTGTATTCGATATCCGTGGTGCCGATCAGCGTGAAATCGCGCTCGTAGGGGATGGCAAAGACAATGCGGCGGTCGGGCTGCTGGAAGATGTACGCATAGCGGTGTTCGAAGATCTTCGGCACCACGATGTGGCTGCCCTTGATGAGGCGCAGCGAGTGGTCATGCTTTACGTGGGCCACGTCGTCGAGGAACGAGGCCGCCCACGGGCCGGCCGCGTTAACGAGCGCACGGGCCTTCACGAAATGACGGGAACCGTCGCGGGATTCCAGTTCGGCGATCCAGCCCTCGCCGTCGCGGCGGGCACTGACGCAGCGGGTGTGCGTTTCGATGTGGGCACCGCGTCGGGCGGCATCCATGGCGTTCAACACGACGAGGCGGGCGTCCTGCACCCAGGCATCGGAATACACGAAGCCCTGCTTGAATTCCTGGCGCAGCGGCTCGCCGGTGACGTGCTTGCCGAAGCGCACGCGACGTGAGCCCGGCAGCGTGCGCCGCCCGCGACCGAGGTGGTCGTACAGGAACAGGCCGATGCGGATCATCCACGCCGGACGCAGGTGCGGCTGGTGCGGAAGCACGAAACGCAGCGGCCAGATGATGTGCGGTGCCGCGCGCAACAGCACCTCGCGCTCGGCCAGCGCCTTGCCCACAAGGGCGAATTCGAACTGCTCCAGGTAACGCAGACCGCCATGGATCAGCTTGGTGCTGGAACTGGACGTATGGGACGCCAGGTCGTCGCGCTCGCACAGCCACACGCTCAGGCCTCGCCCCACGGCATCGCGGGCAATGCCCACGCCGTTGACGCCACCACCGACCACCAGAACATCGACCTGCTCGACCATCACGCACTCCGCTTGGCTGGAGGCGAGACGTCGCTGAAGGGGCACCCTACGCTCGGGTACGTTCGTTTTCGGTAACCGATACGCGAAATCCTGCGCGTATACGAACATTTCACACGTTCAGCGGCGCCTAGCCCGCGTTGAAATGAGCATATTCGAACACAAACGAACATCGCACGCTGCATTGCAGCGAATCGGCAAGTCAGCGGGCGGTCGGATAGCCGGCTTGCCAGCCCGGGGCCGGCTCGCGCACAGTCATGGTCTTCGCCGTCAGGAGTCCCGCCATGGAGTGGAGTGACGTACGTATCTTTCTGGCCGTGGCCCGCCAGGGGTCCCTGGGCGCTGCCGCGCGGACGCTCGGCCTCAGCCATCCCACGGTGGGGCGTCGCGTGCGGGCGCTAGAAGAAGACACCGGCCACCCCCTGCTCCAGCGCCATCAGGATGGTGTACTGCTCACCGACGCCGGCACCCGGGTGTTCCGGCTCGCGGAAGAGATGGAAGCCTCCGCGCTGGCGATCGAGCGCCGGCTGTCCGGAGCGGACGGCAAGACGGCCGGTCCACTACGGATCTCGTCCGCCGACTGGTTCGCCACCTATGTGCTGCCTCCGGTCATCGAGACCCTGCTGCACGAGCACCCCGGCATCGAGCCGGAGCTGCTGGTCAGTTCCCGACGCTATGACCTGTCCCGGCGCGAAGCCGACGTGGTTTTCCGCGTGGTGCCTTTCGAGGAGCCCGGCGTGGTGCAGTGCCGGCTGCTGCGAATCGATTACGGCCTGTATGCGCGGGACGATGCCGACATGCCCGCCCGGGGCGATGGCCGAGGCACGAAGGTGGTGCTGATGGATACCTCGGTTCATCGGTATCCCGAGGTGGACTGGCTCCGCGAGGTGCTTCCGCACGCGCAGGCCGTCGCGACGACCAACCATCGGGCGCTGCAGGCACGCCTGTGCCAGCGAGGCATGGGGCTGGCGGTGCTGCCGTGCGCGGTGGGTGATACCAGCATCGGGCTGAAGCGCCTGGATGTGGGTGATGCCCCGCCTTCGCGCCATATCTGGATGGGTTACCACGAAGACATGCGCGGCATGGACCGGGTTCGCGCGCTGGCCGATATCGCCACGCGGCTGCTTGGTGGCGAAGCCGAACATTCCTGAAGGACCGGGGCACATCGGTGTCAGTGTGACGACTCGCCTGGTCGCGGCACGCTGGGGCTCCTTTTCATGGAGTTCCTTTCATGTGCGACGTCGATACTGCCCTTCTGCCTCCTGCATCGTTCGCGACCGTCGATAAGGCAACTTTCCATCGTGTACGCATCGGCACGATGACGATCATTGCCCTGTGCGACGGACACTTTCCACTGGTGGCACATGACGTACTACGCAGCGGGCCGGCGTCCCTGGACAGCCTGTTGTCGCAGGCACGGCTTACTGATGTCGTGCCCAGTCACGTCAACGCGTTCCTCATCGATGATGGTGAGCATCGTGTGCTCGTCGATGCCGGCGCGGGCAGCTTGCAGGATGCGACGCTTGGGCGGATGAGCACGCACCTGGCCGAGGCCGGATATGACGTCGACGACATCGATACCATCCTGCTTACTCATCTGCACCCGGACCATATGGGAGGGATTACCCGGAATGGCGAAGCCGTGTTCCCAAAGGCCGTCGTCCATGTGCCGCGCGATGAGGCGACGTTCTGGCTGAAAGAGGGAGGCCTTGGCGATGTGGACGAAAGCGTCCGTGCCACGTTCGATCATGCGCGGCATACCCTTTCGCCTTATATCGCGGCCGGGCGTTATCGAACCTTCGATCCTGGCACCTGCTGGTTCGACATGCTTACCGCTGAATCACTGCCGGGGCATACCTGTGGCCACACCGGATATCGCTTGCGCACGGATGTGGCGGATGTCGTTTTCTGTGGTGACTTGTTTCATGTAGCCGCGGTGCAACTGGCTACACCGGCCGTAACGGTCTGCTACGACAGCGCCCCCGGACAGGCGCGGGCCACGCGCGAGTCCTTCCTTGCGCAGGCGCATCACCGTGGCGATATCGTTGCCGCCGCCCATGCTCCCTTCCCCGGCCTGGGAACTATTCACGGCACCACCTCAGGCTACGCCTGGCACCCTCTCGGCACCTTGTAGGAGCGCGCCTGCGCGCGACCGGATGTCGCCAAAAAACGGTCGCGCGCAAGGCGCGCTCCTACAGGGAGTTGCGCTGGATTGACGCATCGGTGCCTCGCCGACCGATGTAGGAACGCGCCTGCGCGCGGCCAGGTTGTCGCGAAAAGTGGCGCTATTGCATCAACCTGCAATGTGGAGCTGGGTGTTCGAGGTTTCCAGCACGGATACCAGTTCATCCGGCGGACGGCGATCCGTGAACCACGCATCCACCCTGGAGAAATCGCCCAGCCTCACCATGGCATTGCGGCCGATCTTGCTGTGATCCGCGCCCAGGAAAACCTGCCTCGAATGGTCGATGATGGCCTGCGCAACACGGACTTCATGAAAATCGAAATCCAGCAATGTGCCATCCAGCTCGATGCCTGAAATACCGATGATGCCGTAGTCCACCTTGAACTGACGGATCAGCTCGATGGTGGCCTCGCCTGTCACGCCATGGTCGCGTCGACGCACGACGCCGCCGGCCACAATCACCTCGAACGTGGGGTTGTCGCTGAGCAGGATGGCGATATTTAGATTGTTGGTAATAACCCGGAGATCCCGGTGGTCAAGCAACGCCCGGCCGACACCTTCGTTCGTGGTGCCAAGGTTGATGAACAGCGATGAGCCATCCGGGATTTCACGGGCGATCGCCTGGGCAATCAGCCCCTTCTCTTCCGCCTGCAGCGTCTGCCGCGCGGCATAGGCCACGTTTTCCACACTCGACGGGGCGCTCACACCACCGTGATAGCGACGGATCAGGCCACCGTCCTCCAGCAGGTTGAGGTCACGGCGGATCGTCTGCGGTGCAACGTCGAAATGGCTGGCCAGTTCGTCGACACCGAGGAAACCCTCCCTCTGGACGAGGGCAATCAGTTCTTCCTGGCGGCGGTTGAGTCTTGGGTCCATCGTCGTTCCGTTGCTGCAGCGTACGGAACCATCATGACGCGTTCCCGGATAGGTGTCATGCGGCGTCCGCATAGAGTGCCTCCTTACGCTTGCCCATTCCGCCTATCGATAACGTAGATAAACGACATTCGCTGGCCTCGTATCCCCGGATCATCCCCCGGCGTTCAGGGCACCGACCGGTGCCTGTGCGTTCGCGCGACAGACAGCCGTGCGCATTCACACCCGAACGGCAGCCGCGATCCTCCACGCCATGGCTGGGAGGTGAAGCCCTGCCGCGGGCCATGATTCCCTTCGAAGAGTATTCGTACCAATGACCTTTCGTTTTGCCGTACTCGCTGCTGCACTCACCGCCTCGGCGGTTGCCCAGGCCCAGGACCTGCCGACCAGCATCGTCACCCTGCCGCCGCTCCTCCAACCCGCCGATGCGCCTGTGCAGATCGAAGCACCGTCCCCCTTCGTGGTGTTTGCCCCTGCACCTGCGCTTTCGAGCATTCGTGTATACGGCGTCGGTTCGTCGAACTGCGGTTGGGAGTATCCCGCCGCCGGCCAGATGACGACCAACTGCGACCATGGCGGCGCACAGCTGCGCGTTGCCGTGCTGGAGATCGGTTATGGCAGCAATGCCATTGCGTGGATGAATGGCGGACAGCTGCCGCGATCGGCTCAGTATGCGAGCACCACCGTATGCATCACGGGCAGCAATTACACCTGGCCATGCACGGCGGGCCAGACTGTCGTGGGCTGGCTCAACGAGTACAACCTGGATGGCCAGCAGTCGGGTTTGTTCAAGTACCAGAACACGTCGACCAATGCGCCGTGGAATACGATTTCGACGCAGATCAATATTCGTTGAGGGTGTTTTAGTGCGTAATGCGCACATGAAAGTAAAAAGCCCGGTTCGTGAGAACCGGGCTTTTTTGTGCCCTCGTGGCTGGTACCGAGCCCTGGCGCGAGCCTGAAAACTAGCCTCCGGAAAGCGCTGTACTCACTGATTTTTTGCAGGAGCGCGCCTGCCGCCCGGCGTGGGCCGCCCGGGTCGGCGCCGACGCCAACGCCGACGCCGACGCCGACGCCGGGCCATTGTAGGAGCGCGCCTTGCGCGCGACCGGTTAGTCAGGGAGGCATCGGTGATGCGAGGTGCTGAGGGACCAGGGGTCGTGCGCAGGCGCGCTCCTACAGGGATTGGGCGCAAAGAAAAAACCCGGTCTCGTGTGAGACCGGGTTTTTAGGATAAAGCCCCTGGCGGTGACCTGTTGCGGGTCGCGCACGCGCAAAGAAAAAACCCGGTCTCGTGTGAGACCGGGTTTTTAGGATAAAGCCCCTGGCGGTGACCTGTTGCGGGTCGCGCACGCGCAAAGAAAAAACCCGGTCTCGTGTGAGACCGGGTTTTTGGGATAAAGCCCCTGGCGGTGACCTACTCTTGCATGGCTTGAGCCACACTACCATCGGCGCATGCGCGTTTCACTTCTGAGTTCGGGATGGGATCAGGTGGTACCACGCCGCTATAGCCGCCAGGGAAGGGGTGGGAGCAGCGCTTTTTGAGCGCCGGCTCCGCAAAGGTGTAAACGAGTGACAAGCGTCCGGGATGTAGTCGGATTCGACTTGAGTTAAGACGGTGAAGCGTCTTGGGGTTATATGGTCAAGCCTCACGGCTCATTAGTACGCGTAAGCTCAATGCATTGCTGCACTTCCACACCGCGCCTATCAACCACCTAGTCTTGATGGTGCCTTAAGGAGAGTCTAGCTCTCGGGAGATCTCATCTTGAGGCGCGCTTCCCGCTTAGATGCTTTCAGCGGTTATCGCTTCCGTTCATAGCTACCGGGCAATGCCATGGGCATGACAACCCGAACACCAGCGGAACGTCCACTCCGGTCCTCTCGTACTAGGAGCAGCCCCTCTCAAATCTCCAACGCCCACGACAGATAGGGACCGAACTGTCTCACGACGTTCTGAACCCAGCTCGCGTACCACTTTAAATGGCGAACAGCCATACCCTTGGGACCGGCTACAGCCCCAGGATGTGATGAGCCGACATCGAGGTGCCAAACACCGCCGTCGATATGAACTCTTGGGCGGTATCAGCCTGTTATCCCCGGAGTACCTTTTATCCGTTGAGCGATGGCCCTTCCATACAGAACCACCGGATCACTAAGACCTACTTTCGTACCTGCTTGATCCGTCGATCTCGCAGTCAAGCACGCTTATGCCTTTGCACACAGTGCGCGATGTCCGACCGCGCTGAGCGTACCTTCGTGCTCCTCCGTTACTCTTTAGGAGGAGACCGCCCCAGTCAAACTACCCACCATACACGGTCCCCGATCCGGATTACGGACCTAGGTTAGAACGTCAAGCACTTCAGGGTGGTATTTCAAGGATGGCTCCACCGAAACTAGCGTCTCGGTTTCATAGCCTCCCACCTATCCTACACAGAAGAACTCAACGTTCAGTGTAAAGCTATAGTAAAGGTTCACGGGGTCTTTCCGTCTTGCCGCGGGAACGCTGCATCTTCACAGCGATTTCAATTTCACTGAGTCTCGGGTGGAGACAGCGCCGCTGTCGTTACGCCATTCGTGCAGGTCGGAACTTACCCGACAAGGAATTTCGCTACCTTAGGACCGTTATAGTTACGGCCGCCGTTTACTGGGGCTTCGATCAAGAGCTTCGCCTTGCGGCTGACCCCATCAATTAACCTTCCAGCACCGGGCAGGCGTCACACCCTATACGTCCACTTTCGTGTTTGCAGAGTGCTGTGTTTTTGATAAACAGTCGCAGCGGCCAGGTTACTGCGACCCCTCGATGCTCAGTCACGCACGTGACCACACCAAGGGGCGCACCTTCTCCCGAAGTTACGGTGCCATTTTGCCTAGTTCCTTCACCCGAGTTCTCTCAAGCGCCTTGGGATTCTCACCCTGCCTACCAGTGTCGGTTTACGGTACGGTTTTTCTATAGCTGAAGCTTAGTGGCTTTTCCTGGAAGCGTGGTGTCAGTCACTTCGTCCTCAAAGGACTCGTCTCGGTGCTCGGCATAAAGATTCCCGGATTTGCCTAAGAATCATGCCTACCGCCTTTCCCCAGGACAACCAACGCCTGGTAGACCTAACCTTCTCCGTCCCCACATCGCACTATAGAAAAGTGCAGGAATATTAACCTGCTTCCCATCGACTACGCATTTCTGCCTCGCCTTAGGGGCCGACTCACCCTGCGCCGATGAACGTTGCGCGAGGAAACCTTGGGCTTTCGGCGAGGGGGCTTTTCACCCCCTTTATCGTTACTCATGTCAGCATTCGCACTTCCGATACCTCCAGCAGACTTTACAATCCACCTTCACAGGCCTACGGAACGCTCCTCTACCGCGTACAGATCAAAATCTGTACACCCCGAGCTTCGGTGCATAGCTTAGCCCCGTTAAATCTTCCGCGCAGACCGACTCGACCAGTGAGCTATTACGCTTTCTTTAAAGGGTGGCTGCTTCTAAGCCAACCTCCTGGCTGTCTATGCCTTTCCACATCGTTTTCCACTT
>NZ_CP077072.1:867500-1265000 GCF_023699965.1 Luteibacter anthropi
CGCCATCTTCGCCGCTGCGGACATCCAGTCCGCCACGCGTCGTTTCGCCGACCTCTTCACCGGAACCACCCGATGACCACGAACCACGAACTCTTCGCCCGCGCCCGCCAGCTGCTGCCTGGCGGCGTGAATTCGCCCGTGCGCGCCTTCAAGTCGGTCGGCGGCGAGCCGTTCTTTACCGAGCGCGCCGATGGTGCTTATCTGTGGGACGTGGAGGGCAAGCGGTACATCGACTACGTGGGCTCGTGGGGTCCGATGATCGTCGGACACAACCATCCTGCCGTGCGCGAAGCCGTGGAGCGTGCCGTGCGCAACGGCCTGTCGTTCGGCACGCCCTGCCCCGCCGAAGTGACGATGGCCGAGACCATCGTAAAGCTGGTGCCCTCGGTGGAGATGGTGCGCATGGTCAATTCGGGCACGGAGGCCACGATGTCGGCCATCCGCCTCGCCCGCGGCGCCACGGGCCGCACGAAGATCGTGAAATTCGAAGGCTGCTACCACGGCCATGGCGACAGCTTCCTGGTAAAGGCCGGGTCCGGCGCGCTCACTTTCGGCGTGCCGACGTCGCCTGGCGTGCCCAAGGCTTCCGCCGACCTCACGCTCACCCTGCCTTATAACGATATCGACGCCGCCCGCCTGCTCTTTGCGCAGGAAGGCAAGGACATCGCCGGCCTCATCATCGAGCCGGTCGCCGGCAACATGAACTGCATCCCGCCGAAGCCGGGCTATCTCCAGGCGTTACGCGAGCTGTGCAGCGAGCATGGCGTGCTGCTGATCTTCGACGAGGTGATGACCGGCTTCCGCGTGGCCCTGGGTGGCGCGCAGGCCCACTACGGCATTACCCCCGACCTCACCTGCTTCGGCAAGATCATCGGTGGCGGCATGCCGGCGGGTGCCTATGGCGGTCGTCGCGACCTCATGGAGCAGGTGGCGCCGGCGGGCCCGATCTACCAGGCGGGTACGCTGTCGGGTAATCCGGTGGCCATGGCTGCGGGTCTTGCCATGCTGGAGCTGATTCAGGCGCCGGGGTTCCACGCCAATCTGGCTGAACGGACCGTACGGCTTACCGACGGTATGGCCGCTGCTGCGAAGAAGCATGGCGTTGCCTTCAGCGTGAATCGTGTGGGTGCGATGTTCGGGTTGTTCTTTACCAGTGAAACGGTGGAGAGCTATGCGCAGGCCACGGCAGCCGACGTCGAGGCGTTCAACCGGTTCTTCCATGGGATGCTGGAGCGCGGGGTGTATCTCGCGCCGTCGGCGTTCGAGGCGGGGTTTGTGTCCAGTGCGCATTCGGATGCGGTGCTGGAGGAGACCATCGCCGCGGCGGACACGGTGTTCGCCGCCCTGTAGGAGCGTGCTTGCGCGCGACCGGGGGTGTCGCAACCATCGGTCGTGCGCGAAGCACGCTCTGACAGGATCGATATCGCGAAAAACCGGTCGCGCGCGAGGCGCGCTCCTACAGGTGTGGGGTGTCGCTGAAACCGGTCGCGCGCGGGGCGCGCTCCTACAGAAAAGCCCGGCCATGGCCGGGCTTTTTATTACGCTACTTTTGCCTGTTTCGCCGCGAATTCGGCGAGCGTGGCGTGCAGGCGGTGCAGCCCTTCGGCCACTTCTTCGTCGGTGATGGTCAGTGGCGGCACGATGCGCAGCACGTCGGGGCCGGCCTGGAGGATGAGCAGGCCGTGGGCGGCGGCGATGTCGAGGATTTCGCCAGCACGGCCTTGATGAGCCGCATCGAGCACCGCGCCCAGCATGAGGCCGCGACCACGCACTTCCGAGAACAGGTGGAATTCGTGGTTGAGCTTGTCCAGGCCCTTGCGGATGTCGTTGGCCTGGCGCTCCACGTTGAGCAGCACTTCCGGCGAGGCGATCTTCCGCAGCGCCACGCGGGCCACGGCCGCCGCCATCGGGTTGCCGCCGAAGGTGGTGCCATGCGCGCCGAACTGCATCACGTCGGCCACCTTCGGGCCCACCAGCATGGCGCCGATGGGGAAGCCGGCACCCAGCGCCTTGGCCAGGGTGACGATGTCGGGGGTGACGTGGTCGTGCGTGTGGGCGAACAGCGTGCCCGTACGGCCCATGCCGCACTGGATCTCGTCCAGCACCATGAGGGCATCGTGGGCGTCGCACAGTTCGCGCACCTTCTTCAGGAAGCCCGGATCGGCCGGCATCACGCCGCCCTCGCCCTGCACCGGCTCCAGCATCACGGCGGCGACGCCACCCTGGGCGAAGGCTTCTTCCAGTGCCGCCACGTCGTTGAACGGTGCGTAGCGGAATCCCCCTGGAAGCGGCTCATAGCCTTCCTGGTACTTCGGCTGGGCCGTCGCGGTCACCGATGCCAGCGTGCGGCCGTGGAACGAGCCCTTGAAGGTGACGATCACGCGGTTCTCGGGCGCACGGCCCTGGCCGGCAGCCCACTTGCGGACGAGCTTGATGGCGGCTTCGTTGGCCTCCGTGCCGGAGTTGCACAGGAAGACGCGCTCGGCGAAGGGCGCGTGCTCCACCAGCTCTTCGGCCAGGCGCAGCGGCGGTTCGGAATAGAAGACGTTGCTGGCGTGCCAGAGCTTGTGTGCCTGGGTGACCAGTGCCTCGACGAGGTCAGGGTCCTGATGGCCCAGCGCGTTGACCGCGATACCGGCACCAAAATCGACATAGTCGCGGCCCTCGCTATCCCACACACGGGCGCCCTTGCCGTGATCGAGGATGACGTCGCGGGGACGGTAGACGGAAAGCCAGTAACGCTTGCCCAGGCCGATGAGCTCGGAGGGTTCGAAAGGATGCGACGACATTGCAACAACTCCGGGACCCGGCCGCAGCGCCGGGACCCAAGCAGGGACGGATGGAATCGCACGGTACGCTCTGCGGTCCGACATCGATCCTTCCCTCGCGAGTGGCAGTCGGACCGGGTCCGTGGGGGCGCTCGCGTGGAATCCACATCGTATAAGGGGTGGCCGGCCGGAACAACGGCCTGTGTAGCGCTCGTGCAACGCGCTGATTCTCACCCGCTACAGCCCTGGCATGCCTGCGCTGGGAAATGGCCTGAAAAGTCCTTGCGAATCAGCCTCTGCTCCGGATGGCACGGCGTTTGCTCCTTCCGTCACCGTGGCCCTGTGAAGCCCGCGGAGTTCGACGTCCGACGACCCTGCCAAGTCCGGCGGCGAATGGGACTCCCGGTTCCCCTGTGAACCGGGAGTTTTTTCACCGGCCCCGTTCCCTCAGCGCAGTTCGTCGAGCACGAGCTGGTGTTTCTTGCAAAGCCGGTAGACGGTGACCCGGGAAACCCGGAGCCGGCGGGCGCATTCGCTGATGTTGAAGGCACTGGCCCGCAGGCAGTCCACGATGGCCTCGCGTTCGGCCAGTGTGCGTGCACCGCCCAGGCTGTCGCGATCGGTGCCGGGCGCATCGGCGTTGAGTTCGAGGTCGTCGGGCGTGATCAGCGCATCGTCGGCGATCACGGCGGCACGCTGCACCCGGTTCATGAGTTCGCGCACGTTGCCCGGCCAGCCGAAGGTGCTCATCGCGCGGCGGGCGGCCGCGCTGAAGGTACGTGCCCGCGTACCGTAGCTTTCGCGGAAGGTGTCCAGGAAATGCTGTGCCAGCAGGTCTACGTCGCTGCCGCGCTCCCGCAGCGGCGGCATGCGCAGCCGCAAAACGTTGAGGCGGTAGAAAAGATCCTCGCGGAAGCGCCCCTGCGCCACCGCTTTTTCGAGGTCTACGTGGGTGGCGGCCAGCACGCGCACGTCCACGCGTATCGACCGGCAACTGCCGATGCGCTCGATGGTGCCTTCCTGCAGCACGCGCAGCAGGTTGGTCTGGGCATCCAGCGGCAGGTCACCGATCTCGTCGAGAAAGACCGTGCCCCCGTCGGCGGATTCGAAATGACCGATGCGTCGCGAGGTCGCCCCGGTGAACGAGCCGCGCTCATGGCCGAACAGTTCGGACTGCACCAGGTTGGCGGGCAATGCCCCGCAGTTGATCGCCGCGAAGGGCCGGTCCTGGCGTGGCGACAGTTGATGGAGGGTGCGCGCCGCCACCTCCTTGCCCGTGCCCGTCTCCCCCGTGATCAGCAACGGAAGCTCCACGGGAGCGAACTTGCGCAGGTTGTGCAGAAGCGTCCCGATAGCCTGGCTCTCGCCCCATATGGCGCGATGGCCCGACGATTCCTCGTGCGACATGACTGTTCCTCACCCCGTGCCCGTGGCCTGCTGCCGGCCCTTGCGGGTGCTCCCTGTCCCGCCGCCGACACCCCTGCAAGGCCGGCAAGCCCCACGCGCCATGCGCCTCGAAAGGCCACGGCGACGGGGATCGACGTTATAACGGCCTGCCGAAAGCGGCCATACGCCAAACGAGCTAGCCCACGTGGCTCAGCCGCGCTGGAAGCGGGGGAGGATGTCGCGCAGTTCCGCCAGGCGCTGGATGGGGTCGTCCAGTTCGAGCATGTGCTGGCACTCGTCGGCGTCCAGCGGCAGCAGTTCGCACAGGCGGAAGCCGACCCAGCTGGCATCGTCCGCACGGCCGGCCACGTCGTGTCGCCACGGCGGCATCATCTGCTCGGCCAGGCGTTCGAGGATGGTGGCCAGCAGGCCGAATTCGGCCGGCACCGGCAGGGTGTCCTCCGGCTGCCAGAGGGTGACATCCCCGCGCACCTGGCCATCACCGCGCACTCGCGTGCGCGACACACGAAAGCGCTGACCACCCTGCGCAACGATGCCCAGCAGGCCGTCCTCGCGCGTGTGGAAATCGGTGATGCTCGCAAGCGTGCCCACGGCGGCCGGAACCGCGGGCTGCCCTGCTTCGCGGCCTTCGAGAATCATGCACACGCCGAACTCGCGGCCGGTGCGGGCGCATTCGCGCACAAGGTCGAGATAGCGCGGTTCGAAGATGCGCAACTGGAGATGACCGTCCGGAAAGAGGACGTTCGCCAGCGGGAACAGCGGCAGGTCGTGTGTGGGCGTGGTTGCGGCCATGCCCGGAAGTCTAACCTGCGTTGAGCGCGGCAAAGAAGCGCCGGGGCGCCCCTTCGAAGCCGCCATTGGACATGAACACCACGTGGTCGCCCTCGCCTGCCGTTGCGGCCAGTGCGGCGATCAGCGCATCGACATCGGGCACCGTACTGCCGCTGCCGTCCAGCGCGCCAGTCACCTTGCCCGCATCCCACGACAGTTCGGGACGATGCAGGAACACCACGCGATCCGCATCCGCAAGCGATGGCGCCAGCGCATCGGCATGCGCACCCAGGCGCATGGAATTCGAGCGTGGTTCCAGCGCCACCACGATGCGTGCCTTGCCGACTTTCGCGCGAAGCCCGGCGAGCGTGGTGGCGATGGCTGTGGGATGGTGCGCGAAGTCGTCATACACCGTGACGCCATTTGCCGTACCGATCACTTCCATGCGACGACGCACGCTGCTGAAGCTGGCGAATGCCGGCAGCAGGGCGACCGGGTCCACGCCCGTCGCGGCCGCCGCGGCCAGCGCCGCCAGCGCGTTCATGACGTTATGCCGGCCCAGCGAGGCCCAGCGGATCTCACCCAGTACGTCGCCCTGCTTCGACACGCGGAAATGCGAGCCATCGGCGGCGAGTAGCTCCGCCTGCCAGTCGCCACGACCGATGCCAAAGGTTTCCACCGGCGTCCACGCACCCATGGCGAGCACGTCGGCCAGATAGGTGTCTTCGGCGTTGACGATCAGCCGGCCATTGCCCGGCACGGTGCGTACCAGGTGATGGAACTGGCGCTGGATGGCGGCCACGTCGGGGAAGATGTCCGCGTGGTCGTATTCCAGGTTGTTGAGGATGGCGATGCGCGGCCGGTAATGGACGAACTTCGAGCGCTTGTCGAAGAAGGCCGAGTCATATTCATCGGCCTCGATCACAAAGGGCTTGCCCTCGCCGCGTCGCGCCGAGACGTCGAAATTGCCCGGCACGCCGCCGATGAGGAAACCCGGCGACTGGCCGGCCGACTCCAGCAGATGCGCCAGCAGGCTGGTGGTGGTGGTCTTGCCATGCGTGCCTGCCACGGCCAGCACCTCGCGACCGCCCAGCAGCGTCTCACCCAGCCACTGCGGGCCGGAGATGTACTTCATGCCTTCGTCGAGCATGTATTCCACCGCCGGATTGCCGCGGACCATCGCATTGCCCACCACCACGAGATCGGGTGCGGGCTGCAGGTGTTCCGGGCGATAACCCTGCATGAGCGAGATGCCCAGCTGTTCGAGCTGGGTGCTCATCGGCGGGTAGACGTTGGCGTCGGAGCCTTCCACCTGGAGGCCCAGCTCGCGTGCGAGCGCGGCGACGCCGCCCATGAAGGTGCCGCAGATGCCGAGGATATGGACGCGCATGCCGTGTTTCATCGCAAGGCGCGACGGCGAGGGCCGTCGCGAAAGGCCCGCCATGAAGGCGGGCCGGTAAGGATCAGGCGCTCACGGCCTTGACCTCGTGGAGGGCCGCCTGGATACGGGCGGTGACGTCCGCGAGGTCGCCCACGCCGTCGATGACCTTGAGCTTGCCGCGCTTGGCATAGAACTCGGCCACGGGGGCGGTCTGGTCGGCGTAGATGCCCAGGCGCTTCTTGACCGTTTCCGGGTTGTCGTCCGGGCGGCCTTCCTTCTCGAAGCGCACCACGCAGCGAGCGATGATGGCCTCGTTGGGCACGTCGAGCTTGATCACCACGTCGAGCGGCTGGCCGATTTCCTTCAGCACCACGTCGAGGGCATCGGCCTGCGCCAGGTTGCGCGGGTAGCCGTCGAGGATGAAGCCGGGCTTGGCATCCGGCTGGCTCAGGCGATGGCGGATGATGCCGAGCATGATGTCGTCCGGGAGCAGCTGGCCGGCGTCCATGAGGGACTTGGCTTTCTTGCCGAGCTCGGATTCCGCCTTGATCTCGGCGCGCAGGAGATCGCCGGTGGAAATGTGCGGAATGCCCAGGGCCTCCTTGAGGAAGACCGCCTGGGTACCCTTGCCCGAGCCGGGGGCGCCGAAGAGGACGAGTCGCATTGATGCTCCGATTTCGCCGCACGTCCGGGATAACCCCGCCGCCGGCCACGAGAAAATGGGTTCCAAGGTAACGGGTGGTGACGCGCCGCGTCAAACGGCTGTTACACAGACGTGGCAGGACGCCGCACGTGCCCCGCTCGCGGTACCCTCGGGGCTTACGACCCGAAAAGGATGCGACGCATGGCCTCCGGCAAACTCCTCTACGCCCAGTCGGGCGGTGTCTCCGCCGTCATCAACGCCACCGCGGCGGGCGTCATCGAAACGGCCCGGGACAAGGGCATCGTGGTGTACGCGGCCCGCAACGGCATCCTCGGCGCGCTGCGCGAGGAGCTGATCGACACCAGCAAGGAAGCCAAGGCCAACATCGCGGCCCTGCGGCATACGCCCGGCGGCGCGTTCGGCTCCTGTCGCTACAAGCTGAAGTCGCTGGAAGAGAATCGTGCCGAATACGAACGTCTCATCGAGGTGTTCCGCGCGCACGACATCCGCACCTTTCTATACAACGGCGGCAACGACTCGGCCGACACGGCCAACAAGGTCTCGAAGATCGGCCAGGCGCTGGGTTACGAGGTGAACTGCATCGGCGTGCCGAAGACCATCGACAACGACCTGGTGGTCACCGACACCTGCCCCGGCTTCGGCTCGGTCGCCAAGTACACGGCCATCGCCGTGCGCGAGGCCAGCCTCGACGTGGCCTCCATGGCCGATACCTCCACCAAGGTGTTCATCATCGAGGTCATGGGCCGCCACGCCGGCTGGATCGCGGCAGCCGCCGGACTTGCCGGCAACAAGCCCGGCGATGCGCCGCACGTGATCCTCTTCCCAGAGAACGTGTTCGACCCCGGGGCGTTCCTGGCGAAGGTGCAGGCCACCGTCGAGAAGGTGGGCTACTGCACCGTGGTGGTGTCCGAGGGGGTGAAGGACAACGAGGGCCGCTTCCTCGCCGAGTCGGGCGCCCGCGATGCCTTCGGCCATGCGCAGCTGGGTGGCGCCGCACCGGTGCTGGCGGCGCTGGTACGCGAGAAGCTGGGCTACAAGTATCACTGGGCGCTGCCGGACTACCTGCAACGCTCCGCGCGTCATATCGCGTCCAAGGTGGACGTGGAGCAGGCCTACGCGGTGGGCAAGAAGGCCGTGGAGTACGCCGCCGAAGGCCTCAACGCCGTGATGCCGGTGATCGTGCGTGTATCCGACGAGCCTTATAAGTGGAAGATCGAAGCCGCACCGCTGGACAAGATCGCCAACCATGAGAAGAAGATGCCGAAGAGCTTCATCTCGAAGGATGGCTTCGGCATCACCAGCGCGGCCCGGCGCTACCTCGCGCCACTGATCCAGGGCGAAGTGCCGCCACCGTATGGCGCCGATGGCCTGCCGGAATACGTGGTGCTGAAAAACGCATCCGTGCCCAAAAAACTCAAGAAATTCAAACCCGCACCGTAGGAGCGCGCCTCGCGCGCGACCGACCCAACCACAACACCAGACACCCCCTCAGCCCTGTAGGAGCGCGCCTCGCGCGCGACCGGGTCTGCGACACAGCCGATCATCGGCAGACCGGGCAGCATGTCGCATGAACGGTCGCGCGCGAGGCGCGCTCCTACACGAGTTCTGGGGTGATCAGGCTTAGATCGCGGACGAAGTCGGCGTAGGCGCGTTCGCGTGCGGCTGGGTCGGGCAGGCGCAGCAGGTAGGAGGGGTGCATCGTTGCCATGGCCTTGCGGCCGTCGGGCAGCTCGATCCACTGGCCGCGCTGCTCCATCAGCTTGAACGATGCTCCGAACACCGCGTGTGCAGCCATGGCGCCCAGGCACACCAGCGCCCCGGGCCGGATGCGGTCGATCTCCGCCGCCAGCCAGCGCCGGCAGGCGGCCTGTTCTTCCGCGTTGGCCCGCTTGTGCAGGCGCATCTTCCCGCGCGGTTCGAACTTGAAATGCTTCACCGTGTTGGTGACATAGAGCTTGTCGCGCGGTACACCCGCCTCCCCCAGCGCCCGGTCGAACAACTGCCCCGCCGGCCCCACGAAAGGCTTGCCGGCCAGATCCTCCTGGTCGCCTGGCTGCTCGCCGATCACCACCACGCGCGCATGCGCCGGGCCCTCGCCAAACACCGTCTGCGTGGCGGGTTTCCACAGCTCGCAGGCACGGCAATCCTGCGCCTGCCGGCGCAATGCCGCGAGGCTGCCTTCGGGCGCGTCGTCCGCCGCCTTCTGCAAGGGGGTGATCTTCTTCCGGGGCACCGTGGCCTGTTTCTCCACCATCGCCTGCATCCTGGGCAACGCATCGCGCACCAGTTCGGGAATAAGCCGCGCCTCCGGCAGGTTCTTCCAGTATTTCACCGGCATCTCGCGACGCATCGCATCCACCTTCAGCCGGGCCGGATTGAAAATGCTCGCGTAATAGGTGCGCCACAGATCTTCCAGCGCATCATCCGTCGGGGCATCCTCGCGACTCGCACCCGGCCCGAAAGAAAGCGTCGCGCCGTCCCAGTGGGCGGTGCGTGACGGCGTGAGCAAGGACCAGCGCATGCCCGTGAACCGGCGCACGAAGAACGGCGCCACGCGACGCACGATGTCATGCGCCGGCTCGAACCAGGCCACGTAGACGCTGCCACCTTCCGTCGTCACCTCACGGAAGCGCACGAACGCCTTCATCTTGTGCGCATCGCGGTTGACCTGCCGGGCGCAGGCGTGCGCCCAGATCACATCGTCATCGGTGGCGATGCTCAACAAGCCTTTCTCGCCATGGGTCAGCCGCCACAGCATGCGGTAGAGCACCGCGTGCCGGCGCTCGTCGCTGTGCGTGAGCACGACGGCCGCCAGGTCGAGGAAGGTACGCGGTACCGCAGGCAGGGCAATATCGCGTGGCGAAGGCAAGGCAACGCCTCCGAACAATCCCTCCCCTTGCCAGGCCACGTCACGAGGATCTACCCCGGCAAGCAGCAGGGCCCGTGCCTTGGTCCGCCACTCGTCGAAGTCGGACGCATCGTCAAGAACGACGCCGTACATCAGCCAAACAAGTCGGGCTGCGCGGGTTCGCGCAGGTCGCGGCGCAGAACCTGGCTTTCGTGGTCGCCACGCGGGCGGTGATCCAGCGTCTGCACGAAGGGCGCCACCTTTTTTACAGGCACGCGCAGTCGGATCAGGTCGTCGTAGCGAATGCGCTTGTGCATGCGCATGGCGATGAGCTTGTCCACCGTTTTCACACCCAGCCCGGGCACGCGCAGCAGCATGTCGCGAGCGGCCCGGTTGACGTCCACCGGGAACTGCTCGCGATGACGCAATGCCCAGGCCAGCTTCGGGTCGATATCCAGCGGCAGCATGCCGTCGTTCCCCGCCGGGGCGATCTCGTCGGCGCCGAAGCCGTAGAAACGCATCAGCCAGTCGGCCTGGTAGAGCCGGTGCTCGCGCACCAGCGGCGGCGGCTTCAAGGGGAGGATCTTCGACGCATCGGGGATGGGACTGAAGGCCGAGTAGTAAACACGGCGCAGCTGGTAGTTGTTGTAGAGGTTGCTGCTGGTCACCAGCACCTCGCGGTCATTGGTGCTGTCGGCGCCCACGATCATCTGCGTGCTCTGCCCGGCCGGCGCAAACCGTGGCGCCTTCGCTTCGGCCTTCGCCTCGTCGATGGCAAGCCGCAGGCGGCCCATGGAGCGACGGATGTCGCGCAGATCCTTTTCCGGCGCCAGCGATTTCAGGCCACCTTCGGTCGGCATCTCCACGTTGATGCTGAGACGGTCGGCCCAGCGGCCGGCCGCATCGATCAGCTCGGGCGAGGCGTCCGGAATGGTCTTCAGGTGGATGTAGCCGCCAAAGCGATGCTCGGTGCGCAACGAGCGCGCCACATGCACCAGCTGCTCCATCGTGTAGTCCGGCGAGCGGATGATGCCGGAAGAAAGGAACAGGCCTTCGATGTAGTTGCGCCGGTAGAACTCCAGTGTGAGGTTGACCACTTCTTCCGGCGTGAAACGGGCCCGCCGCACGTTACTGCTGCGCCGGTTCACGCAGTAGGCGCAGTCGTAGACGCAGAAATTGGTGAGCAGGATCTTCAGCAGGGAGATGCAGCGCCCGTCCGGTGCGTACGCATGGCAGATGCCCATGCCTTCGGTCGAACCGATCCCTCCCGTACCGAGCGAGTTACGGCCCTTGCCGCCGCTGGACGAGCACGAGGCATCGTATTTCGCGGCGTCGGCCAGGATGGCGAGCTTGTCGGAGAGGTTCATGGGTGAATATATGGTGCCGTATCCGCGCCGCCACGGCGTGAACATGCAGGAGCGCGCCTCGCGCGCCACCGGATTGGCGCGAATATCCGGGATTTTCGCGAAAACCTGTCGCGCGCAAGGCGCGCTCCTACAATGGGGGATCGTTAGCCGGAGCTTCCCATGGACCTGATCATCCGCCACGCCACCCTGCCCGACGGGCGCCGCGACATTGATATCGTAACGCGCGCCTTGATAAATCCCGGCCGAATGGCTTGATAACTCGGCTTCGTCGAACTTTCGCATGGAGAAAGAAAATGCCGCTAGGAGAAAATGTTCCCAGCGGCACCAAGGCAACCAGTGGTAAGGGGCAGAACAGGTCGGCGGGTTCAGCTTGTTCATCTACCCAGCGCCCTCTTGGTACGATGAGGCACTACAGGGCGTAGACCCTAACAGCCTTAACGTCGATCACCGTACCTTCGTTGCCATAGCTAAACCAGCCCGGCCGCCACGAGGTGAACGCGCTGTTACTGACAGTACCGATATACGTCCCGTTGACCCGCAAGGTGAAATTGCCCCTGCCGTCAGCTTCCCATCGCACTGTATACGTCTGGCCCACGACCACATCACCGGGACCGATATCACTACCGCTGCCTTCGGAGCCGTCGTTCCAGGTGGACATGCCCCACTTGGCCTGTAGGTGGTGCACACGATACCCATGTTGCCCTGAGTTGCCGCTGTCGATGTACAGACCCCAATGCTTAAGGCTACCTCCCGCAACGTAGACGATATCGGACTCGATCGCGATCGCGCCGGTGAAGGAGCCCCAAGCGTCCCAGGAGACAAAGTTGGATAGGTCGCCACCTGATATGCGCAGCGCCTGAGTGTCCGCTTGCCAGGCGATCTTCGGGTTGGATCGACGGATCGACCACTCCCCGCTGGCCGGAGCCGAATCAAAAGTGCGTTGCTGAACCAACTTTGGCTGCGCCTGACCGGCCTCGTAATAGGCCACCGCACGGTCTGCCCCGAGCACCTTGTCGTTCAGCGAGACATCGGCTATCGCCCCGATCCACTGGTAATCCGCGTGGCCATCGTAGGACTGGTAACAACCAATGCAGGCAGGGGCACCTGACGATCCAGCCGTGTCGGCGCTACCGATCGCAATTAGAACCCCGTCGACATATAGCTTGATGTTGTTGCTCGTAGCTGTGGCATCCACCGTGGCCATCACCATATGCTTTGCGTTGTCGGCGATCGACGCCGAACCACCGACGCCAATGACGGTCCCCCGTACGCTAATAAAGACCGGCACGCCCTGTTGCAGTCGGAGTTGGAACAGACGCTGCGAGCGCTCATCGTCGATGGCCACAATCTCCCGGGTGGCGCCCTTGTCTGTGGTCTTGATCCAGGCAACGACGGTGTAACTGCCCTGGATAGTGGGCATTGGCGCAATCATGCCAGCCGGGTTCGCCCCGCTCTTGGCATATGAGCGAGACGCGCCGTACACCAAGCTTGGGCCTGGCTGAAGCCCTGCATCTGCAGACAAGACCCGGTAGGTACCGTGGCGGGAATTTCCACTCGCGTCACTTGCAACGCTCCCGTCCGCTACGCTGTCCTGGAGGCGCCACCATGCGATCGGGGCATCGGCCGCCACCACGGCGGCGTAAGACGTGCCTGCCGCCGCTATGTTGATGGCATCAGCCAAGGTGACCGTCTGGCCGGTGGCATCCGTGACCACGATGACGAACTGACGGGAGCCTTCAGCGGTAGGCGTGCCAGCGAGCTTTCCGCTATCGACATCCAAGGTCAGGCCATCTGGCAGCTGACCGGACTGGATAACCCACTGATAGGGCGCCTGGCCACCCGTCACGGTATAGGTATAGGCGTAGTTACTTCCGACCAGGCCATCAGGAGCGTCCCCAGTAACGACGATCTTCACGGTGTAGCTGAAAGACGCCACCGCACTCTGCCAGCTCACCTGACCGCCGCGAGAAGCAATGACCTCAACCTTTGCATTGCCGTTGGCGCTCAGCGCGCCTGTCCAGCTTTTGCCGGCGAGTCCACTCTGATCGACGACCTTCGTGCCCTCAAGGTAGATACGGACGGTGTAGCTGGTACCCGGTTCGGGTCCCACGTCCGGTTGCGAGACATCGACCAACTGGTCGGCCTGCAGCAGTCGATCACGATGGGCCCAGGTAACGCTCAAGGCACCTGTCACCTGTGAGGGATAGGGATGACCATTGATCTGAAGATTGCCAGGCGGGTAAGGCCTGTGCGCTCGTTCAGCAAAGGGTGCCGTCAATTCTGGAGCATTCGCCAGGCCCAAGGTTCCCGTGCGCGTGCGGGTCAGTAGCTTGGCGCGCACAGTGTCGCCGCCGACATACTCTCGATTGTCCGTTCCCGTCCAGTCGCCGACGAAGTAGATACGCGAGCCATCGGCGTGTTGCCAGGGAACCGTATCGGCACAGGCCCTGCCCAGCAGGATCGTGCCTGCCACCGGATCCAAGGCATCCACGCGAACAATCTCGTCGTCCCACAGCGCCCAACTGCCAGTCTGCACCCGATCAAGGTCCTGGCCAGCGGTAATGGAGAACGTCTTGGCCAGGTAGTCGGCTTTTCCACTCACGGTCGCTGTGGGGCACCAGTCGGCAACGTCGTAGGTGGCGTAATTCTCACCTTGAGCCGCAGTTGCAACCAGGTAGTTCGGTCCCGAGGAAGCACGTGCGGCCATTGTGACCAGGTAGCCGGCCTCCGCTGGGAGGGCCGCGAGATCGCCGTTGGACAATGACGCGACCAGCTCGACATACGGCGCCTCGATCGCACGCTGGTACAGCGAGGGCAACGGGGTGTCGTCTGGAGGCGTCCAGGTGCCATTCTCCGGCTGGACGTAGGTTGTCTCCGGCATGCCATAGATGTTTTGTACGGCCACGATCTTCATCTGCCCGTCCGTGGCCGTGCCGTGGTCGACGCTGCCGATCACCACCACCATGTCGGCGATCCCCTCGCTTGGCAGCATCACACGTCGATTCATTCCTGGGCGCAGGCCCCGGTGGGTAGCCCGCACGGTCAACGTGAGCTTGTGCTGTGGGACCGTTACCGCCTTCAGGTCGCGAGAGGCACACCGCAATGCCAGGCCCTCGGTCGGAATCTCGTGGTACTGCGGCGTATCGGCCGCGATCACCCGACCGGCGCTTCGCACGTTGCCCATCGCGAAGATCGGGGCTGTGGTGCGTACTTCTTTACTCGTCGGGTCGAACCATTCCACGCTCAGGCGGTTGCCGGTCTCGGTAATGACACTAGGATCCTGGACGAATGATATGACATCGTCCTCGCCGATCACCGGCAGACTTTCCCGGTCGAAATCGCCCCGGATCAGGTCAAGGTAGTACAGGCCATCAACGCGGCTCTGGCTCAAGCTGGCACCGATTAGGGTGCAAATCCGCTGCTGGAATTGCAGTGGGGTTTCGCTGCTGCTGTCGTACTCGGTGCAGATCCCAAACCCTTCGCTCCACAGCGTGTCTGCGGCGGCCCGAAAACTACCGTCATGGATCATACCCACCGGCTCGCCTTGTAAGTCCTCATGGGTGACGCTGTCGTACAGGACATGGGCGGGGTTCATGGCGTTCAGACCACCACCCGGCGTCAGCTTGATCGCCGCATACGTATAGTCACCTGAGCCGGTTTCTGCGTCATCGTCTCCACGCAACACGAGCGTGTTGATCCCTACGCGCATTATCGATGCGGGGATCGTGAACGAGACCATTGACCTGGTGGTATCGGTCGGGGGCAGAACCATGCGCCCGTTTACCCACACGGTGGCTTGGTTATCGATGAAAACGGTGAGGTTGACCTCCTGTGCAGCTGTCGCTGTGAACTGCCGTCGAAGCCAGATCCGGGAGTTCAGTGGCCACCGCGTCGACATGACGGCAGGGAAGCCGGACGCTTCGGCATAGGGTTGGCCTGGGGCACTGGCGAACGGGGCCTTGCCGACGGACCAATGGGAATCGTCGTAGGCCTCAGCGGAGTAATCGGCACCGTCATTGAGGGAGACGATGCGATAACGCCATCCGTCCGACAGCGGGCCCAGTTCCGCATCGGACACAATATTGGACATGTCAATGACGGCACGCTCGGGATACCACACCACCCCATCCTGCCAGTCGGCCAGGATGCGCTCGACCTTGGCGCTCACCGGCTTGGGATTGGCTACATACGCTCCGAAGCGGCCGCCCCGCCAGCATGTGGTCAGCTTGCCGCGACGGGCACTCTGCCTTTGGCCGAAGGTGGCCAGCATGTAGTCGTTGGGTTGCTGGCTCTGTTGCCCGAACATCACATCCATGTCGCCCACCAAGCCACCTTGGCCGGAGGTATCTTCACCACCCCACAGGTTCGGCTGGTTGATGCGGATGCGGCCGCTTGCGGTGAGGCGGCCGCGCCAGGCAGTCAGGCCACCCGCACGAAACTCCAGGAAGGCGTCGATGGGTCCCTTACACCAGCCAAAAAGCATGGCCCAGTTGTACCAGTAGCCCATTGTCTGTTTCTTACGCGATCCCACGTGCGGCCTCCTGCGCGCGCGCATGGGCGACCACGGCCTGTGCAAACGGATCGCCGATGCGCTCCAGGACTTCTACATCGATGCCCTCATGGCGGAAGGCATGCCAGTCCAGGCCATGCCGATCAAACCACGCCCTGGCCCCACGCCGGCATAGTCCTGGCGCGGGGCTGAAGCCCTGAATGCCTGCAAGGTGTTCAAGCGTTACGTTCATGGTCATTTCTTGATGGGCGTTTCGCCCATCTCCTTCATCGCCAATTGCATGGGATCGTCAATCCACACCGTGCCGTACACGCGGCGCAGGCGCTTACCGTCCTTGACGTCGGGCACCGTACCCTTCTGCGCTCCAGGTCCTTTCGGGATCGACGGTTGCATCGCTACCGACACAATCAACGAAACCACGATAACGGCGATCAGTGCCCACATCGTCAGACCACCATGTTGCCGTCGTAATAGTTACGTCCAGGGATATCCAGCTCACCGCCGTAGTTGTCGGTGTTGCCGTAGTACAGGCAGTCGGTCCACGTCTGGCTGCAGCCGGGATAGGCCGTTACGTTCAGGCCCGGCTTGAGATCGTCGCTGCCGTAATCCAGCACCAGGGTGGATCCGCGATGGCTGTCGATGCTGCGGTGTTCAATGAGTCCATCGGCGCGTACCCATTCCATGTCGCCGCCAGCAAATCGACCCGCCGGAAGCGAGGCGAACGACGGGGCCGTCACGGCAAGGCCGGCCACGTCGGCCAGAACCGCACGCACCGCATGCGCGGCCCGGTCAACGTTGCATTTGCCGTTGCCCTGGGAATACAGCATCAGGTCACAGCTGCGCTGAAATGTCCGGCCACCGTTGCCACGCTTTGCGGTGGTCGAGGTCGGTTCGCTAGTCAGAGAAAGGGTGGTGTCGTCGTACTTCGGTTGAATGACGCGCCCAACCCAGTCGACCAGCAGGTCGTCTTCGCCCCAGTGCTGCGTCATGATGGTGATCGCAACCGCATCGGCCGGAGGATACGGGCGCCAATTCTTGGCCACCTCCAGCGTCTTGGGCATTTTCAGTGTGATGCTGATTTTGTTCTGCTCGCCACCGTCCTGGATGCGTGTGTGCGTGATGGGGGCCGGAGCGTACGCGTTCCCTCCCACGAACAGCAGTCGATCCGCGTCGGTATAGCGCCAGGTCTTCGTCCCACGAGTGAATACGTAGAGCTTGTACGGCTGGCCTTGGTCTTGGCTGGCGTCACGTGCTTCAGAGGTCATGACGAATTCCTGCCCACTGGGTCGTGGCGTGAGCCACACCCTCGATACCGGTGATGTGCTCCAGGGCCACTGTATCGGCCGCCTGTTCGGCCAGCGTCATGAAATTGATCGCACGCACCATTCGACGCTGCACCGAGAGGCCCAGCGGGCTATCCAAGGTCAGGATCTCCGTGGTGCCGGCCTCGATGCTGGCGGTGATCCGCCGATAGAGGACGGTGCCGTCAAGGAGTTCTATGCGGATGTCTCGCCGGTTGCTTTGTTGCCGGCCGAAGACCGCATACCCGCTCCATTCCACATTCAGCTGGTTATCGCCGGCAGCTGCGCCACTGGCCAGCAGCAGGTCGGCGGCAAAGCTCGGTACCCATAGGGTGCCCATCCGGCCGCGCAGCCAGTACATAAGCGAACGGAAATCGCTGTGTTCGGTCCGGCCGTGTAGCTTCCAGTTGTGGCTCTGCAGGCGAAACGCACGCCCTGGCAGGTCGATGTAAGCGACGGTGCCAGTCTGCGCATCCACCTGTTGAATTGACCGATCGAAGCGGCCGGTGGGATCTTCGGTCTCGTCGTGGCGAGATTCCAGGACCGGCATACCTCGATACATCGCCGACGGTGCCACGGCAGGCCAATCGCAGGGTTCGTCGACCTGCATAGTCACCGTCATCCGAGTGGCCGCGTCAGTGCGGTATGTGGCGTCGATGGCAGCCGGGATACGCGCTGTACGCAAGGGATAGAGTCGGCAACCCGGCCCCCAGGTATCGAGTGTGGGCGAGGTAAACGTGAGCTTGTCGGAACCAACGCCCGCGATCGTCACCACCTCCCAGCTATCGATCGAGCGCCAGAACAACGCCCGCCCGCCAGCAACAAAGTCACGGCCCGACGTCGCACACGTCGTGCTCAGGCTACCGGGGGCGGTCGTTGTGACCAGGAACTGGCCGTCGGGCCAGATCGGCAATGCCCACGGCCTGCTGCCCTGGTCAAAGCGCAGTGCATCGAGCAACCGATGCTCGGCGTCGCTGGCCAGTACCTGGAACTGGAAGGTACGGCGAGGTGCCCGGCGCAGCTGCCGCTTCTGGCGGGCCCCATTACGGGCACTCATGTAGTCGGTCAGCCAGCTCAACGTCTCGCGTACCGGCTGGCTCCAGTCCGGCGGGACTGTCCAGGGCACCACATCGCCATAAACGAAACCGCCCATCAGGCACCGATCCCCGATTTGACCTGGGAGCCGTTGGCCACCACGTGGCTCACCACCAACCGTTCCCCTACTGGCGTACTGAGGATCTTCTCGGCCAGATCGTTGGCATCGAAGGACGTCAGGAAACTGAAGTTGTTATGCACAGCCGGCGCTGCACTGGCTTCGGTACCGTCAGGAAGACGTGCCACTGACGAACTAGGCGCGGCGACCCGGGGCGCATCCCCGATGGGATTGACGTAGCCTCCATCGGCATACCCCGGCATCTGCAACGTGCCGGCGGCGATGGCGTGTCGCAGGGCGAAGAAGCCTCCGGGGCCGCCCAAAGCGCCGACCTCTTGCTGGTTCAGGACGCCTTCGCCCGCATGCACGATGCCGGCCGGCTGGAACTTGCCACCTGGCCCGGTATAGCCGCCTTCGGCGTATCCCTTACCACTGGAACTGGAACCGGAGCTGGAACCGCCGCCGGAGAAGGTGGCGCCGGCGATGATGCTGGCAATCTGTACGCCTTGCGCGATGGCACCAGCGATAAAGCCGATGTTCGCCGGAAATCCACTCTCGCTGGCCTTAGCCACGTTGACACCCAGGGAGATCGCCGCCTGAGCAATGGCAAAGGCCTTGCTTAGTGCGAAAAGTGCGCGGTACTGAGCGCTCTGCTCGCCGTACGCTGACTTGGCGATGTCCGCGAGGTTGGCGAACCCATCGCTGGCGGCGGCCAGGGCAAGCTGCTGCTGAGCTTGCGTGATGGCCGCGGTTTGCTCGGCATACTGTTGGGCGATCTCGGCTTTGCGCGCCTGGTAGACCTCTTCGTTGGCCGTATCCTGCTGGCGGAACGCTTCGTTGGCCGCGAGCTGCTGCGTGTGCCAGGTCTCCAGATCCTGAGCCGCCTTGAAGCTCTTTCCCAGTTCGCCCGCTGGACCGCCGACGACCGCATCCACGCCTTGGTATTTCGGCGCGGCCACCACGCTGTTCTGACCGACACGCTGTAACGCGTCGTGGTACTGCTGAGCATTGATGGTGCCATTGGCCAGAAAGGCATTGAGTTGCTTGATCTGATCGATGGCCGTCTCGACCTTGACCTCGCTGGGCGTGCGCAATGCCTCGCGCAAGGTCTCCCACGCCTGGCGGTCCTTGTCGATGATCTTGTCGATCGCGGCATCGCGAATCGTGCCGGCGAGGGCGACCACTGCGTCCCGCTGGGCGTTGATCGAGGCGATGTTGGCGCCCGGTGCCTTCTTTGCCTGCTCGGCCTGGGCATTGGCCTTGTTCACGGTGTCGTTATAGCGGACCCACGCGGCAGCGGTCGGATCGAGCTCGCCCTGCAGTTGGGTCAGCGACTGCAGAAGCTGCTCCTGGGCAGCGGCAGCGGCCTTAGCTTCGGCAGCCGCTTCACGTTCGGCGGAGCGATCCGGTCGGCCAGCCGACTTCTGCAGGGACGCGGCATACGCACTGACGGCAGCGCGTAACTGCGTGGCGCGTTGAGCGTTCAACTCGTCTGCCTTACCCGGCATGGCTTTGATCGCCGCGTCGAAGTTGGCATTGATATCGTCGAGCTCCTTTTTGTATTGATCCGCCGCCGTGGCGTACTTCGCGTGCGTTGCCGCAATGCGATCCAGCGCCGCGTTGCCCTCAGACTGTTGTCGTTGGTGAGCAGCTTCGGCCTTGGCAGTGGCTTCCTCTGCCGCTTGTTGCTCTTTAAGGGCGGCGATCCTCTGATCGACGCCGGCGATGTACTTCTCGCCCAGCCCGAATCCAATCGACTCGTAGTAACCGCGCAGGGCATACAGTTGGTTGAGCTGCTGCTGCGTGACCTGGGAGCCCAGGTTGGCGATGAGCGCGCCGCCCTGCTTGATTTCATCCCATACGCCCGAGACCTCCGCCTTCAGCGCTCGCCATGCGTTCTGGATAATTCCCAGGTTGGCCACGTCACGCGCGCGCCGTGCCTCGAAGGCGTCGGCAAGTGTGCGCTGTGCGAGCGCTTCCGCTGCCGTTTCCTGGCCCTGTTCCTGCAAGGCGCGGATCTGTGCATACACGCTGGTTTCAAGAAAATGGTACTGGTCGTCGAGCGCCTTGATGGCGCTGACAGGATCCTTGGACAGGCTTACAAACTTGGCCACCGCATCGTCAATGCTTTTGCCGGTGACTTCCGAAAACGCCACGGCGCCACGTGCCGCTACGTCCAGAGTATCGCCACTGATGCGGCCGGATTCGGCCAGCAATGCCACGGCTTGAGCCGAATCACCGAACGCCCCGGTGGCCTGGCCAATGCTTGATGCAAGCACGGAGAGCTGCGCACCGGTCTTGCCCGCATAACCGCCGGTTTGATTCAGGGCCTCGTTGAAGCGTTGTTGCTGCTGAAAACCTTCGACCGTTCCAACCACCAGGATGCCGACGACAGCCGCCAATGCACCAACGCCGACCACCGTTGGGCTGATCAGACTGGCGAGACCCTTGAGCACACCACCGAAACTGCCGAAGCTGTCGCGCAGCTGGCCACCCTGCTGCAAGGCCACCTGCATCACCGGTTGGCCAGTGGCCAGGCCCGTGACGATATCGGTGATCTGTGCCGGCAGCTGGCGCATGGCTTGGCGCGTCTGGCCGGCGGTGACACCGAGGTTGCCCAGGGCCGCGCGACTCTGGTTCACCTGATTCTGGTAATGAGCCAAGCCCTCATCGTCCAGCAACCCGGCGGAACGGTATTTCTGCAGCTTGGCTTCCTGCTCGTCCAAGCGATCCAGGGCGGCCACCGTGGGATCGATCTCACCCAGCAGCTTCGCCAGTTCGGCAGTCTGCTCGCGAAGCGTCGCGTTCGTTGCTCGCCCGGTATTGCCCAGGCCAGAGACCGTCCGACCAAGTCCCTCGACGGCCGCGCCCGTACCCCTACCACTGGTCCCCAGGCCATCTACCGCGCGTCCGAGGTCATCAACGGCGGCACCGGTGGTGCGACCGCGCTCGCCTAAGTCCTCCACCGAGGATTCCAGATCATCCAGGGAGGGACCCGCCTTTTCGGCAGTGGCGCCCAGGTCGTCGATCGCCTCTTTGATGCCGTCGACGTCCCCACGTGCCTTGTTCAGGTCCGTCTTGATCTGCAGGGCGATGGCGATGGTGCGGTCATTTCCCATCGGGTTACACTCCGGCCGTCCACCAGGAGGGGAGCTTGCCAATGGCGCTGATCGCATGCCGCGACTGCGGTAAAGATGTTTCTGACGCGGCACCCGCGTGCCCACACTGTGGCCGTCCTGTAGCGGCCACAGTCATCGAGCAAACCAGCAAAGACATTAAGCGGCTGAAGATCATGGGCGGTGTCGTCTTTGTGTTGGGTCTTGTGATGTTTCTTGTAGGCGGCATGCTGTTCCCTCAGTTTCTGGAAGCAGGCATGTTCGTCATGGCGGGTGGCCTGGCCATTTACGTCCTGGCGTCTTTCCAGCGCTGGTGGCGACACGGCTGAGCTTTAGCTCTTGCGCAGAGCGCTGATGAACTGGCGGGCGTGACGGTTTGCTTTCTCTGACCTAGCGCCGCTATAGCCCATCATCGTGGCTTCCGTCAGGTCCGCCCGTCGCTGGTCCTCATGGCGTTTCGCCGCCTCATACAGCAGTGCCAGCTGGCGAAGCGTGTAGCGCTCGCCTAGCTGATCGGCCGGGCCGTGCCCTGCGCGGGCGAGCCTGTCGAAGACGTCAGCCCAACGAGGGCCTCCTTGAGCTTCAGGGCCTGGCCGATTCGGCTGGCGATCTGTCGGATAAAAAAAGGGCCGCAGACACTCCACCAGGCGATCAGCAGCTGGGTGCCATTCGCATCATCCAGAGCGTCGTACCAGTCGGCGTCGGCGCCGAACGTTGCCTCGATAACCAACTCGCGGACGAGGTCGGCGTGGACCGCCAGCACGTTGAGAACGTCTTCGGTGAGCGCTTCTCCTGCTGCAATCTGCTGGTGCAGGTCCTGAACCAGGTGCTTGGCCTTCGCGCGCACACGCATGCCATCGACGAAGCGATACTCCCGCACAGTGACCTGGCGCCCCCCTACCGTGAACGTCAGATCCGGATGGAGAATGGCCACATCGTCATTGCTGGTGTCCGGGCCCGGCTTGGGCGCTGCCGCTTTGGCGTTGTGTGTTTCTTCCGGCGAAATGATTTTGCGTGCCATGATGGGGTCCTAATACTCAATGGAGATGGTGTGATGGCGCAGATCAAATTCGACCCTGGCGAAGAGAAACTGGCACTTGCGTTCGATCACATCAGTGCCTTGCAGGCCGGACTCATGCAGGTTCACGCCCGAGGTGACGTCGACATGATCCTCATCGGCGCCCTTGCCAGGAGTCACCCCAACCTGGTCGAGGTCTTCGAATCCTGGAAAGACATGACGTCCACTTATGCCCCGAAAGCATTACTCGCCCAAGTGAGTGGATCAGAAGTGGCCAAAGGCGAAGCTGAGAAATCGCGCCGGGTAGCGTTCTGGACGGAAGCGCTTCAGAACATGATCGAAGAGAAAAACTGACGCTCCTTACTATCGCCGGATCCACAGCCCAGGAAGCTGGATGCTTTCCTCGCTCCCTGGGCATCCGAACCTACCGCGTTATCAGACCTCCGGATCCACGAGGATGAGACGGGCGTACCCGCCATAACGCGGATTGCTGATGCGCAGCGGGTCCACCCGGGCCGAGCCATTGAGTTCCATTTCGCCGAATGTGGAGTTGATCAGGGCGAGCGTGGAGGCCGGATCGAACGTGATGCGATTCACCTCGCCACGGCATTTGCCAGTCGCACCATCGACGGTGTTTTCACCATCAAACAGAACGTACATGTCCGGATTGCTTCCGCTGAACACGGTTACCAGCGAATGCGCTGAATAGGAATACGCCGCCGATACCGGGCTAGCGGCTTTGGTGAGGAACGTCAGCACGCCAGTGGCGGGATTGAGCGTGTAATCGGTGTCCTTCGTGAGGGTGGCAGCACCGGCTTTAAGTACGACCTCCGCGACCTTGGCATATTCCAGACCCACCATGTCACCGACATCCGGCGTGCCGATCGCCTCGGCAGTCACCGTGCCAGCGGCGATCGCCACCGCAGTGCCGGCGACCGACTGCGCGGCGTTCGTGTCGTTGAGCTGGCCCAGCGTCAACTTCACGGTCATGGTCTTCTTGGTCTGCAGCGTCGCAGCCAGGCCGCGCGCACCGCTCCAGTTCTCGTTCTTCTCATCCTTATCGACGCTGAAGCCCCATTCCAGGGTGCTGGCGTCGTAGACCCACTTCGCCGGCTGGCGGGAGCCATCAGGATTACGGATACCCAGGGCCACTTTGCCCTGCATGCTGAAATATTCGGTCGTCGCAGACATTGGAATCAGGCCTCGTTGCGACCGGCATTGCCGGCCTTGCTGGGCGGGGCGATAAGCCCACGCTTGGGGTCAGCCAGCCATTCCGCTTCTGCCGGCGTCACATCGATCTTGTCGCCCTTGGCGCATGCCTGGCCGGCGTGGGTATGGCCGCCCTTGAGCAGCGTGACCGTCAGGGTGGGGGTTTTCGTGGCTTCTTCGGTGGTCATGAATACTCCGGTCAAGCGGTGACGAGGTGGTGGGTGCGCAGCGCCAGGCGCGCACCGTGACAGAGGACCCCGGCAAACATCACAGTGCCGGCGTCGATCAATTGCAGGCCGGCCGGTTCACCCGCCGGAATGGGCGCCTTACACAGGCCGCCGAGCGTCGTATCGATACGGAAGGCGTCGCGCAGCGCCTCGATGAGGTCATCGAACAGCAGTTCGCTCCGATCACTGTCGTTCAGCGCCATGACGCCCTGGACACGCCACGTTGTATCCACGATACGGGCGCGGCCGTTGGCGCTGCTCTCAGCAATCGCCTGGCGGCGCACGAACCAGCCCAGTAGCCGATCGCCGCCCGGAGCCACATACAAGCTCTTGAGCTTGTCCATCGCCGTGGCATAGCGTTCGTAGGCATGGACCACGCCGACATCCGGTATCGACTGGATCTTCGCCACGATGGCGCTTCGGATAGCGGTCATGCGGCGCCTCCGGCCAGGCGCGCCCGGATGCGTGCCACACCCTCATCCAGCTTGGACTGGATCGTTGGCAAGAGTCGCTGATACGTCTGCTGCCACACCGGCTGCGCCCGGGTGCCTCGCTTGGCGATCGAGCGGCTGATCGCAAAGGCCACGCCGGTGGCTTCCTCGCCACGAATGCCCAGCTTCACCTCGACCCAGTCTTTGAGCGGTTGGATGGGCGGGGCATGCGGCTTGGTGCCCACCTCGACGTATTCGGCGTACTGCTGAGAGGTCGCCACCATGCCGGTGACGCCTTGGTCGAGCAGGTGTTCTTCGCGGAAGACCGCACCTGTCAGGCCCGCGCCATGCAGGCCACCCACACCGCGCGGCATGATCTGCATCAGCTCGCCCTGCACCAGCAGATCGATCTCCGTGGCTGCGCGCAGCATCTCCTGGCCAGCAATCTCGGGCGCCTGCTGCCATAGCGTCGTCAGCTGCGTGATCTGACTGGTATCTACCGTGATATCCATCAGCGCGCCCAGTCCCGGGTGGGGTGGAACAGTCGACGACCGCCCAGGGCGTTACGACGTTCAAGCCCAACCGTGGCGCTGGCCGCCTTGGCGCGATCGCTGGGCGCGTCGCCGACGACGTCGACGAAGGTGGCTTCCAGGTCTTTTGCCCGCTGACGGAACCGCTGCGCTTTGTCCTTGTAGTTCACCGCGTCCGCAGAAATCGTGCTCTCCATCTCCGACGAGTAGTAGCTGACCAGCTGGCCGCACAGCATGCTGGCTGCGAGGCTGGCCACGGCCTGACGATGTGCAGGCAAGACGGTGTCGTCGATACCATCAACCAGGTGCGCGGCCGTGTACGTCATCCGCAATACGTCACCGTTGCGAGTGACCAGCGGCAAGTCAAGCAGGCGCTGCGTCGGAGCGGTATAGACCCGCACCTCGGATAACGGCAATTCGATGGGAGGAATCTGCCCTACGGGATATTCCAACGCCACGACGGTCGATTCCGACGTGAAGCCGCCAGGCAGCTCAATGCGCTGGCCGCCAGTGGACACCAGATCTACCACCACGGGGCGCGGGAAGACAGCCGAGTACCGTGCAAACGCCGCGCGAACGGCATCGTCACGCTGCACGTCGGTGATCACGGCATCGCGATCGCGGACCAGGTCAGCAACCCGTGTCTGGTAGTCGGCAAGCGTCATGGGGAAAGGGTCACGAAGGGAAAAAAGGGGGCCATCCTTGGCCGTCTTGCACGCTCGATAAGCGGCCGTCAGGCGACGATGGCGCCGTAGAAGCCGCGATAGTCGCGGACCGCACCGCCGTAGATATGGCGGATCTTGTAGGTGATCTTGTCGTTGGTGAAGACGCTGCCCGCCGTGGGCTGGTCCTGGACAAACAGCTCGGGATCTTCCTGGCCGTTGTAGAAACCCAGCTCAATGAGAGGCACGTCGGCGTTGTCGGCGGTCGCAAACCAGTTATTGGCATCCGTCCAGTGCGTCACCACATGGACCGTTGGATCCTGGCTTTGCACGAACGTCTTATCGAGGTTCGTGGAGCGCTGGAACAGGTCATAAGCGGCCTGCTGCAAATCGCCCGGAATGGCCAGGTGACGAAGCGGAATACCCAGGCGCTCGCCGCTGCTCATCTCCGCCTGCTGGAACATCGACAGACGTGCGGCCGAGAACGACGCCGCCGCAAGCGCAGCTGTTCCCAGGTTGGCGTGATCGGCATGAAACAATGCCTTGCCATCGTAGATCGCACGATTGGCATCCAGGAAGCCGTAAACGAACTTGTACAGCGTTCGCGCGGCCGAGGTGGCCAGCATGGTCGGCATACGGCGGAACAGGCCCACATCGTCGTTGGCGATCGCCTCCAGCGTGATCGTCTGGAGACCGCCGCGCTTGGACGCGGCGTAGCTCGCCGCCTCATCGTCGGGCGGGTTGAGTTCGTTGTAGGGCGCGCCCTGGGCAACGTCGGGCAGATCACCGAAACCGCCGATCCGCGTGCGTTCCTGGGTACGGAAGTCGGACACCGGCACGATATCGCACAGCCAGCGCCAGTCACTCCAGCCGGGTAGATTCGCGTACTGACGAATCATCGCGCGGGTGATGGAGTCACCCAGGATGTCGGCGAACGTGCCGGAGTTGATGGCTTCGCGGAATACGCGGTCACCCGCCGCCTCGCGCAGACGACTCTCGTCCATGTTGCGGACCAGGCCGGTGACCTTCGCATCGCCCGTGAGCTCGATGTAGCACTCCTTGAACGACATAGACGGCTTCGAACGATCGAAGAAGTCGTCGAGCATGGCGGCCATCTTCTCCGCACGGCCTTCGCCCATCTCGATCTGCATCCCCAGCCCACGTACCTGAGCACCTTCGGCGAAGCGACCCAGATAGGTCCGTTCGTCTTCAATGGCCTTGCGCACGTCGTCTTCGCTGAAGCTGGCGGCCTCGGCGAAACGGGTGGTGAGCCGCTCCTGGGCCACCGCCGGCAGGCGACTGCCGGCGATCAGCGTACGGGCCGAAGCGCGGGCCTCGACCATGCGCAGGCGCGCTTCGAGCTGATCTTCGGTCAGGCCGGTACCGGGCGAACCGACGGCTTCACGGTAGGCCGTGAGTACGTCGTCATCGCTGGCATTGGCCAGGGCGTCAGCCCGCTTTGCATCGCGGGCACGGATCTGAGAAATCATCTGCTCGCGCAGCATGGTGTCGCTCTCCTGGTGGGCTTCGGCGAACCGAATAAATTGCCCGCCGGCACCGGGCTCGATGATGAGATCCACGCTGTCCACCTTGGTCAGGCTGATGGCTTCGCGGAACCTGCCGGATTTCTTGCTCTTGCCGCTGGCGTCGATCGACAGGCCGAACAGATCGGTCATGTCACGGGCGACGGCCTCGCGTAGCTTGGCGGCGACATCGCTGGATTCCAGGACATCGAGCGTGGCCTGGATCTCACCCGAGCCGGCCTCGATGAACTTTGGATCGCTGAGCTTGCCCACCAGCTGGCGAAAGTCCTTGCCACCGCCCTTGATGTGTTCCGCGTCGCTCTTGACGAAGACGCGCACGCCATCGAACAAAGGTGCCGCCTCGCGCAGCACCTCGCGCGGATAGGTCACATTGTTGAGGGACGTCCCCGCGCGAATCACCCGCACCAGGTAGCGCGAGGGCTTGTCGTCATCCCCTACGGCTTCGATGAATACATCCCCGTGCAGGGCGGTGGCGTTATTGGTCTTCGTGCCACCGCCCGCTGCACCCGCTGCCGTCGGTTTGTTCGTTGCGGCGCTTTCGCGCAGCGGCGTCGCACTGGACGCCGGTACATGGGTCGACACGACCTCATAGGGTGTGCCCACGGTGACCTGATTGCTGTCGTCGATGGTGTACGGGTAGGCGTACTGCCGACCATTATTGCCGCTGGTGATCACCACGTTGTCGGGGTAGACGGCAACGAAATTCCACACGTCGGGATTGACCTTGCGAATGGCGGAAAACACCAGTCGCTGTCTTGCCTCGGCATCGGTCGCTGCGGCTTCGCGCACCGTGGTGTCGGTCACCGGCGTGGTGGTGATCACCACTTCAACCGCGGCGCCCAGCGTGACGTTGTTGGCGTCATCAATGGCATAGGTGAACTCGTAGTTCTTGCCATCGCGCTCCACCACCACGCGATCCGGATAGATGGCCTCGATACACACCCAGTCGGTGTCGGAAAGGCCGTAGTTCGCCCGCAACGCGGCCTGCAAGAGGTCGCGCACCTGACCGAACTCGGTCGCTGCGGCCTCGCGCAGTGCGTTCTGGCCGACGATGCCGGCGGTCGGCACCAGGCCGGTGGCCAGCAGCGCGGCGATGCTGGAAGAGAGGCGCGTGCGTTTCACAGCGTCTCCTTCCACACGCGGGTCGCGTCCGACAGGACGCGAATGGTCTTGCCATCGCGATGAGCTTCGGCAAGCACGCGCACGCCATCGGCGAGCGCCCGTTCGGAGGCTTTCTTCTCGGCGGCAGCCTTGGCGGCGGCTTCCTGCTCGGTGTCGGCCTTGTCAGCGGCTTCCTGCTCGGCAGCAGCCTTGTCGGCGGCCTCCTGCTCAGCAGCAGCCTTGGCGGCAGCTTCCTGCTCGGCAGCAGCCTTGTCAGCGGCCTCCTGCTCGGCAGCGGCCTTGGCGGCAGCTTCCTGTTCGGCAGCAGCCTTGTCAGCGGCCTCCTGCTCAGCAGCAGCCTTGTCGGCGGCGCTCTTTTCAGCTGCCTTGTCGTTCTGATTCGGCTTGGGCGGCACGATCATCTCCTATCGCAACAGTGCGACGTGGAGACAATGTCGTGGATATGTGGGCGCGGGTCTTTTAGCGCCCCCTAGTAAGGTTCAGCGCGGTAACACGATCTTGCGCACGATGCCCTGCGGGCTGATTTGGATGGTGCTCGACCCGAAGCTGGATCCGTCGACAACAGGGATCGAATGACATCCGCAGTTGATCGAGTTTTCGGCGCTGGCGTCGGGATCACGCGGGAACATGAGGCTTTCGCCCCCCACGACGTAAGGTTCATCGTAGCGCCGAATCTGATTGTGTGCATGCACGTGCGACGCACGGGGATGGAGCTTCCCGCTCTTCAACCAGCGTTTGTGCAGGTTGGGCACGATGTCCCCCGCCTGCTGGAGAGACTCGTTCTGCGACACCGAATGGGCGCGGCCGATTTCCGTGTACGCCACCGTCATAGCGCGTGACCGTGGCGCACCGCCGAGAATGCGCTGCACCAAGGTAACCGTGTCGGACAGGGGCGTCGCACCGACGATGTTCTGGATCAGCGCACCGTTGAGCTGGTTTACCGCGCGCAGGCTGATGTCACTGATGCGGTTGGTCAGAAATCGTTGCGTGGCCATCAACGCACCGCGGTCGATGCTCGGCCCGAGGATGCTCACCCCAGCGGCGTCGAAAGGTGCGGCAATCGTGCGGATACCGGCTTCCCACGCCTGCTGAGCGCCGGCAGTCGTCGAGCTGGTCACCGCCTGCCGGAAGTCTTCCAGGGCGCGCTCTACTTCGTCTCGCATCCGGCGCAGACGCAGCTGCGCCGAGACGCTGGTACTGCTCCGGAGTGCATCGAGGATGGCCTGCTCCGCGATCTCTAACTGCTTGACCAGTTCGGCAAGCGTATCCTTCTGGATGCGAGGCAGGAATGCGATCTCGGCCTCGGCCGCTTCCAGGAAGCGTCGTACACGCTCTTCGGGATCCATGTCTTACGCCGCGTCGTCTGCCGGTACCGGCGGGACGGGAGCTGGGGGCTGGTTACGCAGGCGCAAGCCGCCCAGCTCCGGACCACCGTTGTCGCCCAACTCTTTCTGAGCCGCCGCCAATTCCTGCGCAGCATCGATTTCAACGCCCAGGCGATTGGCGAGGGCTTGCACCAGGCGCAACGCCGTTTCGCGCGTGATCAGGCCCTCGGCAATCAGGGTGGCGGCGGCCGTCGTGACCTGCACGATCGCGGCGGCGTACTTGGTGATGTCTTTCGAGGTGATCTCTGGCCAGGCGGCTTTGACCGAGCCCAGGATCTTTAGCTGTTCGGCGCTCGGATCTTCTTCCAGTACCTGCCAGACACTGCGGACAACGTAGCGACCGATATCGGCCAGGATGTATCCGATCAGGCTCTGGCGCATGGCCAGCATCTTTTCGGTGGGCTCGGCCATGCTCTCGCCCGTGCTGCGGTTGACGTCGCCGCCACCGCCATACCAATGCTCGGGTTGGGTGGCGCCGCCCAGGATGTGATTCCGGAATAGCCTTGCGCCTTCGGCCGCGTCATTGGCTTGCAGTTCGGGGGACTTCGCGTCCCAGGCCTCAGAATCGTTATGCACACGCACGCTACCAGGAGCCGGCGCGGTGATCTTGCGCGCACGTTCCTCCACTTCGGCCGGCGAGGCTCCCTTTAGGGTCACGTCCCAGACGAATGCACGAAGAAACGAAGCGCGGTCGAGCTCGCCGAAAAGGTACTGGTCGTATGCATCCAGCCAATCGATCTGAGCCAGCAAGTCACTACGGCCCCGCGTGGCGCTACTGAGGTCATTCACGCGGTAGTAGAAACAATCGCCATCCACGAAAGTGCTTCGGATCTCCTGGGTCCGTGCGGTGAAGGCGGTTTCCGGGACGTTGACGATCACGCGGTAGCGCTTCGCCACGCCTCGCTTATCTTTCTTGGTCACGATGCCGATCGGTTGCTCAAGGTTGTCCGGATCCGTGACCACGGTTCCGATCAGCTTAGGGTCCAGATATCCCAGGCGCACGAACCCGTTCAACTCATTGCGGAACACCGGATAGCACTGCTCCCCGAATAGGGCGAGCTCGCGCACACGCTTGGTGAGCTTCAGATCCCAGGCATTGATGCCGTCATCCCAGAATGCATCCAGCGCGTCCTGCGCATCATCGTCCTGCACGGTGAGCCGTACGCCGCCGGCGAGTAGATACGCCACCGGTAGTTCGATCAGCCGGTTGGCCAGCAGGTTGGTCTCCCACTGATAGTGCGCCAGGCGTTGCATGCGATCCTGGGTCAACGGCGACAGGTCGCGTTGTCCGTTGCCGGTGAGCGGCCGCCAATGATCCTCATCCTGGTCGACGGTTGCGCCAGCAGCTTCCACCAGTCGCCCGGTTTCGGGTGGCGATATCGGTGCCGATGACGGATTTCCGGTCACCCAGGCCCAGACACGGCCGATCAAACCCGGCTGAGAGTTTTCGTGAATTTTCGTAGCGTCCATGAGGGGTCTCCGTCGTAACCTTCTAGCGCCCCGGTCGTCCCGAGCGGCTCTCAGGGCCAAACAGCGTGGCCCGCTTTCCGAACATTGATGCGCTACCGGCACGACCGAAGCCGGTTGGCCGATACGTATCGCCGGAGGCATCCACCGACTCACCGGCGGAGGGTTGCGCCTCATCGCGCGCGGCGGCCCACATGAGCACGCCACTGACGGCGGTATCACCGTGACGGAAGCCGCCGTCCATGCCCTTGGTGCGGGCATCGCTCATGCGCGGCGAGCCCTTAACGAGCACGACACTGCGATGGTCTGCGATCCAATCTTCGTCACCGAACGTTTCGAGATCTCCGTCTTCGAACGCCTGGTGGTAGCGCGGGAACCACGTGTCGTACCAGGCACCCGTCAGCTGAACGCACTCTACACGCTGTGGGCCAATGAGCTGTAACGCCGCTTCGGCATGGCTCTGGCCGTTGCCGCGCGCGTCGAACTTGGCCTTGTGCAACAGGGGAAGGTTCAGCAGCAGCCAGGTCACGATCAGTTTCTGGCAGTCGAACGGAATCTTGCGCAACTCGACGCGCAAGGGAGTACGCCAGCGCGCGGTGGACGCGATCGCCTGACCGATGACGATCGGTGACAGATCGCCGTCCCGGGCGAAGTCCTGGCCAAGCACCGTGCGTTGATCCTGGGGGAGCGAATCGACCGCCGGTTTCAGCACCTCGTCAATCCAATCCTGGGTGATGCGCAGACGATCGGGATCCAGCACGAACTCGGCGGGCTTTGCGTACCGAAGCACGGTGACTCCGTCCGTTGTGCATTTCTCCAGCAGCATGCGAGAGAAGTAGACGCCCGTACCGCGTGCAGGAATGCACTCCAGTTCCTCGTCAGCGGCTTCCACGGTGCGATACACCGAACGGACCTCGGCCACGAACCTCGATTCCGCCTCGGATGACCAGGTCTTCTTCGTGACCAGGGCAATGCGTCGATACAAGCCCTCGCGCACGGCCAGGCTGAAGGGCACCTCATGCAACGACCACGGTAACTTCTTCGCCCGGATGTCCTTCAACAGATCGTTGAAGGGGTTGTCTTCGCCGTTGTGCGTGCCACCAATCGACACGCGGCCGCCCCAGATCAGATACGCCATCGCACCGTCAATGACCGGCCCCAGGTGCTGGTGGTGACCTGCCTCATCGATGCGGGCATGCCCCTGGCGACCACGCCAGTTGTAAGGCATCGCCGACAGTGCCTCGATCTTGTGTCCGCTGGCCATCTGGATCTTGTAGCGGACAATGTCCCGCCTCTCGTTGTCGACCACGGCACGCTCGTAGGCGACATCGATGGCGCTGCACGCCACGCCGTACCAACGGGCGAACGTCGCGCAGTCGCCGATGAACTCCGCCGCCATGCCCTGGTTGTAGCCCATGTAGAACTGGTCCATGCCGCCCTGCGCCAGGGCGGCCTCCAGCGCCGCCTCCGCCGCCCACGCGCCGAAAGTGAAGCCCACGCGGCGCCCCTTGCTGCAAAAGCGCACGCGCGCATCGTCCTGGTGCCAGCGCACCTGGTACGGCAGCAGGATCTTTGGGATGTCCGCCGCGGGTAGGCCGGCGAGTTGCTTGCCCGCACGTTCGGCCTGGATCTCATCGACCAGGTTCAACGCCTCGTCGCGTTCTTCCGGCGTCATGCGTCGGTGCCGGCGGCGGTATCGTCCATCTTCACGCCCAGGAATTCAGCACGGATCTGCGCCCAGGCTTCCGGCGACATCCCCTGTTTCTGCGCGACCTTCTCGGCCTTCTCCGCCTGGCGCTGGAGCGCCTTACGCTCGATCTGCTCCCGGCGCTCGATGCTGGCCTTGGTCGACGCTTCCATGTCCCGGATCGCCTTGGCCAGCAGCATGATGTCCATCGGCTTGGGCGGCTGCGGTTTCCCGTCCTTGCCCACCGGGCCGTCCGCCGTGCCAATGTCGGCAATCGTGCGGAACGCCACGGTCTTCAGCATCTCGGCCAGCAACGCGCTGACGTCGCCGCCCGGATTTTCGTTGAGCTGGGTTACCCACTGGCCAGCGACCAGCTGGGCCTCGCGGTAATGCTCCATCTGTTCCCGCGCGCCCTTGACGTAACGGCCCACGGCCGACTTGCTCACGTCCGCGTCGAGCTGGTTAAGGGCATCGGTGATTTCATGGATCGTGCGCCCATCGCGAATCAGCCGATGGCACAGATCGGCAAGGTCCTGGGGCAGCTGGTCGATAGTGGATCGGCGGCCCATGTCAGTCGTCCAGCAGCTTCACACCCGGGACATCCAGGTCACGGCTGACGATGTCGCGCCCGGCTTGGGTGATCCGGGCCATTTCGATGTCGCCGACATCGCGCAGCGTGGCGAAGCCATGCCGACTCAACCAGGCCAGATCCAGGGCCATCGTGTCCGTGTCGGCCTTGTAGCCAAGCGATCGCACCATCGTGCGGATCATCGGCGCGCTCGCGCCCTGGTCGTTGCTCTCGGCCAGGATGCGCAGGATGCGCCCGCGCCGGAAGGCGGTTTGTTCGTCCTGCAATCCCATTAGCGCTCCCTCCGCAGCAGTAACTCGTGGATGACGCCCAGCTGCTCGCGCAGCGCATTGGACGTTGCCTGATTCGCGGCCACGTGTTTGGCCACGTCGTTGATCTTCTCGTGAATGGGACCGAGGTCCCGACCGATCAGGAAGTGCTTCCGAGACTCTTCGATCCTGGCCACGCCTTCCTCGACGTTCGCCAAACGCTCGTTGGTATCGACCAGTTGGGCTTTGACCTCGCCAATGGTCTTGTCCGTGTGTTTGCGCAGGGCGCGATCACCCTGCGTAATCTGCGCGCTCAGGTCCGTAGCTCTAGCTTTGCGATAGACCATCACGGCCACCGTGGCGGCAACGATCGAGCAGCTCGCCGAGACCATCGCGGCGATTGCTTGCAGATCACTCCATGCCCACATGTCACTGTTCCCCTGGTTGCTTCGTTACTTGGGCTGCTGTCGCCCGGTCGGCATTGGCCTTTCGCAGCACACCGCGCCATTCCTCAATCCAAGCCAAACCGTCGAGCACACAGACGGTGGGCACCCCTGCCAGCATGCAATGCGCTGCCGGTGCCAAGGGCTCAGGGATCGGGTCGGTCAGGCGGCGATCCAGTGGCTGGAACGCCGGTACCGGCACCTCAATGACCTGCGGCGCCTTGGTTTCCTTGCGGGTTTCCCCACAGCCGGCGAGCGACGGTAGGACACACAGGAAGGCGAGCAAGATCGGCACATTGCGGGTCGTCATGGGCAGCTTTCGTCAGGTCGGCTTTGTGCTTGGCAGTGAGCACATCGAGTTGCTGTTGCATGGTGTCGCGGGCATCGAGTGCGGCACGCGCCATGTCGCGCAGGGCGTTGAGCTGGTTGCGCTGTGTCTGTAGCGACTGCTTGACTTCGACGAGTGCCCGGTTGGCTACGTTGCGCTCACCGAGATAGCGATCACGTTCGGTGTGTGCATCGCCGATCTGCTTGTCAGCATCAGCCCGGGTGTCTGCCACTCCGGCGGCGTAACCACGATGGTGGCCATGCCATTCGGCGATACCCAGGACGGCAGCGACGCCGAGCAAGCCGTAGGCGATCAATGCCGATTTCATGGGCAAGTCACCTTGCCGGGCCAGCCGGCGGCAAGGTAGGCCGGTTCTAACGTGAGCAGAATCCGGCGCACGTAGGTTCGATTTTCCTGCCAGGCGCCCGAACCTCGTGATCGGTACCGATCAACCTGGCCAAACCAGCGCACCGGATCATCGCGTGCCTCATGGGCCATGCGACGTTCGCGGTCTCGCGCTGCTTCGCCGCCGTTGTATGCGCTGAGCGTCATGGCCCATCGATCGCATGCCGTGGCACCTGGCGCCCGCTTGAACAGCCACTGGTCGTAGCAGGCCACGGCCCGGATGGACCAGGATGCATCCCACGGATCCGGATGATCCAGCCCAGGACATATCTGTGGGATCCATGCGGCGGTCGGCGGAGTGAATTGAGCAAGACCCTGGGCGTATGGGCTCCGGGCCAAGGGGTTCCAGCCGGATTCCTGATGCAGCTGGCCGGCCAGTGTGGCAACCGGCGCATCGATGCCGAAGCGTTCGCCCGCTGCGCGCTCCAACTGAAGGCGATAGCGCACGGAGTCAGCGGGGATGCGTACGGTCGGTGTGTCAGCGGCAAAGACGGCGGATACACCAGGACCGAGGCAAAGCACGGGTAGGACCAGGAGCACCCATAGTCCTGTAGGCCGCCTAGCCAGCCAGGCGATGAGCATCGCGATGATGATGGACGCCATCATGGGAGCAACGCCCCAGCGACCAGTGCGGCCGCCACGATCAAGGCGCGCCGCTTCCAGGCGGTGCCTTGTGCGACGCCGATCAGCGTATGCGGGCGAGCGTAGGGGAAGATCACCCTATCGACCCAGTACCCCAGGTAGGCATACAAGCCGATGCGTGAGGCGCCCCAGATCAGCAATCCGACCTTGGCCGGATTGAGTACGAACACCACCGCGAAGGTGATGACGCCGAGGACCAGGAGGGGCGTCGCGCGAAGCTTGTCGCGGAGACCGGCGGGGATGCGAGGTTTTGGGAGGGTGTCCATGCGACACAAGGTGCCGCCGGACGCGATCAAGGTCTTTTAGCGTTGGCTAATAACGCACTTGGTGGCTTTGCCAAAGGAACAGCATATTACGCCTCGGGTCGGAATAAGCGCTCTCACTGTCGCGATGCTGTGACGGGAGGGTACGACGCCCTCCCTTTTCTTGTCGAAGAGCCATCCGAACGATCACCTGCGATCAAACAAGTTCCGTATTTGCTCCTCGATAACAGGACCCAACGCATATCCTGCGAATGCCCACGTCAGGGCGAAACCAAGTAGGCTGAGCCCTAATAAATTCAGGCCCAAGAGCCCGATGAGAATGCCTGATACGAAGCCTAGCATTGCATAGCAATGCAACTTTGCCTGCTCTCGATTGATACGCAAGAGAGAGCGACGATGCTCTTCCATTGAGATCTCGCGTTGTGGGTATCCGCAACGTGGACAGGCAACCGCCGCGCGGTTGATATGACGCCGCCGGCAACCAGGACACAGAATCAGCCCCGATGCGTATGGCGGGCTACTCCATTCCGGCTCATCCTCTCGCGCTTCGGTGTATTCGTTGTAGTCGCGACCGGCGACCCGGTTGTTGTCACCATTCGTTTGAATATTCATGCAGCCCCCTGCTTCCATAGCGTTGCTTATTTCTTCTTGCCGCTTCCCTCGTGAAAGTCACGACCGGCGACGCGATTTCCGTTGCCCTTCACTGATATGCCGGCCGAGGAACCAGACTCGACCTCGCTCGTGGTCAGAGACCGCCTAGCCATTTCAAGAAGCCCTAAGCGATCGGATGCCGTCATCGTCCGGAGGATTCGAACGAGCTCCCGTTCCTCCGCAGACAACACGAGTTCACCTTCGCCGTACCACTGGGGCCAGAGATCCCGTAGCGCAACCCCGATAGTGGTCGAAATCCACTCTTCCACCTTTTTGCTTCGACTCCGGCCGTTGATGACCGCTCCAACGGTCGTCGGAGCGACCCCGCACGCGTCTGCGACTTCCGTTTGCTTGTAGCCGGCAATGGTCAGCGCGGCCTTGATTTGCGCCGGATGCATTAAACGGCCCCCCCGGCTATTGACGGGCAAGCCTCATTTATGTACCGTAACGATGTAGTACATTTTAGCGGCACATAAATGACACGCAATCGCTCGCGCAGTGGCGAAGAGAGAGAAAGCCGGTGGAGATGACCGAAGAGCAGAAACGCGTTGCCAGGCTCAAGTACGAGCTGGCCATCCGTGACTACAGGCAGTCCGACGTGGCCCGTGAGTGCAGCGTTGAACCCACGACCGTGGGAGCCGTCATTCACGGACGCAGCCGGAGCCGGAAAATCGAAACACGGATCGCGGCGATCACACGGTTGCCGCTCGCCGAACTCTGGCCGCAGTGGTACGGGGAGTACGCTTCCCGTCGCCGTAGGGCCCGTGCCCCGGCGAAGTCTGCCGAATCGCGTCACGCGGTTGCGGGCTGACCTATGCGTGAAATCACCAAGGTGACTCCACACACGCCTGGAGCCTGCGAAGCTCGCAACGGCATTGCGCGCGTTCAATACCGAGCCCCCACGCACGACTCCAGCGCAGCCGTTTCAATGGCTTGCACATGCATTAGCTCGACGATCCGCTGTGTCATAGGGGGTCCAAAAGGGCAATTGCTTCAGTCCATAGCATTTCACAACGTGCAAGGCCCTTTCGCAAGGGCAAAAGCGCGCCGTGTTTGGAATAGCCCCGTTTCCACGTCGCGGCGGGGTATCCAATGAGCCGTCGGAATTGGAAGACCTGGGCACCATCGAGCTTGCAGGAGGCCGTCGAGGCGTGTGTCGCCTTCGCGCAGGAGAAGCATCGGCTGTCCGTGGAACGCATTGCCGATCTGGTCGGTGAGACCAAGTGGACGGTCTACAAGTGGATGGAACAGGGCTCCGTACCTGCGCGAAAAATCGCCGGACTGGAGCATGCGTGCGGGCGCGCTTTCATCACCCAGTACCTCGCGACGAGCGCTCGCAAGCTGCTGGTCGACCTTCCCACGGGACGCATGCCCACCCAAAGCGACATTCACGCCGTCCAGCAGGCCTGCAACACCGCCATCGGCGCGCTCCTGGCATTCGCCCAGGGCGACGCGACCGCTACCGATACCGCCGATCACCTCACCGCTGCCATGTCGCTGCTGGCCCACGAGCGCGCTCAGGTGCAGCGCCACGACCAACCGGAGCTTGATTTGTCATGACCCACGCCGCCACCAAGCCGACTTACACCGTCGAGACCTGCAAGCAACAGATCATTGCAGCCGCCAAGTCCTGCATCGCCTTCGAACGTGGCGCTCAGCTGGCCGAACAGCATGGCGACACGGCAATGGCCGCCGACTTCCGTCGATATGCGGCGGGTCGAAGTGCCGACGGATTCAAGTGGGCGGAATTCTTGCGCGTGGCGGGAGCGGCGGCATGACGACGCTGAGCACGCCCTTGATCTGCCCGAAATGCGGGGAAGACCTCCAGCTGGAGGTCGGGGAATATGCGCCGAACAACGAGCTTGACTTGGTTCTCACGTGCGAGTGCGGTGACCAGCCCACGCTCAACGCCTTCGTGGCCTTCGATGACTTCATCGAGGTGACCGAATGAGCGGCACTAACTACATCAACGCTGCGCAGCAGCGCGTGCTGAAGCTCCTGGGGTTGCTGTGCGGTAACGAGGTTCACGGCCTCGCCCCCGGCGAAATCGCCCAAGCGCTGCGCACCAGCCCGAGCAACGTGACCCGGGATCTCGCCAACCTGCGCGAGGCCGGCTTTGCCGAGCCGCTGGACAACGGCCGGTGGCGTGTCACGCCCCGTATGGGCCAATTCGCCCTTCGCATCCTCAGTGCCCTTGATGACGCCGGCCGGCGCGTCGAGGAAGTCCGCCGCCGCTTCCAGGCCGGCGAAGCCCATCGTTAATCGGAGACCCACCACATGGCACGTCCACGCACCGCTCGTTCCCCCGAAGCGATCCAACCCTCAGACGATGGCATCAACCACGACGCCCTGGAGCAGGCAGGCCAGGCCCTGGCGGAGCATGCCGGGCATATTGCTGCCATTGACCAGCAGTTCAGCGTCCCAATGCGCTACAACCTGGATGCCTATATCGACCGCATCAAGCAAAACGCGGCCGAGAGCGCCCAGCGCTTGATCGAAATCGGGATGATGCTCATCCAGATCCGTGAACGCGAGGCCCAGGGCACCTGGATCAAGGCGCTCGAAGACATTGGCATGGGTGTGCGATTCGCTCAGCGCGCCATGCAGACGGCAGCGAAGCTGCACGACCTCCCGCGCCTGCAATCCCTCGGCGTCACCAAGGCGTTGGAGCTGCTTTCCGAAGACGACGACACCCTGGTCGAACTGGAACAGGGCGGCACGCTGGCGGGCTACACCGTCGACGAGCTCGATCAGATGAGTGTGCGCGAACTGAAAGCGGCGTTGCGCGCCGAGCGCAAGGAGCGTGAGGAAGAGAAGTCTGCCGACGAAGAGATCATCCGGGCGAAGGATGAGCGCATCAACAAGCTCACCCGTGATCGTCGTAAGAGCAGCGGCCAGGACCAGCTTCGCCAGCAAGCGGAAGACCTGCTACGCGACGCCGACGAAGCCGTGGTCGAAGCTACCTCGCACCTCGCACGACTGCGCAAGGTCGGAGACGACATCAATCAACTGTATGCGGACGCGGGCCTGAGCCTTGACGATGACGTGGCGTCGCGCATCGAGTCGAATGGGCGCTGGGCTGTCGACCAACTGGCGCAGCTTGCCGAACTGGTAGGCGAGTAAGGCCATGCAGCCGGGGGAACTCGCCGAAATGGACTACGTCCGCAACCTGGCGGATCGCCTGGGTCGTGCGCGTCACGGCGAAGCGGGTGTTCTGATTCAGCAGGCCCAGCAGTGGCTCGGCGGTGTGTCGCGCCCCACGGTCTATGCCAAGTTGCGCGCCCTCGCTGGGTGGACCAGTGGCCGTAAATTGCGCACCGATAAAGGTGACAGCCGCCTATCCGAGACCGAAATCAAGACCGTGGCGGCGGAGTTACGCGCCGCCACCCGGCAGACCGGGAAAGCCCTGATGCCGGTGGAGGATGCCATCAACATGTCGTTGGCCAACGGGCTGCTGAGTCAGCGTGTCTCGGCAGGCACAATGCTGCGGCTGATGCGTCAACACGACTGCCATCCGCGTCAGTTGGCGCGGCCCGAGCCGCACATCAACATGCGAAGCCTGCACCCGAACCACGTTTGGCAGCTCGACGCATCGATCTGCGTTCTGTACTACCTTCGCAACGGCCGTATGGGCGTGATGGACGAGCGCAAGTTCAACGCGCGCAAACCTCGCGATCTGGCGCGTGTCAGCAACCAGCGTTTGCTCCGCTATGCGGTCACCGATCACTACAGTGGCGACGTGCTTTGCCGGTACTACAACGTCGCTGGCGAGGACCAGCAGACGCTGTTCGACTTCCTCATGTGGGTCATGCAGCGCAATGATGCGCACGTAATGCACGGCGTGCCCTGGATGTTGGTGTGGGATGCCGGCAGCGCCAACCAGAGCCATGCGATCGGTGCGCTTCTCACCGCCCTCATGATCAGGCACTGGGCTCATAAGCCAGGTAACCCTCGTGCCAAGGGCCAGGTGGAGAGCATTCACAACGTCATCGAACGCAAGTTCGAAGGCCGCCTGACGTTTACACAGATCGATAGCGTCGAACAGCTCAACGCGGAAATGGATACCTGGCTGCGTGCCTTCAATGGTACCGCTATTCATAGCCGCCACAAGCACACGCGCGATGCGTTGTGGCAGACGGTCCGTCAGGATCAGTTGCGCCTGTGCCCAGCGGAAGACCTCTGCCGGACCTTGCTGCATAGCCGCCCCGAGGCGCGCAAAGTCAAAGGCAACCTTACCATCCAATTCACGGCCAAAGGCTTCGAGCCTGCGGTGTACTCGGTCGAGCATGTGCCCGACGTGCGCGTGGGCGACACGGTGATGGTTGCGGTGAACCCATACCGAGCGCCATGCCTTTTCGTGCTGGCGCAGGCCGAAGACGGCTCGACTCGATACATCGAGTGCGACCCCATTGCGACGGATCACGCCGGGTTCCTTTCAACCGCGGTTGCATTCGGTGAGCGCTATGGCGCCAAAGCCGACACGCCCGTGGACCGTGCGCGCAAAGAGCTCAACCAGCTCGCCTACGGCGAACGCGAGGGGCTCGATGCTCTCGCGGCGCGCAACAAGGGTCGCATCGCGTTCAACGGCACCATCGATCCCTTTGCAGATGTACGCGAGACCGCGAAGAACACGCCGCGCCACATCCAGCGTCGCGGTACCGAGCTTGACGTACCCAACCCGGTGCAAATCGAGCTCAAGCCCTTAAGCCTGCTTGATGCCCTGAAGGAGCTCAAGTTCCGACTGGGTGATCGAAACCTCACGAAAGAGGAATCCACCGCCGTTCGCCAGTGGTATCCGGACGGTGTCCCCGAAACCGAACTCGATGACCTGGTTGCGCGCGTCGTTGCGCTCAGTCAGCCGCGTCCCCGTCTGTCCGTCGTGGGCTGAGCGCCCTGGAGACCTGCCGCCATGAAAGCCATTTTTCGCGTAACTGATCCTCGCTTGTTGCTTGAAGCCAGCCCTGGCGAGTTGTTCACGCCGCTGGGCCCGTACTTGGTCGAATGCGTGTGCGCCATCCGCAGCAGCATGACCGACGACGGAATCCAGCCCGACCTGGCTGCACCCAAACGGCTCAGCCCGGACGCATCGATACCGGTCGTCGTTCTGGCTTGCCGCATGGATCCGGGCGAGCCGGAGTATTACCCGGCGGGCTTCGAAATGCTGCTGCCCGCCGCATCACCCATCGTCTTCCTGGCGATGACCGCGCCCGTCGCACTTGAAGCCAAGGAACCGCGTGGTCTGCCGGACGCGCCGTCGATTTCTGTTGCATCCCCGGTCATCACCTCTCCCTTGGCCAACGCCATCACGGCCAGCGTTCACCTCGCTCGCCCGGAGCTCGCCACCCGCCTGTAGCCCGTCGTCCCTTCCTAACCTGATCTGGAGATCAGCATGCACGCCAATTCCGTCGTTGCTCCATCGCCGTCGACTCGCTCCGCCCTGGTTGCAGTCGGCCATGTCCGTCATGGGCAGCACTTCGTGCGCAGCACATCGACTGCGCCCAGCGAGGTGTTTGTTCCCATCAGCTATGCCGGCGCACCGGCCGAAGACACCGACCACACGTGGGCCGTGGTGGTTGCGGTCAATAAGCGCTCCCAGGGATACGTTCCCGGCCAGTTGATCAAGCTGGATCGCGCTGAGCGCGTACGCCTGGTGGCCGAGAGCCGGCACCCGGTGTTTGTCCTGGAGGGCTGACGGATGAACCATCCGGGCCGTCCCATCGAAAACCAATGCACCCCGCTGCAACTGCACGGTTTGCTCCGCCGGCATCGCATCAGCCAGAGCGAGCTATGCAAGGTCATCACCTATAGCGAGGGTCCGCGCGCTGGCCAGCCGATCGCCCATAGCACGGTGTCGTGGCTGATCCTCCGCCAGGAAATGCCGCGCTCCGTGAACATCGAAGCGCTCAAGGAACAGGTGTGCACATTCCTGCGTAGCCGCAACGTTCCCGAGGCCGAGATCGCCACCGCCTTCTGTCATGAGGGCTCGACGGAAGAGCTCTTTCCCAGCGCACGGCCTCGGGCTGAGCGCGTTTCCCAGCCGATCGAACGCGACATCGCGGACGACACCATCCAACTCCCGGAGGCAGAAATGCTCAGCCAGTCCGCACGTGAACACTTCCACCTGTCCCGTCACCCGTTCCAGGACGACGTGCAGGGCCCGCAGGACGTCTATCTCAGCACGGACCAGCGTTACGTGCGTGAAAGCATGTACTACGCGGCCAAGCACGGCGGATTCGTGGCGGTGGTCGGGGAGAGCGGTAGCGGCAAAAGCACGCTGCGCCGCGACTTGATCGACCGGATCCACCGCGAGAACGAGCCGATCATCATCATCCAACCGCAGACCATCGATAAGCGACAGCTGACGGCGGCGCATATCTGCGATGCGATCATCGGCGATCTCAGCACCGAAACTCCGAAGCTGTCGCTGGAGGCCAAGAGCCGGCAGATCCAGCGCATTCTCGCCGCCAGTGCCCGCAATGGCATGTCGCATGTCCTCATGATCGAGGAAGCACACGACCTGAGCATTCCCACGCTCAAGTACCTGAAGCGTTTTTGGGAAATGGAAGACGGTTTCCGCCGACTCCTGTCGATCGTGCTGGTCGGCCAGCCCGAGCTGGGTGATCGCCTGGACGAGCGCCGCAACCCGGACGCGCGCGAAGTCATTCGCCGCTGCGAAATCGCGCGACTGAAGCCGCTGAACGGCAACCTGGAAGACTACCTGACGCTGAAATTCAAGCGCGTGGGTGTGAAGCTCACCGATGTATTCGAAGCGGATGCGTTCGATGCCATGCGTACCCGCGTGACGCGTCGCCGTCCTGGCACCAATGAGATCGAATGCCAGCTGTATCCGCTGGTGGTGCACAACCTGATCGTCCGCGCCATGAACCAGGTCGTTGAGCTTGGCCTGGACAAGGTCAGTGGCGAACTGATCGGGAGGATCTGAGCATGCAGACGTCACGGTTCTATTCGCAAGAAGAACACCTGGCGCATTTGCGGGCCGTGGGCCTGGTGCTGGACGAACGCGCCCGCCAGATCGGGATTCACGGGCACACGGCGCTGGGCGACGATCTCTATGGGCTGGAAGAGCTCGCGGCAGCGGCGGCGTTCTTCCTGCTCCCCACGCACTTGGATCCGTCGGTGCGTCTCGATGGTCCGCTGGGAGACCCCGTGACGCAGTCCTTGCGTGAACTGGTTGCGGATGCCGCGTGGGTCGGCATCGAACGGGATGGCGCCGCCGAACACGAGTTTCATGCGGCGCCATCGAAGCTCCCCGCGCGGATCCGCACGCTCGTCGTGGGCATTGCCCTGGGGCTGGCCGAGCTGGAACGCGTGTTGCGCTTCCAGAGTGTGGTCAAGGGGCGTGCGTGATGGCCGCCTCGACGCCGCACCAGCGCCTCTACATTCGCTGCCTGCTCGCAGAATTGGGCATCGCGACGCTGTTTGTCAGCGAGCCCTTGCTGCCGTACGCAGGGGCAGCGGGTTTGCCGGAGTTGACGGTGGGCCAGCGCCTGGATGAGGTGCTTCGGCACCTTGACAGCAACCAGGCACGCGCACTGACGAAAGCCTTGGTGGCCACCGAGGTGCCCGCATGAAGGCGGGAAACCTGCATCCGAAGGGCCAGGTCTGTTACGGCATGGAGTTGGCCATCCGTTTCGCGGAATGGGCCCGGTCGTGCCACGGCACGCCGTCCATCGAACAGATCCAGGCGCAATTCAACGTCCATCGCTCCACGGCTTACCGCTGGCGTCATGCCTGGTTTGCTGCGCGCGGTGAATGCCCACCCAAGCGGAAGAGGTCCTAACGATGCCTCGCTATCCCGACGCCTACCTGAACCACTGGAGCGACATTTACGTCATGCAGGAGGTCAGCCACCACGGCATCACGCTGGAGCAGTTCCTGGTGCATCCCCAGCAGATCCTCAACCGTATAGGACGCGTCAACGCCGCGCGTTACACCGAGGTAGAACCGGTTCAGCACCGATGCGATCGGCGTGCCGTCGCCGCGCTCCGCATGCGCGGTGAGCAGTTGGTGGAAAAGTTTTGGCGCGGGCCACGTCACGGCAGTCGCGGGAACATCCCGCGACCCCATCGGCGGTAACGCATGCGCATTACGTGCCCCTCTTGCTGCGCGTCGTTCAGCCTGGACGTGGCTGTCCAGATGGATGCCTCCCGTGCCGCGCTGCTGCGGGCGCTGGCGATGCCGGCACCGCTGGCTCACCTATGGGCCCAGTACCTTGGCATGTTCCGCGCCAAGGGCCGCGCCCTTGCGCTGGATCGCGCGGACCGCTTGATGGCCGAGCTTGTCGCCATGCTCGATGAGGGCGTGGTGGTCCGCAACGGCAACACGCGGCAGGCACCCCTTGATACATGGCGCCAGGCGCTGGAGCAGATGGTCGAGCTGCGTGATGGTGGAAAGCTCCAGCTGCCCCTGAAGACGCACGGCTACCTGCTGGAAATCGTGTTTGCTGCGGCCGAACGCGGCGCCGCACAGGCGGAGCGACAGGTCGAAGAAACGCGCCGACGCGGCGAGCAGCGGCGAACCACGGATAACCACCTTGAACGCCTGGACAAGCTCGCGCGCATCCGTGGCGATTTTGAGGTCGGCCTGATTGATCGCGAAACGGCGGAATCCCAACTGCGCGCACTCGGTTATGCCCCGGAGGCTCTCCATGCCACACGTTGAACTGACCCTTGATACCTTGCTGGCAACCCTTCGGCGGCACATCGGACGCCGCCAGGGCGTAACTGCGACAGCGCTTTGTCGTGAGGTTCTCGGCATCCCGCCCACGGCGGGCGACGAGCGACACCTGCGCGAGCTGGTGGTTGAGCTGCGTAAGGGCGGCCACCATGTGTGTGCGCACCCGCGCGATGGCTACTTCCTGGCCCAGGACGCGGACGAGCTCGAAGAGACGTGCGCGTTCCTGCGGTCACGCTCCATGTCGGGCCTGGAGCAGGTCGCCGCCATGAAACGAGTGTCCATTCCCGACCTAGTCGGTCAGATGAGGATGCCGACATGAGCGGGCTACGCTTCGCCGTAGGCGACCTGGCTATCCTGGCGGTCGCCCGTTCGTTGATCGGCCTCCGCTTTGAAGGTCGTCCCTGCACGGTGCGCATGATTGGCCCCTATGGCGCCGGCCAGGTATTAACGCATCCGGTCCACGGGCGTCCCTGCATCGTCGACGCAGACGGCGACTATCTCGTGGTCTTCGATGACGGCAACGCCGCATGCCCGCTTGACTTGCAATTGCGTCGGATTGAGCCGCCAGCCGAGCCGGCCGCAATGAGTCGCAGCGACGTGGTGGAGGTGCAGGCATGAGCTGCCACTGCGTGCGCAACGTGAACCGCCAGTTGGCCAGCTCGGGCGCGCGACTGATCACCATGACGCCGCGCCAGGGCAACGGTAGCGCGGCGGGGCCCGCTCGCATCTTGGTCCGGGCCTCCTACATCGATCCGACCCACCGTCAGCCGCCGATCGCGGTGGCGACCCATTGCCCGTTCTGCGGGCTTAAATACGAGGATTAACTCATGCACACCGAACACGACACGATTCCGGCGGGTCACCGTCGCGATGCCCAGGGTCGCTTGGTGCCGGAAAGCAAGATCAAGCCCATCGATCGCCTACGCGATGAACTCGTGCGCGAGCTGTTCGCCGAAGCCGAGACGGTGCAGGCCCATATCGCCGCGTTCAAGCGCAAGGCGATGGAGACCATCGATACCTTCGTCCAGATGTCCGCCGAGCAGTACGGCGTGACGCTCGGCGGCAAGAAGGGCAACGTCACCCTGTTGAGCTTCGACGGCGATATCCGCCTGCTGCGCGCCATCGCCGAGTCGATACAGTTCGATGAGCGCTTGCAGGCGGCGAAGGCGCTGATTGACGAGTGCCTGGCGGAGTGGACGGTGGGCGCTCGGCCGCAGATCGCCACGCTGATCCAGGACGCGTTCCGGGTCGATGCCACGGGCAAACTTCGCACGGGCTCGATCCTGACCCTGCGGCGCCTAGATATCACCGATGAGCGCTGGCAGCGCGCCATGCAGGCCATCGCCGATGCAGTCCAGGTGATCGGCAGCAAGAGCTATCTACGCTTCCAGCGGCGTGACGAGCACGGTGATTACCAGCACCTCAGCCTCGACTTCGCGGGGGTGTAACGATGACTTTCCGCAACCTTACGCTGTTTCGACTTTCGCCCGCCGTTGCCGACGACCTGTCGCGGCTTGACGAGGCGCTGCCCGAGCACAAGCTGCGTTCGGTGGGCCCGCTGGAACTGTCCACGCGCGGCTTCGTTTCGCCACTCGGCCTTGGCAGCGATGCACTGACGCATTCAGTTGGCTGCTGCACGATGGTCGCCGTCGGTAGTGAGTCCCGCATGCTCCCCTCATCGGTCGTGAACGATGAGCTTGCCAAGCGCGTGCAGAAGATCGTGGACGAGGAAGGCCGCAAGGTCTCGGGCCGCGAGCGCAAGCGCGTGAAGGACGATGTGCTCAACGAACTGTTGCCCCGCGCGTTCGCGAAGGCGTCACGCATGCGTGCCTACGCCGACAAGAAAAACGGCTGGTTCGTGGTTGATACTGCCAGTCGGGCGCGTGCAGAGGATGTGCTGAGCCAGATTCGCGAGGCGCTGGGTAGCTTCCCGGCTATACCGCTCGCGCCCGAGGAATCGCCTCGCATCCTCATGACGCACTGGATCGCATCGGGTGATCTGCCCGCTGGTCTCGCCTTGGGCGACGAGATCGAGCTGCGCGACCCGGCCACGGCCTCCGGTGCCATCGCCCGATGCCGTCGCCAAGATCTGGATACAGACGAGGTGCGCGAGCACCTGCGCACGGGAAAACAGGTCTTCAGCCTGGGCCTGCTTTTCGACGACAGGATCTCTTTCGTCCTGGGTGAAGACCTCATCGTGCGAAAGCTGCGCTTTACCGACGTGGTGCTCGACGAACATGCCGACGATCACGAATCCGCAGTGGTCGAAGCCGACGCCAACTTCGCACTCATGTCGCTGGAATATCAGCGGCTCCTAGCCAAGCTGGCCGAGTGGTTCAAGCTGCGGAGGCCCGGATAACGATGGAACACACCACTGACAAGACCAGCATCGCGTCTGTGATGAACAACGGGACCACGCCTGGGTTCCCTCCGCTGAGGTGCATCCGGCTATCAAAAACGGTGATGGGCGCCGTGCGTAGTGCGCTGATGAGAATGTTTCTTTCGCTCATCGGCAACACGTTGTGCCTGGTCGGCAGCTATGCCCTGGGTGGTGTCCTCTGGTACGTCATCACCGTGGTTCTGACCCTGATATTCGGCCAGCTATTCGGTCAGAGCTGGTCCCTAGTCAACTGGATGCGCGATCGAGTGCGCATCGCTCGTCTGAAGGAGCCCATGCAATGAACAGGGAACACATCCTCCGCAAGATCAAGGCCTGCCTACGGTTGGCTGCATCATCGAATCCTAACGAGGCAGCGTCGGCGCTCCGACAGGCTCAGGCGATGATGCGGGCCCACGGGATCACCCACGCTGAGGCGCTGAACGTTGATATGGCCGAAGTCGATACCCGATACCGGGGGGCGTTGCCTCCCACCTCGATCGTCGTCCTGGCAGACATGGCGGCCACTGCCTTCGGAAGTCGGTTGATCATCATGCGTTCGTGGCGGGGCCGTAGTGGATCTACGAAGATCCGGTACTACGGAGCCGATGGCGGGGCGGAGATATCTGCCTTTGCATTCACCGTGCTTCGCCGTCAACTTGATGCCGACCGCCTGAAACACATCGCAAGGGTGCGCAAGCGTGCCAACCGCGAAGGCCGTGGCGAGGCTTTCGCCCAAGGCTGGGTGCAGGCAGTGGCCCGACTCCTACCGGCGAGCGAGGTGGCGAAGGTCAAACGGGCTGCGATCGATGCGGTCGTGCAGGAAAATCACCCCGAGACACAGTCAACAAGCGGCCGTGACCTGATGTCTAAGGGCAAAAGCACGGAGCGGGACGCCGATGCCGGCTATCACGCCGGCAATGGCGCCCGCTTGCATCGGGGCGTCAGCGGCACCAAGCATCAGGGTCTGGAGCATCTACCGTGACGGCGGCCCAGCGCCCCGAGGCCAAGGCGGCAAAACCCAGGAGCATGCGCAACGACCAGTTGGGCAAGATCCATATCGCCGCCAAGCAACTTGGCATGGACGACTCGACCTATCGGGACATGCTGTGGTCGATTGGCCGGGTACGGTCTGCCAAAGACCTCGATCTCGCCGGGCGGGAGGCCGTGCTGAAGCACCTGGCCGCCTGCGGCTGGAAGAACCCCCGTCCGTCGACCTCCGCCCGATCGCCATACAGCAAAGGGAGTCGGGCCGCCCTGATCCGGCACCTATGGACGCGCTTGGCTCAAGCCGGCCAGGTGCAGGACGGGACCGACGCGGCGCTCCGTGCCTTCGTGCGCAACCAGTCCGCCCCACACCATCCCGCCAAGACGGGGTGGGATCACCCGAATCTGCTGCCGACCTGGGTGGCTGGCAAGGTCATTGAGCACCTCAAGCAGTGGTGCGAGCGTGCTGGCGTGGAGCGGTAATGGGCAAGCCGGCCACTCGCATCCCTGAACTTATCCGCGACTGGAAGGAGATCGCGGCCGAAGCGCTGGTCGATGCCGGGATGCCCCAGGAGCGTGCCCAGGAAGTGGCCCTACAGGTGGTCCGCCGCTTGTGCGAGGCGTACGCCGGCCAGCAGTTCTATATGCCCGTGTGGCTCTCCATGCGGATCACCGAACGGGACAGGAAGATCGCCGCCGAGGTCGCCGCCGGGCGTAGCCCGGATGCCGTGGCAAAGGCCTACTCGCTCCACTTGACGACGATCTACGCCATCTGCCGCCGGGTAGCGGCCGCCGAGCTTGCCGAGCGTCAGCAGACGCTCTTCGCGGACGACTGATCGCGGCCTCGCCGCTTTTCGTCCCCTGCAAGTCATTTTCAGTTCGGCTTCCCGCTATATCCCCTTGGGTCCCTCTATTTCCCGGTTTATCAACTGATCTCCCCTGGGATTATCAAGACAGAGATCAATATCGGCATTCGCGACGGGCGCTTCGCCGCCATCGGGCCCGCGCTGGAAGCGAACGGCGTGGAGGAAATCGACGCGAAGGGCCGGCTGGTCACGCCGCCCTTCGTCGACGCCCATTTCCACATGGACGCCACGCTGTCGCTGGGCCTGCCCCGCCTCAACGCCTCGGGCACGCTGCTCGAAGGCATCGCCCTGTGGGGCGAACTGAAGCCGCACCTCACCATCGACGCTCTCATCGAGCGCGCCATGGCCTACTGCGACATGGCCGTGGCCCAGGGCCTGCTGGCCATCCGCAGCCATGTGGATATCTGCGACGACCGCCTGCTCGCCGTCGAGGCCCTGCTCGAAGTAAAGCGCCGCGTCGCGCCCTACCTGCACCTGGAACTGGTGGCCTTCCCACAGGACGGCCTGCTGCGCTCGGGGAATGCCAAGGCCAACCTCGTACGTGCGCTGGACATGGGCGTGGATGTCGTGGGCGGTATTCCGCACTTCGAACGCACCATGGCCGACGGCGCCGAATCCATCCGCTGGCTGTGTGAACTGGCCGCCGAACGCGGCCTGCGCGTGGACATGCACTGCGATGAATCCGACGACCCACTGTCGCGCCATATCGAAACCCTGGCCGCGGAAACCCGCCGCATCGGCTTGCAGGGGCGGGTGACCGGCTCGCACCTGACGTCCATGCATTCGATGGACAACTACTACGTCTCCAAACTGCTGCCGTTGATCGCCGAGGCCGGCGTGCATGCCATCGCCAATCCGCTCATCAACATCACCTTGCAGGGCCGCCACGACACCTACCCGAAACGCCGCGGCATGACCCGCGTGCCCGAACTGCTGGCAGCGGGCGTAAACGTTGCCTTCGGCCACGACTGCGCGATGGACCCCTGGTACGGCATGGGTTCCGGCGACATGCTGGAGGTAGCCCACATGGGCCTGCACGTCGCGCAGATGACCTCCACGCAGGGCGTCGCGCAGTGTTTCGATGCCGTCACCCGCAATCCGGCCCGTGTGCTGGGCCTGGAAGGGTATGGCATCGCCGAAGGCCAGCGGGCCGACCTGGTGCTGTTGCAGGCCGGCGATGCCTACGAAGCCATCCGCCTGCGCGCCGCCCGCCTGCTGATCGTCCGTGGGGGCCAGGTGCTGGCACGCGCCCCGGAACGGCAGACGGCATTGCGCCTGCCCGGCCGCCCCGAGCGCATCTCCCTGGAATTCCGCCCCGGCTCCATCGCCTGAATTCGCTGTCGCGCAGGTGAACGACCCGTGATGCCGTAAGACCTTGCGTTCAGGCGCAGGTTCCTAGCATCCGGGTCGTCGGTCGGCCGCAAGGAGTGCGGCAGGTGACCGCCCCAAGGAGACCTGCGATGAAAACCTTCCTGCTCAGCGCCCTCGCCGGACTGGCCCTGCTTGCGGCCCCGGCCGCGTTCGCCGATCCGGATCACCACGATCATGATCGCGGCCGCTACGACCATCGCCACGATGGCGGTCATGGGCACAATGATCGCGGCTGGCACGGGGATCGTGACTGGCGGGGCGATCGCGACCGTGGCTGGCATGGTCATCGTCCGCTGCCGCCTCCGCCCCCGCCGCGCTATTACGGGCATGGTCACTACTACCAGCCGGCGTACTACAACCGCCCGCCTCCGCCGCCACGCTATTACGGCCACTGGGAACGCGGTCATCGCTACTACGGCTCGCACACGGTGATCCGCGATTACGGCTATTACCGTCTGCGTCCGCCGCCGCGTGGCTACCACTGGGTACGCGACAACAACGACTTCCTGCTCGTGGCCATCGCCACCGGCATCATCCTGGACATGGCCACGCGCTGATCGCCCATGTAACGGTGCAGCGCACAACAGCTTCGCAAGCCTCCGGTGCCTATACTCGGACCGGGCCCTTCCGGGCTCCTACAATTCGGGGAGGCTTCGATGCTGCAACAGTACGGTTTATGGATCGCGCTGGCATGTGCGGTCGTTGCGATTCTGTACGGTGCATTTTCGGTCAGTTGGGTACTGGCCCGATCGCCCGGCAACGAACGGATGCAGGAGATCGCCGCGGCGATCCAGGAAGGCGCCCGCGCCTACCTCAACCGCCAGTACGCCACCATCGGTGTCGTCGGCATCGTGCTTTTCCTTCTCATCGGCATCTTCCTCGACTGGGGAACCGCCATCGGCTTCGCGCTGGGGGCGCTGCTCTCGGGAGCGGCCGGCTACATCGGCATGAACGTTTCGGTTCGTGCCAACGTGCGTACTGCCGAGGCCGCCAGAAGCGGCCTTTCTTCTGCCCTGGCGGTGGCATTCCGTGGTGGTGCCGTCACCGGCATGCTGGTGGTTGGCCTGGGCCTGCTGGGCGTGGCCGGTTACTACGGCGTGCTGATGCACCTGGGCTACGAACGCAGTCACGCCCTGCATGCGCTGATCGGCCTGGCCTTCGGGTCGTCGCTGATCTCGATCTTTGCCCGCCTCGGCGGTGGCATCTTCACCAAGGGTGCGGACGTGGGCGCCGATCTCGTGGGCAAGGTGGAGGCCGGCATTCCCGAGGACGATCCGCGCAATCCGGCGGTGATCGCGGACAACGTGGGTGACAACGTCGGTGACTGCGCCGGCATGGCCGCCGACCTGTTCGAAACCTACGCCGTCACCCTTATCGCCACCATGCTGCTCGGCGGCGTGATGGCCACGGAGACCGGGCCTTCCGGGGTGCTTTATCCGCTGGTGCTGGGTGGCGCATCCATCGTGGCCTCGGTGATCGGCACCTTCTTCGTGAAGACCCGCGGCGGCAAGATCATGAATGCGCTGTATGCCGGCGTGTTCGTATCCGCCCTGCTGGCGGCCATCGCTTTCTGGCCGATCACGCAGTCGCTGATGGCCGACTCCGCCTACGGTGCCGGGCGCATCTTCGGCTGCGCGATCATCGGGCTCGTGCTCACCGGAGCGATGGTGGTCATCACCGAGTACTACACGGCCACGGAATACCGGCCCGTGCGCCATGTGGCGCAGTCGTCCACTACCGGGCATGCGACGAACATCATCGCGGGGCTGGGCGTGTCGATGAAGTCCACTGCATTGCCGGTGCTGGCGGTCTGTGCAGCCATCTGGGGGGCGTATGCGCTGGCTGGTCTCTACGGCATCGCCATCGCCGCCACGGCCATGCTGAGCATGACGGGCATGGTGGTGGCGCTGGACGCCTACGGCCCTATCACCGACAACGCGGGCGGCATCGCCGAGATGGCCGAGCTTCCGGCCGAGGTGCGTGGTGTCACCGACCCGCTGGATGCCGTGGGCAACACGACCAAGGCGGTGACCAAGGGTTATGCGATCGGCTCGGCCGGTCTTGCCGCACTGGTGCTGTTTGCCGACTACACGCATAACCTCGGCCTGCATTTCGGCGGAGCGGAGGTGCGTTTCGATCTCTCCAACCATTACGTGATCATCGGTTTGTTGATCGGCGGACTCATTCCCTACCTGTTCGCCGCGATGGCGATGGAGGCGGTGGGTCGTGCCGCCGGCGCGGTGGTGGAGGAAGTGCGCAGGCAGTTCCGCGAGATCGCCGGGATCATGGAGGGCACCACGCGGCCGGATTATTCCCGCGCCGTGGACATGCTCACCCGTTCGGCCATTCGCGAGATGCTGGTGCCGTCGCTACTGCCGGTGCTGGTGCCAGTGGTGGTGATCTTCGGGTTCAAGTGGCTGGGTGGGCCTGAGGCCGGTGCGCAGGCGCTGGGCGGCGTGTTGATCGGCACCATCGTCACCGGATTGTTCGTGGCCATTTCCATGACCACCGGTGGCGGGGCGTGGGACAACGCCAAGAAGTACATCGAGGACGGGCACTTCGGTGGCAAGGGTTCCGATGCCCACAAGGCGGCCGTCACGGGCGATACGGTAGGTGATCCGTACAAGGACACCGCCGGGCCGGCGGTGAATCCGTTGATCAAGATCATCAATATCGTGGCGTTGTTGTTGATTCCGTTGTTGTGAGTTGGGGGCCCGCCTGGGCGTCTTCGTGATTCCGGTCGCGCGCGAGGCGCGCTCCTACAAGAGCCGGTGGACTGCAATGGCTCTTGTAGGAGCGCGCCTGCGCGCGACCCGGAAGCCCCACAACGCCCACACCCCCTTGTAGGAGCGCGCCTCGCGCGCGACCGGATCGGAGCAAGATCCCCGGATAGGGCAAAAGTCATGGGGTACCCCCGGCTCCCCCTGCGTTAAGGTCAAGGATCACGTCTTTTACCGACCAGGAATCCTCGACCCATGCAACGACGCTGGATTGCGCTGGCCATCGCCCTTACCTTCAGTGGCATGACCCAGGCACACGACACTCCGAAGACCGCCCCTGCCGCCGCCCAGGCCGCTACCGGCGACGACGAAAACCTCTGGCTCGACGACATCGACGGTGCCAAGCCGCTCGAATGGGTCAAGTCGGAAAACGCCCGCACCGTGGCGAAGTACGCCGAAGGCCAGGATTTCAAATCCCTCGACGCCCGCCTGCTCGAAGTGCTCGACTCCGACGCCAAGATCCCCATGGTCTCGCGCATCGGTGACAGCTACTACAACTTCTGGCGCGACAAGGAACACCCCAAGGGCATCTGGCGCCGTACCTCGCTGGCCGAGTACCGCAAGGACAAGCCCAACTGGGAAACGGTGATCGATCTCGATGCGCTGAACGCCGCCGAGAAGGAAAACTGGGTGTGGCATGGTGCCCAGTGCCTTAAGCCCGACTACCGCCGCTGCCTGCTGTCGCTCTCGCGCGGCGGTGCCGATGCCGACGTGGTCCGCGAGTTCGACCTCACCACGAAGTCCTTCATCAAGGATGGCTTCACCCTGCCCGAGGCCAAGAGCCAGATCGCCTGGATCGACCAGGACCACATCTACGTGGCCACCGATTTCGGCCCGGGCTCCATGACCGATTCCAGTTACCCGCGCATCGTGAAGGAATGGAAGCGCGGCACGCCGCTGTCGTCCGCCACCACGGTGTACGAAGGCCAGAAGACCGACATGTCCATCTCGGCCTTCCGCGACCGCACCCCGGGCTTCGAGCGCGACTTCGTGCATCGCGCGCTGGCGTTCTACAACTCCGAAACCTACCTTCGCGGCAAGGACGGCAAGCTCACCAAGATCGACGTGCCCAACGACGCCGAGACCGACGTCGAGCGCGAATGGCTGCTGATCGAACCACGCACCGACTGGACCGTGGGCGGCAAGACCTACCCCTCCGGCTCGCTGCTGGCAACGAAGTTCGACGATTTCATGGCCGGCAAGCGAGAGATCACCGTGCTGTTCGCGCCGGATGCGCACAGCTCGCTGGCCAGCTATTCGTGGACGCGCAACCACCTCATCGTCAACACGATGCGTGACGTGGTGAGCCAGCTCCAGGTGCTCACGCCCGCCGCCAGCGGCCCGTGGAAGAGCGAAACGCTCGGGGGTGCCCCGGCCCTCAGCACCGTGCAGGCCTCGGGCGTAGATGCCGACGACAGCGACGATTACTTCATGATCGTCACGGGCTTCCTCCAGCCCACCACGCTGTATTTCGGCACCGTCGGCAAGGATGGCGGCGCGCAGGAACTCAAGCACAGCCCGGCCTTCTTCGATGCGTCGAAGTTCGACGTGAGCCAGCACTTCGCCACCTCGAAGGACGGCACCAAGGTGCCCTACTTCGAAATCGCGCCGAAGTCGCTGAAGACCGACGGCAACAACCCCACCCTGGTCTACGGCTACGGCGGCTTCGAAATCTCGTTGCAGCCCGCCTACTCGGCCGGCGTCGGCCGTGCCTGGCTGGAAAAGGGCGGGGTCTACGTCATCGCCAATATCCGTGGCGGCGGCGAATACGGTCCGCGCTGGCACCAGGCCGCCCAGAAGGCCAACCGTCCGCGTGCCTATGAAGACTTCGCGGCCGTGTCGCAGGACCTGATCGACCGCAAGATCACCAGCCCGAAGCACATGGGCATGATGGGCGGCAGCAACGGCGGCCTGCTGGCGGGCAACATGCTCACCAAGTACCCGCAACTGTACGGCGCCGTGGTCAGCCAGGTGGCCCTGCTCGACATGAAGCGCTACCCGCACATGTCCGCCGGTGCCTCGTGGATGGCCGAGTACGGCAACCCGGACAACCCGGAGGAATGGAAATACATCCAGACCTTCTCGCCGTACCACAACCTGCACAAGGGCACCCATTACCCGGCCGTGCTGTTCACCACCTCCACCCGCGACGACCGCGTGGGCCCGGTGCACGCCCGCAAGATGGCGGCCCGGATGCAGGCCATGGGCTTCGATGCCAGCTTCTACGAGAACATCGAGGGTGGCCACGGGGCGGCGGCGGATAACAAGCAGTCGGCGTTCATGAACGCGCTGTCGTATACCTATCTTTGGGAACACCTGAAATAAGGTGAGGGTGGGCCTTGCGTGCGGCCGGTGCCGGTCGCGCGCGAGGCGCGCTCCTACGGGGCATTTGGACCCCGGGGGGTGCAGGGCTTATTCTATGGGGCGGATCTAACCCCTGAATAAGCAAGGAATACCATGGGCCTGCACCTCGTTCCCGCCGGCAAGCATGTGCCGGACGACATCAACGTCATCATCGAAATTCCGAAGGACGCCGAGCCCGTCAAGTACGAAGTGGACAAGGAAAGCGGCGCGATCTTCGTCGACCGCATCCTCTCCACCCCGATGCGCTACCCCTGCAACTACGGCTATGTGCCGGGCACCCTGGGTGGCGACGGCGATCCGCTTGACGCCCTGGTGATCCTGCCCCTGCCGCTGGTCCCGGGCTCGGTCATCCGCTGCCATCCGGTCGGCATGCTCAAGATGACCGACGAAGCGGGTGCTGACGAAAAGCTGGTGGTCGTGCCCCACGGCAAGATCTTCGGCGGCTACGCCCACATCAACGATATCGCCCAGGTGTCCGGCCACTGGCTGGAGCGCATCGGCCACTTCTTCGAGCACTACAAGGATCTCGAGAAGGGCAAGTGGGTCAAGGTGGATGGCTGGGTCGGCGCCGACGAGGCCAAGGCCGAGATCACCGCCGGCATCGCGCGTTACCAGGCTTCGAAGTAAGACGACCAGGGGCACGCTTTGTGTGTGGCCGGGTCCGGTCGCATTCGAAGCCCCTGTAGGAGCGCGCCTTGCGCGCGACCACAGGTTTATCGCGAAAACCGGTCGCGCGCAGGCGCGCTCCTACAGAGAGACGAAAAAGCCCGCGTCAGCGGGCTTTTCTTGTGGCTCAGCCCCGACCCAGCAGGGCTCGCAGGTCGATGATCGCGGCGTTAGCTCGCGAGATGTAGTTGGCCATCACCAGCGAATGGTTGGCGAAGAAGCCGAATGGCGAGCCGTTGAGAACCACCGGGCTACCCAGCGCCTTCTGCGATTCCTCCAGCTCGCGGATCACCTGCTGGAGGCTGGCATCGGCATTCTTGGACTTCAGGATGGGCCCGAAGTCGTGGCGGAAGGCTTTCAACTGTTCCAGAAGGGCCCAGGTGTAACCCCGGGCTTCGTAGAAGTTGTCGTCGATCTTGTTCCAGGGCGTCTTCTCGTAGACGGCCTTGGCCGGCGCCGCATTGGCGCCCACGTCGGCGTTGGGCGCCGCGTCGACCTTGAGCTGGCCCACGCTGGCCGACAGTCGCTGGGACAGCGAGCCCAGGCGGGTCGAGACCGTCTGCAGGTAGTCGGCCAGGTTGTCGGCGCGGGCGTAGAAGTGGGCGTTGCCATCCTCCGAGTCACTCAGGCGGCCCAGGTAGTCTTCCAGGTCGTTCGTGGCCTTGCGGTACTGGGATTCCGTGCTGGGAAACAGCCAGCGATCGTTGGGGCTGTTGAGCAGGGGGTCGGCCTCGCCGAGCGCCTTGTCCTCCGTGGACTGGGTCTGCGAACGGCTGAAGTCGTTGCGCAGGGCCCGTACGAGGTCGCGCGAGGCGGTGAGCGAGCCGAATTCCCAGTTGGGGATGTTGTCCATGAACGCCCCGGGCGGCAGCCGGTCGTTGCTCAGGTAGCCGCCGCGCTTGTCCATCAGGGTGTCGACGGAGCGGATCAACGTGTAGGTGGTGACGGCACCCGTGCTCACGGGGCGGCCGAGGTCCTTCATGTGTGCGGCGGTCACGGCGACCGGATCGAACTGCTCCGGTTCCTTGTCCCACCACCACATGAAGAACAGCACCAGCAGAATGAGAAGCGTGATCGGCAGTGCGATCACGAGGCTCAAGGATCGGCGCCTGCGTTTCGGGGCAGGCGCGGGGGCGGCGGTCGCGTTCATGGTCATCCTTCGTCAGAGCGAACGTTCGCCCCTAGCTTACCCCTCAATGCTTCGAGGGTGCCGCCGGCTCACCCTTCTTGCCGAGATTCTCCAGCAAGGTCGCCATGTCTTCGGCGTGCTCTTCTTCCTGCGCGAGGATGTCTTCCATGATGCGGCGCGTGGTCGGATCATCGTCGCCGATGTAGTTCACGATGTCGCGGTAGCTGTCGATGGCGATGCGCTCGGCAACGAGGTCTTCCTTGATCATGTCGACCAGGTCCACGCCTTCGACGTAATCGGCATGACTGCGTGAAAGCAGGCCTTCCGGGCTGAAATTCGGTGTGCCGTCGAGCTGGGTGATGCGCTCCGCGATGCGGTCGGCATGCACCTGTTCTTCGTTGGCATGTTCGAGGAATTCGGCCTTGACGCTCTGCGAGTGGATGCCCGGCGCCATGTAGTAGTGATACTTGTAGCGGAGCACGCAGACGATCTCGGTGGCCAGCGCTTCGTTGAGCAGTTTGATCACCGTTTCGCGATCCGCGCGATACCCCGAGGTAATCGCCCCCTTGTCGATGTGCTCGCGGGCGCGCTTACGAATGTTCTCGATATCGCTGACGAATGGCTTGGCTTTGGACATGGCCTTAGGTCTCCTTGGAAGGTGACGTGGGAAATGTCCCTGACGTTAGGGTGGCCGCTGGGAAGAACGGGTGAAGAATCGCCGAATGCGAATCGTGTGCATTTGGAATGCCCGGCAAGCGCCCGGCCCTGTTTCCCAGGACCGGGCGATGCCCTTCGCAACCTTACGCCCGGCGGTACACCTCGCTGCCCTGCTCCCGGAATTCCAGGGCCTTTTCTTCCATGCCCTCGGCGTACTCGCGTACGTCCTGGGTAATTTTCATCGAGCAGAACTTCGGCCCGCACATGGAGCAGAAGTGGGCCGACTTATGGGCATCCTTCGGCATCGTCTCGTCGTGGAATTCGCGTGCCTTGTCCGGATCCAGGCCCAGGTTGAACTGGTCGTCCCAGCGGAACTCGAAACGCGCCTTCGACAAGGCGTTGTCGCGTACCTGGGCACCGGGATGCCCCTTGGCCAGGTCCGCCGCATGGGCGGCGATCTTGTAGGCAATGATGCCGTCGCGCACGTCCTGCCGGTTGGGCAGGCCCAGGTGTTCCTTCGGCGTCACGTAGCAGAGCATCGCCGTGCCGAACCAGCCGATCATCGCCGCGCCGATGGCGCTGGTGATGTGGTCGTAACCCGGCGCAATGTCCGTGGTGAGTGGTCCCAGCGTATAGAACGGCGCCTCGTGGCACTTCTCCAGCTGGCGCTCCATGTTCTCCTTGATGAGCTGCATGGGCACGTGGCCGGGGCCTTCGATCATGCACTGCACGTCGTGCTTCCACGCGATCTGCGTCAGCTCGCCCAGCGTATCCAGTTCGCCGAACTGTGCCGCGTCGTTGGCATCGGCAACGCAGCCCGGGCGCAGTCCATCACCGAGGCTGAAGGACACGTCGTAGGCCTTCATGATCTCGCAGATATCCTCGAAGTGCGTGTAGAGGAAATTCTCGCGGTGATGCGCAAGGCACCACTTGGCCATGATCGAACCACCACGCGACACGATGCCGGTCACGCGCTTCGCGGTGAGTGGCACGAAACGCAGCAGCACGCCGGCATGGATCGTGAAGTAATCCACGCCCTGCTCCGCCTGCTCGATCAGCGTGTCGCGGAAGATTTCCCAGGTGAGGTCTTCGGCGACACCGCCCACCTTTTCCAGCGCCTGGTAAATGGGCACCGTGCCGATGGGTACCGGTGAATTGCGGATGATCCACTCGCGCGTTTCGTGGATGTGCTTGCCGGTGGAGAGATCCATCACGGTGTCGCCGCCCCAGCGGATCGCCCACACCAGCTTTTCCACTTCCTCGGCAATGCCGGAACTGACGGCACTGTTACCGATGTTCGCGTTGACCTTGGTGAGGAAGTTGCGGCCGATGATCATCGGCTCGGCTTCCGGGTGGTTGATGTTCGCGGGAATGATGGCGCGGCCACGGGCCACTTCATCGCGTACGAACTCAGGCGTGATCAGGCGCGGCAGGGCTGCACCGTACGCTTCGCCGGGATGCTGGGTACGCAGCGCACTCTCGCCCAGAGCTTCGATGCGCTGGTTCTCGCGGATGGCGATGTATTCCATCTCCGGCGTCACGATGCCCCGACGGGCGTAATGCATCTGGGTGACGTTGGCACCGGCCTTCGCACGCAGCGGCAGACGGCGCTCGCCGAAGCGGATGGCATCCAGGCGCGCGTCGTCCTCGCGCGAACGGCCGAACGTCGACGACAGGCCATCCAGGCGCTCCACGTCGCCACGCTCCTCGATCCATCCGGCACGCAGCGCCGGCAGGCCGGTAGCCAGGTCGATGGCGTGCGCCGGATCGGTATAGGGACCGGAGGTGTCGTAGACGACAATGGAGGGATTGGTCTCGCCACCGAACAGCGTCGGCGTGGACGACTGCGCGATCTCGCGCATGGGCACGCGCAGGTCGGGACGGCTGCCCGTCACATGGATCTTGCGGGAGCCTGAGATGGGCTGGGTAACGGATTCGGAAAGCTCGCGCGCGGCGCGGGCAAGATCGGACGGCATGGCATTCATCGGCTTCTCGGTCCTCACGGGGGAAGGGAGAAGCGGACGGCACCGCCACAGGGCACGCGCGCACAGACGCACGTCACCCGTGGGCGAAGCTTCCTACGCCGGTACCAACCGGATCAGGTTCGAAGGGACTCTCTCAGCCCGCGCTTATCGCATGGGCACCCCCGCTTCGCCGACCATTCAATCACGAAGCGGAGCAGGAAGCGAGCGATCAGGCCTCGACGCGCGGCGAATAGGCGCGCATGAACATCTCGACAGCGGCCAGCGCATTGGCACGTACTTCCTCGGCAAACTGCACGGCGCAGTCTTCGCAGCCGAACAGCCGGCGGATCAGCAGGTCGCCCTTGAGCAGGGCCAGGAACTGCGTGGTGGCGCGGGAAACGTCGGGGATATCGAGCTGGCCACGGCTGGTGGCGCCTTCGAGCAGGCGCTGCACGAGCTTGTGCATGCGGGCCGGGCCTTCTTCCCACACCAGCCGGCCGAAGCGCGGGTTGCCGCCGGAATGGCAGTCGGACAGGATGGCGCGGAAGGTGCCCACGGATTCCGTGTTGGTTTCCATGGCCGCATGGCGGCTGGCGATGTTGCCCAGGGTGACGCGGATGTCTGCGCCCGGGCTGAAATCGAACAGGTCGTCCGGCAGGCGTTCCTGCACGTGCGCGCGGATCACCTCGCGGAAGAGGTTGTCCTTGTCGCCGAAATGGCTGTAAACGGTGAGCTTGGACACGCCCGCGGACGCCGCGACGGCATCCATGCTCGTACCCGCGAAGCCACCCTGGGTAAACAGGGCCTTGGCCGCGTCGAGGATGGCCGCGCGTTTCTCCATGTCCTTCGGACGCCCCGGGCCCTGGGGTTTCATTTTCGGGCTGGCGTTCATGGCTACACCTTCACAAACAAAGATTATGACTTTATTATACGCATCGGTTTAGTTATTTCCAGCACGACGCAGTTGGCATCCGCGTCACCGGAAAAAGCGGAGCATCGCCGCCCGTCTACCTTAGAATTGAAAGTGGGGCCGCCCACGGGTGGTTCCCAATGGCTTGAAAGGATGCTCGCCATCGGTCGTTCAGCCGCCAGAACCCCGGATCTCACGGAAGCATGACTTCCGTCAGGTATGTCCGGTGACTTCCGGCACTTCGTCCGATGGCCCGGCGACCTCAGCCTTAACATTAGGGAATGTGGGCGGTAACCGCTTATCCTTCCAGACCTTTTTTTACAGATTTCGTACGGGATTGAACACCATGGCGATGAATTTCGAACAGGCCCGGCAGAACATGGTCGAGAACCAGGTCCGCCCCTGGGAGGTCCTGGATTACGACGTCCTCGAGACCCTCAAGTCGGTCCGTCGCGAAGACTTCGTCGCACCGGCCCACCGTAACGTGGCATTCGCCGACCTCACCCTGCCCCTGGGCCATGGCGAGGTGATGATGAAGCCCGTGATCGAAGGCCGTGTGTTGCAGGCCATCGCCCTGACCAAGACCGACGACGTGCTGGAAATCGGCACCGGCTCGGGTTACCTCACCGCCTGCCTTGCCCGCCTTGGCGGCAAGGTCACCAGCATCGACATGCATGCCGACTTCGTCGAGGGCGCCCGCCAGCGCCTGTCGGCTGCCGGTGTCACCAACGTCTCGCTGGAGACCGCCGAAGCCGTCAACGGCTACGCGCCGGCCGGCGTTTTCGATGTCGTCGTGGTCACCGGGGCAGTCCACGCGGTTCCCGAGAAATTCGTGCGCTGGCTGAAGGTCGGTGGCCGCATGTTCGTGGTCCGCGGCGATTCACCCGCCCAGACGGCGGTGCTCCTCACTCATGAGGGCGAGGGTCGCTTCCGCGAGGAATCCCTGTTTGAAACGGACCTTCCCTACCTGGCGCATGCTGCGCCGGTGAAGCGCTTCGTGCTCTGACCCACAAGCTTTCCCATCATCCACGAGGCGATACCATGCGCTTGAAGCTGTTCACCGTCGCGTTCGCACTGGCCGCGATGCCCTTCGCCAGCCAGGCGGAAGACCTGCTCGATGCCTACCGTCTGGCCCGGGCTAACGATCCGACGCTGTCCCAGGCCGATTCACAGCGCCTCGCCACGGGTGAAGGTGTGGTCCAGGCCCGCTCCGCCCTGCTTCCGCAGGTGAATGGCACGCTGAGCCTCAACCAGGCCGATCCGGCGGGTCCGTCACGCGTGACGCTCACCGACCCCACCACGGGCGACACCCTGCGTGACGCCCAGGGCCGGCCCATCCTGTCGAGCGACGTGGGGCACACCCGCACGCGCGCACTGGGTGCCACGGTCAACCAGGTCGTCTTCGACTTCAGCAAGATCTCCGACCTGAAGGCCGCCCACTCGTCGGCGGATTCGCAGACAGCTGCCTACGACGCTGCCGCCCAGCAGCTGTTCGCCCGTGTGGCCAGCGCCTACTTCCAGGTGCTGACCAACGACGACGCCCTGACCTTCGCCAAGGCGAACGAGCAGGCGCTCGCGCGCCAGCTTGAACAGGCGCAGCAGCGTTTCGACGTGGGCCTGTCGGCAATCACCGACGTGCAGGACGCCAAGGCCCAGCACGACTCCGCCGTGGCGTCGGTCATCACCGCCGAGAACACCCTGTCGGACTCGCGCGAAGCGCTGACCCAGATCACCGGCAAGCCGTCGGAGAACCTGAAGAAGCTGCGCGAGCAGCTGCCGATGGATGCTCCCTCGCCGAACGATCCCAACGCGTGGGTATCCCAGGCGGTCAAGACCAACCCGACCATCATCTCGGGTCAGTACAACGTCGATTCGGCCGAGCATTCCATCACCTCGGCACGCGCCGGCCACCTGCCCACGCTGAATGCCACCGCTTCGTACAACAAGCAGTCGCAGTGGACCGAAAACCTCGGCTCCATCAGCAGCGCCAGCAATCCCAACGGCCGTGGTACCACCACCGTGGGCCTCACGCTGTCGGTGCCCATCTTCTCCGGTGGCTTCACGCAGTCGAAGGTGCGCCAGGCGATCTACCAGCGCGACTCCGCCCAGGACTCGCTGGAAATCACCCGTCGCCAGGTCGTCCGCGACACGCTGAACTACTACCGTTCGGTCGTGGCCGGCATCAGCAAGGTCGGTGCGACGAAGGCCGCCGTGGAATCCGCCGAAAGCGCGCGTGACGCCACCCAGGCCGGTTTTGAGGTGGGCACCCGCACCATCGTGGACGTCCTCATCGCGCAGCAGAACCTGACCCAGGCGCTCAGCAATTACTCGCAGGCACGCCACCAGTTCATCCTCGACAAGCTGCTGCTGAAGCAGACGGCCGGCACGGTGGACTTCAAGGACATGGAAACGATCAACGCCCTGCTGCAGTAATCACGGCACACGGCGTCAGTTCAAAGACGGGCCCGCAAGGGCCCGTCTTTTTTTATGGCAGGCCATGCGCCTGCACAGCGGATCGGCATCCACCCACGCCCCGATGAGGGGCGGTCCGATCCGGACGCGCCCTTGCAATCAGGACAATGGCCTGCCGGCCAACGACATGGCCGGCCATCCCCCCATCATTCAAGGACGAACCATGACGCACCCCGCAGCCCTTGCAGGCATGGCGCTCGCGCTCCTTGGCGGAGCTACCACGCTTCATGCCATGAATCCGGAGAACCCGGCTCCCCCTTCCGACACCGGCGTATCGGTTGTCGCCATCGAATACTCCGTGTCCCAGCAGCTCACGGAGGGTGAAAGCCATGCGACGGTACTGGCTGAAACCTGGAAGCGAAGCCTGCGCGTGTGTGACGGGCATCGAGGCTTCATGAGCTCTTACGACGTCGAAAGTCTGCGGCCAGACGACGAAGTACAGACCATGCACCGCGTTTCCGCGCGGGCACGCTGCCTGCCAGACGACGGCACGTTCGCCACGGATACCGGAGCCGACCCCGTACGCCCTGCCGCTGCATTCGCATACGAAACATGGGGCACACCCGTCAGCGAGGGAAAGATCCACGCGGTGGGAACGCGGCAATCGGCCTATGAAGGGGCGAGGGATACCATCCGGAACACCTGCGCAACCACCGGGATAAAGAGCGTCCGCCTGGCGCATCACAAGAATGCACTGGGCGGCGAGTCCGTCGAAGGCTATTTCACCTGCCTGCCCGTCGACACGACGACACCCTGATTCAAGGAAGACATACCATGACGCCTTTCAAACCCATGCTGCGAGTCGCGGCAATGTTCTCGTTATGCTTCACCAGCTGCACCTTCGCCACGGACGCGGGACTGCCATCGCGGATCAGCGAAAATCTTCATTACGAGGCATTCGACTACAAGGTATTCAAGGAAGACCCAGGTATCGATGCCGATGCCGGCCTGCTGTATGCCGCACTGTGGGCAGACGCTCTCGCCTACTGCGATGCACGCGGAGGCTACCTTGCCTCATACGACAACCATCGGCGGGGCGTAGCTTATCTGGGGGTCGGCAATCTTAAGGAGACCGCCTTCGCTACCTGCGGCATCTATCCGGGCCAGGCCGCATCGGCGCCACCCGCCCCGCCCGCTCGATTGCGCGGGCTCGGCCGTCTTCCCACTGAAGGCGACACACTGGCGCTGATGGCGCTCGGTGATCGGGACGGTGCTTACAAACTCACTCGTGATGCTGCGTATGCTTTCTGCCGTGGACAGGATCGTCGCATAGCGAACGCAACATTCAGCTACAGCCCACGTGCATCGGGTGGATACAACATCGAAGCTTTCGTGCGATGTGACCCGAGGCGCCTGTCGGCGTCGAAAAACTCCTGAGCGCGGGCATTCACTCCTGAAGCAGGTGATCCACCAGCTTCATGACCTTGCTCACGGAGCCACGCTCGCTCTCGAAAACCTGACGCGCCGCACGGCCCATCTGCTGGCGGCGTGTTTCGTCACGCAGCATCGAGAGCACCTCGGCGCCCAGCCCATTGCTATCGGCCACCCTGAGGCCACCGCCCCGGTCGAGCAGTTCCTGGGTGATTTCCTCGAAGTTGAAGGTGTGCGGACCGACCAGCACCGGCTTGCCCAGCGCGGCGGGTTCCAGCACGTTGTGGCCGCCGATGGACACGAGGCTTCCGCCCACGAAGGCGACGTCGGCCGCAGCGAAGAAACGCAGCAGCTCGCCCATGGAATCGATGACGAAGCACTGCGTCGTATGGCCCGGCACGCTGTCGGCGCTGCGGGTGGCCACGGTGAAGCCCAGGCTACGCACCGAGGCCTCCACGGCGCGGAAGCGCTCAGGGTGGCGGGGGGCAATCAGCAACAAGGCATCCGGCAGGCGGCGCAACACGTCGAGGTGTGCCTCCAGCACCCCCATCTCCTCGCCTTCATGCGTGCTGGCGGCAATCCACACCGGACGTCCGGTTCCCCAGGCCTCGCGCATGGCGGCGCCCGCTTCAAGGGCCGCCTGCGGTACAGGCATGTCGAACTTCAGGTTGCCGCAGACCGTGAGCTGGCTCGGCTCGGCGCCCAGCAGGCGATAGCGGGCGGCATCGGTACGCGACTGCGCAGCGATATGGCTCACGCAGCGCAGCGCCCGGCGCACCAGCGAACTCATCCGCGCATAGCCGCGCAGGGAGCGTTCGGACAGCCGCGCGTTGGCGATGAGCAGGGGAATGCCATGCCGGCGGCAGGCGAAATACAGGTTTGGCCAGATCTCCGTTTCCACGATCACCGCCAGTCGCGGACGGGTATTGCGCAGGAAGCGCCGCACAGCGAATGGAAGGTCGTAGGGCAGGTACACGCTGTGCACGCTGTCGCCGAACAGCTGGCGCACCCGCTCCGACCCCGTGGGCGTGACCGTGGTCACCAGCATCGGCGCGCGCGGATATGCCTGCATGAGCGCCTTGATCAACGGCTCGGCGGCGTTCACCTCGCCCACCGACACGGCATGCACCCACAGGCACCCCGCCAGGCGTGGTTCGCGGAAGCTGCCGAAGCGCTCGCGCCAGCGCACGTGGTAATCGCCATAGCGCATGCCCCGGGCCATCAGCCGCAGCATCACCAGTGGCGTGAACAGGTACATGGCGAAGTTGTAGAGCAGGCGCAGCAGCACGCAGTCCCCTGGGATGGCGGGTGGCCGGGCAGTATAGCCGTCCCCATTCGTTACAATGGGCGGACATGCCCGGAATGCCCTACCCCAGCCTGACCCGACGCCTGCTCACGCCCCGCCACTGGCCGGCGTGGATCGGCGTAGGTGTGATCTGGCTCATCGCCCACCTGCCGTTCCGCCTGCTGATGCGCCTGGGGCGCCTTACCGGGCGCCTCGCGCTGTATCTCAACCGCGAACGGCGCAGCATCGCGGCCACCAACATCGCGCTGTGCTTCCCCGAACTGGACCCGGTCAGCCAGCAGGCGCTGGTGCGGGCCAACCTCTGCGACGTGGGCATGATGCTGGCCGAGTTTGCGCTGGGCTGGATGGGCTCCGATAAGGCCATCGCCCGGGTGCCGGTCACGGTCGAGGGCCTGGAGCACCTGGAAGCCGCCCGCGCGGCGGGGTGTGGTGTCCTGCTGGTGGGCGGACACTTCTCGCATCTGGAACTCTGCGCCCGGCTGGTCTCCCAGCGGATCCGCATCGCCGGCATGTACCGGCAGATGGATTCCGACGTGTTCGAGTTCGCCGTGCTGCGTTCGCGCCTGCACTATGCCGATGCCATGTTCGACAAGGACGACATCCGTGGCACCGTGAAGTACCTGAAAGCCGGTGGCACCGTCTGGTACGCGCCCGACCAGGACATGCGCAGCAAGGACAACGTCTTCGTGCCCTTTTTCGGCGTGCCGGCGGCCACCATCACCGCCACCCATCACCTGGCCCGCATGTCGGGCGCGGTGGTCATCCCGTTCTATCATCGCCGGCTGCCCGGCGACTCCGGCTACGCCATGCGCCTGGGCGCTCCGCTGCCCGGCGTGCCCAGCAAGGACGCCGCCGCCGACACCGCCGTGGTCAACGGTGAAATCGAGCAGATGGTGCGCGAGGCGCCCGAGCAATACCTGTGGGTGCACAAGCGCTTCAAGACCCGTCCGCCGGGCGAGCCGCGCATCTACTGAGGCGATACTTGCGCATGCAAGCAACTGCCTGAACAGGTATTTTTACCCCGCGACAACGAAAGCTCCGCGAAATTCCTCAGGCGTAGAACGACGTCCATCCCCAGACAGATGGACGTCCTTTCATGCAGTCACTCCTCCGTTTCGCGCGTTCGCTGCGCGGCCGGGCCAGCTGGCACAGCAAGCGCATCCGAGGCCTGAGCGCCACGCTGACCTACGTCGGCCGCTCGATGGTGCGCTTCCGTCGCCACGACGCCTGGCTTGCGCTGCTCGAATCGCCGGACATGGCCGGACTGACCAGCGTGGACGTGACCCTGCTCGAGCGCTACCAGCATCGCTATATCAGCCGGCAATGGTCGCGTGACCGTCGCCTCGACGTGCTGCGCAGCCATTACGAATTCGCCGTGGCGCGATTTCCCCGCGAGCTGTTCGACACCTTGTACCGCTCGCGCCAGATCCGGCTGGGCCGCATCGAACTGCGCGACGGCAGCGGCCTCAACCTGATTCTCAAGGCACCCCGCCTTCGCGACCGCGAAGGCGAGCTGAGCATCTCGCTCACCGATGACAACGGCCTGCAGATCTCCTACGCGTCCATTTCATTCATCGACGGCGGCCGCAGCATCGTCATCGGTTGCCTGCAGGGCGCGTCGAACAATGCCGGCCGCGATGCCGTGCGCGACTTCACCAAGCAGTGCCATGGCCTGCGGCCGAAGAATCTCCTGCTGTCGATGATCCGCTCGCTGGCAGAGGTGTACGGCGTGGAACGTGTCCTGGGCATTTCCAACGCCGCCCACCCCTTCGGGGGCAGGCGCGACAAGATCAAGGCCGACTACGACACGTTCTGGCTCGAAGCCGAAGGCGTGGCCGTGGAAGATGGCTTCTATGCCATGGCGCCGCGTGAGCCGACCCGCTGCGCGTCCGAAGTGGAAAGCAAGCGCCGCAGTGAATTCCGCCGCCGCGAAGCGCTTCGCCACCAGGCCTGCGCGCTACTGGTCGGGGCGTTCGGCTTTCGCCTGGAAAACGTTTCGATGGCTGCCTGAGCGGCCGCGCTCGTAGAGCTTGGCGTATTTCAGGAACGCGTAGAACGCATGCACGCGGGCAGCGACGAAGCCCGCCCAGCCGCCACGCCAGTGCCCGCGCCAGAAGTAGTAACGGGCAAAGGCGATCGTCGGATACACGACCATGCGCGTGCGCAGGAAGGATGGCAGGCGCGTATGCCGGTCCGCGACCTGCAACGATGAATAGCGGTTGGCCTTGTCAACGCGACCTTCGATGTCGCGCTCGCCGTAGTGATCGATGACGGCATCCAGCCGTTTTACCGGGCCGTCTACCACGACGCTTTCGTGCACTTCATGGCCACTCATGCGGCCTCGCGTGCGATCGAACAGGCGTACGTAGTGGTTCAGCCGCGCACGGTCAGGTTGCCAGCGCCAGAAAACCCATTCCCTGCGCAGCAGTTCGAAGCCCGCCACATCGGGCGACACCAGCGCTGACTCGATCTTCTGCGCGGTGACCGCCGGCAAGGCTTCGTCGGAATCCAGCAGTAGCACCCAGCGGTGGATAGCCAGGTCGATGGCCGCCTGCTTCTGTGCGCTGTAGCCGGCAAACGGCTGCACCTGCACGCGTGCGCCGAGCCGCTGCGCGATATCGCGCGTGGCGTCCGTCGAGCCCGAATCGAGCACCACGATCTCATCGGCAAAATGCACCGACGCCAGGCACGCCTCGATGGTGTCCGCGTTATCGAACGTGGTGACCACCACGGATAACGGCTCACGCGCCACGGGCACCCTCCTGGTCCGGAAGATCCGCATGCAGCGCGGCACACCATACCGAGAGCAGCCATGCCGCCAGCAGGCCCCACCAGGCCGAATAGAAGGCCATATGGGTATTCAGGGGAAACAGGATCGCAACCAGGGCAATCGTGGCGGGAAACGCCCGCGCTCGTGCGACCGGCCCGGCACGCCACCACTGACGCAGCGCGAATACGGTTGCCGCCAGCCACGCCAGCAGGCCAATCGATCCGGTTTCGGTAGCCACCTCAAGGAGCACCTGATGCGCATGGCAGGCTCCTTCGCCGTCACCGCATTTCTCTGCCGTGAGGAAGTGATCGTCGGGCGGTGCAACCTGCGGATAGGCCACGCGGAAACCGCGCACACCCACGCCATTGACCGGATGCGCCTCGTAGATGCGCAAGGCGTTGACCCAGATATCCAGGCGACCGGTCAGGGCACTATCGATACCCGCGCTGTTGCCCTGGAGCAGCGGCAGCGTACGAGCGATGCGCTCATGGAACCGTGGCGATACCTGCCATGCGAGGACAGCGGCCAGAACCAGGACGACAGCTCCACCAAGGCAGCCCAGGGCGAATCGCCGGAACGAACCCGCTTCACGCCAGAGAAAACCCAGGGCCACCAGTCCATAGCAAAGCCATGACGCCCGCGAGCCGGAGAGCAACACGGGCCCCAGCGCCAGCAGGAAGGCCAGGGCAAGACCACGACGCCCCCAGCGCTCCCGCGCGCCCCACAACAGAAAGGGCGCCAGCGCCGACAGCGCCGGACCCAGCTTCAGGTTGGTGGCGCCGAAGATGCCCGACAGGCGATCCGCATTGGATGCGCCGGCAAGACCATAGCCCGTGAGGGCCTGCACCCAGGCATCGGCCACCCAGATCGCCACGACCACGGCCGTGGCGAAGTAGAGGCTGCGCACCTTGCCGGGCCGGCGGACGGCGAAGCAGGTGTAGATGCCCAGGGGAGCGAAGCGCAGCAGGCCGGCCACGGTGCCCCAGCTCTTGCCCGGCGCCACGGCATCTACGGCCGATACCAGCGCCGCGCCCGAGTACGCCGCGAACAACCACAGGAACAACCGGGCACCTGGATGGTGATGCAGCGCTTTCGGCTCGCGCACCAGCAGGAGAATCGCCCCCACCAGGCACAGGAACACGCCCAGCTCGGCGCTGCGACCGAACGGCAGCAGGGCCGGCACCAGCCAGATGGGAAGCAGCGGTGATGCCAGCCCCGCGCGAAGCCTTGCCGCCAGGGAGACACTCACGCGCTGGGCACGCCTTCCACGACATCGGCATACAAGGCCAGCGTGCTGGTCTGCATGTCGACGAGGCGGTAGCTGCGCGGCGGCGGAATCGGCGGAGCAAAGCGAAGCAGTTCGGCCGCACGTTCCACCAGCTTCTCGCGATCACCCAGCGGCACGCGGCCGGCGGGATAGAGTTCGGCGAGAAGTTCGCCGACACCACCGTGGGCATAGCCCATCACCGGACGGCACAAAGCCAGCGCCTCGACCACCGTGCGGCCGAACGACTCCGGCCGGCGCGACAGCTGCAGGATGAGCGCCGACATCGCATAGATATCGCGGACGTCCGAGCGGGCGGGCGAGATCACCACCTTGTCGTCGAGCCCACGGTCGTGGATAAGCTGGCGCAGTTCGGCGATGTAGGCCTCGCGCCCCGGTTCGTCCGCGCCCAGCAGCAGCAGGCGTGCGTCGATGGAGCGCTGGGCCAGGTCGGCGACCAGTTCGATGGCATCGGCATGGCCCTTCAGGCGCGTGCCGCGTCCGGGAAGGGTGAGCAGGGGAGCACCGGCCAGCTGCGGATACTGCTCGAAAAAGGCCCGCTGCCAGCCATCGTCCGGGCGATAGCCGTACGGAAACGCCTCGGTATCGATGCCCCGCGGAATCACGGAAATGCGCGACACCCCTGCCTCATGCGGATAGTGGCGCAGCACGTAATCACGAAGGGTCTGCGACACCACGATCACCCGTTCGCCCCGCAGCAGGATCGCGCTGTAGCGTCCCGGCGTATTGAGGCCGTGCACTGTCGTGACGAAGTGAGGGCGCGGCTTCAGCCCACGCAGCGCCCACCAGCCGATCCAGCCGGGAAGACGCGAACGGGCGTGGACGATATCGGGCTGGATCTCGCGCAGGATGCGACGCAGTTTGCCCGCCAGGAACAGCGTGGACAGCGCCTTCTTGCCGATGGGCAGGCTGATATGGCGGCTGCCCTCGGCCTCCAGCTGGGCCACGAGGCGGCCGCCGGCGGAAATCACGATGGAACGGTGACCGGCCTGGACCAGCGCCCTGGCGATCTCCAGGGTCGAGCGCTCGGCGCCGCCCGAATGCAGGGCGGGGACGAGTTGCACGACGGTCATCGTCCGGTTCGGAAAGACGGTGGCCATGGGCGGTCCGTTAGGGGAGATGAGCGGGCGTTGCTGCAAGCACGCCCGCGGAGCGGCTTCAGTCTTTCAGAACGTAGGTGGCGCCGCAGTACGAGCACTTCGACGTGCCGCCTTCGTCTTCGATGGGCAGGTAGACGCGCGGGTGCGAGTTCCACAGGTACATGCCCGGCATGGGGCAGGAAAGCGGAAGATCGGCCCGGGTGACCTCGTAGCGATTTTCGGCGTTGGCCGGAATCAGCGGCGCGGCCGCGGGGTTGGGACGCGCAGCGGTAGGGGTGCTCATGGAAAAACTCCGGGCGATACGGTTTGCACTGGAAGGAAATGGTAACAAGAAACAAAAAGGCCCGCGCCGTTGCCGGCGCGGGCCCCTGGGGACGAGCCCCGGAAAAACTTACTGCTTGTCGCCGTGTGCTTCGGTGGTGATGCGGATCTTGATCTCGTCCGAGACGTTCGGCACGTAGGCGCCCACGCCGAAGTCCGAGCGCTTGATGGTGGCGACGGCGTCGAAGCCGGCCGCGGGCACCTTCAGCATCGGGTGATCGCCCACCTTGTTCACGGTGACGTCGAGGGTGACCGGCTTGGTCACGCCGTGCACGGTGAGGTCACCGGTGACCTTCAGCTTGCCCTTGCCGGCACCAGCGACCTTGGTGCTCTTGAAGGTGATGTTCGGGAACTGGGCGGCGTCCAGGAAATCCTTCGACTTCAGGTGCTCGTCGAGCTTGGGCACGAAGGTGTCCAGGCCGCTCAGCGGCAGGGTCACTTCCACGGAGGACTTCGACGGGTCCTTCTCGTCATAGACGACGGTGCCGTCGGCGTTGTTCAGGTTGGCGCTCGGGTTCGAGTAGCCGAAGTGGTTCCAGGTGAACAGCACATCGGTGTGGGTCGGGTCGAGCTTGTAGGTGACCGGGGCGGCAACGGCAGTACCGGCGGTGGCGAGCAGGCCCGCGAGGGCGACGAAACGGAGAGCGCGCATGGGGTGTTTCTCCAGCAGTGAGGGTTGGGTACTGCGATGGCAGCGGGACCGGACGGTCACCGCGGGAAAGAAATCAGAGGATTTCGGCGGCTTCGTTGAAATCGAGGCGCGGCAGGCGGCCGAACAGGTTCACGTCCGGGTTGCCGTAGCCGATGTTCACCAGGAAGTTCGACTTGATCTGGGTGCCGGCGAAGAACTCGGCATCCACGCCAGCCTGGTCGAAGCCGGACATGGGGCCGCAATCCAGACCCAGCGAACGGGCGGCGATGATGAGGTAGGCACCTTGCAGGGAGCCATTACGGTTACCAGCTGCCTGGATCAGCGGGTCGTTGCCCACGAACCAGCTACGGGCATCCGCATGCGGGAACAGCTTCGGCAGGTGCTCGTAGAAAGCGAAGTCGGTGGCGACGATGGCCGTCACCGGTGCGAGCATGGTCTTCTCGACGTTGCCTTCGTGCAGGTAGGGCTTCAGGCGCGCCTTGGCGTCCTTCGACTTGATGAAGCGCACGCGCAGGGGCGAGGTGTTGGCCGCCGTGGGGCCCATCTTCGCCAGGTCGTAGATCTGGCGGATCTGCTCGTCGGTCACTTCCTTGTCCTGCCACGCGTTGAAGGTACGCGCGGTACGGAACAGCTGGTCAAGCGAGGCGTCGGACAGCGGAGCGCTCATGGGAATCCTTGTACAGTGGCGGGAAGGCCCACAGGGGCCAGCGTCTGGAGAGTGTAAGGGTGAAGACGGGGTTCGTGGATCGCTCTGACGGGGAACGTACTGTCGCAATATCGATAACAATCCAGGCGAGTACCACGCCATGAACCGCCCTGCCGCGCCGTTTTGCTGGGTCATCACGGATGGCCGCGCCGGTAACCGGCGCCAGGCCCTGGCCCTGGCCGAGGCGATCACGCCGTCGATCCGCGAGGTTTCGGTGGAGCTGCGCTCCCCGTGGTCCTGGTTTGCGCCGCGTCTCCTGCCGGGAACGAGCATGGCGCTCAGGGGAAACACCGACGCGCTGCTACCGCCATGGCCCGCTCTGGCGATCGGCTGCGGAAGAACGGCCGCCTGGGTGACCCGCCTGATGCGTTACTGGTCGGGTGGCCGCACGCTGACGGTGCAGATCCTCGATCCGCGTATCGATACGAGCCACTGGGACCTGGTGGTAGCACCCCGCCACGACGGGCTGCAGGGCGACAACGTGCTGGCCCCGCTGGGTTCGCTGCATCCCGTAAACGACGCATGGCTGGACGACGCGCGAGGCGCCTTCGCCTCCCTGGGCGCCCTGCCCTCGCCCCGCCTGGGCGTGCTCATCGGCGGCGAGCGGCACGGCAAGCCGGTGGACCCCGCGGTCACGGCCGCGTTTCTTGAAGCGGTGAAGGCCCGGCACGGTCGTGATGGCGGCTCGGTGATGGCGATCACCTCGCGGCGCACGCCTGCCAGCGTGATGCCGATGGTCCGCACCGCCTTCGCCGGCATCCCCGGCATCGTCTGGACCTCGGAACAGGACGGCCCCAACCCCTACCCCGGCATCCTCGGCTGGGCCGACCGCCTGGCCGTCACCCCCGATTCGGTGAACATGCTCTCGGAAGCCTGCGCCACGGGACGCCCGGTGCATACGCGCGTGGACGAGCCGTTACCGGCAAAACTGGCACGTTTCCATAAAGAACTCAGAGCCAGCGGCCGCCTGCACGACATGGACGCCGTTACGGCCGACAGCCAGGAACCGCTACGCGAAACCGCATCCATCGCCGCCAGGATCCACCAACACCTGGGCCACCTGTAGGAGCGCGCCTTGCGCGCGACCGATCAACGACGCCACGCCCAGTAAACCCAGCCCGGCCAACCGCCCGCCCGATCATCGCAAGACATCATTCGTCATCTGTCACCTGAGGTGGTCGCGCGCAAGGCGCGCTCCTACAGGGCACCGCTGCTGTTGTAGGAGCGCGCCTTGCGCGCGACCGGCCGACAACGCCACGCATCAAGGTCATACCGAAAACCGATCCGGCGATCAGGCGTCGACGTAACGGGCCGCGTCACCGACCCAACGGGCGATCAGGCGCTCACAACGCGCCGGGTGGTCGCGCATCATCGCCTCGGCCACGCGCTGCACCTCGGGCATCAGGTGCGCATCACGCGACAGGTCCGCGATGCGGAACTGCAACTGGCCCGTCTGCCGTGTACCCAGCACTTCACCGGGGCCCCGCAGTTCCAGATCCTTCTCCGCAATGCGGAACCCATCGTTGGTTTCACGCATCACGATCAGGCGCTCCTTCGCCAGCCGCGACAGCGGCGTCTGATACAGCAGCACACACGACGACGCGATGGCGCCACGCCCCACGCGACCACGCAACTGATGCAACTGCGCAAGCCCGAGACGCTCGCTATTTTCGATGACCATGAGGCTGGCGTTCGGCACATCCACGCCTACCTCGATCACGGTGGTGGCCACCAGCACGGCAATCTCGCCGCGCTTGAACGCATCCATTACCGCCTGTTTTTCCTTCGGCTTCATCCGGCCGTGGATCATGGCCACGGCAAGATCAGGCAACCCCGTGACAAGCTCCGCATGCGCCACCTCGGCGGCCTGTGCATTGAGCTGCTCGGATTCCTCGATCAGCGTACACACCCAGTACACCTGACGCCCTTCCATGCACGCGGCATGGATGCGCTCCATCACGTCGTAACGGCGCTCGTTGGAGATGGCAACGGTCTGCACCGGCGTACGCCCCGGCGGCAGCTCGTCGATGGACGAGACATCGAGATCAGCATACGCGCTCATCGCCAGCGTACGCGGGATCGGCGTAGCCGTGAGCACGAGCTGGTGCGGAATGAGTTCACCTTCCGCGCCCTTGTCACGCAGGGCGAGCCGCTGGTGCACGCCGAAACGATGCTGTTCGTCGACGATGACCAGCCCCAGCTTTGCAAACGCCACGCCTTCCTGCATGAGCGCATGCGTGCCGACGACGACGTGGGCGCTGCCATCGGCCACCCGCGTCAGCGCACTCTTGCGCGCCTTGCCTTGCACCTTGCCCGCGAGCCACTCGACATCCAGGCCCAGCGGTTCAAGCCACGCACGGAAATTGCGCAGGTGCTGTTCGGCCAGCAGTTCGGTCGGCGCCATCAGCGCCACCTGGTAACCGCTTTCCACGGCGGCAACAGCCGCGAGTGCCGCCACCACCGTCTTGCCGCTTCCCACATCGCCCTGTACGAGCCGCAGCATGGGATGCGGACGGGCGAGATCACGTGCCACTTCACCGCAGACGCGCGCCTGGGCTTTCGTCAACGCGAAGGGCAGCGATGCCAGCAAGCGATCGCGCAAGGTACCTGCGCTTTTGAGCGCCGGCGATTTACGCTCCTTCACCGCTGCCCGCATGCGCCGCAACGTGAGATGCTGCGTGAGCAGTTCCTCGAACGCCAGGCGTTTCTGCGCCGGATGCACGCCGAGCTCCAGCTGGCGCAGATCCACATCCGGCGGCGGCCGATGCACGTACAGCAAGGCATCACGAAGCGAAGCCATGCCGAGCGGGCGGCCGATATCGTCGGGAATCAGTTCGAGCCGGTCATCCTGCGGCAGGTGCGCCAGTGCTTTGGCAATCACACCGCCAAGACGACGTGGCCCCAGCCCTTCCGTGGTGGGATAGACCGGCGTCAGCCGCTCATCCACCACCACCGCCTCACCGGCCTCGATACGCTGGTACTGCGGATGCACCATCTCCAGGCCCTGCGGCCCCTGACGCACTTCGCCGAAGCAGAGCACGCGCGTGCCTTTCGGCAGCTGATCGACCTGGCTCTTGCGGAAATGGAAGAAACGCAGCAGCAGTGCACGGCCGGATTCGTCGGAAATGATCACCTTCAGCTGTGGCCGGAAGCGGAAGCCCCGCTCGACGAAATCGACCGTGCCCTCGACCTGCGCATGATCACCCGGCCGCAGGTCGGCAATGGACACGACCCGCGTGCGGTCTTCGTAGCGCAGCGGCAGGTGAAACCAGAGATCCTGCACCTCGCGCAGGCCGAGCTTGCCCAGCGTCTCGGCGAGCGCCGGCCCGACGCCGCCGAGTGTCGTCAGCGGCGCGCGGCCCGGGTCCGCCGGCGGTGCGGCGGGAGTCGACCTCACGCTGGGAGCCACGGCGATGGCGAGTCTCTTACGGCAGGACGAGGATCGCGTCGACTTCGACCTGGGCGCCCTTGGGCAGGCCCGAGACCTCGATGGTCGAACGCGCCGGATACGGCTGCTGGAAGTATTCGGCCATCACGGCGTTCACGGCGGCGAAGTTGCCCAGGTCGGTGACGTAGATGCCCACGCGCACGATGTCCTGGAGCTTGCCGCCGGCGGCTTCAGCCACGGCCACGAGGTTGTCGAACACGCGACGCGTCTGCGCGGTGATGTCGCCTTCAACGAGGTTGCCGGTAGCCGGATCGAGCGGAATCTGGCCCGAGAAGTACACGGTGTTGCCTGCGCGGACGGCCTGCGAATACGGGCCGATGGCGGCCGGTGCCTTGTCGGTGGCGACGATGCTGCGGGTCATGGGGTGTCCTCGTGATGATGCCGACGAGTCTAGCCGCAGCGCCCCCCACCCGCCACCAACACCCTTTGTAGGAGCGCGCCTTGCGCGCGACAAACCAACGAAGCGGTGACGAGGGATTCTGCCATCGGGCGCTTCGACACAGGCCTGTCGCGCGCGAGGCGCGCTCCTACAGGGGTATGGCTTCGCCTGTCGCGCTTTTACAGGGGGTGGCGGTAGACGCCGCTTACCACGCCGGTGCGGCGCACGCGGCGCATCACGTCGGCCAGGTGCTTGCGATCCTTTACTTCGATGGCGAACAGCAGCGTTGCCGCCGTGCTGTCACGCTCGATGTATTCCACGTTCTCGATGTTCGAGCTGGCATCGGCAATGGCCGCCGCCACCGTAGCGAGCACGCCGGGACGGTTGAGCACTTCGATGCGCAGTTCGGCACGGTAATCGCCGCTGACGTCGCGGTCCCATTCGATCGCCACGATGCGTTCCGGCGACTTGCGGAATTCCGTGACGTTGGGGCATTCCACCCGATGCACGACGATGCCCTTGCCCGAGGAGAGATAACCCACGATCTCGTCGCCCGGCAGCGGATGGCAGCAATTGCCGAAGCTCAGCACACCGCGCTCGGCACCGCTGATGCGGATCTTCTCCGCATTGAGCTGGTCCGCCACCGACGGCGCATGGCCCTCGCTCGGACCCAGCAGGGCCACCAGTTGGGTGGCCACCTGGTCGGCAAAACGGTTGCCCAGCGCAATTTCCGCGAGCAGTTCTTCCAGGCGCTTGAGCTTGGCGTCGTCGAGGAAGCGGTCGAGCGTGGCCGGCGGCACGGAATCGAGGCTGAGGCCGCGCGCATCGAGCGCACGGTCGAGCATGCGATGACCGAAGTCCACGGCGTCTTCGTGTTGCAGGTGTTTCAGGTACTGGCGAATGGCCGTGCGCGCCTTGCCCGTGACCACGGCTTCGAGCCATGCCGGATTGGGCACGGCCGAGGGCGCGGTGATCACTTCCACCACCTGGCCGGAAATCAGGCGTGTGCGCAACGGCACCAGCTTCTTGTCGACGCGCGCCGCCACCGCGTGGTCGCCCACGTCGGTATGCACGGCATAGGCGAAATCCAGCGCCGTGGCATTGCGCGGCAGCGAGAAGATGTCGCCGCGCGGCGTGAACAGGTAGACCTCGTCGGGGAACAGGTCGATCTTGACGTTTTCGAGGAACTCGGACGCCGACGGCGTGTTGGCCTGGCTGTCGGCCAGCGCCGAAAGCCATTCGCGCGCGCGCAGCTGCGCGCTGTTCGCGGGGCCGGAATCGGATTTGTAGGCCCAGTGCGCGGCAATGCCGCGCTCGGCCACCGATTCCATTTCCGACGTGCGGATCTGGATCTCGATGGGCGCACCGAACGGCCCCAGCAGTACCGTGTGCAACGACTGGTAGCCATTGCCCTTGGGAATGGCGATGAAATCCTTGAAACGCGCGTCTACCGGTTTGTACAGGCCATGCACGGCGCCCAGCGCCATGTAACAGTGCATCGCCGTGTCGGTGATGACGCGGAAACCGTAGACATCCATGAGCTGCGCGAACGACTTGTGCTCGTTGCGCATCTTCGAATAGATGCTCCACGCCGATTTGATGCGGCTGACCGCGCGACCCGGAATCTTTTCGGCGGCGAGGCGGCCTTCCAGCGCCATCTCGATCTTCGCCATCGCTTCGCGCCGGTTGCCCAGCGCGGCGCGGATGCGCTCGCCGATGATGCGATGGCGGTCGGGGTATAGCGCCTTGAAGCCGAGATCCTGCAACTCGGCCTTGAACTTGTTCATGCCCAGGCGCTGCGCGATAGGGGCGTAGATTTCCAGCGTTTCGCGGGCGATGCGCCGGCGCGAGGCGGAATCCTTGGCGCCCAACGTGCGCATGTTGTGCAGGCGGTCGGACAGCTTGATCAGGATCACGCGCAGGTCGCGCGCCATCGCCAGGAGCATCTTGCGGAAGCTCTCGGCATCGGCTTCGGCGCGACTGGAGAAACGCATCTTGTCGAGCTTGGTGACGCCATCGACCAGTTCGGCCACGGTCTCGCCGAATTCGCCGGCCAGCTCCTCACGACCCAGTTTCGTGTCTTCGAGGGTGTCGTGCAGGATCGCGGCGATGATCGTCTCGGCATCGAGCCCGAGTTCGGCCAGCACCTGGGCCACGGCCACCGGATGCGTGATGTACGGTTCGCCCGACTTGCGGGTCTGGCCGTCGTGCGCGGCGGCGCCGACGAGGAAGGCGCGCCGGATGCGCAGCACCTGTTCCTTCGGCAGATACGCGCCCACGCGCTCTTCCAGCGCCTGCACATACGAAGGCACCGGATCGGTATCGACCACGTCGGTCAGTTTTTTGGCAGGGATGACATCCATGGGAGACCCGTGCACCTCAAAGGGCGCCGCCTCCCGCGCGCGGCCTCGTCAGCCGCGCTTCAACGTACTGCGCAGGGAACGGATGAATGCAGGGCCGACAGCGACCCGGCGTCATCAGTCATCTCCACCCTTCGAGAGGTCGTCGTCCACTTCGGTGGCGGCCCACTCGAGGGCTTCACGCTCGGCACGCTCGCGTGCAGCCTTGTCGATCGCATCGATCATCGTCTCGTTGACGCGACGCTCGGCGATCTCGCGCAGGGCGACGACCGTCGGCTTGTCGTGATCCGGATCGATGGTGGGTTCGGCACCCTTGGCAAGCTGACGGGCGCGCTTGGTCGCCAGGAGCACGAGCTCGAAGCGGTTGTCGACTACCGTGAGGCAGTCTTCGACAGTAATACGGGCCATTTCAAATCCTTGACAATAAAGACACTTCTGACCGCGCAGTGTAGCTGTCCGGCCGGTTGGCTGGCAATCGGGGCAGGGGTATGATGCCCGGTTCCCGCCGGGATCGACCTCCCGGGTGAAAATAATAAAACCAAGCGGTACAATAAAGCACCGCCTCACCCCGCCAAAGCAGACCCCATGCACCCCAGCCTCCTGTCCCGGTTCGTCCGCCCCGCGCTAGGCCTGCTGGTCACCGGCCTCCTGGCTGCGTGCCACATCGCCCCGCCGCGCACCGACGACCCGAACGAGCACTTCAATCGCAAGGTCTACGCCTTCAACGACAGCCTCGATAAGACGCTGATCCGGCCCGTGGCCGTGGGCTACCGCAAGGTGACCAACGCGCCGGTCCGTACGGCGGTGAGCGACTTCTACACGAATATCCGCCTGCCGATCACGGTGGCCAACGAGCTGCTCCAGGCCCGTCCCAAGCAGGCCATACAGACCACCGGCCGCTTCGTGGTCAACCTGACCATCGGCTTCCTGGGCTTCAAAGACCCCGCCAGCCTGCTGGGCATGCCGCTGTACGACACCGATTTCGGCGTGACCCTCGCCCGCTGGGGCGTGCCTGAGGGCAGCTACCTGGTGCTGCCCTTCATCGGCTCCACCACCCCGCGCGACGTCCTGCGTCTGCCGGTGGACAGCTACTTCTTCGATCCGCTCAGCTACTTCGCCCGCAACCACGACTTCAAGGCCGGCCAGTACTACGTTCCGTCCGTCCTCTACCTCGTGACCCTGCGCGCCCGTGCGATCGACGCCGAGAGCTTCCTGAATTCGGCCTACGACCCCTACGTGTTCATGCGCGACGCCTACCGCCAGCAGCGCCTCTACCAGATCTACGACGGCAACCCGCCGGCCGACGTGATCGAGCGCATGCAGGGCATCAGCGGCAACGACAACTCCAACTTCGACCCCGAAGAGCTGCTCGATCAGCAGCACAAGTGGGAACAGCAGAACGGGCAGAAGCCCGAATAAGAGAAAGGGGCCCGATGGGCCCCTTTCTTTTTGGCATTGTCGCGATCTGGCGGGATCGCCGGTGTCGGAATGCTGTACGTGCCAGCCCGGTGGGGAAAGCCGATGTAGCGGTGCTCTGCCTGCTGGTGAACCGGGGCGCTGGGTTCCAGCGTTCGCTGGAACGACGGGCTATTCGGTGGCAGTAGCGTCCCAACCCCTCACGTCGTTCCTGCGTACGCTGGAACCCAGTGCCGTGAATCCGGTTGTCGCGTAACGCCCGCGCGTCAAAGAAGCGGTTCGACGCCCGAGACGCGGGCCAGGGCCTGGAGGCCCGTCGGCACGTGGGCCACGCGGATCGCCCTGCCCTTGCCGCGGCCATGCGCCAGCAGGGCCAGCACGGTGGCGAGCCCGGCGCTGTCGGCCTGGGACACGCCGGCAAGATCCAGCACCGTCTGCGCGCCGCGATCCAGTTCGGCACGGCCCGTGGCCAGGGCGGCCGTGGCGGTGCCGAACGTGAGAGCACCGGATACCGCGAGGGTATCCGGTGCCGGAGTCGTCAGCTGAAAGGCCGGCTGACTCACTTCTTCTTGCCGCCCGAGTCTTTCTCGAGCTGGTCGATGGCCGCCGAGCCCTTCTGCTCCAGATCGGTGATCAGCTTGTCGAGACCTTCTTTCTTGATCTCGGCATCGACCTGGTTGCGGTAGTTGGTGATGTACGAGATGCCCTCGATGATCACGTCGTAAGCCTTCCAGTCGCCACTCTTGCTCTGGCGGAAGGCGTAGTCGACCGACACCGACTTGCCGTCGTCCAACATGACCTGGGTGCGGACGACCGTGCGCTTGGGATTCTGATCGCCCGTGAACGGCAGCACCTTCACCCGACCACGGGTGTAGTTGAGCAGGCCCTCGGCATAACGATGGGTGATCGAGTTGTAGAACGCCTTGGCGAAACGCTCACGCTGCTCGGGCGATGCCTTGGCTGCATTCTGACCCAGCACCAGGATCGAGGCGTAGTCGATGTCGAAGTGCGGCAGGAAGGTGTCGTCGATGACGGCGATCAGCTTTTCCTTGTCGTTCTTCAGCTCGGCCTGGTGTCCTTCGATGGCCTTGCCCAGATCGTCGGAAATGGTCTGGACGATCTGCTGGGGCTGCTGGCCCTGGGTGGCGGCCGCCGGAGCGGCATTCTGGGCGAGAACCGGCGCGGCCACGACCGTGCCGATGGCCAGGGCGATGGCGAGGGAAAGCTGACGCAGCATGCGAGTCTCCTGGGCCGGCATTACTTCTTGCCGGCGTTGTCTGGTTTGGCGTCGCCGGAGGCGCCGCCGTTCTTGTTGTCGCTCGGCGAGCCGTTCACGAGGAACTTGCCGATCAGGTCTTCCAGCTGCATCGCCGACTGCGTGAGGACGAGCTCGTCGCCTTCATGCAGGTATTCCGGCGAGCCGCCCGGCTGGAGGGCAACATACTGGCTACCGATCAAACCGCTTGTGAATACCGCAGCGGCCGAGTCATCAGGTATCTGGGAGTAGCTCTTGTCGATCGCAAGGGTCACCGTGGCCTCGCTGGAGCCCGGCTTGATCACGATGGAGTCGACGCTGCCGATGGGCACGCCGGCCATCTTCACGGCGGCGCCCGTCTGCAGGCCGCCGATGTTGGTGAAGTTGCCGGTGACGTGGAAGGTGCCGCCCAGGTGGTCCGGGGCGCTGCCGCCGCCGAAGAACTTGCCGAGCATTTCCTCCAGCTGCTGCGCCGGGCGGGTGAGACCCAGCTCGCCGCCTTCCTTCACCGGGCTATTCGACCGGCCAAACTGGATACCCACGTACTGGTCGCCCAGCAGGCCGCTGGTGTAGATCGTGGCGACCGAGTCGTCCGGGATGTCCTTGTGGTTGTCGTCGATCGACAGCGTGACCTTGGCTTCTTCCTTGCCCGGCACGAGGTCGATGGCCTGGACCGAACCGACGCGCACGCCGGCGATCTTCACCGGGGCGCGGACCTTGAGCTGGCCCACGTTGGCGAAACGGGTTTCCACGGCATAGCTGGAACCCTGGCGCGAGTTCGCTACCGAGGTGGTCTGGGTGGCCAGGTAGGCCAGGGCGGCAAAGCCGAGCACGATGAACAGGCCGGTGCCGACGGCATAGGAGCGTCTCTGGGTCACGGCACGATCCTCGGGTTGAATGCGGAAAGGGATACGGTCATGGCGGGCCTCCGTGGCCTCAGATCAGGAATGAGGTGAGGACGAAGTCCAGCGCCAGGATGGCGATGGACGATGCGACCACCGTGCGCGTGGTCGCATACGCGACGCCTTCGCTGGTGGGCGGGGTGGTGTAGCCCTGGAACACCGCGATCAGGGAGACCACGATGCCGAAGGCGAAAGACTTGAGCAGCACGCCGTTGATGATGTCCTTGTGGACATCCACCGCAGCGGTCATGTTGGACCAGAAGGTGCCGTTGTCGATGCCGAGCCAGGTCACGCCGACCAGATGGCCGCCGAACACACCCATGGCGCAGAACACCACGCCCAGCAGCGGCAGTGCGATTACCCCGGCGAGGAAACGCGGTGCAGCCACGTAGGCCATCGGGTCCACCGCCATCATTTCCATGGCGTCGAGCTGGTCGGTGGCGCGCATCAGGCCGATTTCGGCGGTGATCGAGGTACCCGCACGGCCGGCGAACAGCAGCGCCGTGACCACCGGGCCCAGCTCGCGGTAAATGGCAATGGCTACCACGGTACCCGTGGCCGAAGTGCCGCCGAAGATAGAGAGCACGTCGTAGAGCTGCAGACCCAGCACCATGCCCACGAACAGGCCGCAGGTCATCACGATGGTGAGGCTCATCGCGCCCACGAACCAGATCTGGCGAAGCGTCTCGTGACCGTGACGCAGGCTGCGCGGAATGGCCGCCAGCACCGTAAGGAGGAACAGCCCGCAGGCGCCGATCTGCGCCAGGCTGCGAATGACGACGTTGTCGTCGCGGGTGGTCATGCCTTGCCTCCGGGGAAACCGAGCGCGGTGGCGTAATCCCCTGCGGGGTACTGGAAAGGAACGGGGCCGTCGGGCTCGCCGCCGAAGAACTGCGCCGTCCACGGCGAACCGTCGCTGGCCAGCGTATCGGGCGCACCCTGCGCCACGACCTTGCCGTTGGCGATGAGGAACACGTGGTCGGCCACCTTCTGCACCGCCGCGAGCTCGTGCGCCACCAGCACGCTGGTGATGCCGAGGGTCTCGTTGAGCGTGCGGATCAGCAGCAGTACCTGGTTCAGCGCGATGGGGTCGAGGCCCACGAAGGGCTCGTCGTAAAGAATGAGCGCTGGGTCGAAGACGATGGCACGCGCCAGCGCCACGCGACGGGCCATGCCGCCGGACAGCTCGGTGGGCATCAGCTTCGCGGCGCCGCGCAGGCCTACGGCCTGGAGCTTGTTCAGCACGATGTTGCGCACCAGTTCCTCGGGCAGCTTCGTGTGCTGGCGCAGCGGGAAGGCCACGTTCTCGAAGACGTCGAAGTCAGTGAGCAGGGCCGAGTTCTGGAACAGGTAGCCGATGCGCTCGCGCAGCTCGAACAGCTTCTCGCGCGACAGCGAGGGTACGTTCTGGCCGTCTACCTCGATGCTGCCGGCATCGCCGCGCATCTGCCCGGTAATGTGCTTGAGCAGGGTCGTTTTGCCCGTGCCGCTCGGACCCATGATCGCCGTGACCTTGCCACGGGGGATATCGAGGTCGAGCGAGTCGAAAATCGTCTTTCCGTTGAGGACCGTGGTCAGTCCGCGTACGCGGACGATGGCGTCGTCGGTCATGGGGCGATCAGCTCCTGGATCAGCGTCTCATGGCGTTTGGCGTTCAGCGGCGAGCGCAGGCGCACGGCGTGGACGATGGCCCGGAGGTCGCCCAGGGCATCTTCGAAGCTGTCGTTGACGATGATGTAGTCGAATTCGTGCGCATGGGCGATCTCTTCGCGTGAATTGATCAACCGGCGCTCGATGACATCCGCCGCGTCCGTGTTACGACCGCGCAGGCGGCGTTCCAGTTCCACGCGCGACGGCGGCAGGATGAACACGCTGACGCAGTCCGGCTTGCCCTTGCGCACCTGGCGCGCGCCCTGCCAGTCGATTTCCAGCAGTACGTCGGCGCCCGAATTCAGTTTTTCTTCCACCACGGTACGCGAGGTGCCGTAGAGGTTGCCGTGCACCACGGCATGTTCCAGGAAGATACCGTCTTCGATTTCCTTTTCGAAATCGGGGCGCTCCACGAAGAAATAGTGCCGGCCGTACTGCTCGCCCACGCGCGGCGGACGGGTGGTATGCGAAATGGACAGCGAAATCTGCGGCTCGCAGTCGAGCAGCGCGTTGACCAGCGTCGACTTGCCCGCACCCGACGGCGCGGCCACCACGAAAAGGGTGCCTGGCGTCATCCGCGGGTCTCTCGATGGGGGTTCATGGCTCTCTCCCGGAACACCGCCCCGCCGGCAAGGCCGATGGGGCGCGGCATTACGTTGCGCAAAACGGGATTGTAGCCGGATTCACCCCCGGACGGCCCTTACCCGTGATGCAGGGCCGTCATGAGGGCCACGCTGACGATCAGGATCAGCAGCCCCGGAACGCACCAGAGCACCCAGAACACGGCCTTGGGTGCGGGCGGCTGGGTCTGGCCGGTCTGCCGCCAGCGCGCCACCCAGCTCATCTGCCCCTGCATGTAGAACGTGGTGAAGAAGAACAGCGTGATGCCGCCGACCTCGGGGACCAGGCCCAGCGGGGATAACACCCGGCGCATGGAGCTGGCCATCGAAAAGAACGCCACGATCATGCAGGCCCATTGGGCGAGGCCGATCACCAGTTGCGGAAAGATCAAGGCCACCGAGGTCAGGCCGTCGCCGACTCTCGCGACCTGGCTGCCGATGCCGAATCCCCACACCACCAGCGTCAGCAGCAACGACGCCACCAGCCAGCCGGTGGCCTTGCTCGACGGATCGATCTTCTTGATCCAGCTGGCCTGCACGAAGGGCCAGACGATGCCCATGACACCCAGGGTGGGAATGCACAGCAGGAGCACCAGAAACCAGTGCAGACTGGGGGGCTCGGGCAAGGCCCTCACAGCGGCATCGTGGGCCGCCAGGCCACCGAAGGCGTCCGGCGGCAGCGGCGGCACGGCCTCGGGCGCCAGCCCCAGTATCTCGTGCAGCGGGCGCCACTCGGCCATGCCGTCCACCCAGGCCAGCATCGACGGCGATACCTTGCGCTCGGCCAGCCACTGATGAATCAGCGATTCGGCATAGGGCCCGAATTTCTCCTGCCCCCTGCCCAGCCAGATCTGACGTTCCTCGCCCATTCCCCGATCCCCTTCGCTGCAAGTCGCCGGAGTATGCCCAAGGAAGCCACGGTGGGCGAGATGCCTCCATACGGGTTCGTTCGGACGCCCGCAGGGGCTATGCTCGACCCTTCCCCTCCCCGCCACGCCGTGCCTTCATCAGTGAACACGTTCCGAGCCAGAGACATCCTCATCCTGGGATTCATGAATTTCGCCCTGTACGTCGGTGCGGGCAACATCATCTTTCCGCCCTTCATCGGCCTGCAGGCCGGCACCTCGGTATGGGCAGCGGCCGCGGGCTTCCTTCTTACGGGTGTGGGGCTGCCGGTGATCACCTCGATCGCCATGGCCCGCGCGGGCGGCTCGATGTCGGTGCTGACCCGGTCGGTGGGGCGCACGAGCGGCACGGTGCTTACCATCGTCTGCTACCTGTGCATCGGTCCGCTCTTTGCCATTCCGCGCACGACCACGGTGTCGTACGAGACGGCCATCCAGCCCTTCGTGGGCTCGGATCACTGGCTGTGGCTGTTCAGTCTTGCCTATTTCGCCGTGGTGATCGCGGTGTCTCTGCATCCGGGCAAGCTGATGGATACCGTGGGCAAGGTACTCTCGCCCATCAAGATCGTCGCGCTCATCGTGCTGGCGATCACCACGCTGCTGTGGCCCGCCGGCCAGCCGGGCCAGCCTACGGAGCTGTATGCGCATGCCGCGTTCTCGCAGGGCCTGACCAACGGCTACCTCACGATGGATACGCTGGGCGCCCTGGCCTTCGGTATCGTCATCGTCAACGCCATCCACTCGCGCGGCGTGGACTCACCGAGCCTCATCACCCGCTATGCCGTGCTGTCGGGCATCATCGCCGGCGTCGGCCTGGCGCTCATCTATATCTGCCTGTTCCTGCTGGGCACGGGCAGCAACGCCATTGCCGGTAGCGCCACCAATGGCGCCGAGGTGCTGAGCGCCTATGTGCATTACAGCTACGGCCTCGGCGGCAGTGTGTTCCTGGGTGTGCTGATCACCATCGCCTGCATGGTCACCGCCATCGGCCTGACCTGCGCATGCGCCAGCTATTTCAGCGGCATCACGCGCATCGGGTACAGCACGTATGTGTGGATTTTCGCAGCGTTCTCGTGGGGCGTCTCCAACCTGGGGCTCACGCGTCTCATTGGCGTGTCGGTGCCGATCCTCACGTCGATCTATCCGGTCTTCATCGTGCTGATCGCCACGTTCTTCATGCGCCCGCTGTTTCGTTCGCCGTCGCGCGTGGTGGTGCCCGTGGCGATCGTCGCGCTCATCGTCGGCAGCGCCGATGCGCTCAACGCCGCCGGTTTCGATGCGCTGTCGGTGGTAAAGCAGCTGCCGCTGCACGACCAGGGCCTGTCGTGGCTGCCGCCTGTGCTGGTGGTAATGGCCATGGCGGCCCTGGCAGATCGCCTCGGCGGCCCAGGCCGCGAACTAGGCACAGACACACCGTAACCCTGTAGGAGCGCGCCTGCGCGCGACCGGTTTTCGCTCCGGTCCGGTCGCGCGCAAGGCGCGCTCCTACATGTTTGGAAGGTAGTGGCTGGGGGCTACGCCTACGATGCGCTTGAAGGCGTGGCTGAAGGCGCTTTCCGAGGTGTAGCCCAGGTCGCGCGCCAATACCGATACCGGCTGGTCGCCCTTGCGCAAGGCATGGCAGGCCAGCCGCATGCGCCACTGCGCGACATAGGCCAGCGGTGCCACACCGGCCACGCACTTGAAGTGCGCCGCGAAGGCCGTACGCGACATCGCCGCCAGCTTCGCCAGTTCATCCAGCCGCCACGCACGCGCCGGCTCGGCATGCACGCGCCGCAGCACACCAGACAGGCGCACATCCGTCGCCGCACGCAGCCAGCCCTCGCGCGGCACTTCGCCGGTGGCGAGAAACGCCCTCAGGATATGCAGGAACAACAGGTAAGCCAGCTGCATCGTCGCCAGCGAGGCACCCAGGCGGTCACCCGACTGTTCCTCCATCATCCGGTCGATCAGCCAACGGATCACCACCGCATCCGCCGCGTCCCCGTGCACATGGATGAAGGTAGGCAACGCCTCGATCAGCAGCGGCGCATACACGGGATGCAGGCGCACGTGACCGCCGATGAGCAGCACCTCGTCGCTCTCGTTCACGGCGGCGATGGGCCAGCCTCCGGCTTCGAACGCTTCTCGCGCATCCCGGGGCGGAAGCGCCGGATCGCTCGCCAGTACGAAACGCTGCTCGTTGATCAGCAGGATGACATCACCCGCCTGCATGAACACGGACGTGGCATCGTTGCCGAGGCATGCCCAGCATTCACCGCGCACCACGGCGAAGAACTTCATCTTGTCCGCGGCAAGGAAGCTCAGCGACCAGTCGCCGCCCGCGTGGAATCCGCCGGAAACGACCGACTCGACCTCGGCCAGTCGCAGCATGTCAGTGATGGGATCGTGGGTCATACCCGGGACGATTGAGCATGTAACGGGGACTTTCAAGTATTCATCGTTCGGCCGCGCGTCCCTACCTTGGCGTCATACCTGACCCAAGGAGCTCACCATGCGCACACCACAGCAGCCCATTTCCTCCGGACACGGCCCTGCCACCACGGCCGATGACATCCTCGCGGGCATCGATCTGACCGGACGCACCGCCATCGTGACCGGCGGTTACTCGGGCATCGGCACCGAGACCAGCCGCGCCCTGCGCGCCGCAGGCGCCCGCGTGATCGTACCCGCCCGCGACCTGGCCAAGGCACGCGAAAACCTCAAAGGCATCGAGGTCGAGATCCTGCCCATGGACCTCGCCGATCCGGCCTCCATCGATGCTTTCGCCCGCGAAATCCTCGCCCGGAACGAGCCGCTGCACATCCTCATCAACAGCGCCGGCGTGATGGCCTGCCCGCTGGAACACGACGCACGCGGTTACGAGCGCCAGTTCGCCACCAATCACCTCGGGCACTATCAGCTCACCGCACGTCTATGGCCGGCCCTCGTGCGAGCCAACGGCGCCCGTGTCGTGGCGCTGACCTCGCGCGGCCATCGCTTTTCCGGCGTGGATTTCGATGATCCGCACTTCGAACGCCGCGAGTACAACCCCTGGGTGGCCTACGGCCAGTCGAAGACGGCCAATGCGCTGTTCGCACTGGGCCTGGATGCACGCGGTCAGGCCCATGGCATCCGTGCCTTCTCCGTGCACCCCGGCGCCATCATCACCGACCTCGTCCGACATCTCAGCGAAGAAACCCTGCGCGGCTTCGGCGGCCTGGACGAACAGGGCCGTCCTGTCGCCGACCTCGCCAAGGGACTCAAGAACGTCGCGCAGGGCGCGGCAACCACCGTATGGGCGGCCGTCAGTCCGCAACTCGACGGCATGGGCGGCGTGTACTGCGAAGACTCGGACATCTCGCCCATCCTTCCCGATGACAGCGTCGCGGAACCCGGCCGTATATCCCAGGAAGTCGGCGTGCGCCGCTGGGCCATTGATCCGGAGGCAGCGGAAAGACTGTGGACCTTGAGTGAAACGCTGACCGGCGTGCACCTGCCGGCCTAAACACCCCGGCGCTGGCCGCTTCGCTCATCCAACTGCCGCACGTGATCGATAAAACGTCGCACCACGTGCGGCACGTGGCGCGTGTTCGGATACACCGCATAGACGCCTTGATCCGGAAAGCGATGACGGCGTAACAGTGCCACCAGCGTCCCCTCGGCGAGCGACGGGGCTGCAAGCCAGCGTGGCATGAGCGCCACGCCGTGGCCTGCGCGGGCGAAGGCCAGCAGCGTCGATGCGTTGTCCGCGCTCAGCATCACCTGCGCGGGATTACTGGGAAACGGGATGTCCACGCCGTCGGGGCCGTGCAGGATCTGGTCCGGCAGGCGCGGGTAGCCGATACGCGGCAGGTCGAGCACCCAGGCCGGATCGTTCGGGCGTGCGCGGCCTGCGCGTTCCAGCAACGCTGGCGCGGCAACCGCCATGATGTCGTAACGCGACAGCTCGGTCGCGCGGTATTCCGCGTCCTGGAGACGGCCGAGGCGGATCGCGAGGTCGAAGCGTTCGGAGATCAGCTGTGCCGGTGCGGAACTGGTGGAGAGGTGGATACGCAGGCCGGGATGTGCGGCGTGGAAATCGTTCACCCAGCCGATCACCGCATGCGCGGCGTATTCGGCCGTGGTGGTGATCCGCAAGCGCCCCAGCAGCGGCGCATCGTCGCCACGCGCTTCGTCGATGGCGCGTCGTGCGCTTTCCAGGGTTTCGACGCAGCGCTCGTAGAAACGCTCCCCCGCATCGGTGAGCGTGAGGCTGCGCGTGTTGCGGGTGAGCAAGGCCACGCCGAGGTCGGCCTCCAGCCGCTTGAGGTTGAAACTCACCACGGCCCGGCTGAAGCCCAGCGCTTTCGCAGCCGCCGACAACGAGCCGGCATCGACCACGGCCTTGAAGATGTCGAACCGGTCCAGGCTGATCATGGGCATTTGTCAAAGGATTTTTGACAATCTATACGTCTTCGTGGGCTATTTCCAGACGATCGGATTCCCTAGGCTTCACGCTTTGACCGGAGCCCTGTCGTGGACGAGCGCAACCGCGTCGCCTGGATCTACCTGCTGGGCTTCGCCCTGGACCTGGTGAACATGTTTGCCGCCAACGTGGCGATGCCCCGCATCGGCCACGACCTGGCGGCCAGCGTGACCCAGCTGTCTTGGGTGAGCGGCATCTACACGCTGGGGCTCACGGTAGTGATTCCTGCTGGTCCCCGGCTTGCCGCATGGCTGGGTGAAAAGCCACTGATCTGCCTCTCCCTTGCCGGCTTTGCCGTGATGTCCGCGCTGGCCGGTACCACGAGCGATATCCATACACTGATCGGCTGGCGGTTCGGTCAGGGGCTCTTTGGCGGAATGCTCATTCCGGTGGGGCAGGCCTGGGCGTATCGGCTTACGCCACCCACCGAGCGCAGCGCGCTCACCACGCGGGTGATGTTCGTGGCGCTGCTGATACCGGCGCTGTCGCCGATGCTGGGTGGTGTGCTCGTGGATGCCGTGTCGTGGCGCTGGCTGTATCTGGCCAACGTGCCGCTTGCATTGATGACCCTGGCGCTGGCCGTGCTGTGGCTGCCGCGTGGCCAGCGCATCGCGGCGAGTGCTTCGTTTCTGCCCGCCATTCCGTCGCTGCTTCGCCTGCGTGCCCTGCATACGGCGATGCTGGTCTATCTGTTCGTCCCGGGCGTTTTCGTCGGCGTGAACCTCATCGCCGCACTGCATCTGGCCTCGCTCGGGTATTCACCCGGGGGCATCGGTGCACTGATGCTGCCGTGGGCCATCGCCTCGGGCGTGGCCATTCTCACCACCCGCAGGAGCTTCGGCCGCTTTGGTGCCAGACCGCTGCTGCTCGTCGGCATGGTCACGCAAGCCCTGGGCATCCTGGCACTCGGCAAGGTGACGGCGCCCGGCGATCCCTGGGCTGCCGGTGCGTTCGTGCTGATGGGGCTGGGCGGCAGCCTGTGTTCAAGCGCTGCACAGACGCTGGCCTTTACGGGCGTCACGGACGCACGCATGGGCCAGGCCAGTGCGCTGTGGAACATGAATCGCCAGCTGGCCTTTTGTGCCGGACCCATCGTGATGGGTGCTGTTTGGCAATGGCTGGGTGGCTCGTATGCCTTTGCCGTGGCGGCCTTGCTGACCCTGCTTCCGGCGACCCTCGCCCTGGGCTTGTCCCATCGCCATACTTTCCCCATCGAGGAGACTTCCGCATGACCGATATCGCGCACCAGGAAATCATCGAACTGCATCGGCAGATCGAAAGCCTGTTTGGGGGCACCGCCGAGGAGGATGCGCTGGATACGCTCGTCGCATGTTTCGACCCGGGTTTCCGCATGGTCACCGTGCGCGGTGACCGGATCGACCGCGATGGCGTGGCGACGCTGTTTGCCAGCCTGCGTGGAGCGCGACCGGGCATCCACATCGATATCGCCGATGTCGTGACCCATTCGGATGCCGATGGGTTGTGGGTGTCGTACACCGAAACGCAGACCCTGGGCGATGGCAGCGGTAATCGCCGTCATTCCACCGCGTGGTTGATGCCTGTGTCAGGCGGTCGTCCTGTCTGGCGGTATCTGCACGAGACCTTGCTGCCGTAGCGATGCAACGCATTTGTAGGAGCGCGCCTTGCGCGCGACCGGTTGTCGCCGAATCATTCATCGCATTCGCCACATCGGTCGCGCGCAAGGCGCGCTCCTACAGTGGATCGGTGAGGCCATTAGATATCGGCTTTCAGGGAGGCTACGAGGTGGGGATGGAACGGTGAGCCCGACTCGTGTGCATCTGTATCCCAGTAGCGCAGGTCCGTGCTCCACATCGGGCTGAATCGCCACGTCACACCGATATTCCACGCGTTGTAGCCAAATGCACCGATGCGCCCGTTGCCGTGAAACATCGCATGGGCTTCCTGCTGCCGCGCCACCACACCTGACAGCGTCCACGCCGCGTCGATGGCCCAGGCGGCACTGGCTTCCGTGTAATACGCACGCCCCGCCATGCCGGGATAGTCCGGCGAATAGTTCACTGAAAGCCCCAGCAACACGGGCCCCGCGGGAACACTGCCGCGCACATACCACTCGGCATATCCCAGCCTTCCGTTGCGGGGCTGGTGGCTGTAGATGTACCGGGCATAGCCAAGGTCGAGCGTGAACACCCCCAGCGTCCGACGCCAGCCGGCATACACGTCGTACTCGCGCTGCGTATGACGATCGCCGGAGGCCGAGAAATCCACGTTCGACGACCACGTGCCGACATAGAACGCATCCCGCCATGCCACGTCGGCACCGAAGAACCGCGACGGGTTGCCGTCCGTCTGCCCGATGCCTCGCGATACATAGGTGCTGCGCAAACCCACGTTGCCAGAAATCGCCCAGTCACTGGCCGCACGCGCTGGCGGCATCGCCACCAGCGCGCAGGCACACAGGATCGGTCGCAGCGTCACGCGCGGCTTACCGCGTGCGACGAACCGGAGCACCGTTGGCCTTGTAGTAAGGCGCCAGGCTGGGCGGCAACGCAGTGCGGCCACGGATGGCGTCGGCCATCTTCTCGGCGATCATGATCGTGGGCGCATTGAGATTGCCGGTGACCACCTGCGGCATGATCGACGCGTCGATGACGCGGAGCCCTTCCATGCCGTGCACGCGACCGTAGCCATCCACCACCGCCATCGGATCGCTGGCCGGACCCATCTTGTTCGAGCACGACGGGTGATACGCCGTCTCGGCGTGCTCGCGCACGAAGGCATCCAGTTCCGCATCCGTACGCAGGTGCTGGCCCGGCGAGATTTCCTTGCCGCTGTAGGCCGACAGGGCCGGCTGCGCGAAGATCTCGCGGGTGATGCGGATGGCCGAGCGGAACTCACGCCAGTCCTGCTCGTGCGACATGTAGTTGAACAGGATGCTCGGATGTACGCGCGGATCGCGCGAGCGTACGTGGATGCGGCCACGGCTGGGTGAACGCATGGAGCCTACGTGCATCTGGAAGCTATGCACCTTGATCGGGTTGGAACCGTCGTAATTGATGGCCACCGGCAGGAAGTGATACTGCAGGTTCGGCCATTCGAACTCGTCTTCGGTACGAATGAAGCCACCCGCCTCGAACTGGTTGCTCGCACCGATGCCCGTGCCCATGAACAGCCACTGCGCGCCGATGGCCGGCTGGTTGTACCACTTCAGTGCGGGCGCCAGCGACACGGGCTTTTTGCACTCGTACTGGAGGTACATCTCCAGATGGTCCTGCAGGTTCGCACCCACGCCAGGCAGGTCGTGCACCACCGGGATATCCAGCGAGCGCAGCAACGCGGCCGGGCCCACGCCGGAACGCTGGAGCACCTGGGGCGAAGCGATGGCGCCGCTGCACAGCAGCACTTCGCGGCGGGCGAAGGCTTTCTGCAATTCGCCCTCCCCGTTCTTCAGCCACGCCACGCCCTCGGCGCGCTTGCCGTTGAACAGGATGCGGTCGGTGAGCGCATGGGTGACGATGGTGATGTTCGGGCGCGGACGGGCCTGATCGAGGTAACCGCGTGCCGTGCTGGCACGACGGCCCTGCGGCGTCACCGTGCGGTCCATGGGGCCGAAGCCTTCCTGCTGGTAACCGTTGAGATCGTCGGTGCGCGGATAACCCGCCTGCACACCGGCATCCACCATCGCCTGGAACAGCTCGTTATTGCCACGCTTCGGCGTGGTGACAGACACCGGGCCGTCGCCACCGTGGTAATCGTTGGGGCCGATGTCACGCGTTTCCGCCTTGCGGAAGTACGGCAGGCACTGGTTGTACTGCCAGTGCTCAAGGCCCTCGGCCTTGGCCCAGTTGTCGTAATCCATGGCATTGCCGCGGATGTAGCACATGCCGTTGATCAGCGACGAACCACCCAGGCCCTTGCCGCGACCGCAATCCATCACGCGGTTGTTCATATGCGGCTCGGGGTCGGTCTTGTAACCCCAGTTGTAGCGACGGCCTTGCAAGGGATACGCGAGCGCAGCCGGCATCTGCGTGCGGAAATCGAGACGGTAATCCGGGCCGCCCGCTTCGAGCAGGAGCACGGTGACGTCGGCATCCTCGGTCAGGCGCGTCGCGAGCGTATTACCCGCGGAACCGGCGCCGATGATGATGTAGTCGTATTCGTTTGGCTGGGTCATGGACGTTTTCCTCGAACGTGCGGCACCATCGCGACGCCTGGCCACGATCCCGCGTGAGTGTGGAAAGGCGCGCCACGACCGCGGCGCGCCTTGAGGTTCGTCAGAAGACGCTGGCGAACTCGCCCATCTCGACCTGCACCGACTTGATGCGGGTGTAATGGGCCAGGGTGGACAGGCCGTTCTCGCGACCCACACCCGACTGCTTGTAACCACCCACCGGCATTTCCGCCGGCGATTCGCCCCAGGTGTTGATCCAGCAGATGCCGGCCTGGAGGCGATGGATGACGCGATGCGCGTCGGCGACGTTCTTCGTGACCACGCCGGCCGCAAGGCCGAAATGCGTGTCGTTGGCGCGATCGATGGCTTCGTCGAGCGTGTCGTAGACGAGGATGCTCATCACCGGCCCGAAGATTTCCTCGCGCACGATGGTCATGTCGTCACGGCAATCGCTGAACACCGTAGGCAGCACATAGGCACCCTTCGCGCGCGCGCCTTCCGTATCGCGACCGCCGCCGATGAGCAGGCGGGCGCCTTCGGCCTTGCCCGACTCGATCATCGACAGCACTTTTTCCATGTGCGGGAAGCTGGCCATGGGGCCGAAGTTCGTGTCCGCGTCCAGCGGATCGCCGATACGGATGCGCTTCACGCGCTCCACCACGGCCTGCTCGAAGGCCGCCTGCATGGCGCGCGGCACGAACACGCGGGTGCCGTTGGTGCACACCTGGCCCGAGCTGAAGAAGTTAGCCACGACCGCGATGTCGGCGGCGCGGTCGAGGTCGGCATCGTCGAGCACGATAAGCGGCGACTTGCCGCCCAGCTCCATGGTGACTTCCTTCAGCGACGAAGCCGCCGCGCTGGACATCACCTTCTTGCCGGTTTCCACGCCACCGGTGAAGGAGATCTTCTCGATCACCGGATGCTCGGTGAGCCACTGGCCCACGTCGCGGCCCGGGCCCTGCACCACGTTGAACACGCCATCGGGCACGCCGGCCTCGGTGTAGATCTCCGCCAGCTTCAGCGCCGTGAGCGGAGTGACTTCCGATGGCTTGAACACCATGGCATTACCGGCAGCCAGCGCCGGGGCGGACTTCCACATGGCGATCTGGATCGGGTAATTCCACGCACCGATACCAGCCACCACGCCCAGCGGCTCGCGACGGGTGTAGAAGAACGAGCTTTCACGCAGCGGCAGCTGGATCCCTTCGACCACGGTGGCGAGGCCGGCGTAGTACTCCAGCACGTCGGCGCCGGTGACGATGTCCACGGTGCTCGTTTCGGCGATGGCCTTGCCGGTGTCCAGCGTTTCCAGGTGGGCCAGTTCGTCGTTGCGCTCGCGCAGGATGTCCACGGCGCGGCGCAGGATGCGCGAGCGCTGCATGGCCGTCATCGCGGCCCACACCTTCTGGCCTTCGGACGCGCTCTTCACGGCACGCTCGACGTCGGCGCGCGAGGCGCTGGCCACCTTTGCGATGACTTCGCCGGTGGCGGGGTTCACGGTGTCGAACGTGGCGCCGCCTTCCGCATCGGAGTAACGGCCGTGGATGTAAAGCTTGTGCAGGGGAAGGGACATAACGCTCCTTGGGTCGGGCGACAGCGCGGGCCTTACGGCGTCAGCTGGCTGTCGATGTAGTCATAGGCGATGCGGCGGGCGTTATCCGCGTCGAATTCCTTTCCGACCAGGCTGCCACGCAGCCACAGACCGTCGATCATCGCGGCGAGGCCGCGTGCCGCGCTGACCGCGCGTTCGCGCGGCAGCACACGGCTGAACTGGTGCGCCAGGTTCGAGTACAGGCGCTTGTCGTTGGCCCGCTGCAGGCGCGCCAGAGGCGGCTGGTGCATCGAGGCTGACCAGAAGGTGAGCCACACGCGCATCGCTTCGGAGTTCACCTGGCTATCGTCGAAGTTGCCATCGACGATGGCGCGCAGGTGATCGCGCGGCGAATCACTGGGCGCCTGGGCGCGGTAACGCGCCACGGCATCCTTCAGGTCGCGCAGGATCGTGCGCATGGCGGCGTTAAGCAGGCCGTCCTTGTCGCCGAAGTAGTGCGCCACGATGCCCGTGGACAGGCCGGCCTTGCTGGCGATGGTGGCGACCGTGGTCTCCGCCAGCCCCTTCTGGTCGATGGACTGGAGGGTGGCGCGGATCAGCTGTTCGCGTCGCAGGGGTTCAACACCACGCTTGGGCACGGGAATCACTCCATCGTGACCGCCTGGGCGGCCGGGCAGTCCGAACACTTTAACGGACATTGATTGAACGTTCAATCAACAAAGCGTAGGATCATCCGGCGCCTTGGCCCGACAAGGGAAGTCGAGGAGGCGAAACGCCTGGTATTGGCTCCATCTCTTCCAGAGACCTTCCCCGATGTCCCGTCCTGCCCCTGCGTCGCACGCACCCATGCGACTGAACCGCGCCGTCTTCATCAGTTCCGCCCTTGTCGCCGCCATCCTCGGCGGCCTCACCGTGGCCTTTCCACAGGCGGCCGAGCACTGGCTCGAATCGGCGCAGACCTGGGTCGGCACCAGTTTCGGCTGGTACTACATGCTGCTGGTCGCCAGCACCCTGGCCTTCGTGATCTGGCTGGCATGCTCGCGCTACGGCAAGGTGCCGCTGGGCCAGGACGGCGAGAAGCCGGTGTTCGGCTACACGGCGTGGGTGTCGATGCTGTTCTCCGCAGGCATCGGTATCGCGATGCTTTATTACGGGGCGTTCGAGCCGCTGGATCATTTCGTCGAGCCACCCACCGGCCAGGGCGGCACCGTATCCGCCGCCCGTGACGCCATGGTGCTGACCTTCCTTCACTGGGGCCTGCATGGCTGGGCGTTGTATGCACTGGTCGGCGTGACGCTGGGTTACTTCGCGTATCGCCGCAACCTGCCGCTGGCGTTGCGTTCCGCGCTGGAACCGCTGTTCGGCGAGCGCATCCATGGATGCATCGGTCACTTCGTGGATGGCTTCGGCATCGTGGCGACGCTGGTGTCGATGATCACCAACCTCGGCATCGGTGCGCTGGTGCTGCATTCCGGCCTCGTCTACCTGTTCGGCGTGCCGAACACCCCGCAGGTGCTGGTAGCGATCGTGCTGGTGATGATGATCGTCGCGACGCTGGTGGTGGTGACCGGCGTGGAAAAAGGCATCGTGTGGCTGTCGAACCTCAACGTGCGCCTGCTGGTGTTGCTGCTGGCCTTCGTGCTGTTCAGCGGCCCCACGCGTTACCTGCTCGACGGCCTGTTGCAGAACACGGGCGACTATCTGTCCCGCTTCGTCGGCAAGACCTTCGACATGTACAACAACGACAAGGCCGGCCGTCACTGGCTGGGCGCGTGGACGGTGTTCTACTGGGCGTGGTGGATTGCGTGGGCGCCGTTCGTGGGCCTCTTCGTGGCGCGCATCTCGCGCGGACGTACCATCCGCGAAGTGATCCTCGGCGTGATGCTGATTCCGCTGGGTTTCACCCTGGCGTGGCTTTCCATCTTCGGCAACACCGCGATCAATCTCGTGCTGAACAAGGGCCAGGATGCCCTGGCGGCGGTGGCAAAAACGGATGCGGCCATGACGCTGTTCAAGCTGCTGGAATACCTGCCATGGGCACCGTGGGTGGCCGGCGCGGTGATCGTGATCGGTTTCGTGCTGTTCCTGACGCCGGTGGATTCCGGCACGCTGATGATCTCGAATCTCTCGATGCGGCATGACGTAACGCCATCGTCCGACGAGCATGCCGACGCCCCCGCGTGGGTACGCGTTTTCTGGTCGGTGATGATCGGCGTCCTCAGCATCGGCCTGCTGCTGGCAGGCAACTTCGGCGCCATGCAAACCGCCGTGACCCTCTGCGGCCTCCCCTTCTCCGTCGTGCTCATCCTCTACATGGCCGGCCTGCTAAAAGCCCTCCGCACCGAACCCCTGTAGGAGCGCGCCTGCGCGCGACCGTTTATCGCAATGCCCGCACGATTGCGTGGTAGTGGCTTGGTGGAAGCCGATCGCATCGGCGATGCTCTTACGCTCCGCAGGAAAGCAGCCTTTGGAAGTTTCGCTGCGTAGGAAGGGCTCGCCTTCGGCCTCGCACGCGGCGCTGCTACGTAGCGGAGAAGAGCCGTCGGGTCGCCGCCGTGGCGCGCCGGCCTGCGGTGTTCGTGCGGATAAAAACCGGCGCACCGTGCTCTTGTAGGAGCGCGCCTGCGCGCGACCGGTGATACAGAAACGTTGACGGATACCGCTAAGCCCGGTCGCGCGCAGGCGCGTTCCTACAGGTAGACGTCGTCGCCGAAGGGATGGATTCGCACATCGTGTCTGTGGGAACTCATCGTCATGGCGACTCACTCGCCCGGATGATAGGTCCGCTCAACATGGCCTTGCAGGTCTTCCGGCCAGAAATACACCTTGCGCAGGTTGCCTTTCGTGTAGCGCTCGGCTTCGTCGGCAAAATGCGGGGAATCCGGATGGCCGCTTTCGCCACCAACCGTGATGGCCCGGGCGCTCACTTTCGGACCGAACTCCACGACCGCCACGAAACTGTTGCCGCTGGTGCCGTAATAGCGCTTCGTGCCGGGCCAGCGATGCGCACCGAAGGACGCCAGCGAACCCCAGCGCGATGAGGTAAATGGCACTGAAATACTGGGCTCTGCATCGTCGAAGGTCTGCGCGATAGCTCCATCATTTCGCTGGTAGCGATTGACCTCGCCCCACGGTACGCCCCAACTACCGAAGTCCAGCTCCAGCTTGTCCACGGCATCCGAAAGCACCTTGAGCCGTCGCTGTGAACCCGCTCGCTCCGCCATCACGTCGTAGATGGTGAGGCCTTCCTGCGTATCGTCCTTGCTCACGGCATCCCACAGGTTGTCGCCCCAGTACACGGCGAGGGTGGTCGGCATCGAAGCGATACCCCAGCGATAGTCCCAGCTGCGCAGCAGACCGATGGGGCCGGCAAGCCGGTGCTTGAGCGGGTCGGTGCTCGGTAGCGCGTCGTAGTCCCGGATGAGCAAGGGAAGCTGACGCTCAAACGCCGGTAGATAAGAGTCGAAGGCGGCGGCGATCAGCGATGCTGGCGTCATGTCACGTTGCCCCGTCAGTACGCGAATGGCATGCAGGCCACGCGGATTTTCACCCACGGCATCCATGTAACGCGGGTAAGCATCACGCCGTGGGCTGTCTTTGCCTGCCGCCGAGTAGGGCCAGTTATTGGTGTTATAGACCCAGCCACAGCGCGGGTTGAGCACACGGGGCGCCTTGTCCAGCGGCAGCAGACCCTGCCAGTCGGTGGCAGGATCGCTGCCGTCCACAGGCTTCGTATAGTCGAAACGATCGTCGCGCTTCGGAATGAACTGCGGATGCAGATAGGCGATGTTGCCCTTGTCATCGGCATAGAGCGTGTTGTTCGATGAGTTGGCCTTCAGCTCAGCCACTTTCATATAGCCGGCGAAGTCCGTCGCCTTGGTGCGCAACCAGCTCTGCTGCAAGGCATCCAGCGGCTTGTTCATCAGAGCAACAGCAATCCAGCGACCGTCCTTTTCGCGAACCACCGGGCCATGATGGGTGGCATAGGTGGTAAAGCGGCGTTCGGTCATGCCGCCATCCGTGCCCTTGACCTTGACGGTAATCTCCCGAGTGCGGACCGGCCGGTTCTCCTTGCCATAGCGATACGTCAGCTTATCGCCGTTGCGCACGATGGTTTCCGCAAACTCGTCCACCACATCCACACCCGACGAGGCGTGCATCCAGCCAAGGTGCGGGTTGAACCCCTGGTAGATAAAGAACTGCCCCCAGGTAACCGCACCATAGGCGTTCAGCCCCTCGTCGCTGCTCATCTGCAATTCGGAGCGGAAGAAGAACGACGTGTGCGGGTTGATCAGCAACAGCGCATGACCGTCAGCGGTGATCTTCGGCGCAATGGCAATACCGTTAGACCCGGTGGGCTCCCACCAGCTCGAAGGCGACGTGACCTGGGCCAGCGCACCGGCCGGGTCTTTGCCGTAGAACACCTGCAAATCCTTCGTGGACACCCGTTCAAAGTCGCCACCGATGCTTCCCTCGCTAAAGCTCAGGGCCATCCACGCCTCGAAATGCGTGATCACGCGCGGGTGGACTTCGGGGTGCTTCGCGAGATAGTAGTTCAGGCCATCTGCCCAGCCATCCATCAAGGACCTGAGCCATGACGGGCTACGAGCGTACAGCCGCTTCAATTCGTCCTCGTCAACGAACAGGCGCTGACGAAGATCCTTCCACAGCGCGGATTCCCCCTCAGCCTCGGCAAGACGACCCAGCGAGACCAGATAGTTCGTCTCGACACGATTGAAGTCATCTTCGGCTTGTGCATAGGCCGCACCGAAAACCGCCTGCGCATCCGTCGTGCCATGGACATGCGCAATACCCCAGTCATCGCGAACGATAGTCACAGCCCGAGCCATACGCTGCGTGCGCTCCACCGACACATCCGCCGCGCGCACCGCAGGCATCAACAGCACCGCCAGCACCACGGCCAGCCGCAACGAACAAGGCTTCATCGTCACCCTCCCCCGAAAATCATCCCCGATGCTACCGGCCACGCCCATTCCACCGTCAAGTGCCAAACCACCCCACCTCCCCCGTAGGAGCGCGCCTGCGCGCGACCGGTTGTCGCGAAGAATTAACTATGCCGCCATAAGGCTCTCAACAATATCGAGGCGACCGAAGGCTGAGGCCGGCGGATATCGCTCAAGTTTCGCTACATAAACATCAGAAGCGTGTGAGGCGTAAGTACTTTTGACACACCATCATCTCTCTGATTCCTACAAGGGTATAGCCACGGACATCCGGTATAACCGCGGGAGCGTCCTGGTTTCAATCACATGCCGGCGTGGGCTTGATCCGTCACGCCGCAGGACACCAGCCCGGTGGTCGAGTTTCAATCCACACGCCCGCGAGGGTGTGACAGGCCATGCAGAAAATCTCCGTTGTAACCCCGAACGTTTCAATCCACACGCCCGCGAGGGCGTGACTCATGCCCACGCGCCACTGAGTGGACACCTGCGTGTTTCAATCCACACGCCCGCGAGGGCGTGACTCGATTCTTTCCTTCGCGAAGGTGAGTGGATGGAGTTTCAATCCACACGCCCGCGAGGGCGTGACGCCTTCGATGACGCGCATGGCGGCCATCATTTCGTCGTTTCAATCCACACGCCCGCGAGGGCGTGACACCCCTACGCGGGTCCATATCACGGAGACACCCTCGCTGTTTCAATCCACACGCCCGCGAGGGCGTGACGCGATACCCGCCGCCAGCGTCGAGCCGCCCGTCCAGTTTCAATCCACACGCCCGCGAGGGCGTGACTCGCGCACGTCGCGCGCGTACTGCAGCTTCTGCCGGTTTCAATCCACACGCCCGCGAGGGCGTGACAGCCAGATAGCGCCGGAGGTGCTTGTGGGCCGTCTCGTTTCAATCCACACGCCCGCGAGGGCGTGACCAGCCTGGACCGGCGTCATGTCGGCGGTGATGTCAGGTTTCAATCCACACGCCCGCGAGGGCGTGACTCTGCGCCAAGGCGCGGGAGGCGAAGAACCGGCAGTTTCAATCCACACGCCCGCGAGGGCGTGACGCCTCCAGCTGCTCGACGGGCATGCCCTCGTCAAGTTTCAATCCACACGCCCGCGAGGGCGTGACCTTGCCGGCGGATCGAGATGACCCGCTGCATGTTCGCGTTTCAATCCACACGCCCGCGAGGGCGTGACAAAGAGGGGGCGGGCCGCACTGATCCTGACCGACGTTTCAATCCACACGCCCGCGAGGGCGTGACAGGCTGTGGCTCGCGAGTGGATGAGGACTCAAGGCGTTTCAATCCACACGCCCGCGAGGGCGTGACCCGACCTCGCGGCGCGCGGCCGCGGTGTTGAGAGAGTTTCAATCCACACGCCCGCGAGGGCGTGACCGTTGAGAATTTCAACAGGAGCAGGGTCGCGCATGTTTCAATCCACACGCCCGCGAGGGCGTGACCAACCTTTACCGCGTCGTCCAGCACCACTTAGAGGTTTCAATCCACACGCCCGCGAGGGCGTGACTCCGCCAGCATAAGCCAATGCCAACAAAGGAAAAAATCCCGAAAATTCGCGAACCTCACGAAGAATAGGCGCGGGGCAGATCACCGCGCCCTTGAGACAAACAGATAACCAATAAAATCAACAAGATAAAAATTCGCGAACCTCCCGGGATTTTCCAGGACGCTACCGGTTCGCGCTAGAAGATCAACGGCCCCTTGAGGTCCAGTACCGGCTTTGCACCGATATGCTCCACCTTATCTTGCCAGCGGGATCCAAGATGATAAAACCGCAGACTATCCACCTCCGGATCAATGATGTCGCACAGGCGCTTCCTCAATGCGACCCACTGCGCCGGCTCCACCTCAATCTCGAATACGGAGTACTGAACCCGCTGTCCGAAATCGAGGCATGCCTTGGCAACCCTGCGGAGACGACCCGGGCCATCCTCCGTAGAGGTTCGAACGTCGTAGCTGACCAGCATCATCATGGATAGCCCACTCCCTCATTTCCATAAAAAAGGAGGATATCCATCCAGGTCACCTCGCAAATGTCGTGCAAGGAGCTGCGACTGGATGAATGGCAATAGACCTATCTCAACCGGTTCATCGAGATAGGCATGCTGCAATTTCTCACGCTTTCGTTCTTGATAAGCAACAAGAACCGTTTTTCTCGCATCGTCCTTTAATTGAACCGCAACGCTATCAAATACCTTAAAGTCCCTTTCATTCAGCTGCCTTCGGTTGATCAATGACAAGGCGAGCCGCTCACCAAGCAAAGGCCGAAACTCTTCCGCCAGGTCCAACGCCAGACTAGGACGCCCCGGCCTGTCACGATGAAGAAAACCTACCGCAGGATCCAGGCCCACCGTTTCCAGGGCGGATCGGCAGTCGTGTGTCAGCAACGTGTACAGAAACGACAACAGCGCATTGAATGCATCACGCGGCGGCCTGCGATTCCGACCGCCAAACTGTAAAAGCGGCGACTCAGCCCGGATCAGATGCCCGAAGACGCCGAAGTAGGCCTGCGCCGCCTCACCTTCCAGCCCTCGTAACACGTCAACATCACCTTCGACCAACAAACGAGAGGGAATTCGCTTCAAACGCTGCAAAGCGTGCCGAAATCCAGGCACATCATGAAGATGTTTCCCATGGTCACGCCAGCCTCGCGCCAGAACCGCACGTTGATTATGGATCTTACCCGCAAGAATATTTCTCACGATAGCGGCGCATTGCACCGGATTATCCGTTCGCCGATATTGCTCCCTACGGAGCAACACATTACCGGACACCGGGCCCTCAACACGCGCAAGAAAACGCCCTTGAGGCGTCAGGTAGCAAATGGATATGCCTTGTTCAGAGCAATAGCCAAGCAACTGAGGCGACACCGCAACCCGCCCGATGCACACAAGGCTTTCGAGCATATGGACCGGAAGGCGAACCCGTTCTTCCCGCTCAACCTCCATGACGATATTGGCGCCATCCTTCCGCAGCCAGGCGCCATCCGTAGTTGCATATAACGTGTTCAGTTGCCGACGCATCCTTACTCTTCCTCATCCAGGCGATGGGTCAACCAATCGGCGACGCTTCCGTGAGAAAGCCACCTGGGTTGGCATACATCCATAAGAGAGCAGCGGTCACATCGCTTCGCCTCATACTCTGCCGACGGTGTGATTGCCGTGCTGAACATGTCGCGAGTCGCCCTTATGACATCCCGCGTCAAAATCCTCAGCTCGTTATTAAATTCTACGTCCTTTCGCCGACGCGTCTGACCGTAAAAAAGAGCGCCACGATCGACGGATACCCCGATCATGGATTCCAGGCACAGCGCCTGGGCACAAAGCTGAACTTCGTCAGCCCGATGAGCCTTCGGCCGTCCTCGCTTGTATTCGACAGGAAAGGGAACCTGGATGCCATCCATGTCGTGAAATTCGACCACATCTCCCTTTCCGGTAATACCCTCTTCCAGGGATAACAGTGGCATGGCAGTAACTACCCGTACGCCCCGACGCCTCTCAACAGCAGGAAGGTCGGCCCTCTCATGCAAAAGCCGACCTTCCGCCGTTTCGCGACTCTCTGCCCACTGCTGCTCTATGTGGATCAGCGCGCATTGGCGTGGACAGAACAGATAGTGCTGGAGCGCGGAAATGGGAATCAGATCATCGTCGTTGACCATCACCGCGCTCCCTTGCGTCAGAAGAGTTCTTCCACTGTCACGCCGGCCGGCAGGTTACGGTCAATCTCTACCTGATAGTCGGCAAAGCGCCTGGCCGGGCCTTCCGCATCCGTTGCGCGTCGCACGGCCACCTTGTCGAACAGGACGTGAGCCGGCGCGTTACCCATCGGGTGCTCATGTTTGAAGACAATGAGCTTACGAGCGGACATCTCGCCGCGAGCCGCAGAGCGGTCATGTTCGAACAGATTCGTGAGTGAGCGCCAGAAAAGCTGCAGGTCGTCTTCCGAGAAGCCTGTGCGCTCGGCCAGCTTCGCCGAGATGAAACCGTGGGCGCGATACAAGCCATATGGGAGCACATGCTTGCGGCCCATGGTCCGTTCCTTCTCCACATCACGCTCATTGGTGACCGCAACACGTGTGATGGCTACCTCCATGGGAAGTACCGGGTCGATGGATGTTGCAAATGCCATCTGCACCGGACCACGCACCTGACCGGCGTTGACATCGGTTGTCATGACAGCACCGAATGTGCGTACATCGAAAAAATTCGCACACATCCACGCCGTCAGTTCTCGCGCCTTCGCTTCGTCTTTCGGCAGTTTCTTCGATTCGAACTGGATGCCCTTGGCCTCGTAGGCCAGCTTGTGCTGATTGTTCAGCACGGACTTTTCCTGCATGTAAATGGCGTAACCCGGCTTACCTTCCGTCTCCAGAGCCACATAGTTCCGGATCTTCCGCTTCAAGGCAACATCGGTCACAAGACCCTGGTTGGTCTCCGGGTCGAGGCGCGGCAGGTTGCCTGCGTCCGGGTCACCATTGGGATTGCCGTTGGTGACGTCGAAAAGGTAAACGAACTCGTAGCGATTGGCGATGGCGCTCATTCGGAATCTCCTTCGGAGGCGTTGTCAGTGACGTCCTGGCTGTCGTTGGAAGTGAAACGCGCCTGGGTCTGGTGGTAGTAGCCGATGGCAAACTGGCCCTGCTTGCGAATATCGAGGGTGCGCGGAAAATGGGGCGGCAACGCGTCTACGATGAGGCGCATATCCTTTTCCAGAGTAATGGACAACCCCGGCTTATCTTTACGGATCTTGCCGAGATGATTCTGCGTATTGCGAATCAGCACCGGAAAAATGCCCGCTGGCGTCGCAGAGGCAGCGCCATAATAGCGATCGCGAATCGTCGCGTTCACTTTTGATCCCAATGCGGCCTGCTGGATGTTTTCCAATGCGGAAAACAACCGCCCCAGTACATAGCCAGGTTCCTTATTGTCTATATCGAGACTCACAGGGGGTATCTCCTTTGGTGATGCATCCAGTCGCGCTTCGCGAGCCAGTACGGCACGGCACAGTGCGACACGAATCGCCGAGACGTGGCCGTCCGTGCGAAAACGCATGATCAGATTGGCAAGCACGCTGCGGGGGTAACGGGAACCGGACAGGATGGCCCGAGTGAGCTCTCCTGCCAGCTGCGGTGGAATGTCCTCTGCCTTTCCTCGCCCTTCGAAAAACGGCGCCGTCTGCAAGGCCAGGTAGGAAGGTGACGGCGGCCAGCCCTTGGGAAGCGGCCTCAGTTCGAGATCGTCATAGTGATCCGCCAACCGGCGGGCGAAGGTCTCCAGGGTCTGCGTCTCCCAGAACCGGATCGACAAACGGGAAGCATTGGGAGCCAGGCCCAGCACATAGATGCGTGTGCCGTCATCCAGGTGGCCGGGAAGCTCACGCAGCGGACGCATCTGCCGGACCTGGCCCAGCACGTTACCCAGACGTGTCGTCGCCTTATCGTCAGCCGATCCTGAGGAAAATGCCGCAGCAAACAGGTCTTCAGCCTCTTCTGCCGCCTGGTTCGTGGCTGCCTGGGCCCAGAATACAACCGTGGTATCACCGATCTGAAGCCGCTGGCGGTTGGACGGGTCCCGCCGGAGCAGGTGATTCAGGGCCGAAGTGTAGGCCTCCGCGACCTTTTCCGAGACGGGTGCATTGTCGCCCTGAGCCTTCTTGTAGGACGTAAAGGATTCAAGGTTGAACGATACGAGGGAGGCGCCTGAGCTCTGTGCTCCGTTCACACCCTTGATGGCGGGATGCAGGCGTGCCAGTGCAGCCTCTTTTCCGGTCACCAGGCACATGCCCCGCGTGGCTCCCGACGCCGAGGCTTGCAGATCGCCCCAGATGTCTCGTGATGCCGGGCGATCATGCAGGTAGTTGCGCTCCGTACCAAAACGGAAAACGATATTGGCGTCGAGAATATCTTCACCATGTGGCGCAAACTGCGGGTGCGTGGCGAACTGCGTCGGATCCCAACTATCCAGAAACGCCAACAATGCTTTTAGTCCGGGATCGGACTGGCCCTGCAAAGCCTCCTTGTGAAGCGCCTTGAATGCTTCGTGATCTTGAGGCGCCCGTGCAGGCTTGCTGCTCACACCAAGCACGTAGCTGGTCTTGTCCCAGAGAAAGAAGGCCTTCGAACCGATGCCTGGACGCTTAAAAGAGGCAGGCACTGCCATTGATGTGTCGATGGATTTCTTGCCGCTTTTATCGCGCAAGTCATGCACCGCGGTAATCGTACCATCTGCATCCAGCAAGATCGCGAATCCGATTCGTTCCGTGCTGTACCCGGGCGGCGCAATACCGGACTTCGGATCATCCAGCAGGCGGTCATAATAGTCATTCAGTGCGGCGAGAATCATGATCGCACCTCGGGGCTATCGAAGGGGGGCACCTTGATCAGACCATCGATCATCTGCGCACGAAAGAATCGCGCCGTGTTGCCGCGAGCGAAATCGATATCGTGCAACATCCAGCCGAAGTCACGACTCTGTTCGCGCAGGCTTTCATGCTGGACCGGATCCGGCTCGCCGTCTTCTATGAGTGCAAAATGTGCCGGAAATTCACGTGTACCCATACAAGGCGCGTGGAAGTACTGACCACGCCGGGCACGCCGCTGGAAGATATCCAGATGCTTACCCTCGTTGTCGTCCGGACCCGCCTTCGCGGTGAGCTCGAAGTGCGCTTCGATGACATAGCCCACATCACGAAGTATGGTGGCCGCGCGCTGCTGACGGTCTTCGTCCACATAAGCCACGACCGAATCCGTACGCCCCGCCTTCATGGCCTTGCCGACGCTCGCTGCAGATAGCTTGCCGCCTACCTCATTGCGCCGGATGGATTCAAAACGAACCGGCTTGAGCACCCGGATGCTATCGATCACCCAGCGAATGGACGGTTTCCAATGGATCGCCTCCAGAATGCCCCTTGCCGCCGATGGCGTGATGACATCAAAAGACATGCGCTCTACCTTGAGCTCTGGTCGCGAAAACAGAGCCCGCTCGCCCCAGATGTGGAGCTTGATACCGTATGCCATGGTTTTCCCTGTGTTGAGTCCTTCAACAACCACCCGACGCTCAACGAGTGGCGCGTGACCCGCTAATTTCTATGTCTTCGTCCGCAAGATTGCAAGTGTCAAAATTCAGACGCAATCTGACAATCAGCCAACCAACTTCTCTGCCTCAATAAACTGAGGGTTCACCCAGTGCAAGCCGTAGTCCTTGTGATACAAGCGGGAATTGCTCAGTACGATAAATTGCCCACCGAAAGAAGTATCCACGTTGGTAATGGCATACCCTTGCCATAAAGCATCGTAGGCTTTCTTTGGCACTTGAACGATGTATGGCTGAAGTTTTCTCGCTGCACCCGGAGCATATGTAAGGCCACTAAGTGCCGACACCACTTCAGGAATTTCTTTCCCGGAGGCATCAAACGGAATAATGATCTGTCGCATGCTATCCGGCATCATCTGGAAGCTCGCCGTTATAGTCTCCATAGGCATGCTCCTGGGGTCGCACTTACCGATCATCCCCAAGATATCCTTCGCGTCCAGATGGCGACCCTTCTTCCAGTACAACTCCTGAAAATAGGCTGTGATCGCCGGCATGCCCAAGAGATCTTTTTCATGAAAACGCCTAATCATATGAAAGGCTTCGACGGCTTTATCAACTTCCTTTGGAGCACTCCAGTCCGGATTTAGCGGCCTGAACACCATGACCTCACTGTCATCAGGCCGTTGCCGCCCTTCCCTATTGCAACGCCCGGCCGCCTGAGCAATGGAATCAAGCCCTGCCTCTGCTCGAAGCACGGTAGGGAAATCGACATCCACTCCCGCCTCAATCAGCGATGTGGCAATCAGCCGACAGGGTTTCCCCTGTTTCAGCCGCTCCCGTATATCTGCTAACACCTCGCTCCGATGCTTTGCATACATGAGCGTCGTCAGATGACACGCGCCCGGCTCGTCAGCTATGGACTCAAATAGTTTCCTCGCATGCAGTCGATTATTGACAATGCAAAGCACCTGTTCACGCCGGCGAAGATGCCCCTCAAGCTCACTGTCATCCAGATCGCCTATGTGCCTCACCGTGACGCGCCGGAATGCTTCATACAGGGCTTCAGGTGAAGGCGCCAGCTCACGCACGCCGGTAAATCCATCTTCAAAGCCTTTGTCTTCGTCCAATGCGGGCTGGGTGGCCGTGCATATAACGGGACTCACCCGGTAATTGTGAGCCAGCTCCTTGAGCAGAGTGACGCAAGGCTTCAGAAGTTCGAGCGGCATCGTCTGCGCTTCATCGAGGATGACAACACTCCCGGCGATGTTATGGAGCTTCCTGCACTTCGAGGGGCGGTCTGCAAACAAGCTCTCGAAAAACTGTACCGCCGTGGTGACGATGACCGGCGCATCCCAGTTCTCAGTCGCCAGCTTGCGTTTTTCAATGGATTCCGGGGCAGCGCGGGGATCGTCGAAAAAAGCGCTGTGGTGCTGGACGACTGCGTCTTGCCCGAGGTCGCCAAATGCTTGCTCGAAGACACTGGCATTCTGTTCGACGATACTTGTGTAGGGGATCACATAGATGACGCGATCAAGCCCATGCGCAATGGCGTGATCCAGCGCAAATGCCATGGATGCAAGCGTCTTTCCGCCTCCGGTGGGCACGGCCAGGGAGAACAGGCCGGGAGAGTGGCTGGCACCCGATCTCACGTGATCGAGGATATGCTTCCGCTGATGGTTGACGCTGCCTTCGGTAGGCATCTTTGCAAGATACGCATTCAGTTGATCTCGCAAAGCTATCAGAGAGGGCCGGCCATGGGATGGCCTGGGTGGCTTACCTTCAATGGATCGATAAAAATTATCGGTATCAATGAAGTCCGCATCCACAAGGCATGAGAACAGCATCCGGGTCAGCAAGGTCAGCTGAAACATGGGGCGGGATTTGTCGACGCGAAACCCCTCGGGCAGACCGAGTTTCTCTGGCAAATCGACCTCTCCCTCCCAATCGGGGAGCAGGGGCGGTAACTCGGCCAGTGAATCCTTGGATAGACGATCGAATAAGGCGCGGCGTCCTTCACCAAGTTGACCATTGGCCAGTCCGGCGTGATGACCGGCGATGCCATAGGCCAGCATGACGCCCCCGGTTTTGTAGCGCTCTACAACGATCTGGGCGCCCCGGGTGGAATGATCCAGCGACGGGCCCTGACCGGAGAGACGATCCCGCTGGAATCGCTCGCAGTATTTGCCGAGGTCGTGCAGAAGCCCTTGAACCCTTGCCAGCTCGCGGGCGCCGAAAGCCGCCCCGAAATCCCCGGCCAAATCGCCAACGTTGCGATGGTGCACCCGTAGCAGCTGCCAATCCGATCGGTCTGTTCGCGATGTCGAATGTGCGTAGAACTCCATCCCTGCTCCCTGTTCATGATGGCTACCGAATTGCTGTGTCCTTAAGGTACACACACTCGTCTCATGGACTGAGACGGATGCCGTTGACTCTTTTCGCCTGTGTGTGGGGGCATCCTAATCAACGGGCATGACGGTATGGAATGGAAGGATTCTCAAAAATGGGGTTGACGTTATTCCTTGTAAGTGGCAGGCAAGGTCTATCGAGCGCGAACCGGAAGTGTCCGGGGAAATCCCGGGAGGTTCGCGATTAGCTCAAGTTTATGATTTTTCTTATGTTTACCAATCCGGAGGTTGGGATGGATCGGCTTTCCGGTAGTTCAAAGACCAGGTTCGCGGAATTGATGGTATTTGGCCTTTGGAATTCGGCGTTTATGATGAGGGGAGTCGCACCCTCGCGGGTGCGTGGATTGAAACTATTTCGACGATCCCATCGAGGTGTACGCGGTCATGTCGCACCCTCGCGGGTGCGTGGATTGAAACGGAAAAATGCTTCGTCGCCGGCTCAGAGCAGCAGCGCGTCGCACCCTCGCGGGTGCGTGGATTGAAACGTCTACGGCGACTTCGGCAACGTCGCTTAATCGCGGTCGCACCCTCGCGGGTGCGTGGATTGAAACTACGGCGCGACGGGACACACGAAGCTGACCCTCGGTCGCACCCTCGCGGGTGCGTGGATTGAAACATCGCCGGATGGCAGTCGACGCAACCAAAGGCCCGCGTCGCACCCTCGCGGGTGCGTGGATTGAAACCGCCAGTAATCCTGCAATGCGTTCGGGTCCGTGACGTCGCACCCTCGCGGGTGCGTGGATTGAAACCAGGGCATCACGCACTGCTACGGCATCGCCCTGTACGTCGCACCCTCGCGGGTGCGTGGATTGAAACAAGCTGCCGAGGCCGGAATAATGGGGGCCGCGCCGGTCGCACCCTCGCGGGTGCGTGGATTGAAACAGCAGAACGAATATGTCGAAACCAAAGGCCCGCGTCGCACCCTCGCGGGTGCGTGGATTGAAACTCGACGCATCTAAAGCACCTCTGTCCGCACAGGTGGTCGCACCCTCGCGGGTGCGTGGATTGAAACCCGGCGACCGCATCGAAATCCTGCCCGCGCCACTGTCGCACCCTCGCGGGTGCGTGGATTGAAACCGCGAGCAAAAGGCGGGGCGTCCCTTCGACGTCGTCGCACCCTCGCGGGTGCGTGGATTGAAACGCGTATGTCACGGCGCTGGGCGTGACCGGCGATGGGTCGCACCCTCGCGGGTGCGTGGATTGAAACAGCTCGCGCATCGCCGCCATGACGCCGAGCTGGCGGTCGCACCCTCGCGGGTGCGTGGATTGAAACCGTGCGGTCATGGCTGACACTGGCAACGAGCACGAGGTCGCACCCTCGCGGGTGCGTGGATTGAAACAGGCGAATCATAGCGAGTGATGCATTCGGCCCAGTCGCACCCTCGCGGGTGCGTGGATTGAAACATCTGCCACGGGGCATCCTCAGGATTGCCCGGCCCGGCGCACCCTCGCGGGTGCGTGGATTGAAACCGACGCACAGGCGCTCACCCACTTTGTGGTGGCCGTGTCGCACCCTCGCGGGTGCGTGGATTGAAACTCATACCCACCGCCTGACCCTCGGGGTCCGGGGGAGTCGCACCCTCGCGGGTGCGTGGATTGAAACGCCTACGCGGACAAGCCGGTCAGCCCCGGCCTCAGTCGCACCCTCGCGGGTGCGTGAATCGAAAACGGATCACCGCATCGCTGAAGAAATCACATCTTCGTGGCTGCGTTGTCTGAAACAGCTTGATGCCAATGCCATCCATATAAGCTTCAAGTCTCATAACCATATGTATGAAGTCACAGCCGGATACCTCTCTACCATCCGTCCACTATTCCATTGCATAAGTAATCTATGCGCCTTACGTACGACACAACCGGTCGCGCGCAAGGCGCGCTCCTACAGAGTTAGCGGGACATTAGCCAGAGCAAGGTTGCGCCCAGCGTCGAGCCCAGCAGGCCTGTGCTGGAGAGGTCCAGCATGTCAGCGGGCCTGGGTCCCTGCCTTCGCAGGGACGACGTGGTGGTCTGCAACGATGCGTCTTGTCGCAATGACTAAATGAACGAGTACTATCACAACAGCGGCCATTGATGATCACGGAAAGTGCCGCACGTGCTGCACTACCCTTTGCAAAGCCAACCTATCCGGACATCACCACATGATCGATGCAAAGTGGCGAACGGCCACGCTTTCATTCCTCACATTTATCGCGGCATCCCCGGCCATCGGCATGGCGCCGCCCGTCGAGGATATCGGCACCATCATCCAGGCGACACGAAACACGTCGTTTTTTCAGAAGGCTGTTGCTACGGCAGGCGGCTGGGACGCGTTCCGAGGCCTGCGCGACGTCACCATGATGGTGCCTGACGACTCGGCCTGCCCCTTGGATGATATGGCCGCCGGCCACCCGCCTTTTCGTACTGCCGACGAGGCCAGGTCATTCGTTGAAAGGCACACTTTCAAGGGCCAGATCAACCTGCAGAGCCTCGACAGGAACACGAGCCTTGGCGTGCGTGATGGCGAACGGATCATTGCCCACTGGGTCGCCCCCGACGGCAAGGTGACTACCATCGGCGAGAGCCAGTCCACCGAGATTCCCTCACTGGCCGGCGCGTCGTATACGCTGAAGATTACAGATCAGCATGCCTACATCGGACACGCCATGCTTGTCGGATCGTCAGGCGCCGTTGGCCTGGGTGGCAGCGTCTTCATTGTGCGCGCGTGCGAACCCTGAGAGTCGGTATATGCGCGATACCGGTGACAGGATGTACGTGTGCCACGACGCCATGGCTGCCCGCATACGATAAGCCTGTCGCGGCCAATCGTGAGAAGCTCGCGCACACCGACCGGATCCCCAGGAATCTCCCACCGAGGGTTTGCGCTAGTGCCAAACCCGGGTTACATGCGTTCGGGAACGCGGATGCCCAACAGATCCAGTGCTTTCCCCAGGACATGGCGTGTCAGCGCCACCAGTGACAGGCGTGATGCGCGCACCTCGGCGGAGCTGGCGGCCAGCACGGGGCACTCCGCGTAAAAGCGGCTGAATGCCTGGGCAAGATCATAGGCGTAGTCCGCCAGGTCGTTCGGTGCGTACCGGCGTGCAGCGGATTGCACGGCTTCAGGGAAGCGCGAGCACAACAGCACGAGCGTACGTTCACCGGCTTCGGCGATATCCATGGTGCCCATCGCTGCCGACTCCGCATCGGCCCTGGCCAGGATCGAAGTCACGCGCACGCATGCGTATTGCATATACGGCCCTGTACGACCTTCAGTGGCCACCATGCGCTCGGCGTCAAAGACGTAGCCCGAGGTGCGATAGGTGGAAAGGTCGGCGAACTTCACCGCCGCCACGCCTACGGCGTGGGCCAGTTCGGCACGGTCGGCGCGTTCGTCCAGACGACCGGCCGCGCGTTCGATGGCTTCGTCGAGTAATTCGTGAAGCTTCGCCACGCCGCCTTCGCGCGTCTTGTACGGCTTGCCGTCCTTGCCGTTGACGGTACCGAACCCGACATGCACCAGTTCGATGCCATCGGCATATCCGGCCTGCCGTGCGGCTCGGAATACCTGCTGGAAATGCAGTGCCTGGCGCTGATCCACCACGTAGACGATACGCTGCGGATGCAGGCGGTCGCGACGCTCAAGAATGGTGGCGAGGTCGGTGGTGGCATACAGCGCGGCACCATCGGACTTTTCCAGCAGCAACGGCGGCATCGGCGAGTCGTCGCTTTCTTTCGCCACTTCGACGATCAGCGCGCCTTCGCTGCGCTTCGCCACACCGCGCGTCGCAAGGTCTTCCACCATGCCCGGAATCAACGGCTGCACGAGGCTTTCGCCATTGAGTTCGTCGAAGTGGGCATCCAACGTGTGGAAGTCCGCCGTCTGCGCATCGAGCGATACGCGCCGGATGGTTTCCCACAGGCGCATATCGTCGGCGTTGCCAGCTTGCAGGCGCGCGGTGGCTGCGCGGGCTTCCGTCATGCGCCCTTCGTCAGCCTTGCACTCGGCGGCCACGCGGGGATAAATGGCCTGGAGATCGTTCATGGAGAACGGCGGATTCGCCGTCCACTCACCGTCGCTGGTCAGTTCAGGCCACAGGCGCGGCAGCTCGGAAATGAGCATGCCCATCTGCAAACCCCAGTCGCCCAGATGCACGTCGCCGATCACGCGATGCCCCTGCGCCAGCAGGATACGGCGCAGGCTTTCGCCCAGCACCAGCGAGCGCAGATGCCCAACGTGCAACGGCTTGGCAACGTTGGGACCGCCGAAATCGATGACGATGGTTTCCTGGGTTTCACCGGCGATACCCGCCTGCGGATCGGCCAGCTGTCGCGCGGCCTGCGCGGCCAGCAGCGCGGGCGACAGGCGCATGTTGATGAAACCCGGCCCGGCGATATCCACGCTGGTGAATTCCACATGCTCGCGCAGCAGGAGGGCCACGGCCTCGGCAATCTCACGGGGCGGTCGTTTTGCCGCGCCGGCCAGCGCCATCGCGGCATTGCATTGCAGGTCGGCGAGGTCCGGTCGCTGCGCCGGCACCGCGCGCACCCCCCGGCCTTCCAGGCCTGCGGCCTCGAACGCGGCGACGAGCAGGCGCTCGACATGGGTGGCAAGGGTGTCGCTGGACCGGATCTGCATGGGTTCTCCCTGGGTGAATGATCCGCCGTGCCCGGGCGGCCGGCAGATCATAAGGAAAGCGTGCGGGCTTGTAAGCATCGATCCGCCTGCACCGGTGCTAGGCTAGGGTCATGAAACCCAGGCTGGCACCCATCTCAGGAGAGATACAAGGATGTCGCAGTATGTGAAGTCACTGCTGTTTCTCTGCATGCTTTTAGTGCCCGCATTGACATCGGCAGAGGATGCCGATGCACAGCACAAGCGCATCGATGCCATCCATCACGATCATTCCCTCAGTGAAGCGGAACGCCGTGATGCCCTGCTGGCCGCCTACCCGGCGGATAACTATATGAGCAGGGAATCGCTTCACCGGATGCCGGAGAATGAGCTTCGCACCCGCTTCCGGACGGTGGACGGCGTGATGTACATCACGGCCGATCCACGCTATCTGCGCGACATGTACGCGATCGCGGATGAAATGCGCACCCGGGGCGTGCTGTCCGTGGACGAAGACCAGGGCATCTATCGTTCGCTGGTACAGCTTCGCCGCTTCAGCGAGGCGCGTACCTTCGCCGAAGGAAAAAAGGGCAGTTTCGAAGCCATACCCAGCGTGCACAACGTGAACGACGAACCGCTTCATCCGATGCGCTACTTCGCGCTGGCGGATGACGGGACATCGATGGACTTGAAGTCCGTGACCCTGAATGCGGATTACACCGTCATAGTCGTATCTCATCCGCTTTGCCATTTCTCGCGGAGAGCATCACGACAGATACCTGATCAACCGGATCTTGTGACATTGCTTGACGGTCACAGCCTGTGGCTTGAACCACCCGGTCAAGAACTGGACGTTCACCCGACGCTGGAGTGGCAGAAAGAGGCTCCAGGCATGCCCATCGGCATGATGTATGCCACGTCGGACTGGCCGATGTTCCGGTCGTTTGCCACTCCCAGCTTCTACGTCTTCAAGGGAAAATTGCTTGTCGGCATGAAAACAGGCTGGGGTGGTCCCGAGGACGGTGTAGAGCTGAAGGCCCTGATCGAGAAGGCAGCCAAACGGTGAATCAATGACGAGCGCATTAGTCGCTCATTTACATTGCGAACAACAGGCTGGGAGTGAGGCCCGTTCATTCACGCGATGAGCCTCTTCCCGTTACCTGAACGCTCCCCCGGACACGGGACTGGAATTCTGCCAGCACCCGCCCCATAATTGAGCGAGCACTCAGCTATATCAGGTTTGTCCGTGGCCCGCCCCCTTAGTCCCGAAAAACGCAAAGCCCTGCTGCTGTCCGCGGTGAATGCCGTGGCAGAGCTTGGCGTGCTCGCCAGCACGGCCAGCATCGCGCGGGGTGCCGGCGTGGCCGAGGGCACCCTGTTCACCTATTTCGAGACCAAGGAAGTGCTGCTCCAGGAGCTCTATCTGCATGTCAAGCAGGGGCTCGCGGATGTGGTGATGCCGGGTTACCCCCATAAGGCGGATTACCGCGATCGCGTGCAGCACGTGTTCCAGCGCTATGTGGACTGGGGCCTGTCGCACCGGGCGGAGCGGTCGGCCCTGGGCCGGCTTTCGGCCTCCGGCCTCATCCTGGAAGACACCCGGATCAGGGGCATGGAGTCCATGCAGACCATCGCCACGATGATGGAACAGGCCGTGGAAGACGGCGCCTTCATAGATGCCCCGATGGGCCTGCTTTCCTCGGTGATCGAGGACATCGCCGGGCGCACCATCGAATACGTCGAGCGCTTTCCCAAGGACACGGCACGTCACCGCCAGCTCGGTTTCCGCATGACATGGGAGGCCATCAAGGCCTGACTTTTTTTGTTTATTTAATTGCGTGCGTACTCACGCATCATAATGAGGACAGACAGATGTCGAAGCAGAAGTGGTTCATTACGGGTGCCTCCAGCGGTCTGGGGCTGGCATTGACGAAGAAGGTGCTGGAACAGGGCCACGGCGTGATCGCCGCCGTGCGCCGTGTCGAGGCCATGGATGCATTGAAGGAGGTTTACCCACAAGCGCTGGTGGTGGAGTCGCTGGACGTGACCGATCCGGTCGCCATCCGCAACGTCGCCGCGCGGCATACCGACGTCGATGTCGTGATGAACAACGCGGGCGGCGCGGTGATCGGCGCGATGGAAGAAATGAGCGAGGACGATATCGAGCAGCAGATCGCGCTCAACCTGCTGGCACCCATCCATGTCACGCGTGCTTTTCTGCCTGCCCTGCGCGAGCGCAGACACGGCACGCTGATCTATGTGAGCAGCATGGGCGGTCGCGCGGCCTTCCCCAGCGGTTCGCTCTATCACGCCGCGAAATACGGCCTGGAGGGCTTCGCCGAGTCGCTGAGCCAGGAGGTGGGCGGCTTCGGCATCCGCACCGTCATTATCGAACCGGGCTCCATCAAGACCGATTTCATCGCCAATATCCGCTGGACCACGCAGCACGACGCGTACAAGGACAGTGTCGTCGGCAAGCTGCGCGAGCAGATCCGTGAAATCGCTGACGAGCAGATCTCCGGCGACCCGGCAAAGATGGCCGACGCCATCTACACCGTCAGCCAACAGCCGGAACCGCCGCTACGCACGGCCCTGGGCAGCGATGCGTATGCCGTGCTGGAAGCCGGCTACGGCAAGAGCCTGGATGCCCTGCGCGCCCAGAAGGATCTGGCGCTTTCCGTGGGCATCGAAGGCAAGAGCGGCTTCAACCCTACGTAAGCCCCCCGTATCCCTCCCCTCTCCCAAGGCAGAACGATCATGTCAAAGACCTGGCTTATCACCGGCGCAGCCCGCGGGCTTGGCCGCTCCATCGTCGAAGCCGCATTGCAGGACGGCGGCAAGGTACTGGCAACGGCGCGCGATACGCGTGGCCTGGCCGATCTTCAGGCGCATCATGGCGATGCGCTCGCCACCTTCGCGCTGGATGTCACCCACGAAACGCAGGCACGCGATGCCGTCGCCGAAGCGGTGAAACGCTTCGGCCAGTTGGATGTGCTGGTCAACAACGCTGGCTACGGCCATATCCAGCCGTTCGAGCACGTGCCTTCCGATGCGTTCCGCGCACAGATCGAAACCAATTTGTTCGGCGTGGTGAACCTCACCCGTGCCGCCATCCCGGCGATGCGTGCCAGCGGAGGCGGGCATATCTTCCAGGTGTCGTCGGCCGGTGGCCGCATCAGCACGCCAGGGCTGTCGGCCTACCAGGCGGCCAAGTGGGCGGTGGGTGGTTTCAGCGATGTGGTGGGCAAGGAGGTGGCGCCGTTCGGCATCCACGTCTGCACGCTGGAACCCGGTGGCATGCGTACCGACTGGGGCCACGAAGCGCGTACCACGCTCGAACACCTGCCGGAAGGCTACGAGGCCTCGCTGGGCGAGTTCAAGGCGTTGATCGATGCGTATGCGGGGCATGAGGTGGGTGATCCCGAGCGCATCGCGAAGCTCATCGTCGCGCTCGCCTCGCGCACGTCGATTCCGTCGCGACTGGTGCTGGGCTCGGATGCGTGGCACGTGATCGAAGCGGAAGAGCGCCAGCGCCACGCGACGATGCAGCGTTGGAAGCCGGTCACGCTATCCACCGACTTCGATGCCGCACCTGCGGCGTGGCCCACCGAGTAACCCCGGCCCCATCTCCGGGCAGCAAGGTTCCGCTGCCCGGAGGTCGGGCTTGATTCCATCAAGACCGGCGTTTTCGCGCCGGATAGATTGCGCCCGGACTGTTTCCATCATCATGACGTGATACCGGGGGTCGCATGTTCGTTCGGCGGATGGGCCAGGCACTGGCCTGGGGCGTGGTGAGCATGGCGACCCAGGCAGCGACGCATGCCGATGGCGGCGATATCGCCGGCCATGTAGAGCTGGCGGCCAACCCCGGCCAGACCCTCGCCACGGGCGAAGTGACGGACACGGTGGTGTACTTCGTGCCAGCGGCCGGTGCGCCGCGCCTGCATCCGGGCGCCTATACGGTGAACTCGGTCGACATGGATTTCCGCCCGGGCGCCATGGTGGTGCCGGCCGGTAGCAAGATCAGATTCGCCAATCTCGACCAGGTGCTGCACAACGTTTATTCGTCCACGCCCGGCTCCGTGTTCGACTACCAGTTCCAGAGGGTGGGCGATGTGGTGGAGCGCCGTTTCACCACCCCGGGTCCGGTACTTGTGAGCTGCAACGTGCATCACTTCATGGAATTCGACCTGCTGGTGCTGCCCACGCCTTACGCAAGCTCCGTGGGTGCCGATGGAAGCTTCACCCTGCGGCATGTGCCTTCCGGTCCGGGCACGCTCTATTTCTGGAATCCGCGCACCCAGATCAGGACACAGGCTGTCACCGCGCATGGGCAGAACGTTACGCAGCGACTGGTTGCGATCAAGCCGCGTGTCACTACCGAGCTGCATCTGGGAGCCGGATCGTGAAGCTTGCGACGAAAGCCCTTTGCAAGGGCGTAGTGCTAGTGGTGGCCGGCGTGGCCATCGCCATGGCAGGTGTGTTGCTGAATGCGCAGCATGCCGCTCGCGAGCGCGCCCAGACGAACCTGCGCATGTCGAGCGAAGTGGTGCATGACTTCGCGGACCAGTCGTGGGAGCTGTTGCGCCTGCGCGGTCAGGTGCTGGCAGGCGATCCGGCCTTTGTTGATTACGTCACCCAGTCGCTGGTGCCCGACGCGAAGCTCGGAGGCGTGGTGGACAAGCTTTCCATCAGCCGGCTGCTCAACGAGCGCCGCCAGGGCGACGACATTCTCATGCTGCTCGATGCCGAGGGCATGGAAGTTACGGGCATCGGCGTGATCGGCAAGACGCCGGAGGTGATCCAGCACGATCCGCTGGTGATCGCAGCCATCAGTGAAGGCAAGACCGCGCAGGGCATCTGGCTCGATAACGGCGCCATGGCCTGGGTAGTGATCCATCCCTTGATGCGTGGTCGCACGCCGCAGGGCTATCTGGTGACGGCATCGCGTGCCACCGATGCTTCATTCGCGAAGCTTGCGCGGCTGGTGCATGGTGATGTTGCACTCCTGACGTCCCTCGCTTCGCATTCGCTTTATTCGGGCGGGCTCGATGCGCGTTACGTTGATCTTCTCGGTGCGCACCAGCGCGATGTGCTCGCGGTAAAGACCCCGACAGGCCAGGCACTCGCGCTGGACAACGAAGCGACCGCTATCGATACGTGGATCACGCCGTTCGACACGGCGCAGGGGCATGCCGCGTGGGTGGTGCTCAATTCACGTACCGGCTTCCTGCACAGCCTCGATACGGAAACGCTCCATCTTGTGCTGGGCATCGCATTCTTCGGCCTGTTCGCCCTGGCGTGCGTCATCGTGCAGTGGGCCAGCACATGGCGCCCCCTGGGCCAGCTTGCCGACGCCTACGACAGCGGTCGCGGCACGATCGGACGCGTGAAAGGCAGCGCCTTGCTGCGCGATGTGCGCGACCGCCTTGAACTGGCGAGCCGCACCCGCCGCTGAGGTGGTTCAACCGAGCGGCAAGGGACGCGGCGGCACCACCTCCTTCATGACCAGGGTGGAGGTCAGGCGTAACACGCCCGGCAACCCTGAAAGGCGCCGGTCGTAAAGACGCTGGAACGCGGCAAGATCCTCGGTCGCGACATGCAGCAGGTAATCCGGCTCGCCGAACAGGCGCTGCGCATGCACCACCTCGCGCACATCGGCCAGCGCTTCCTCGAACGCATGCACCGTGCGCTCCACGGTTTCCTTCAGCGTCACGAACAGCACCGCATAGAAACGCAGGCCTACGGCGTTCGGGTCGAGGTCGGCGTGGTAGCCGCGGATGACACCGGCGTCTTCCAGCGCGCGCAAGCGCCGGTGGCAGGGCGACAGGCTGAGCCCCACCCGCTCGGCTAGCTCGGTGACCGTGAGGCGTCCGTCGGCCTGGAGCTCAGAAAGAATCTTCTTGTCGAATTTATCCATGGGGAAGAATCTTCCAAAGAGATCATTCATAAGCGCCAATAATAGGCGAATGTCACCGCCACGAGGGACATAAGCTATGGGCCAGTCGCCGGGATGTACGCCCCGGCATGTCTCCATTCCCGGCGTCCCCGCGCCACTGGCAGCCCCCATGACCGCAACCGCACTCCTGGCCTTCTGGGCCGTGGCGATCCTCCTGATCCTCACCCCCGGCGCCGACTGGGCCTATGCCATCGCTGCCGGCATTCGCGGGCGAGGCATCCTCACCTCGGTCACCGGACTGATCCTGGGCCATCTCACCATGGTGACGGTGGTGGCCATCGGCGCAGGGGCCATGCTCAACGCCCACCCCTCGGCCATGTCGGCACTGACCTATGCCGGCGCGATCTACCTCATGGTGCTCGGCGTGCGGATCAGCCGGAGTCCCCCCGTACCCACTGCCGAGGATGGCGAACAAGCCACTTCGGCCAGACGCTGGCTCGTCGGCGGCTGGGGCGTAAGTGCGCTCAATCCCAAGGTCTTCCTGCTGTTCCTCGCCCTGCTTCCGCAGTTCGTGCTGGCCGACAGTCCGCTCTCGCCGGGCATGCAGATGATGCTGCTGGGCATCGTCGAAGTGGCGACGTGCATGGTGGTGTACCTGGCGGTGGGCTACGGCGCGAAGGCGATCCTGGGGTCGCGGCCAGCGGCAGCACGCTGGGTGGGCAGGGTGTCGGGGGTGCTGATGGTGGTGGTGGGTGTGTTGCTGGTGGTGCACCAGGCTCGGCACCTGGCTTGGCTTCTCACCTCAACGAGAGGATAAGGTGCATTAAAGCAGCCCTTATCTTAGTTAAGGGTCATTATGCCAAGATGGTCGTCGAGGCAGGCCGAATCATCGATGCTTTTTGCCAGGCGAAACGTGTAATCAAGCACGTGTTCGTCAGGCTTCCTTCCTGGCACTCGTCCAAACTCAGGAGCCAAGCCAGTAAACAGGATGTCCGGCAAGGTTGGAACGAGTTCGTCTACTTGAGCCGCTCGGACCTTGCTGAATTCCGTCCATGCTCCTTCTACTGCCCTTGATCTTCGCTCAAAACTGCATGTCGTAGTCGGCCTGTGCGGCCATTTCGCGCTTGATGACCTTGAGCCAGGACTTCAGTTTTCTGGGATCATCAAACACACGCAAGTCTTCTTCGAAAACGCGCACCCCGTTGCGCAGCTGGTTGATGTTCGTGTTCAACGCGTACTTGACGTTCCTTGGCGAAACGGGATGCCCTGGCCTCATACCGCTCCGTATCGCGTACTCGATCTTAATCTCGGACAGCTCCTGATCGAGGCCACGCAACTGCTCTTTCAGAATCTTGTTCCAGCGGTTGAGCCTCTCCTCGCTTACGCTTTCCAGTACGGACCGATCGATGTGTTCCAGCTCCAGCTGTAACTCGAGCAGGTCGAGGAGGCTCTTGTTGGCGTAAGCATGGTTGACCCGTTGCATCAGGACGGCCTTACGCTCCCGTTCGACGGGGTCGGGCTCGCGATCGGGATGAAGCAAGCTGGCCAGCTTGCGGTAGACCTCCCGGATCGACAGGTGCACCTCTGCCTCCTCGGCGCGTGCCCGCTCCTCGGCTGCTGCCTGCTTGGGTGACTGCTTGCGCTTCGCGTGGTGCGCTGCTTTCGCCTCATGACGGGCGCGTTCACGCTCCCCGTCCTGGCCCAGCTGCTCCTTAAAGTGGAGACGCATGTCGTCGATAGAAGCGAAGTTGACGTCATCCGGGATATCGACGCGGAGTACATCCTGTAGCGCATCGCGCATCATCTTGATCGCAGCCGCCTCTTCCTCGGCACTTGCCGCGTTGTAGCGCTGGAAGATTTCCTTGATAGCGGGGTCGTCGACGACGGCGAGTAAATCGCCGGCGACATGGGTGATCAGTTCCTCGACTATCTGTCGCTCTGCATTCGTCAGGCCTTTGGTACCGTGCGCCTGATCCAGGCGCTTCACCATCTGAATCCGCAACGTGTTGAAGCTGCCCCGCAACGGCAGCAGTTCGTCGTTGAATTTGCGCCGGAAGTCGGCACCGAAGGCTTCCCAGTCGGCCAGCGTCGCGCGGCGCTTCTCGATCTTCTCGATCAACCTGTTGAAAGCCTGTTGGCCCTTTGACGGGGTATGCGCGAGTTCGTGTCTCGCGATACCTAAAGGGCTAACGATATTCTTCGTCATGAAACAGATCTCTTGGGCGTAGAGGCATGGAGAGCGACTGTCAGCTTAAATAGCGCGAACCGGCCCGTCCTTCGGTCATTTACGGACCGCCCGAGACTCTGAGATACATCACTCGATATTCTGCACCTGCTCACGCATCTGCTCGATCAACACCTTCAGCTCCACCGCCGCATTCGTCGTACGGGAGTCCACCGACTTCGAACCGAGCGTGTTCGCCTCGCGGTTGAATTCCTGCATGAGGAAGTCGAGACGGCGGCCGATGGGCTCTTTCAGCGCCAGCACGCGGCGGGCTTCGAAGATGTGGGTGGCGAGGCGGTCGAGTTCTTCGTCTACGTCGATGCGGGTGACCTGGAGCACCAGTTCCTGTTCCAGGCGGCCCGGTTCCACCGGCTGGCGGATGTCGGCCAGGCGGGTTTCGAGGCGGGCGCGCAGGGCGGCGCGGATTTCAGGGAGCCAGCCGCGCACGTCGGAGACGATCTTCTCGATGCCGTCGAGACGTTCGCGGAGGATTTCTCCGAGCTTGCTGCCTTCGCGACCACGGGTGTCGGCCAGGGCATCCAGCGCGCGGTCGAGCACGTCGATGAGTGCGGCCTGGAGGGCGTCGGCATCCGATTCGGGCTGCTGGAGCACGCCGGGGAAGCGCAGCAGTTCGGTGAATTCGATGGACATGCGCGGGAAGCGCTGTTCCAGGTCGAGGGCCAGTTCGGACAGGCGCGAGAGCATCGTGCCGTTGATGCGCAGGGCATCGCCGGAGCCGGCTTCGCCGCGCAGGCGGACGGTCACGTCTACCTTGCCGCGCGACAGGCGGGTGGCGATGCGCTCGCGCAGGGCACTTTCGAAACTACGCAGATCGTCCGGCAGGCGCGGGCTGATCTCCAGGTAGCGGTGGTTCACCGTGCGGAGTTCGCAGGTCAGCGTGCCGGACGGGCCCGCGCTTTCGGCGGACGCGTAGGCGGTCATGCTACGGATCATGGGGAGGTCGCTCGCGCGGTGACTGGGGGCGCAATGGTAAACTGACCCACCGCCCGCGCCCAAATCAGGCCCACCCATGTCCTTTTCCCGTCCGAGCGGCCGCGCCGCCGACCAGCTGCGCACCGTCAGCATCGAACGCCACTTCACCCGCCATGCCGAAGGCTCCGTGCTCGTGAGCTATGGCGACACCCGCGTGCTCTGCACAGCCTCCATCGAAGAGCGCGTGCCGCCGTGGCTGCGCGGCAAGGGCGAGGGCTGGGTCACGGCCGAATACGGCATGCTGCCGCGGGCCACCAGCGACCGCACCCAGCGCGAAGCCGCCCGTGGCGGCCAGGGTGGCCGCACCATGGAGATCCAGCGTCTCATCGGCCGCTCGCTGCGCGCCTGCGTCGATCGTGCCGCCCTGGGCGAGCGCGTGATCACGCTCGACTGCGACGTGCTCCAGGCCGATGGCGGCACCCGCACCGCCGCCATCACCGGTGCCTATGTGGCGCTGGTGGATGCCATCGCCACCCTCACCCGTCGCAACGCCATCAAGCGCAACCCCATCCTGGGCGCCGTGGCCGCCGTTTCCGTGGGCATCTACGAGGGTGTGCCCGTGCTGGACCTCGACTATGCCGAGGATTCCAACTGCGATACCGACATGAATGTCGTCATGAACGACGGTGGCGGCCTCATCGAGGTGCAGGGCACCGCCGAAGGGCACGCCTTCCGCCGTGAAGAAATGAACGCCATGCTCGACCTGGCCGCCAAGGGCGTCGACGAGCTGGTGGCCGCGCAGCGCGCCGCGCTGGAGTCCACGCCATGACTGACGTGCGCCCGGCCACCGCCGCCGACCTCGATGCCATCGTGGCCCTGCACCACGCCGCCTTCGGCCGCCCGGCCGAGGGCGATCTCGTGCGCCGCCTCGTGGATGCCGGCAAGGCCAGCATCTCGCTGGTGGCCGTGGATGACGACGACACCGTGCTGGGTCACGTGCTGTTCTCGCCGGTCACGGTGGAGAACGGTGACGACGGCAAGGCCCTCGGCCTCGCCCCGGTCGCCGTGCACCCGGATCACCAGCGCCAGGGCATCGGCCGCGAGCTGATCGAGGAAGGCATCGGCGCCTGCTTCGTGGCCGATGCGCGCGCGATCTTCGTGCTGGGCTCGCCTGCCTATTACGCGGGTTTCGGCTTCGGCAAGGCCTCGGCGCACGATCTGCACGATGCCTTCGAAGGCGGCAATGCCTTCCAGGTGCTGCCGCTCACCATCGACGGCCTGGCGGGCTATGCCGGCCGCGTGGAATACGCCAGCGAATTCGCCGGGGGCCTGTGATGCGCATCGTTCTCGCGTCGAGCAATGCGGGCAAGGTGGTCGAGCTGGAGCAGCTCCTGGCCGGCAGCGGCGTCGAACTGCTGCCGCAGAGCACCTTCGGTGTCAGCGATGCCGATGAAACCGGGCTCACCTTCGTCGAGAACGCACTCATCAAGGCACGCCACGCCTCCCGTGCCACCGGCCTGCCCGCCCTGGCCGACGACTCGGGCATCTGCGTGGACGCGCTCAACGGCGCTCCGGGCCTGTATGCCGCGCGCTATTCCGGCGTACACGGCGACAGCCCCGCCAACAATGCCAGGCTGCTGCGCGAACTTGACGGCGTGCCGATGGAAAAGCGCAGCGCCTACTTCATCGCCGTGCTGGTACTGCTGCGTCATGCGGACGATCCGGCGCCGCTGATCGCCGAAGGCCGCTGGCATGGCCGCATCCTCGAAGCCCCACGCGGCGAGGGTGGTTTCGGGTACGACCCGCTGTTCCTGCCTGACGGCTCCGACCTGGGCGCCGCCGAGATCGAACCCGCCCTGAAAAACCGCATGAGCCACCGCGGCCAGGCCCTGGCCGTGCTCAAGGCACGCTTCGCCGAGCTGGCATGAGCCTTATCCCGCCACCGCTGTCGTTGTATGTGCACATGCCATGGTGCGTGCGCAAATGCCCGTACTGCGACTTCAACTCGCACGGCGTGCGTGGCACGCCCGAGTACGAACGCTACGTCGATGTGCTGCTGGCCGACATGGATGCCGACCTGCGCGACTTCGGCGATGCCATCGGTGGCCGCAAGATCGAAACAGTGTTCTTCGGCGGCGGCACGCCCAGCCTGTTCATGCCGGAGCTGATTGCGCGCTTCCTCGATGGCGCACGCGAACGCCTGCCGTTCGCGCATGGCGCGGAAATCACGCTGGAAACCAATCCCGGCACCGTGGAACACGGCCGTTTCGACGGTTACCTTGCTGCGGGCGTGAACCGCATCTCGTTCGGTGTGCAGAGCTTCGACAACGACAAGCTGCATCGCCTGGGCCGCATCCACTCGGCCAACGAAGCCGCCGATGCCGTGCGCCACGCACAGGACGCCGGCATCGAGAACATCAATATCGACTTGATGTACGCATTGCCGCAGCAGGATCTGGCCGGTGCGCTGAACGATGTCGATCGAGCGGTAGCGCTCTCGCCCACGCATATCTCGCATTACCAGCTCACGCTGGAACCGAACACGGCCTTTGCCGCCAACCCACCGCCGCTGCCGGACGACGACGCGGCATGGGGTATCCAGGAAGCCTGCCAGGATCGCCTGGCAGACGCCGGGTATGCCCAGTACGAGGTATCGGCCTACGCACGCGACGGACGCCGTTGCGCGCACAATCTCAATTACTGGCGCTTCGGCGACTACCTGGGCATCGGCGCCGGTGCCCACGGCAAGATCAGTGACGCCAACACGGTGCGCCGCCGCTGGAAGACCCGCCTGCCCGCCGCCTACCTTGCCACCTCGGGTGATACAAAGCGCATCGGTGGCGACTCCATCGTGGAAGCGGCTGACCTGCCCTTCGAATACATGCTCAATGCGCTGCGCCTGATCGACGGCGTGCCGATGGCGGATTTCACGGAGCGCACGGGGCTGAACCACTCGATCATCGAGCCGGCCCTCACGCAGTGCCTGCGCAAGGGCTGGATCGAAGACAATGCAACGTTGTTGCGTACCACTGCGCTCGGTCAGCGCTTTCTCAACGACGTGATCGAGGCGTTCATGGAGATCGCGCCGACCGGCGAATGATGGTCAGGCGCTGAGACGCGTCTTGCGACCGCCGCTGGCGAATGCCTCGAACAGGGCGACGATGGCGTGGTGTTCCCCGCGCTCGGCGTCCTGCACGGCGGAGTTGCCCCAGCGATCCACCCGGTCGAACTGGCCGCCGTTCTGCAGGATGTAGCGCACCGATTCCAGCTTGCCTTCCGACGCAGCGATGTGCAGTGCCGTACGGCCGTCGTAGTCGGCACCGTTGAGATTCACGCCACTGGCGACCAGGCGTTGCATTTCCTTGATGTCGCCGTGCATGGCGGCCCAGCACAGGTCCACATGACGCGCATTGTCGAGCGAGACATTCCGGCGCGTGGGGTCGATACGTTCGCTGCCGTCATGGCCGGTGACGATGTCGAAGTTGTGGAACGAGTACATCGAGGTGAGGCCCTTGCAGAACTCGATGCCGCGCACGCTGTTGCCGTTCTCGTCCAGCGGCGGCGACCACACGCAGAAGCCCAGCTTCTCGGGCACCACCACCATGATGCCGCCACCTACGCCCGACTTCGCCGGCACGCCGATGAGGAAGGCGAATTCACCCGAGAAGTCGTACATGCCGCAGGAATGCATCAACGACAGGCAGTGCTTCACCGTTCCCGACGAGAACACGCGTTCGTTGGTAAGCGGGTTGACGCCGCCATTGGCGAGCGTGGCAGCGACCACGGCCATGGAATCGCAGTTCATCTCGATGGAGCAGCACTGGAAGTAGAAATCCAGCGTCGCGGCCACGTTGGTCTCCTTGGAGAACGCGCCGTTCTCGCGAAGGAAATAGGCCAGCGCAAAATTGCGATCGGCCGAATCGCGCTCGGAGAGAAACACGGTGTTGTTGAACGATACCGCACCGTTGGCCGCCAGCTTCTTCCAGGTATCGAAGACATGCGAGAAACGCGCAGAGGCCGAATCCCCGGGCCGTATGAGCGAACAACTCACGATGGCACCGGCGTTGATCATCGGGTTATGCGGACGACGGCGGGGATCGAGCGTGATGGCATTGAACGAGTGGCCGCTGGGCTCGCGTCCGATGCGCTCATGTAGGCGCTCGTTGCCAGCTTCTTCCAGGGCGATGCAGTAGCTGATCGTCTTGGAAATGGACTGGATGCTGAACATCTCCTGCGCGTCACCGTAATGCGCGCGCTGGCCATCCACGCTGCACATGCTGAGGCCGTAGCGATCAGCCGGCACGCGCGCCAGTTCCGGGATGTACGCCGCCACCTTGCCGCCATTGCTGGAGCGGCGTTCGTTGAAGATCTTTCCCACCGAACGGGCGAAATCGCTCCACGCGGGAACCACCATGGAATCTTCCGCGATGCGCATGAACAGGCTTGGGTTCATGGCAAACACCACGGCGAACTCGGTCACCGACAGGCTGGTTTCGTTGCGCTGGCGTGCCTTGTCCAGGTAATCGTAGATACCTGCCGCGCGCGGGTCGTCGGCGAGAATGCCGGAACGGCGGAAATGTTCGCGCAGTTGCTCGGGAGAAAGACTGGTTTCACCCGGCTCCATCAACAGGTTGTAGAGGCGCGCCTCGTCGGGCACGAGCTGGACCACCGAGGGCCGGTCGTCGGCCGGAGCGGGGGAGTGTCGCTTTGACATGGGGCATGCTCGATAGAAGGAAGTGATGGCATCCCGGCCAGCGCGCAGCCATCTCCACCGCCGACTGCGAGCGCAACGTAACATTGGATATGCGCATCCATCTTGGACACAAACCCTGACTGAGCTGCCGTAAACGCGCGTCCGTTCATGTTTGTGATGACGAGCGTCACACATCGCCAAAGAACGATAGTCCGGTCCATAACCGTTTTCGTATGGACGTCCATATGCATATTCGCGCCATTGGCCGAATGTGCGCCATCCGCCATCCGGCGCAACGCGTACGCTGCCTCCAGACCCGGACCCGGTCCGGGGGAGGAACTGTCATCGATGAGCCCTGGCACATCGCCTCCGGACGAACGGACGGTCTCACCCACCGTGCCTGCCTCCCCGCGCGTGGAGCGCGAAGTACAGCAGGGTCTTTCGCTGTGCCTTGCGTGGCTGGATGCGCCACTGCGCGAAGCCCTGCGTGATACCGACCGCCGGCTCTTCGCCATCGCCGATGCCAGCCGCAACCATCTGGACCAGCAGCACTGCTTCGAAAGCCGGGCCATCCTGGAGCGCGAAGGGCCGGCCTTTCGCAATCGCTTTGCCGCCGGGGTGGCGGAACGCTTCCGGCGCCTCGGGGCGCATTCCGGCGTCCATCCCTCGCATGACGATCACCCCTCCCTGAGCCTGCTCGACGCCAGTGAGCAGGAGCAGGCTGCCACCTTGTCCAGCATGGCCTCGCGGGCCGAGTCGCGCAGCGCCGGCAGCCTGTTCGAGCTCGGCTATCGCATGGCGGTGCTGGCTGGCGCGGCGCCCCTGGAGGGAGCCGCGCTGCCCTTCGGTCCCCGGGCACTCGTGGCCGCGCTGGAGGACGCCGCCAAAGCGCTGACACTGCCGGCCGCGCATCGGATCATCCTGTACCAGGCCATCGACGCCCAGGTGCTGGCCCACAGTGAAACCTTCTACGAGGCCTTGAACGGGCACTACCTCTCCCACGGCATTCTTCCCGGCTTCCGGATCTACCCCACCGTTCGCGTGGTACAGCCGCCTGCCCTGCGGGCCACGGGGGAAGCCTCATCGGATACCCACCGGGCACATGACGCCACCAGCGTGCTCGAAGGGCTGCGCACGCTGCTCGCCGATCATGTGGAACACGACCACGGCACCCGCATACGTGCCCGGCTTGCGACGAGCGCCGAATGGCAGGCGGCGTTGCATGCTCTTCAAGGCAAGGCCATGCAGGGCAGCCAGGTCGAGCGTCGCGACATCCTCGATGCCCGCAGCCTGCACGATGAACTGCTGGCGGCGATCGACCGTACGCGCCCGGCCGGCGCCCCGCCCGCCAGCCTCACCGAGCTACAGGACGACACGGTCACCCTCGTCGCCCTGCTGTTCGACAACCTCGCCCGGGAGCTGCCCCGGCAAGGTCCTGCCCTGGCCGTGCTGGGCAGTCTGCAATGGTCCGTGCTGCGCTCTGCCATGGACGACCGGCGCTTTTTCGACGACCCGACCCATCCGGCACGCCAGTTGCTCGACACCGTGAGCCGGGCGGCCCAGCCGTGGCTCGACCCGGCGGAAGGCGAAGCGGACGAGGCACTGAGTGCAAGGCTGGAGCGCCTGGTGACCGATGCGGGACAGGCGCAAACCATCGATCCGGCCTGGCGCGAGGACATCGAACAGCATCTGGCCCAGCTCACCCGCAAGGCGCATGTCGCCGAGCGGCGGCAGATCGAAGCGATGGAAGGCCGCGACCGCCTGGAACGCGCGCGCCAGCACGCCACCGAGCTGATGGCCGAACGCATGACCGAACGGAACGAACCCCGCGGCGTGCTGCGCATCCTGCTGGAACGGACCTGGACGGATGTCCTTGCGCTTCACCTGCTGCGCGGTGGCGAAACAGGCGAATCCTTCCTGCACTGCCTCGGCATCACCGAGCAGTTGCTCGCAAAGCAGGGCGACCCGCAACGCCTTCGCCACGATATCGAACGCGGGCTGGAACACCTGGGCATGTCCACCTCGGAAGCCGCACAGGTGGTGGCCGGCGTTTTCGATGCGCCGGGCCAGGACACGCCCTCGCAGATGGATATCGCCATGCGCCTGAAGCAGAGGCCGCGCCTCGGTGAAGGCACGGCACATGGCGAACCGTTGCCGCCCGTGCAACCGGTTCCGCTCGATCCGGCCGCCCAGGCCATCTACGAGGGCTTTGCTCGCACGCGCTTCGGAACGTGGTTCGAGTTCCGCAGGCCGGACGGCCGCCCCGTGCGGCGCAAGCTGGCCTGGTTTTCCCCGCCCACGGCCCGCTGCCTGCTCGTGGATTCGCGTGGCGTGCGCGTGGACGACATGGACCTTACCCGCCTTGCCACGCAGATAGCGCGCGGTGATGCCCGCGAATGGAACGAACATCGCACACCGCCGGTTGATCGCGCATGGCGTGCCGTGGCCCGCCACCTGCGCCGCGACGGCGCACACTCGGCGGGCCACGCATGACACACGATGCCGAACAGCGCCGCTCGCCGCGCAAGCGTGTGACCAGTCCCATCACCGTCACCGATGCGATGACGGGCGTGGAACTGGGGCAGTTGTGCGACCTGTCGGTGGGTGGGCTCATGCTGCTTGGCGTGGGCGATACGGCTCCGGGCGCGGTGCGCCAGGTGCGTTTTTCATTGCCTGCCCTGCGCGAAAGGGAGCGGACGCTCGAAGTGGGTATCCACGAGCTGTGGCGCGAACAGGCGTCCTCGGCGACCCAGTGCTGGTCGGGACATCGCATCGTCGCCATCGTGGATGCGCATCTGCACCTCATCGAGGAATGGATCGGACCGCAGGCGGACTGAACGAATGACGTGACACGTGCTTTACGTAGACCGGCGCGCGCCTCACCATCCACCCATGAGCGATGCCACCACCATCCTGGTCGATTCACGACTCCAGCGCGACGACGCCGCAGCCGCAGCCACCGACCTGTACCTGCGTCTGGTCGGCAAGGGCGTGATCTCGCCACATCTGTTCGGCGCCGGTGAGCCGCGTTTCCGCACCATCGACGAGGACCTGCGCGAGCAAGGCATTCTCGCCATCGGCCTGCACGCCGCCGGCAATCGCTGGGTCGAGGGCGAGGAAGGCGCGTATCTCGTCGAAGGCGGCCCGGAAAACGGGATCTTCTGTCGTTACGACGCCGGATTCCGCATCCGCTGCCCCGATTGCCGCGCCGTGCTGGCCCCGGGCGAGGAAGGCAGCGATGCCCTGGAAGAAGCCCTGGCCGTGTGGTGCGATGCGCCGGACTCGGCCTATGTCGCCTGCCCCGCCTGCGCCAGCTGGACGCCGCTGGCCGACTGGCGCTCGCCCGATCACGACTTCGCCGTGGGGCATTTCGCCATCACCCTCTTCGGCGCCCACCTGCGCAGCCTGGCCGGTCACAGCGACCACAGTGCCACGGCACTGCGCCAGAGCCTGGGTGACCTCGCGGGTGACTTCGTACTGGTGTTTGCCCGCGCCTGATCCGGCGCGCGGGGTTGGCGTGGCGGCGGCATGAGCGCACCATTGGCGTTTCCCCCCGCCCCACTTCTCCCGGAGAACACCGATGAACGACGCGCTGGCAGCGCTTTATCCCCAGCACCTTGCCACCCTGCGCGAGCGCACGGACACGGCGCTGGCCCGGGGTGGTTTCGACCACCTGGTGATACCCGCCGGCCAGCCGATCACGAAGTTCCTCGATGACCAGGACTACCCGTTCGTGGTCAACCCGCATTTCAAGCACTGGCTGCCGCTGGTGGATGCCCCGGGCAGCTGGCTGGTGTACACCCCCGGGCACAAGCCCAAGCTGGTGTTCCTGCAGCCGCGCGACTACTGGCACGTGGTGCCCGAAGCGCCTACCGGCTACTGGGTGGAGCACTTCGATATCGTGATCGTGCGCAAGCCCGTCGACGCCCTGGCCGAACTACCGGCCATGCAGTCGCGCTGCGCGATCATCGGCGACACGATGCTGGATTCGGTGGTGCCGAACAATCCATCGGTAGTGGTCGATCACCTGCACTACCACCGCTCGTTCAAGACGCCGTACGAGCTGGAGCTGATGCGCGAGGCCAGCCGTCGCGGCACGCGTGGGCATCGTGCGGCCGAGCAGGCTTTCCGTGATGGCCAGAGCGAGATCGGCATCCACCAGGCCTATCTGGCGGCCGTGGGCCAGATCGACGCCGAGCTGCCTTATTCCAGCATCGTCTGTCTCAACGAGCATGGCGCCGTGCTGCATTACACGCACTTCGATCGCAGCGCCCCGGCGGAAAACCGCTCGTTCCTCATCGACGCCGGTGCCAGCGCCTCGGGTTATGCCAGCGATATCACGCGTACCTATGCGGGCAAGGATGCGGGTGAGTTCCAGGAGCTGATCGATGCCATGGACGCCGCCGAGCGTTCGTTCGTGGCGAAGGTGCGTGCGGGGCAGAGCTATCCCGAGCTGCACGTGCATGCGCACCATGTGATCGCGGGTGTGCTGCGCGAGCACGGGTTCATTCGCATGAGTGCGGAGAGTGCCGTGGAGTCCGGCGTGTCATCAGCCTTCTTCCCGCACGGCCTGGGTCATGGCATCGGTTTGCAGGTGCACGATGTGGCCGGCTTCCAGGCCTCGGAAACCGGTGGCACCATCGCCCGACCGGATGGTCATCCCTACCTCCGCCTCACCCGTCAGCTCGAACCGGGCATGGTGGTGACGATCGAACCGGGCCTGTACTTCATCGACATGCTGCTGGCCGAACTGAAGGACAAGCCGGTGGCTGCGGATATCGACTGGGCCAGGGTGGATCGCTTCCGCAAGTACGGCGGCATCCGCATCGAGGACGATGTGGTGTGCACCACGGGCGAGCCGGAAAACCTGACGCGGGATGCGTTCGCGCTGTTGAAGTAAGCGTCGCGCACATAGGGACGACGGCTGGCACGTTGGGAAAACGCCCCCGAAGCCGTCGTTCCAGCGAAAGCTGGAACCCAGCGCGGTGCAGACGGTTGTCGCGATAACACCCCCTACGCCAACGCCGATGCAACGCCCTCGCCGTGCTGGCAAACCGGGGCGCTGGGTTCCTGTTTTCACAGGAACGACGGGTAGGGAAGGTAACGACAACCCCGCCCGAAGCCGTCGTTCCAGCGAAAGCTGGAACCCAGCGCGGTGCAGCCGGTTGTCGCGATAACACCCCCTACGCCAGAGCCGATGCAGCGCCCTCGCCTTACTGGCAAACCGGGGCGCTGGGTTCCTGTTTTCACAGGAACGACGGGTAGGGGAGCTAACGCAACCCCGCCCGAAGCCGTCGTTCCAGCGAAAGCTGGAACCCAGCGCGGTGCAGACGGTTGTCGCGATAACATCCCCTACGCCAGAGCCGATGCAGCGCCCTCGCCTTACTGGCAAACCGGGGCGCTGGGTTCCTGTTTTCACAGGAACGACGGGTAGGGGAGCTAACGCAACCCCGCCCGAAGCCGTCGTTCCAGCGAAAGCTGGAACCCAGCGCGGTGCAGACGGTTGTCGCGATAACATCCCCTACGCCAGAGCCGATGCAGCGCCCTCGCCTTACTGGCAAACCGGGGCGCTGGGTTCCTGTTTTCACAGGAACGACGGGTGGGGAGGTGGCGGTCGCTTTACACCTTCAGGTAGATACGGCGGTGGTCCATCCAGCGGACCACCAGCCACCACACGGCGACAAACGCCACGCCCCAGGCGGCCGAGGGGACATACGGCCCGAAGAGCGGCGTCATCCATGACGCGAAGACCCAGTGGTACAACGGCTCGGTGATGCCCAGGGCGATCAGGATGTAGACCATCAGCCCGGACCCCGCATACGCCGCAATGGCATTCACGCCGAATGCCCGGCCCGGCAGTCGCCAGCCGCGACGGTCCACCAGCATGTGGGCTGCCGCCAGCAACAGGAACGACCAGCCCCCGGCCCACAGGACATAGCTCGGTGTCCACAGGTTCTTGTTGAGCGGCCACACTCCCTGCGCCAGCCAGCCTGCCGCCAGCAACACCACGCCAGCGATCACCAGCCGGCGGACCTCGCCCCGCACCAGCCACGCGCCCGCCCGCATACCCAGCAGGGTGCTGGCCAGCGCCGGCAGGGTGGCCAGTAGCCCCTCGGGGTCATGCCCGCGGCCGGTCGCCGGGTCGGTCATATAGACGAAGGGCCCGAACACGGCCGTATCCACCCGGCTGGGCAGGTTGGTCCATGGCTCCATGCCGCCGATCAACAGCAAGGCCCCATAGCCGGCCAGCAACCCCAGCGCCAGCAGGTCCCGGGTCCATGCCCCCACATGGATCGCCAGCAGCGATGCGGCGGCGAAACACAGGCCGATCCGTTGCAAGACCCCGGGCAGGCGCAGGTGCGCATCCGGTATGGCCAGCCACGCAACCACGTTCAACAGCAGCCCCAATCCGGCAATGCGCAGCGCGCGGCGTATCGCCGCATGCCGAATCGGTGCCTTCGGTGCGCCCGCTTCGACACGCGGCACGATGGCGAGCGAGACCGACACGCCCACGATAAAAAGGAACAGGGGAAAAACCAGATCGGTGGGAGTGAAGCCATTCCACCCGGCATGCTCCAGGGGCCACCAGACATGGCCCCAGTCTCCTGGATCGTTCACCAGCAACATGGCGGCGACGGTGATACCGCGTAGTACATCGACTGAGGCGTAACGCACTTTACTCTGGGTCATCGAAGCGTATGCTGTGGCGACAGGGGAAAACGCAAGGATACGCGGTCAGCCCGTTGCGACAATCGGCCATGGCTCGCGTCGGAACCGCCAGGCTTACGATGCCAGGCGAATATTCAAGGGAATTGCTGGAGTCGTACACATGGTTGACGACATTCCGACCAAACGCCGCCGATGGCGCGACAAACCACTAAAGAAGCTCGTTTTCGAGCTTTCGGTGATCGTCGTCGCCAAACTCGCGGTGCTCATGCTCATCTGGTACGTGGCCATACGCCCGCTGCCCCGGGCCGATGTTTCGCCCGCCGGCGTCAGCCGCGCACTCGCACCCGCTTCTGCCTCTACCCAGGGAACCCAGCCATGATTGTCGACCCCGATGTCGTCGGCTTATCGCGCCTGCAATTCGCGCTGACCGCGCTCTATCACTTCCTTTTCGTGCCACTGACGCTGGGCCTGGCCTTCATGCTTGCCATCATGGAAAGCGTGTACGTCATGACCCGACGCGAGGTATGGAAGCGCATGACCCAGTTCTGGGGCGTGCTCTTCGGCATCAACTTCGCCATGGGTGTCGCCACCGGCGTCACCATGGAATTCCAGTTCGGCACGAACTGGGCCTACTACTCCCACTACGTCGGCGACATCTTCGGTGCCCCGCTGGCCATCGAAGGCATGATGGCCTTCTTCCTCGAAGGCACCCTCGTCGGCCTGTTCTTCTTCGGCTGGGATCGCCTCTCGCCGCTGAAGCACATGCTGGTGACCTGGTTCCTCGCCCTGGCCACCAGCCTGTCGGCGCTGTGGATCCTCATCGCCAACGCATGGATGCAGAACCCGGTGGGCGCAGCCTTCAACGCCGAGACGATGCGCATGGAGGTCACCTCGTTCAAGGAGGTGATCTTCAACCCGGTCGCCCAGTCGAAGTTCGTGCATACCGTAAGCGCGGGCTACACCATGGGTGCGATGTTCGTGCTGTCGATCAGTGCGTGGTACCTGCTGCGCGGGCGCAACATCGACTTCGCCAAGCGCTCCATCACGGTCGCGGCCAGCTTCGGCCTCGCCGCCTCGTTGTCCGTGGTGGTACTGGGCGACGAGTCGGGCTACACCGTCTCGGAAAACCAGAAGATGAAGATGGCCGCCATCGAGGCCATGTGGGAAACCGAACCGGCACCGGCGGCGTTCACGCTGTTCGGCCTGCCCGACGTGAAGAACCACCAGACCCACGCGGCCGTGAAGATTCCCTGGGTGATGGGCCTGATGGGCACGCGCTCCATCGACGAGCCGATCCTGGGCATCGCCGACCTCGTGGACGATGCCAAGGTGCGCATCGCCGATGGCATCAAGGCCTACGATGCGATGCTGATCCTGCGCGAGAACAAGAACGATGCGCAGGCCAAGGCCATCCTCGCCGCGCACGACAAGGACATGGGCTACGCGCTGCTGCTGAAGCGTTTCATGGATGATCCGCGCAAGGCTTCGCCGGACGACATCCAGAAGGCGGCCGACAGCACCATCCCCAACGTGCCGGTGCTGTTCTGGTCGTTCCGCATCATGGTCGCCTGCGGTTTCTGGTTCATCTTCCTGTTCGGCTACGCGTTCTGGCGCGCCAGCAAGCGCCGCCTTGAAGGCCGCCGCTTCCTGCGCGTGGCACTGTGGAGCCTGCCGTTGCCATGGGTAGCGGCGGAGCTGGGTTGGATCGTGGCCGAGTACGGTCGCCAGCCGTGGGCCATCGAGGGCGTGCTGCCCACCGCATTGGGCGCCTCGTCGCTCACCAGCGGACAGGTATGGATCTCGCTCGGCGGCTTCGTGCTGTTCTACACCGCGCTTGCCGTGATCGACGGCTACCTCATGGTGAAGTTTGCCCGCAAGGGACCGGACGGCCTCGGCATGTGGCCGAAGAAGCCGGATGCCATTCCTACCACGGCGCAGACGGCGTAAAGGAGAACGACATGTTCGATTACGAAACCCTGCGCATCATCTGGTGGGCCCTGATCGGCATCCTGCTGATCGGCTTCGCCATCATGGATGGCTTCGACTTCGGCGTGGCCGCCCTGCTGCGCGTGCTCGGCAAGGACGAACACGAACGCGTGGTGCTACTGGAAACCATCGAGCCCACGTGGGAAGGCAACCAGGTGTGGTTCATTCTCGGCGGCGGCGCGGTATTCGCCGCGTGGCCGCTGCTCTACGCCGCCTCGTTCTCGGGGCTGTACGTGGCGATGTTCGTGCTACTGGTGGCCTTCATCATCCGACCGGTGGGCTTCAACTTCCGCGAGAAGGTGCACAACGCCACGTGGAAGGCCGTGTGGGACTACGCCCTGGTCGCATCGGGCGTCATCGTGATGCTGGTCTGTGGCGTGGCCTTCGGCAACCTGTTCCTGGGCCTGCCGTTCCACTTCGACGGCGACCTGCGCATGACCTGGGATGGCACGTTCTTCCAGCTGTTCCGTCCGTTCGCGCTGCTGAGCGGGCTGGTGAGCCTCAGCATGCTGCTGGCGCACGGTGCGGCATGGGCGGCGATGAAGGCCGACCACGTCATCGCCGAGCGCGCGGTGCGTGTTTCGCGTATCGCTTCGCTGGTGTACGTGGTGTTGTTCGTGCTCGCCGGCGTGTGGCTGGCCTACGGCATTCCCGGCTATGCGGTGGCCGGTCCGGTGGTGACCGATGGCGTGTCGAATCCGCTGGCCAAGCAGGTGGCCATGGGTGGCTCGTGGTTTGCGGGCTACCTGACGCACCCACTGTTCTGGGCCGCTCCCGTGATCGCCTTTGCCGGCGCGCTGGGTCTTCAGGTGTTCATCGGTCGTCGCGGCTTCATGGGTTTCTTCTGCAGCAGCCTGGCGGTGGCCGGTACGATCCTCTCGGCGGGCTTCGCGCTGTTCCCGTTCCTGATGCCATCGGCCACCAGCCCGACATCGAGCCTCACGGTGTGGGATGCCTCGTCGAGCGAAGGTACGCTGTTCCTGATGCTCTGCGTGACCGTGGTGTTCATGCCGATCATCCTGCTCTACACCGGCTGGGTCTTCCGCGTGATGCGCGGCCGGGTCACTCTCGAACACGTGCGCAAGTCGCACAGCATGTACTGAAGGAGCGCCGCCATGTGGTATTTCGCCTGGATTCTCGGCCTCGGCCTCGCCTGCAGCTTCGCCGTGCTGAATGCGATGTGGTACGAGGTGCATTCGGATGACGAGGCACATCGACGCAAGGATGTGCTGCCGAAGGGACCGTGAGATGAAAAGGCCGCCGTGAGGCGGCCTTTTTCTTTGCCACAGATCGCGATCACCTACTTCTGTAGGAGCGCGCCTGCGCGCGACCGGCTTTGCGATAATCCCGGTCGCGCGCAGGCGCGCTCCTACAGGGTGTCGGGGGACTTGGGGACGATCGCCGTCATCACTTCGGGGGTGCCGCGGGTGACGATCACGTCGTCTTCGATGCGGATGCCGATGCCACGCCAGCGTTCGGGTACCGTGCGATCGTCCGGTGGCACGTAGATGCCCGGCTCTACCGTGAGCACCATGCCCTCTTCCAGCACGCGCGGTTCGCCGTCGATGCGGTAATCGCCCACGTCGTGCACGTCGAGGCCGAGCCAGTGGCCCGTCTTGCTCGGGAAATACGGCTTGTAGGCGCCCTCGGCGATTACACGATCCACACTGCCCTTGATGAGGCCCAGTGCGCACAGCCCGCTGGCAATGACCCGCACCGCGGCCTCATGCGAGTCGGCGAACGAGCGACCGGGACGCACGGCGTCGATGGCCGCGAGCTGCGCTTCATGCACGATGTCGTACAACGCGCGCTGTTCTTTCGAGAAGCGACCACCTACGGGGAACGTGCGCGTGATATCGGAGGCATAGCACTCCACTTCCGCGCCCGCATCGATCAGCAGCAGGTCGCCATCGCGCAGCGTGGCGCGGTTCTGCTGGTAATGCATGATGCAGGCATTGGCACCGCCCGCCACCGTGGGCGGAAACGCAGGCACCGCACCACGACTGCGAATGGTGCGGAGGATTTCCCCTTCGATCTCGTATTCGGCGACACCGGGTCGCGCCATGGCCATGGCCGCAAGATGCGCGGCACCGGCCACCTCGGCCGCGCGGCGCATCAGGGCCAGTTCGTCGCGCGACTTGAACAGGCGCATGTCGTGCAGAAGATGACCCAGTGCCACCAGGTCCTTCGGTGCCACGCCACCGCCGCGCGCGGTGCGCAGCCGGCGCATCCAGGCCAGCAGGCGGGCGTCGAAGTCGGGCTCCTGGCCGAAATGGCAGTACACCCGCGAACGCCCTTCGATCATCCCGGGCAGGATGTCGTCGATATCGTCGATGGGAAACGCGTCGTCGAGTTTCAGCTCGCGTGCGGCACGATCCGTGCCCATGCGTTCGCCGTCCCAGCGCTCGCGTTCGGCGTCGCGCTCACGGCAGAACAGCACCGTCTCACCGTGCGCGCGACCGGGCAGCAGGGCCAGCACCGCCTCCGGCTCGCCAAAGCCGGTGAGGTAGTGAAAATCGGAGTCCTGCCGGTACGGCCACGGCGCATCGGCATTGCGCATGCGCTCGGGAGCGGCGGCGAGGATCAGTACCGCATCCTCGCCGACCATGCGCATGAGCTCCCGGCGCCGCCGGGCGTATTCGGCAGGCGCTATCAATGCAGCGTGTCGCTCGTGGGGTGCGGGCCCGTCGCCAGCTCCGCATGCAGCAGCATGGCGCCCGCGCGGACGAATTCTTCCAGCTCGATCAGGCTTTCGTCGTTCACGTCGTCGTCGGCGTCGAATTCGAATTCCGTGGCGGCGATGGCGGCCATGTCCTTCAGGATCTCCTTCGCGTCGTCGCTCATGTTCTGGTTGCGCGCGACCGAGCCACCGAGGCCCAGCCCGCCGAGGAAGCCGCGGATCCAGTCCGTCAGGCCATCGGCACGCTCGGCGATGGGGGCGTCGTCGTCCGGCAGCCAGGGAGAGAACGTAAGCTCCGGATCGGCGAGCCATTCCTGCGTCTGGTGGCGCAGGCGCACCAGCATGGCCGTCTCATCGGCGCTGGGAGCGGGATCCGGCTCCAGTTGCAGCGCGCCGAGCACGGAGTCGCCCGGGAAATGACCGCCCGAACTGATGAAGCCCACCAGGGAGCCGTGGAACTCGCTGACGTTGGTGGCAAGCTTGCAGCGCCCGATCAGCTCGGCGATGTCTTCTGGATCGACGGTGAGGTTGGCCGACATGACAGGGGCACTCCTTCAGGATACGACCATGAATTCTAATGCACCCGTCATCGCATCGGACCTGCCGGGCTGCCAACTCCCCTGTTATAGTCCGCCTCATGACGACCCCGGACGCCTTCAAGACCGAACTGGAAGCCCTGAGCGCTACGCTCGACCGGCTCGTCGATACCGTTCGCCGCCTCTCCGAGGAAAACCGCAGCCTGCGGCACAGCCAGGAACAACTGGCCGGTGAACGGGCCAGCCTCATGGCGCGCAACGAACAGGCGCGCAGCCGTGTGGAAGCGATGATCCAGCGCCTCAAGGCGCTTGAGAACACGGGCTGACAGACCAAGCATGAATGCCATGACCAGCGAACCGGTGGCCTTGCGCCTGCTCGATCGCGAATTCCATATCGCCTGCGCGCCCGATGAGCGCGCCGGACTCGTCGCCGCGGCCCAGTTCCTCGACGGCAAGATGCGCGAGTTGAAGTCAAACGCCAAGGTGCCCGGCTTCGACCGCATCGCCGTCCTGGCGGCCGTGAGCATCGCCCACGAGCTGCTTACGCTCCGAAAGGAGCAGACCTCGCAGGAACAGGTGCTGACCGACGGACTGGCCGCCCTGCGAAAGAAGCTTGATGCGCTCGTCGACGGCTCTGTAAAATAAGCGTCGGGCGTTCTCTGCGCTGTTCGACAGTGCACTTTACATTTGCCTTGTTCCTACATACGACCCCGGGTCGACCTTACGTGACGGTTGCGCATGTCCGCCAAGTGCGGAAAGCCTTGAAGTCACGTGGTTCTCCCACCTGATCCTTTGGATCAAGGTCGTTTGGTGCGCAACGGCAGGGCGGAGGACGCCTCCCTTTTCTTCGCCGGCCGGTCTCACGCGACCGGTCAGCGTTCCCTCCGCGGCACCGGAGGGAGCGGCTCGACGGCAATCCCGCCTGTGCCGTTCGGCTGAACCACCCATGTCAAAGCTCCCCGAGAGACGTGAACTGCGCGCGGACCTCGTCCAGCGGCGCCGTGAGCTGAAACCCGCCGAGCGCGTCGCCGCAGCCCAGGGCCTGCGTGCCTCGCTGGAACAGCTCCCCGAATTCCTTACCGACAAGCACGTGGCTGGTTACTGGGCCACGGGCGGCGAGCTGCCGCTGAACCTCGCCATCGCGCCGCTGGCCGAGCGCGGGCAGACCTTCTACCTGCCCATCGTCACCAAGGTGGGCGGCAAGCGCCGTCTGCGCTTCGCCCCGTGGACCACGGGCGAGGATGTGGAGGCCAACGAGCTGGGCATTCCCGAGCCGAAGGCCTCCGAGCGCATCATCGAGGCCGACAAGCTGGAGCTGGTGCTGGTGCCGCTGCTCGGCTTCGACCGTCGCGGCAATCGCCTGGGTTTTGGCGGCGGCTACTACGACCGCAGCTTCGAATTCCTCCGCGACAAGGAGCGCCCGGCCCAGCCCCTGCTGGTGGGCGTGGGGTATTCGTTCCAGGAAGTGCCTACCCTCGAAACCGCGGAGTGGGACATCGCCCTCGACTACGTGGCCACCGAGAAAGAGCTTATCGACTGCACGGGCGTGAAGGCATGAAGTACTGGCTCATGAAGTCCGAGCCGGACGCCTTTTCCATCGACGACCTGGAACGCAAGGGCACCGAGCCCTGGGACGGCGTTCGCAACTACCAGGCGCGCAACTTCATGCGCGACGGCATGAAGGTCGGCGACAAGATCTTTTTCTACCACTCCAATACCGACGTGCCGGGCATCGTTGGCCTCGCCACGGTGGCCTCCACGGCCTATCCGGACGAAAGCCAGTTCAACCCGAAGTCGAAGTACTACGACGAGAAGAGCAAGCGCGAAGAACCGCGCTGGTTCCTCGTGGACGTGAAATTCGAGCGCAAGCTCAAGCGCACCATCTCGCTCGACGAGCTGAAAGGTCGCGACGAACTGGTGGACATGCCGCTGGTGCGCAAGGGCAACCGCCTCTCCGTGATGCCGGTCGCCAAGGGCGACTGGGATTTCATCCTCACGCTGGAAAAACGATGAGCCAGGACAACGAGAAGCGACTTGCCGCCGAAACGGCTGCCCTGAAATACGTCGGCAACGGCGCGTTCAAGGGCGGTATCATCGGCGTCGGCACGGGTTCCACGGTGAATTTCTTCATCGACGAACTTGCGCAGTATCGCGACAAGATCAAGGCGGCCGTGTCCAGTTCCGAGGCCTCCAGCGAGCGCCTGCGCAAGCTGGGCATCGACGTGCTCGACCTGAACGCCGCCGGCCGCCTCGACCTGTACGTGGATGGCGCCGACGAGTGCGACCCGCACAAGCGCCTCATCAAGGGCGGTGGCGCCGCGCTCACGCGCGAGAAGATCGTCGCCGCGGCGTCCGACAAGTTCGTGTGCATCATCGATGCCACCAAGCAGGTCGATGTGCTGGGCAAGTTCCCGCTGCCCATCGAGGTGATCCCGATGGCGCGCAGCCTCGTGGCGCGCGAGATCGTGGCCATGGGCGGCCAGCCGGTGTGGCGCGATGGCGTCACCACCGATAACGGCAACTGGATCATCGACGTGCACGGCTGGCGCATCGCCGATCCCGTGGGCCTGGAAACCAAGCTCAACCAGATCACCGGCGTGGTCTGCGTGGGCCTGTTCGCCAGCCGCCCGGCCGACGTGGTCATCGTCGGCAACCGCGAAATCTAGTATCCCTGTAGGAGCGCGCCTCGCGCGCGACCGGTGTTCGCGATGATGTGAAGATTATCGCCATGCCGGTCGCGCGCAAGGCGCGCTCCTACAATATTTAGCGGGTAACCTTGGGGCATGACGCTCGAATCCCTTCTCCTTATCGCCCTTCTTGTCATCGCCCTGGCCTGCCTGGGCCTGCTGGTGGTATTGCTTACCCGCAGCCGCGCCACCGATGACGGCGCCGCTCGCTTCGACGCCCTGCGCGACGATTCCCGCCGCCTCGAAGCCGTGCTGCGCGAAGAACAACGCGCCGGCCGCAGCGAACTGGGCGACAGCTTCGGTCAGTTCCGTGGACACGTGCAGGAACAATTGCAGGCCGCTTCCACCCTGCAGCAGGAACGCATCGAAGGCTTCAGCCGTCGTCTCGACCAGCTCACCGAGCGCACCGACAATGGCCTGCAATCGCTGCGCATGGGCCTGGCCGACGACTCGCGCAAGACCCGCGAGGAATCCTCGCTCACGCTGAAGCATTTCGGCGAACGCATCGACCAGCGCCTGGCGGCACTCACCACGGATAACGAGAAGCGTCTCGCCGATGTGCGAGCCACGCTGGAAACCCGCCTCGCCGCCATCCAGCAGGACAACGCCGCCAAGCTGGAACAGATGCGCGCCACGGTGGACGAAAAGCTCCAGTCCACGCTGGAAACCCGCCTGGGGCAGTCGTTCCAGCTTGTTTCCGAGCGACTGGAAGCCGTGCAGCGTGGCCTGGGCGAAATGCAGGCACTGGCCGCCGGCGTGGGCGATCTCAAACGCGTGCTCACCAACGTAAAGACCCGCGGCACGTTCGGCGAAGTGCAGCTCGGCGCCCTGCTGGAGCAGATCCTTATCGCGGAGCAGTACGCGTCCAACGTGGCCACGGTACCCGGCTCGGCCGAGCGCGTGGAATACGCCATCCGCCTGCCCGGCACCGACGACGGCGAGCCCGTGTGGCTGCCGATCGACGCCAAGTACCCGGTCGAGGACTACCAGCGCCTGCTGGACGCCCAGGATGCCGCCGATGCCGATGGCATCCTCAGCGCCGGCAAGGCCCTGGAATTGCGTGTCCGCGAGGAAGCCAAGCGCATCCGCAGCAAGTACGTGGCCCCGCCGCACACCACCGATTTCGCCATCCTGTTCCTGCCCACCGAAGGCCTGTACGCCGAGGTGATCCGCCGGCCGGGCCTGTCCGACCAGCTCCAGCGCGAGCACCGGGTCACCGTGGCCGGCCCGACCACCCTCACCGCCCTGCTCAACAGCCTGCAGATGGGCTTCCGCACCCTGGCCATCGAGAAGCGTTCATCCGAGGTCTGGCAGGTGCTGGGGGCTGTGAAGAACGAGTTCGGCAAGTTCGGCGTGGTGCTGGAAAAGACCCGCAAACAGCTCGATACGGTGCGCAAGAGCATCGACGGCGCCGAGGTCCGCACCCGGGCCATCGAGCGCAAGCTGCGCGGCGTGGAAACCCTGGGCGGCGACGAGTCGCAGCGTGTACTCGACCTGGTGCCCGATGAGGAACCGGGCGAGGGCGATAGCGAGTCGGAAGGCCTCTAACCCCGTCGTTCCTGTGAAAACAGGAACCCAGCGCCCCGGTTGGCCAGTAAGGCGAGGGCGCTGCATCGGCTCTGGCGTAGGGATGTTATCGCGACAACCGCCTGCACCGCGCTGGGTTCCAGCTTTCGCTGGAACGACGGCTTCGGGCGGGGTTGCGTTAGCTCCCCTACCCGTCGTTCCTGTGAAAACAGGAACCCAGCGCCCCGGTTGGCCAGTAAGGCGAGGGCGCTGCATCGGCTCTGGCGTAGGGGGGTGTTATCGCGACAACCGGCTGCACCGCGCTGGGTTCCAGCTTTCGCTGGAACGACGGCTTCGGGCGGGGTTGCGTTAGCTCCCCTACCCGTCGTTCCTGTGAAAACAGGAACCCAGCGCCCCGGTTTGTCAGCATGGCGAGGGCGCTGCATCGGCTTTGGCGTAGGGGGGCGTTATCGCGACAACCGGCTGCACCGCGCTGGGTTCCAGCTTTCGCTGGAACGACGGGGGTGAGGTAATCGGGTGGTGGGCGGGCTACAATACGCGATTGTCTCTTGTAAGGAATTCGCCCCGATGAGCGACGAGTCCAGGTCCCGTCCGGTCACCCGCGAACAGGCCGAGGAAGCCGTGCGCACCCTGCTCCTGTGGGCCGGCGAGGATCCGAAACGCGAAGGCCTGCTCGATACGCCAAAGCGCGTGGTCAAGGCCTATGGCGACTGGTTCAAGGGTTACGACGAAGATCCGGCGGAATACCTGCGCCGCACCTTCGAGGAAGTGGCCGGCTACGACGAGATGATCGTGCTGCGCGACATCGAGTTCGAAAGCCACTGCGAACATCACATGGCCCCGATCATCGGCCGCGCTCATGTCGGTTACGTGCCTACCGACCGCGTCGTCGGCATCAGCAAGCTCGCCCGCGTGGTGGATGGCTTCGCCCGCCGCTTCCAGGTGCAGGAAAAACTCACCGCACAGATCGCCCACTGCATCGAAGACACCCTGCGTCCTCGCGGTGTCGGCGTGGTGATCGACGCCAGCCACGAATGCATGACCACCCGCGGCGTGCACAAGCGCGGCGTGTCGATGGTCACCAGCCAGATGCTGGGCAGCTTCCGGGAAGACCCGCGCACACGCGGCGAATTCCTCCGGTTCGTCGGCGTCGACCGCCGCTGAACTTGAACGGACCCACTGACACTACCGTCCACGACGAACGCCTGCAGGATATCTTCCGCGACGGCGTCGTCGCAGAGGATGTTCCCGAGTTTTTCCCGCTGCTGCGGGGGCGTCCCCTGCTGCGCACCTTCTCGGCGCTGTTCCACGGCACCGAGGAACAGGTGCTGCTGCGCCTGCTGGTGCTTCGCACGCTGGGCAACCGCCCGCATGCACCGGACTGGGCACCGCAGGAAATCCGCGACCAGTTCGCCTATGTCGAGCCGGTGAAGCTCGAAACGGTGGTGCAACGCCTCAAGGACCACGAGCTCATCGCGTGGGAAAACGAGACGATGCGCTACCGGATCAGCACGATCGGCCGCAAGGCGCTGGCCGCGCTGGCGACGATGCTGGAATTCGAGAACGGTGACGACGACGGCCTGGGCTACCTCACCGCCCAGCTCGCCGCCGGACAGGCCGTGGGCCGCATTTCCACCGATGAACTGGGTCACCTGCTCTCGCGCCTCACCGAGCTGAAGGACGACTTCGACCGCGCCGTGCTCTCCGGTTCCGAACACCGCATCCGCCGCGCCGCCGAGCGCCTGGAATCGGTGTGGACCTGGGTGGAGAAAGGCACGAGCGTCGTCGCGGCCATCACCGAGGGCGACGAGATGGAACCGGCCGCGCATCGCCTGGCCCAGGCCGTCGGTCGTGCGCAAAGTGCCCTGCTCCGCCAGGCCGGCACCTTCCAGCGCGAACTCAACAAGATCGACCAGCACCGCGTGCACCTGGGCCGTACCGGCCTGTCGTCGTCGGACCTGGTCGGCTGGCTGCGCGCACAGGATGCCGACACGCTGGCCGGCTTCGAGGACGGCCAGCTCCTGCTGCCCCTGCCCGCGCCCTTCATCCACGACCAGATCGCGCTCGACGTCGCGGAATTCGAACTGCTCGAACGCGAACGCCTGGCCGCCGAGGTCACCACCCTGCCGGGCGCGGAAGAACCGCCGGACACGGCCGACCTGCCCATGGGCGAGGAAGACCTTCGCCACCTCGAAGACTGGCACGCGGAACTGGCCGGCATCGCCGCGCCGCGCGAGCTGTCCGAGACCCTGATCGGCGACGACTACGCGCTGTCGGCCTACCGCCTGTCCCTGCTTGGCCTGCTCGGCGACCCCGAGTCGGCGGCGCTGGAAGGCGGCACGGCCGACCTCGCCCGCCTGCCGCTGGCGCTCGAAATCGAGCCCGTGCTGATCGATCCCGACCTGCCCCAGATCGCGCTGGTCAGCGCCGGACGCCTGCGTCCGCGCGGCGACGCGAAGGACACCACCGATGCATGACGATACCGCCAGCCTGGTAACCCGGCTGCTCGCCCAACGCTGGCTGCCGCGCGATGACGTACAGGCGCGCAAGGCGCTGCTCGACCCGGCGTACCGCGATGAACTGGACCGCCGCCTCGACGCCGTGGGCCTGCAACTGCGCGAGCACCCCTACGCCGCGTATATCGGCCTGGCCGTGGCGCGCAAGAGCGAACGCGCCGTGTTCGGCGGCAGCGACAGCTGGATCTCCAACACCTTGCAGCTCGACCGTGACGGCGTTGCCCTGCTCGTGGTGATCTGGGCGCTCATCGTGCTGCCCAAGCGCCAGCGCCAGGTGGAACGACAGGATGCCGATGCCGCCGCGTCGCAGAGCCAGATGTTCGCCGAAGAAAAACCCATCCCGCGCGATCCCACGCTGTCCCCGGTGATCGCCGAACGCACGCTCATCGCCGACTTCGCTGACAAGCTCGGCGGCAAGACGCGCGTGAACTTCAACCTGGGCACGCTGAACCGCCTGGGCTTCATCGTGCGCCGCAAGGGCGAAGTGGCGGAAGGTCCGCTGCTCGACCTCGCCTTCGACTACGAACGCACCGCCCGCCGCATCCTCGATGGCGCGCTGGGCGACCTGCTGGCCGATGCAGCCTCGCGCGCCGCATCCGCCGGCCCGGTAGACGACGCCGACGACGAGCCGCTGGACGACACCGGCGTGGAGGAACACACCGATGTTTGATTTCCGCAGCCTCGAAGTCGTCCACTGGGATTACTGGCAGCGTTTCAGCCTGCCGCTGGACACCAACATCGTCACCGTCGTGGGCCCCAACGGCTCCGGCAAGACGACCTTGCTCGATGCCCTGCGCACGCTGCTCACCATCGACTGCGCCGGCAACCGCGACTACAAGAGCTACCTGCGTCACAACGGCAAGCCCTTCGCGTGGCTGCGGGCCCGTGTCGGCAATATCCCCGGCCCCAACGGCGAGCGCCCGTTCTTCCCGATCATGGACCGCGAGGTCACCCTCGCCTGCCGCATCCAGAAGAAGGGCGGCGAGTGGACCCGCCAGTACGCCGTGCTCGGCGGCGACGTGAGCGTGGAAGAGATCGAGGCACGCAACGACTTCATGGGCCTGCGCGACTACCGCGTGCGTCTGGAAGGCGCGGGCCTGTCGCAGGCGATCCGCCGCGTGCTCACCCTGGAACAGGGCGCCACCGACAAGCTCTGCCAGCTGCCGCCCAAGGCGCTGCTTGATCTCGTGTTCGACGTGTTCGGCGACAAGGTGGTACTCGATGACTACCAGCGCGCACGCAACGAGCAGGACGAAGCCGACCGCGAGCAGCACGGCCTGGAACACCAGCTTTCGCTGATCGGCGTGAGCCTGCAGGAAGCCGAAGCGCGCGCCCGTTCCTTTCAGGAATGGAACGCACTCAAGAGCGAGCGCGTCACGCTGGTAGCCGATATCCTGCCGCGCACCGAGCTGGCCGATCTCGGTGCGAGCGTGCGTGGTGCGCGTCCGCAGCTCAACGGCGTAAAGCGCCGCGCCAGCGAGCTGGAACAGCGCGATGTCGAACTCACCCGCCAGCTGGCCGAGCTGGACGCCACCGGCGAAGCGCTGCGCGGCGAACAGCACGAAGCCGACATCGGCCGTCAGGCCACGCAGAAGAGCCTCGACGCCGCGCGTGCCGCGCTGGCCCAGAACGACCTGCTGATCCGCCAGGAAACCCGGTTGCGCGACATGATCGCCGCACAGGGCGGCGCCGATCACGAACGCCTGGCCGATATTGCTCGCGAAGCCCGCGCCAGGATCACGGTGCTGCAAGGCGAGGAAACCCACCTTCGCCAGTCGCTCACCACGCTCACCACGCAGCTCGCCGCATGGCGTAGCGGGCGCCGCTACACCCCGGATTTCGAAGCCGCGTTCCGTCGCGCGCTCGACGAGGCCGGCATCCGCCACAGCATGCTGAGCGAGATCGTCGAAATCGTCGAGCCGCGCTGGCAGCCCGCCGTGGAAGCCGTGCTGGCGGGGTATCGCCATGTCGTGCTGCTGGACGACCCGCGCGACCGCGAGAAGGCCTGGAAACTCGGCGAACAGCTGCGCTACAAGCATTTCGTGGTGGCCGACCGCGCGCCGGCCGATGCGGCCACGCGCGGCTCGCTGCTGGAAGTGGTGGAATTCTCCGCCGCCGCGCCTGACTGGCTGCTGCGCAATCTCGACCGCATCCGCCGCGTCGACGATATCGCCGAAGGCTCGAAGTTCGGTCGCGAGCAGGACTGGATCACGCCGCAAGGGTATTTCCGCGAACGCCGCGGCGGCCGCCACCTTGGCGTGGACGACATGTACTTCGGTGCAGCGGCACGCGATCGCCAGTTGCGCGATGGCGAAGCGAAACTGCGCGAGGTCGAAACCCGCCTGCGTGAGATCGCCGAAGAGCGCAAGCAGGCCATGGCCCAGGCCAGCGATGCCGAAGGCGTGCTGCGTGGCGCCAGCGCCAGCAGCCAGCTCGCCGATCGTGCCGATGAATTCAACGAAGCCCGCGAGCAGCAGCCGCGCTTGCAGGAAGACGTGCAGCGCACGGCCGACAGCCATGTGGCCGCCGAGCAGCATTACGAAGATGTGCGCGAGAAGCGCCTGAAGACGTCCAACGCGCGTGACAACGCCGCGCGTGAACAGCGTTCCGTGCAGAACCAGCTCGCCGAGGCGGTGCGCCAGCATCATCAGCTGCGCGGTGAGCAGGTGGATCGCCTGAAGGCTTTCCGCAGCAAGCGCAAGCAGGTGTCGCTTGCGCATCGCACGCGCACGGCCACCAGCGAATTGCGCGAGCGCTACGAATCACCGGCCGCGGTGCGCCGTGAAATCGACCGCATCGAGCGTCGTCTTGAAGAGGGCCACTGGGAACAGGATCCGAGCGTCGTCGCCCTGCGCGAAAAGCTCTGGGCCGATCATGAGGGCCTGAAACACGATCTCGACAAGCGTCGCCTCCATCTGGAACGCGCGGGCAAGATCACCCACGAAGCACGCGGCGCGTATATCCAGGTGCTGCGCAATACGGTGCGCCGTTACGCGAAGAACCTGAAGGTGCTCGCGGAGCTTGCGGGCATCGGCGTGGACGTGGACCTGCCGGAACTCAGCAACGACGACCTCGCGCTCGCATCCGCAGCGTTGCAGGTGCGTTTCGAGTTCGACAAGAAGGGCTGGATCGGCATGGACGACGGCGAGGCGTCGGGAGGCCAGCAGGTGATGAAGTCGCTGTTGCTGCTGGTGGCGCTGATGCGCGACGAGGATCGTCCCGGCGGCTTCGTCTTCATCGACGAACCGTTCGCGCACCTGGATATCTTCAACATCGACAAGGTGGGCGCGTTCCTGAAGTCCACCCGCGCGCAGTACATTCTCACCACGCCGGCTACGCACAACGTCAATGTATTCCAGCCGTCGGAACTGACGCTGGTGACGAGCAAGCGTCGCCCCGGGTCTACCTGGGCACAGCCATTGGCCGTACTACGCCGCCGCGCCGAAGTCGCCTGAGATCATTGTAGGAGCGCGCCTTGCGCGCGGCCGGTATATGCGAGGTGTATCGCATGACCGGTCGCGCGCAAGGCGCGCTCCTACAGGGTGTGGTTGGCGCGAACCGGGGTGTCAGCGCGTCGGATCGTATTCGTCGTAGACATCCTGCTCGGCGCGATGGCGACGGGCCAGAAGCCACGCGGCGGTGAGTGCCGCGATGCCCAGTCCTGCGCCGATGGCGATGCCGGTACGCGGGTGACGGCGGACCTGGGTCAACGCACGGCTGGCGACAACGCCGGCGTGGCCGGTGTACTGCCGGGCGGCGCCCTTCAGTTCATGCGTGCGGTTATGCGTGATGGAGCCCGCCAGGCGCTGCGCACGGCCGGTCAGTTCGCGGGTGAGGCTTTTGCGGAAGAGGGTCATGGCGTGTCTCCTTGAGGCATGGAGACCACCATGAAGCCCAGGGCGTGACGAAAACGCGTTGAGCACGTCACGGCTGCAGGAGCGTGCTGTGCGTGCGGGCACAGGGTGGGGGAGCGTACAGGTTGCTGTATCACCGGTCGCGCGCGAGGCGCGCTCCTACAAAGGCTTACGTTGCCCCGCGCCCCCCACAGAGGCTTGCCCTGCCCCTGTAGGAGCGCGCCTCGCGCGCGACCCCTGCCTGACGCCACGCACAAGTAAACGCAGCAGCGCCCCTCGCAAAGACCTCAGAGCGCGTTCAACCACTCATCATCAGAACCCTCATTCACCCCCTCGAAGAGGAAGGTGGAGAGATACCGCTCACCCGTATCGGGCAGCATCGCAAGAATAACGCTTCCCGCTTCAGCCGTCTCGGCGAACCTGAGCGCCGCCGCCACCGTGGCTCCCGCCGAGATGCCGACGAACAATCCTTCTTCCGACGCAAGGCGACGCGACGTATCGCGCGCCAGCACTTCATCCACCGGAAGATCGATATCGAACACCTTGCGATTCAGCACCTCGGGCACGAAGTCCGGTGTCCAGCCCTGGATCTTGTGGGGGTTGAATCCCTGCTCTTGCAACAGCTGCGCATTGACCGGTTCGGAGACGACGATCTTCACCTCGGGACGCGCCACCTTGAGCACCTCGCCCACACCGGTGAGCGTGCCGCCGGTGCCCCAGCCCGTGACGAAGGCGTCCAGCCGGCGCCCGGCGAAATCCTGGATGATTTCCGCTGCCGTGGTGCTGCGGTGATAGGCCGGGTTGGCGGGATTCTGGAACTGCCTCGGCAGGAACCAGCCGTGCTGCTTCGCCAGTTCTTCCGCACGGCGGACCATGCCGGTGCCACGCTCGGCGGCCGGCGTGAGGATCACCTTGGCGCCGTAGGCGCGCATCAGCTTGCGCCGCTCCACCGAGAAGGTCTCGGCCATCGTCGCCACGAACTTGTAACCTTTGGCCGCGCAGACCATGGCCAGTGCGACACCCGTGTTACCGGAAGTGGCTTCCACCACGGTGTCGCCGGGCTTCAACAGGCCCTTGGCTTCCGCATCGAGTATCACGCCGATCGCGAGACGGTCCTTCACCGAACCGCCCGGGTTGAACGATTCCACCTTCGCATACAGGCTGACGTGCGACGGTGCCACGCGATGCAGGCGTACGATGGGTGTACGACCGATCGTGTCGAGGATGCTTTCGTGGATCATGAGCGGTTCCCGTGACTGGAAAGGACAAGGGTTCAAAGGTACTCCCACCATGGCTGGCATCACAAACCCCCTTTCGGTGTATTCGCATGTTTAGACGTCCATATGGAATGCTTGCGGATGGACCTGAACCACGACGGCTACCTCGTGACCCACCCTCCCCTGTAGGAGCGCGCCTCGCGCGCGACCGGATCGAAGCGGGTGGTTCACGGCGTTGATCCGGTCGCGCGCGAGGCGCGCTCCTACACAAGGGAGTTGCGGTCTTGCCGGGTTCGCGCCGGTCGTGGCGGTTTCCGGCCTGATAATGGCCGGCCTGGGGGGAGGGAATTCCCGTCAGCACGAATGTCATGCCGGCCGGGCAGACTGGCCGGGCATACCTTTATCGCCGTATTGCACGGTGCCGAGCGTGGCGCCACGACCTGACTCACCCTACGACGGGAACGCCAAGGCCATCATGGACACGATCCTCCCCCGCCCCGCCCGCGCTGCCGCGGTGACGTTCATCTTCGTCACCATCCTGATCGACATCCTCGCCTTCGGCATCATCATCCCCGTGCTGCCGCACCTCATCGAGGAAATGGCCGGCGGTGGCGTCTCCCGGGCCGCGTGGTGGGTGGGCGTCTTCGCTACCGTCTTCGCGGCCATCCAGTTCTTCTGCGCGCCGATCCAGGGCGCGCTCTCGGACCGCTTCGGCCGGCGGCCGGTCATCCTGCTGTCCAACCTGGGACTGGGGCTGGATTTCATCTTCATGGCGCTCGCCCCGTCCGTGTGGCTGCTGATGGTCGGTCGCATCATCTCGGGCATCACCTCGGCCAGCTACACCACCGCCACCGCATATATCGCGGACACCACGCCGCCGGAGAAGCGCGCCGGGGTGTTCGGCCTGATGGGTGGCGCATTCGCCCTGGGCTTCATCGTCGGCCCCGCGCTGGGCGGCCTGCTCGGCGAGATCGACCTGCGCCTGCCCTTCTGGGTCGCGGCCGTCCTCGCCTTGCTCAACTTCCTCTATGGCCTGTTCATCCTTCCCGAATCGCTGCCGCCGGAGAAACGGGCCAAGCGTTTCGAGCCGCATAGCGCCCACCCCATCGGCGCGCTGAAGATGCTGCGCCGGCATCGTGAGGTGGCCGGCCTGGCCATCGTGATCTTCCTGTTCTATCTCGCACACTATGTCTTGCAGACGGTCTTCGTGCTGTACGCGGACTTCCGCTACGCCTGGGGGCCGCAGGCGGTGGGCCTGGTGCTCGGCCTGGTGGGCATCAGCGACGGTGTGGTGCAGGCCGTGCTCACCGGCCGGCTGACCGCGCGCTTCGGCGAGCGCCCCGTGCTTCTGGCTGGCATGTGTTTCGGCGTGGTGGCGTTCCTCATCTTCGGCCTCGCCCCGACCGGCTGGATGTTCCTGGTGGGTATTCCCATCATGTCGCTGTGGGGACTGGCCGGACCGCAGATCCAGGCGCTCATGACCCGTCACGTGGCCCATGACGAACAGGGCAAGCTGCAAGGCGCCATCGCCAGCCTGGGCAGCTTCGCGGGCATCTTCGGGCCGTTCCTGTTCGCCCAGATCTTCGCCTACTGGATCTCTCCCGAGCGCACGGTGCACCTGCCCGGTTTCCCCTTCCTGCTGGCCGCCTCACTCGTCGCGGTTGGCATCGTGGTGGCGGCCAGGGCTACCCACACGGATGCGGTCGCGGTAACGGAGCAGTAAGCCAAAACACCCTTTATCGGCGTAAGATGTGCCGGATTTCGGCATATCAATGCAACGGTGTTGGGGCAGGCGTTTGGACAACCCGCAGTGGGAAAGCAAGTATGTCGAGGCCGTCGAGCGGCTGCGCCGTGAAGAGGCCCAGTGGCGCGACGCCGAAGGCTTGCTGCGCGAGCTGATCGGCTGCCTGTCGCGTGTGGCCCTTGGCGCCAACGACGGCATCGATCCGCATATCGAACGACTCAATGGCGCCATGCAAGGTGCCTCCGAATCGCTTGAGCCACTCGTGCGCGAGCTGAGCGACGCCATCGACAATCTCGGCGCCCAGCGCGAGGGTGTCCGCGAAGCGCCTCCGATTCCCATCACCCGCCCCCAGCGCACGGAGCATGGTTCGTCCGTGCAGTCGTCGCTGAGCCGCCTGGTGGATCGCATCGTCGTACTGCCCAAGCTCGCCGACCGGGCCAACGACCTTCGCCACGACGTGGCCGATGCCGGCGACCTGGTGGCCCTGGCGGCCTGCGGCGACCGCCTCGCCGACCTGGTCAACGAGCAGCGCATCGGCCTGCAACGCGAGATCGACGCCCTCCAGGCCGTGCTGCGCCATGTCACCGGTCGCCTGGACGAGATGACCCAGTACATGTCGCGCGAGCTGGTCGACCAGTCCACCGGGGAAGCCAACGGCCAGGCACTGGATGCCTCGGTGGCGCACGAGATGCGCCTGCTGGGCGAAGCCGCGCTGGAGCTGGACGACGTGCACGACCTGCGCGAGCGCGTGAACGAAAGCCTGGAAACCATCTCCGAATGCTTCCGCGAGTTCCGCGACCGCGAAGGGGCGCGTCTTACTGCCTACCGCGAACGCGCGGAGGCGATGCGCCTGCGCGTGGAGCAGCTGGAAACCGAGCGCAATGCATTGCAGCGCTCGCTTGAGCGTGAGCACGAGCTGTCGCAGACCGACACCATGATCGGCATGCCCAACCGGCTGGCTTACGAAAAACGGATCGAGACGGTGTTCGAGAACTGGGTGGCCACCTCGCGCCCGCTCAGCATCGCGGCCATCGATATCGATCACTTCAAGAGCATCAACGATACCTACGGCCATACGGCGGGCGATGCCGTGCTGCGCATCATCGGACAGGCACTGGTGAAATACGTGCGACCGGTGGACTTCGTGGCGCGCTACGGTGGCGAGGAGTTCATCGTGATTTTCGACGGCGCCGACGAAACGGAATCGTTGCAGGTGTGCGAGCGGTTGCGCGGCAAGGTGCAGCATCTCAATTTCCACGCCGCGCGCCAGCCGGTGCGGGTAACCGCCTCGATCGGGCTGGCCCAGTTCCGGCCCGGCGACACGCCGCGCTCGGTGTTCGACCGCGCGGACCTCGCGCTCTATACGGCGAAGAACGGCGGCCGCAACCGCTGCGTCATCGGGTAGGAGCGCGCCTTGCGCGCGACCGGTCATCGCGAAAATCATCAACTCGCCCGTCACCCCGGTCGCGCGCGAGGCGCGCTCCTACAGTTAGACGCCGAAGAGGCGGCCTACCAGGGCGGTGAGCGCCATGGCACCTGCGCCCCAGAAGACGATGCGCAGGACCGAACGCGGCACGCTGCCGCCACCCATGCGGGCGGATGCCGCACCAAGGATCGCCAGGGCCACCAGTGAGACGGCCACGATGGCGACGGTGACGTAGTCGCGTGGCGCCAGTGCCGCTGCCAGGATGGGCAGCACCGCACCGCTGGCAAAGCTCACCGCCGAGGCGGCGGCGGCCTGCACGGGACGCGCGGCGGTTTCGTCCGACATGCCCAGCTCGTCGCGTAAATGCGCACCGAGGGCATCGTGCGCCATCAGCTGCGTGGCGACCTCGCGAGCGAGGTCGCGCTCCAGCCCGCGATGCACGTAGATTTCAGTGAGCTCCTTCAGCTCGCCCTTCGGGTCTTCGCGCAGCTCGCGCGACTCCAGTGTTCGCTCGGCGTGCTCGCTGTCGGCCTGCGAGCGCACGGAGACGTATTCACCCGCTGCCATCGACATCGCTCCGGCGACGAGGCCGGCAACGCCTGCGATCATGACGTTGGCGGGGTTGGCCTCGGCCGAGGCCACGCCCACCACGAGGCTGGCCGTGGACAGGATGCCATCGTTCGCCCCAAGTACGGCGGCGCGTAGCCAGCCCAGTCGTCCGACGCGGTGTACTTCACTGTGACGTGGATTCACGCCTGATCCTCTTCCTTCCGTTCCACCCGCTCTTCGAGGCGGGACACCAGCCAGCCGATGGCCAGCGCGCACAAGGTACCGAACAACACCTCGCCCAGTCGCCAGGCTGCCATTTCCCAGCGTGGCCCTTCGGCCGGCACCAGCAGGACAATGGCCGAGGTGATGCCGCCCACGCGCGCCGCCGCACCCGCGCCGGCCAGCCAGCAGGCCACCGTGACCAGGCACAGCGCAAGCAGGAAGGAAAACAGGTCGCCGGTACCGCCCACCCAAAGGCCGAGCAAGCCTGCGACGGCGCCGAACAGGGTACCAAGCACCCGGTCGTGCCCCGCCCCGCGGGTATCGCCGAAATGGGGCTGGGTCACCGCGATGGCGCTGATGGCGGCCCAGTAGGCCTGTCCGGGGTGCGCCAGCCAGCCCACGCCGTAGGCCAGGCCGGCCGAGGCCATGGTCTTGAACGCCATGAACAGGCCCAGGCGCGCGCGCCGTCGCAGGGGCAGGTCGCGGAACAGGTGATCGAGCAAACGCTGCGCGCGACGCAGGCGCAGGATGCGGATGGCATCGGAACGCGGGGTCTTCGGATCGGGTGGGCTCATGGACGACATCCTACCGTCGAAGGCCGTCGACGGGCCGCCAACGAGCCCCCACAATAGCCGCCTTCCGGCCATACCGGCCGTTCCCTCGCAGAGAGTCCCACCCATGTCCATCTCGATGTACCAGGTCTCCATCCCTGTCCTCGTCCGCGCGCTCAACAACCTGTCCGCCGTGCTGAAGAAGGGCGCCGAGCATGCGAAGGAGCGTCACATCGCCGAGGAAGTGTTGCTGCATACGCGCATCACTCCCGACATGTTTCCGCTGGTGCGCCAGGTGCAGATCGCCACCGACATGGCCAAGGGTGCCGGCTACCGCCTCGCCGGCCAGGACGTGCCGTCCATGGCCGATGACGAGACCACCTTCGAGCAGCTCCAGGCGCGCATCGAGAAGGTCATCGGCATGCTCAACGCCTTCACCCCCGCACAGATCGACGGCAGCGAGACGCGCGAAGTCGTGGTGAAGTCGCGCAGCGGCGAAACGAAGTTCAACGGCCAGGATTACCTGCTGGGCTTCGTGATGCCCAACGTGTATTTCCACTGTACGACCGCTTACGCCATCCTGCGCGGCGTGGGCGTGGTGCTGGGCAAGATGGATTTCATCGGCGCCCGCTAAACCGCATTTTCTGTAGGAGCGCGCCTTGCGCGCGACCGGATATCACGTCACGTCCGGTCGCGCGCAAGGCGCGCTCCTACAGTGAATCGTCAGGCTTTTAGTTTCCAGCCGGTGCGGAATATCCACCACACCACGGCCAGGCAGATGAGCAGGAAGGCCACCGTAGCGCCTGCGCTCACGATCACGTTAACGTCGGCCTTGCCGTAGAAGCTCCAGCGAAAGCCGTTCACCAGGTACACCACCGGGTTGAACAGCGTGATCTTCTGCCATACCGGCGGAAGCATCGAGATGGAATAGAAGCTACCACCCAGGAAGGTCAGCGGTGTGATCACCATCAGCGGCACCACCTGCAGCTTCTGGAAGTCATCCGCCCACAGGCCGATGATGAAACCGAACAGGCTGAACGTGATGGCCGTGAGCAACAGGAAGCCCACCATCCAGAACGGATGCATGATCTGGTACGGCACGAACAGTCGCGCCGTCACGAGGATCAACAGGCCCAGGATCACCGACTTGGTCGCGGCCGCCCCAACATAGCCGATCACCACCTCCACGTACGATACCGGCGCGGACAGCAGCTCGTAGATGGTGCCAGCCCACTTGGGCATGTAGATGCCGAAGGCCGCGTTGGAGATGCTCTCGTTGAGCAGCGACAGCATGATGAGGCCGGGAATGATGAAGGCCCCGTAGCTCACGCCGCCCACGTCGCCCATGCGCGAGCCGATGGGCGCGCCGAACACCACGAAGTACAACGAGGTGGAAAGCACCGGCGAGGCGATGCTCTGCATCAGAGTACGGAACGTGCGGGCCATCTCGAAACGGTAGATGGCGCGGATTGCGTGGATGTTCATCCGTGTCCCCTGACAAGGCTGACGAAAATGTCTTCGAGCGAGCTTTCGCTGGACCGCAGGTCCTTGAAGTCAACGCCCAGCTCGCCGAGCTTGCGCAGCAGTTCGGCAATGCCGGTGTCTTCGCCTTGCGTGTCGAAGGTGTAGACCAGGGTCTGGCCGTTGTCGGACAACTCCAGCGGCCAGCCTTCCAGTCCGGCAGGCACTGCCGCCAGCGGCGACTGCAACTGCAGCGAGAGCTGCTTCTTGCCCAGCTTGCGCATCAGCGTGTGCTTGTCTTCCACCAGCATCAGCTCGCCGCGCGCGATGACGCCGATGCGGTCGGCCATCTCCTCGGCTTCTTCGATGTAATGCGTGGTGAGGATGATGGTGACACCCGACTTGCGCAGGCGGTGCACCATCTGCCACATGTCGTGGCGCAGCTCCACGTCAACGCCCGCCGTGGGTTCGTCGAGAAAGAGCACGCGGGGTTCGTGGGCAAGCGCCTTGGCGATCAGCACGCGGCGCTTCATGCCGCCGGAGAGCGTCATGATCTTCGCGTCGCGCTTCTCCCACAGCGAAAGCTCGCGCAGGATGCGCTCCAGGTAGACCGGATTGGGCGCCTTGCCGAACAGGCCACGGCTGAACTTCACCGTGGCCCAGACGCTTTCGAAGGCATCGGTGGATAGCTCCTGCGGTACCAGGCCGATGAGTCCACGCGCCGCGCGATAGTCTCGCGCGATGTCGTGGCCATCGACGACGACCTTGCCTTCGCTGCCGTTGACGATGCCGCACACGATGCTGATGAGGGTGGTCTTGCCCGCCCCGTTGGGGCCGAGCAGCGCGAAGATCTCGCCACGACGGATATCGAGATCCACGCGCTTGAGTGCCTGGAAACCGCTCTTGTAGGTTTTGGACAGGCCACGTACCGAGACGATGGCGTCGGCGATCGGTTCGCTGGGAGTCATGGTTTCCGAAGGGGTCAGATGATGAGGGCCGATGGTAGTGTGGGGATCAACCGAGGGAAACCAACGGCACCGTGGTCTGCGCAGCACTCACGACCCGGGTGCTTCCGACGGGGGACAGGTGAATGCCAACCCAATGAAAAACAACGATTAACAGGTTTTTTAGCCCCTCGGGAGCAGGATGTTGACCAGGGGCCGCGCAAGCGGCCTTCCTTGTCAGGCCCACTCCACGTCAGCGAGGGTCCCATGGCTTCGAGTTCCGCCCAACTGTTCATTCCGTACAGCGAATCGACACAGGGACCGTGGATCGTCCGCCGTGCCGCCCGTCCCCTCGGCCGCTATGCCACGCAGGCCATGGCCATCGCCGCCGCCGAGCAGATGGCGCCCGGCCTGTCCGATCATCTCGGCCGCCCCGTGGAGATCCACGTGCAGCAGGCGGACGGCTCCTGGGAAGAGCACACCTTCGTCGTCGCGGGCCTCGTCGGCGGCGTCATGCCGCGCAACGGCATCCATCGCCACGCGTGAATGCCACGGGCAGAGACGGCGATAAGGTAACCTTGCAAGGTTACCTCTACCGCTTTCTGCCTGCCTGATGCTCACTGACGACACCAAAGCCGCGATCCGCGCCGCCTATGCGCGGCTGAAGGACGGACTCACGGGTTTTCGTGGGCGTTCGTCGCAGCTGAAGATGATTGCCGAGGTCGCCAAGGCCCTCGCCGAGCCCACGGGTGCCGCCGTGATCGAGGCGCCCACCGGCACCGGCAAATCCATGGCGTATCTCATCGCCGGCCTGGAAGTGGCGCGTGCGCAGAAGAAAAAGCTGGTGATCGCCACGGCTACCGTGGCCTTGCAGGAACAGCTCGTCCAGCGCGATATCCCGCAATACCTCACGTTGTGCGGCATGCAGGCGAAGATCGCCCTCGCCAAGGGACGTGCGCGCTATCTTTGCCCGCGCAACCTGCGTATGGCTGGCGCGGAACCTGCGGCGCAGACCGGTTTCGATTTCGATGCCGACCTCGCCCTGTGGTCGCGGCCGCCCGCCGAGCGCGATACCAAGGCCATCGAGATTCTTGGCAAGGCCTTCGAGGCGAAGACCTGGAACGGCGACATCGACACCAGCCCCGAGCCGCTGTCCGACCTGGTGCGCGGCATGGTGACCACCAGCGCCGGCGGCTGCACGGGGCGCAAGTGCGGTTCGTTCGCCGTATGTCCCTTCTTCGTGGCACGACGCGCCATCGGCGAGGCCGACATCGTGGTAGCCAACCAGGATCTCGTGCTCGCCGACCTCACCATGCCGCGCGACGAAGATACCTTCGGCGGCGTCATCCTGCCCAAGCCGGAGGACACGCTCTACATCTTCGACGAGGCGCACCACGTGCCCTCGAAGGCTATCGACCGTGGTGCCGCCGACGTCCACCTGGCCACGACCATGCGCCGCATGGGCCGCCTGCAGAACCAGATCCACGGCGCGTATTCGCTCACCGACAAGGAGAGCATCGGCAACCTCTCGCTGGAAGCCGGGGACGCGAAAATACTGGAGCTGTCCGGTGCGCTGGAAGAGATCGAGCGCGAGATACGGATGGGCTGGACACCCTCGTCCAGTGAAACCGAGCCGGTGTTCCGCGCATCGCTGGGCCAGTTGCCCGACAACTGGAAGATGCATGCGGAGCACCTGCATCTGCTCACCCGCGACATCCAGCGCTGGATCCGTACCGTGCGCCGCACCGTAGTGGAAATGGAAGCGGGAGGCCCCACGCAGGAGGCGCTGTCGCGCGAGCTTGGCGTGGCGCTGGAGCGCCTGGAGCGCCAGGTGCGCACCTGGTATGCGTGGTCTACCGACGATAGCGAAAACGGGCCGCCGCTTGCACGTTGGGTGAGCATGACACCGGAGCAGCAGCTGGTCTGCCACGCCTCCGCCGTGTCGGCGGGCGGGCTGCTGCGCAACGTGCTGTGGGACAACGCATCGGCCGTGGTGATGACCTCGGCAACATTGAGTGCCGGTGGCAATTTCCGTGGCTTCGCCGATTCGGTCGGCCTGCCCAACGAAGCCGTGACGATCAGCCTGCCCTCGCCGTTCGACCTGGAAAAACAGGCCACGCTCGCCGTACCGGCCCTGCGCACCCTGCCGGACGACCGTGAAGGGCACGCGCGCGAAGTCTCCGAATGGCTGGCAAAGCACCTGGATTGGGACAGCGGCAACCTCGTGCTGTTCACCTCGCGCGCCAAGCTTGACCGCGTGTTGCAGATCCTGCCCATCGAATACGTGCGCAAGGTTCGTGCGCAAGGCTCTCTGTCGAAGGCCCAGCTCATCGCCGAGCATTGCGCCGATATCGAGGCCGGCAAGGGCAGCACGCTGTTCGGCCTGGCTTCGTTCGGCGAAGGCCTCGACCTTCCCGGCAAGCTCTGCGAAACGGTGGTGGTCACTCAACTACCCTTCGCCGTGCCGACCGACCCCGTAGGTGCCACTTATGCCGAATGGCTGGAATCGCGTGGGCGCAATCCATTCATCGAGGTCAGCGTGCCGGATGCCACGCGCATCCTCACGCAGTACTGCGGCCGCCTGATCCGCACCGAGACCGATACGGGCCGCATCGTGCTGCTGGACCGTCGCGTGGTCACCAAGCGCTACGGCACCGGCATGCTACGGGCCCTTCCTCCCTTCGCACGAGATATCGAGCGCGTTGCATGAAGATCATCCGTTTCGACGAACTGAAGGCCGTGCCGTGGAAGAACGGCCTGGGCATCACGCGCGAGATCGCAGTGATCCCGGAAGGTGCTGGCATGGATGATTTCCTGTGGCGGGTGAGCATCGCCGACGTGGATACAGCATCGCCGTTCTCTACGTTTCCCGGCATCGATCGCACCATTGTCCTGCTGGAAGGCGATGGTTTCACGATGACACTGGATGGCGAGCGGGAGCATGCGCTGACCGTGCCTTGCGAGCCGTTTTCGTTTGCTGGTGAGGCAAAGGTCGAAGTGCGGCTGGCCGGTGGTGCCACGCGGGATTTCAATCTGATGGTGCGACGGGGGAAAGCGCGTGGCGAGGTGCGAGCCCTGCGCGGTGAGGCCGACGTGAGCCGTGCAACACTGGTGTACCTGAGCAGCGGGCACGGCACGGCTGACGGTGAGCCCGTGGTTGCCGGCGATACCGTGTTCGAAGCGACATCGCTCCAACTGAGCGCGGATGCCACAGCCCTCGTCGTCACCCTGACCCTGTAGGAGCGCGCCTTGCGCGCGACCGGTTATCGCGAAACCCTGGTCGCGCGCAAGGCGCGCTCCTACAAGGTGATGTGTCGGGTTGTCGCGATAACCGGTCGCGCGCAAGGCGCGCTCCTACAAGGTGGTGGCCGGGTTGTCGCGATAACCGGTCGCGCGTCAGGGGCGGTGCCAGAGGTCTATCGACGTGAGCTGGTAGGGTACCGACGGCACGGCATCCTGCCAGCGCTCCACGCCCGGAAATCGCTCGCGCAGATCCAGAATAAGCATCGCAAAACCCTTGTCCGTCTCCGCCACCACCAGCACATCCCCGTCATCCAGATGGAAGAACAGGAACACGGTGTCGTAAGACGCATCATCCCGGTTTCCTGCCTCCACGCGACGCACTGTGGACACGGCCACATGCCGCACGCTTAGCGGTCCGTTCACGTGAACGATGGTCTGCTCCACACCGTCAAAGCGCACGCTGGGTCGAGTCGTGAGGCGCTCGCGCAGCCTGCCGACCAGCCCGTGAGGATCGTTTCGCTGCATGTGTCCGATGCCCTCCCCGGCACGAAAACGATGGCGATTCAAACGAGGTTCACGCCTGAGCCGCATCGTAGGGGGTCGCCCGACAGGAATCCAGCCATGCGCGACGTTCATTTTTCCCTGCTTCACGCCATGACCAGCGGTCCCGTCGCCAGCGCGCCCGTGACCGCCGTGGCCCATCTGGACCTGGAGCGCTACGCCGGCACCTGGCACGAAATCGCCCGCCTGCCGATGTATTTCCAGCGCAAGTGCACGGGCGCCGTCACGGCGACCTATACACCGCGCCCGGACGAAACCGTCGCCGTGGAAAATCGTTGCGATTCCAGCGAAGGCCCGCTGGTTGCACAAGGGGTGGCGCGTCGGCCGGAACCATTCTCGCGCGGCAAGCTGGAAGTGAGCTTCGCTCCGCTCTGGTTACGCTGGCTTCCCATGGTATGGGCCGATTACTGGGTTCTTGCGCTGGATGAAGACTATCAATGGGCGATGGTAGGACAGCCGGGGCGCAAGTACCTCTGGATACTGTCCCGGATGCCGACCCTGTCACCCGAAGTCTTTGAATCGCTCAAGGAGAAAGCGCTTGCCATGGGATACAACCTGAGCACGCTGATCGTCGCTGCCGGGCAGGAATAACCGGGAAGATATTCGGGCACTGCGATAGGATCATGAGCTTTCGAAAGTGAGTGCTTCATGGCTGCCGATCGATCACTTCCCTGCCCTTGCGGCAGCGGCAAAACCATCACGGCCTGCTGTGGCCGCTGGCATGCCGGCGAGCCTGCACCCACGGCCGAGGCCTTGATGCGCTCACGCTACAGCGCCTATGTCCTCGGGCTGGAGAACTACCTGCTGGCCACCTGGCACATCAGCACGCGCCCGGCTTCGCTCGGACTGGCCGACCAGTCACCCCAGCCCGCATGGCTCGGCCTCACGGTAAAACGCCACGAAAACCCCACGGCGGAAACAGCCGTCGTGGAGTTCGTGGCGCGGATGCGCATCGGGGGTGGCAGCGCCCACCGCATGCACGAAGTCAGTCGTTTCGTGCGTGAGGATGGGCGCTGGTATTACATTGATGGCGTGGTGAGCTGAGGGTCAGAACACCTGGCGTGCGACACCGCCGTCCACACGCATCGCCGTACCGGTGGTGCCGGAGGCCTGTTCCGATGCGAGGTACACCGACGCATTGGCGACTTCGTCGACCGACAGCAGGCGCTGGATGATCGATGTCGGACGGTGGGTCTGGATGAAATCCTTCTCCACTTCGTTTTGCGTCTTGCCCTGTTCCTTTGCGATCTTGCCGAAGAACTCGCTCACGCCTTCGGAAAGCGTCGGGCCGGGCAGTACGGAATTCACCGTGACGCCAGTACCTGCGAGGGTTTCAGCCAGCCCACGCGCCACGGCAAGCTGCGCCGTCTTGGTCATGCCGTAGTGGATCATCTCCGTCGGGATCTGCAAGGCCGATTCGCTGGAAATGAACTGGATGCGGCCCCAGCCGCGATCCTTCATGCCTTGTGCGTAGTGACGCGAGAGGCGGATGCCGGAGTTGACGTTTACTTCGAAGAAGCGCGTCCACTCGGCGTCTTCGATGTCGAAGAAACCCTTGGGCTCGAAGATGCCGAGGTTGTTCACCAGGATATCGGTCTGCGGAACGGCCTTGATAAGGGCTGTGGCGCCTTCGGCCGTGCCGAGGTCGGCGGCCACGCCGGATAGCTTTGCTTCCGGCACATCCTTGCGGATCTCGGCGATGGCGGTATCCACGCGGGCCTGGGTGCGGCCGGTGATGACCACGCTGGCGCCAGCAGCGGCCAGCCCCTTGGCGATGGCAAGGCCGATGCCGGCCGTGGAGCCTGTGACGATGGCGCTGCGCTTGCTGAGGTCGATGTTCATGGGAGTTACTCCGGAAGGGAAAGTGATTCCCTCATCGTCGGGGCACCGGTCCTCGCGATCAATCGTCGCTCAGGCAAAAGACTTTCGCCCTAAGGCGAAAGATCAGATGGCGGCCAGGTCGAAGCGGGTTTCGCCTTCAGGGATACCGTTAGGTCCGAACCGGCGTTCGATGATCGTGGCGGCATCGTCGTAATCCACCAGGATCACGGTGCTGGCGCGGGTTCCATAGTGTTCGCCAACGATGAAGGCGCTGGAAAGGAAGCGCTCACGCTCGATGCCGATGCCGGTATCGGGCAGGAGATCGTCGGCCCAGCGGCCCTGGTCGGACACCATGTCGAACAGAGTGTCGATGCTTTCGTCTGCGCTTCTTACCCAGTGTTCCAGCTTGCCAACGAGTGCCCGGGTCTTGGGCCAGGGCGCGTTGAAGTCGGCGTTGGAAAGGCCGTGGACGCCGGGCATGACTTCCTGCTGCCTGGCTTCAGGGTGATTGCCCAGGTAGTAGGCATGGTCCTGGTCGAAGGTGAGCAGGTTGAACGGACGATAGTCTTTGGCCGTGGCGAGCAGTTCGCCGGCATGGGTGGCCGCTGAGACGTTGGAGCTGAGGTAGTCAGCTACCAGCAGGCCACGGGACAGGCCGCTGTGGTCAGCCGTCAGGTCGCGTACGTTGGTGATGACGCCTACCCGACCATGCGCCGCGAGACCGGCCCAGGTGCCACCGGCTTCAAGGTCGCGCCCGGCATGGACTTCGGGTGCTTCGTCCCAGGAGGCCAGCGGTGCGGTAGGACGGGTGTGGAATTCGTCGCGATTGCCGACGAGAACGAGACGCCAGCGCGGGTGCACGCGCCAGGCGAAGGCGATGAGGCACATAGGGCGGTGAGGCCTTGTGTGGGGGCATCGTCCTATTGTGCGCCTTCGGCTTGCGGCAGGCGAATGAACGCTTTCGGCGGGTTGGTGGACCGCCGGTGCGGGGTTCCTGCGTTCGCTGGGACGACTGCAAGATGGCGATTCCCTACCTGTCCCTCACGTCGTCCCTGCGAAAGCAGGGATCCAGTGCGGTGCAGCCGGTGTTTGCGAGAGGGTTACCTGCACACAAGCCGATGTAGCGTGGCTATGTTTACTGGTGAACCGGGGCGCTGGGTTCCAGCATTCGCTGGAATGACTGCAAGATGGCGATTCCCTACCTATCCCTCACGTCGTCCCTGCGAAAGCAGGGATCCAGTGCGGTGTAGCCGGGGTTTGCGAGAGGGTTACCTGCACACAAGCCGATGTCGCGTGGCTATGTTTACTGGTGAACCGGGGCGCTGGGTTCCAGCGTTCGCTGGAACGACGTGAGGGGTAACCGACGTCAGGCGGCTACCGTGGCGTCGTGTTTTTTTGCTGCGAGCATGCGTGCGATCGACGAGGCGGCTTCGCGGCCATCGTAAACTGCGCGCACCACGAGGTCTGCACCGCGCACGTTATCGCCACCGGCAAAAACCTGCGGGTGACTCGTCTGGTGCGGAAGGTTTCCCTCGGCGCCGGTCACGATGCGGCCGCTGCGATCACGGGCGATACCGAAGGCATCGCACCACGACGGCGGGCTTGGCTGGAAACCGAAGGCCTGGATCACAACATCGGCGCGCAGGTCGGTTTCGCTGCCTTCGACATTGCGCGGGCGCGGACGGCCGTCACCCTCATCGACCAGCTGCGTCTCGACGACACGCACCGCTTTGATCCGGCCGTTATCGCCCACCAGTGACATGGGCTGGCGCTGGAAGAGGAAACGCACGCCTTCCTCACGGCTGTAACCGACTTCGCGGCGCGAACCCGGCATGCTCGGTTCATCGCGACGATAAACGCAGGTCACGGAAGCCGCACCGAGGCGGATCGCCGTGCGGTTGCAGTCCATGCCCGTGTCGCCACCACCGAGCACCACGACATGCTTGCCGGCCAGATCGTATTCCGGTGCAGGTGCCTCGTCGCGCAGCAGTCGCTCGGTGTTGGCGATGAGGAAGGGCAGCGCATCGTGCACGCCACCCAGTTCGCGGCCTTCGAGCTGCCCATCGACATAGGTATAGGCCCCGGTGCCGACGAACACGGCGTCGTAATCGGCCAGCAACTCGTCGAATTCGATGTCGTGCCCGATCTCCACGCCCAGGTGGAAACGCACGCCCATGCCTTCGAGCACCATGCGGCGTGTCTTGACGACGTGCTTGTCGAGCTTGAAGGGCGGAATGCCGAAGGTGAGCAGGCCACCGATTTCATGCTGTCGGTCGAAGACATCGGCGGCGATACCCGCGCGGCGCAGGCGATCGGCACAGGCAAGCCCTGCCGGACCGGCACCCACGATGGCAACGCGCGCGCCGGTTTCCTTCACGCGGGAAAGATCGGGGCGCCAGCCCTGGCGGATGGCTTCGTCGGTCACCCAGCGCTCCACGCTTCCGATGGTGACGGCGCCGAATTCGCCCTGTTCCAGCGTGCACGAGCCTTCGCACAGGCGATCCTGCGGACAGACGCGGCCGCAGATTTCGGGAAGCGGATTGGTCTCGTGCATCAAGGTGGCGGCCTCGAAGAGGCGACCGTCCTGCACCAGCTTCAGCCAGTTCGGAATGTAGTTGTGGACCGGACAGGCATGCTCGCAATACGGGTTGCCGCAATCGATGCAGCGCTCGGACTGCTGGGCCGCCTCCGTGGAGGCGAAATCGCCGGAAATTTCACCATAGCCGAGCACGCGCACGGCCACCGGAACGGTGCGCGGCGTCTGCCGGGGTACTTCGAGGAATCGGAAGTCCTTCGCGCTCATGCCGCACTCCGCAGTTCTTCGGCCAGGGCATCGAGGCTGGCGGCCTTGGGCTTGACCAGCCAGAAGCGTTGCAGCAAACCACGGAAATCACCCAGCACGCGCTGGCCCCATGCACTTGCGGTGAGTTCAGCGTGGCGTGCGATAAGCTGGCGAAGGTGCTGCATGTAATGTTCCATGCCTTCGTGCGAAATGCGCACGATGTCGACAAGCTCGTGGTTGTAGCAATCGACGAAATTGCGCTCCAAGTCGAGCACGTAAGCGAAGCCGCCGGTCATGCCCGCACCGAAGTTCAGCCCGGTGCGTCCCAGCACGGCAACCACGCCGCCAGTCATGTATTCGCAGCAGTGATCACCGGCGCCTTCCACCACGGCCAGTGCGCCGGAGTTGCGCACGGCGAAGCGCTCACCGGCCTGCCCTGCGGCGAACAGCTCGCCACCCGTGGCGCCATAGAGGCAAGTGTTGCCGATGATCGACGCATCCTGGCTTTCGAAGGGCGAATCTTCCGGCGGACGCACCACGATGCGGCCACCGGCCATGCCCTTGCCCACGCCGTCGTTGGCCTCGCCGATCAGCTCGATATGCACGCCACCGGCATTCCACGCACCCAGGCTCTGTCCTGCCGATCCGGTGAGATGAAGGTTGAGGGGCTTGCCGGACATGCCTGCATCACCCCAGCGTCGCGCCACGTCACCAGACAGGCGGGCACCGATGGCGCGATCCGTGTTGGTGACCGGATAGCGGAAGGTACCGCCCAGTCCATCGGTGACGGGCTGGCGAGCGTCGGCGGAGATACGGCTGGCAAGCGTGGCCGGGTCGCGCATGGGATTGCGTGCGAAGGTGCACGCGAAGTCCACCTTTTCACCCAGTCCATCAGCGGTGACCAGGGGCGTGAGATCAAGGCGCTCCTGTACCGGCGTGACACCGTCGCGACGTTCCAGCTGGTGTGCCTGACCGATCAGCTCGGCCAGCGAACGCACGCCAAGGCGCGCGAGATGACGACGGACGTCTTCCGCGACGAAGCGGAAATAATTCATCACCATGTCCGGCAGGCCAAGGAAATGCTTCTGGCGCAGCACCGGATGCTGGGTGGCGACACCCGTGGCGCAGTTGTTGAGATGGCAGATACGCAGGTACTTGCAGCCCAGCGCCACCATCGGACCGGTGCCGAAACCGAAGCTCTCTGCACCGAGCATGGCCGCCTTGATCACGTCGAGGCCGGTCTTGAGGCCGCCGTCGGTCTGCAAACGCACGCGGCCGCGCAGGTCGTTGATGCGCAGTGTCTGCTGCGTTTCCGCCAGACCCAGTTCCCATGGCGTGCCGGAGTACTTGATGGAGGTGAGCGGGCTCGCACCGGTACCGCCATCGTGACCCGACACGGTGATGAGATCCGCTCCCGCCTTGACTACACCAGCGGCAACGGTGCCGACACCGGCATGGGAAACGAGTTTCACCGATACCAGCGCCTGCGGATTCACTTCCTTGAGGTCGTGGATCAGCTGGGCGAGATCTTCGATGGAATAGATGTCGTGGTGCGGCGGCGGCGAGATGAGGCCGATGCCGGGCTTGGCATAGCGCAGCCGGGCAATCGTCGCATCCACCTTGTGGCCGGGAAGCTGACCACCCTCGCCGGGCTTGGCGCCCTGGGCGATCTTGATCTGCAATACCTCGGCATTGACGAGATACGCAGGCGTGACGCCGAAGCGACCGGAGGCCACCTGCTTGATCTTCGAGGCCTTGTCGGTGCCATAGCGCGAAGGGTCTTCACCACCCTCGCCCGAGTTGCTGCGCGCGCCAAGGCGGTTCATGGCGATGGCAAGCGCCTCGTGGGCTTCCGGCGACAGCGCGCCGAGCGACATGCCAGCGGAGTCGAAACGCTTGAGGATGTCTTCGACCGGTTCGACCTCGTCGAGCGGTATGGACGTGCCGCCGCGCGGTACCAGAAGGTCGCGCAATGCCGATGGCGGACGCGCGTCGACGTGGTGCGCGTAGATTTCGTAGTCTTTCCACTCGCCCGTGCGCACCGCCACCTGGAGGCTGGCGATCACATCGGGGTTGTACATGTGGAATTCGCCGCCGTGCACATACTTGTACAGGCCACCGGCACGAAGCGACTGGGCTTCGTCCCAGGCCTCGGCAGCGAGCAGGCGTTGTTCGTGTTCGAGGTCGGCGAAGGTGGAACCGCCGATGCGCGACGGTGTGCCGGGGAAACAGATGTCGACGACGTCCTTCGACAGGCCCACGATCTCGAAGAGCTGGGCGCCGCGATAGCCGGCGACCGTGGAGATGCCCATCTTGGAGAGGATCTTCAGCAGGCCCTTGCGGATGCCGCGACGGTAGTTGCGGCCGATTTCACGCGGGGCGCCTTCGCCATTGCGGATATGTCCACTTCGGCCCAGGTCGAACAGGCTCTGGTAGGCGAGCCAGGGATAGATCGCGGTGGCGCCGAAGCCGAGCAGGCAGGCGAAGTGATGCGGGTCGCGCGGCGTAGCCGTCTCGACCATGATGTTGCATTGACATCGCAGGCCACGATCCACGAGGCGCGCATGCACGGCACCCGTGGCAAGCAGCGAATGAATGGGCAGCAGCTCACGGCGCGGGTAGCGATCGCTCAGGAAGACGATCCTCACGCCACCGCGCACGGCGGCCTCCACGTCGTCGCATATACGCGCCAGTGCCTGTTCCAGTGTCTCGTCCGCGCCGTACATGAGGTCGAAACGCGGCGTATCGGCGTAATCGGGATTGGCGAGGATCTGGCGAAGCTTGCGCTGGGAAAGGATCGGCGAATTGAGCAGGATCTGCTTCGCGTTCTCCGGGCCCAGGTCGAAGATGTTGCGCTCCTGGCCAATCTGCGTGACCAGTGACATCACCAGCCGCTCGCGCAACGGGTCGATCGGCGGATTGGTGACCTGCGCAAAACCCTGGCGGAAGCGGTCGAACAACGGACGGATCTGCCGTGAAAGCACAGCCATGGGCGTGTCGTCGCCCATGGAGCCGGTGGCTTCGGCTTCGGATTCGGCCAGCACCTTCAGCACGGACTCGCATTCTTCGCGGGAAAGACCGTAGAGCTTCTGGTAGCGGCGCAGTTCGTCGGCCGGCAGTGGTTCGGCCGCGAGGCTGGGGTCGATCAGATCGGATTCGAGGTAGGTGACGCCATCGCGCAACCAGTCGCGGTACGGTGCACGCGCCTTGTTGATCGCATCGATGTCGGCATTGCGCAGAAGGCGATGCTCACGGAAGTCGACGGCGATCATCTCGCCCGGAGCGAGACGCCCCTTGGCAACGATGCGCGACGAAGGGACGTCCCACAGACCCGCCTCGGAACCAACGATCAGGTGGTTGTCGTCGGAGAGCGCCCAGCGGGCGGGACGAAGGCCGTTGCGATCGAGCGTGCAGGCGGCGTAGCGCCCGTCACACATGACCAGGCCGGCTGGGCCATCCCAGGGCTCGCTATGCAATGCGTAGTATTCGTAGAAAGCCGCGAGGTCTTCGTCGATATCTTCGCGTGCCGCATAAGCCGGCGGCACGAGCACACGCATGGCCGTGATGAGATCCATGCCGCCCATGAGCAGCACTTCGAGCGCGTTGTCGAGGCTTTCCGAATCCGAGCCTTTCTGCCGCACCAGCGGACCGATATCCGACAGATCGACCTTGTCCGAACGCATGACCGAGCCACGCGCCTGCATCCAGCGCCGGTTGGCGCGGATGGTGTTGATCTCGCCGTTGTGAGCAAGGAAACGGAAGGGCTGCGCCAGCCGCCACTGCGGCGACGTGTTGGTGGAGAAGCGCTGGTGGAACACCACCGCGTCGGCGACAAGCGCCTTGTGGTGAAGATCGGGGTAGACGTCGCGCAGGCGACCCGGTGCGGCCATGGCCTTGTAGCCGATCACTTCGCCTGACAGCGAGACTACATAGAAATGCGGATCGTCGGAGAGACGAAGCTCGGCGCGACGGCGTGCGCGGAACAGTGCGGCCTCGAAGGATTCCGGCGACAGGTCGCCCGGTGCATCGACGAACACCTGGCGAACGCGTGGCATGGCAGCCGACGCGAGCGGACCGCAGGCGTCGCCATCCACGGCGACGTCGCGCCAGCCGGCCACACGCAGGTTCACGGCGGCCAGTTCGTCTTCAAGAACGGACGCAGCCGTGTCGTTTCCTTCCGGATCGAGAAAGACGACGCCAGCGGCGAAGTGCGTAGCCAGGGAGATACCGGATTCGGCGGCAAGCGCGCGCAACCATTCCACCGGACGGCGGAACAATACGCCACAACCATCGCCGCTTATGCCGTCGGCGTTGACGCCACCGCGATGCGACAGACGTGCGAGTGCGTCGAACGCGGTGTCGACGAGTTTTGAACTGGCGTGGCCATCTATCTGCGCGACGATACCGAAGCCGCAGCTGTCGTGTTCGAACGCCTCATCATAGAGGCGCGGAGTGCCTTGCTTCACCATCCGCCTCCTCGTGGCATTAGGTTGTGCTGGGTCGTGCGCGCACGTGTTCCCGCGGCCCAGGACGGGCCGACCTCACGTACACGCGGATAGGCATGCGCCCCACTTTAGACATAATTGCGGCGCTGCGTCAAAGGCATTCGGACGTCCATATGAAAATCCAACGGAATGGTTACAAACGGAACGATCGCCCATGCTGGCCGACGGCTGCCGTAACGCACGTGACTCGCGCAGGAGCGCGCCTTGCGCGCGAGCGTTCCAGACCGGGCGGCTCACCGTTCCGGCCCGGTCGCGCGCAAGGCGCGCTCCTACAGGGGGAGTGGGCGGATGGGTCATAATCCGGATCATGCGCCCAATCCGACTTCTGCCCGCCCTGCTCGCCACCGCCCTCGCCCTCGCCCCCCTCCCGGCCGCGCTCGCGGCCCAGGATGGCAAGGCCCGGACCGAGCAGGACCAGGCCCGGCAGAAACTGGACACCGTGCGCAAGGACATCGAGTCGCTCACAAAGGAACAGCGGGAAACGGCCAACACCCGCGACAGCGCCAATGCCGCCCTGGCGAAGCAGGCCGAACAGGTCTCTGCCGCCGCCCGCGCCGTGCGCGACACCGACACCGAGCTGGCCCAGCGCCAGCACGATCTCGACCAGCTCGGCCAGCAGAAGGCCGAGATGCAGCGGGGCCTGGACAAGCAGAAGGGCGCCCTCGGCGACCTGCTACGGGCCACCTATAGCCTTGGCCGCGGCTCCGACCTGCAATTGCTGCTGGGTGACGAAGATGTGAACCGCATCTCGCGTGCCCTGGCCTATTCGCGCTACTTCCAGGAAAACCGCGTCGACCGCATCAAGGGATTGCTCGCGGATCTTTCGAAGCTGCAGGAGGTCGAAACCGCCATTACCGCCGAACAGCAGAAGCTGGAGGCGACCCGGGCCGAGCGCAGCAAGCGGGCGGCGGAACTCGAAAAACAGCGTGGCGAGCAACAGAAGCTGGTGGCCGAAGCGAACTCCAGATACAAGGACCAGGCCCAGCGCATGGCCGCCCTGAAGCAGAACGAGCAGGACATGAATGCCCTGGTCGCCAAGCTGCAGAAGGTGATCGACGAGGCCGCCAAGGCCGCCGAACCGGCGCCGGCCCCGAAGGGTGCACCGCCCTCCGCGCCGATGGGCAACCTTCGTGGCAACCTGCCCTGGCCCGCCTCCGGTGCGGTGCACGCGTACGGCAGCGGCGTGATCATCGTCGCACCGCGAGGCAGCGAGGTGAAGGCGGTGGCACGCGGTCGCGTCGTCTTCGCCAACTTCCTGCGCGGCTACGGCATGATGATCATCGTGAACCACGGCAACGGCTTCATGAGCATGTACGGCAACAACGAAACGCTGCTGCACGGCGTGGGCGACATGGTGGAAGCCGGCGAAGCCGTCGGCACTGCGAGTGCCCCGGTCGGCGACAGCGGCGCGTATTTCGAGCTGCGCCAGGGTGGCAAGCCCATCGACGCGCGCGGCTGGCTCGGCAAACGGCATTGATCCTGGAGAAAGGCATGCGTCAGCACCCCCTTCGCCTCGCCCTCGCGCTGGTCTTCGGCGCCGTGGCGACCCTTCCCGCCCAGGCTCAGCAGAAGCCGCTCAAACAGCCCGATGCCCCCGCAGCGTCGTCGACCACGGCGGCAAAGGTCGTCAACGAGGCCGACGATTCGGTCGATCTGGACGATATCCGCAATTTCACGCGGGTGTACCACATCGTGCAGCAGGCCTATGTCGAGAAACTCGACAACAAGACCATCATGAAGGCCGCCATCAGCGGCATGTTGCAGAACCTCGATCCGCACAGCGAATACCTCGACAAGGACGGCCTGGCCGAACTCGACGAAGACACCACGGGCCAGTACGGCGGCCTGGGCATCGAGGTGTTGCAGGTGGATGGGTCGCTGAAGATCGTCGCGCCCATCGACGACACGCCGGCCTCGCGCGCGGGCATCAAGCCAGGCGACATCATCCTCAAGGTGGATGGCATGGTGATCGACGGCCAGAACATCGACGAAGCATTCAAGAAGCTGCGTGGCGATCCGGGGTCGAAGATCACGCTCACCATCCTGCACGAGAAATCCGACAAGCCCATCGACATGCCATTGGTGCGCGAGCGCATCAACGTCACCAGCGTGAAGGTGCGCCAGCTCGACCCGGGCTATGTGTACATCCGCCTCAGCCAGTTCCAGGAAGACACCTCCACGGATCTGGAAAAAAAGCTCGGTGATTACATCAAGAAGAACGGCGCGCCGAAGGGCGCGGTGCTCGACCTGCGCTCGAATCCCGGTGGCCTGCTGACCAGTGCCGTGGGCGTGGCCGATACCTTCCTGGACAGCGGCGGCATCGTGAGCACCAAGGGCCGCCTGCCCGATGCAAACCTCAATTTCGAGGCGCATCCGGGCGACCTGCTGAACGGTGCGCCGATGGTTCTGCTTGTCGACAATGGCACGGCCTCGGCCGCCGAGATCGTCTCCGGTGCACTGAAGGACAACCATCGCGCCCTCATCATGGGCCGGCGAACCTTTGGCAAGGGCGTGGTGCAGACCGTGCTTCCGCTGGACCAGGATCACGCGGTGAAGATCACCACGGCGCGTTATTACACGCCGAATGGCACCTCGATCCAGGCCGAAGGTATCAAGCCGGATATCGCGCTGGCCGATCTTGCCGTGAGCAAGGGAGATACCGCGCCGTCGCTGATCGGGTCGGAAGCCGATCTGCCGAATCATCTGGCCAATGAGAAGGCCGGCAAGGATGACGGCAAGGGTGGCTCGGATGACGATGGCAAGCTGGCCATCGAGGATTACGCGCTGTCGCAGGCGTTGAATGTGCTGAAGGGGTTGTCGCTGGTCAGGAAGTAACCGGCGAAGTTGGTCGCGCGCGAGGCGCGCTCCTACAGGGCTACGCTTGGGGTGGCCGGTGCCTTGTAGGAGCGCGCCTTGCGCGCGACGGGATCGCAGCCCTGAGCAGGTGACTACCCCTGCTCAGGCGCCTTCAGAAGAAACCGCACCGCCAGCAGGCCCAGCTCGTAGAGCAGGCACATCGGCACGGCCAGCATCACCATCGACAGCAGGTCGGGTGGCGTGATGAACGCCGCAATGGCGAACGCACCCACGATGGCGTAGCCGCGTCCCTTGCTCAGCTTCTGGGCATCCACGATGCCTATCGCCGCCAGGATTACCACGGCCACGGGCACCTCGAAACACAGGCCAAAGGCGAAGAACATCAGCATCACGAAATCGAGGTAATGCGTGATGTCCGTCATCATCGCCACGCCATCGGGCGTCACGGCATTGAGGAACTTGAAGGCCGCCGGCAGCACGACGAAGTAGGCAAAGGCGCAACCCGAATAGAACAGCACCAGCGAGGCCACCAGCAGTGGCCGGGCCAGGCGCTTCTCGTTCTTGTACAGGCCCGGGCTCACGAAGGCCCACAGCTGGTACAGGATCATCGGCATGCTGATGAACAGCGCCACGAAGAAGGCCAGCTTCAGCGGCGTAACGAAAGGACTCGCCACCTCGGTGGCAATCAGGTGCGCACCGGCCGGCATGCGCTCCACCAGCGGCTTGGCCAGCTCTGCATACAGATGGTTCGCCACCGGTACCAGGGCAAGCAGCACCAGCAACAGCACCACGATGGCCCGCAACAGACGCGAACGCAGCTCGATCAGGTGGGAGAACAGGCCCTCTTCGATGCCGCCCTCGGTGGACGGATCGGGGTCAGCTACGGTCATGCGGCTCGTTCCTGGGCGCCGGCGGGGTGTCGCTGGCGATGGCCGTGGTCTCGGCCTGCACCGCCGGAGCGGCGGGCTGGGTGTCGGTGAAGGTCTCGCGCATGCGCTCGCCCGTCTGGCGCATGTCGGCCCCGGTGGCGCGCAGGTCGTCGCGGACGCTGTCGTGGGCGGCGCGGGCGCTCTCGGCCGTCTCACGAATAGTGCGACGGATTTCCTCGGCCTGGATCTCGCGCTCTACCTCGGAACGGACGCTGTCCCAGCCGTTGCGAACCCGGCGAAGCAGCGCGCCCGCCGTGCGGGCGGCATGCGGCAGGCGCTCGGGACCGAGGACGATGAGCGCCACCAACGCGAGCAGCAGCAGTTTGCCGAAGCTGATCTCGATCATGGCGGCGCCAGGGTCACGGGTTGCGGTCGTGAGACTCGGCGTTCTCGCGCTGGGCGGTGGAGGCGGCGGCCGGCGGCGGGTCGGCGCGCAGCTTCTCCTCGCGGCGAGCGGCTTCTTCGTCGCCGCCGTCCATGCCCTTCTTGAAGTCGCGCATGGCACCGCCCAGGTCCGAGCCGATGTTACGCAGCTTCTTCGTACCGAAGATCAGCACGACGACGAGCAGCAGGAGGACGATATGGGTAATGCTCATGGAAACCTCGAAGGCCCGCTAAAGGCCGGTGGGACGGGGCGGCACCGGGAGGGCACCGTCACTTCTGAGTGTACTCTTCCAGTTTATCGCGGAAATTCACTACTTCGTTGGGTACATTCTCAACGCCGTTTTCAAAAATCCGCCGCGCCGTGACGCCCTTGCCGTACACGGCCTCGTTGTAATCGTCGTCGATGGCCAATCGGGCGCCATCCAGCGCGATGCCCGCGAACAGGCCCTTGCTGCGCGAATACGAGTAGATTTCGGCCTTCAGCTGGCCGTCGGTGGCCGCCGTGGCAGTGCGCCCGACCGGGCCGGCCGCCGCCGAGGCGTCGGCGCCGAGCGTGAATTTGCCGTTGACGATGTTGTCCACGCCGCGGGTGGTGCGGAACACCAGGATCACGTCGGTGGACGAGATGCCGGCCTGGAAGCCCACGCTGCCGCCGGTCATCGAGATGAAATTGGGGTTGGACCAGGTGCCGTCAGCCGACTTCACCGAGATGAGCCCATTGCCGTGGCGGCCGCCGAAGATCAGGCCCGCCTTGATCATGCTGGGGATGACCGCGATGGCCTTGGCGTTCTTGAGCAGGTCGGAAGGCAGCTGCTTGTCGGGCGCGCCATCCTTGGTGTTGAACATGTCGTCGAGCACACGGACCGCGTCGCCGGACTGGTTCAGGGCTTCCTGGCGGCGGGATTCGGCCTGCACCGCGAAAGCGGGCAGCAGGGCCACGAGGCCAAGGAGAAGCAGGCGGGCAGTACGTCGGGTCATCAGGGGCTCCTATCGGTAGCGAGGGGCATCGAAGGCTGCGGCAATGGATGCGAGCGGGGCCGCGCCACGCTGTGGCAGACTGCGGCGATCCCCCGCGAACAGCCGTCACGCCGATGCCAGGTACGCCCAACTATACCGGCCTTGCCGGGTATTCCCATGACATTCCCGCCCGCACGGGGGTGCTGCTGGTTAACCTCGGTACACCCGAAGCACCCACCGCGTCGGCATTGCGCCCTTATCTTGCCGAGTTCCTCGGCGATCCTCGCGTCATCGAGTATCCCAGGCTGCTGTGGAAAGCCATCCTGCACGGCGTGATCCTGCGGGTGCGCCCCAAGCGTTCGGCGCATGCCTACGCGAAGGTCTGGACCGAGCGCGGTTCACCCCTGCGCGTGGGCAGCGAAGCACTGGCGGCCGCGTTGCAGGCCGAGCTCGACCGTCGCCTGCCCGGCCCGGTGAGCGTCGCCCTGGCGATGCGCTACGGCCGGCCCAGCGTGCGCGACACCATCGTGCGCATGCAGAGCGAGGGCGTACGCCGCCTGCTCGTGCTGCCTCTGTATCCCCAGTATTCGGCGACGTCCACCGGCAGCGTGTTCGATGCCGTGGCCGACACCATCAAGACCCTGCGCTGGCCACCCGAGCTTCGCCAGGTCAACGATTACCACGCCGAGCCGGCGTACATCGCTGCGCTGGCCGACAGCGTGCGTTCCCACTGGGAACGCCATGGTCGGGGCGAGAAATTGCTCATGAGCTTCCACGGCATCCCCGAACGCTACCTGCATGCGGGCGATCCTTACTTCTGCCATTGCCATGCGACCGGCCGCCTGCTGCGCGAAGCCCTGGGGCTCACGGAAGACGAAGCTTCGCTGAGCTTCCAGTCCCGCGTGGGCCGCGAACGCTGGCTGCACCCCTATACGGACGAAACCGTGCGCGCCCTGGGCGCCAAGGGTGTGCGTCGGATCGACGTGATCAGCCCGGGCTTCGCCGTGGACTGCCTGGAAACCCTCGAAGAAATCGCCATGCAGAATGCCGAATTCTTCCGCGAGGCCGGTGGCGAAACGCTCAGCTACATCCCCTGCCTCAATGCCGATGCAGCCCATGTGCAGGCGCTGGCCGATCTCGTCGCTCGCCATACGCAGGGCTGGCCCGAAGCATCGCCCAGCTACGATCCTGCTGCGGCCGCCACGCGACTGGCTACCTCGCGCGAACGCGCGCGGCAGGTGCGTGCCGATGCGTGAGTTGCGCTTTGAGATTCCCGGCCTCGAACTGGCCGGGTTGACCTGGGGTCAGCCTGACGCACCGCCGCTGCTGCTCGTTCACGGCTGGCTCGACAATGCGGCCAGCTTCTCGCTGCTGGCACCATGGCTCGCCGACCGCTTCCATGTGATCGCGCTCGACCTGCCCGGTCATGGGCATTCGCAGCACCTGCCGCCCGGCAGCGTCTACCAGCATGTCGATTACGTGCGTGCCCTGCTCGCCGCCGTCGACAAGCTCGCCCTGCCCCGCTTCCACCTGCTCGGCCACTCGCTGGGTGCGGGTGTCGCGACGATGCTTGCCATTGCCGCGCCTGAACGCGTGCGCGCACTGGCCCTGATCGAGGGGCTGGGGCCGCTGGGCGACGATGGCTCGCGCACGCTGGAGCGTTTTCGCGAAGGACTTGCCTCCGCCAACGGCAATAACCGCCCGTTGCGCGTGTTCGCCAGCATCGAGGAAGCCGCACGGGCCCGTGCCATCGCCAGTGGGCTCGATGCCACCCTGGCACGTCCTATCGTCGAGCGGGGACTGCGTCAGGTCATCGGCGGACACAGCTGGCGGAGCGATCCGCGCCTGTCGCGTCCCACCGCAATCCGGCTGGCCGAAACCCAGGTGATGTCCCTCCTTTTGGGTCTCGGCGTGCCGACATCGCTGCTGCTCGCTCTTCCCCATGCGCCCTATCTGGAACCGGAAGCCATGCAGGTGCGCATCGACTGCGTGGACGACATCCGCGTCACCCATATGGACGGCGGGCATCACTTGCACCTGGAACACCCGCAGGCCGTCGCCGACTGGGTCCTGGCTGCCTTCTGACATGCTGCGAATCGTCACGCGCCTGTTTCCGCTGTGGGCCGTCCTCGTGTCGCTTCTGGCGTATATACGGCCGGGTGCTTTCCTGCCTGCCGCACCGTGGATCAGCCAGCTGCTCATGCTGGTGATGTTCGGCATGGGCGTGACCCTCAGCGTGGACGATTTCCGGCGCGTGCTGTTGCGTCCGGCGCCGGTGCTTGCCGGAACCTTCCTGCATTACCTGGTGATGCCGCTTGCCGCATGGGTGCTGGCGAAGCTGTTCCGCATGCCACCGGATCTTGCCGCGGGGATGATCCTCGTGGGCAGTGTCGCCAGCGGGACAGCATCGAACGTGATCATCTACCTGGCGAAGGGGGATGTCGCGTTATCGGTCACGCTATCTTCGGTATCGGCGCTGGTGGGCGTGATTGCCACGCCGCTGCTGACCCGATTCTACGTGGATACGCGCATCGCGCCCGACACCCTGGGGATGCTGCTCAGCATCGTGCAGATCGTGGCGCTGCCGATCGGCCTCGGTCTGATCGTGCATCACACGTTCGGGCGCATGGTGAAGCGTATCGAACCGGGGCTTCCGGTGTTTTCGATGCTTTGCGTGCTGGTATTGATCGGTATCGTCGTTGCCGGCAGCCAGCCATCCATTGCCTCGGTGGGGCTGGTGACCTTTGTTGCCGTCGTGCTGCATAACGGGATCGGTCTGCTGAGCGGGTACTGGGGCGGGAAGCTGTTTCGTTTCGACGAATCGACCTGTCGTACGCTGGCTATCGAGGTGGGCATGCAGAATTCAGGGCTCGCGGCGACACTGGGCAAACTGTATTTCTCGCCGCTGGCCGCATTGCCCGGAGCGTTGTTCTCCGTCTGGCATAACCTGTCAGGGTCGATGCTGGCCGGCTATTGGTCTGGCCGGCCCGTGACAGGATCTCGCGATGACCGGTCGCGCGCGAGGCGCGCTCCTACACGATAGCGGGGACACCAACGGCCCATTCGCCCTGTAGGAGCGCGCCTGCGCGCGACCGGGTTTCGCGATGAATGGCCACGCGCAAGGCGGACGGAGACACCAACGACCCGTTCGCCCTGTAGGAGCGCGCCTGCGCGCGACCGGATTTCGCGATGAATGGTCGCGCGCGCGGCGCGCTCCTACACGATGGGGTCGAAGCGCACGGGCAGGTGTACCGGCGGCTGCACCAGCCAGTGATCGGCCAGGAGGAAGGCGAACAACACCATCAGGTAGATGATGGAATAGTTGAACATCTTCATCGGGAAATAATCATCCGGCGGATTGAACAGCTTCACCGCGTACCAGAGGAACCCTGCACCGAGCACTACGGCGCCAAACAGGTAGATGAGCCCGTTCATGCCCGTGAGATACGGCAGCAGCGTCACCAGGAACAACAGCACCGTATAGAAGAAGATGTGCCAGCGCGTGAACTTCACGCCATGCGTCACCGGCAGCATGGGCACCTGCGCGCGGGAGTAATCATCCACGCGGAAGATCGCCAGCGCCCAGAAATGCGGCGGCGTCCACACGAAGATGATAAGCAGCAGCTGCAAGGCATACGGGTGCAGCGAATCGGTGACTGCCGTCCAGCCCAGCACCGGCGGTGCGGCACCTGCAAGGCCGCCGATCACGATGTTCTGCGGTGTGGCACGCTTCAGGTAGGCGGTGTACACCACCGCATAACCGATCAGCGAGAAGAACGTGAGCACCGCCGTGAGCATGTTCACCAGGAACACCAGGATCAGCATCGAGACGATACCCAACGTCATGGCGAACACGAATACCTGCATCGACGTGAGCTGCCCCGTCGCCAGCGGCCGGTGCGAGGTGCGGGCCATGAGCTTGTCGATACGCTGGTCGATCAGGTGGTTGAACGCCGCCGCCGAGGCGGAAGCCAGCCAGATGCCCAGCGCACCGAAAATGCCCGAATGCCAGGTCGGCAACACCCGCTGCCCGTCGGAGTCCACGGCGAGGAACATGCCGATCACGGCGCAGAAGACCAGCATCGCGACGACGCGCGGCTTGGTCAGTTCGAGGTATTGGCGAAACGTATTCACAGGGACTCCATCGTCCTGGGCAGGCGCTGCGTGCGGGCAAGCGCCATGAGCAGGGTAAACAGCAACAGGGCGGCCACGCCATTGTGCGCCGTGGCCACCGGCAACGGCAGGCCGAGATGCACATTGCCGATGCCCAGCAACACCTGGGCCACCAGCACCACGCCGATGGCGATGGCTGTGCCCCGCAAGCCGGCACGACCCAGGCGATGCGCCAGCCAGGCGAGATAGCAGAAGGTCACCAGCGCACCGATGCGGTGGGCGATCTGGATGGCGCTGCGCGCCGACATATCCAGCACGCCGCCCTCGTAATTCACGCCGATACCGCGCCAGAGCACGAAGGCCTGGTGGAAATCGGTCTCCGGCCACCACTGGCCGAGGCACTTCGGGAAATCCACACCGCAGGCCAGCGCCGCATAGTTGGAGCTGGTCCAGCCACCCAACGCGATCTGGCAGACCAGCACCACGATGCCGATGGACACCGGCGCACGCAGCGCGCGGTAGCGGTCGTCCGACGAACCGATGCGCCACCAGCGCAATGCGGCCCAGGCCAGCAGGGCAAACGTCGCCAGACCACCCAGCAGATGCCCCATCACCACGATAGGCTTCAGCAGCAGGGTGACCGTCCACATGCCCAGCATGGCCTGGAAGATGATCACGGCCAGCGCCACTACCCCGACTTTCCAAGCCCCGGGGCGATCCAGCGTCGCGGCAGCGATCAGCGGCAAGGCAATGGCAAACGCCGACAGCACGGACGACACCACGTGCTCGCCCCGCATGTACATCACGACACCCACCGCAGCGAAAACGGCCGCCAGCAACACCGCCATCACGGCCATCCGCCGGCGCCATGCCGAAATCAGGGCGATCGCCAGCACCATCACACCCAGGCTGCCGGCGAGGAAACGATGCACCTGCTCACGCCAGGCCTTGTGGGTTTCGTAGGGGCGATCCGGAAAGGCCTCGTTCGCCTGCGCGATGTCCTGCGCATGACCCGGCCAGGTGGCCTTGCCATAGCAGGTCGGCCAGTCGGGGCACGACAGGCCCGCATTCGACAGGCGGACAAAGGCACCGAACATCACCACGCAGAAAGCGAAGATCGCGGCGAGCAACGCCAGGGTGCGCAGGGCTTTCACTGCACGGGGAGACATCAACGGATCACCTTCTGGAGGTCCTTGCGCAGGCCGTTCGGATCGAATCCGGCCGGATACCAGGCCAGCGCGGTGGCATTGGACTCGACCAGCACGGCGGCCACGCTGTCGGGCTCGGTCGGACGGAATTCGGCGAAGGCGTTCGCGGCATCGCTGCCGGCGGCATAGTCGCCCATCACACCCGCCGCACCGGCCGGCGGCTCGCCGAGATACAGCAGGCGCAGGCGATCGGCATTGCGATTGAGCACGATGCGCGCGTTGCGCATCAGGCCCAGCGTTGCCACGCAGCGTGCGGCACAGGAAGGCCCCGGCAGCGCCACGAGTGTGAGACGCGGCTCGCTGTCCCGCCAGGCCCACGGCTGGCCGGCCACATCCACTCGCACATCGGCCACGCTGCGCTGCGGCACGATGGGCTGGCCGTTGCCCTTGCCATCGGGCTGCCAGCCGCTCAGCGTGAGCAACCCCGCCGCGACGATCGGCGCGAGGAAGACGAGCATGATGAGCACCAGCTTGAAGCGGCCGTTGCCAGGCCTGGCGTGCGGGGCTTTCGGTTCGGTCATGGAGCGGGGCCGTCCCTTATCGTCGTTTACGGTGCAGAAGCACGAAAATCACCAGCGCGGCCAGCGCGAAGGTGAACCATTGGAATGCGTACGCACGGTGGCGCGCCGGCGGCATCACCGCAGGCGTCCAGTCGCGCGCATAAAGGCTGGCGGGGTCGGCATCGAGCAACAGCACGCGCGGATACAGCCCATGCCCCAGATCGGCACCGATCTCCTTCAGGTCGACATAGACCATCGTTTTCTGCGGGCCCTTCTGCTCCGGCAGGCGATCGCCGCCCAGACGCACGCCCACGCCCGGCGGCGGCACGTAGAGCCCGCGAAGCGTCGTCTCGCCCACCGGCAGCGGAGGCAGCCGCGGCGTGGCACCGCCTTCCTTCGGTAAAAAACCGAGATCGACCAGCAAATCGCGATCATGCCCCTTCGCCGCGAACGGCACATAGACATGCATGCCCACCTGGCCACCATGCGACTGGTCGTCGAGCAGGTACTCGTGACCTTCGACATAGTGCCCGCGCAATTCAAGGCGCGGGTAGCGATCCGGCGGGGGCACCTCGGGAATCAGGCCGAAATCCTCCACGCCGGCCGATGCGGCCGCGGCATACCGCCGCAGCAGGTCTTCCTTCTCCGACGCGCGATCCAGCTGCCACATGCCCAGGCGCACGAACACCAGCACGCCCGCCACGGTGAGTGCGACAGCGAACCACGTCGGACGGCGCAGAAAGCTCATGCAATGAGCCTCGTGGCCGCCGCTATACTCGGATTGTCGCAATGGGGCGGAACGGTCACGTGGAAACCATCTATAAATACGCGCTGGTGATCCTGCTGCTGGTGGTTTTGTTCAACCTGGGGCAGGCGCTGTTCTTCATGATGACCGACAAGGGCCAGAGCAAACGCACCGTCTGGGCCCTCACCCGCCGTATCGGTCTTTCACTGCTGCTCATCGCCATGGTGGCGCTGGGCATCTTCATGGGCTGGCTGCACCCGCACGGAGTCGGTCAATTCTAGCGCGGCCCGGGGGCAGGCCAAGGCGCGGTGCGGCAATCGGTGCCGATGGGGGCATCCGGCGGCATTGCACCGCCCGGTAGCCTGTAGGAGCGCGCCTCGCGCGCGACCCGGGCCGAAGGCACGGCTATCGCCGCGCCTGTCGCATGCAGGAGTCGCGCGCGAGGCGCGCTCCTACAGCAGCCTTAGCGCTGTTGCTGGACGTAGCCGCGGCGGTACATGCAGTCGTCCACGATGGCATCGCGGGCGTCGCCGTTGAGGTCCTTATCCGAATAGACCGGATCGTGGTACGTGCCGCTCTTCTCCTTGCAGACCTGGGTGCCGTCGTCGCGCGTCTTGCACTTGGTCTCGCCCTTCTCGTAGTAGCCGTCGCTCGACATGTAGGACACGACATTCGGCGGAATGCGGTTGTAGCCATAGGCCTTGCAGCTGGCCAGGTCCGCATCGCGGGTCTGCGGGTCGGTGCCCGGGCGCACCCATTCGGTACAGCCGGCAAGGGAGAGCGAAGCCACCGCGACAGCGGCGAACAGAAGGGGTTTGAGCGACGCCATCATGGGACGCATTCCTGAAGACCAGTCCGTAGGAGCAACGGTGGCGACTCGCTGGCTTCGGGCCGGCACCGGGGGATGGTCGCAGTATCGTGCGAATCGCCTCACGCGGGATTGACGTTTCCCGGGGCTGTTCAGGATAGGGAAATGGATTTTTTAGCTGCGGGTCAGGTTGCGGGAGCGAGGTTGATCGCCAATGTGATCGGCTCTCGCACGTCGGCGGGGCCTGTCGCACACCATGATTCGACACCCAGCTACCGAAGGGGTGGGAACCGACCGCATCGGCGATGCCTGCGGAGCGATAGACACGCCTTCGCGAGCACCCATCGCGGATGCGATCCGCCCCCACCCCTTCGGCAGCACCGTTGCGTTGTAGGAGCGTGCTTGCGCGCGACCGGATGAATCGAAACGATGAACATATTCGCGACAACCGGTCGCGCGCAGGCGCGCTCCTACAAGATCACCGTGAGATCGGGAGAGGCGGCGGGGGCGGCCCTTGGCGCGACTTGATGGAGGTGAGGGGAGTGGGCGGACAAGGCCGCGAAGCGGGGCCGGCCAGGAAGGCCGGCCTTTTTCGCCGAGGCAGGAGCCGAGTCGAAAAACCCCGCACGCTCCCCCTGCCCGAAGGGGCGTAAGCCATAAGACACTGAGCCGCGCAGCGGCTCCTCCTTTCCCGAGGGACACCGCAGGCCGGCGCGCCAAGGGCCGCCCCCGTCGCCTCGTTCGCCGCCACGCTCACGCGCCGAGCGCGAGGCCGAAAGGCGAGCCCTTCCTACGGAGCGAAACCCTTCAGCGCCTCAAAGCACGTAAACGAACAGGAACAGCGCCAGCCACACCACGTCCACGAAGTGCCAGTACCACGCCACGGCCTCGAAGCCGAAGTGGTCGTCCTTCGTGAAATGCCCCTTGGCGCAGCGCACCCAGATGATCGCCAGCATGATCGTGCCCAGGGTCACGTGCATGCCGTGGAAGCCCGTGAGCATGAAGAAGGTGGCGCCGTACACGCCGCTGCCCAGGGTGAGGTTGAAGTGCTCGTACGCCTCGGCGTACTCGTGCGCCTGGCAGAACAGGAACAGGCAGCCCAGCAGCACCGTAGCGCCCAGGCCGATCAGCAGTGCCTTGCGATGGCCTGCCTTGAGCGCATGGTGCGCGATGGTGATGGTGACGCCCGACGACAGCAGGATCAGCGTATTGAGCAACGGCAGGCCCCAGGCCGCAATGGTCTGGAACGAACCGCCGATCTTGCCTGGACCGCCACCGCCCGATGCACCCCAGGCTGCGTTGTAGTTTTCCCAGATGAACTGGTGGGTGAGCACGCCGTGGCCCTCGCCGCCCAGCCAGGGCACCGAGAAGATGCGGGCGTAGAACAGCGCGCCGAAGAAGGCACCGAAGAACATCACCTCGGAGAAGATGAACCACATCATGCCCATGCGGAACGAGCGGTCCACCTGGTCGTTGTAGCTGCCGCTCAGCGATTCGCGGATCACTGAGCGGAACCATCCGAAGAACATGCCCAGGATGGCCACCACGCCCACCCAGAATATCGTCTCGCCGAAGCCGGCATCGCCCGGCTGGGCATTGAGCCAGTGCGCCGCACCGAACACGGTGACGAACATCGAGACGGCCGCGACGATCGGCCAATAGCTCTTGCTCGGTACGAAGTAGACGTCGTGTTGCTGCTGACCCATGGTGTCTTCCCGTGGATGTTCTGTTCGTTGGCGGCCTAGATCTTCAGCATCTGCACGATCGACATCACGAAGATGCCCAGCGCGATGCCACCCGCGATCATGGCGGTGCGCTTCGCCTGGCGGCGTCGCGTGGCAAGTTCGTCGGTGGACATCGTCGTCATCGATCAGTGCTCCGTATTGCCGTGGGCCAGTTCGTCGTCATGGATGACCGGCGGCACGTCGAAGGTGTGGAACGGCGCCGGCGACGGCACGGTCCACTCCAGGCCCCGGGCGCCTTCCCAGGAGCGGTCGGCGGCCTTCTTCTTCGAGAAGAACACGCAGTGGACCACCACGCCCAGGAAGATCAGCTGCGAGGCGCCGAACCAGAAGCCGCCGATGGAGCTGATCATGTTGAAGTTGGCAAACGCCACGTTGTAGTCCGGGATGCGGCGCGGCATGCCTGCCAGCCCCAGGAAGTGCTGCGGGAAGAACAGCACGTTGACCGAGATGACGCTCGACCAGAAGTGGATCTTGCCCCAGGTCTCGTTGTACATGTGGCCCGACCACTTCGGCAGCCAGTAATACGCGGCAGCCATGATCGAGAAGGCCGCGCCTGTCACCAGCACATAGTGGAAGTGGGCCACCACGAAGTACGTGTCGTGGTACTGGAAGTCGGCCGGGGCCAGCGCCAGCATGAGGCCCGAGAAACCACCGATGGTGAACAGGATCACGAAGGCGATCGAGAACAGCATCGGCGTCTCGAAGGTCATCGAGCCGCCCCACATCGTGGACACCCAGTTGAACACCTTCACGCCCGTCGGCACCGCAATGAGCATGGTGGCGTACATGAAGAAGATCTCGGCGCCCATCGGCAGGCCCACGGCGAACATGTGGTGGGCCCAGACGATGAACGACAGGAAGGCGATGGACGCGATGGCGAACACCATCGCGCGATAGCCGAAGATAGGCTTGCGGGCGAAGGTGGGGATGATCTCCGAGATGATCCCGAACGCCGGCAGGATCATGATGTACACCTCGGGATGCCCGAAGAACCAGAAGATGTGCTGGAACAGCACCGGGTCGCCGCCACCGGCGGCATTGAAGAAATTGGTGTGGAAATACTTGTCGGTGAGCAGCATCGTCACCGCACCGGCCAGCACCGGCATCACCGCGATCAGCAGGAAGGCCGTGATCAGCCAGCTCCACACGAACACCGGCATCTTCAGCAGGTCCATGCCCGGCGCGCGCATGTTGAGGATGGTGGCGATGATGTTGATCGCACCCATGATCGAGCTGATGCCCATCAGGTGGATCGCGAAGATCGTATAGGCGATCGACTCACCCTGCAGGGAAAGCGGCGGGTACATCGTCCAGCCGCCGGCCGGGCCGCCGCCGGGCATGAACAGCGTGGACAGCAGCAGGATGAACGCGAACGGCATGATCCAGAACGACAGGTTGTTCATGCGCGGCAGCGCCATGTCGGGCGCGCCGACCATGAGTGGGATCATCCAGTTCGCCAGGCCCACGAACGAGGGCATGATGGCGCCGAAGATCATCACCAGCGCGTGCATCGTCGTCATTTCGTTGAAGAAATACGGCTGCACGAGCTGCATGCCCGGCTTGAACAGTTCCGCGCGGATCACCATCGCGAAGGCGCCGCCGATGAAGAACATCGTCAGCGAGAAGATCAGGTAAAGCGTGCCGATGTCCTTGTGGTTCGTGGACATCACCCATCGCTGGAAGAATCCGGAAGGGGCACCGTGGTGATCGTGGTGGTCGTGGGTGGCTTCATGCGCCATGGACTTACACCTCTACACTAATGCTGCGTGGATTCGGTTAACCCTGGGGAGCCGGGGCGGGAGCGGCCTGCGCGGTCTGCGCGGCCTTCTCGACGTTTGCCGCGTCCTCCTGGGACGCCAGCCACTGCTCGAATTCAGCCTGCGGCACTGCCTTGACCACGATCGGCATGAAGCCGTGGTCCTGGCCGCAGAGTTCGGCGCACTGGCCGCGATAGACGCCCGGTTCCTTGATCTTGGCCCATGCCGCGTTGGCGATGCCGGGAATGGCGTCCATCTTCCAGCCCAGCGCCGGCACCCACCACGAGTGGATGACGTCGCCGCCGACGATCACGAAGCGGATCTTGACCCCCACGGGCACGACGAGCGGTTTGTCGACGTCGAGCAGGTAGGTGGGGTAGCCGTCGACCTTGATCTTTTCAGGGTCGAGGTTGGAACGGAGCTGGCGGGTGCGGTCGGAGGTTTCTTCCAGCTTGGACATGAAGCCCACCCGGTTGACGCCCTTGCCCTTGTAGTCGACGTAGTCGTAGCGCCACTTCCACTGGTAGCCGGTGACCTTGACGGTCATTTCCGAGCCCGTGGTGTCGGCGAAGGTGGTAAGGCCACCGGTGGCCAGGTGCGCGAGAAAGATGAGGATGATGACGGGGATGACCGTCCAGACGATTTCAAGCTTCGTGCTGTGCGTCCACTTCTCGGCGACGGCGCCGCGCGATTTGCGGAAGCGGAACATGGCGATGAACATGGCGCCGAACACCACGATGCCGATGACCACGCAGACCCACAACGCCACCATGTGCATCGCATAGGGCGACCATTCGCTGACGCCCTTGGTCATGTTCAGCTGGTTGGGTTCCGGATTGGCCCATGCCGCCGTCCCTCCCAGCAAAGCCGCGGCTCCCGCAGCCCACGTCGAAACCGATCGTCCGATGCCGCCAGATGTCATGTTTGCACCTTTATTGAACCTACCTGCGCGTCTGGCCGGATGGCTTCGGACAGCAGCACCATGAGTTTCCTTGAGGCCTCGACCCGTTCCTCTTCCCCAAGGAACGCGCCGATTTCGAGCTGATTGCCGTGCGACGCAAGCAAAAGGTGCTGACGCCCGTTTCGTTGGACCAGCCTTACCCTGACCCAGTATGTCTGGAAGCGCGACATCCTGCGACCGGGCCATACCCGGATTTCCAGAACATCCCCGTCGATGGCGATACGTTCACCCCTGTCGCCGGCCCGCCAGGCCGCGCCAAGCGCGAAACCCACCGCGAAGACCTCGATCAGCGCGAACAGGGGAGCAAACACATTCCCCTGCCATGCACCGAACGCCGCCGTCGCCAGGGCGATCGCCGCCAGACCGAGGATGAGCCCCCACAGACCGCGCTTTCCCAGCGCACGGTTGGGCCTGAGCCACAACACGCGCGGCTGGCCCGCGGCGGTCGGTCGAAGCACGATCATGGAGATCCTGGCGTGCCTGGAACGCTCGGATGATAGGGCGCTCAACAGGATGCGGCAAGGTTGTCACGTGACGGATTGTCGCAGTCCATGACCTCCCGCATAGCAACACACAAGAAACCGCGCCCTACCCTACAATGACCGGTCTCCCAGTCCCCAAGCCACCCAAGTGAATCCGTCCATCCTCCGTCCCGAACTCCCGACCGGCGCCGAGCCGGCTCGCGCTCGCATCACAGCCGCCTGGCTGCGCGACGAAACCGAGGCCGTGAACGACCTGCTCGCGCAGGCCAGTCTGCCTCCGACCGAACGCGAGCACGTCATCGACGTGGCCGCCGGCCTGGTGACCCGCGTCCGCGCGCGCGCCAAGGACCAGAGCGCCGTCGAATCCTTCATGCGCCAGTACGACCTCTCCTCCGAGGAAGGCGTGCTGCTGATGTGCGTGGCCGAAGCCCTGCTGCGCATTCCCGACAAGGGCACGGCGGACAAGCTCATCCGCGACAAGCTCGGCGACGCCAACTGGAAGAAACACCTCGGCCAGAGCGAATCCGTGTTCGTCAACGCCTCCACCTGGGGCCTGATGCTCACCGGCCACCTGGTGAACCTCGCCGAAGAAACCCGCAAGGACTTCACCTCCGGCCTTCGCCGCCTCGTCGGTCGCGCCGGCGAGCCGGTGGTGCGCCTCGCCGTGCGCCAGGCCATGCGGATCATGGGCCACCAGTTCGTGATGGGACGCACGATCAAGGAAGCCCTCGACCGCGCCGAGGAAAAAGAACACGCCGTTTATCGCTATTCGTACGACATGCTCGGCGAATCGGCGCTCACCCAGGCCACGGCCGAGCGCTACCAGCAGGATTACCGCGACGCGATCAACGCGCTGGGTGCCCGCGGTCCGTTCACCAGCAACCTCGAAGCGCCGTCGATCTCGGTGAAGCTCTCGGCGCTGCATCCGCGCTACGAAGTGCCCAACCGTGCCCGTGCCCGTACCGAATTGGGCGCCAAGCTGCTCGAACTCTCGCAGCTGGCTTTCAAGAACAACATCGCGCTCTCGGTGGACGCCGAGGAAGCCGATCGCCTGGAGCTGTCGCTCGACATCATCGGCGACGTCTTCGAGCATCCCTCGCTGGAAGGCTGGAACGGCCTGGGCATCGTCATCCAGGCGTACCAGAAGCGCGCGCCCTTCGTCATCGACTGGGTGACGGAAAAGGCCCGCGCCACCGGCCGCCGCTGGTTCGTGCGCCTGGTGAAGGGCGCCTACTGGGATGCCGAGGTCAAGCGCGCGCAGGAAAACGGCCTGTCGGGCTACCCGGTGTACACGCGCAAGCCGAACACCGACGTCAGCTACCTGGCCTGCGCCCATCGCCTGTTCAACGCCGGCAGCGACCTGATCTACCCGCAGTTCGCCACGCACAACGCGCACACCATCGCTGCGATCCACCATATCGCCAAGGGTCGTCCGTACGAGCACCAGCGCCTTCACGGCATGGGTGCCGACCTCTACGCGGAAGTGATCGGCAAGGACAAGCTCAACGTCCCCTGCCGCGTCTACGCGCCGGTCGGCAGCCATGAAGACCTGCTGCCCTACCTCGTCCGCCGCCTGCTCGAGAACGGCGCCAACACCAGCTTCGTCAACCGCGTGGTCGACGAGTCGGTGCCGGTGCGCGAACTCGTGGCCGACCCGTGCGAGACGGTCCGCGCCTTCGCCTCCATTCCCCACCCCCGCATTCCCCTGCCGGTCAATCTCTACGGCGAACTCCGGAAGAACTCCATGGGCATGAACTTCGCAAACGACAACGAGCTCAACGAACTCGCCGACGCCGTCAACCGCCACACCGGTCCGTGGCAGGCCGCCCCGCTGGTCGCGGGCGCCGCGTCTTCGGGCACCAAGGTGGAAGTCACCGATCCGTCCGACCGTCGCCGCATCGTCGGCACGGTGGAAAACGCCGACCAGGCCCTGGTCGAGCGTGCGCTGTCCGCCGCCGTGAGCGCCCAGCACGGCTGGGACCGCCTGCCGGCCGCCAGCCGCGCCGCCATCCTCGAGCACGCCGCCGAGCAGCTTGAGCACCGCCGCGCCGAGTTCATCGCGCTGTGCGTGCGCGAGGCAGGCAAGAGCCTGCCCGACGCCATCGCGGAAATCCGCGAGGCCGCCGACTTCCTGCGTTACTACGCCACCATGGCCCGCCGCCTGTTCGGCCAGCCGGAACAGCTCCCCGGCCCCACCGGCGAGAGCAACCAGTTGTTCCTCAACGGCCGTGGCGTGTTCGTCTGCATCAGCCCGTGGAACTTCCCGCTGGCGATCTTCCTGGGTCAGGTCGCAGCTGCGCTGGCCGCCGGCAATGCCGTCATCGCCAAGCCCGCCGAGCAGACCTCGCTCATCGGCCACCTCGCGGTGAAGCTGCTGCACGACGCCGGCGTGCCGGCCGACGTGCTCCAGTACCTGCCGGGCGACGGCGCCACGGTCGGCGCCGCCCTCACCCGCGATCCGCGCGTATCGGGCGTGGCCTTCACCGGCTCCACCGACACCGCCTGGGCGATCAACCGCGCCCTGGCCGCCCGCAACGCCCCGATCGCCGCGCTCATCGCCGAAACCGGCGGCCAGAACGCCATGATCGCCGACTCCTCGGCCCTGCCCGAGCAGATCGTCAAGGACGTGGTGGCCTCCGCCTTCCAGTCGGCCGGCCAGCGCTGCTCCGCCGCGCGCATCCTGTTCGTGCAGGAAGACATCGCCGACAAGGTCATCTCGATGCTGGCCGGCGCCATGGCCGAGCTGAAGATCGGCGACCCGGGCCTGCTCTCCACCGATGTCGGTCCCGTCATCGACGAGGATGCCCGCAAGATCCTGGTCGAACACGCCGCCCGCATGGATCGCGAAGCGAAGAAGATCGCCGAAGTCGCGCTGCCGGAAGCCACCGCCAACGGCACCTTCTTCGCTCCGCGCGCCTACGAGATCCCGTCGCTCGACGTGCTCACCCGCGAAGTGTTCGGTCCCGTGCTGCACGTCATCCGCTGGAAGGCCGCCGACCTGGAGAAGGTCGTCGACCAGATCAACGCCACCGGCTACGGCCTCACGCTGGGTATCCACAGCCGCATCGACGACACCATCGAGTTCATCTCCAGCCGCGCGCGCGTGGGCAACTGCTACGTCAACCGCAACCAGATCGGTGCGGTGGTCGGCGTGCAGCCCTTCGGCGGCGAAGGCCTGTCCGGCACAGGCCCCAAGGCCGGTGGCCCGCACTACCTGCTGCGTTTCGCCGGCGAGCGTACGCTCACCGTGAACACCACGGCGGCCGGCGGCAACGCTTCGCTGCTGACCATCGGCGAGTAATCACTAAGCTGATTCGGCACTCGCCGCACCAAGGCCGCGTTCCGCAAGGAATGCGGCCTTTTTCATGGGCCTGTTGCAGACAGGCGACCGGCCATACATTGAAGACCCTCATGGTCAAAAGGAGTTCGCCATGTACACGATCGCCACACCGATGTCCCAGGCGACAGCATCGACGCGCACGAAGGGATATCGCAAGACCCACCTCAATGCATCCATCGTCACTTTCAATTCCTTGCAGTCGGGCACGGTCTACGAGCCTGACGTGACCGGCAATACCATCCCCGGCGTACCGGAGCTGAAAGCATTCTGCTGTTTCGGCACCCATGGATATGTCGTCACACTGAACAGTAGTCAGTGCCACAGTTTCGTATGGGCAAAATCGAATCGAACATTCAGTGCTGCCGCATTCCAGTTCAGCCGGCTTTACAAATCCGTCGACCTGGGCGTATCGAACCCATCCGGCGGCGCCATCCAGGTTCGAATCACGGCATTCGCTAGTGAAAAACAAACAGCGAACGAATACGTCATGGTGTCAGCAGGGCAGAGCACGCTCGACATCACTTCGTTGTTCAAGGGAAAACTCGATGTTTTCGAGCAGGTGACACTCGACATCGTCACTACTGGTTATCTGGGAGTGGACTTCATATTGCTGGCGTGAGTAATGGCGATGCAAAGGATTTCCAACAGAGGCAAAGGAGCGCGATCCATGCAGCACGTTGATCCAAAAACTGCGTCGCTTATGTGCATGATGATTCTGCTGGCGGCATGCCAGACCCGGAATGCACGGGAGCCTCTTCCCGCTACGACATCGAGTATCGGCGTCAGCGCCGCAGGAGTTTCGAACACGCCGCAATCCTGGGGCTACGAAACGGCAACCGCCATGACCCGGCGTTATAACGATACGAGCAGTTACTGCCCTGCAAGCGGACCAGTATTTCGCTGCACTGGCATCCTGTTCCGCGCTACGACGAATCCCGCCGGCACACACGCATGGGACCCCAGCCCCGAATCCATCAAAAGCGGCGGGGTATCATTTTCTTTCCTGCGCAAGGATGCCACGTTCCGATCGCTCGCCCCCTTGTACAGTCATGGATTCGTGTTCTACCCCTACGACGATGCGCCAGCGGGCCGCACGCTTCCCCGCGTGCTGTGTGCGTTTCCGCTGGATGCAGGCACGACGGGACGGGATATGGCCGGATGCGGCAAGCAAGTGGGTTTCTCGGTACCCGCACCGGCCAAGAGTGCGCCCTGCCAAAGCCAGAACATCACGACGGGCACACAGTGGGCCGCGCATTTCAATGCACTGGGTGGAAATGGCGACGTCAAGCGGCACGGCCAGTGCGGTTTCGACCTCGGCAGTGGTGCAACCGCCGCCTTCAACGCGACCATCGATGCCATGGCATCGATCAGCTCCTGGCTGAACTCTCTCAGCAATGAGTTGCGCCTCGCCACATGGAGCAACGGTATTGGCGCGAAGCTACCGATCGAAGGTTTTTTCTATACATCGCTCTCGGGGCTGCCGATCGCGCAACTGGATCAGAAGGACTACTGGAACAGCACGGGCATAAAACTGCCCGTCATAAAGCTCACCTTACCGACGGGCAGTGCACCGGCACGCTTCGATTACGTGCAGGGTGATCAGGCCGTACCGCCGCCGGATACGGGCCCTCTCCCCGTACCCCAGCTGAAACCTGCCGTGGTGGAAGCCACCGGCAGCGGCGGAACCCTGCTCAAGCTCGATGATTTCCGCAACCTGGACAAGGTGACCGTAAAGGTACCGCCGTACGCTGGCATGGCAGCCGGAGACAAGGCCAGGGTCCAATGGCAAAGCTCCCAGCCCTACGTAACGGCATGGCACACCGTTGGCAGCCCTGGAAGCATTAATTTCGATATTCCCCGCGTCGAGGTCGTTGATGCGATCGGACAACGCTTCAACGTGACGTTCGATGTGCAGCATCAAGGGAACACTGATAGATCGAGTGCATTGTCACTCTCGGTGGAATCCCAGACGCTCACCCTGCCGGCTCCCACCTTCAACTCGAATCGCAACGAGGTGACCGTGTCCTATCCGGGGCTCGCGAGCGGGCACAAGGTCACCGTCCGCCTGACCGGCATCGCCAAGCGCGATACCGAAGAAAAGCGGGCCAGCGGTGCATCACCCCTGGTGTTCGCCATACCCGCGGCATGGATAGCGGAAAACCAGGGTAGCCCGTTCTTCATCAATTACAGCGTTATTCCGAGAACAGGAGACCGGCGCGAATTTTCCCGGTACCTGCGACTCGGCACGAACCAGACAGGGCAATAATGTAGGGAGTACAGGGATGTTGAACTTATCCTCCAACCCACGAACGTTTCGCTTTCTGATGACGTTTTTCGGCATGCTTGCCTCGGGCTGCAACAACCACCCTGATCATGCGGCTGACCAGATAGCCGAAACACGTGGCGGTGCCGTCCTGGAACTGAACTGCAGCCCTTACATAAAGGAAGGGGTATGGATACTTCGATCCGATGGCGATAATGCGGGACAGTTGAGTCTCAAGCTGACACCAACAGCATGCGGACGCCAGATTACGCGAACCACGGAAGTCGATCACATGTTCGCGGAAATCGTACGGAAATACGGTGACGAAAGATACTTCAGCAACCCACGGGGCATGCTTCACCAGCTCCAGTGCCATCTCGACAACGCAAGTAACAACGAGACCTGGAATCTGGAGCCACATCGTCCGGACGTGGGCCTGACGGCCACGAAAGCTGCTCTGTGCAATCCGAATCAAGCCTTCCCGTTCGAACCGCCGGGCTGATCGCCCCCTCCCCCGGGCCTATTGCAATTGCGCCCGATTGGATCAAAAGTATTACCCGCAAGACAACCTACGTCGGCCGGTACCCGACGCCCACCCACCCAGGGAGGAATGCGACATGACGTCGCTACCGGCCGTTCGACTTGTCACCAGCAACCCGTCATACCCATCCAATGTATCCGCGCCCGGAAGAGCCAGGGCGCCGGCAATACCGCCTAGAACTCCGTCAAAGCCCAGACGTGGTGCAGATGACGAAACTCGCCTGCGGTCCCTGTTGGCCGAAGGCCGTGGCGCGCTCGGCACATCTGCGGTCGACATCCATTTCAACTCACTCGACTGCCGGACGCTGGACAAGCAAGGCATCTATGTCATGGATGAATTCATCATCGACACCCGCGGCTCCGCGTTGCTTATCGAGCAGCTCGACAACGAGCGGGTGCTCACCGGGGTCGGCGGCCTTCACATCGATTGCCGCATCCTGTTCCGCCGGGCCTATGGAAAAATGATCTGCCGGCTTGGCGTAGACCGGATCACCGCCGACACGTATATAGGACTCATCGAAAGCCGCAGCCTGAAGGAAGTGCAGTCCTTCAGCTTCTCGCGGCCACGGCACGTGGGACACGATGGCGGCGGATCGCTCTGGACACACCTTGAATACCGGTCAAGTCCGTTGAATGAAATCCAGGGCATCACCTGGCGTGGTGGGTCGCTACGGCTTGCCAGTATCACCCTGACCCCATGAAAACGAAGGCCCGGCATCTTTTGCAAGATGCCGGGCCTTATTGCGTCACCGGGTTATGGCGGCTTACTTCAAGCCACGATCCTTCAGCATCGGCTCGATGCTGGGCTCCTTGCCGCGGAAGTCGTGGTAGAGCTTGCCCAGTTCTTCCGTATTGCCGCGCGAGAGGATCTTGTCGCGGAATATCTGGCCGTTTTCGCGAGTCAGGCCACCGTGCTCCTTGAACCACTCGAAGGCATCGGAATCGAGCATCTGCGTCCACAGGTAGGCGTAGTAACCGGCGGCGTAGCCGTTGCCCCAGATGTGCTGGAAGTAACTCGAACGGTAGCGCGGCGGTACCTGCGGCAGGGTGAAGCCTGCCTTCTTGAGGGCTTCGGCTTCGAACTTGTCCACGTCCTGCTTCGGCGCGTCGGCCGGCAGCATGTGCCACTGCATGTCGAGCAGCGCGGCCGAGATGAGTTCGCTCATCGCATAGCCCTGGTTGAAGCTCTTCGCCTTCTTGATCTTGGCGACGAGTTCATCCGGCATCGGTGCGCCGGTCTGGTAGTGCTTGGCGTAGTTGGCGAAGACCTTCGGATCCGACGCCCACTGCTCGTTGAACTGCGACGGGAATTCCACGAAGTCGCGTGCCGTATTGGAACCGGACAGCGACACGTACTTGGTGTTGGCGAACATGCCGTGCAGCGCATGGCCAAACTCGTGGAACATGGTGGTGACGTCGTCGAACGACAGCAGCGCCGGCTGGCCCGGTGCCGGCTTGGTGAAGTTCGCCACGTTGTACACGACCGGCTTGGTACCGAGCAGCGTCGACTCGTCGACGAAGTTGCTCATCCAGGCGCCGCCGTTCTTGTTGTCACGCTTGAAGTAATCGCAGTAGAACAGCGCCATGGAGGTGCCGTCCTTGTCGAACACTTCGAACACGCGGACGTCCGGCTGGTATACCGGGATGTCCTTGCGCTCCTTGAAGGTGATGCCGTAGAGCTGGTTGGCGGCGTAGAACACGCCGTTCTGCAGCACGTTGTCCAGCTCGAAGTACGGCTTGACCTGCGATTCGTCGAGGTCGTACTTGGCCTTGCGCACCTTCTCGGCGTAGTGGTCCCAGTCCCAGGCCTGTACCTGGAAACCGCCCTTGTCCTGGTCGATGGCGGCCTGGATGTCCTTGGATTCCGACTTGGCACGGGCGACGGCGGCCGGCACCAGGCGCTCCATGAACTTCTCGGCGGCCTCGGGCTTCTTGGCCATCTGGTCGTCGAGCTTCCATGCGGCGTAGTTCGGGAAGCCGAGCAGCTTGGCCTGTTCGGCACGGACTTGCGCGATGCGCGTGATGATCTCGCGCGTGTCGTTGGCGTCGCCGTGCTCGGCGCGCTCCCACGAAGCCTTGAACAGCTTCTCGCGGGTGTCGCGGTTGTTCATGCCCTGCAGGGCCGGCTGCTGCGTGGTGTTCTGCAGGGTAACGACGTACTTGCCGTCGAGCTTGCGATCCTTGGCGGCCTGCGCGGCGGCCTGGATATCGGCATCGGACAGGCCGTCGAGCGCTTTCACGTCGTCTACCGTCAGGGCGCCGGCCTTGGTGGCGGCGAGCAGCTGGTTGGTGAACCTGGTGCTGAGCGTGGAGGACTCCTTGTTGAGTTCCTTCAGCTTGGTCTTGTCGGCTTCGGACAGCTTGGCACCGGCGTGCACGAAGTCGTCGTACTTCACTTCGAGCAGGCGGGCGGATTCCGGATCGAGGTTCAGCGAATCGCGCTTGTCGTACAGCGCCTTCACGCGCTGGAACAGCTTGTCGTTGAGGTAGATCGCGTCGCTATGCGCGGCGAGCTTCGGGGATTCCTCTTCCTCGACCTTCTGCAGCGTGTCGTTGGTGTTGGCGCCGGTAAGGCCGCTGAACACGCTCATGGCGCGGCGCAGCAGCGCACCGGACTTCTCCATCGCGACGATGGTGTTGTCGAAGGTGGGCTCTTCCGTCGAATTGGCGATGGCGTCGATTTCGGCCAGTTCCTGCTTCATGCCCTCTTCGATGGCGGGCTGGAAGTCGGCATCGACGATCTTGTCGAAAGGCGGCGCCTCGAACGGCAGCTCGCTCTTGGTCAGCAGCGGGTTCACGTGGGCGGCAGGTGCGGCGGCAGCGGTCGCGGCCGGGGCGGGAGCCGCCGTGCCGCTGGCGGCCGGGGCCTGGGCCTTGTCGGCGTCGTTCGACGACGAGCAGGCCGTGGTGAGTGCGATCGAGGTGGCGATCACGAGCGTGCGTACCTTCATGGACGGAGGGTCCCCTGGCGGTTGGTCAAACCAGGGACTCTAGCGGCCGCGTCCGGTCGGGGACAACCACCGGAAGTAACCCCGTAGGAGCGCGCCTTGCGCGCGACCGCTACGGAGCCATGTATCGCGGGCTTCGTAGCGGTCGCGCGCGAGGCGCGCTCCTACGGGGCCTTAGCGGGTGTCGCGTAGTTCCCAGCTGTTGCCGATCAAGAGGTTGAGGCGGTGCTTCACGATGCGCATCGGCAGGCTGGTGGTGAGTTTGACGTCGGTGCGGTCGTTCGACAATTCGCCCGTGGCGCTCGCGCTGGCATCGGTCACGCCGAGGCTGTCGTCCACTTCGTCCGGCTCCGGCTGCTTTGCGCGCCAGCGCTGGAACAGGTTGTCGCTGCGCATGGCGTTGGCGATGTCTGCCGCGAGCTTTTCCGGGCCGATGCCTTCGAAGGCCAGGTCCGGGTCCGGGCCCCTGGCCTTGCTCATGTCCTTGACGGAGAGGAAGTAGGTAGTCATGGCGAATTCTTTACGTCGGTGCTCGTGAAGGCGCTGTCAGGTCAGGGGACGGAGGTCGAGCAGGCGTGCGGCTTCGGCAGGCACGAGGCCATGTGGCAGCACGCCCAGCAGGGGTGCATCGAGGTGTTCACGCAAGGTGGTGATGTTCTCGTCGGCCAGCGGCATGTCCGGATCCACGCGATTGGCGATCCAGCCGGCCAAGCGGCAGCCATCGGCCTCGATGGCACGTGCGGTGAGACGTGCATGGCTGATGCAACCCAGGCGCACGCCCACCACGAGCACCACGGGGAGGTTCCAGCGCCGGGGAATGTCCTCGGCGGACATGTCCTGCGCCAGCGGCACCAGCCAGCCGCCGACGCCTTCCACGATCACTCGCTGGTGGCTCCGTGTCAGCGACTCGAACGCGGCGTCCAGTGGCTCCCAGCGCAAGGCCACGCCTTCCTGCACGGCCGCCAGGTGCGGCGCCACGGCAGCCTCCATCGCCAGCGGATTTACCAGGTCATAGGCGGGACGCGGCTCGCTGGCCGCCTGCAAGGCCAGTGCATCCTCGTTGCGCAGTCCGTCCGGCGTGCGCAACGAGCCGCTGGCGACCGGCTTCATGCCGGCCACGCGCTCGCCCGCCAGGCGGAAGGCATGCACCAGCGCCTGGGCGCCATGGGTCTTGCCGATGCCGGTGTCGGTGCCGGCGACGAAGAGATGACGGGACATGGAACGGCCTTGCATGCGTGGGGACGTGGCACCATACACGGCTTCCCTCCCCGATTCCGCCGTGGAAACCGCCATGTACGAAGCCAAGGCCATCGCTGCCGACGACAAGGCCACTCTTTATGCCGAACTGGTTCAGCAGGCCGAGGGCCTGATGCATGGCGAGTCCAACGCCATCGCCAATGCGGCCAATTTCGCTGCGCTGGTCTATGACGTGCTGCCCGATCTCAATTGGGCCGGTTTCTACCTGTTCGACGGCAACGAGCTCGTGGTGGGCCCCTTCCAGGGCAAGCCGGCCTGCATTCGCATCGCCCTCGGGCGAGGCGTCTGCGGCACGGCAGCGCAGAGCCGGCAGACCCAGCTGGTGCGCGACGTGCACGAGTTCGAAGGGCATATCGCCTGCGACGCGGCATCCAATTCCGAGATTGTCGTGCCGCTGGTGAAGGGCGACGGCAGCCTGTTCGGCGTGTGGGATGTGGACAGCCCGGTGGTGGGGCGTTTCGACGACGAAGACCGCAAGGGCATGGAAGCGCTTTGCGAGGCCTTCATGAAGGCTATCGCTGGCTGATCGGTTTCCGCATATGCCGGTCGCGCGCAGGCGCGCTCCTACCCCCTGCCCTGTAGGAGCGCGCCTGCGCGCGACCGGACCGGAGCGGCGTCTGTAGGAGCGCGCCTCGCGCGCGAATCAGGACACGGCGGCGAAGCCGCAACCTCGGAACGCGCCTTGCGCGCGACCGGACGGGCGAAAAGGCCGGCCCTGGCGCAGCCGATGTCTTACAGCTCGTGCGGTCGCGGCGTATGCAGCAATTCGATGATGCGTGCCCGCGCTTCCTCGACACCGGTCTTCGCCAGCGACGAGAAGACCTGCGCCGTACCCGCCACGCCCTGCGTGCGGAACTCCTTGCGCAGCGCTTCGAGCGCCTTGGACGCCTGCCCGCGCGAGATCTTGTCCGCCTTGGTCATCAGCACATGGCAGGGCAGCTCCGTCGCCGCGCAGAACTCGATCATCGTGCGGTCGAAGTCCTTCAGCTCATGGCGGATATCCACGATGAGCACGATGCCACGCAGGCTGCGGCGCATTTTCAGATACGCGTCGATCTCGCCGCGCCAGTGCGCGCGCATGGCCTCGGGTACCTTGGCGTAGCCGTAACCGGGCAGATCGACCAGGCGTGCCTCCAGTGGCGGCGTGCCCTCGGGCCCCTTCAGCGGCGGCAGGTCGAATACCACCATGAGCTGCGTGCGACCCGGTGTCTTCGAGGTGCGCGCCAGCCCGGTGTGGCCCGTGAGCGCGTTGAGCGCACTGGACTTGCCCGCGTTGGAGCGACCGGCGAAGGCGACTTCCGCACCCTGGTCGTAGGGCAGCTGGGTGATTTCATTCGCGGCCAGCACGAAGCGGGCGCCGTTGAGCGTATTGGAGGACATGGCGTCGATACGGGTGACACGTGGCCGGGCAGTGTATGCGATATGGCCCCTGGCCACTTGAGCTGCCGTTTGACCGGGCTCCGAACACACCCCCATAATCATTTGGATGAGGCGTGGCAGGGAGCACGCCCGGTCATGAGAAGTATCCCCTTACGGAGACGCTTATGAAGTTCCGGCACGCCGCCGCTGCCATGTTCGCGACGCTCGTCATGAGCGCCGCTGTTGTTGCCCAGTCCACCGATCCAGCCAAGCCGACCAGCGCGCCCGCGCCAGCCGGTACCGCCGCCAAACCGGGCGCCAACGCAGCCGCCGATCCGGCCACGCCGGGTATGCCGAAGACCGACGCCGCCACCGCTTCCGCCCCATCGGGCGAAGCCACGGTCGCCACCAAACCGGGCGATGCCACCGCTGGCCAGGGCAAGGCCGCCGCCTGCGGCGCATGCCACGGCATGGATGGCAACTCCACCGATCCGCAATACCCGAAGCTGGCCGGCCAGAGCGAGCAGTACATCGCCGCCCAGCTGGCCGACTTCAAGTCGGGCAAGCGCTCCAACCCGATCATGGCCGGCTTCGCCGCCGCGCTGTCCGAGCAGGACATGCACGATGTCGGCGCCTACTTCGCCACCAAGGCCGCCCTTCCGGGCGTGGCCGACCAGAAATACGTCGACGCGGGACAGAAGCTCTACCGCGAGGGCGACGTCGATCACGGCATCCCCGCCTGCATGGCCTGCCATGGCCCCGACGGGCGCGGCAACCCGGGGGCGCACTATCCGCAGCTCACCAGCCAGCACGCCAATTACATCGAGGCGCGCCTGAAGGCATGGAACGATTCGTCGCGCGACGCGTCGAAGGACGGCCCACACGTCAAGATCATGGCTGCCGTAGCGCAAAAGCTCTCGCAAGAGGACATCGGCGCCGTGGCGAGCTACATCGAGGGACTGCACAGCGCCGAGCCCGCGGCGCCTGTCGCACCCGCGTCGCCCTGAAGACGGTAAAGTTGGGAGATCGAACGGGCCCCTCGTCGGGCCCGTTCTCATTTCGATGGCACGAAAAAAAGGATACGAATCCGATGCGTATGCGCCTTCCCCTACTCTGCGCGGCCCTGATCGGCCTTGCGGCCTGCGGTTCCGGCAACAGCGATGGCGGCACCACCCCGCCTCCGGCCGCCTCCACGGCCGCCAGCGCACCCGCGGCTCCGGCCAGCGCACCGGCAGCGACGCCGGCCCCGGCATCCACGGCAAACACCGCGCCGGCCGCATCGGGCAGCAGCGCCTCGGCCGCACCGGCTCCTGCCGCAGCCGCCGACCCGGACGACGCCAAGCGCCCGGACGTGAAGCCGTTCGTCGATGAAGGCAAGTGGGTGGAAGGCAAGCAGTATTTCCGCATCGATCCGGCCCAGCCCACCAGCAGCCCGGGCAAGATCGAAGTCACCGAGGTGTTCTCGTACGGCTGCCCGGCCTGTTTCCAGTTCCACGGCGTGGTCGACGAGCTGGCCAAGAGCCTGCCCAAGGGTGCGGTGATGACCTACACCCCGGCCTCGTTCCGCCCCGATGAAAACTGGCCGCTGTTGCAGCGCGCCTACCTCACCGCGCAGGCCCTGGGCGTGGACAAGCAGACTCACGACGCCATGTTCGATGCCGTGTTCAAGAGCGGCGAACTGGGCATCTTCGACATGAAGACGCAGAAGCCGAAGCCGCAGTCCGCCTGGCCCACCATCGACGACGTGGCCAGGTTCTACGCGCAGCACGGCGTGAAGGCCGAAGACTTCGTCGCCACGGCCAACTCCTTCACCATCAACACCAAGATGAAGCGCGCCGATGAACTGATCCGCGCCTACGAGGTCGATAGCACGCCCACCATCGTCGTGAACGGCAAATATCGTTTCACCCCGGGCTCGGCCGGCGGCTATCCGCAGGCGGTCGAACTCGCCCAGTGGCTCATCAGCAAGGAAGCCGCGGGCAAGTAACCGCGTACCACGAAACCCCACGGAGATTCCCATGTTCAAGCGTCTCTCGCTGCTGCTCGTCACCCTGGCCATGGCCACGGCATGCAGCGCCAAGCCCGCCGAAGGTGCGGCCCAGCCCAGCTTCACCGATGGCACCGAATACGTGTCCATTCCGCAAGCCGGCCAGAAGCGCCTGTCGAAGGAAGGCAAGGTCGAGGTCGTCGAGGTGTTCTCGTTCGGCTGCATCCACTGCGCGCACTACGAAGACTACGTCGAGAAGCTCCAGAAGGATCTTCCGAAGGACGTCACGTTCCATCGCATCCCGGCCGCCTTCAATGACGCGTGGTTGCCGTTCGCGCAGGCCTACTACGCCGCTGAGAAGCTTGTTCCCGCCGGCAAGCTCGACGAGTCCACCGACAAGCTGTTCAAGGCCAAGTGGGATCAGCACATGCCGCTGAACGCCATCGAAGAAATGGCCGACTGGTACAAGCAGAACTACAACGTCGACAGCGCGAAGTTCGTCGCCGTCGCCACCGGCCCGGAAGTGAAGGCGCAGATCGTCGCCGACACCAAGCTGATCCAGGCCTGGGGCATCGACGGCACGCCGACGATCGTCGTCGACGGCAAGTACCGTAGCAACAAGATCAGTGACTTCGACCAGCTCAACGGCGTGGCGAAGTACCTGGTAGATCGCGAGCTCAAGGGCGGCAAGTAATCCGCGCACCGGGCCGATGCCCCCCGTTCACGCGACGGGGGGCATCCTCTGCCGCCTCGGCCCGAAGAGACCTGATTCCCCTTTCGTCATGACCCGCTCCTCGCCGCCATCGCCCGCCGCACCCGAGCGCACCCTGCGCCTGCTGAGCTGCAATATCCTCGCCGGCGCGAGCGTCCAGCGGTACAGCGACTACGTCACCCGTAGCGTCAACGCCGTGCTGCCCGGTTCGTCCAAGCTCGCGAACCTCGATTCCCTGGCCGCCCTGCTGCACGAGTTCGACGTGGTGGGCCTGCAGGAGGCCGATGCCGGCAGCCTGCGCTCGGGTTTCCTCAACCAGACCCGCTACATCGCCGAAGCCGCCGGCATGCCGTTCTGGAGCCACCAGCCGAACCGGCCGATGGCCCGTGTCGCGCATTCGGCCAACGGCCTGCTGAGCCGCATTGAACCCAGCGAAGTCATCGACTACCCGCTGCCGGGCCGCATCAAGGGCCGTGGCGCACTGTTCGTGCGTTTCGGTGAGGGTCCCCATGCCCTCGTGGTGGTAATTGCCCACCTGTCGCTTGGCGCCGCCGCGCGCATGGGTCAGCTGGGTTTCATTGCCGAACTGCTCGCGCCGTATCCGCACGCGGTGCTGATGGGCGATCTCAACACCGAGCCCTCCAGCCCGGAAATGCGTTTGCTTTTCGAGCGCACCGCCCTGCAGATGCCCACCATTGCCACGCCCACCTTCCCCAGCTGGAAGCCACGGCGTGCGCTCGACCATATCCTCACCTCGGCTGACATCGCACTCGATCGCACGTGGACATTGCCCCGCGCCTTCTCCGATCATCTGCCGCTTGCCGCCGAAATCCGCCTGCCGCTGTCGCTTGCCGAGGCGATAGGCACGGCTTCACCGAGATAGATCCATGAAACCCAGCCTGCGCGCTGCCCTGCCCTGGGTCGCCATCCTCATCGTCGCCATCGGCGCCGCCGTGCTCCGGTATGGCTTCATCGAGCCGTCCGACGCCGCGCATGCCTGCGAGGGCAAGGCTGGTCCGTGGTGGTGTGGCGTGCGCGAGCTGATCGTGCAGGGGTTTCTTACCTATGCCTATGGGTACGCCGCTATTGTCGTGGCGCTGCTGGCACTGTTCTGGCGCGGTGTCGGCACGGCTGTGCTGGCGGCATGCCTGGGGGTGATCGCCTTGCAGTTGTATTGCTACGAGGGTGGTGCACTGGCGCTGCTGATCGGGGCGTTGCGGCTGGTGCGGGTGCAGTACGAGCGCTGGGAAGCTGTCGCTGCGGCTTGATCGGAGCGATTTGCCGCGGCGGGGCGGCCGGGTGCGTTTCGCCTTGGTGCGGTCGCGCGCAAGGCGCGCTCCTACAGGTAGCTCGTTGCTTCGTGCCGGTCGCGCGCGAGGCGCGCTCTTACAACGCAGCTTGCGCGCGGCCGGGTACCTGTAGGAGCGCGCCTCGCGCGCGACCGGTACGAAGCGAATACCGAATTACCGCCGCGCCCGCTTCCACGCCGTAAGCACCGGGATCGCCAGCGCCAGGTTGAGCAGCAGCCAGCCCCAGGACACCACGTTGGCGCCGATCTCCTGCACCACCACGGCCGCACCGAGCAGCACCAGCCACACGGCGAGCAGGCGCTCCTCGACCAGCGGCATGAGGACATCCTCACGCGTGCGCAACAGACCCAGCAGGAAAAACCCGATGCACGGCAACGCGAACAGCCCGATGGGGAAATCACGGTAACGGCCGTTGAAGACCAGCAGGATGCCGTAAAGCGTCAGCACGAACATCCAGAAGAAACGCTGCGGCGTAAATGCATCGGACCAGGTGATGCCCAGGCGGCGACGCTCCTGCGGTGCCGGCGCGACGGCCGCCGGGTTCACCGGTGATGCCAGGCGCGAAGCAACGGCGCGCGCCAGCGAGAGCGAGGTGAGCAAGCCGACGATGCCCACGCCGATGCCCGTCGCCCATTCGATGTTATTGCGGCAGGCAAACAGCAGAAGGCGCGCATGGGCCGCCAGCGCCGTGCCCACGGCAAAACCCGAAAGCAGCAGGGCGAGCCAGCCCTGCACGCCGTGCCAGCGACGGCCGAAGGCACCTGCCAGCAGGAAGACAACGGCACCGATGCCACCCGCTGCGATGGCCCAGGTCCAGCGCGGCTCTTCCACCACGGGGCCGGTCATGGCGAACTTGGGCTTCGCATCCACGTCGAAGATGCCCCAGTAACCGCCGACGGTGCCTTCCAGATCACGCTTCCACGGCTGGTCGAAGGCTTCGATGACGTTGTAGGGCATGTCCACCGTGGCCGCGTAGTTCAGGAACTCGCGCAGGTAACGTGCCTCGTTCACCAGGCTTGCACTGGCGTCGCGGCGCGTGCGCCCTTCGCTGGGCCAGCCGGTTTCGCCGATCATGATGCGCTTGCCGGGGAATTCGGCCTTCATGCGCTGGTAGACGTCGGCGACGTGATGCACGGCCCGCTCCGGGGACACCGGCTCGTCTTCCCAGTACGGCAGGATATGGATGGTGAGGTAATCCGTGGCCTCGGCAAGACGCGGATGCTTCTGCCAGAACTCCCACACATCGGCGTAGGTCACCGGCACATCGGTGGCATCGTTCACCCGGCGGATATAAGCCGCAAGCGCCTTCTCGGACAGCTCGCCGCGCAGCAGCACCTCATTGCCCACCACGATGCCGCGCAGGCTGTCGTGGTCACGACGGGCCGCCTCGATCCCCAGCTTGATCTCGCGCTCGTTGGCCACCGGATCGCGACCGAGCCAGATGCCCATCAGCACCTTCATGCCATAACGACCGGCGATATCCGGTACGGCACCCAGCCCCTGCCCCATCGAATACGTACGCACGCAATCGAAGCGGGTGGAGAGGGCTTTCAGGTCTTCCTCGATCCGCTCGGGCGGAATAAAGGCGTTGACGTCGAACGGGGTCTCGCCCTTCAGCCGGAAAGGCGCATAGGACACGCAGGCGATCTTCGCCGTAGGCGAATCAGGCAAAGGGATCGGGCGACCCAGCTGCCACCAGTAGCCGGCGCCGAACAGCGCGGCGGCGATAAGGATGATCCATGCGAGCGGTCGCGCGAACCGCGCGTAGGGGCTGAGAGGCGGCATGCCGTTCCAGTAACGAAATCGAAGAGGCGAACCGGACTAGCTTAACGGCCCGCAGGCGACAGGGCGATTCCCCTGGAACGGGCCGTTCATCCGGTTTACGCGCGGGTTTCCTACAATGATGGGTACGTCCCCGTGAAGGAATCCCGATGGCCCCCTCCAAGGCATCGCGACGCATCCCCCGTCCGCTCCGCTTTCTCGCCGGCCTCGCCCTGGTCGTCTGTGTCATCGCCCAGTCCCCGGGCGCCGCCGCCGAAGGCACCGACGCGCAGCGCATGCGTTTCCGCCAGGCCTATGCGGCGGCCAGCCAGCAAGGTGGCGATGCCTGGCGCACCCAGGCCACCGGGCTGGAGAACTATGTCCTGTTCCCCTACCTGGAAGCCGCGGCGCTCACGCACGACCTGCGCACGCTGGACCGCGCCCGGGTCGACGCCTACCTCAACCGCTATCCGGGGCTGATCCCTGCCGCCGACCTGCGCCGCGATTTTCTCGGCGAACTTGCACGCCGCAAGGACTGGACCACGTTCGCCGCGATGTACCAGCCCGGCCTCGGCGATTCGCTGGCCTGCTACGCCCTGCAGGCGAAGCTGTCGCGCAACGAGCCGCTGGTGTTCGAGCGCGACCTTGCCGACCTGTGGAAGAAACCCAGCCTGCCCAACAGCTGCGACCCGGTGCTCTCCGCCGCGCACGATGCCGGCCTGCTCACCAGCGAACGCCTGTGGGCCCGCATCCAGGTAGCGGCCGACGCCGGCAAGGGCGGCACCATCGCCTCGCTGGCACCGTGGCTGCCGACGTCCGACGCATCGGCCGCGCAGCGCATCGCGCTGGCGCTGAACGACCCGGCCACCGCCCTGCGCCAGGCCGCCGACTGGCCCGATACGCCGCGCCATCGCCAGGCCGTCACGCTGGCCCTGCAACGCATGGCCCGTCGCCAGTCCAGCGTGGCCGACGGTGCATGGACCACGCTCGCACCGAAGTTCACCCTGAGCGAGCAGCAGAAGGGTGCCGTGCTCAACGCACTGGCCCTCTTCCACGCCACCGACTTCGACGAGTCGGCACTCGACCGCCTCGCCGCCCTGCCCCTTTCCGCACAGACCGACGCCAGCCGCGAATGGCGCGTGCGCGTTGCCCTGGCCCGACAGGACTGGCCGGCTGCGCTCACTGCGCTGGACGCCCTGTCGCCCACGCAGAAGGATGATGGCGAGTGGCGTTACTTCCGCGCCCTGGTCCTCGGCAAGCTGGGTCGCAACGACGAAGCAAAAAGGCTCTACCAGTCGGTATCGCAGGAAGCCACGTACTTCGGCTTTCTCTCGGCCGACCGCATCGACACCGCCTACGCCATCTGCCCGGTGACGATGCCCACCGATGAGCGTCGCGAAGCCGCACTGCTCAACGACCCGGGCCTCGACCGTGCTTTCGAGCTGTACGCCGTGGGCCTGCAGAAATACGCCCGTCGCGAATGGTCCTCCGCACTGACCGGCCGCGACGCGGACACCCAGCGCCTTGCCGCCGACCTCGCCTTCCGCAAGGGCTGGTACGACCGCGCCGTGTTCGGCCTGTCGTCCGGCGAAGCGCTGCGCCTGTACGAACAGCGCTTCCCGCTCGCCCGCCAGGATGGCGTGGTGGAACAGTCGAGCCAGGCTGGCATCGAGGCGCCATGGGCGTACGCGATCATCCGCGCCGAGAGTGCCTGGATGAGCGACGCCCGCTCCGGCGCCGATGCCCGTGGCCTCATGCAGCTGCTGCCCGCCACGGCGGCGAACGTCGCCAAGCGCAACGGCCTGTCGTGGGGCGGCGGCGAGAGCCTGTACGACCCCAGCACCAACATCGTGCTGGGTACTCGCTATCTCTCGCAGATGGCGGCCCGCTTCAACGGAGCCCCGTGGCTTGCCAGTGCCGCCTACAACGCCGGCCCGAACAAGGTCGACCAGTGGCTGTCCGCCCGCGGCACCCTTGATCCGGATCTCTTCGTGGCCAGCATTCCCTACAAGGAAACCCGCGAATATGTCGCGCGTGTCATGGCCTTTGCCGTGATCTACGACTGGCGCCTCAACGGCAATGCGCTGTCCATCGGCTCGCGCATGACCCGCATCGGCAGCACTTATTCACTGCCGTCGTCGGGTGCCGTGCGCAAGCCGGTGAGCTGCCCGGCCCCGGTCGTGAGCAAGCCCTCGCCGCCGGCCACCCCGGCTGTCGCGGAACCTGCACCTGCCGAGGCCTCCTCGGTACCCACGCCGGAGGAGCCCCAGCGCTGATGCTTGGCGGCGCGGTCCGCAGCGCCTACGCTCGGACCGACGCCGCCAGACAGGGGACCCCATGAAAGCCCAACGTATCGTCATCCTCGGTGGCACCGGCTTCGTCGGCGGCAGCCTCGTGCCCCGTCTCGCCGCGGACGGCCATTCGATCCTGCTGCTGTCGCGCAACCGACAGACCCGTCGTCACGCCACCGTCGGGCGCAACGTCAGCGTCGTCACGGCCGACGTCTATGACCCACCGACCCTGCGCCGGCATATCGCCGGCGCCGATGCCGTCATCAACCTTGTCGGCATCCTCAACGAAAGCCGTCGCGATACGTTCGAACGCGTGCATGCCACGCTCACCCGGCTGGTGGTGGATGCCTGCCGTGACACCGGCGTGCATCGCCTGCACCAGATGAGCGCGATGAAGGCAGGCCAGGGACTGTCGAAATACCTGCGCACGCGCGGCGAAGCCGAAGCCCTGGTGAAATCCTCCACGCTCGACTGGACGATCTACCAGCCCAGCACGATCTTCGGCCCCGGCGACGGCCTGGTCACCCGCTTCGACACACTGCTGCGCTTCGCACCGGTCATGCCGCTACCGCGACCCAAGGCGAAGATGGCACCGGTCTACGTCGGTGATGTGGCCGACGCCATCGCACGGGCCGTGGCAAACCCTTCGATCTCGCTACTGCAAACCTTCGAGTTGTACGGCCGAGAGACCTGGACGCTGCTCGACCTCGTACGCGCCATTCGCGATACGCGCGGCCGACGCCGCCTCGTGCTGCCCATGCCCGACTCGCTCGGTCGTCTCCAGGCCGAACTGGCCCAGTTCGCCCCAGGCAAGCCGTTCACACCGGACAACTTCCGCACGCTGCGCACCGACTCCGTCGGCAAGGTCGACGGCCTCGCGCAGCTCGGCATCCAGCCGCAGCTGCTGTCGGCATGGCTGCCCCGCCTGCTCGGCCATTCCGAACACCAGCGACGCCTCGACGAGGCGCGCGCCAAGCGGCGCCCCTGAAGGACACCATGGATATCTACCTTGTCGGCGGTGCCGTACGCGACAAACTGCTGGGCCGCCCCGTCGTCGATCGCGACTGGGTCGTCGTGGGTGCCACGCCGGAAGACATGGTTGCCGCCGGCTACAAACCCGTAGGCAAGGATTTCCCCGTCTTCCTGCACGGCGACACCAGGGAGGAATACGCCCTCGCCCGCACCGAACGCAAAACCGGTCGCGGTTATCACGGGTTCGCTTTCCACGCCGATCCGGGTGTCACCGTCGAGCAGGATCTCGAACGCCGCGACCTCACGATCAACGCCATTGCGCAAGCGAAAGACGGTCGCCTCGTCGATCCGTTCGACGGTGTGCGCGACATCGAAACACGCACGCTGCGCCATGTATCTCCCGCCTTCGCGGAAGACCCGGTGCGCCTGCTGCGTGTCGCACGTTTCGCCGCACGCTATGCGCCGCTGGGCTTCACCGTCGCCAGCGAAACCATGGCCCTCATGCGCCGCATGGTCGAAGACGGCGAAGTGGATCACCTCGTGCCGGAACGCGTGTGGGCAGAAACCCGCAAGGCACTCGCCGAACCAATGCCGCAGGTCTTCGTGCAGGTGCTGCGGGAAAGCGGCGCACTGCGTGTACTGTTCCCGGAAGTAGACGCCCTCTACGGCGTGCCGCAACGCCCGGAATACCATCCGGAAGTAGACACCGGCATCCACATCGAGCTGGTATTGCAGGCCGCCGCAAGACTCGCGCCCGGCGACGCGCTGGTGGCCTGGTGCGCACTGACGCACGACCTCGGCAAGGCACTTACTCCTGCCGACGTGCTGCCGCGCCACATCATGCACGAACAACGCGGCATCGAACCGGTACGCGAAATCTCAGCGCGCCTGAAAATCCCCACCGAATACGCCTTCATGGCCGAGATGGTCTGCAGGCACCATCTCAACGCCCACATGGCCTTCGAACTGAAACCGGCAACGATCCTCCGCCTGCTCGAATCCCTGGGCGCACTGCGCCGACCCGAACGCCTCGACACCGTCCTGCTCGCCTGCACCGCCGACAAACGCGGCCGCCTCGGCAGCGACGACGCCGACTACCCGCAGGCCGATTACCTTCGCGCCTGCCGCGAAGCCGCCGCCGCCATCACGTCCAAACCCTTCGTCGACCAGGGCCTCGAAGGCCCCGCCATCGGCGAAGCCATGAAGAAAGCCCAGACCGCCGCCATCGCCCATGTAGGAGCGCGCCTTGCGCGCGACCGATGATGAGACTCGCTAGCCGCCCATGGCAGGCCCCCTGCCGAACGGACAGGAGCCGATCGCAAGGCCATCAACCTCACGACACCGTATCCCTGTAGGAGCGCGCCTGCGCGCGACCGTTTGGATCGAAACGATGAGGGTATCGCGACAACCGGTCGCGCGCAGGCGCGCTCCTACAAGGGCACGGTGGTGCGGCAGGGTTTTCCACACGATCACCGTGAGATGGAGCGAGGCAACGGGCGCAGCCCTTGTCGCGATCAGTCGTCGGAGTGGGACCAGTTGCCACGGCGGGGTTTGCCCGGGTGCTTGGGCACGGTCTTGCGGCGGAGCTTTGCTTCCAGGGTGGCGGCCTGTTCTTCGCGCTCATCGTGGAGCTTCAGGTAATTGCGCCAGCGTTGCGTCGAGAGCTCGCCCGTCGCCAGCGCAGTCTGGATCGCGCAGCCGGGTTCGTTGGTGTGTCCACAGTCGGCAAAGCGGCATTGCGCGGCGAGGGTTTCGATGTCCGCGAACAGGTCGAGGTTTTCCTCGCCGGTGAGTTTCAGTTCGCGCATGCCAGGCGTATCGATGAGGCAGCCGCCCGTGGGCAGGCTCAGCAACGCACGATGCGTGGTGGTGTGGCGGCCGCGGCTGTCGTGCGAGCGCACGGCGCTGGTCGCCATGCGTTCCTCGCCCAGCAAGGTGTTCGTGAGCGTGGACTTACCTGCACCCGACGAGCCCACGAGCACGGCGCTGGAACCCGGGCCGAGGTAGGGCTCAAGCAACGCCACCGTGGCCGGGTCCTTGCCGTTGATCGCATGCACCGCGGCTTCGGAAGGAAGGCGTTCGCGCAGGGCGGTGACCGCCGCATCGACGTCCACGCCGGTGTCCGCCTTGCTGAGCAACACCACGGGGAGTGCGCCCGAACCTTCGACCAGCGTGAGGTAACGCTCGATGCGGGCGGGATTGAAGTCGCCATCGAGGCCGGTGAGCACCAGCACGTAGTCGATGTTGGTGGCGATGATCTGTCGCTCGTAGCGCTCGCCGGCCGCCGCGCGGGTGAGCGTGCTGCGCCGGGGCAGCACGGCTTCGATCACCGGGTGGTTCGCATGATCGAGGAAGACAAAGTCGCCCACGGCAGGCCGCAGTGACGGGTCGAGGCCCCGCTTCAGGAACTGTCCGGCCGGCTGCGCGTTGAATGCCGACGCCCCGTCGTGCACCTCGTAACCGGCACGATGCTGGGCCACCACGCGCGCAAGTCGGCGTGGGTCGTCGGGCAGGCCAGGCTCGCGCCAGCCGATACGGCGCAGGCGCGCCAGGTCCGCAGGGTCGGTCATGGCCGCGATTATGCCCGCTCGGAGACCGATTTCCGCCTCGCGACACCATGACGACGCTGTTAGGATCGGGACAGACCGCCGGGAAAGGGCCTGGCGGCACCTACCGGAAGTCTCGCGAAGTGTCCTCGATCAAGCCCAGCGCGCACCTGGCGGAAGTGCGCTACGAAATCCGCGGCGCCCTCACCCGACGGGCCCGCGAACTGGAGGCCGCCGGCCGGCCGATCATCAAGCTCAATATCGGCAACCCCGGTCGCTACGGCTTCACCACGCCGGCCCACCTGCGCGAAGCCATCGCCAGCCGCCTGACCGACAGCGAAGCCTACGGTCACGAGCAGGGCCTGGAAGAAGCCCGCGAGGCCATCGTCGCCCAGCAGCGCGCCCGTGGCGCCATCGGTGTCGAGGTGGAGCGCGTGTTCGTCGGCAACGGCGTGAGCGAGCTGATCGATCTTTCCCTGCGCGCCCTGATCCAGCCGGGCGAGGAAGTGTTGCTGCCCAGCCCGGACTACCCGCTGTGGAGCGCTGCGACGATCCTCAACAACGGACACCCGCGCTATTACCGCTGCCTCGCCGAGAACGGCCACCTGCCCGACCCGGACGAGATGGAATCCCTGATCGGCCCGCGCACCCGCGCCATCGTGCTGATCAACCCGAACAACCCCACCGGTGCCGTCTATCCGAAGGCGTTGCTGGAGCGCATCGTCGGCGTGGCGCGCAAGCACAACCTGCTGCTGCTCTGCGACGAGATCTACGACGAGATCCTTTACGACGGCACGCCGTTCCAGCCGCTGGCGGCCGTAGCCGGCGATCACCCCTGCGTGAGCTTCGGCGGTTTGTCGAAGGTGCATCGCGCCTGCGGTTACCGCGTGGGCTGGATGAGCCTGTCGGGCGATCCCAAGCGCACCGTGGATTACCGCGAAGCGCTCCAGTTGCTGTCGGCGCTTCGACTGTGCGCCAACGTCACCGCGCAGTGGGCCGTAAAGCCTGCCCTGCTCGACAAGCCCACCATCACCGAGCTGACTTCACCGGGCGGCCGCCTGCACGAGGCGCGCCGGCTCATCCTCGACCAGGTGAAGGCAAGCCCCTACTTCGACCTGGTCGCTCCGGGCGGCGCCATCTACGCCTTCCCCTGGGTGCGTGCCGACGCCGTGCCGCATTTCGACGATACGGCCTTCGCCCTGCGCCTGCTGGACGAGGAAAACGTACTGGTCGTGCCCGGCACCAGCTTCAACCTGCCCGCCAGCCGCCACCTGCGCCTGACCCTGCTGCCGGAGCTGGCCCAGCTGGGCGAGGTGTTCGCGCGCATGGATCGTGTGCTCGGCCGCATGGCCGCCGAAGACCGGCCGCTCGCCAGCGCGGTCGCCTGACGATGACGGCACCGACGTTCCTGGCCCTCGGCGATTCGTACACGATCGGCGAGGGCGTGGCCGAGGCCGGCCGCTGGCCCGTGCAGCTGGTCGCGCGTCTGCATGACGACGGCGTGGCCGTGGGCGAACCGCGAATCATCGCGACCACGGGCTGGACGACCGACGAGTTGTCGGCCGCCATGGATGCCGCGCACCTGACGCCCGGCTATGGCCTGGTCACCCTGCTGATCGGGGTGAACAACCAGTATCGCGGGCGCCCGGCCACGGAGTATCGCGAGCAGTTTCTCGCGCTGCTTCATCGGGCGATCGGGCTCGCCGGCGATGCGCGACGCGTCGTGGTGGTGTCGATTCCCGACTGGGGCATCACCGCCTTTGCCGAGGGGCGTGATCGCGCGGCCATCGGCAAGGACATCGATACGTTCAACGCCATTGCGAAGGATGAAACCCTGCGCGCCCATGCCCGCTGGGTGGATGTGACGCCAGCCTCGCGGCAGGCCGGCGCGAAGCCGGGCATGCTGGTGGACGACGGGCTGCATCCGTCGGCGAAGCAGTATGGGCTGTGGGTCGATGCCATCCTGCCGGAGGCGCGGGCTGCGTTGCGGGAATTGCCGGCGAGGTAGAGGGTCGCCGGTGGGCCGATGCATCAGCCCGTCGCGCGCAGGCGCGCTCCTACAGGTGTTGCTCTGGAGCGGGTCGCGCGCGAGGCGCGCTCCTACAGGGGGTGCTGTGCTTGTGTAGGAGCGCGCCTTGCGCGCGACCGGTACAACGTGAAACCACCCAGCCAGCAGCCACCCCCAGCTGAAACATAGGCTTACCCCCGAAACCTCACTGAAATACCCACGCCACGACGCGGTTACGTCTCAAGCAGACACTGGCGCCCCGGGACAGCCCCGGAAACCGACGCCATGGCCAAGATCACCTGCCGCAGCGCCTTCATCTCCGACGTGCACCTCGGCACGCCCGACTGCAAGGCCGCCTATCTGCTCGACTTCCTCCATCACCTGGATTGCGAGCGCCTGTACCTGGTCGGTGACATCGTCGACCTGGAAGCACTCGCCAAGCGCCACTGGTGGCACCCGGACCACAGCGCGGTGATCGCCGAGATCATCGCCATCGCCGCGCGCGGGGTCGAGGTGATCTATATCCCCGGCAACCACGACTTCCAGATGCGCGGGCTCGCCGGCTCCACCATCGCGGGCATCCGCGTGGAGCTGGACGCCCTGCACGAAGGCGCCGATGGCCGCCGCTACCGGGTGAGCCACGGCGACGAGTTCGACCCCGAGCACATCGGCAAGCGCTGGCTCACGGTACTGGGCGATGCCATGCACCGCGTCATCTGCTGGGCCAACCGGCGCATGCACGCAGTGCGCCGCCGCCTCGAACTGCCCTACCTGCCGCTGTCGATCATCATCAAGTCGCACATCCGCCTGGCCATGGAATACATCCGTGGTTACGAACAAAGAGTGGCCAAGGATGCAAAGGAGCGCGGGCTGGACGGTCATATCTGCGGCCATATCCACTTCGGCCACATGCGCCCCATCGACGGCATCCTGTACCTCAACGACGGCGACTGGGTGGAGCACTGCACGGCGCTGGTCGAGGACTTCACCGGCGCCATGGAGCTGATCCACTGGACCGAGCGGTACACGCCGTTAGGTCGCGCCAGCCGTGAGACCGTGTTGCCCTCCCCCGAGGCGGTACTCAGTTTTGCCCCGCTGGCGGACTGCCGGGCCGACCTGTCGACCCTGCGTGCCGAGGTGTCGGTAGCGGGTTGAAACGGACAGGGCCGAGCCCATGTAAAATGGGCTCCTTTCCCCACCCGCGGTGAACCAGAATGGCCCTTGATACCCCCACCCGCGAGCGCATCGAAGCCCTGCTCGCCCAGCACGAGGTCGTGCTGTTCATGAAGGGCACGCGCCAGCAGCCGATGTGCGGCTTTTCCGCCGCCGCCACCAACACGCTCAACGACGTGGTCGACCAGTACCACACCGTGAACGTGCTGGAAGACCCGGAAATCCGCGAGGGCATCAAGGAATACGGCCAGTGGCCGACCATCCCGCAGCTGTACGTGAAGGGCGAGCTGGTAGGCGGCTCGGACATCATCCGCCAGCTCTACACCAGCGGTGAGCTCTACACCCTGTTCGGCTCCAGCCCGCCGGACCGCACGCCGCCGGAAATCACCATCACCGACAAGGCCGCCGACGCCATCCGTGGCGGCATGGCCAATGCGCAGGACATGGCCCTGCACCTGGAGATCGGTCCGGACCACAGCGCCGGCTTCCAACTGGCCCCGGCCGGTGATTTCGACATCGTCACCGTGGCCAACGGCATCGAAGTGCATTTCGACCCGGGCAGTGCCCAGCGCGCCAAGGGCATCGTGATCGACTGGGTCACCACCGTGCAGGGTGAAGGCCTCAGCCTGAAGTTCCCGGGCGCCGTGGAGATCGGCACGCTGTCGGTGCACCAGCTGAAGGATCGCCTGTCTGCCGGCGACATCGTGCTCGTGGACGTGCGCCCGGCGCACGGTCGCGCCATGGCCGCGCCGCTTGCCGGTGCGCGCATCCTCGAAGACGAGGGCTACGAGGCCCTGGCCTCGCTGCCGAAGGACACGGCGATCGCCTTCATCTGCCACCACGGCATCTCCAGCCGCGCCGCGGCCGAGCGCTTCGCAGCGCATGGCTTCACGCAGCTGTTCAATGTGGAAGGCGGTATGGATGCGTGGGCCCGCGAGGTCGATCCGAGCGTCGCCCGGTACTGAGCCTGCTGCATTTTTATAAGGAAACGGCGCCCTGGGGCGCCGTTTCCTTTTGTAGGAGCGCGCCCTGCGCGCGACCACATCGTGGCGTGATGCACGATATTTCATAGGCTGTCGCGCGCAAGGCGCGCTCCTACAACAGCACGCTTGTGCCATGTCACGGCGCCCGCAGGGACGGGTCGCGCGCAAGGCGCGCTCCTACAACAGCACGCTTGCGCCATGTCACGTCGCCCGCAGGGACGGGTCGCGCGCGAGGCGCGGTCCTGCATGTCGGTCGCGCCAGCGGAGGAAGGGGCGTTCTATCGCGTAGTGCAGCACCGCGCCGCCTGCCAGCGTGGCGACGGTGAAGATGGCGAAGCGTACGAAGCGGTGGTCATCCAGCGATTCGCCGATGGCATGGTCCACGAGGGTGAAAACGCCCTTGTGGCTGAGATAAAGACTGTAGGAGGCCCGGGCCAGCCAGCCGGCGCCTGGGATGCGCAGCGTGCCGAACCATGTTGCTCCGGATGCCGCCGCGACGAACAACGCCATCGACAACGCTACAAGCGGATAACCCAGCACGCACGGCCAGAAATCCACTCGCGCCCTGTCGAACAACACGATCGACGCACCCAGGCACACCAGGCCACCCACGAAGACCATGCCGGCATGCGCATGTATGCGTGCCATAAGCACCGGCCGGTAGACCGTGATCGCGGCGATGAGCACACCGGCCAGCAGACCGTCGCAGCGCGACCAGGTGGGGTAATAGAGATAGCGCAGGTATTCAACGCCCGGCCTTTCACCCGCCGCGACGATCGGGTGGATGAAATGCGACCAGAGCCATGTGCGCAGCAGGATGCCGCCGACCAGCACCAACGAGCACGTCAGCGCAAAACCACGCACTGAAGGACGTCGCGACAGCGCGAACGCCAGAAAGGGGAACACCAGGTAGAACTGCTCTTCCACGCATAACGACCACACGTGCGAGAACGCGTAGTTGTCGCCATTGTCGTAAAGCAGGTTGAAGGTGAAGGTCGCGAACTGCCATAAGGGTTGCATGCCCGGTGTTTCCCGCCATGCGGGCCAGAAGGCATACAACGCCAGCACCACGAAGAAGGCTGGCAGGATGCGGATCATGCGGCGCTTGTAGAAGCCGGGGAAATCGACGTGTCCCGTGCGCTGCAACGAAGCCAGCACCTGCCGGCCGATCAGGAAACCGCTCAGCACGAAGAACAGATCCACGCCCATCCAGCCGGATCGTTCCAGCATCCCGAAGCCTTCGCCCAGCCCGCCGACGAGATAGCTGTGAAACAGCATCACCCATGCAATGGCAACGGCGCGCAGGGTATCGAGGCCGGGCTGGCGGTCCATGGAACGTCCTTGGGATGGATCGTGACAATCTGGGCCGCGCCCGTGGCGCGGCCGGGGTGGAAAAATGGCCGGACGCAGGCAGCGTCAGAAATTGCTGGAATAGAGCATCGCCACGATCTTCCAGCCATCGTCGGTGCGCAGCATCTGCCAGGTTTCGGCACCGTGGTTCTGCACCTTGCCGTCCATCAGGAAGTCGAAATCGAAATACACCGTGCCGATCGCACCGTCCGTCTGGATGCGGACATTGTGGAAGCGCTCCTCGATCGGCCCCTTCGCCTTGCCCACGAAATCGGTGAATTCCTGCCAGCTGCCGGGCTTGTAGCGCGGTACGTCCTTGCCCGGATGCTCCTTGCGGACTTTGACCAGCGAGGCTTCGCCGAGCGCCGTATACCAGCCCTTGCTGTCGGCCACGAAGAGCGAGCCGAGCGTTTTCGCGTCATGGGCCTTCAGCGAGGTCTGGAACGTATCGACGACTTTCTGGATATCGGCCCGTGCATCGTCAGCCAGCACCGGCAACGGCAGCAGGAGGGCAAGGGCGAACAGGCAGGGACGAAGGTTCATCAGGGCGACTCCGTTGACCAGGGAGGCCCAAGGACAGCAAAGCAAAGGCCCGCCGCATAGCAGGATGCGGCGGGCCGTGGACTTGTCGCGACGAACCGGTGGCTTACACGAGGCAACCGACCAGGCTGTCGTAGATGGACAGCCGCGAGCCCGGCAACTTCGTTTCCAGCGGATGCTCGCCTTCCAGCACCTTGTAGAAGTCTTCCACCGGGGTGTCCTTGGCGAGGGTGAGCTTGCACTTGTACAGCTTGGCGTTGACCTGCACCGCGCCCGACTTGCCGTTCACGCCGGCGTAGCTGCCGGCGAAGGTCCAGACACATTGCTTGACGCTGGCCTTGGTCGAGTCGACCGAACAGCGCAGCTGCAGGGGCCGGAGGTTGGCGTAATCGCCTTCGCAGAAGGTATCGCCGCAGACCTTGTCGAAAGCGGTACCGAGGCGAGCCTCGGCGCTGAAGAAGCGATCCATGCCGGCTTCGGACACCGGCCAGTCGGTGGCGTCGACATAACGTGCCGGAGCGGGTGCCGGGTTGGGCGCAGTCTGCGCAAATGCCGTGGCGGAAACGGTGAACAGGACGGCGACGAGGGCGGTTCGGATCATCGGGTGACTCCTTGGTTAGGGAGTCGATATCTCACCGTCAAAGGCGCCACGGGTCTGTCCCGTGGCGCCGGAAGTGACGTGTAGTCCCGTCGCGCCTGGGGTTATAGCCAGCGCCCGTAACGACGGATGTAAATCGTCTTCATCACCTGGGTCAGCACGCAGTAGCAGGCCAGGGTCAGCGCCAGCCAGGCGAAGTAGATGCCCGGCAGAGGCTGCATGCCGATGCGTGCGCCCAGGCCCGAGTAAGGGATGAGCATGCCCACGATCATGATCGCGCTGGTCAGCGCCAGCACCGGCGCGGAGGCCACGCTGCGAAGGAACGGAATGCGGCGTGTGCGGATCATGTGCACGATCAGCGTCTGCGACAACAGGCCCTCGATGAACCAGCCGGACTGGAACAGCGACTGGTGCTCGGGCGAGTTGGCGCCGAAGTAATGCCACATCAGCCAGAAAGTGGTGATGTCGAATACCGAGCTGACCGGACCGATCCACACCATGAAGCGGCCGATGTCGCCGGCATCCCACTTCTGCGGCGAGCGCAGGTATTCCTCGTCCATGCGATCGAACGGAATCGACAACTGGGAGAGGTCGTAGAGCAGGTTCTGCACAAGGATCTGCAAGGGCATCATCGGCAGGAACGGCAGGAAGGCGCTCGCCACCAGCACGCTGAACACGTTGCCGAAGTTGGAGCTGGCCGTCATCTTGATGTACTTCATGATGTTGCCGAAGGTGACGCGCCCTTCGAGCACGCCCTCCTCCAGCACCATCAGGTTCTTTTCGAGCAGGATGATGTCGGCCGACTCCTTGGCGATATCGGTGGCGGTATCCACCGAGATGCCCACGTCGGCGTCGCGCAGCGCAGGCGCATCGTTGATGCCGTCGCCCAGGAAGCCCACGGTATGGCCGCGGCGCTGAAGCGCCTTCACCACGCGGGCCTTCTGCACGGGCGACATCTTCGCGAACACGGTGGTCTTCTCCACCATGGCGTCGAGCGCATCGTCGTCGAGCAGTTCGATATCGCGCCCCTGCGCCGAGGCGGTGACGTCCAGGCCCACTTCCGAGCAGATCTTGCGGGTCACGGCCTCGTTGTCGCCCGTGATCACCTTCACCGCCACGCCGTGGTGGTTCAGCGCGCGGATCGCCGTGGCGGCGGAGTCCTTTGGCGGATCGAGGAAGGCCAGGCAACCCACGGCGGTAAGGCCCGCCTCGTCGGCCACGCCGTAGGCGCGGTCGCCCGTCGGGTCGCGGCGTACGGCCACCACCAGCACGCGCAGGCCGTCTTCGTTGAGACGACGGGTCATCGCGCGGATCTCGCGGCGCTTCTCGTCGGTGAGCGGCTCCACGACGTCGCCAGTGCGCGCCTCGGTGCAGATCTGCAGCATTTCCTCCACGGCGCCCTTGCAGATCAGCAACTGCTCGTCGCGGCCGTCGGTGACCACCACGGACATGCGGCGGCGCTGGAAGTCGAAGGGGATCTCGTCGACGATGCGGAAGCGGCTCGCCACGGCTTCGAGGTCGCGGTGGGTGAGCACGGCCTTGTCCATGAGGTTGCGCAGGCCGGTCTGGAAGCGGCTGTTGAGATAGCCCCACTCCAGTGCTTCGTCGGAATCCTCGCCCGCGAGGTCGACATGGCGTTCCAGCACGATCTTGTCGAGCGTGAGGGTGCCGGTCTTGTCCGTGCACAGCACGTCCATGGCGCCGAAGTTCTGGATGGCGTTGAGGCGCTTGACCACCACCTTGCGCTTCGACATGGCGATGGCGCCCTTGCCGAGGTTGGCGGTGACGATCAGCGGCAGCATTTCCGGTGTGAGGCCCACGGCCACCGACAGGCCGAACATGAAGGCGCCCAACCAGTCGTGCTTGTCGATGCCGTTGATGAGGAACACCACCGGCACCATCACCGCCATGAAGCGGATCAGCAGCCAGCTTACCGAGGAGATGCCACGGTCGAAGCTGGTCTGCACACGCTCGCCGGACAACGTGCGCGCGAGCGAGCCCAGGTAGGTGCGGGCACCGGTGGCCAGCACCACGGCCGTGGCCGTGCCGGAGACCACGTTGGTGCCCATGTAGCAGACGGTGGGCAGGTCGAGCGGGCCGCTGGAATCCACCGCCTGGACGTGACCGTTGGGCGCCGCCTTTTCCACCGGCAGGGATTCGCCGGTAAGGATGGCCTGGCTGATGAAGAGGTCCTTGGCCGCCAGCAGGCGCAGGTCGGCCGGGATCATGTCGCCGGCGCCCAGGTGGACGATGTCGCCCACCACCAGTTCTTCCACCGGCACTTCGATGCGCTCGGCGTGCCCGTCTTCCGCACGGCGGGTGACGGTGGCCGTGTTGCGCACCATCGCCTTGAGCTTCTCCGCCGCCATCGAGGAGCGGTACTCCTGGGTGAAGGAGAGCAGCACGCTGATGCTGACCATCACGCCGATGATCACCGGGCCGGTGAGGTCGTCGGGGTCGGTGAACAGCTGCACCACCGCCAGCACGAGCAGCACGATGATGAACGGGTTGCGGAAGGCGCGCAGCAGCTGGATCGACCAGTGCGCCGGCTTCTCGTGGCCCACCTCGTTGATGCCGTCGCGGTCCAGCCGCTCGGCAATGGCTTCTTCGTCGAGGCCGTCCGTGCGCGAGTCGAGCGAGCGCAGCAGCTCATCCGCCGGACGGTATGCGTCCGCCGTGGCGTTGGTGAAGGTCTTGGCGGCGACGGCCGCCGGCGAGGTGTGGTTCTTCATGGCTCGCTACCTTTCCGGACGCAGACTCCGGCGGCGCGAGCGGCTCTCAGCAGGTGGCTGACAGCAGGCGCGCCGGCAGGGGCCGACGGACGGTATTCCGGGTGGTCGTGACGAAGGACGGCGTGGGCCGCGCCGTACTGTCTATATCGCTGTTCATGGCTGTGACAGTTTGCCTTCCGCCCGTTTCAAAGAGCTTTCAGCGGCTTCCAGGGAACGCGGCACGGTGATCGTGCGCTTGGCGGGCACGGTGCTGGTGTTGCGGCGACGGGCAAGAGCGAATGCGAGACGGCGGCCGAACATGAGCGGACCGGTCTTTTCGAGCAGGAGGTTCATGGCTCAATCCTCGAATAACGGAAGCTCACGGCTTCCGTCGAGGTGAGCCGGACTTTCCCTAGTGAAGGAAAGCGCCGGCCGACCGGGTACGGTCGCCGCGGGCGATTTTATTTTTCAACGCCAGTACCCGATGCTTGCGGATGCTGGCGCGTCGACTAGGGTGTACGTCCATATGCCTGGATAAGCTAAGGAGGGTGCCATCCGGGCACTGAAAGCCGCTCGGGTAGCCGGCGAATTGTCGCGCCGCAACGTAGATGGGTCAAGCCCGGAAATACGGTTTGGTGGCGGGGATGTGAGGGGGCATGGCGGGCGGGCAGATGCCGCCCTGGACCGGTCGCGCGCAAGGCGCGCTCCTACACAATCCGCCCTGTAGGAGCGCGCCTGCGCGCGACCGGCCCGAAGCGGCGTTTGCAGGAGCGTGCCCTGCGCGCGAACAAGAACACGGCGGCGCAGCCGCAACCTCGAAACGCGCCTCGCGTGCGACCGGCCTGGAGCAACACCACTCAGGCCGGCAGCGGCCCGCCCTCCACCAGCCCCGCCTCATACACCGCCGCCTCGGCCAGCAGCCACTCGCGGAACTTGGTCACTCCGCAATGCAACTCGGAGCGCTTCGGGTAGGCCAGGTAATACGCCTCCGACACCCGCATGCGCTCCTTGCACAGCACCGTGAGCGCCCCGCACTCGATCAGCGAGCGGGCCATCACCAGACGCCCCAGCGCCACGCCCAGCCCCTCCAGCACGGCCCGCTGCAGGCTCTCCGTATTGTCGAAGCGCGCCACATAGCGCGACGGCAGCGGCATGCCGAATTCGGATGCCCAGTCCTTCCAGCGCCCCGAGGGATCGCCCAGCAGCGGCCAGCCCTGCAATGAGGTATCCGGCAGGCCGCCCATGCGGCGGACCAGCGAAGGACTGGCGATGGGCACGATGTATTCGCCGAAAAGACGCTCGGCCTTCGTGCGCGGCCACACGCCCAGGCCATAGCGGATGGCGCAGTCGATGGTGGGCTCGCGGTCGAAATCGACCACCTCGGCCGAGGAATGCAGGCTCAGTTCCAGCTCGGGGTGCGCGGCCACCAGCCGGGGCAGGCGCGGCACCAGCCAGCTGGACGCCACGGACGGCAGCATGCTGAGGGTGACGGCGTCCTGGTGGCGGTTCTGGTAGCGCCCCAGGGCCTGCTCGATGCCCTCGAAATGGTGCCCGATGGCATCCAGCAGTTGTGCGCCATCGGCCGTGAGCGTGACGCCGCGTGGACCGCGGTCGAACAGCGAACGCCCCAGCCGCTCTTCAAGATTGCGAATCTGGTGGCTGAGCGCGCTGACGGTCAGGTTCAGCTGCTCGGCGGCACGCGAGAACTTGCCCGAGCGGGCGACGAGGACAAATCCCTGGAGCAGGCCGAGCGGCAGACGGGACATATGAATTTTCCTCAAGTCCTGCTTGCAAACATATCGCTTTTACGGGGCCTGTGAAAGGCGCAGCCTTTAGCTCACTGAAAGTCGCAAGGCATTGCGGCGATATCTCATGGGAGGGCGTCATGGCTTCGATCTTCACCGGCCTGGCAGTACTGCACGGCCATATCGTGGACCGGGAACTGCTGTTCCGGCTGGCCCGCACGGAAACGCGCCCGGCCGCCACGGAAAAACCTGACAAGGCCCTGAAGGAATGCCCACGCCCGGAGCCGGCCGCGCCGTTGTGCCCGTCCTGTGTACCGGGCACCTGCTGACGCATCACGCCAGGGCAACCCGCCGGAAGCGATCATAGGGATTTGATCCTTCCGGAGACTCCCGCATGAATCATCGTCAACTCGGCCGCTCGTCACTTCAGGTGGCCCCTCTCGCATTCGGCGGCAACGTCTTCGGCTGGAGCGTGGACGAAGCGCGTGCCTTCGAGTTGCTGGACGCCTTCGTCGACCACGGCTTCAACCTGGTCGACACCGCCGACGTCTACGAAGCCTGGGTCCCGGGCAACGAAGGTGGCGAGTCGGAAACCATCATCGGCAAGTGGCTGAAGCGAAGCGGCAAGCGCGACAAGGTGCTGGTTGCCACCAAGGTGGGCAAGTGGGCGCGCTATCCCGGCCTGTCGCCCACGAACATCCACGAAGCGGTGGATGATTCCCTGCGACGCCTGCAAACCGACTACATCGATCTCTACCAGTCGCATACCGACGACCCGAAGGTGCCACTGGAAGAAACCCTGCGCGCCTTCGACGATCTGGTGAAGTCCGGCAAGGTGCGCGTCATCGGCGCGTCCAACTACGATGCCACGCGACTGGCCGATGCACAGTCCATCAGCGCGGCAAAGGGGCTCGCCCGCTACGAATCGCTGCAGCCGGAATACAACCTCATGGACCGGCGGGGTTTCGAGGAAGCCTTGCAGCCCGTGTGCGAGAAGGAACAGATCGGCGTCATCAGCTACTACTCGCTGGCCAGCGGATTCCTGAGCGGCAAGTACCGCAGCGAGGCCGATCTCGACAAGAGCAAGGCACGCGGTGCGAAGGTGAAGAACTATCTCAATCCACGCGGTCTACGCGTGCTCGATGCACTGGATACCGTGGCGAAGCATCACGGTGCGACCCCCGCACAGGTATCGCTGGCATGGGTGATGGCACAGCCCTCCATCGCTGCAGCCATTGCCAGCGCCACCACGGTGGAACAACTGCGGGACATCGCAAAATCCGCCACGCTGGCCTTGACCGATGCAGAGCTTGCCCGTTTGCAGGAAGCAAGCGCCCAGTAATCCCCTACATCGCCTGCGTTGCAGGATGACAAGGTTGCCGGGTTTCCCCTGCTGCCATCGAAGGGGTATCGGACGAAGATGCGCGGGCCGGAACGATCCGGCCCCCATCCCCAAGGAGGTTCCTCATGTCCAGGAAAGGACGCAAGCTCGCCGCCGCCTTCGCGTGTGCGGCATCCCTGCTCACGAGCACGGCCGTATTCGCACAGGCTCCCTTCGCCGACACCCATACGGCGACGCTACGTTGCCTGTACCAGGATCTCACTGATCCCACTGGCGCACGTACCGGCGAAATCGAAGCGCCCGGATCCATCGCCGGCACCTGGCGATATCCGAAAGTGTGGTCGTGGAGCAAGTTCTTCACCACCTACACACCGCAGGCCGAGGTGGACGCACTCTGCGAAAAGGCCGTCGCGGGGCTGCCGGACGCACGCTACGTACAAGCGCGTGTCGCCGGCACCGGGCTGCTCCAGCTTTCGTACCAGATCTGGTACACGGGCGACGTCAAGCCGGATGCGCCCATCGAACGCATCGTCTCCTTCGGCGACAGCCTGACCGACACCGGCAACATGTCCACCGTGTCGCAGACTTTTCTCAGTTTCTTCGGTGGCGCGCTCCCCAGCTCCACGTGGTTTGCCGGGCGCTTCAGCAACGGCCCGAGCTGGGTCGAATACCTGGCCTCGCGCAACGCGCTCACCCATAACAGCTGGGCGGTGGGCGGCGCCCAGACCGAAGATGCGCAGTTCGGCCTGATCAACGGTATCGAGTCGCAGATCAAGAGTTTCTTCGACAGCGTGGACGTCATCCCGGATTACAAGCCGGAACGCACCTTGTTCACCTTCCTCGTCGCCGGCAACGACTTCGTCAACGACAGCAAGTACGCCACGGACATCGTCCGCCTGCAGCGCGAAGCCCTTAACAACCTCGTGGATGGCGGTGCGCGGAAAATCCTCGTGGTGGAACTGCCGAACGTCAGCGTCGCTCCCGTGTTCGACATGGGACGCAAGGACAGGGAGGCCGTCCATCAGCGGGTGTACACCTATAACAGCGGGCTGGACGGCATCATCGCCAATGTGAAGAAGCGTGCGCAGGAGCAAGGCATCCTCGACCTGGAAATCCGCAAGGTGCCCGCCTATGCGAAGTTCGACCAGGTACTCCGCTCACCAGCCAGCTACGGTTTCGACAACATCAAGAACTCCTGCCTGGAGATCGATTCGGACAGCTTCTTCAACTACATCAAGACGCCGAAGCCACGCGACTACTGCGTCGCGGACCGCTTCATGTTCTGGGACACCCTGCATCCCTCGACGAAGATGCACGAGGTGATGTCACGCTGGGCGACGGAATACGGCGCACCGGCCTGGGAGCTGAAATAACGAGACAGGGCCACCCTCGCGGGTGGCCCTTACAGGACACATGGCGATGGACGACATAACCGCCGGGCATGCCCGACTGTCGTCCAGGTGGCTTCCGACGAAGATGAGCGGGCCGGAACACCCGGCCCCCATCCCCAAGGAGGTTCACCATGTCCAGGAACGGACACACACTCACCGCCGCATTCGTCTGTGCGGCAACCCTCTTCACGGCTGGCAACAGCCTGGCGCAGACCTACGAAAATCCCTTCGATCGCCCCATCACGGCCCAGCTCCGCTGCTGGTACAAACAGTCCGCAGGCCAGGCCAACCTCGCTACCGGTTACGTCGACGCCAGCGACTTCGCCCTCAGGGGACGGTGGCAAGGCATCAGCACCATTCACGAAGGCGCCCTGTTCTTCACCTTGCAGGAGCCTGAAGAGGTCAACCAGGCCTGTCGCCGCGCACTGGATGCGGCGGGCAAGGACACACTCGTACAGGCCAGCGCCGCCGGCGGTCCGTGGGGCAAGAACTTCCAGATCTGGTACGACGGCGATGTCGCGGCCTACCGCGGGCGACCCGTGGAACGCATCGTGTCGTTCGGCGACAGCCTGAGCGATACGGGCAACATCTACAATGAATTCAGGCAGACCTTCCCCATCCACACGTCGTGGTTTCTCGGCCGCTTCAGCAACGGCCCGGTGTGGACGGAATACCTCTCCCGCCGCACGGGTCTCCCACTCAACACCTGGGCGACAGGCGGCGCCCAATCGGACAATGCCTACGGCATCATCAACGGCGTGAAGTCCCAGGTGGACTCGTTCATCGCCTACACGCGCCGCAACGTGAACCGCTACGACATCGGGCGCACCTTGTTCACCGTGTGGATCGGTGGCAACGATGCCATGAACGGCCGACAGGCCAGGGACGTCGTGGCTGACCTGGACACCGCACTCAATGATTTGGTTGATCATGGTGCACGCAAGATCGTTCTCCTTGGCGTGCCCGACCTCACCCGGGCACCGGCCTTCCGCTCCATCGATGGCATGGACGGCACCGGGCGCCATGACAGCGACGAGGTCTATGCCACGGTGGCGCAGCTCAACGAAGCGCTACCGCGGCTCGCACAACGCGTATCCGAAAGGACGGACGCGCAGGTCGTCTGGATCGATGCCGCAAAACACTTCGACAACGTCCTGGCCGATCCGGGCGCCTACGGCTTTGCGGACGTGACCCGTCCCTGCCTGGACCTGCGTTCGCAGGGCTCGCAGGTTTATCTTTCGACGCAATCCGTGCGCAAGGACTGCACCCCGGAGCGCAACGTTTTCTGGGACATGGTCCATCCCACCACCCGCATGCATGAACTGATGTCACGCTGGGTACTGGCCGACCTGCCTTCGGCCTGGGATCTGCGCTAAAAAAAAGGGCCGCCCATGGGGCGGCCCTTTTTCATCGATGGCGACAGCGGATCAGCGCAGACCGTCGATCACGGCATTGAACGTAGCACTCGGGCGCATCGCTGCGCTGACAAGGGCCAGATCCGGGTGGTAGTAACCCTTGATCTCCACCGGCTTGCCCTGGGCGCCGTTGAGCTCGCCCACGATCTTCGCCTCGTTTTCCGTCAGTGCCTTCGCCACGGGAGCGAACTTTGCCTTGAGGTCGGCATCGTCGTCCTGCGCGGCAAGCGCATCGGCCCAGTACATGGCCAGATAGAAATGGCTGCCACGGTTGTCGATCTCGCCCACCTTGCGCGCTGGCGACTTGTTGCTGTCGAGGAAGCGGCCGTTGGCCTGGTCGAGGGTCTTCGCCAGCACGCGGGCGTGCTTGTTGTCGTAGCGCTCGCCCAGGTGCTCAAGCGAAGCGGCCAGGGCAAGGAATTCACCCAGCGAATCCCAACGCAGGTAATCCTCCTCCACGAACTGCTGCACGTGCTTCGGGGCCGAACCACCCGCACCGGTCTCGAACAGGCCACCGCCGGCCATAAGCGGCACGATGGAGAGCATCTTGGCCGAGGTACCCAGCTCCATGATCGGGAACAGGTCGGTGAGGTAATCACGCAGCACATTGCCGGTGACGGAGATGGTGTCCTCGCCCTTGCGGATACGCTCCAGCGAGTGCTTCGTGGCATCCACCGGCGAGAGGATGCGGATATCGAGACCCGAGGTGTCGTGATCCTTGAGGTAACGCTCGACCTTGGCGATCACCTGTGCATCGTGTGCACGCTGCTTGTCCAGCCAGAACACGGCCGGGGTCTGCGACAGACGGGCACGCTGCACGGCAAGCTTCACCCAATCCTGGATCGGCGCATCCTTGGTCTGGCACATGCGCCAGATATCGCCCTGCTCCACCGCATGCTCGAACACCACCGAGCCGTCGTCGGCGAGCACGCGCACGGTGCCATTGGCGGGAATCTGGAAGGTCTTGTCGTGCGAGCCGTATTCCTCGGCCTTCTGCGCCATCAGGCCCACGTTGGGCACGCTGCCCATGGTGGCCGGATCGAACGCGCCGTGGGCGATGCAGTCTTCGATCACCGCCTGGTACACGCCGGCGTAGGAGCGATCGGGGATGATGGCCTTGGCATCCTGCAGCTTGCCTTCGGCATTCCACATGCCGCCGGAGTCGCGGATCATCGCCGGCATCGACGCATCGACGATCACGTCGCTGGGCACGTGCAGGTTGGTGATGCCCTTGTCGGAGTTGACCATGGCCAGCGCCGGGCGCTGTGCGTACTCGGCCTTGATGTCGGCTTCGATGGCATCGCGGGTAGCGGCATCGAGCTTGTCGAGGCGCGCGTAGAGATCGCCGATGCCGTTGTTGGCATCGAAGCCCACCTTCGCCAGCGCATCGGCGTGCCTGACCAGCACATCCTTGTAGAACTCGCGCACCACGATGCCGAACATGATGGGGTCGGAAACCTTCATCATGGTGGCCTTCAGGTGAAGCGAGAACAGCACGCCTTTGGCCTTCGCATCGACGATCTGCGCATCAATGAACGAGGCCAGCTTGTTCTTGCTCATGACGGCCGCGTCGACGATCTCGCCGGCCTTCACCGCCACCTTGTCCTTCAGCACCTTCACGGCGCCATCGCTGCCGGTGAATTCAATGCGCAGGCTGCCAGCCTTGTCGAGCGTGGCCGACTTTTCGCTACCGTAGAAATCGCCGCCATCCATGTGCGACACATGCGACTTGGATTCCGACGACCACTTGCCCATGCGATGCGGGTGCTTGCGGGCGTAGTTCTTCACCGAAAGCGGCGCACGACGATCGGAGTTGCCTTCGCGCAGCACTGGGTTCACGGCGCTGCCCATGGCCTTGCCGTAGCGGGCATTGCTTTCCTTCTCCGCGTCGGTGGACGGCGCATCCACGTAGTCGGGCAGATCGTAGCCCTGGGACTTAAGTTCGCGGATGGCCGCCTTCATCTGCGGCACCGAGGCGCTGATGTTGGGCAGCTTGATGATGTTGGCTTCCGGCGTGGTGGCCAGCTCACCCAGTTCGGCAAGGTGGTCGCCGATACGCTGGGTATCGGTCAGGCGCTCGGGAAACTGGGCGAGGATGCGGCCGGCGAGCGAGATGTCGCGCGTCTCCACCGCAACGCCTGCGCTACCCGCGAAGGCCTCGATGATCGGCAGGAACGAAGCCGTGGCGAGGAACGGGGCTTCGTCGGTGAGCGTATAGATAATCTTGGGCGACTTGGACATGATGCGGCGAGCCTTGTGCTTGAGTGGGCCAGGTCATGGGGCCGGCCAGCGCAGGCCACAAGGGCGCACCGGCAGGCGGACAACCCGTCCATTGTGGCCCGGATGGGCCGGCAGGGGAAAGCGAGGGTGCAGCAAGACTCCCTTGACACCCTGTAGGAGCGCGCCTCGCGCGCGACCGGCTGAAACGGTGCGCTCCGTAGTAAAGCAGCCCATGTGGTGTTTCGCTCCGTAGGAAGGGCTCGCCTGTCGGCCTCGCGCTCGGCGCGTGTGGCGTGGTCGCTTAGAGGCGACGGGGGCGGCCCTTGGCGCTCCGGCCTGCGGTGTCCCTCGGGAAGGGAGGAGCCGCTGCGCGGCTCAGTGTCTTATGGCTTGCGCCCCTTCGGGCACGGGGAGCGGGCGGGGTTTTTCGACTCGGCTCCTGCCTCGGCGAAAAAGGCCGGCCTTCCTGGCCGGCCCCCTTCGGGCCTTTTCCGCCCACTCCCCTCACCTCCATCAAGTCGCGCCAAGGGCCGCCCCCGCCGCCTCTCCACACGTCGCGGCAGCTTGTTGTAGGAGCGCGCCTGCGCGCGACCGGTTGTCGCGAACACCATCATCGTTTCGATACCACCGGTCGCGCGCAAGCACGCTCCTACAGAGATGCGGTGTCGCAAGACGGATCGCCGATGCGACCGGTGCCTCCTCACGACTAACCTGGCGTAACTACAGTCATGTAGGAGCGCGCCTCGCGCGCGACAGCACCCTAGCGAAAGCACCGCTACCAAAGGGGTGGGAGCCGATCGCATCGGCGATAGCGTTTCGCGAAATGAGCCGATAAAAAAGCCGATGCAGGGAGGAGCCGCTGCGCGGCTCAGTGTCTTATGGCTTGCGCCCCTTCGGGCACGGGGAGCGGGCGGGGTTTTTCGACTCGGCTCCTGCCTCGGCGAAAAAGGCCGGCCTTCCTGGCCGGCCCCCTTCGGGCCTTTTCCGCCCACTCCCCTCACCTCCATCAAGTCGCGCCAAGGGCCGCCCCCGCCGCCTCTCCACACGTCGCGGCAGCTTGTTGTAGGAGCGCGCCTGCGCGCGACCGGTTGTCGCGAACACCATCATCGTTTCGATACCACCGGTCGCGCGCAAGCACGCTCCTACAGAGATGCGGTGTCGCAAGACGGATCGCCGATGCGACCGGTGCCTCCTCACGACTAACCTGGCGTAACTACAGTCATGTAGGAGCGCGCCTCGCGCGCGACAGCACCCTAGCGAAAGCACCGCTACCAAAGGGGTGGGAGCCGATCGCATCGGCGATAGCGTTTCGCGAAATGAGCCGATAAAAAAGCCGATGCAACGTCATCGCGCTTACTGGCAAACCGAGGCGCTGGGTTCCTGCATGCGCAGGAACGACGAGCGTGTGGTGACGATTTTTCAGAATCCTTCCATATCCAAACGCGTGCGCAATTTGGTACGGTGTGCGCGTTGTCTGCTCGTTCGTTGATGGCTCGGCAGACAACCATCGCTCGACGTATCGAGAAAGACGCGGAACAGGGGTGCTGAAGACACCCCTGCCCGCTAACCAAAACCAACCTCAGGAGTTGATATGGCTGTGCCAAATCTTAAGGCATTCTCACACCCACCGTCTGTCTCGGACGGTCCAGGGACGTCCTAAACACCTGTCAGGACGCGGCTAACGCCCGCCTTCGTCCTGATTTCTCACCGTTTCTGGCTCTGCCGTCCTACCCGGCGCGTAGCGCCCTGCCTGTGAGAAAACCGGACAAAACGCGGGAATCGTGAGATCTCGTCGCCCGAGTCGATGAGGGGCACGGCCCTTGGCGTGCCCCGCTCGGAAGGCGGCGCATCAGGGAAAAACCAAACCATGAGTGATCCGAAAGACGAAGGCGTCCTCGGCGAGGGGAGCTTTGGCCTGAATGTCGAGGCCAGCATGGATACGTTGATGAATGACGCGACCGCATGGCAGGCGTATGCCGAGGCGATGCAGTCGGTGCTGACCGAATACATGGCGGAAACCGAATTGCCGAATCAACGCTGCGTGGCCCGGGCGATGTCGGGCGTCAATGTGCTGTATCGCATGGGTCTGCAATGTACGAAGCAAGCAAACGTCAGGCGCATGTGGGACGAGGTGCGCGCGCTGGGAGGGGCGAAATGATCGTGGGGCTGTGGGAAGTGGGCGTCGCGCTGGTGTTGCTGGTGGTGAACCTGCTTGTCTACATAAGCAGTTATGGCCAGAGCTGTTCGCTGGCGACGGGGGCGCGGATGTTTTCGGTGTTGTCGTTTGTGGCGTTTATCGCCGGGTCGTTTGCCGTGGGGGATATGGCGGCGCATGGATGTTTGCTGCCGCGGGAGGTATGGCCGGGGATGGTGTTTGAAGCAGCCAGTGCGGGATTGGTGGGCGCGTCGCTGGGGGCGGTCTGGCTTTGGGGGATGTCGCGGTAGCGATGCGCCTGGCGACACCGTATCCCTGTAGGAGCGCGCCTTGCGCGCGACCGGATGCATCGAAACGATGAAGATGTTCGCAACAACCGGTCGCGCGCAGGCGCGCTCCTACAAGATCACCGTGAGATCGGTAGAGGCGGCGGGGGCGGCCCTTGGCGCGACTTGATGGAGGTGAGGGGAGTGGGCGGAAAAGGCCCGAAGGGGGCCGGCCAGGAAGGCCGGCCTTTTTCGCCGAGGCAGGAGCCGAGTCGAAAAACCCCGCCCGCTCCCCGGGCCCGAAGGGGCATAAGCCATAAGACATTGAGCCGCGCAGCGGCTCCTCCTTTCCCGAGGGACACCGCAGGCCGGCGCGCCAAGGGCCGCCCCCGTCGCCTCGTTCGCCGCCACGCTCACGCGCCGAGTGCGAGGCCGGAAGGCGAGCCTTTCCTACGGAGCGACGCACCACAAGGGCTGCTTTACTACGGAGCGCAACATCGCCGATGTGATCGCCCCCTTCGGTAGGGAGGCATCTTTCAACGGGCGACGCAGCGTTTCAACCGGTCGCGCGCAGGCGCGCTCCTACAACGGGGGGTCAGGTGCGGAGGGCTTTGCGTTCCTGGCGGCGGGCCTTGCGGGCCTTCCAGCGGTCGGAGAGGCACGCGAAGATCACGTACAGGGCCGGGGTGGAGAGGAGCGTGAGGCTCTGGGAGATGAGCAGGCCGCCGATCATCGCGATGCCCAGCGGGCGACGCAGTTCGGAGCCTTCGCCCAGGCCGATGGCGAGGGGCAGCGCGGCAAGGATGGCGACCATGGTCGTCATCATGATCGGGCGGAATCGGACCAGACAGGCTTCGCGGATGGCTTCCTTCGGCGGCAGGTGATGTTCGCGCTGCGCCACCAGGGCGAAATCGATCATCATGATGGCGTTTTTCTTCACGATACCAATCAGGAGCACCAGTGCGATCATCGCCACGACCGATAGCTCGGTATCGGTGATGACCAGGGCCGCCAGCGCGCCGACACCCGCTGCCGGTAGTGTCGAGAGAATCGTCACCGGGTGGATCAGGCTCTCGTAGAGCATGCCCATCAGCAGGTATACGGTGACGATGGCGGCGAGGATCAGCAGCGGCATGTCGCTCTGCGACTGCTGGAAGCGGCGGAAATCGCCGCCGGCTTCCAGCCGGATATCACCTGGCATGCGCAGGCCGTCGATGGTTTTCTGGATGACCACCATCGCCTCGCCCATGCTGGCGTTCGGCGCGAGGTTGAAGCTCACGTCCATCGTCGTGTACTGGTCTTCGTGCACGATCTGCACGGGTGCAAGACCCGGAATCTGCCGCGCCAGTGCCGACATGGGCACCATCGCGCCGGAGGTGCTCGACTTCACGTAGAGCTGATTCAGCGCTTCGGGCGTCGCTGCCATCTGCGGCAACGAGTTGACGATGACGCGGTACTGGTTGATATCCGAGTAAATGGTGGACACCGCACGCTGGCCGAACGCGTTGTACAGCGCGCCGTCGATATCGCCGATGCCTACCCCGAGACGCGCGGCCGTGTCGCGGTCGATCACGATGTTCTGGCGAAGACCAGCTGCATCGATATCGCTGCCGACATCCTTCAGCACCTTGCTCTTCTTCAGTGCATCGACGAGCTTCGGCAGCCACACCTGCAATTCGCCGACATCATTGCCCTTGAGCGACACGGAGTACTGACCACCCTGCGACGAACCACCGCCGCCACCGGTCGGCAGGTCCTGGATGGGGCGCAGACGCAGGTTGAGGTCTGGATACTGGTTGGCCTTGGCCGACAGACGCGCCAGCGCATCGAACGTGGTATCCGTGCGCCCCTCCGCCATCGTCTTCAGTTCGATGTTGAAATTACCGGTGGAACCGGTACGACTGGTGCCCAGGCGCGAGCCGACGGCTTTCACGTCCGGATCGGCCAGTAGCATGTCGGTAAGGCGCGCCTGGCGGCTCATCATTTCGCCGAACGACACCGTGGAGCTGGCCGTAGCGCGCGCGGCGATCAGGCCCGTGTCCTGCGGCGGGAAGAAGCTGCCCTTTACCATGCCGAACAGGAAGAAGGTGATGACGATGAGGCCCAGCGGCGTCAGCGCCATGAGCAGGGCATGGCGCAAGGTCCAGTCGAGCGCCGTGGCATAGGCCTTCACCATGCGCTCGTGCATGCGCTCCAGTGTGCGGCCCAGCTTCGATTCCGGTTCGTCGTTCTTGTGCGAGGTGAGGAAATGGCCGCACAGCGATGGCGTGAGCGTCAGCGAGACGACGGCCGATACGGTGATGGCCGCAATCAGCGTGACGGTGAATTCCTTGAAGAACATGCCGATGATGCCGGGCGCCAGCAGCAACGGAATGAACACGGCCACCAGCGAACCGGTGATGGAGACGATGGTGAAGCCGATTTCTCGCGCACCAAGCAAAGCCGCCTCGAAGCGAGGGATGCCTTCGTCCATGTGACGGATCACGTTCTCGATGACCACGATGGCATCGTCCACCACGAAGCCGATCGCAATCACCAGCGCCAGCAGGGTGAGGTTGTTCAGCGTGTACCCGAACGCGTACATCACCACGAAGGCACCGGCCAGGGACAACGGCACGGCAAGGCCGGCGATCACGGTGGGTGCGAGGCGACGTAGGAACAGTGCCATGGTCATGATGACCATCGCCAGGCTGATGAACAGCGTGGCCTGCACCTCGTGCAACGAAGCGCGGATGGTGGGCGTGCCGTCGAAGAAGGAATGCAGGCGCGCGCCTTCGGGCAGCCAGCTCTGCATGGTGGGCATGAGTGCCTTGACGCGGTCCACCGTGTCGATGACGTTCGCGTCCGACTTGCGGTACACATACATCAGGATGCCAGGGCGGCCGTTGAACCAGGCGGCCTGGTAGGCGTCCTGCTGGCCGTCGTAGACCTTGGCCACGTCCGACAGCCGCACCGGCACGCCGTTCTTGTTGGCGATGACCAGTTTCGCGAACTGGTCGGCCGTGTACAGCGAATCATTCGCCGTGACGGCGATATTGGTGTTGCCGTCGGTGAGGAAGCCCTGCGGCGACGTAACGTTGGCGGCGGTGAGCGCGTTGCGCAGCTGGTCCGGCGACAGGCCCATGGCGTTCAGCGCGCGCAGGTTCACATCGACGCGAATGGCCGGCGTGGCGCTGCCGGCGATATCCACCGTGGCAATGCCCTCCTGCTGGCGAAGCCGCTGCGCGAGGATGGAATCGGCGACGTTATAAAGATCCGTGCGCGCCATCGTGTCCGAGGTGAGCGCGAGCACGATGATGGGGTCATCGTTCGGGTTGGCCTTCGTGTACGACGGCGCATTGAGCAGGCCCGTCGGCAGGTCCGGCTGTGCGGAGTTGATGGCCGACTGCACGTCGCGTGCCGCCGAATCGATGTTCACACCGTTCTGGAAGAACAGCAGCACGAAGGTGGAACCTTCCGAGCTGTTGGAACGCATCGACTCCACGCCCGGCACCTGGCCCAGGTGTCGTTCCAGCGGCGCAGCCACCGTGGACGCCATCGTGCTGGCATCCGCGCCCGACTGCTGGGCCTGCACGAAGATGGCGGGAAACTGGATGCCCGGCAACGCGGCCACGCCAAGCAGCGAATAACAGATAAGCCCCACGACAAAGATGCCGATGGCAAGCAGGGACGTGCCGATCGGGCGGCGGATGAAGGGGCCGGAAATATTCATCGGGGACGCTGGGTGGGGAACGGGTGGGTACGCATCACGTTCCTACGAACGCACCAGTCGCAAAAAGGTTTCGCCGGGTGCTTGCGCACCCGGCGAGAAGGTCAGGAGTCTGGTCTCGGCGCCTTGCGCCATCAGCTCGCCGTCCGCGGCTCGGCGTGCGCCAGCGCTCGTCGGCGCTTGCGTTCTGCCAGCCAGTCGGAGAACCGCTCCATGTACAGATAGATGACGGGCGTGGTGTACAAGGTGACCAGCTGCGAGAGCAGCAGGCCGCCCACGATGGATACGCCCAGCGGCTTGCGCAGCTCCGAGCCGATGCCGTTGCCGAGTGCCAGCGGCAGTGCGCCGAGCAAGGCGGCCGCCGTGGTCATCATGATCGGACGGAAACGCAGCAGGCAGGCGCGGCGGATGGCATCGGTGGCGTTCATGCCGGTGCGCTTCGCCTCGATGGCGAAGTCGATCATCATGATCGCGTTCTTCTTCACGATACCGATCAGCAGCACGATACCCACGATGCCGTCCACCGACAGCGTCATGCCGCACATCAACAGGGCCAGCAGCGCGCCCACACCGGCCGGCGGCAGGGTGGAGATGATCGTCAGCGGGTGGATGTAGCTCTCGTAGAGCACGCCCAGCACGATGTAGATCACGATGATCGCGGCCAGCAGCAGGAGCACTTCGTCACCCACCGACGTGGAGAACTCGGCGGCCTTGCCGATGAACTGGCCACGCACCTGCGGCGGGAAGTTGAGGTCCTTCTCCACTTCGTGGATGGCGGTCACGGCTTCCGACAGCGAGTAGCCCGGCGCCAGGTTGAACGAGATCGTCACGGCGGGCAGCTGCTGGAGATGGCTCACCACCAGCGGTGCCGTGGTGACCTTGGCACTGGCCAGCGACGCGATGGGAATGGTGCCGCCACCACCTACCTGGAAGCCTACGTTGCCCGTGTTGCCGATGCCCGATGGCGTGGCCGAGTTGCTCGATGCCAGCTGGCCGAAGCTGGTGGCATTGGAACCGGTGAGCGCTCCGTTGCCGTTGCCGCGCACGGTGAGCTTGTTGAGCAGGTCGGCGCTAGAGCGGAACTCCGGCGACACCTCAAGCACCACGCGGTACTGGTTAAGCTGGGTGAAGATCGTGGAGATCTGGCGCTGGCCGAAGGCGTCGTACAGCGTGTCGTCGATGGTCTGCACCGGTACGCCGAGACGGCTGGCCGTATCGCGGTCGATGGTGAGCTTGAGGGCGGTACCCTGGTCGGCGAGGTTGTTGTCGACGTCGGCCAGTTCCTTGCGCTTGCGCATCGCGGAGGTCATCTGCTGCGCAAAGCCCGCCACTTCCGTCGAGTTCACGTCGGAGAGCGAGTACTGGTATTCCGTGGCGGATACCTGGCTGTCGAGGGTCACGTCCTGCACCGGCTTCAGGTACAGGGCCACGCCGGCAATGTTCGACACGGCCTTCTGCAAACGCGGCAGTACCTTGTCGAGGCCATCGCGGTCGCTGCGATCCTTCAGCACTAGCGAGATCTGGCCCTGGTTGAGCGTGGGGTTCACCGAACCGGCGCCGATGAAGGCAGCCACGCCGGCCACGTCAGGGTCTTTCGCCAGCGCATCGGCCACGGCCTTGGTGCGTTGTTCCATCTGCGGGAAGGCGACGTTCTGGTCGGCCTGGACCACCGCCGTGATGAGACCCGTGTCCTGCTCGGGCAGCAGGCCCTTGGGGATCACGATGTAAAGCACCACGGTGAGCGCCACGGTCAGGGCCGCCACCAGCATGGTGAGCGGGCGATGGTCCAGTACCCAGTCGAGACTGCTGCCGTAGCCTTCGACGATGCGCGACCACGTGGTGTGCTTGCCCGCCGCAATGGCGTGCTCGTGGGCGTCTTCGGCTTCCGGCAGCTGGTCGGCCTTCAGCAGGTAGGCGCACATCATCGGGGTGAGGGTCAGCGAGACCAGCATCGAGATCGCCACCGCGATCGTCAGCACCCAGGCGAATTCGTGGAACAGGCGACCGGTAACGCCCGGCATCAGCAGCAGCGGCAGGAACACCGCGATCAGCGAGACGGTGAGCGAGAGCACCGTGAAGCCGATTTCCTTCGCGCCGATCTCGGCGGCCGTCTTGCCGTCGTAACCCTGCTCGATGTAGCGGACGATGTTCTCGATCATCACGATCGCGTCGTCCACCACGAAGCCGGTGGCCACCGCCAGCGCCATCAGCGAGAGGTTATCGAGCGACATGCCCGCGAAGGCCATGACACCGAAGGTGCCCATCAGCGACAGCGGCACCGCCACCGACGGAATCACGGTGGCCCACAGGCGACGCAGGAAGACGAAGATCACCGCCACGACGAGGCAGACCGTAAGGATCAGCGTGAACTGCACGTCCTCCACCGACGCGCGGATGGTGATGGTGCGGTCGGCGAACACCTTCAGGTGCACGTCGGCCGGCAGCACCTTCTGCAGGTCGGGAATGGTGGCGCGGATCTGCTTCACCGTCTGCACGATGTTCGCGCCGGGCTGGCGGCGGATATCGAGCAGCACGGCGGGCTTGCCGTTGGCCCAGGCGGCGAGCTGGTCGTTCTCCACGCCGTCGACCACGTTGGCCACGTCGGACAGACGCACCGGCGCGCCGTTCTTGTAGCTGATGATGGTGCCCTTGTAGTCGGCGGCATCGGCCAGCTGGTCGTTGGTGCCGATCGAATACGACTGGGTCTTGCCGTTCAGCGTGCCCTTGGGCGCGTTGACGTTGGCCTGGGTGAGCGCGCTGCGCACGTCCTCCATGGTGAGGCCGAGGTTTGCCAGCTGCGCGGGGTTGATCTGGATACGCACGGCCGGACGCACGTTGCCGGCGATGGACACCAGGCCCACGCCCTGAACCTGCGACAGCTTCTGCGCGAGGATCGAGTCGGCGTAGTTGTTGACGTCACGCAGCGGCAGGCTGTCCGAGGTGAGCATCAGCGTCATGATGGGCGCGTCGGCCGGGTTCACACGGTTGTACACCGGCGGATACGGCAGGTTGTTCGGCAGGGTGCCGCGCGCCTGGTTGATCGCCGCCTGCACGTCCTGCGCCGCGATGTCGATGTCGCGGTCCATGTTGAACTGCAGCACGATCGTCGACAGGCCCGCCGACGAGTCGGAGCTCATCATGCTGAGGCCGGAGATCTGGCCGAAGTTGCGTTCCAGCGGCGTGGTGACCAGCGCGGCCATCGTGGTGGCGCTGGCACCGGGATACTGGGTGGTGACAACGAGGCTTGGCGCGTCGATTTCCGGCAGCGCCGAGACCGGCAGCTGGCGGTAACCGAGGATGCCCAGCAGCAGCACCGCCACCATGAGCAGCGAAGTTGCGATAGGTCGGCGAATGAAGAGTGTCGAAAAGCCCACGTTCTGGTCCTGGTGTGGCGGGTCCCTTGGGACCCGTGGGCGGCGCACCCGTGCCGGGCGCGCCGCGCGCTATCAGCCGCCGCGGCGTCCGCCCTGGCGCTTCTGGCCGTCCTTCGCCTTCTGCAGTTCCTCCGCCGTGGGCGCGGCCGGCACCTGGCCCGGCGCCAGCGGCTGCACCTTCGAGCCCGGCTTCAGGCGGAACTGGCCTTCCGTGACCACCTTGTCGCCGAGCTTCAGGCCCTTGCTGATCATGACGTGGCTGTCGCCGACCTCGGTGGCGGTTTCCACGGTCTGCATCTTGACCGTGTTGTCGCCCTGCACGAGGTATACGTAGTCGCCATCGGGACCACGCTGCACGGCCTGTGCCGGCACCACGAGACCGCCCTTCACCGTGCGTACGCGCAGCTGCACGTTGACGAACTGGCCCGGCCACAGCTGGGTCTTCTCGTTGTCGAACAGCGAGCGCAGGCGGAAGGTGCCGGTGGTGGTGTCGATGGTGTTGTCGAGCACATCGAGGTGACCGGTGGCCATCACATGCGCATCCACACGATCGAGCGCCTGCACTTCGAGCGACGACACCGACTCGTTACCGTCCGAGGAAGCGGACCGCACCATGTCGAGATTTTTCTCAGGCAGGAAGAACATCACGTAGATCGGATGCAGCTCGGTCAGCGTGACGATGGAATCGGTGGTGGCGACGATGTTGCCCACGTCCACGGCACGGATACCGGCGAGGCCGTCGATGGGCGCGATCACCTTGGTGAAACCCAGCTGCACCTGCGAGGCGCGGATCGCGGCCTGATCTGCCACGACGGTGGCGTTGGCCTGGTCGAGCGTATTCTTCAGGTTGTCGAGGTCCTGCTTCGACACGTACTGCTGGCCGCCCTTGCTGACCAGGTTCTGCGAACGGTCGAGGTTGTTCTTCGCCGTGGCCGCGGAGGCCTGGTCCTGCTTGAGCTTGGCCACCGACTGGTCGTACTGCGACTGGATGGTGCGCGGATCGATCTCGGCGATGACATCGCCCTTTTTCACTTCCTGGCCTTCCTTGAAGTTCAGCTTCATCAGCTGACCGCCGACCTGCGGCTTCACGGTGACCGTATTACGTGCCTGCACCGTGCCCAGCGCGGTGAGATAAACCGGTACGTCCTGGCTCACCGCCGGAACGACGGTGACCGGTACGGGTGGCTGATCCTTGCCCTGCCCTTCGCCATTGGCCTTGCCTTGTGCATCGGCCGCAGCCTCGCCATGCCCCTTGCCGCCGTGCAGGCGGGGAACGACGACGATGCCTGCGATCACCACTACCACGATGACGGCCAGCGCGATTTTCCAGAAACGCGACATGAAACACTCCCAGATGAATAACCGGTCGAACGCGGCGGTGAGGACCGGGGCGCGCCGTGCGCCATGGGTTTATACCCGTAATACGTCAGGATTCCACGGCGCCAATATAGGTGTAGGGGAACGGGATTGAACAATGCCGGTTGACAGGGGTACACCATGACTGACGACATGTTTCCCCGGGCTTCTCCCCGTCTGATTCAGCGCCCGTTCCCAGACCGCTGACGTACGCCGAGGTTCCGCTATACTCGGGAAGGTTCGATCGCCGCATCGCGGCTTGCAGGCACGCCGGTCCCCGGGGAGGGGGACGGCACACCCAAACCCAGTGGAGTGAATGCGTGAGCGGTTCTCCAAGCAAGTCCGACCAGAACTTCATGCGCCAGTTTTCCTGGCTGACCGCCGGCCTCAGCGTGCTGGCCATTGCCTTGATGGTGCTTGCATACACCATCTACAGCCACATCCCCAAGGAGCAGGACCCGGCCGTTGCCAAGCGCACCGAGGCCCGTATCGCTCCCGTGGGCGGTGTCTACGCGGGCGATACCGGCCGTGCCGCCATGCAGGCCGCCCAGGAAGCCGCGGCCAAGGCCGCTGCCTCGCAGGTGGCCTACGGTGGCAGCACCGACGGCAAGACCATCTACGACAACCTCTGCCACAGCTGCCATACGGCGGGCGTGGCCGGTGCGCCGAAGCTCGGTGACAAGGGCGCCTGGGGCTCACGTATCGCCGAAGGTGCCGCTGTCCTCGTCAAGCACGCCATCGAGGGCTATACGGGCCCCGACGGCAACCACATGCCCGCGAAGGGTGGCAATCCGGCCCTCACCGACGAACAGGTCGGCAACACGGTCAAGTGGATGATCGACCAGGCGAAGTAACGCACGGCAACATTGCAGGAAGGTTGCCTTGCCGAAAAACGCCGGAAGGCCGCGAGCGATCGCGGCCTTTTTCGTGCCCGGTCCCACCCTGTAGGAGCGCGCCTTGCGCGCGACCGGCACAGGGCGACGCGTGTCAGGGTGGATATCGCGATCCCGGTCGCGCGCAAGGCGCGCTCCTACAAGGGTCTGGATGCCTCGCTCGTGCCGGTCGCGCGCGAGGCGCGCTCCTACAAGGGTCTGGATGCCTCGCTCCGTGCCGGTCGCGCGCAAGGCGCGCTCCTACAAGGGGTGGGTGGCGATCCAGTGGGCGGCGAAGGCGCGCAGGTCGGGGAAGAAGCGTTCGAAGGTGCCGCGCAGGGCCTCTTCGTCGGCCAGTAGTACCGGCATGGCGTCGGCCACCGGATTGGCACGGGACAGGCGCGACGACAGCCCGGCCAGCGCATGCTCCACCCGCTCCAGCCGTGCATAGCCCGCCGGCAGGTCATGGGTATCCATATATATAAGGAACCGCTTCAGCCGCTCCGGCAGCAGGGGCATGGCCGCATGCAGCTCGGCACGGTAGCGGTCGGAGAATGCCGCCAGCGGCTCGTCGCTCCAGCGTGCGAAATCCCTCGCCAGGCAGTGATCGAACCACATGTCGAGCAGGATGCCGCCGTAGCGACGAAACCCCGCAGGCAGGCGCTCGCGCGCCGCACGTACCTCATCATGAGAGTCGGTGAAGCCATCGATGGCCCGATGCAGGTAAATCCCATCACGCACGCGTGCCGGCAATGCCTCATCGGGCGTGCCATGGGTGAAGTCGCCGAGGATGCCGCCCAGGCGCAGGGCCGCGTCGTCACCCGCCAGCAGGGCGTGGGCGAGCACGTTCATGGTGCGCGCCCGGCGCGGGGTCCCGGGGCAGCGGTTATCATGGTGGGCATGAGCGATCTACTACCTGATGCGCCGGAACACTTTCCGGCCGAAACCCTGAGCTTCGCGCTCGCCGGCCCCGCGGGCAAGCTCGAATGCGAAGCCAAGCCCGCCACCGAAGGCCGACGCAACGCCGTCGCCGTCATCTGCCATCCGTTGTCCACCGACGGCGGCAGCATGCACAACAAGGTGGTGACCATGATCGAGCGCTCGCTGCGCGAGTCCGGCCTCGACACCGTCATCTTCAATTTCCGCTGCGTTGGGCGCTCCGAAGGGGCCTTCGACCATGGCAACGGCGAAAGCGACGACCTTGCCGCCGTCGTGGCCTGGGCGCGCAAGGTGCGGCCCGGTGCGAAGCTCTGGCTCGCCGGCTTCTCCTTCGGCAGCTATGTGAGCTTGCGCAATGCCGTGGCGCTGAAGGCCGATGCCCTCATCAGCATCGCGCCGCCCGCCGCCGGTCGCGGCTGGGACTTCTCGCCCATCGCGCTGCCCTCCTGCCCCTGGCTGGTGGTGATGGGCGATGCGGATGAAATCGTCGAACCGCAGGCGGTGTACGACTGGGTTGCCGCCCTGCCCGAGGGCCACAAGCCCAACCTGGTGAAAATGGAAGAAACCAGCCACTTCTTCCATCGCCGCCTCATGGACCTGCGCGGCGTCATCAAGCACGCCGTGCTGCACTGGCCACCTGCTCCGGAACACGCATGACCTGTAGCGAATCCACGCCGGGCGAGCGTTATCGCGACGGCATCGCGGGCCACCGCTGGGAGTCCGACCCCGCCCAGCTCGGCGTCATTGCCGAGTTCGATCGCATGCATGCCGCGCTGTGCACCGCGGAGCCCACGAGTGGCAGTGGCCTGTTCGGCCGCCTGCGCAGCATGCTCGGCAACGAACAGCGCAAGGCCGTGCAAGGCCTCTACCTGTGGGGCAGCGTTGGTCGCGGCAAGACCTTCCTGATGGATCTCTTCGTATCCAGCCTGTCGCCGGGCCTCGCACTGCGCCGGCATTACCACCGCTTCATGCAGGAGATCCACGCCACGCTGCGCGAGCTGAGCGAACGCCAGAACCCGCTCGACGAAGTGGCTGCGCGGCTCGCCGCGAAATGCCGCGTGCTCTGCCTCGACGAGTTCCTGGTCACCGATATCGGCGACGCCATGATCCTCTCCGGTCTGCTCGACGGACTGTTCCAGCGTGGCGTCACGCTGGTCACCACCTCGAACACGCCGCCGCAGAACCTCTACAAGGATGGCCTCCAGCGCGCCCGCTTCCTGCCGGCCATCGCCGCCATCGAGCAGCATTGCGTGGTGCACGAGATGGTGTCGCCGCGCGACTGGCGCCTGCGTGCGCTCAGCCAGGCGTCGGTCTACCTCGTGCCGCCGGGCCAGGAGTCCGAGCGCTCGCTGGCGAAGATCTTCAGCGGACAGGCGCAGGGCAATGTGACCGAAGGTGGCAGCCTGCACGTCAATGCGCGCGATATCCCCGTGCGCAAGCGCGCGGAGAACATCGTGTGGTTCGACTTCGCCGCGTTGTGCGAGGGCCCGCGCGCGGTCACCGACTACATCGAACTGGCCAGGGCCTTCCCGGCAGTCATCATCTCCAACGTGCCGCAGTTCACCGTGTACAGCGAGAACGAGGCCAAGCGCTTCGTGTTGCTGGTGGACGAGTTCTACGACCGTCACGTCAAGCTCGTGCTGTCGGCCGCCGCACCCATCACCGAGCTATACGACGGCAGCAAGGTACGCGCCGAGTTCGGCCGTACCGAGTCACGCCTGATCGAAATGCAGAGCGAGGACTACCTCGGTCGTGACCACAAACCCTGAAGGACATGGCAAGGGGATGGCTGGTCGTCCACCCCCGGTTTCCATCATGCTTGCCGGGCGGGTATCCCGCGCCATCCCACGAGGTACGCCATGGAACATTGCGAACTGATTCCCGGCCGCGGCATCCGCCGGGGCGACACCGATATCTTCTTCGGCATGCGGCGCAAGGCACTGCGCGATGCGCTGGGCTACAAGAGCGCCGGCGACAGCATGTGGGACGACGAAGACGAATACGCCGACAGCCATGGCGATGACTGGCTTCTTCTGCGCTTCCTCGACGACAAGCTCTGCGACATCGAAGTGCGCGGCGGCCATCTCGTGCATGAAGGCATCGAGCTGAAGAACACCGACGTCAATCTGCTGAATGCCGCGCTGAAAAAGACCGGCATGGAACTGGAGAAAACCCAGTGGCTGTCCGAGGGACGCGACTGCGTCGACCTCCAGGTGGTGGTCGCATCGAAGGAAGACGCCGGCGACGTCGGCGACGAGATCGAATGGGTCATCGCCAGCAGCGACTTCAAGGTCGAGTGAGTCGACAGGCCATGGCACTCCTGCGCGCATTTCGCTTCGGCATCGTCGCCACGCTGCTGCTCGTCCTGGCGGGCTGCGCCAGCGCGCCCCTCAAGGCACCCCAGCGCAGTGCCCTGGCCCAGTGGTCACCGTCGCCGAACTTCAATGCACGCAAGGCGCAGTTCATCGTGCTGCACCATACCTCCACGGTGAATGCCGCGGAGGCACTCAAGGTGCTGAAGAGCCGCAACAGCGGCGGCCCGGTGAGTGCGCACTACCTGGTCGAAGCCAATGGCCATATCGACCAGCTGGTGGACGACGCCGATCGCGCCTGGCATGCCGGCGCGGCACGATGGGGCGACCAGACCGACCTCAATTCGTCGTCCATCGGCATCGAGCTGGACAACGACGGCGTGGCGCCCTTCACCCAGCCGCAGATCCAGGCACTCATCAGCCTGCTCAACGATCTCACCACGCGGCTGGGCATTCCGAAGCAGGCGGTCATCGGGCATGGCGACATCGCACCCGGACGCAAGACCGATCCGAGCGTGCGCTTTCCGTGGGCGACGCTGGCGCGCTATGGCTTCGGGCTCTGGCCCGACCAGCCGCTGATCCCTGCCCCGCCGGGCTTCGACAGCCTAGCGGCGATGCGGCTGGTGGGTTACGACGTGTCCAACCCGCGCGCCGCCATCGTCGCTTTCCATCGCCACTACCGGGCGATGGAAAGCGACACGCTGGACGAACAGGACGCCTCCATCCTCTACGCCCTCCAACGAAAACTGATGGCCCCCCTGTAGGAGCGCGCCTGCGCGCGACCGGTGTTCGCGAAAACCATCAACCATTTCGCAAAACCCGGTCGCGCGCAGGCGCGCTCCTACAGGAAAGATCGATTCTTCACCTGGGATCGCGCATCATCGTCGGCATGATCACCATCGTCATGGGCGTCTCCGGCAGCGGCAAGAGCACGATCGGCGAAGGGCTGGCCACGCGGCTGGGCATTCCCTTCATCGACGGCGACAGCCTTCATCCCCAGGCCAATCGCGACAAGATGGCCCGTGGCATTCCCCTCGACGATAACGATCGCCAGCCCTGGCTCGCAGCCATCGTGGCGGAGATGGACCGCCACCGCGCCAGCGGCCAGTCGCTCGTGCTGGCCTGCTCGGCGCTGAAGAAACGCTATCGCGATTTCCTGCGCAAAGGGCATGACGACGTGCGCTTCGTCTATCTGCACGGCACGCGTGACTTGCTGGCCGACCGCCTGGGCCATCGCAGCGGTCACTTCTTCAACCCCGCCCTGCTCGACAGCCAGCTCGCGACGCTCGAAGAACCCTCGCGCGACGAAGCGCTATGGGTGGACATCGGCGACTCACCCACCGACACCATCGAAAGCGTGATCCGCCGTGGCTGCGCTCAGGCGCGCGGCACCGCATCGCGATAAGTGCTGGGCGCACGGCCGAGGGCACGACGAAACATCGTCGAAAAACCCGTGGGGTTCTCATACCCCAGATCCATGGCGATATCCGTCACCGGCTCGCCTGCCGACAAGCGTGGCAAGGCATGCAGCAGGCAGGCCTGCTGACGCCACTGCGCAAAGCTCATACCCGTTTCGCGGCGGAACAACCGGGTGAAACTGCGACGGTGCATGGCGAGATCGTCAGCCCACGTATCGATATCTTCGGTCACCGTCGGGCGTTCAAGGAAACGCGCGCAGCGCCTGGCCAGTGCCGCATGCTTCGGCAGCGGCAAGGCCAGCGGCACTGTAGCGGCCCGACCGATCTCGGCGATAAGCAAGCCCATCAGCAGCCCGTCGCGTCCCGCCGGGTCGTATTCGCGCGGCACGTGCTGCGCCTCGACCAGCAAGGCGCGCAGCAGGGGCGACACGGCCAGCACCCGGCAGGCATCGCCCAGCATCGCCGTCACCGCCGGCTCCAGATAGGCACTGCTCGTGGTCACCACGCCGATCATGCGCACCGAATGCGGCATCGTCGGTGGAATCCAAACGGCACGCTCCGGCGGTGCGATCCAGGCTCCCAGCGGCGTGGTCACCGCCACGGTGCCCTGCGAGGCATATAGCAGCTGCCCCCGCCGGTGCTGGTGGGTGGCCAGCTCATACGAGGCGGCATAGACGCTGGCCCGCGTGACCACGGGCCGGGCCACCGAATCGAAGGCATCTGGGCCGTTGGAAGCCATGATTGTCCCGTTTGCGAAGGGTTTTGACCCATATCCTAGCGCGGGACAGCTTTGCGCATGTTCTCATATTGCATCCCGAGCCTTTCCCCAGGACCGTCCATGCAAGCTCCCACCACCAGCGCCGCGGTGGAGACCCCTCGCGCCGCCACGCCCACCGTCTACGGCGTGATCTTCGCCATCAGCTTCTGCCACCTGCTCAACGACATGATGCAGTCGCTGCTGCCCGCCATCTATCCGGGCCTGAAGGCCGGATTCCACCTCGACTTCGGGCAGATCGGCCTGATCACGCTGACCTACCAGATCACCGCGTCGATCCTGCAGCCGCTGGTCGGCCTGTACGCCGACCGTCGGCCCACGCCGCTGGCGCTGCCCGGCGGCACGCTCTTTTCCCTGGCCGGCCTGATGGTGCTGTCGGTAGCGCACACCTACGGCATGTTGCTGGTTGGCGCCGCCCTGCTGGGCATGGGCTCGTCGGTGTTCCATCCCGAATCCTCTCGCGTGGCGCGCATGGCCGCCGGTGGCCGGCATGGCCTGGCGCAATCGCTGTTCCAGGTGGGCGGCAACGCCGGCCAGGCGCTCGGCCCGCTGGCCGCCGCCGTGGTGGTGGTGCGCTGGGGCCAGTCGAGCCTGGCCTTCTTCGCACTGCTGGCCCTGCTTTCCGGCGCCATCCTGTGGAACGTGGGCCAGTGGTATCGCCACCACGGCCTCACCCGCCTCAAAACAGGTGGCGGCAGCCATGACATCACCCCGCCCAGCAGTGCGGAAGCGCGTCGCGGCATTACGGTGCTGCTGGCGCTGATCTTCTCGAAGTATGTGTACTTGGCCAGCCTCACCAGCTATTTCACCTTCTACCTGATCCATCGCTTCGGCGTGTCGGTGGAAAACGCGCAGCTGCACCTGTTCGTGTTCCTGGGTGCGGTGGCCGTCGGCACGATCCTCGGCGGCCCCATGGGCGATCGCTTCGGCCGCAAGCACGTCATCTGGTTCTCCATCCTCGGTGCCCTGCCCTTCACCCTGCTGCTGCCGCACGCCAGCCTGTTCTGGACGGCGCCGATCACCGTCGCCATCGGCCTGATCCTTGCCTCGGCATTTCCCGCCATCGTGGTCTTCGCCCAGGAGCTGGTGCCGGGCAAAGTGGGCATGATCTCCGGCCTGTTCTTCGGCTTTTCCTTCGGCATGGGCGGCCTCGGTGCTGCGGGCCTTGGCGAACTGGCTGACCATATCGGCATCGAGGCGGTGTACCAGATCTGCGCGTTCCTGCCACTGATCGGATTGCTCGCGGCCTTCCTGCCGAACCCACGACGCAAGAAAGCCTGACGACGAAAGTACCGGCGTGATACCCGCACGCCCCTCACCCCCGCTTGTTGTAGGAGCGCGCCTGCGCGCGACCATTCAAGGCGATGAGTTCAAGGCTTTCGCGATAACCGGTCGCGCGCGAGGCACGCTCCTACAGGAAAAGCGTCATCGCCAGGTTGACCCATCCGTTGTAGGAGCGCGCCTGCGCGCGACCGGTGGAACGGGAACGGTGATGTACATCGCCATGAACGGTCGCGCGCGAGGCGCGCTCCTACAGGGAAAGCGTCATCGCAGGTTGACCCGTCCGTTGTAGGAGCGTGCTTGCGCGCGACCGGTGGAACGGGAACGGTGATGTGCATCGCCATGAACGGTCGCGCGCAGGCGCGCTCCTACAACACGCCACGATCACGTGGGTAGAGGCGGCGGGGGCGGCCCTTGGCGCGACTTGATGGAGGTGAGGGGAGTGGGCGGATAAGGCCGCGTAGCGGGGTCGGCCAGGAAGGCCGGCCTTTTTCGCCGAGGCAGGAGCCGAGTCGAAAAACCCGCGCGCTCCCCGTGCCCGAAGGGGCGTAAGCCATAAGACATTAGCCGCGCTAGCGGCTCTCCTTTCCCGAGGGACACCGCAGGCCGGAGCGCCAAGGGCCGCACCCGCCGCCTCGTCCACCGCCACGTACCAGCGCCGATGCGAGGCCGGAAGGCGAGCCCTTCCTGCAGAGCGAAACCCGACAAGGGCCGCGTTCCTACGGAGCGCAACATCGCCGATGCGATCAGCTCCCACCCCTTCGGTAGGGAGCATCCTTCAATCGGAGACGCCACGTTTCAGACGGTCGCGCGCGAGGCGCGCTCCTACAGGGGGGCGTGGGGTTATTTGGGGAGGGCGTAGGCGATGACCCAGTCGCCTTGTTTCGTGCCCAGCGAACCATGGCCGCCTGCGGTGACCAGGATGTACTGGCGACCGCTGGCATCCGCGTAGCTCATCGGCGTGGCCTGTCCGCCTGCCGGCAGGCGGGCCTCCCATACCTTGCGGCCGGTGCGGACGTCGTAGCCACGGATGTAGTAATCCAGCGTGCCACTCAGGAACGTGACACCGCCGCCCGTGGTGAGCATGCCGCCGAGGCTCGGCACACCGAGCGGCATCGGGATCGGCAGCGGTGCGCTGTCGATGATGGTGCCGTTGCGGTGACGCCACATCATACGGCCCGTGCCCAGATCCACGCCCGCTACGTAACCCCACGGCGGTGCCTGGCAGGGGATGCCCAGCGGGGAGAGGAACGGCGACAGCTCGATGGCATAGGGAATGCCCTTGGCCTGCTTGATGCCTTCCGTTTCGCTCTTGGATTCTTTTACTTCCATCTTCGCCAGCTCATCCTTGGGGATCAGCTTCGACTGGAAGGCCATGTAGCTCGGATTGAGCAGCAGCAGCTGGCGCGTGGGATCGACCGAGATGCCGCCCCAGTCGAACACGCCGAAGTTGCCCGGAAACACGAGCGAGCCCTGCAACGACGGCGGGGTGAACATGCCGTCGTAACGCAACGAGCGATAACGGATGCGGCACCACAGCTGATCCAGCGGTGTCGTGCCCCACATATCTTTCTCGCGCACATCCGGCGGTGCGAAGTTCAGGTCCGACAGGGGCTGCGTGGGCGAGGTATGGTCGCCATCCACCGCACCCTGCGGCCGCTCCACCTCGCGGATCGGCACGATGGGCGTACCGTCGCGACGATCGAGTACATAGATGCTGCCCTGCTTCGTCGACGCCAGCAGCGCAGGCTTCATGCCGTCGGCCGTCTTCATGTCCATCAGCGTCGGCTGGCCACCCACGTCCATATCCCACAGGTCGTGATGGGTGAACTGGTAATTCCACTTCACCTTGCCGGTAGCGATATCCAGTGCAACGACACCTGCGCCGTATTTCTCCGAGGTGGGGGTACGGCCGCCGGCAAACTGATCCGGTGTCTGGTTGCCCATGGGCAGGTAGACCATGCCCAGGTTTTCGTCGACGCTGAAAATCGACCACACGTTCGGCGAGTTGCGCGTATAGACCTCGTTCGGGCCGATGGGCGCGGTGTCATCCGGCTTGCCCGGGTCCCAGTTCCACACCAGGTGGCCATCGTGCACGTCGTAGGCGCGGATCACACCCGACGGCTCGTCGGTGGATTCGTTGTCGGTAACGTGGCCGCCGATGATGACCAGGTCGCGGGTCACGGCCGGCGGCGAGGTGGAGTAATAACCGCCCGGCGTGAACGGACCGATGTTGGTGCGCAGGTCCACCGTGCCGTCCTTGCCGAAGTCCGTGCAGGGCTTGCCGCTGTCCGCGTCCAGCGCAATCAGCCGAGCGTCGGCGGTGGGCAGGAAGATCCGGCGCGGGCAGGTGGCAGAAGCCATGGCCGGCGGCGGCAGCGGCGCGGTGGAAGCCACGGCCGGTGCACCGGCCGCCGTGGTGGCGGGCGCGGGAATCACGGCCGACGCGTACTTCGTATCGTCGTGATAGGACACGCCACGGCAGGTCATGTGCTCCCAGTGCTTGAAGCCCACGGGGCTCTGCAGCTTCGGATCGAACTCCCAGCGCTTCTGGCCGGTGGCGGCATCCACCGCGATGACGCGGCTATGGGGTGTGCACAGGTACACCGTATTGCCGATCTTCAGCGGCGTGTTTTCCGCCGTGGTCTCGGTCGGATCGTCCGGGCCAGGCACGTCACCGGTCTGGATCTTCCAGGCCACCTGGAGCTGGCCCGCGTTGTCGGGGGTGATCTGGGTGAGCGGCGAATAGCGCTGGCCGTACGGCGAGCCGCCGTAGTCGGTCCAGTCGCCATCCGGACGCATGGCGCGGTCGCCCTGCGGACCGGTCACGTCGGCCATCGGTAGTTCACCGGGGATATCGCGCTCAGGACGCAGTGCACCCGCCACACTCACCGCCGCCATGACCAGCAAGGCAAGAAACAGGACACCACCACCGGTGCCGCGTGCGCTGGCGTAGTAGCGCTCGCGATTCAGGCCGCGACGCGGCCAGGGCAGCAACAGCCACAGGCCCAGGGCAAACCACAGATCGAGCCGAGTCAGCAGCTGCCACCAGTCCAGGCCCACTTCCCAGAAGGCCCAGCCCGTGGTGCCGATCAGCAGCAAGGCGTAGATCGTTACCGCCGAGCGTTGCCGCAGCAGGAGCAGCAAGGCCACCAGCAAGGTGATCACGCCGGCCACGATGTAGTAGACAGAGCCGCTTTGCCGGAGCAGCACGATGCCACCCCAGGTCAGCGCGGCACCGTACAGTGCGAAGACGAACGCGGAAAACAGCGTCGCCGGATGGAAACTCCTGGTTCGATTCATGGCCTCACCTTGGAACGGCCCACCCCTGGACGAAAGGTTGGCGGTCGGGGCGTGAACCCCAGGTGGAGAGCCGGGCCCGTCAGCCTGTCGCGTTTCCGGCCAGTTCCGCGGCCATGGCTTCACGCATCAGGTATTTCTGCACCTTGCCGGTGACGGTCATCGGGAAGTCGTGCACGAAGCGCACATAGTGCGGCACCTTGAAGTAGGCAAGGTGATGGCGGCAGTAATCCTGGATGCCACCCTCGGTGACGGCGGCCCCATCGCGCAGGCGGATCCAGGCGCAGACCTGCTCGCCCAGGCGGCGATCCGGCACACCGAAGACCTGCACGTCCTGGATGTCGGGATGACCGTAGAGGAATTCCTCGATCTCGCGTGGATAGATGTTCTCGCCACCGCGGATGATCATGTCCTTCAGGCGACCCACGACGCGGCAGTAGCCGTCGTCATCGAGCGTGGCGAGGTCGCCCGTGTGCATCCAGCGTGCCGCGTCGAGGGCGGCATGCGTGGCGGTTTCATCGCCCCAGTAACCGCGCATCACCGAATACCCACGCGTGAGCAGTTCGCCGGTTTCGCCGCGCGGCACGATGAGGCCGTTCTCGTCCACGATCTTCACCTCGACATGCGGATGCACGCGACCCACCGTGGATACGCGCATGTCCAGCGGATCGTCCGTGACGGTCTGGAAGCTCACGGGGCTGGTCTCGGTCATGCCGTAGGCGATGGTCACCTCGGCCATGTGCATCTCGTCCACCACGCGGCGCATGATCTCGATGGGGCACGGCGAGCCGGCCATGATGCCGGTGCGCAGGCTCGACAGGTCGAACTCGCGGAAACGTGGGTGTTCCAGCTCGGCGATGAACATCGTCGGCACGCCATGCAGGCCCGTGCAGCGTTCCTCGGCTACCGTTTCCAGCGTGGCGAGCGGATCGAAGCCCTCGCCCGGGATCACCATGCAGGCGCCGTGCGTAACGCAGGCGAGGTTGCCCAGCACCATGCCGAAGCAGTGGTAGAACGGCACGGGGATGCACAGGCGGTCTTCTTCCGTGAGGCGCATGGCTTCGCCGATGAAGAAACCGTTGTTGACGATGTTGTGGTGGGTGAGCGTGGCGCCTTTCGGCGAGCCGGTGGTGCCGGAGGTGAACTGGATGTTCACCGGGTCATCGAAGGTAAGGCCGCGTGTCACCGCCGCGAGCCTGGCACGTGCCGCATCGTCGGCGGTGATATCGGACCAGCGCAGCGTGCCGGGTTCGGCGGTGTCGTCGAGCAGGATCACATGACGCAGGTCGGGCAGGCCCGGCTTCACCGAGGCGAGTACGTCAAGGTAATGCGAGCTTTTGAAGGCGCGCGGCAGGATCAGTGCGCGGCAGCCGACCTTGTCCAGTGCGTAGGCCAGCTCGTGCGAGCGGTAGGCGGGGTTGATGTTGACCAGCACGAGGCCGGCTTTCGGTGCGGCAAATTGCGTGACGACCCATTCGGCACGATTGGGTGCCCAGATGCCCACGCGATCGCCCGGCTCCAGTCCCAGCGCCAGCAGCCCGGCGGCGATGCGTTCCACTTCGGCATGGAATTCGCGGTAGGTCCAGCGGATGCCCTGCTGACGGACGACGAGCGCAGGGCGTTCCGGCCAGCGGGTGGCGACGCGGTCGAGCAGTTCGCCAACGGTTTCGCCGAGCAGCGGGGTGGCGCTGGCGCCGTGGACGTAGCTGGGGGCGTGGGGCATGCAGGGCATCCTGGGGGCGATGCCTTGAAGATACTGATTCGGGGGTGGAGGTGCAGGGGGTGCGGAAGGGGGCGGTTTCGCCGGTCGCGCGCAGGCGCGCTCCTACAACAGCCTCGCTCGCGCAGGGCGGCTTGTGTAGGAGCGCGCCTGCGCGCGACCGGCGAAGCCCCAGAACCCTCAGCGAGCCACCAGCTCCGCCACCACTGCATCCACACCCGTCTCGCCCTTAATCGACGTCGTGCCGAAATCGATCCAGCCTTCGTTGAACCCGTCGATCATCCGCATTCGCGGACCGGGATGACGCATGCCCTGTGCCTGGAAACGCGCTTCCCACGTGTCACGTGGCACCACGCGGGCCACCACGTCGCGACCGAGCGCACGCGAGAACGCTGCCGCCAGGTCGTTCGGGCTGGTGCGCACCGGCCCTTCCAGTTCGACGATGCGCACGCCGTCCCACGACTCGCCCAGCAGCTTCGCGGCAAGGCGGCCGACATCCCGCGTGGCAACCATCGCAATGGGACGATCGAGCGGATCAAGATAGCTGTCGATCACACCGCTCTCGCGGGCCGATGTGACGTCCCACTGAGAGTTTTCGAAGAACCAGCCCGCGCGCAGGAAGGCGACGGGCATCGGCAGCGTGCCCAGCTTCTTCTCCATGCGGCCGAGCTGGGAAAGCAGGTTCTCCTCGGTGGCTTCGGCGCCGATCGTGGAGAGCACCACCACCCGCTGCGGCCGTGCGGCAAGCAAGGCTTCATGAATCGAGGTGATGGTGCGGTTCGATTCCGGGAAACCCGGGGATGGATCGAACACGGGCGGCAGCAGCACGAAAACGGCCTCGCAGCCGCGGAACGCCTCCGTGAGGGCGGCCGTATCGTCGAGTTCGGCCACGGCGAGCGTGGCACCGCGCTCCAGGAAAGCACGTGCTTTCTCAGGGTTGCGCACGACGGCGCGGAAAGGGCGACCGGCGGCGAACAGCGCCTCGGCGAGCGAGGCACCGACCTGGCCGGTGATTCCTGTGATGGCGTACATGGCGTGTCTCCATTGGGGGATGGAGAAAGGCTACGCAGTCGTCATTCGTGACTGAAGCGACGGGTGGTAACGGGATTTATGATCTTTTGTCACCACTACCCCGCCGACATACATCTCCATAACAAGCGTGGCGGTATTTGTTGGCCCACCTCACCACCGGAGCCACCGTCATGAAGACCCGCTTTGCCGCCGGCCTCGCCTTTGCCCTCACCCTCGCCGCAGGCAGCGCCTCCGCCGGGCAGCTGGACAAGCTCGGCGGAATGCTGGGCGGAGGGGGTGGCTCGTCGCTCACGTCCGGCAGCATGGGCAACGCGGCCGGCATCATCCAGTACTGCCTCAACAACAACTATCTTGGCGGCGAAAGCGGCGCCAGCGGCGTGAAGGACCAGCTGATCTCCAAGCTCGGCGGCGATTCGAAGCAGAAGCAGGACATGGGCTTCGTGGAAGGCCAGCGCGGCCTTCTCAACGACGACAAGGGCAAGACGATCCTGGACCTGGGCAAGGAGAACAAGGGCGGCGGCGACCTGAAGGCGCAGCTCACCACCAAGGTGTGCGATGCCGTGTTGAAGCAGGGGAAGAAGTGGGTGGGGATGTAGTTCTCCCTCACATTCCGGCTTCGCCGGTCGCGCGCAGACGCTTCCCTTGTAGGAGCGCGCCTTGCGCGCGACCGCTTATCGCGAAAACGTTTCTGCGTTGACGTTCCAACCGGTCGCGCGCAAGGCGCGCTCCTACAGGGGGTTTTGGTTACGGGCGGGTGATCCTTGCCAGGGCTTCCGTCAGTTCCGCCACGCCGTACGGCTTCACGATGATCGCCGTACGTGCGTCGCGGCGGATGTCGTTCGCCGTGTGGTCGCCGGTGGCGTAGATGACCGGCAGGTCGGGTCGGGTCTCGCGTGCGCGCTCCACCACTTCCACACCGCTCATGCCGGGCAACGCCACGTCGGCCAGCATCACGTCGATGGTCTCGGCGGCGAACACGCGTAGCGCCTCGTTGCCGTCGGCCGCCTCGAACACGGCATGCCCACGGCTCTCCAGCATCTCAGCGATGGACAGCCGGATCAGCGCATCGTCTTCCAGCACCAGTACGCGCAACGGACCATGCCGCGCCGGCAGCGGCACGGCCGGGGCGGAGGCGTCGGTGGAAGGCACGCGCGGCACGCGGCCGGACAACACATGGCGAACCCGCCGCGCCAGCGCCTCACGAGTGTAGGGCTTGCTCAGCAGTTCCACGCCTTCGTCCAGGCGGCCGCCGTGGACGATGGCGTTTTCGGTATAGCCGGAGGTGAACAGCACCGCGATGCCCGGCTGGCGCTCCACGGCCTTGCGCGCCAGCTCGGGGCTGCGCAGGGGGCCGGGCATCACCACGTCGGTGAACAGCATGTCGATCGCGATACCGCTTTCGATGATGGACAGCGCGCTTTCGGCATCGCGCGCCCGCAAGACGCGGTAACCCAGGTCGGCGAGCATGCCGACCACGGTCTCGCGCACGGCGTCGTCGTCCTCGGCCACCAGGATGGTCTCGTCGCCACCGCGCACCTCGCCCACGTCGAGGGCCACGATGCGGTCCTCGGTCTGCGTCGAGCGCGGCAGGTAGATGCGCACGGTGGTGCCGTGACCGGCCTCGCTGTAGATCTTCACGTGGCCGCCGGACTGCTTCACGAAGCCGTAGACCATCGACAGGCCCAGGCCCGTGCCCTGCCCCTCGGGCTTGGTCGTAAAGAACGGCTCGAACACATGCGGCAGGACCGCCGCCGGGATGCCGCTGCCGGTGTCGGTCACCGCCAGCATCACGTACTGACCGGCGCGCAGGTCGCCGTGGGCCGCCGCATAGGCGTCGTCCAGCAAGGCGTTGCCGGCCTCGATGGTGAGCTTGCCCTGCCCGTCCATGGCATCACGCGCGTTGATGGCAAGGTTGAGCAGGGCGTTCTCGACATTGGTCGCGTCGATCAGCGTGTTCCACAGGCCGCCCGCGATGACGGTTTCGACCTCGATCGCCTCGCCCAGGGCACGGCGCAGCAGCTCGTCCATGTCGCGGACGAAGCGGCCGATGTTGACCACCTTGGGTACCAGCGGCTGGCGCCGGCCGAAGGCCAGCAGCTGCGCCGCCAGGCGGGCCCCGCGGGTGACGCCCGCCATGGCGTTGGCCACGCGCCGCTCGGCGCGGGGATTGCCGCTGACGTCGGCGGCGAGCAGTTGCAGGTTGCCCCCGATCACCTGGAGCAGGTTGTTGAAATCGTGCGCGACCCCGCCCGTGAGCTTGCCGATGGCATCCATCTTCTGCGCCTGGCGCAACTGGTCCTGGGTCATGTCGATGGCTGGGTCCAGCGACTGGGCAGGTGGCGAGTGGTCCTGCGGCTCGAGGGGATGGCGCATCTAGCCTGGTGTCCTGTGGGTGGCCGCAGAGTCTAGCCTCGCTCGAAGACCAACTTTGTGTAGACGATCTTCACAAAATCTTGACCGCCGAGGGTGTTTGCGGGTGTCCGAGGGGGCCTTCCACCCGGCTGTCACGGTGTCAGCCCCTGCGATCAAGGACATACGAACGTACCCTACATATTGTGTTGACCTACCCCCTCCCCGCCTATATCGTGTGTCTCGCTGGTCACCGACGGAACGCTATTTTCCGCCGGACGAGAGGGAATCCGGTGCAAATCCGGACTGCTCCGCAGCGGCGAGTGGAATCGACCCTTCGTGCACCGCACCTTCCCGGGGGGGAAGGCGTCGCGTCCGACGGACACGCTCCATGAAGGCCGATCCCCATACCAGTGTGCGGTGGCGACTTCCGTGGGAAGGCGCGTCGCGGACCCGGTGGCCCCCTGTCGCCCCCGTGCCCCGACCCATCCGCGGCGCCACCGCGTCGAGCCCCGTTTTCAGTAACGGGGGGTTTGGAACAGGCCCTGGGGCATGCCACATATGACCACGATGGATTCCGCAGCGCGCGAGCGCACCGAGACGGCCGCCGAGACGACCGCCACCCCCAACCCCACCGCCGAGAAGGCGCCCGCTGCCGGCTACCGCAATGACGCCCCGCCGGCGTTCACCCTGACTCCTCCCCACAACCCCGGCCAGATGCGCGTGAAGAAGCGCAACGGCGGCCAGGAAACCGTTGACGTCAACAAGATCGTGCGCGCGGTGACGCGCAGCGCCGATGGCCTGTTCTCGGTCGATCCGATGCGCGTGGCGCTGAAGACGATCGGCGGCCTGTACGACGGTGCCACCACCCAGGAACTCGACCAGCTGTCGATCCGCACCTCCGCAGCGCTCACCGCCGAAGAGCCGGAATACGGCCAGCTCGCCGCGCGCCTGCTCTCGGCCTTCATCGACAAGGAAGTGGCCGGCCAGGAGATCCAGTCGTTCTCCCAGTCGATCGCCACCGGCTCCGAGCTGGGCATCCTGAACGAGCGCCTGCGCGACTTCGTGCAGACCAACTCGCGCAAGCTCAACGACGCCATCGACACCAACGCCTCGCGCCGCTTCGAGTACTTCGGCCTGCGCACGGTGTACGACCGTTACCTGCTGCGCCACCCGACCAAGCGCTTCGTCATCGAGACGCCGCAGTACTTCTTCATGCGCATCGCCTGCGCGCTCGGCGGCAACGATGTCACCGAGACGCTTGAGCTGTACCGCATGCTCTCGTCGCTGGAATACCTCGCCAGCTCGCCGACCCTGTTCAACGCCGGTACGGCGCATGAGCAGCTGTCGTCGTGCTTCCTGCTCGACTCGCCGCAGGACGCGCTGGAATCCATCTACGCCAAGTACGGCGACGTGGCCCAGCTGTCGAAGTTTGCCGGCGGTATCGGCCTGGCCTACTCGCGCATCCGTTCGCGCGGTTCGCTGATCAAGGGCACCAACGGCCACTCCAACGGTCTCGTGCCGTGGCTGAAGACGCTCGACGCCTCGGTCGCCGCCGTGAACCAGGGCGGCAAGCGCAAGGGCGCGGCCTGCGTGTACCTGGAAAGCTGGCACGCCGACATCGAGGAATTCCTCGAACTGCGCGAGAACACCGGCGACGACGCACGCCGCACGCACAACCTGAACCTTGCCAACTGGGTACCCGACCTCTTCATGCGCCGCGTGGAGACCGACGGCGACTGGTCGCTGTTCGATCCGAAGATCGTGCCGCACTTCGTCGACACCTGGGGCGCCACCTTCGACGCCGCCTATGAAAAGGCCGAAGCCGAAGGCCTGGCCGTGAAGTCGATCAAGGCACGCGAGCTCTACGCCCGCATGCTGCGTTCGCTGGCCCAGACCGGCAACGGCTGGATGACCTTCAAGGATCGCTCCAACGCCACCAGCAACCAGACCGCGCGTCCGGAAAACGTCATCCACCTGTCGAACCTGTGCACCGAGATTCTCGAAGTCACCAACGAGAACGAGACCGCGGTGTGCAACCTCGGCTCGGTGAACCTCGCCCGCCACGTGGTGGACGGCGTGTTCGATTTCGACAAGCTCGCCACCACGGTCCGCACGGCCGTGCGCCAGCTCAACCGCGTCATCGACCTCAACTTCTACCCGATCGCCACGGCGAAGACGGCCAATGTGAAGTGGCGCCCGGTGGGCCTGGGCGTGATGGGCCTGCAGGACGTCTTCTTCAAGCTGCGCCTGCCGTTCGATTCCGACGAAGCCCGCACGCTGTCCACGCGCATCCAGGAAGAGATCTACTTCCACGCGCTGTCGCAGTCGAACGAGATCGCCGAGCGTGACGGCGCCCACCCGGGCTTCGACGAGAGCCGTGCCGCCAACGGCGAGCTCCAGTTCGACTACTGGCCGGCCGCCACCCCGAACGGCAAGGACGAGCGCTGGGCCGAGCTGCGCGCGAAGATCAAGCAGCATGGCCTGCGCAACTCGCTGCTCATCGCGATCGCGCCCACCGCCACCATCGCCTCGATCGCCGGTTGCTACGAGTGCATCGAGCCGCAGGTGTCCAACCTGTTCAAGCGCGAAACGCTCTCGGGCGACTTCCTCGTGGTGAACCGCTACCTCGTCGACGAACTGAAGACGCTGGGCCTGTGGACCGCCGAAGTGCGCGACCAGATCAAGCTGGCCGAAGGTTCGGTGCAGGGCGTGACCGCCATCCCGGCCCAGCTGCGCCTGGTGTACCGCACCGTGTGGGAGCTGCCGCAGAAGGCGCTGATCGACCTCGCCGCCGCCCGCGGTGCATACATCGACCAGAGCCAGTCGCTGAACCTGTTCATGGAAAACCCGAACATCGGTCAGCTGTCGTCGATGTACATGTACGCCTGGAAGTCGGGTGTGAAAACCACCTACTACCTGCGTTCGCGTCCGGCCACCCGCATCGCCAAGACCACGGTCAGCGCTTCGGTGTCCGCACCGGTCGCCCCGGTGGTCGATGCCCAGGAAGAAGCCACCGCGGCGGTCTTCTGCTCGCTCGAAAACCCCGAGTACTGCGAAGCCTGCCAGTAACACGCTGTTGTAGGAGCGCGCCTCGTGCGCGACCCGCCCCGGAGCGGAGCCACCGCTCCGGGGCCACTTCAAGATCCACCCTTCGATAGCGCTGTCGCTACACCCCATTCGATGCAGGCGCGCCTCTCGCGCCGCTCATTCCAAGAGGTACCCTCCATGTCCGCCGCCCCCATCACCCGCGATGCCCATCTCCTCGACCCCGGCTTCGAACTGACGCTGCGCCCGATGCGTTACCCGAAGTTCTACGAGATGTACCGCGCTGCCATCCGCAACACCTGGACGGTGGAAGAAGTGGACTTCTCGCTCGACGTCACCGACCTGAAGTCGAAGATGTCCGATGCCGACCGCCACCTCATCCATCGCCTCGTGGCCTTCTTCGCCACGGGCGACACGATCGTGTCGAACAACCTGGTGCTCAACCTGTACCAGCACGTGAACTCGCCCGAAGCGCGCATGTTCCTTTCGCGCCAGCTGTACGAAGAAGCACTGCACGTGCAGTTCTACCTCACCCTGCTCGACACCTACATTCCGGAACCGTCGGAGCGCAACAAGGCCTTCGCCGCCATCGAGAGCATCCCCTCGATCCGCCAGAAGGGCGAGTTCTGCTTCAAGTGGATCGACTCCATCCAGGGTCTCAACCGCCTGGAAACCCGCGAGCACCGTCGTCAGTTCCTGCTGAACCTCATCTGCTTCGCCGCGTGCATCGAAGGCCTGTTCTTCTTCGCCGCCTTCGCCTACGTGTACTACCTGCGCTCGCGCGGCCTGCTGCACGGCCTGGCCTCGGGCACCAACTGGGTGTTCCGCGACGAGTCCGGCCACATGGCCTTCGCTTTCGACGTGGTGCGCACCGTGCGCGAGGAAGAGCCGGACCTCTTCGACGAAGAAATGCGCATGCAGGTCGAGGAAATGCTGGAAGACGCCATCGCCTGCGAAACGCAGTTCGCGCAGGACGTGCTCTCCGGTGGCGTGGCCGGCCTGTCGGTGAACGACATGCGCCAGTATCTCGAATACTGCGCCGACCAGCGTCTCGTGCAGCTCGACATGCCGAAGAAGTACGGCGCCAAGAACCCGTTCGACTTCATGGACCTGCAGGACGTCCAGGAACTCACCAACTTCTTCGAGCGCCGCGTCTCGTCGTACCAGGTGGGCGTGCAGGGCGAAGTGGCATTCGACCAGTCGTTCTGATCCACGACAAAACCCTGTAGGAGCGCGCCTTGCGCGCGACCGGATTGGCAACGCCCTGCGACTTGTGCGCGGGGCGTTGTTTTATTTGGGACGGCCTCGTTCTTCCGGTCGCGCGCGAGGCGCGCTCCTACAGGGGATCGGGTCATGCGGCGGTGCAGCATCCGGGATAGAATGGGCGTTACCATGTCCGACCAATCCCCCATGCTCCCCATCGCACGTCCCACCGAGGCCCGTCTCCTCGAAATCGTCTTCCCCGACCACACCAACCACCTGGGCACGCTGTTCGGCGGCCAGGCGCTGGCGTGGATGGACAAGGCCGCCTTCCTCGCCGCCTCGCGCTACTCGCGCAAGGTGGTGGTCACCGCCCGCTCCGAGCAGGTGGATTTCCACGTACCGGTGCGTACCGGCCAGATGGTGGAACTGATCGCCACGGTGCTTTCCGTGGGCCGCACGTCGATGAAGGTCGACGTGGCCATGTACACCGAGGATCTCATCACGGGTGAGCGGGAGCTGTGCACGCGCGGCACGTTCGTGATGATTGCGCTGGGCGCAGACCACAAGCCGACGCCGATCGACCAGCCGGCCTGATATTCCCCGGTCGCGCGCAAGGCGGCCTCCTGCAAACGCCGCTTCGGGCCGGTCGCGCGCAGGCGCGCTCCTACAAATGCTGCTTGGGGGCCGGTCGCGCGCAGGCGCGCTCCTACGGGGCGGTTTGTGTAGGAGCGCGCCTGCGCGCGACCGGTGCAGGGCCTCCCTCGCCCTTCGATCATCTCGATCCCCCCCTGTTGACTTAGAGCGCACTCGAAGGCGTACGCTTTCGTGCATGCCCATCGCACTCACCATCGCCGAGGCCGCGCAAAGCAGCGGCCTTACCGCGTATACGTTGCGCTACTACGAGCAGATCGGCCTGATCGATCCCGTGCCGCGACGTAGCGGACAACGTGTCTACGGCGATGCCGAGATGCGGCTCATCACCTTCGTGCAGTGCCTGCGTGCCACCGGCATGCCCATGCGCGACATCCAGGAATACATGCGCCTGCGCCGCCTCGGCGACACACAGGAAAGCATCCGCCTGCGCGGTGAACTGCTCGGCCACCACGCCGCCCACCTGCGCAATGAACTGGTCCTGCTTACGGAAACCATCGAGCGCCTCGACGCCAAGATCGCGCGCTACCACGCACGCTACGAGAGCGACGTACCCCCTGTTGCCTCCTGCCAGACCACCGGCACATCCCCCTCGAAACGAAGGAGAAACGCATGAAGACCCGCAAACTCGGCAAACACGGTCCGGAGGTTTCGACCCTCGGTCTCGGCTGCATGGGCATGAGCGAGTTCTACGGCCCGGGCGACGAGAAGGAGAGCATCGCCACGCTTGAGCGTGCGCTGGAGCTGGGCATCACCTTCTGGGACACCTCCGACGTCTACGGCCCGCACACCAACGAGGAACTGCTCGGTCGTGTCCTGCAAGGGCGTCGCGACAAGGTCTTTCTCGCCACCAAGTTCGGCATCGTGCGCGATGTGAACGATCCCTCCGTGCGCGGCGCCAACGGCCATCCGGATTACGTGCGCAAGTCCATCGAGGGCAGCCTGCGCCGCCTGAAGACCGATCACGTGGACCTTTATTACCAGCATCGCGTGGACCGCACGGTACCCATCGAGGACACCGTGGGTGCGATGGCCGAGCTGGTGAAGGAAGGCAAGGTTCGTTACCTGGGCCTTTCCGAGGCCAGCGCCGACACCATCCGCCGCGCGGCGAAGGTGCATCCGATCACCGCCCTGCAAAGCGAATACTCGCTGTGGACACGCGATCCGGAAACCACCGGTTCCCTCGCCGCCTGTCGAGACAACGGCATCGCCCTGGTGGCCTACAGTCCGCTGGGCCGTGGCTTCCTCACCAGCGCCATCACGAAGCCCGACGACTTCGCCGAAGACGACTATCGCCGCAATAACCCGCGTTTCATGGGTGAAAACTTCACGAAGAACCTCGCCATCGTGGAGAAGGTGAAGCAGTTCGCCGCCGACAAGGGCTGCACGGCAAGCCAGCTTGCGCTGGCGTGGGTGCTGGCCAAGGGCGACGACATCGTTCCGATTCCCGGCACCAAGCGCGTGAAATACCTGGAAGAAAACGCCGGGGCGGTCGATGTCGTGCTCAGCGCGGCCGAGGTGGCCGAGATCGACGCGGTATTCCCCGCCGGCTCCACCGCCGGCGAGCGTTACCAGCCGCACATGATGGGCTCGATCAACGCTTGAGCCCAGGCGACCTATAATGGCGGTTTGTTGCCAGCAGCAAACCGCCATGTCGTCTCCCGAACACTCGCCCCTGGGCAAGACCACCGTCTACGCCGATCGTTACGACCCCAGCCTGCTCTTCCCGATTCCCCGCCAGGGCAAGCGCGACGAGATCGGCGTCACCACCGGCACCATGCCCTTCCACGGCGTGGACCTGTGGAACGGCTACGAGCTGTCCTGGCTCGATCCACGCGGCAAGCCCATGGTGGCCGTGGCCGAGTTCCGCTTTCCGGCGACCACGCCGAACATCATCGAATCCAAGTCGTTCAAGCTGTACCTGAACAGCTTCGCCCAGGAGACCGTCGCCTCCATCGACGCCCTGCGTGACACGCTGGCCCGCGACCTGTCCGCAGGCGCTGGTGGCCCGGTGGAAGTCACCCTGCACACGCCCGAGGCCCTGCGCGGCACGCCTATCGCCGAGCCGGAAGGCATCCTGCTCGACACCATGGAGCTGGACTTCGACAGCTATGGTCCGCCGCGTGCCGATTTCCTCGGTGCCCACGAGGGCGAAGTGCGTGAAGTGCTGGTCTCGCACCTGCTGCGCTCCAACTGCCCGGTGACCGGCCAGCCCGACTGGGGTAGCGTGCAGATCGCCTACACCGGCCGGCCGATCGACCGCGCCGGGCTGCTGCGCTACCTGGTGTCCTTCCGCAGCCACACCGAATTCCACGAGCAGTGCGTCGAGCGGATCTTCATGGACCTGACTGCGCGCTGTGCGCCGGAAAGCCTCACGGTCTACGCGCGTTACACCCGTCGCGGCGGCCTGGATATCAACCCGTTCCGCAGCACCGACGCCTCCCTGCGCCCGGAAAATCCACGCGGCGCCCGCCAATGATGAACGGCGCATTCATGCGCTCTTCATTGGTCTTGCCTTTAGTTGTGTAGCCTGTAACCTGCCGCGGCGAAGGGGAATCGGCCCCGCGCCACCCTCCTGATACTGACAAGCACTTTCCGGAATCCAGACATGAAGCTTTCCATGCGTTCGTCCGTCCTCGCCTCGGCCACCGTCGCCGGTCTGCTGGTCCTCACCGCCTGCGGCAAGAAGGACGAACAGCAGAACGCCGCTCCGGCCCCGGCCTCCACCGCCCCGGCCGCTGCTCCGGCTCCGGCATCGACCGCTCCGGCCGCCCAGGCCCCGGCAGCTGCCGGCACCGCCGCCGCCGCTCCCGCCGCCCAGCCGGCCGCTCCGGCTCCGGCTGCCGCGCCCGTTGCTGCCGCCGAATCGCTGAAGGTCGGCTCGGTCACCCTGGGCAACGCCGTGGGCGCCGACAAGAAGGTCGCCAAGGCCAAGACCGCCTTCGCCCCGAACGACAAGACGATCTACGCCTCGGTCGCCACCGAAGGCAGCACGGCCGGTGCCACGCTCGCCGCCAAGTGGACCTACCAGGACGGCGACACCGCCACCACGGTCAGCGACATCAGCCAGTCGATCAGCACCGACGGCCCGGCCGTCACCACCTTCAAGGTGCAGAACCCGAACGAATGGCCGGAAGGCAAGTACAAGGTCGTGATCTCGCTCAACGGCCAGGCCGTGGGCAACGAGGCGTTCGAAGTCAAGAAGAAGTAATGGTAGGAGCGCGCCTGCGCGCGACAGCCTATAAAACGGTGAAGCGGGATACCTAACCCGCGACACCAGGAAAAAGGCGCGGCCCAGGCCGCGCCTTTTTCTTTACGTCTCCTTGTAGGAGCGCGCCTCGCGCGCGACCGGGTGCTCGCGAAAACCGGTCGCGCGCAAGGCGCGCTCCTACAGGGGGCTATCGAATGTTTGTGAGGAAGTCGCATAGGGCCGGTGAGATAGCGTCTCACCGCTCACAGACACCGCCTTCAACCGCCCGATGCTCGAATGGCACCGCACCCGGACAACCGGGCTGCCCCATCATCCACCGGAGACCTCGCCATGCTGCATTGGGCCGTCATCTTCTTCGTGATCGCCATCATCGCCGCGATCTTCGGCTTCACCGGCATCGCTGCCGGCGCCGCCAGCATCGCGAAGATCCTGTTCGTCGTGTTCCTGATCCTGTTTATCCTTTCGCTGCTGTTCGGCGGTTTCCGTCGCGGCCCACGCGTATAGCGCGAAAGACACCGAGTGACAGGAGAAACGCCCCGGCCCCAGACCGGGGCGTTTCTTCATGTGTCATCCGCGCAGCTTTTCGCGGAAGAACGCACGCGTGCGCGCATTTGCACGAGCAGCGTCATCTGCATGGAAATGTGCACCGTTGGGGCGGGCGAACGCGTGATCGCGACCTTCGTACACATGGATCTCGACATTCGGGTTGGTATCTAGACCATCGACGATCCGTGCGATCGCTGCCTTGTCCATGAACTTGTCTTCGCCTGCCAGATGAATGAGCAGCGGCGTTTTCGAGTCCTTCGCACGGTCGACGAATTCATCCGTACGGCTGCCGTAATACTCGGCGGCAGCGTCTACCTTGCCACGGGCCGCCGTGATAAAGGTCAGCAGACCGCCGAGGCAGTAACCCGTGACACCGACGCGTTCGCCGGCTCCAGGCAGGTTGCGCACGGCGTCGATGGTGGCTTCGATGTCATCGGCTGCCTTGTCGAGATCGAGGCGCAGGTAATAGTCGAGCGCCTGCTTCCAGTCTTCCTCGCTGTGTTCCGACAGCAGGATGCCCGGCTTGAAGCGCCAGAACAGGTCGGGCGCCACGGCAAGATAGCCTTCGCGTGCCCAGCCATCCGCGATGCTGCGGATGCCTTCGGTCAGGCCGAAGATCTCCTGGATCACGATGACGACCGGGGCGGGCGTGATCGCCGGGCGGGCCACGTAGGCGTGGAAGGCACCGTCGGGGGTGGAAATGGTGAGTGAATCGCTCATGGCAGGCTCCGGGTAATGTGACCGGCCCCCAAAGTAGACCTGCATGGCCCTTCCCGCAGTTGGCTAAACTGACGCCATGCATGGCAAAACTGACAACGTCGCGACCGAGGTGGGGCTGGTGCTCTATCCGGGCGCCCAGGAAGCGGCCATCCGCGGGCTGACCGACCTGTTTCTCATCGCCGACCGCCAGACGCGTCGAGGTGATACCGATGCGCCACCGGCGCTTCGCGTGAGTCACTACGATAGCGATGCAAGGCGGGCCTTCGATTCGGCCCCGCGCTCGCGCGGAACACCCCGGGCGCTCGTGCTTCCGCCAAGCGTCGAAGATCCCCTGGCCGCGCGATTCCATCCGCCCATGGCGACATGGCTGCATGCAAGACATGGCGATGGCGCCCTGCTGGCAGGCGTCTGCTCGGGCGTATTTGCGCTGGCGTCGTCGGGGGCGCTGGGTGGCCGGCTTGTCACCGCGCATGGCATGTATGCACAGGAACTGGCGCGACGACATCCCGATATCCGGGTGGAGGCAGATCGCGGACTGCTGGATGACGGCCCCGTTGTAACCGGGGCCGGCTTGATGTCATGGACCGCCGTGGGCCTGCGTCTTGTAGAGCGCCTGCTCGGCTCTCAGGTGATGCTGGATACCGCGCGATATATGCAGGTGGACCCGCCGGGCGTCAGCGACACCGAACAGCATGTGTTCGCTCCCGGTTTCGATCATGGCGATGCCGCCGTACTCCGCGTGCAGCACCGGCTGCATCGCGCCGGTACGCAGTGGGCCTCCATCGCCACCATGTCGGGCGAAGCCGGTCTGGGAGAGCGTACGTTTCTGCGTCGCTTCCAGAAGGCCACCGGCATGAGCCCCACGGCGTACTGCCAACACCTGCGCGTGGCGGAAGCATGCTCCATGCTGGGCAGCACCCGCTGGCCCATCGACCGCATCGCATACCTGGTGGGTTATGAAGACACCGGATCGTTCCGCCGCATCTTCCTGCGCATCACCGGCAAGTCCCCCGGCGACTACCGCCGCCAACCCTCCATGTAGGAGCGCGCCTGCGCGCGACCGGTATAGCGAAAATACTGAAATCTTTCGCGATAACCGGTCGCGCGCGAGGCGCGCTCCTACAGGAGGGTTAGGGTGGCTGTCAGGCCGCCGCCTTGGCGGTTGGCGAGTTTGAGGTCGCCGCCCGTGGAGCGGATGAGCTGGGTGGCGATCGCGAGGCCCAGGCCGGCGCCGCCCGTATCGCGATTGCGGGAGCTTTCCAGGCGGTAGAAGGGTTGCAGCACGTCTTCCAGTTTGTCTTCGGGGATGCCGGGGCCACGGTCGGATACCGTGATGCGCAGGCCGTCCTTGCCGTTGCGTTCCAGGCCCACTTCCGCGGCGCCTGCGTACTTCAACGCATTGTCGATGAGGTTGCCCAGCACGCGACGCAGGGCCTGCTGGCGAACCGTGGCCGTGCCTTCGATGCGACCGGTGAGCGTCACATCCTGACCCACGTCCTGATAATCGAAGACGAGACTTTCCAGGAAGTCCGACGGATCGATACGCACCGGCACTTCCGAGCCGCCGTGTGCACTGCGCGCATAGGCCACGCCTTCGCGCACCAGATGCTGCATTTCCAAGAGGTCGTTGAGCAGGCGATCGCGTTCGGGCGTGCACTCCAGCGACTCCGCACGCAGGCGCATGCGCGTGATCGGCGTTTGCAGGTCGTGCGAGATGGACGCCAGGATATGCAGGCGCTCCTTCAGATAAAGGCTGATGCGATCCTGCATCTCGTTGAACGCCGTGGCCGCCTGCGCCACTTCCGTGGGCCCTTCCTGGCTCATGCGTGGACCGTCCGTGCCAGGACGGATCGATTCCGCCGCCTGTGCGAGATACGCCAGCGGACGCGTGGCCAGACGCACGGCCAGCCAGGTGAATACCAGCAGCAGGATCATCTGCAAGATGAAAACGAAAGGCAGCCAGTCGGCGACCGGCACACCACGCGGCATCACCAACAAGGTAAGCGCCGAACCATCGTGCAGGGTGAAATGCACCTGATAACGCTCGGGCTTCGTCGAGATGGTGTCGCCGTAAACCTTGTAATCCGGCCCAACCTCCTTCTCGATCATCCGCGTGATGTCGCGCGATCGCTGCGATACCAATGGTACGCCATGTTCGCCGGGGCCGATGAGAAACCGGTAATTGTCGCGCGCCAGCCGCCCCACCCACACCGGACGCTCGCTGGCCGGAAGGCGGTCGAACATCGCCACCGACGTGCTCACCTCATGTTCGAGCGTGTCGAGCATCACCGTAGTAGCACTCGTATATCGCTCGTAGAACATCAGCCCGAACGACAGCACATGCGCCAGCAACAGGCCGGAGAAGATGATCAGGTAAAGCCGCGACGCCATGCTGCGCGGCCACCATGGGCGACGGGCCGGTGTCACGCCACGTCTCCGTGCACCGTGACCGGCATGCAGAAGACATAGCCTTCGCTGCGCACCGTCTTGATATAGCCCTGGTCCTTCGCGTCATCGCGCAGACGCTGGCGAAGGCGGCTCACCAGCAGATCGATGGAGCGGTCGAACAGCTCCGCATCGCGGCCCTGCGTGAGGTTGAGCAGCTGGTCGCGCGAGAGCACGCGCTGCGGATGATCCAGAAACACACGCAACAGGCGGAACTCCGCACCGCTCAGCGCGACCACCGTGCCGTCTTCATCCAGCAGGTGACGCGCCGTGGTATCCAGGCGCCAGCGGCCGAACGACAGCGAGTGCGTGGTCTCGGTGATGCGCAGGTTCGGCGGCAGCATGCGCGTGCGGCGGATCACGGCCTTGATGCGTGCCAGCAGCTCGCGCGGCGAGAACGGCTTGGTGACGTAGTCGTCGGCGCCCATCTCCAGGCCAATGATGCGATCGGTCTCGTCATCGCGCGCGGTGAGCAGCAGCACCGGCACCGCGCGATGGCGTCCGCCACGCAGGTTGCGGCACAGCACGAGGCCGTCGTCGCCCGGCATCATGATGTCGAGCACCACGAGGTCGAAGGCCGAGGTGTCCAGCTGCGCCATCATCTCGCGACCATCGGCGGCGGGCGTGGCGCGAAGGCCGTTCTTGCGCAGGTATTCCACCACGCCGGTACGGATGCCATGGTCGTCGTCGACGACGAGGATGTAGTCAATGTGTTCCAAGTGCTGATTCCCCATCTATGGCGCGGACCGGTCAGGCCTTGCGCAGCAGTTCGCGGACCCAGGCTTCGGTGTCCTCGTAGTTTCCTTCACCCACGTGCCGGTAAACAATGTTGCCGTCGCGATCGATCAGGTACTGGGCCGGCCAGAAGCGATTGCCGAAGGCGTCCCAGGTGCGATAACCGTTGTCGGTGGCCACCGGCCAGGTGATGCCGAAGCGGCGGATGGCCGCCTGCACGCCGGCCGGCGCACGCTCTTCGTCGAATTCGGGCGTGTGTACGCCCACCACCACCAGGCCGTCCTTCGCATAGCGCTCGTAGAGCGCCTTGACGTGCGGCGTGACGTGCGCGCAGTTGATGCAGTCCCACGTCCAGAACTCCACCAGCACCACCTTGCCGCGCAGACCAGCCATGGTGAGCGGTTCGGAGTTGAACCAGCGATCGATGCCGACGAACTCCGGCGCCTTCGTGACGGGCACCGGGTCGCTTGCACTGGCGAAGCCCACGGGCCACGCGGCCGAAACGGCGATGAGCAGGGCCACCAGGGCCACGGCGATGCGATAGGGAGTCATGGCGGTTCCTCGAAGAAAGGGCCGGCACGGGCCGGGATGCTGCCATTGAAGCCCCGGGGCTTGTCCCGGGCATGTCCTCGCGCATGGGGTTTTGTATCGGTTTGTACACGTCACCGGCGGCCCATCCGGGGCCTTTGTGTATCCGAATGTGTACGAAGCGCCCCGCTACACAGTCCGTTGCCGTTTCGGCCTGATCGCGACACAGCCGGGATACGCCGTGGCGTTGTCATGTCCATACCGGCCGATCCGAGGCCGACCACCCCAGACCTTACGCAACGGAGACCCCGACCATGGCCCAGATCGACAACGTCCTTTACACCGCCAGGACCCGCACCACCGGCGGCCGCGAAGGCGAAGCGCGCAGCTCCGACCTGCGCCTCAACGTGAAGCTCTCCACTCCCGGCTCGAACGGCCTGGGCACCAATCCGGAGCAGTTGTTCGCGGCCGGCTGGTCGGCTTGCTTCATCGGCGCCATGGGCTTTGCCGCCCGCGAACGCCACGTGGCGCTGCCGGCCGACACCGCCGTGGACGCCGAAGTGGATCTCGGCACCGGCGACAACGGCTACTCGCTGCGCGCCCGCCTCACCGTGAGCCTGCCGGGCCTGGATCGCGAGCTGGCCGAAGCCATCGTGCAGGCCGCGCACGGCACCTGCCCGTACTCGAAGGCCACCCGCGGAAACATCGACGTCGAACTGTTCGTTGCCTGACCCACACCTACGCCACGGAGATACCCATGAACCGCAAGTACAGCGCCATCGCCGCCACCCTCGCCCTCGGTCTCGCCGCTCTCGCCACGAACGCCCAGGCCGACGAAGCAAAGAAGCCCATGGAGAAGTGCTACGGCGTAGCCCAGGCCGGCAAGAACGACTGCGCCGCCGGCCCCGGCACCACCTGCGCCGGTACGGCGAAGAAGGATTACCAGGGCAATGCCTGGGTACTCGTCGACAAAGGCACCTGCACCAGCATCAAGACCCCGAAGGGCCACGGCACGCTTGAGGCCCAGCCGTGAGCGCGGCGGCGCGGGACGCGACGAAAGCCTCGCCGCTCGCGCGCCTGGCGGAACGCATGCCGGATGCGTTCCTGCTGCTGGTGGCACGCCTTGGCATCGCCGCCGTGTTCTTCCAGTCCGGCCGGACGAAGGTGGAAGGGTTTCTGACCATCAAGCCCTCGACCTACGACCTGTTCTCCGCCGAGTACGCCCTGCCGTTGATTCCCCCCTCGGTGGCCGCCCATCTGGCGACGTATGCCGAGCACCTGTTCCCCCTCCTGCTGGTGCTCGGGCTCATGACGCGCGTCTCGGCGCTGGCCCTGCTCGGCATGACGACGGTGATCGAGGTGTTCGTCTATCCGGACGCATGGCCTACGCACCTCTCGTGGGCCGGCCTGCTGCTGCCGCTGCTGGCGCGCGGTGGTGGGAACTGGTCGCTCGACCGCGTCCTGCGCCGCCGCTGATCCATCACCCCTTTCTCTTTCCGACCTCTACAGGACGTCCGCCATGCGCAAGCTGCTTCTCTCCCTGACCATCGCCGCCCTCGCCCTGGGCGGTGCCACCGCCAGCGTCGCCGCCGACGCTCCCACGCCGCCGGGCGTCCACAACATCGTGATCGTGCCGGGCGCCTTCGTGGACGGTTCGGGCTGGCGTGTGGTGCACGACATCCTCATCCACAAGGGCTACACCGTGACCGTGGTGCAGCCGCGCATCGAATCGCTGCCCGACGACGTGGACCTCGTGCTGGACCGCCTGCGCAAACAGGATGGCCCCACCCTGCTGGTGGGCCATAGCTACGGCGGCATGGTGATCACCCAGGCCGGCGCACGCGACAAGGTGAAGGGACTGGTCTATGTCTCGGCACTCGTGCCCGAAGTGGGCGAGACGCTGAGCCAGCTGCTGGGCTCGATGCCCTCGCCGAGCAATGACGTGCAGCCGACCCGCGAAGGGCGCCTCTACATCGCTCAGGCGAAGTTCGCCGAGGACGTGGCCGGCGACTTGACCAAGAACCGCACCGACTTCATGGCGATCTCGCAGGTGCCGGGCACCACGAAGGCCTTCGGTGCCACGACGCTCGCCGCCGCATGGCACAACAAACCGGTGTGGGCGATCGTCTCCACCGAAGACCACGCCCTCAGCCCCGACCTGCAGCGCTGGATGTACAAGCGCGCCAACGCCAGGGTCACCGAGATCGCCGGCAGCCACGTCACCTACATCTCCCAGCCGGAGAAGGTCGCGGCCGTGATCGAAGAAGCCGCGCGCGAAGCGAAGTAAGACACCGCCACCACCGACCCAACGGTCCGTGAGGACCACCCCACTCCAGGAGAAACATCATGTCCGTCGCCACCAAATCCCGCACCGGCTTCGCCGCTGCCGCCGCCCTCGTCGCCCTCGCCGTCGCCTCCATCGGTTCGCCCGTGCAGGCCGCCGACAAGGGCGCCAGCACCGAGCAGCCGGGCCGCTGCTACGGCGTCAACAGTTGCAAGGGCCAGAGCCTGTGCGCCACCGCCAAGCACGATTGCAAGGGTCTCAACGATTGCAAGGGCCAGGGCGTGGTCGTGAAGACGCCCAGCGAATGCAAGTCCCTGGGTGGCACCACCACCGAGCCGGCCGGCGCCTGATCGTCACGAGGGGCCGCATGGCGCGGCCCCTTTCCCTTGCCGAGGAATCCCCATGCATACGCCTCCCGCCACGTTCTCCGGCTACGGTCTCGGCCTGCGCCGCGAGCATTACCGCGACTTTCTCGACACCGAGGTGCCGGTGGATTTCGTGGAAGTGATTTCCGAGAACTTCATGGTGGACGGCGGCCAGCCGCTGCACATCCTGCGTCAGGTGCGCGAGCGGCATCCGGTGATCCTGCATGGCGTGTCGATGTCCATCGGCTCCGCCGATGGGCTGGATCGCGATTACCTCGTTCGCCTGCGCAAGCTCGCCGATGCGATCGATCCGCTGTATGTGTCGGATCACCTCAGCTGGTCACGCGTGGCCGGCTTCAGTTCGCACGACCTGCTACCCGTGCCCTACACCGATGAAGCACTGACGATGGTCTGCCGCAACATCGACATGGCCCAGGATATCCTCGGCCGCGCGATGCTCTTCGAAAACCCGTCGAGCTATGTCACCTTCGACGGCGCAACGATGGACGAATGGGCATTCCTCGCCGAGATGTCGAAGCGCACCGGCTGCGGTCTGCTGCTGGACATCAACAACGTCCATGTCAGTGCCATGAACCATGGATTCGACGCCCGCGCCTTCCTGCGCGGGATACCCGCCGAGCGCGTGCGGCAGATCCACCTGGCCGGGCACACGCAAGGCCCCGGCATTCTCATCGACACGCATGACCAACCGGTATGCGACGACGTATGGGCACTGTACGCCAAGGCCGTCGCCCTGCTCGGCCCGGTCGCCACCATGATCGAACGCGACGACGATATTCCGCCGCTGACCGACCTACTGGACGAACTCGCCATCGCACGCGGCATCGGCCAGCGTATCAAGGAAGCCGCATGAGCCTCGCATCGTGGCAGAACGACTTCCGCCGATGGCTTCTGCGTGGCGATGTGGAAGACGCGCTCGCATTTGGTGAAAAGGCTGCTATCGGCCTTAACGTCTATCAGAACAACTACCGAACGCAACTCGTCCGCTGTCTCGAAGTGAGCTATCCGGCCACGGCACGCTGGCTCGGCGAGGGCGCGTTCCGTGAAGCCGCAATCGCACACATCGATGCGCATCCACCCCATGGCTGGACACTCGACACCTACGGAAAGGATTTCGAAAACACATTGTTCCAGCTCTATCCCCATAACCCCGACATGCACGAACTGGCCTGGATCGAATGGTCGCTATCGGAAGCCTTCGTCGCCAGCGATGCCAACCCCATGACGCGTGATGCCTTATGGAGAGTGGATTGGGAGGGGGCGTGCCTCCAAATCACACCCAGCTTGCGCTTGCGCTCCGCCACCACGAATGCCGACGTTCTCTGGCATGCATTGCAAGGTGAAGGCATGCCCTCACCCGAAGGCGAACTGCTGGACGCCCCCGGCGGCTTTCTTGTCTGGCGTCGCGAATATACCTCTCGCGTTCTTCGGATAGATGCCATCGAATATGCGTCACTGCGTGCACTCCAGGCCGACCCGCACTTCGAAACGATGTGCGAAGCCCTGGTCACCCGCCTGGGCGAAGAAGCCGGCATTGCACGTGCCGGCACCCTTCTGGCCGAGTGGCTGGACGGCGGCATCGTGATAAACACCTTCCATGCCCTGTAGGAGCGCGCCTTGCGCGCGACCGGGCCATTTGGAGAATCAGTCGCGCGCAAGGCGCGCTCCTACCAGGACTTGCCTGCCTCCTGAGATACCTTTCGATGCGGCATAATTGCCTTTCACTTCAGCAGGAAGGGACACCCTTTGAAGTTGATCGGCCATCCGCCTGCCGGCTACCTTGCGCTTCTTCGCCGGAATGGCAACTTCCGTAATCTCTGGTTCGGTGAAGTCGTAAGCAACTTCGGCGACTGGTTCAATCTCATTGCCTCGGCCACCCTCATCGGTAGCCTGGGCCGCTCCGGTCTCGAGCTTGGCGGTCTGTTCGTGGTGAGAATGGTGGCGCCATTCCTTGTCAGCCCCGTCGCGGGTGTCGCAGCCGACCGGTACAATCGCAGGCACCTCATGATTGCCGCCGACGTACTACGTGCACTCGTGGTGTGCGGATTCCTTCTTGTAAGCAGCCCGGCGGATATCTGGCTTCTCTACACGCTCTCGGCCCTTCAGGCCGCGCTCAGCGGTTTCTTCACCCCTGCACGCAATGCGCTGTTCCCCGACATCGTAGATGAGCGCGAGCTGGGCCCCGCCAATGCGCTCAGCGCCAGCACCTTCGCCGTGATGCTCGCCGTGGGGGCAGCGGCCGGCGGGTTCGCCGCCGGCCTGCTCGGAGTCTATGAAACCTTTCTCGTTGACGCCGCGAGTTACGGCGTATCGGCGCTGCTCATCGCCTCGGTAAAGACGACGCACCAGCGAAGCGCGGCACGCGTGAGCCTCGGCTACTTCTACCAGCAATATGCTGATGGCCTGGCCTACCTCAGGCGGCATACCGAAATCGCTTTCCTCGTGATGCACAAAGGATTGAATGCCTTCTTCATCACTGGGGGCCTCAACGTACTTACCGCCACTATTGCCGCCCGGGCCTTTCCTTTGGGTGAAGGCGGCGGTCTCAGCATGGGTGTGCTCTATGCCGTGACCGGGTTGGGTACGGGCTTTGGCCCATTGCTGGCACGACGCGTCACCGGCGACGACGAAAGGCGGATGCGCCAGGGCCTCGTCGCGAGCTACCTGATTAGTGCGTTGGGCCTGGCGATCGCCGCGCCACTGCATAGTTTCACCATGGTAGCCATCGGCCTATGCATTCGCGCCATGGGCGGGGGACTGAACTTCGTCTATTCCACGCAGCTGCTCATGACGCGTGTGCCCGGAGCTTACCGCGGGAGAGTCTTCGGCACGGAGTACGCTATCCGTACCTTGCTCAACGCACTGGGTACGCTGGGCATCAGCCTTTGCCTCGACCGATGGTTCGACGCGGGTGGAATGCTGGTCGTCACCGCCATACTGGCGCTGGTGCCTGCCCTGGCCTGGTGGTGGTGGCTACGCAAATATCCCCTGTAGGAGCGCGCCTTGCGCGCGACCGGGCCACCGCGAAAACCGGTCGCGCGCAAGGCGCGCTCCTACAGGGGGATCGGGTGAGACACGATCGACACCGGTAAACGGCTCCGAAGGGCACCTGCAACGTACGCCCAAGTTCGGTGATGGCATACTCGACCGCTACCGGTGAAGTCGCCAGGACTTCGCGTGTAATGAGGCCGTTGCGCTCCATGCGACGCAGGGCCTCGGTGAGCGTCTTGTGCGTGACGCCCTCCATCCGGCGGCGCATTTCGATGATCAAGCGCCATCACGGCGCGACGGCCGAACAGCCCGATGGAAAGAACTAGCGCTCCATCAGGCTGGCATGCTAGAGAGCGACTCTTGCACCGTCGGTGACTCACCCGGATCACCTGATGAGAAGACGATCCTTCCGTCGATAATGTGTATATGACGCTGTGCGCGCGCTGCCAGCGATGCATCATGGGTTACCAGGATGATGGTTGCACCCTCCTTATGGATATCGTCGAGCAACGCCATCACGCCTTTGGCCATGTCGGAATCCAGGTTTCCGGTGGGCTCGTCTGCCAGGATCAGGCGGGGCGACCCGGCCAGGGCCCGCGCTATCGCAACGCGCTGCTGCTGCCCTCCGGAAAGCTGAGAAGGGAAATGGCGCTTTCGCGACGATAGACCGACGCGCTCCAGCGCCCCTTCAACCCTTGCCGCGCGTTCCTGGGCTTTCATACCACGATAACGGAGCGGTACGTCGACGTTGTCAAACACGCAAAGGTCGGGAATCAGGTTGAATGCCTGAAAGATGAAACCTATTTTTTCGTTGCGAACGGCCGAACGCGCATCGTCGTCGAGATCACGTACGTTGATCCCATCAAGCAGGTAGTCGCCACTAGTGAAGGATTCGAGCAGGCCGGCGATGGCGAGGAAGGTGCTTTTCCCCGAACCCGATGGCCCCGTGACGGCGACGAATTCGCCCTTGGCCACCTCGATGTCCAATGCGTCCAGTGCTGTCGTCTCCACCGACGCTGTGCGGTAGATCTTTCCCAGATTTTGCATCCTGAGCATGGCATATCCGTTGGCCCCAACACCGGCCATACATAACGCAAACTACGTGTGGATACCATATCGCAAGTACTTGTTGCCGATTATGTGTAATCCGGTCCTTATTTATTTGTAGGCGATCCCCTACACGCCAGAGCATCCGGGGCAGTCCGTCATAAGCAGGCCGCCAATTGATGAGAAAACGCAACGTTTTTTCTGGAGCGAAGGGTGGACGGCAACACGAACAGGTGATTGACATCTTTGCAGGGCGAGGCCTACTTTTCTTTAATCGGGTGACGGACATCTTCGCGGTGGGGGAGCACTGCACGATATCGTCACTCAGCAACAGGGGAGATTACGTGTTCGCATACTATCTTTCGCTTGCGCTGCGAAGCTTTCGCCGCAATGTCGGGATGACCCTTCTCATGATAATCACCATCGCCTTCGGCGTTGGCGCTTCCATGACGACATACGCGGTTTTTCGTGCCGTATCAGGCGACCCCATACCCTGGAAGTCAGGGGCACTTTTCGTTCCACAGATCGACATCTGGGGGCCTGACCAGCGCGGCACGCCCGGCGAGCCGCCGCCAGCACTCGATTACCGCACGGCCACGGATTTTCTTCGGGATGCCCGGGCGGAAGCCCAGACGGTCATGTACAAGATCTCTCCCGCCGTATCGTCCGCAACCGCGGGCACTCATCCAGCCAATGTCGATGGCCATGCGGTGTCATCCGATTTCTTCGGCATGTTCGATGTCCCATTCCAGAACGGAGCCGGCTGGAGCCGGGAAGATGATGCACGACATGCCCGGGTGGCCGTCATTGGCGCGCGGCTCGGAAGCAAGCTTTTCCATGGCGAGAACCCTGTGGGGCGCGACATCGCCATCGATGGACGCTCGTATCGGGTCGTTGGCGTAACCCAGCCGTGGAATCCGCAGCCGCGCTTCTACGATGTGGTGAACACCGGCGGATTCTCGACGGCCAGCGAGGATATTTTCGTGCCTTTCGCCACAGCGATCGATGCATCGATAACGAACACCGGAAATACCGATTGCGTGAAAACTCCGGAGGAATCCGGCATCCGGGGTCTCACAGGATCGAACTGTGCCTGGCTGAGCTACATGGTGCAATTAGGTGATCGCGAGCGCGAGCATGCCTACCGGCAATACCTCGATGGGTACGCGGCTCAGTTGCATGCGAGTGGTGCCGTGTCGTGGCAGCCCGCGGTTCGTCTACAAAACCTCCCGGACTGGCTGGACTCGCGCCATGTCGTTCCGCCGGATACCGGCGTCTCGTTGCTTGTGGCTCTCGGTTTGCTTGTTGTATGCCTCGTGAATACGGCCGGCCTCCTGCTGGCCAAGTTCCAGCGTCGCGGCGCAGAGATCGGTGTACGCCGTGCCATCGGTGCGTCGCGCAAGGACATCTACGCACAGTTCCTCATCGAGTCAGGCATGGTCGGCGCCGCCGGCGGCATCGCAGGCCTCCTGCTCACATTTGCAGGAGTGGCGTGCGTGCACGCCTTGCTTCCGCCTGAAATCGCGTCGCTCGCCCGTTTCGATGTCAGCCTGCTCCTGACCACTGTCGTTCTTGCTATCGCATCGACCATCGCAGCAGGTGCCTACCCAACCTTCCGTGCCACGCTCGTCCAGCCCACCCTGCAGTTGAAGTCGACATGAAAAATCCTTCCCTGCACCCTCTCATATCGGCACTCTCCAGGCACAAGGCCGGCGTGCTACTGATCATTCTCCAGGTGGCGATCACCCTAGCGATCGTGTGCAATGCCGTGTTTATCATCAGTACCCGCATGGACAGGGTGACGCGCCCTACGGGCATCGCAGAGGACGACCTCTTCGTCGTTACCCAGCAGTGGTCCGGCATAGACACGAGCAAGGCCGATGCGAATGAAACGCTGGATGCCATGCAACGTGAGGACCTGGCCACAATCCGCGAATTGCCCGACGTGCTCTCCGCCACGCCGATGAACTCGCTTCCCCTGATGAACTCTGCTGCCTGGAATGGCGGCCTCGGCCTGGCTCCCTCGCAGCCGGAACCGACGGCGCGCGTCAGCTACTACTTCACCGACGCAACAGCCCTGGCAACGCTTGGCGTCCCACTGGGCTCGGGAAGGCAGTTCACCATGCCAGAGGTGGGACATGTCGCCATGGGCAATCCTGCGACACCACCCGCGATCATCGTGACCGATGCAGTGGCTCGAAAGCTCTTCCCTGCTGGCGATGCGCTGGGTAAGCCCGTATTCCTCGACGGGGCAACCGCGCCAAGCACGGTCGTCGGTGTGATTCCCCGCTTGCAGACGCCGGGCATCAATGAATTCAGCAGCAGCTTCGCCTACAATTCGATCCTGGTGCCATCGCGCATCAATGCAACCTTCTCCAGGTATGTCATAAGGGCTCGTCCGGGCAGACTCGGCGCAGCACTACGCTCTGTTCCAGAAGCGCTATACCGCACCAACGCCGCACGGGTAATCGCCGACGACGGCATCCAGACTTTCCACGATATCCGGCAACAGGCCTATCGCGCCGATATGGGCATGGCAGCGCTGATGGGGGGAGTATCGATCATCCTTCTTGTCGTGACGGCCACTGGCATCTTTGCCCTCACGAGCTTCTGGGTCGAGCAGCGCAAACGCCAGATCGGTATCCGCCGTGCGCTTGGCGCGCGACGCCGGGACATCCTTCGTTACTTCCAGATCGAGAATCTTGTGATCGTCACCGCTGGTGCGACACTCGGGCTCGTCATGGCCGTAGCCCTGAACATCGCGCTGATAGCGCGGTACGAGATGGCTCGCCTTCCCGTGCCCTATGCGTTGGTTGGTCTGTTCGTCGTCGTAGTACTGAGCCAGGTTTCGACGTGGCTTCCTGCGCGCAGGGCATCGCGCGTCGATCCAGCAATAGCCATCAGGGAAGCCTGATGGTGCGCCTTCGGGCGCGAAGGGGAAAACAAAAGAGTATCCATCTCGCGCCACCATCGGCGGCGCGCCCACGGTAGCCAGCTTCAGATTCCAGCGACATGGGAGGTTGTGATGGTTTCGAGCACCGATATTCTGGCCAGGTCTCCACTGGACCGCATTCCGATTACGCTGATTGACGATAGCCCGACCCCACCGAAAACGGGCCGCCAGTACAAGCCATCGCGCTTCAACGTGCAAGCCACCACAAGCGAGGGATGGCTTCTGCTGTGGAATACCTACAGTGGATCGATGAACGCGTTCCGTCCCGAACAACATGACGCCGTGCGGGACCTCATCAGCCAGAAAACCGTAGCAAGCGATGCGTCGAAAATCGCACGCTATCTCGCGGAACGGGGATTCCTCGTTCCTTCGGGCGCCGATGAACTGAGGCGGGTGCAGATGGCCTTTGGCGCCGACATCCATCGCACCGACCGGCTCGAATTTATCCTGCTCGCCTCCGAGGACTGTAATTTCCGCTGTACGTACTGCTATGAGGATTTCCGTCGCGGTACGATGCAGCCCGACGTGCGCGAGGGCATCAAGAACCTGGTCCGATCGCGCCTGGGCTCCCTTCGGGAGTTGAGTGTTTCGTGGTTCGGCGGCGAGCCGCTCTACGGCATGGCCGCCATCGACGACCTCGGGCCATTTTTTTCCGAGGTGGCCGCCGAGGCCGGCCTGCGCTACGACACCCACATGACGACCAACGGCTATCTTCTTACCAAAGAAGTGGCCGACAAGCTGCTCAGCTGGAAGATCAACGATTTCCAGATCACTCTCGACGGGTTACCCGATGATCACGATCGTCATCGTGGTGGTCGTGATGGGAGCGGCACTTTCCAGGTGATCTTCAAGAACCTGTGCGCACTGGCCGCGAGGGATGATCATTTTACGGTAGTCATCCGGGTGAACTTCGACCAGCAGAACGCGCCGGGCCTGGATAGCTTCCTGCTCATGCTTGAAGAGCGATTTGCTCACGACGACCGCTTCATCCTTGCGTTTCATGCGGTTGGCCAGTGGGGCGGTGCCAATGACGCGAACCTCGCCGTTTGCGGCACCGACGAGTCGTATGCGGTACGCAAACGACTGACTGCGGCAGCACGGAAACTTGGGCTTCACGTAACAGGTGGCTGGCGACCCGGACTCGGTGCCGGAGAGGAGGTGTGCTATGCCGCTCGCCCATACAATTTCATCGTGGGTGCCCACGGTGACCTAATGAAATGCACCATCGACCTGGACAAGGCCGACCACAATATCGTTGGGAAAATCCGCCCCGATGGCACGCTTGATCTCGACACCGACAAGATGGCGCTATGGACCGAGCCGGCATTCGAACGGGACACCGGGTGCCAGGGATGTCACATGCTGGCTGCCTGTCAGGGCGTGCACTGCCCGAAGATCCGCATCGATTCAGGAGAGCGGCCGTGTCCGGGCATCCGCAGGACGGCAAAGCAGGAGATGGTGGCTTTCTTCGAGGTGTCCAGGCCCGCAGCGAAACCTGTCGACAAGGCGGCACCGGCTGCCATCGAGGAGCTCACGACATGAGCGCGCCTTTGCTGGGCGCATGGCTGGCTTCGGATGACATCCCACCGGAGGATATGAGGCAAGCGCTGGATGAACTGTCGGATGAGGAGCTCTGCCACTACGGACTTCGTGCCTACCGGATGAATCTCCTGGCTCTACTGGGCAACCGGCGGAGCACGACGGACATCATGGGCCTTGCGCGCGAGGCCGCCATCAGCAAGCTTTGGCTTGGCTGGCTGTATCACCATCACACACTACCCCGGCTCACGACGGAAGCGCCACCGCCGATCGTTGCCGATCTGCCCCTTCAGACCATTCGCGATACGCAGGCACAGGGCCGCGGAATAGTGGTCGTCACGTTTCATATCGGGCATATGCGGCAACTGACATCTGACCTGGCCCATGCCGGCATCGAAGTCCTCGTGCCCCTGGCCGCAGATGCCTATGGAAATTACGAGTCGGCACGCGAAGCCAACCCGACGGCTGCGTTATGGCGATATTTCCGGCATGTGTGCGTAGAGGCGCCTGGCGGGGCACTGGCACTGGCACGGGGCCTCGCGCGCGGCGCATGCATCGTTTCCACGATCGATGGGAACACGGGTATCGATGGGCCACGCGGTGACCACCGGAGGCAATCCGTACGCATGCTCGATACCGGCGTGAAAGTGAAGAACGGCCTGATCGCCATGGCGGCCCGCTTCGGCGCCGCGATTCTCCCCGTCGTTGCACTGATGCGCGACGGCCGGCCGCAATGCCGTTGCCTGTCGCTGCTGGACCCGACTCGCCCCCTGCAAGGCGATGCTGCAGGGGCTTTCGTTACGGAGACCACAGAGCAGCTCTACGCGTGGTTCGGTGAGCTTCTCCTTGAGTCTGCCGGGGAATGGTGCGGCGGCGACCTCTTCCACCAGTGGCGGCTACCGCACAGGCAACCGGAGCGCCAGCCCACCGATGTCGAAGACGAACTGGTTCGTACTCTGGACCGCGGCGATGGGCTGGCACTCGATACCTCGCGCGTCATGGAGCTGCCAGGCGATGGCGAACGTGTCCTGGTCGATGTGCAATCCACCCGCTGCTACCGTTTTGCCCAGGATGATGCCGCTTTCGTGGCGCAGGTATCCGGCCCTGGTGGTATCGACCAGGCATGGCTGGACGAATGCAACGGCGTGCAGCGGGAAAAAGCGTGGCGACTGCTCCGCATGCTTTTCTCTCGCCACGCCGTTGTTGCCGTTCGGTCCAATGCCCTGGCCTGAACGGCCATGCACATGGGAATTACCACCTGTCGATGTACCAGGTGGTGGTGATCGTTGATTGTCGAGTACATCACGCGCGCGGCGGGGGAGGCCTGCTGCGTTGAATGCTCAACCAACAGAGGATAAGTACCGTGCCCAACACCATCGAGACGAAGGAAGAATCGCTGCTCATCGACGAGTTCGAGATCATCGAACTGGAAGACCGCCTTGAACTCTCTGATCGCTGCAATGGTCGTTGCAACGGCAAGGGCAGTTCGCAGGCGTCGTAACCTACCTTACTGAAACGGAGATCATCATGAGCAACAACATTGAAACAAAGGACGAGACCCTTCTGATCGACGAATTCGAAATCATCGAACTGGAGGATCGTCTCGAACTGTCGGACCGTTGCAACGGCCGCTGTGACAAGTCCAAGGCGCAGTAAACGTCGCCTGGTTGCCGTACGTACCCCGCCAGCGCTCGCGCTGGCGGGGTATCCCGATGCAGCGAAGACATGAGCGATTCGATGGCACCTATCGTCAACCCCCTGCTTGAAGTCTCGGATTTCGATTCCGATGCGGAACGGCCGATGAAGCTTTGCATGCTGCCGCGAGCCGACGGACAGGGTGACGTGCGCTTCGCTATACCGGCAGATTACCTGGTACTGGCGGGAAGTTTCGACGGCGAGCGCTCCATTCAGGAGGCGATCAGTGACTACCGGGCACGTCACGATGCATCGCGGGATGCTGAATGGTTGCGCAAACTCATAGAGCAGTCCCTGCTCCCTCGCGGCATCCTGATCCACCCCGACCAGGACCCCGCCCGGGCCGCCCATAGTGCGCAATCAGCGCGCTCCTTCCTGCATGTCAAATTGCCGATCATCAAGGCCTCGGTAGTTGCCCCCGTGGCACGCCGGCTTTCGTTCCTGTTTCGCAAGCCAGCCATGCTTGCCGGCCTGCTGATGTTCCTGGCCATGCATGTCTACGTGTATGCCTTCCTGCTCAAGGGAAACCAGTTCGACTTCAACCAGCTGGATATCACCAGCATCCTGTGGCTGATGCTCATCTCGACGCTCGCCACGTTGTGCCACGAATTCGGCCATGCCAGTGCGGCGTCCCACTTCGGGTGCCGCGACATGACCATCGGCTGGGGGGTTTACCTCGTCTATACCGTGTTGTGGACAAATGTTTCCGATGCGTGGAAGCTTCCGCGACGGCAGCGTGCCATCATCGACATCGGTGGGGTCTATTTCGAATCATTCTTCCTGGCCGCACTGGTGGCTGCCTATCTGGTAACGCATCACCCGATTTTTCTTTTCGGTTTCGTTTTTGTCGATCTTTCCATCGCGAACACTTTCAACCCGTTCCTTCGCATGGACGGCTACTGGCTCGTCAGTGACCTGTTCGGCATCGTCAATCTTCGCAAGCAGCAGGAGGCGTGGTGGCAGGAACTCGCCACAAGCCTTCGAGGTAAGCGTGACTCAGCGCGTACGACGCTGAGCCGTCGTGCGCGCTGGGTACTTGGCCTGTACACGATCGTGGGCACGCTATTCATCGCGTTCGTCCTCAAGACCATGTTCGAAGTGGTCGTGCTCAACGTGCTGCGCAACCTTCCGTCATTCGTCGCCGGGCATGTACACGCCATCACTACGGAACCATCGGCGCTGAACATTGCTCATGCCTTCATGGAGACGGGCTGGCGTCTGGTCGTGGTGGTGGGCGCGACCATGACCTTCTGGAACATCGGCCGGGGCCTGTTGAAAGCCATGCGTCGGTTGGCATCCCCACGGGACGCTGGACAAGGGAGCCTGGGATGACGCCGGAGACGCTGGACAGTGTCACCTCAGTGGACCCGATAATGCGGATGCCGCGACTGATCGTCCAGGCTCATGGCCTGATGATCGAATCGCATGCTGGCACGCATGTGCTTATCGTGGATACGGCTTCGGGCCGGCGTACACGCATTGGTCGTGGAGCTTACGAATTGCTCTGTCGCTTCGCCAGGCCAGCACCGCTGGAGGCGGGTGTCGTCGCAGACGCGGGCGCTGGGATCGAGAGGAGCATTCACGCATTACTAGCGCGAGGCCTCCTGGCGGATGCTGAGAAACCACGGGTGGATGTACCAGCGCCCCGACGACCGGTGCCGCTACGATTCTGCCACGCGCCGGCAGCCAACGCCGGTCAGGACGCGGATATTACGGTGCTTGGCATCCCTTACGACCTCGGCGGCCGGGGCAACCATCGTGACGCCCCGGCTCTCATCCGAATGAAGTCACAGGATTACGCCTATTTCGTGGATTTCGATTCACGCCTGCCACTGGGGTGGCATGATGCGGCGGCCGGGCACCGAATCATGGCTGGCGTAAGCCTGTGTGATGCGGGCGACGTACCGGTGCACTTCGGCGAGGAGCAGTCCACATCGATGGATCGCATCACGGAAGCCCTTGCGACGCTTCCTTCTGCAACCTCGGTTTGCGTCATTCTCGGGGGTGATGCCACCTCCACATACGCTGCCGTTCGGCAGGCGGCAAAGTCGGGGCCTCTCAACGTCGTAAGAATGGCACTTTCCGTCGACGAAACTGCATCGGACGGCGAGCTGATATGTGTCGCGAACCTCGATCAGCATCTCGCTCGGCTGTCCGGAGTGCTCGGGGTATCGAACCTGTGCGAGACACATGCGCAACAAACACTTCCCACGGGGAACGTATACCTGGCCATCGACCTTGGCGCCATGGATCTCACCGTGCCGCAGCTCAACAAAGGGCTGTCCATCGATGAAGCTAACGCGCTGGTGGCCGCCGTGGCGGAATCAGGCCGATTGGTCGGCATAAGCATGACCGGACTGGACATGGACCGCCCCGAGGCTCCTCTGGCCGCCATCGCGGCATGCCACGTGCTCCTGCGCGCCATGCATCGAGCGATGCTGTCCCGGAGACGAGCATGAGCGCGACGACGCTCTTTGGCTGGCCCACGCACGAAGAACGCATTACTGGCCCTGGCCGCTTTCGCGTGCTTGGCGTTCCTTCCGATCATGGCAATGGTGTCTCGCGAGGAGCAGCGCTGGGACCTTCCACCATCCGTCGGCTCTCGCACCACCTCACCACACCGTTACCCGCGGGTTGTGATGGCGGGGACATCGCGGTACCCGCGGGCCTCTCCGTGGGCGGCCTGCTTGAGCGGGTCTACCACGCCATCACCGCATGCCTGGAAGATGGACATCGTCCGCTAGTGATCGGTGGCGACCACTCTCTGAGCTTTGCGCCCATCGACGCTCTGCAGCAGCGACACCCGGTAGGCGTGGTGTGGTTCGACGCGCACACGGACTTCAGTCCCTGGCAAGGTACTCGCGGTCACAGCCACAAGCAGGTGCTGCGAAGGGTGGAAACTTTGCCGGGCGTGAAACATATCGTGCAGGTGGGATACCGTGGTTTCACGGCCGGCGACGAGACCTGCCTGGGAAACAAGGCGCAGGTGATTACCACGGCCGAAGCAGCGCAGATGCACGTATCTGCGCTATTGGATCGGATGGATAGGGACCTGCCCTGGTACATCTCGATAGATATCGATGTCGTCGACCCCTTCCGGGCACCGGGTACGAGCGCGCCCGTACCCGGTGGCCTCATGCCTGAGCGCCTCGTCGAACTGGTCGCGGCGATTGCCCGGCACAGGCAGGTTTGCGGTGCCGATGTCGTCGAGGTCAATCCTCGTCTGGATGTGGAAGACATGACATCGGCAGTTGCCGCATCCGTGCTGCATGTCCTGGCTGACACCGCCCAACACTAACCCATCTGCGCGTAACCGAGGAGGCCTGGCCATGGACGCAAAAGAGATTCCCGTATGTTCCGCCGCTGCGTTTCAGGAAATGATCCGGCAAGACCCTGCCATCCTCTCCTCCACACCGTTTGTCATCAAAGACCACGTGGAACAATGGCCGGCGTGGACGCGCTGGCGCGACCACAACCTGCTGCGCGAGCGATTCGGCCATCTTCCTGTCACTGCCGGAGCACCCCAGTTCACTACGCATCGCGATACACGGATGTGCCAGGTCCGCACCCATTTCGCCACGTATCTCGATTATGTGGACTCACCCGGCTCGATCGACGAGCTATTTGCCGGCTGCTGGACACGTGGCGATGCCGCATTACTGAAAGAGCTCGGTCTGCCACTGTATTGCGGCAACCTGCAACTTGTCCGGCATGCGCGTGATGCCGTATTCGATGATATATCGCCTTCGGTTCCAGCCGGCCTGGATTGCCTTAACCATGAGATCCCCTACTATTACCAGTCCGGTAACCATGTATGGCTGTATGTAAGCCTACGTGGTGCGTTGACTCCATTGCATCAGGACAACAATGCCGTCATCGCCTACCTGGGCCAGCTGAAAGGCGAGAAGGAAGCCATTCTCTATCCGCCCACTGACAAGGCGCATTTCTACTGCGCAGGGGTCGGCTATCTCGATCCACATCGTCCGAACGATGCTGATTTTCCCACCTGGCGACAGGCGACCCCATGGCGCGGTCGCCTTGGACCAGGCGATCTGCTGATCTGGGGGCCGAACTGGGCGCACCATGTGGTAACGCTTTCCGATTCCATCACGGTAAGCCATGACATGGTCAGCCCGCTGAACCTGGCCGATTATGCCGGTTCCAGCGATTGGCGGGTCGAATTGGGCCACTTTGCGCAAAAGCATGCCGACCTGGTACGTACACGCTCCGCCGACAAGCGGCTCCATGCCCTTCTTGAAGAAGGCGACCTGGAAGACATCGGCCAGGGCTTGATGACTGTTGTCCTTGCCAGCGCACTCAAGGGCGACCTGTCGCCGCGTTCGCGTGCAACGAAGCAAGCGTTGCTTGACATGCTCGATGCACAGGCCCTGGTGTAGATGGACGGCAGGGCAAACATGGCAGCTGCCGGGAACATCGACATCGATACCCACATCCCCCTGGTTCTCGCGCCGGGGTTCGCGGTGGAGTCACTCGACGACAGGCAGGTCACGATCTGCCTGCAAGGCGTGGGTACCCGGTTGAGCCTGCCGGTCGCACTGCATGCGCTGCTCATGCAGTTCATGCAACCGTCGACGCTGGCCGCGGTGGCAGGGTCACCCGGAACCGCGGCATGGCGTGCACTGGATCAACTCCGTACGCGTGGTTTCCTCGTTCCGCCAGGTACGCCAGCAGCCTCCCGGTTACTGACAGATCCGCCGGTGCGCTTATTCGATGGGCCGGCAGCCAGACTGGTTGCCAGCGACGCCGATATCGTCTTCCTGGGCTTTCCCTGGGATTTCGGTGATCCCGACGCAGCGGGAGCCAGGCGAGGCCCCGTGGCCCTGCGCGAGACATCCTTGCAGCTGTTGTACAACGTCGATCCGGTGACGGGCCATGCTATCGGCTGGTTCGATGCCGACGAGCGTCTCGCGATCCTTCGCGGCGTCGCCATGGCCGATGCAGGCGATGTACTCGTTCGCCACGGCGAGCCTGTCGGGAATGTTTTCCAGCGGGGCGGCGAAGCCTGGCGCATCCTTACGGACAAAGGCGCCATGGGCATCATGCTGGGCGGTGACAGCAGTACTGCCTTCGTGCCGATCAGCGCGTGCGCCGCGCATGGCCAGACCGACGTCGTACGCGTGTGTACTGGTGATAATCACGCCATGCAGGACGGCGCGGTGCCCACCGCTGCAACGCTGGCTTCGCACGCACTCGCCTTGCCTGGCGTACGGCATTACTACGACGTGGTGCCATGGGGTGCATCATCCGGACTATCGGGCAGGTACCGCCGTGTGACTCCCCGGGGCCGGGATGCTTCATGGCTGGAACCCGCCGATGTACCGGTTCACCTGGGTATCGATATGACGGCCCTGGCGTCGGCCACATCTCCAGGCTTCGACTACCGGACGGTGCGAGCTCTCATTGACGATGTCGCTGGCCGTCGGCGGATCGCATCCATCGACCTGTGCGGGTTGAACCCCAGCCACCCCTGCTGGGGAGCCCTTGCCATGACGGCACTTCACCTGCTCATTGCAGCAGCATCGGCTGCCAGGAAACCTTCATGACACTCCTTTGCGCGCAACCCACCACGCTTTTCGGATGGCCACGTGCTCCTCGCCATGTGCAGGAAGCCGCCATCGCGGTCATCGGTGTTCCTTCCGACTATGGCAACGCCTACGTATCGGGGGGGCGCCATGGCCCGGCCTCGATACGTGCAGCCAGCATGGGGCTGGATGTGGCGGCGGCGGGCTTCGATCATGGCAACATCATTGTAAGCGACGGCGTGGACTGGCCTGGCATCGTAGAGCGGACACAGGAAGCCGTCCTCGCCTGCCACGTGGCCGGGAACATCCCCCTGCTGCTTGGTGGCGACCACGCCGTGTCCTATGGCGCCATCGCCGCCATTGCTTCGCGTACACCTATCGATATCGTGTGGTTTGACGCACACACCGATTTTTGTCCGTGGAGCGAGGTACTTCCGCACAATCACAAACAGGTACTTCGCCGCATTGCCTCCTTGCCCGGCGTGGGGCGGATGCTCGTGGCAGGTCATCGGGGCATGACGTACTTCGACGAATCGACCCAGGATCCACGTCTCGATGTCATGCGGATGGATGAAGGTCCCATCGCCTTGCCCCACGCTTGGTCATGCCCTGGCGCACCTGTCTATGTGTCGGTCGACATCGACGCTCTCGACCCCACCATCGCGCCGGGAACGGGGCATCCGGTACCCGGGGGCCTCACTGTCCTCGAAGTGCTGGGTCGCATCGAGGACATTGCGGCCCGACGACAGATCGTTGGATTCGACCTCACCGAGGTGAACCCTCTGCTCGATCACGATGGTATGACCGCCCGTGCGGCGGCCACGATCCTGGCCTATGTCGCCGGGCTCGTCGCCTCGCAGTTACAGGCAGGCGGATATCCACTGCACAGCTGCCAGGGAGCTACCGCATGAAGGCACGCACCATCCCCGTGATAGACGTTGCCGAATTCGCCAGGCTGCACCGCGAAAACCCAAGGCTTCTCCACGACAGTCCATGGATCATCTCCGGATACATACAAGACTGGCCAAGCTACGCGGCATGGCAGGACCTTGGTGTACTGAGGCAACGTTTTGGCCATATCGACGCGTTTGCAAAAGCACCCAACTTCGTAACGCATCGCCGCGCCAACCTCGTGAGCGTCGAGACCGATTTTTCCCGCTATCTCGACTACATTGAACAACCAGGCCGCGTCAGGGAGCTCTACGAAGGACGCTGGCTCGATGGCTCGTACGAAGCATTCGCCGCACAGGATCTTCCCTTGTACTGCGGCACCCTTCGATTTGTGCATCGCGCGGATGATCCCACCTTTGCCGAAGTGTCGCCGCTGGTTCCACCACCCTTGCGACCACTCAACCATGCACTTCCCTATTACTACTCGCTGTTCAACCACCTGTGGTTACTGGTGAGTCTTCCTGGTGCGCTGACGCCGCTGCATGTCGATAACAACGGCACGATCGCCATGATCGCCCAGCTACGCGGCCGCAAGCGCGCAACGCTCTATTCTCCCGCCGACCTGGCGCACGTCTACCAGCCAGGCATAGGGTTCATGGACCCGGAAGCCCCGGACGACAGTGAGTTCCCGACGTGGCGACAGGCCACGGCGTGGCACGCGGAACTCCAGCCAGGACAAGTACTTTACGTCGGGACGGAATGGGCCCACCACGTACGGACGCTGGAGACATCGGTCTCTGTAAGTTTCGATTTCGTTGATGAGACCAATCTTGCCAGCTACGCAACCTCGCCGGACTGGGCAACCGTACTCGGTCAGCGAGTGAAGGCCCGTCCCGATACGCTTCTGCAAAAACTGGATAGCCACCTGCACGCCACTGACCCGGCAACCCTTCCGGCGGTGGAGCTTGGACGCAAGGTCATGAGGGCGATCCTCGCTTCGTCGCTGCCGGCAACGAAAGATGGCCACCTGGCGGCCGTCCGCGCATCCTACCTGCGCCATCTCGATAAACTGATGATGCAGGGGGCGGCATGATCGAGCAAACCGTATTGCTTGTGGCAGGTGCCGAGCCTGTGAAGGTACCCCCGACACACAGGCTGATCGTCATCAAACCGACCGGTTCTGCATCGACCGTCGAGACCGATGGTGACATGGAGGCGATCCACGCCACCGAAATGACGCTTGCCGGTGTCCTGGCAGCGCTGGACCAGGCAGGCGTACGCCACCTCATCACCCGTGTCGCCTGTATGGATGAACAGTACGTGCTACTGGCGGCGAAGATACGCGAGGCACTCGAGCTGCCAGGACAATCCTTCCTGAGCGCACGTGCATTCCGCAACAAGTTGTTCATGAAGGAATACCTGCGAACCGCAGGTTCGTTCAAGTTGCCGGCCTTCTGGTCCCCCCTTCAGCGACGCTCACGCGAGGAGGTCTTTCCGGCCGCAGGGATCGGGCCTGTCGTCCGCAAGCCGTTGCTGGGATCGGGGGGCATCGAGGTACGCATCTTTCCGGGTATAGAGGACGTCGATCCGGTCGCACAGGATGAAATGCTTGAGGCCTTCATCGACTTACCCATGTTGCATGTCGATGGCCTGGTTGTCGATGGCGAGCTCAGCTTTTTCGCCGTGTCGCGTTATATCAATTTCTGCCTTTCCTTTACGAATTTCACGTACGTGGCTAGCGAGTTCTCTCATGATGCGGAACTCAATCGGCGCGTGGAAGCCGCCATGCGCGAAGTGTTCCGATTGCTACCCGCATTCCAGGATGGCGCCTTTCACCTGGAGATGTTCTATTCCGATACGGAGCTTTATTTCTGCGAAATAGCCAGCCGTCCAGGCGGCATCGGCATCGTCGCGGCGATAGAGGCGGCTTACGGCGTCAATCTCTATCAAGCTTCGTATGCGGCGCAATGTGGAGCACCGTCGCCGCTGCCCAGAGCGCGTCGGGCAGAAACCTCGTGGCTGCTCGTGCCGCATGGCGTACCGCTATCGGTGGATCGGGCATACCTGCGCACGCTTCCATGGATCGTCGAATGCTTCGTGGACGACTCGGGTGAGCGAAGCCAGAGCGCTCATTGCGCAGATGGCCAGTTCAAGGCGGTGCTGCGCGGTGACACGCTTGCCGAAGTCACCGAGCGGCGCGAAGCCCTGCTCGCATCCATCGGATATTTCCATCAAACAGGCAGGACGACGCATGAATACATCAATCAGTGATCGCCCGAAGTTACTCACTGCCGCCGGCCGGTCACTCACCGAGATCGATGACGAATCCGTCTGGAACGATCTCGCCCGACATGGAGCCGTCGTGTTTCGAGGCTTTTGCATCGATGCTGATGCATTTCATGCCTATGCGTCGCGATTCAGCCGAGGTTTCCTGCTGTCTCCGTTCGGTGACAGGAAGCCTGCAAGCGGTCGCAATGAACTGCAGACGGTGACGATCGGTCAGGCGGCCCTCGATCTGCACTTCGAATACGGGAACAGCCCATTGCGCCCGGACCTGCTGTGGTTCTACTGCCGCCGGGCCCCACGGGAAGGTTCGGGAGGCGAAACCCTCGTCGCCGATGGTGCGGCGATTCTCGAGAAACTTTCGCCCGCCACCCGCGACATCCTGGCACGGCGTCGTATTCGATTCCGCAACTATGTTCCGCCGGAGGCGTTCGATGCCATCCTGGTGGGAAACCCGGTGGTGCATCGATTACTGGGAGGTGCCGTGGAACCGGCTCTTGCCCGCCGTGGCGTAAGTGTTACCGAGCGCAGCGATCGCCGCGTCGTTTTCGAGTTCGCTGCAGAGGTGCTGGCTCCCGTGCACGACTCCGGGCAGAAGGCCGTAAGCCAGAATGTTTTCACGCAAGCGTACAAGCGCCCCGACCATGAAGACGCCGAAGGGTCGTTCAGCACCCAGGTCACGTGGGAGGATGGTAGTGAAATAGATCCAGACTTGTTGCAGGAGCTTCGCCAGGCCGCCCGGTCGCTCACACGCGGCATCCGCTGGCAAACCGGTGATTTCGTGTTGATAGACAATTACCGGGTGTTGCACGGCCGTAACCAGACCAGCGACCCTGAGCGCGATCTGGTGATGCTCTGTTCGTTCAGTACCCGCTTCGATACAGGACAGGGGACCATGCGCTGATGGGCAACCCTGCATAAGAGCCCATGCTCGCCGTGAGCCCCACAAATCGTTAGCACCTTAAAGTGGATCTGTCGATGGTTCGATGCGGGTGGGATGCTGATCGTCACCGCCAAACTGGCGCTGGTGCCTGGCCTGGCCTGGTGGTGGCGGCTACGCAAATATCCCCTGTAGGAGCGCGCCTTGCGCGCGACCGGGCCATTGGGAGAGCCGGTCGCGCGCAAGGCGCGCTCCTACAGGGGAATCGGGTGAGACGCAGGCGCCATGAATTGAGTGGGATGCGCGTTCATGCGCTCGCCGCGCCGATTCAAACTGAGCTCCCTTCAACCGGAGCATTTGTCATGACCCGTACGTTCCACGATGCGTTAGTCCTTTTCGTCCGCACCGAGCGTGCCGGCCCTGTCCTCATGCGCCTTGCCATCGCTATTGTCTTCATGTGGATCGGTGAGCTGAAATTCGTTCCATATGAAGCAGACAGCATCACGCCCTTCGTGGCCAACAGTCCCGTCATGTCGTTCTTCTATAACCACCCCGAGGAATACAAGGCGCATCTCACGCATGAAGGTCAGCTCGTGCCCGAGCAGCGTGCCTGGCAGAGGGCGAACAACACCTACGGCTTTTCGACGGGACTCGGTATCGTCGAGTGGACGATTGCCCTTCTGGTGCTCTCCTATCCGCTGTCGAAGCGACTCGGGCTGCTGGGAGCGTTTCTTTCCTTCGGCACGACGCTGGTGACCTTATCGTTCCTTATCACCACCCCGGATGCGTGGGTGCCGGCGCTGGGAGATGCGCAGCATGGGTTTCCTTATCTTTCGGGTGCGGGAAGGCTGGTGATCAAGGACACGATGATGCTGGCAGGTTCATGGATTATCGGCGTGGACGCAGCCAAGGCCATTCTTGCGGACAAATGATCTTGTAGGAGCGCGCCTTGCGCGCGACCCGGGGGTTACCGTGACTACCGGTCGCGCGCAAGGCGCGCTCCTACAGCTGGCGCTCGGAAAGATTGGAAAAACGAAGGAGAGCTGCGCACGGAGGTATGGAAGACGCGCACCATCACGAACCCTGCACTACAGGGCGTCGATCCACTGGGTAACCGCATGATTAACGTCATCGACGCGGTCCTGCATGATCCAGTGACCTGCATCGGTCCACACATCCACCTTCGATCCGGCGGCCGTGAACCATGGACGCATGCGATCCGCCTGCACAGGGTCGCGGCATAAGTGGTACACCGGTACCTTCAGGGTCTTGCAGAATTCCCCGCTGGCCTCACCCACGCCCACCTGCGCAGGGCCAACGAAAAGCGGACCGAAGGATTCGCGCACCACGTGCGCCGGCATGCCCTGCACACGCCGCGCATGCCAGCGCTTCCATGCCGGGTTGGTATGCTTGTCGTAGACCGGCCGGAGGAACGCAGGCACGACGACGGCGGGATCACCGCTCACAAGGGCGCGAGCAGCCTTTGCAAACAACATCCCCACCTCGTCGGAAAAGCCCAGGGCGCCGTCAATGGACACCAGTGCACGCACCAGGTCAGGTCGCGTTGCCGCCAGGCGGGCGCCGATCTGCCCTCCCATCGAGTGACCGGTCACGACGAATTTTTCGCCAGGATAACGACTGGAGATAAGCCGTTCGACATCACCCACGTAGTCCGATGGGTTATATGCTCCTGAAGGCGGAACATCGGAACGACCGTGGCCTCTGAGGTCCACGGCAACCACGCGATATTTTGATTCGAGCAACGGAAGCTGCCAGCTCCAGTCGTGTGAGTCGCATGTCCATCCGTGCAGAAGCAGGACGTTGGTGCCCTTGCCAACGTCCGTAAAGAACAGCCTTGGATGCGAGCGCGGCGTCCCGTGTGCTTGCGTGGGGTTTATACCTATCGTTGCAGCCGCTGCCGCGATGCCGGCGAGCTTTATCAAGTGGCGGCGATCCTTATCGAATTCACGGGTGCTCATGAGGGTGTCCTGGTGTGTGACGGCGTCTCTTCGAGATCGCTGCGAGACATCATGGCTTGATGAAATGGGCCAGGACAAAATGATATGGGCACGATATCCAGCGTCAATTACGCAACTTAAGGTGCCTAGATATACTCATGTATATCGCCACCCGGATTCAGCGGCGGATAACCAGCATTGCGCTGGCATATCCTGGTGGAAGATCGCTTTAATCAACGTCTGGGGATAAATGTACTTGATCGATAGATCGCCCATCATAGGTGGCGCGCGCCTGTTCGATTTCATGCAGATGATGGATCGACCACTCGTAGACGGCGCCGAAGGGCACCTGCAACGTACGACCCAGCTCGGTGATGGCGTACTCGACGGCTACCGGTGAAGTCGCCAGCACTGCGCGTGTAATGAGCCCGTTGCGCTCCATGCGCCGCAACGCTTCGGTAAGAGCCTTGTGCGTGATGCCTTCCATGCGCCTGCGCATTTCGTTGAATCGTGTCGGCCTGTCCGTGAGGATGGTGAGGATCATCACCGACCATTTGTTGGCCACCTGATCGAAGAACGAACGGGCTGCGCAGTCTGCGAAAAAAAGCGGATCTACCTGGCATGACATGGCGACATCCTCGTGTGCATCGGCGCAACCTGGCTTGCGCTATTGATGCGGCAAGTCTAGCGGCATCGTGGATACCGGGCGTGGCACGTTGCGTGGGTCGGCGTCGGGTCAGGTGGTCGCCATGACCGTCGCGCGCGAGGCGCGCTCCTACAGAGGATGTCGGGCAATAAAAAACCCCGCGTGGCGGGGTTTTGGCAAGCTGGCGCGCCCGGAGGGATTCGAACCCCCGACCAATGGCTTCGGAAGCCACTACTCTATCCGGCTGAGCTACGGGCGCTTATGAAGCGAACGGGGATTGTAGCGGGAATGGGGGCGGCGGCCTAGCCTCATGCTTGCGGGTGTCCGTCAGGCGGGGCATCCGCCGCGTGTAGCTCATCGCGCAGCTGGCGGTAAGCCTCGACCAGGGCATTGAGTGAGAAGGCGCGGTTGCGCCCGCTGGGATTGGGCAGCACCCAGACACGGGCGCCTTCCAGCAGCCCGGGCTGTGCGCCCCATGCCGGGTCGCGCGTCCCCGACAGCGCCGCGTAGGCCATCTTGCCCAGAAAGGTGACGTATCTCGGCGCGTATGACGCGATCCGTTGGCGGAATGCTTCGGCGTCAGCCACGATTTCCATTGCTGACAGATCGGCGGCACCCGCCGTGGGACGGCCCGCGACGGTCGTCAGGCCATATCCATAGCTGAGGATCGAGCGGTCTTCTTCGGCGCGCAGCTGATGCGGGGTAAAGCCCGCCAGATGCAGCACCCGCCAGAAGCGGTTGCTGTGCCCGACGAAGTGATGTCCCGACGCCGCGGCCGACAGGCCCGGGTTGATGCCGCAGAAGATGACATCCAGTCCCCGCGTGGCGATATCGGGCAGGCTTTCCGTCATGCGCTCACCCGCCGCAGATCGTGTCCACGGCGCGGCGGGCCATGGCCTGCAGTTCGGCGCGTGGGGTGCCGGTGCGCGCACGTACGGCGATGCTGTGCATGGTCGCGGTGGCCAGCAGCGCCAGCGTGACCGCGTCGCTGCCCTCAGGCAGTTCGCCGTCGGCCACGGCACGTGTGAGGCGCTTCTCGAAACAGGCATCCAGCGTGCGGAAGCCATCGGCCACCATGCGTTGCACATCCGGATCGCTGTTGGCTTCGGTGATGGCCGTACCGACCACGAAGCAGCCGCGCGCCGGTCCATCGCCCATGAAATAGACGGCAAGCGATGCCTCGTAGACCTTCATCAGGCTGTCCGTCAGGCGTTCGTCGCCGTCCAGCGCCTTGTGCATCAGCTCGAACTTGCGGGCCCAGTAATCGGCCAGCGTCCGCAGGTAGAGCTCGCGCTTGTCGCCGAAGGCCGCGCGCAGGCTGGGGCGGTTCATGCCGGTAGCGCTGGCGATGTCATCCAGCGAGGTGCCGGCGTAGCCCGCCTTCCAGAACGCTTCGGTGGCCTGCGCGAGGGCGGCTTGGGAGTCGTAGGCCTTTGGCCGGCCCCGGGGCCGTTTCTCCGCCGCATCAATTTTTGTTCTGTTCGGCATAAAAATACTGGACCTCCGCTTCTCGGCAGGAATATTATCCGAGTCCGAACAAAATTATCTGCCGGAGTACCTCACCATGCACGCCTCCCCGTCCCTGCGGGACATCCGGATTGCGCTCAACCACGGCGACGGCCAGATGCCGGCCGTGGGTTTTGGCACCCTCATCGCCGACGGCGGCCGGGCACGGCAGGCGTTCAAGCTGGCGCTGGAGGCGGGCTACCGGCATTTCGACTGCGCCGAGCGCTACCGTAACGAGGCCATCGTGGGCTGCGCCTTCGCCGAGGCGATGGCCTCCGGCGTGGTGCGCCGGAAGGATCTCTTCGTCACCACCAAGCTATGGAACACGAACCACCGCCCGGAGCGGGTGGAGCCCGCGCTGGACGCCAGCCTGGAGCGGCTGGGCATCGCCTATGTGGACGCGTACCTCATCCATACGCCGTTCGCCTTCCAGCCGGGTGACGAGCAGGACCCTCGCGACGAACACGGCCAGCCGGTCTACGACACCGGGGTGACCCTGCTCGACACCTGGCACGCGATGGAGCAGTTGGTGGACAAGGGCAAGTGTCGCGCCATCGGCCTGTCGGACATCACGCTCGACAAACTAAAGGAGATCGTCGCAGGCGCGCGGATCAAGCCGTCCGTGGTGCAGGTCGAATGCCATCCCTACCTGCCGGAATGGGAGATGCTTGAGTTCTGCCAGCTGCACGGCGTCGTGCTGCTGGCCTTTGCGCCGCTGGGTCACGGCATGGAACCGCGCATCACCGAGGACGCCACGATCTGCCGTATCGCGGAACATACGGGCATGACGCCGGCGCAGGTCGCCTTGTCGTGGGCCGCGCAGCGCGGAACGGCCTTCCTGACCACCTCGACGAGCTCCGCGCACATCGTGGAAAACATCGGCATCGCCACCCTGCCCGACGATGCCATGCACGACATGCGCGACGGCATCACCATGCGGGTGCGCTTGAACAACGTGGTGAATACCGGCGTGCCGGGTTTCATTCCGCGCAAGACGGCCTGAGCCTCCCGGCTCAGGCCCGGGCCGCCAGAGGCTCGGCACCGGTCGCGGCGGCGCGCAGGCTTTCCCGGTAACGGCGGCTGCATGGCAACTGCGAGCCGTCGGCCATGTGCAGGCGTGCATCGCCTGCATCCAGCGGCTCGATCGAGGTGACCTGCGCCAGCCGCACCACGTAGCTGCGATGCACGCGGACGAACAGCGCCGGATCGAGCCGTGCTTCCAGCGCGGCGAGGGTGCTGCGCAGCGGATAGTCGCGTCCGCGCACACGCAGGTTGACGTAGTTGCCCGAGGCCTGCGCCCATTCGATGTCGGCCGTGGCCACGAGGAAATCCTGGCCGAGCTTGCGGACGAGAAAACGCTCGGGGCGGTCCACGGGCTCCACCGGCGGACCTTCCTCCGGCGCGGCGAGCAGGCTCGCCTCACCTTTCAGCCGACGGCCGAACCACTCCACCAGATGTTCCACGGCCACGATCATGAAGAAGGTGCGCACGTCCTTCAGGTATTCGTAGATCGCCAGCAGGCCGATGCTGCCCGGGTCGTACTGCATGCCCTTGAGGTGAAACACGCCCATGCGGATGAGGTTCATGCCGGTCACATGGAATGCGCACCAGGCCACGCTACCGAGAAAATAAAGCGGCAGGCGGCGACGCCACGTATCCGCATGCAGGGGCCAGCGGTCGCAGGCGATCAGAAGAAAGGGCAGTGCCAGCAGCGACACCACCGCGCTGCTGAACTCGAACGTGGCGAGCTGCCAGGCGGCGAAGGCCACGTGGTAGCGCTCGGCATCGATGCCATTGGTGATGGTGCCGCTGACCGCTGAGCTGCCAAAGAGCACGAGCCAGAAGGCCACCACGAACCAGCGGCGGCGGCGATGGTCGCGTGCGAGGTCGTGGCCGGGCGGGAGGGGCGTCGAAGTCATGTCCCTATGCTACCGGCACGGCAGCGGGGGCCGTTGGCCTTCGTCACTCCATGACCACCGTTCGTCCCAGGGAGGGCGGATTCCGGCCCCTGCCGCTGGCGACGGGGTCATGCCGCCGCGCATCGTAATCCCCGCTACCCAGGGGGACACACATGGACCGGACACGCCGTTACGACATCGACGCCCTGCGCGTCTTCGCCTTTGCCTTCCTGATCCTGTACCACACGGGCATGGTCTACGTGGGGGACTGGGGCTTCCATATCAAAAGCAACTACACGGCCGAGTGGCTGCAATGGCCGATGATCTTCCTCAATCGCTGGCGGATGAGCCTGCTGTTCCTGATCTCCGGCATCGCCATCGCGCTGGCCGCCCCGGAAGGACGGCTGCTCCGCTTCACCCGCGAGCGGGCGTGGCGACTCCTGCTGCCGCTGTTCTTCGGCATGTTCGTGGTGGTGCCCATCCAGCCCTATTGCGAGGGCGTGGCCAGCGGGCACCTGCAGCCGGGGTTCTGGCGATTCCTGGTGGCCTACTGGCAGGTGCATCCCTGGCCGAGGGGCAGCTTCTCCGGCTGGGAATACGGAATCACCTGGAACCACCTGTGGTACCTGCAATACCTGTGGACCTACACCGTGGGCCTGGTGCTCCTGATGCCCCTGCTGAACCGGCCTGCCGTGCACTGGGCCGTGGGTCGCTTCGCCCGCTCGCCGGCCTGGGTGCTGCTGGGTGTCCCCGCCGCCTTGCAGGTGCTTTACCTGTGGGTGCTGGCGCCGCGGTTCCCGCCCACCAACGCCTTCTTCGGCGACTGGTTCCAGCATGCGAAGTACGCCACCGTGTTCCTGTCCGGCTACCTGCTGGCCCGGGAAGCCTCGTTCTGGGACCGCGTGGTGGCAGCACGTCGCAGCACGCTGGTGATCGCGCTGGCCTCGGTCACGGTCTACCTGGGCCTGCGCTACCTGAGCATGAAGGTGGGCGATCATCCGCCGGCCTGGGCGCAGCAGGTGCCCGGCGCGGTATGGACGGCGATCTCCCATGGCTCCCAGTGTCTCTACCTGTGGGTGGCCCTGCTGACGATCCTGGGCTGGGGCAAGGTCTGGCTCGACCGGCCTTTCCGCTGGCTGCCCTACTGCACCGAGGCGGTGTACCCCTGGTACATGCTCCACCAGAGCCTGATCATCCTGTTGATCTTCCTGCTCAAGCCGCTGTCCCTGGGCCCCTGGCTGGAGCCGGCCATGGTGCTGGGCGGCACCGTTGCCGGCTGCCACATCCTCCATGAATACGGCATCCGCCGGGTGGGCTTCCTGCGTCCCCTGTTCGGGCTGAAACGTCCGAAAGCCTCCCCTGCCACCCTGCCCGCCGGAGCTGTCGCAAGTTCGCCATGATTCCCATGACACCGGGCATTCATCCCCTTAACGTTCGGCGAGCGATGATCGGCTCCCAGGTGTTGAAGGAGCTCCCGGGCGGGGGTGCAGATGGACCAGTGCTGGCTTAACCACTACGACGAGAACTTCACGACCGCCGAGAACATCGGCCACGGCATGGTCGCGACCCGCTACACCCGCTGGACCGGTACCCAGGACGACTGCCTCGCCCTGACCCACGATGCCGGGGAAGCCACCCAGCTGGTGGCAAAGCTTGATGACCAGGGCTCGCTGGACATGCTGATGGAGCTGGGTGAAGGCGAATGCCAGTTCGTGCTCCAGTACTCCAGCGAAGGGCTGGAACAGGACGCCGAGCTGGTGGCCTTCTACCGCAACCACCAGCGCGGACCGGTGGTGACCATCCGCCGGGGCGTGCGCGACGGCGTGCTGGTGTGTCCCTTCCCCGACGAACCGCCGCACGATCCGCTGGCCAACGAGATCCGCTTCGAGAAGCTGCGCGGCAAGCTGGTGATCCGGCGCGTGTCGATCGTCAGCCGCTGAAAAAAGGGCGCCCTCAGGCGCCCTTTTTTCTTACCTGGTCTTGTACAACTCGCCCAGCCAGTCGGGCTTGCTCTTGTCGCGCTCCAGGTGCGGGTACTTCAGACCTTCGTGGTAGTCCACCTTGATCGTCTTGTACTGGTCGAAGTTCTTCACCAGCAGTTCGATCGGGGCCTTGCCGGTCTTCGCATCGGTGACGGCATCCTTCAGCACGTCGCCGCTGAATTCCTTGTTGTTCACCGCCACGATGTGCATGCCCGGCGAGAGGCCGGCATTGAAGGCCGGACCATCCCAGCGCACGTCGGAGATGTCACCCTTGGCCGACACTGCAAAGCCTGCCGAGTAGGTGAGATCGGTGTAGCCCCGCTTGGACTCGAACATCTTCACCACGTCGGAGGGCTTGTCGTTGTAGACCAGCTTCCAGCCGCCGCGCTCGATGCCTTCGATGTCGCCCTTGTGCCCGTAGACGCGATCCTTCAGGTAGGTAGCCCAGTCGTACGGCGCGATGCCGTTGAGCGTGCTGGCCACGTCGTCGAAGGTGTACGGATTGACCTTCCAGTCGCCGTCCTTCATGCCGAAGAATGCCTTGGCGAAATCGTCGAGCGAGCGCTTGTTCTTCGTGAGCTCACGCAGCTTGGTGTCCACGTCGAGCCAGATCATCTGGCCGCCCGAATAGTAGTCTTCGCTCATCTGGTAGTTGCGGTACGAGAGCGGACGACGCTGGGCGATGGTCGGATCGTTCGTGGTGTCGCCGATGGTGCGCCAGGACAGGCCCGGGCGACCCTGGTCATACGTGGCGGCGACAAAGGCGAGCAGTTCGCGCGCCTGGTCCTGCGAGACAAGGCCCGCACGCGCGGCCACCACATTGCCCCAGAACTGCGTCTGGCCTTCGTACACCCACAACAGGCTGTCGCCCATCGGCACGTTGAAGCTCGGCGTGGCGAGATCGGCACCGCGACGATACTTGCCGTCCCAGGAGTGGTTGTACTCGTGGGCGAGCAGGTCGCGACCGAGCCAGTTCTTGTCCCATTCGGTGAAGTAGCCCGGTGCAGCGCTGTTCTCGGACGAGCGATGGTGCTCGAGACCGATGCCGCCGAGCTGGGTGGTGAGCGCCAGCAGAAAGTCGTAGTGGTTGTAGTGGCGCGCGCCGTAGAGCTTGTCCATCTGCTGGACGAGCTTGCGGTGGATCTCCAGCGCCTCGGGCTTGATCTCCAGCGACTTGGCATTGTCGGCCACGATATTCAGGTGCACCGGCGAGCGACCATTGGGATCGAGGTCCACGCGCTTGAAGTAGCGACCGGCGAAGATCGGCGAATCGACGAGGTTGTCGAAGTCGATGGCCTTGAAGGTGACGGTGTCCCCGTCCTTGCTGGACTGCTCGAGCGCGGTGCCGAACTGGAAACCGGCCGGCAGCTTCACCGACGGCTCCACCTGCACCTTGTCGGCGCGGTAACCCGCCGGGTACAGCGCCACCTGGTTCCACTGCACGTTGACGATGTCGTTCGTCATCACGATGCGGCCTTGGCGCGGGTCCTGCGGCGTGAGGGTTTGGAATTCCACGTCGACCTGGGTGGCACCGGCCGGCACGTCGATGTGGAAGGCATAGACGTTGTACTCGTCGCGCTTCCATTCGATGCGCTTGCCACCGGCATGCACGATGAGGCCGGCGAACTGGTCGATCGGGCCCGTGGGCGAATGGTGGCCCGGGATCCACTCCGGGAACAGCAGGGTCAGCGGACCGGCCTGCGCGGGAATGGATTCCTTGACGCGGATGATGCGGCGGTCGAGATCGGTGGCGTCGACGTTGAGCTTCAGGGTGCCGTTGAACGGCGCGTCCTGGATGGGCGGAACGTCGTCCGCGCGGACGGCGGTAGCGCCGACACCGGCCAGGGCGGCCAGCAGCGCGGAGGCAAGAAGGGTGGATTTCACTACAGTCTCCCGGAAAACAAATGGGCGCCCGGCCGTCCTTGCGAGCAAATCGGCGCGCTCCCCTGTGGATTGCGCAAGACACCGATGCTAGCTCTCGTTCAGGGAGAGGCCCTATGCCAGAGGTCACGGGTGGGCGGAATGGCCCTTGTCAGGAAAGGAGAACGTGTTCGCAGGTTTCCACGACGGCATGCGGATATGCCCTGCGGCTATATCGCAGGATTCATATAATACTGCGCCCGGCCAGCATGCAGACCGGCGACGGGATCAGGACTTCTAGGGATCAAGGAACCAACATGCACAACACCATGCTCCGCACGGCCATCGCTGCCGTGCTGCTCGCCGCACCGCTCGCCGCCACGGCTGAATCGTCGTCCGCCTCTGTTTCGCAGACAGGTCCCTTCATCTCGGTGACGACCGGCGCATCGCGCTTCGATATCGACCATCGCCCGACGAGCGACGTGAACTACAAAAAAGAAGATCGCAGCAGCACCGGCTTCGGCATACTCGGCGGCTATCGCTGGGTGGTGTCGCGCCCCTTCTCGCTTGGCGTGGAAGCTGGGTATGTGAATCTTGGCAAGGCCACGTGGCGTAACGATCGCGGTGGACTTTCCACGCGTTACGCCCTGCGCGAAGAAACCAGGAGCGATGCCATCGTCGTCGGTGTCAATGGCAAGTGGGATCTCCCGTATGACCTGCGCCTCACCGCACACCTGGGCGTGGCGCACCTTCGCACCCGTTCCGAAGGCAGCGAGGAATTCAGCTATATCCAGGTCTACGACAACACGGTGCGCTATCGTCACACCTCGTTCGATAACCGTATCTACGGTGGCATCGGCGTGGGTTACGACTTCAGCGAGAACATCGGGCTGGCATTAACGTTCGATCGATATACGTTCAAGCCCAATGGCAAGGGCGACAACGGCAAGACGGCCCATGTGAACCTGGTTGGCCTGACCGCCGAATATCGGTTCTGGTAAGACGAACATAGGAAGCGGCATCGCATCGATCAACGGGATGCCGCTTTACCATCCAAAAAGCTGCTTATATCGCCAACCTGGATACAAACTGTCATAAAGCGCATTCAAAGCGTCCGCCTTCTGATACATGGGATCACATTCTGGACGCACATTGATTTGCGTACTGTACGTAACAATTCCCCTGGTTTCCCAGACACGGTTTGGTCCGTCATGGGCACGATAATCCCATGACCATCCGGGCTGAGGATGCGTCGGCACCTGATGATTGACAACGCCCCCAGGACAGGGGTCGACGCCTCTCGCCTTAACGCCGAATGGCGGAAATAACGTCGTCAACGCAAGCAAGAGCACTGTCATCGAGCAGACCGACCGGGCCTTTCCCAAACCCATACCCATCTCACCCTCCTTCTCATCGGAGGCGCCGTGGTAGCCCTAGTAATCAGCGAAGATGCATGCGGCGTGGAAGATCCATGGATTCCACATGTATGCCCTATTCGCCAAAGGCAACTAACGCGCATAGTGCTTGGCTTGATTCTTACCCATCAAGACATCCACACCAACGTCACTCAACTCGAAATGATGCATGACCAAGACGCCTAAATATCAACACTGGCGCACAAACAACGCAATGAAGTCTAGCGGCTGTTTCGGCACATGATAGGATGTCGCCGTACCGCTTGTCATTACGACCAGCTGAACGCCGCATTGCTCGATATCATCAACTTGGCCTGCATCGCCGGCGGGCTTAAGTAGTAGCGTTAACAGGCTCTAGAACTCACAATAACTCTTTCTCGTGTGTATCGCTGAAATATAATAATGTAGCTTCGTTCCTGGTGCGTAGACATCCCTGAAAGCAGCAAGAGCATCCCTAGATGATTCACTAGCACGAAGCTCCAAGGCCCAATCCGTATCTGACGCCTTATTTGCTGACTTGTAACCCTGTGGAACATAGGGCTTATCCCCAGGCATCCCCCCATAGGTTGCAGTGCCGTTTCCACTCGGGCACAGCCCCGAACCCTCGTAATGCACGGTTACCGCTGATGCAGGCATTATCGATAATCCATTTACGACAAAAACGATCACGCTCACCCACAACCGAAGCGATGATGACTTATGCACGACACCACTCCCAATAGACATTCAAAATTTCGCAGCGAGCCACTCACAACCCGCCTGTTTATTACACTTGAGGTCGATGAGCCCATGCCGACAAGCAAGCCTCCTAATCACCTCAAAAACCTGCTCCAACGTAAAACAACGACATCTCAATGACACCAAAACTATGGCTAACATCCGCCAAACTAGTGACTCACTGAGCTCTGCATCAGCCAGATCAAGGCAACGTAATAGTCACCGCATCATCTGTATGCGTGCTGTCCTCGGCACTACCAGCACCCTTGCTTCCATCTTGCGATAGCACCGAAATAACCGCATGCGTGCCTCCCGCCAGGAATGGCGCCAGCGCCTCGGTCAGTGATCCATCAGCATTGAACAGAGCCGGATGGGCATAGCCGTTGCTATCCTGCCCCATAAGCGCAATGGCATTATTGTTGGCAAAGCCGGTCGCCACGATACCTGTACCTGAGGTTTCGGGAGGAACAAGCGTTGTCACCGGATTGCTCATCCCAGAACCAACGGCGACGTACGCTACGCCCGAATGTCCATCGGTGCGCTCGTAACTCATCACCATATTTCCATTGTCATTGATCGCCGTACCAGCGTTGTTGAGTAGACTTTCATTCGCAAGCAACGAGAGCACGGTCGGCATGGAAGTGGGTGTTGGCCAGAACACCATCTTCGTGATCGTTACCGCAGGCGTTACGGTGGTGTCGGGAAGGTAGACACAAGTACCCACTGTGTTCCTGGATATGTTGATCCCCGATACCGAGCACTGAACGGCACCCGTGGGCAGCGCCAGATTCTGCAACGTGTAGCTGGTTGAGGACGCCGGCAATGCCACGACCGCCTGATTGCCTCCATCGGACGTCCTGGGGCAGTTCATTGCCACGGAAGGAAGGCTCGATGAGGGCTCTGTGATATCCGCGACACTGCAGTTGTCGTAGTCAAGCCCCAGAATTCCTCCCAATAGATTCGACGCTACAACGACGGGGGATGTGCTGCCTTTTGGCCACACCACCACGGTGGAGGATCGGCTACCCGCGACGCTGTAGCCCGCGGCATCGCCATTCTGGTTGTAGGCCGACAGCCTGGCAATGACTCCGTTCGACAGAAGCGCCGAGCGTGGCGAAAACTTGACGGGAGATGCGTTTGGTGAACCCCAGGAGACCGCTTGAAACTGGCCATTGGTATCCATGCATGTGCCGAATATCACACGAACGTTCGTAACCCCCATCGCGGCGCATGGCTTACCCGGCACGAGCGTTGCCAATGCTGCCTGATTGCCGCCCGATGGGGCATACCATGCCACACCCGCACCTGACGGATTGCTGGACGTACACCCACCCACCGTATCGCCACCGTTGTTGATGTCACTGACACCGCATTGCTTACCTACCGGCGATGGAACAAGCGTAAACGTGGCGGCTGACGATGCCGTTGCATAAGCAGACAGAAGACAAGCAACGACAAGCGGGCCACAGATGATGGCGCGTGATTTCATGACGGCAATCCCCAGTTCGCAAATGAAAAGGAAGTGGCTCGCAAGCTAGTACGGTGCCGATGGCAAAGGCATATCACCTTTGGTGTAGGTAAAAACCGATAAATGGAAGAAAATCAGCAAGTCATGCATGCCCTACCCGATTAGACCCATCACTTCCGATTTTGCTTATTTGCTAGGTCATACTGGTCACTGTCGCCAGCGTGAAAGCACCCAGAGCGCTACAGCGGCCGATGTGGCAAAACCCATGCCACTCATCGCTGCGCGAAAGATCAGGAAGGTCGTCTCATCCTTCGGGTGGATCCATACCTGGATCATCAGGTGTTGAACGGCCATCAGGGCCACGATGGCGCTGGCGAAGGCGGCAACGGCAAAGCCGCGTGCACCTTGCGTGGCCGCCGTCACGCCATGGCGGCCATCGATGAAGACGAGGACGTTGACGAGCATCAGCAGAAGCGCCAGCGTGATCTGAAAAATTTCGATGCCCATCATGGTGTCACCTCACTGGCCACGCACGACAAAGGTCCATCGAACAGCACCTGCGTGTTAGCGCGACGGATGCAGAGGTCGCCGATGGCGACGAGCGCGGCGATGCCGCCCAGGGCCAGCGACAGTTCGTTGCCGTTGCCTTCGTCGTCGCCTTCGCTAAACCATTCCGCCAGCAGGCTGGCGGTGCCGCGTGCGTAGGCGAGCCATTCGTGGTTTTCGTTGAGGAGGGCGTCGGTGGAGGCGTCGTCGTCTTCCAGAATCCGGTGGGGGGGTGGTGTCTTTCATGGCGTGCTCGTTGTGTCGGGCTTTCGCTTCGTGACGGTCGCGCGCGAGGCGCGCTCCTACAGTGGGTTTCGGCACGGTGCGGGGTTCGGCGCGGGGTGCGTGGGTACAACGAGCATACCTGCCGCGACAAACCCACCTACCGTCGTTCCAGCGAACGCTGGAACCCAGCGCGGTGCGGAGGGTTTTCGCGAACACGTTTCCTACGTAAAGCACGATGCGATGTGGTCGCGTTGCTGGTGAACCGGGGCGCTGGGTTCCTGCGTTCGCAGGAACGACGTGAGGGGTAGTTGCGTTGGTTGGGACCGACTGCGTGACTATCTGTGTGGCTTCATCAGGGCAACGTAGTGAGCACCGCGTTGTCGTTGTGCCCGGCATCCTGCGCTACGCCTGCGGCGTAGCCGCCCAGCCGCGAGATCGCCTTGAGTTCGCTGTTCGTGCCGCCCGGCAACTGTGCAATGGGAGCGACCGTGCCCGATGATGGGTCGAACACGGCGGACTGTTTGTTGCCTGTCGCGTTGTCGCCCACGACGATGATGCGGTCGTTATCCGCGAAGCCTGTCGCCGTGAGACTCGCACCCGTGACGATGGGCGGTAGCAGCACAGGCATGTTGCTCAGTGAATCCAGATAGCCGACGCCGTCCTTGCCATCGTCGGTCTGATACGCGAACACGATATGGCCGGCGCTGTTGATGAACACGCCACCGTTGCGCTTGCCAATGACGTCACCCGCGAAATTGGGCAACACCATCAGCGACGGCGTGGCGGTCGCACTGGCCCAGATCGCCGTCTGGCTGAAGGGTGAGGACGGATAGATGCACGAGCCGACGACCTGCCCGGCACTGTTGAGTCCTGCGCCGACGCAATAGGCACTTCCTGGGGCGATGGCCAGTGGTTTCAGGTCATAAGTGCGTAGTGCGCCGGTCGGCGTGGCGAGCTTCGTGATGGACTGGCCGTTAGGTGCTGGGCAATTGAGCAATATGCTGGGCAATGCACCGCCTACGGTATCGTTGATGGCGGCCACCTGGCAGTTATCGCTGGAGGCGGATACCAGCAGCGCGGTGCCGCTGCCCGGGCTCCACAGCGAGGCCGTGGAACTGCCATCGAAGGCCACACTCTGGCCCGCTACATAACCTGACTGATTGAACGCTTTCGGTATCGTGCGCACGTGGGCATCAATACCGAGCAGGCCTGCCAAAGGTGCGAGCTTCAGCGGCACGATGGATGGCCCGCTCCACACCACACCGAACGGTACGCTCGTCTGGTCGAGGCAGCTGCCGACGACCGTGCCATTGTTGGCGATGCCGAGCACGCTGCACGAAATGCCTGCGGACAAACCGGCCAGACCGGTCTGGAGGTTCCGCACCATCATCCAGGGAATCGGCGCACCGTTGTTGGTACCAGGAACGCAGGTACCTGCTGCCGTCCCCAGGTCGTTGACACCCGTGGCGCGACACTGCGCACCGATGTTGTGGCCAAGGTTGGTGAGCGTGGCGGATGCCGCCGGCGCGGCATGCAGCGCAAGTGAAGCGATAACAAGAAGCGACAGAGGAGCGAACGACGCATGGTTCATGGCGAACTCCTTGATCTGCGAACAACGGGGCACGACACCCCGTTACCGCGATCAGGAGTTACACGAAATTTCAGTGCGGATTCTCATATTTTTGGAAAACCGGCCGTTTCCGCGCCTAATTTCCAGCAACAGCGAAAAAACGGCACGATGCTCATGATCGCGCGGGGATTTTCAGCCCCTGCTATACCGCCGCCGGCGCAAGACCATATTCAAGTCATGCGTCAAAAATCGCTTGTTTATCATCGACGCCCCCCAGACTTGCCGGGTTTTCATGATTCCCCCTACAACGCATGTCTTATTCAATCATGACGATAAGACATGCTCTGATGGCAGGACACCCACATCAACAGGAGGTTGATATGAATGACCAGAAGAAAAACGCCGTCAACGAACACTGGCTTGAAAGGTTCAGCCAGCATGGTCCAAGCCTTGTCCGAGAGCCTCTCGTCGGCGACGTAACTCGCTGGACTACCTATACCAGCGATGGCACGGAAGACAGCATGTTCATGCTTTATGATTGGTCTATGCTCCATCCCAACGACGCGAGCATGACATTCCCTGTCGTGGATTGGATCACCTATGAGGACTCCAACCCAACCTCTCTAGAAGTTCACCTTCTAAATGGAAAACATGCGCAGATTGCAACCGTTATTGCATGCGATTCCTACTCTGATCGCGCCGTACTCCAGTTTCTTCTTGATGGAGCAAATGCGGGTAATCCGATTGAGATGCACAATAGGGAAAACAACCCAAGCGAGATGCAAATCATCACCAATCATCCGGGCACGCTTGTTAATGGCTTTCGCATTACCGCCCATGGCATCTACACGCCGATAGTGGGTGGGGTATCCTTCGGTGCACCCGAAGTGTCCGGGTCACCACACCCACATCATCTCAAGGCACGTGATGACTGGCGGAAGAAGGCACGGCTTCGTTCTCCGAAGCGGTGACATCGAAACATGGGGAGCCTGCCTGTCATGGCCGGCTCCTTTCCGTATTACACCCTGGCAGGAATCTTCAGCCCTCGCCGCACCGCCGGACGCGCAAGGCCACGTTCAAGCCATGCCTTGACGTGATGATACTCGTCGAAACCGACCAGTTCGCGTGCTTCATAGAAGGTGATGAGGTTGTTCACCCAGCCGATCGTGGCGATGTCGGCAATGGTGTATTCGTTGGCGGCAATCCACTCACGACCTTCCAGGTGCCTGTCCAGCACACCGAGCAGGCGCTTTGCTTCCGCCACATAACGATCACGCGGTCGCTTGTCTTCGTACTCACGGCCAGCGAACTTATGGAAGAAACCGAGCTGGCCGAACATCGGACCGATACCGGCCATCTGGAAATACAGCCACTGGATGGTTTCCCAGCGACCCGCCGCATCGGCAGGAAGGAAGCGACCGGTCTTCTCGGCCAGGTATTGCAGCATCGCACCGGATTCGAACAGGCCCAGCGGTTTGCCGCCCGGGCCGTCGGGATCGATCATGGCCGGGATCTTGCCGTTGGGATTCAGCGATTCGAACTCGGGCAGCTTGCTCTCGTTCTTGCCGATGTCCACGAGGTGCACCTCGTAGGGCAAGCCAAGCTCTTCGAGCATGATCGATGCTTTGACCCCGTTGGGCGTGGGCAGCGAATACAGCTGGATGCGATCCGGATATGCCGCCGGCCAGCGGCGGGTGATGGGAAAAGCGGACAGATCGGCCACGCGGCGGCTCCTTTGAACATTCAAGGAGCAAATACTGGAGACACAATCCTTTCGATTCAATACACCCCGGCGAGGATCGGGGCGGCCAGGAGGCTCGCCCCGTCCCGGGTCCGTCACTCGCCCGGCGGATTCAGCTTGCTGTGGCGCGCGCCATAGGCGAAATACACCACCAGGCCGATCACCATCCAGATGGCGAAACGCTCGAAGGTGATCCACGGCAGGCCGGCGATGAGGGCCAGCGAGAACAGGATGCCGAGCGGCGCCGTGAACCACACGAACGGCGTGCGGAACTTGCGCTCAAGATCAGGCTTGCGCTTGCGCAGCACCAGCACCGAGGCGCAGATGAGGATGAAGGCGCTGAGCGTGCCGATGTTGACCAGTTCGGCGACTTCGCCGATGGGAAGCAGGCCGGCGACCAGGGCGGTGAACACGCCAAGAATCATCGTTGGGCGTGCCGGCGTGCCGAAGCGCGGGTGCACGCGCGAGAACCAGGCAGGCAGCAGGCCGTCGCGTGACAGGGCGAACCAGATGCGTGCCGCGCCAAGCATGAAGGCGAACAGCACGCTGATCACGCCGATGACGGCGGCCGCGGCGATGACGTTACCGATCCACGGCAGGCCGATGGCATTGAAGGCGTCGGAGACCGAGGCATCACCGCTCAGGTGCGAGTACGGCACGATGCCGGTGAGCACCAGCGAGACGGCGATGTAGAGCACCATCGCCACGAGAAGCGAAAGCATCACGGCGCGCGGAAGATCGCGCTGCGGATTCTTCGCTTCCTCTGCCGCCGTGGTGAGGGTGTCGTAACCGAACACCGCGAAGAACACGACGCTGGCGCCCGTGAGCACACCCTGCCAGCCGAAGCGGCCCACGCCCTTGTCGTCGAATACGCGCTCGGGAATGAACGGGTGCCAGTTGGAAACGTCGATGTAGAAGGCGCCCACGCCGATCACCAGCGCCACGCCGATGACCTTGATGGCGACGATGAAGGTGTTCAGGCGTGCGCCCCACTCCGTGCGCACCGAGAGCATCACGGCCACGAGCAGGCAGATGGCGGCGGCGATGACGTTGAAGCGATGGTGTTCGGTGGGCGCGGCAACCGGGTGCGCGGGCTGGATGCCCACGGTGCCCAGGAACTGCTGCCAGTACCAGGTCATGGTGTCGGCGCTCATGCTCTTCTGCGCCCATTCGGGCAGGTGCACACCGGCGCTGGCGAGCAACACCTGCACATAGCCGGACCAGCCGATGGCTACCACCGCCACTACCAGGGCGTATTCGAGCAGGAGATCCCAGCCGATGATCCAGGCCGTGCCCTCGCCGAGCACCGCGTAACCGTAGGTGTAGGCGCTGCCGGTGACCGGGATGAGGCCGGCGAACTCGGCGTAGCAGAGCGCCGCGCAGGCACTGCCCAGGCCGGCGATGATGAAGCTGAGCGCCACGGCCGGGCCGGCGTTCATGGCGGCCTGCTGGCCGGCGAGCACGAAGATGCCCACGCCGATGATGCCGCCGATACCGATGGCGGTGAGCTGCCACAGGCCGAGCACGCGCCGGAAATCCCGGCGCTGGCCGACCTCCGCCTGCAGTTGTTCGACGGATTTGTGGCGTAGGAACCTGGCGAGCGACATCGATGGAATCCCTGGGGGCACAGCAGTGGCCCGGGATCATAACGCGTGTCGTGTAGGAGCGCGCCTGCGCGCGACCAGGGGTGGCGAAAACCCGGAGATGGCGATTTCGTTCGGCCGGTCGCGCGCGAGGCGCGCTCCTACAGGGTCAGCGGGCGTCTACGGCCTTGCGGCCCAGGGCCGGGTCGTCGGTGAAGAAGGCATCGATGCCCGTGGCGAGGTAGGCGCGGATTTCCTTCACCGAACCCTCATCGTTGCGCGCCGCATCACCCGCATCGTTGCGGAAATCCGCAGCGAGGAAGTGGTTTTCCGGGCGGAAGGTGTACGGATGCACCTCGAGGCCAGCTTCGTGGGCGTCGTGGACCAGCGGGGCCACGGGAGCCAGTTTGCCGTCCTTGCCGAGCGGGATGATGCTGCGCGTGGCCGGGCCGATGGCGTCCGCATAGGTAGCCACGGCCTTCAGGCCCTTCGGCGACATCATCTGGCCGTAGGTCATGTCCGGCTGGTCGGGCACGTGGTCCGTCTCGCCGCCCATCAGCTGGAGCAGGCGCACGTTCGGGTGCGACTTGCCCAGCTTCTCGTGGATGTACTTGAGGTTGCCGATCTCGAAGGACTGGATCTCCACCGGTGCCGTGCGCGTGTAAGCATGGGCGGCGAGAACCGCCAGCAGCTTGTCTTCCATGGGCAGGCCGATGCCGCGGAAATACGTGGAGTGCTTGATCTCGGGAATCATGCCGATCACGCGACCGTGTGCCGACGATTCGGCCGCCACGAACTCGATCATTTCCTCCAGCGTCGGCACGGTGAACTGGCCGTCGTAGGCCGTGTTGGCCTTGCGGATGTCCGCAAGGCGTTCACGTGCACGCAGGGTCTTCAGCTCGGCGAGCGTGAAATCCTCGGTGAACCAGCCGGTGATCTTTACCCCGTCTACCGTCTTGGTGGTGCGGCGGCTGGCGAACTCCGGATGCTGGGCCACGTCAGTGGTGCCGCTGATCTCGTTCTCGTGACGCACCACCAGCACGCCGTCCTTCGTGGAGACCAGGTCGGGCTCCACGAAATCCGCGCCGTCCTTGATGGCGACGGCATACGAGGCCAGCGTGTGCTCGGGCCGCAGCGCGCTGGCGCCACGGTGACCGATCACCAGTACCCGGGCCGCGAGCGGCCGGGCTTGCTCAGCATGGATGGACATCGACAGCGCTCCGAGCGAAAGGGCCAGGGCGCAGGATAGAGCAAGCGTCTTCATCAGAAGTCGGCCGACAGGGTGACGAAGCTCTGGCGCGGGGCGCTGGCGTGGAAGGCCAGGGCGCGGCCCTGCGGGTCGGTGGCACCGAACGCCGTGAGGTTCGAGGCGTAGCGGTGGTCGGTAAGGTTGGTCACGTTCAGCGCAAGGGTCAGGGCCTTCAGCTGACCGAGCTGGCCGAAGTTATAGCTGGCGCCGAAGTCGAACGAGGTGGCACCGGCCACGCTCTGGTCATTGGTGTAGGTGTAGTAACGCTTGCCGGTGTACTTGCCGCGCAGGCTGGCCGACCACGGGCCGTAGGTGTAGCTGATTTCGCTGGAGAACAAGCGCTTGGGCGTGTCCACCGTGGTCTTGTTCTTCACCGGAACCACCTGGCCGTTGGCGATGTAGTTGTCATCGTAGGTCGAATCGTTGAACGAGGCCGAGTTGTACCACTGGAAGCCGTGGAACGGCTTCCAGATGAAGGTGAACTCCGCACCCTGGCTGCTCACCGAGCCCACGTTCACGAACGCGGTATTGCATCCCGGGCGCGTGTTCTGCTCGATGCTGGGGCAGGGGTTAAGCGATAGCAGGCGGTTGTTGAACTTGACGTCATACAGCGCGACTGACGCTTCGTACCAGTCGCCAACGCTGCGGAAACCGCCGTCGATGCTGCGCGACTCTTCGGGACGCAGGCTCGACTTGGTCTGGTCAAACGCCGCCTGGGTCACCAGCAGCGGACCGCTCGCGCCGCCACCCTGGAAGGCCGCGATGTTCTTGGCGTACGACAGGAAGAACTCCTGGCCCGGAGCAACCTGATAGGCCAGGCCGACCTGCGGCAGGAACGACTTGCTGGCCTTCAGCGTGCCATTGGCGAGCGGGCCTTCCACGCTCACACCTGGGGTTTCACGTGCCGTCATCGTCGTGTGCGGGCTCTTCACGCCCACGTCCACGGTGAGGCGATCGTCCAGTGCCTTGAAAGTGTCCTGGATGTAGGCCTGCTTGGTGGTGATGGTGTAATCCTGCGAGAACAGGCGACGGTCCGGGTTGGACAGGAAGCGATCGTCGCTGATCGGGCCGGTGATGTAGTAGAAGTTGCGCTCGACGTGGTGGTCGTTCTTCTCGTACCACACACCGCCTTCGATGTGATGGTTGCCCAGATCCCAGGCCAGCGATGCGATGGCACCGTTGCGGTTGATCGTGTAGTTGGTGCTGCGGATCGAGATCGGCAGCTCCTGGGCCGTACCCGGGTACGACTTCTGTCCCGGCGCCCACCAGTGGCCCTGGCCTTCGTCTTCGTGGTGATAGACCTGGGTATGCAGCGTGGCGCCCTCAGCCACGGTGAAGTCGCCAGCGAGGTAGTACAGGTCGTCATTGCGCAACGCGCGGCTCTGGTAGTAGGCGTCGTCGATGTTGTCCACGCCGCCGGAGAAGCCGCAGCGCGGGTCCTTCACGTTGCCCTTGGTGTATGCCGGTGCACAGTAAGCGGCGGCAAGGGCGCGGTTCCAGTCCGGCGCGTAGAGGTTCCAGTCCCAGCCCAGGCCGCGCTGCATGCCGCTCTTGGACAGGTACGCATAGTCGGCCTGGCTCGTGCGTGAGGTATCGGCAAAGCCGGTAATGCGGTTGCCGTCACCGAACTCGAACACGGCCTTGCCGTTGAACTGCTTGGTGCCGGTGTCCGAATGCGGCTGGGCCCACATGTCGGCGTTGGCCTTGGCGCCCGACAGGTACATCGAGAAGCCCTTGTAGTCGCCGGTATCGATGCGGGCATAGGTGCGACGGTTGTGGTCGCTGCCGAAGGTCTGCGCCACCTTGCCGCCGAAGGTCTTCGACGGGTCGGACGAGAAATACTGGATGGCGCCGCCGAGGTTGCTGGTGGAAGCGGTGCCCAGGGCACCGATGCCTTCGGACAGTTCCACGGTGGACATGTTCTCGGCGATGAGGGCGCGCGAGATGTTCAGGCCGTTGTAGTTGCCGTAGGCGTTGTCGCCCAGCGGCAGGCCGTCGAGGGTGTAGCCCAGGCGGGTGGTGTTGAAGCCGCGCAGGGTGATGGTCTGCGATTCCTCGTTGGCGCCAAAGGCGTCGTTGGACTGCACCGACACGCCGGGCAGGCGGTTGAGGATCTTCTGCGGGCTGGTGCCCGGCGGCAGCACCTTTTCGTCGTCCGGCACGATGCGCTGCACCTGGCGGGTCTCGCCCTGGCCGATGACGGAGACGGCTTCCAGGTCCTGCGTCTTCGGCGGCGGGGCGTCGTTGTCGGCAGCGTGGGCCTGGAAGGCAAGCGCGGAGGCAAGCGCGAGGAAGATGGCGCGGCGGGAATAAGTCATCGACAGACGAGCTCGTCGGGGAGGGGAAGCCGCCAAGCGTGAAGATTTTGTATGTAGGTTTTCTTACGATTCGATGATTTAAGACGAATTATCCGTTTCTATCGCAAATTGCCGGAATGTAGTCGTCCCTTAACTGCAACATCGCGGCAGCACCATGGCAGGCTTTTGACACCGGGGAATCCTTCGATCATGCGCCGTCTTGCCCGCCTTGCCGCCCTGCTGCTCACGACGCTTGCCGCCGAAGCCCACGCCCATCGGGTGATCGTGTTCGTCTGGGACGGCATGCGCCCCGACGCCATCAGCGAAGAGGACACCCCCAACCTGGCAGCGCTGGCAAAGCGCGGCAGCTTCTTCGCCGACAACCATGCCACCTACCCCACCTTCACCATGATCAACGCGTCGAGCTTCGCCACGGGCTCGTTTCCGGGGACGATCGGCTTCTTCGGTAACCGCTTCTGGGCGCCGGGGGCGAAGGGTTTCGATGCCAAGGGGGCAGCCAGTGACTTCGCCGCGCCGGTGTTCACCGAAGACTACGCGGTGCTGCGAGCGCTGGACGATCACTACCACCACGACCTGCTCGAAGCCCCTACCCTGCTCGAACGCGCCCGCAAGGCTGGGCTGAAGACGGCGGTGATCGGCAAGTCGGGGCCGGCCTTTCTCCAGGATATCCACGAAGGCGGGCTGATTCTCGACGAGAACGTGGCGTTGCCATTGGCATTTGCGAAGAAACTCGCGAAGGCGGGGCTGCCGTTACCTGCGAATACCGTACAGGCTTACGACCCGGATCACTTCCATCTTGAGCCCGACAACGGCGTGCCGACGGCACAGCTGCCGCTGGTGATGTTGAAGGATGGCGCCAGCTCGGATGCGTCGGACGGTGCGGGCGCACCGCCCACGGCATCGAACGAATACCTGATGAATGCATTCCTGTCGTACGTGCTGCCGGTGGAAAAGCCCGACGTCAGCTTCGTATGGCTGCGCAATCCGGATTCCACCGAGCATGCCTATGGCGTCGGCTCGCCCAATTTCCACCTCGCCATCCAGGCGCAGGATGTGCTGCTGGGCAAGCTCCAGGCGAAGCTGAAGGAACTGGGCATGGACGCCGATACCGATCTGGTCATCGTGTCGGATCATGCGCATAGCAATGTATCCGGGCCGCTGGACATGTTCCCCTTGCGCACGATCGGTGACGGACGCGTTGGTCGTCCCGATGCAGACTGGGGTTACTCCGTGTCCGGTGGCATTCGTCTTGCGGATGAGATGACCCGCGCAGGCTTCACGGCGTTTGACGGCTTCGGTTGCGTGTATGCACCGGTAATGTCGGGCATTCGTGCCGATGGTACGCAGCTGCATCCCACCCGCTTCGACGATGACGGTCGCGTCTGCGGCAAGCCGGGGCCGTATACGACACCTTCCTACAAGGTACCTGTCGATCTGCCATCGCAGGCTTTCGTGATCGCTCCCAATGGCGGCAGTGAATATCTCTACCTTCCGTCGCATGATCGCAAGAAAATCGTCGATGCCGTGCGTTTCCTGCAATCACACGAAATGTTCGGGGCGATCTTCGTCGATGCGCGCTACGGAAAGATTCCGGGCACGTTGCCACTGTCGTCGGTGCATCTGGAAAACAGCCGCTCGCCGGACATCATTGCCAGCTATGATTTCAATGCCGATGCCGTGGTGCAGGGATTCAAGGGCACGGTCTACAACAGCATGTCGAACGAACGCGGCATGCATGGCAGCTTCAGCCCGGTGGATGTGCACAACCTGCTGATCGCGAGCGGACCGGATTTCCGACAAGGCTTCCGTAACGAACTGCCCAGCGGCAATGTGGATCTCGCGCCCACGCTGGCTTCGGTGCTGAAGCTCGATCTCGGCAAGACGGACGGTCGCGTGCTGCGTGAAGCGGTGGCCACCCGTAATGCAGATGGCCTGTCGGCGAAGCCGGCCGATATCGTCACCGATACGGCCACCGGGCTCGATGTCCGTCGCGTGGATGGCTCGTCGATGGGGCGCAGCAGCTACCGCTTCGTGCTGAAGACCAGACAGCTTGAAGACAACGGCAAGACCTACACCTACTTCGACCAGGCCAAGGCCGAACACCTGTAGGAGCGCGCCTGCGCGCGACCGATGGTGCCAAGCAACACTGTAGGAGCGCGCCTTGCGCGCGACCGATATGGGCGAATGCCATCATGATGCGCCATCGTTTACCCCGGTCGCGCGCAGGGCGCGCTCCTACAAAGGCGGTTTTCTGGTAGTTTTCCGCGCGCATTCAACGAAACCGGACACCCTACGATGTTCAAGCCCCTCGCACTGGCCACGCTCTCGGCCGCCCTGCTCGCCGCCTGTGCCGGCACGCCCGCCGCGAAGACCGGCAAGCCCGCCACGCTGGCCGATGGCGCGACGCTGGACCTCGCCATCCTCGAAACCACCGACGTTCACTCGAACATCCTTTCCTACGACTACTACAAGCAGAAGGAAGACCCGAGCTTCGGCTACGAGCGCGTCGCGACGCTGATCCGCCAGGCTCGCAAGGAATTCCCGAACACGGTGCTGTTCGATAGCGGCGATACGATTCAGGGCAGCGTGCTGGCCGACTACCAGGCACTGGTGAAGCCGGTGGGCTGCGATACGGAACTGGGCATCTACAAGGCGATGGATGCCCTGGGCTACGACGGAGGTACCGCCGGCAACCATGAATTCAACTACGGCCTGCCTTTCCTTGCGCAGGTGACGAACACCGCGATGAACGTCGATGGCGTGACGCCGCACCAGTGCGCCGGACCGAAGTTCCCGCTGGTGCTTTCCAACGTCTACAGCGCACGCGACGGCAAGCCCATCTTCAAGCCCTGGACCATCGTCACCAAGACGGTGAACGTGAAGACGGCATCGGGCCAGACCGTACCCACCGAACTGAAGATCGGCATCATCGGCTTCACGCCGCCGCCGATCATGGACTGGGACAAGCGCAACCTCGCCGGCAAGGTTACGGTGGATGGCGTGGTCGAAGCGGCACAGAAGTACGTGCCCGAAGTGCAGGCGCAACACCCGGACCTTATCGTGGCGATCCTGCATGGTGGCCTGAACACCGCGCCGTATACGCCGCAGATGGAGAACGGCGGCTGGTATCTTGCCGGCGTGCCGGGTATCGATGCCATGTTGCTGGGTCACTCGCATACCGAATTCCCGGGGCCCGGTTTCGCCACCATGAAAGAGGTGGATGACAAGCGCGGACTCGTACGTGGCGTGCCTGCCGTGATGGGTGGCTTCTTCGGCAAGGATCTGGGCGTCATCAACATGACGCTCAAGCGCTCCGATGGCCGCTGGGTGGTGCAGAAGGACCTGAGCCATAGCCAGGTGCGTCCGATCTGCGTGAAGAAGGGGCAGTGTGTCGAGGCGGATCCGGCCATCGCACCGCTGGTGCAGGAAGCGCACGAAGCCGCCGTGGCTTACGTCAATACGCCGATCGGTGCCACCGATCACGACCTGTCGAGCTACTTTGCCGATGCCGGAAACATGACGGCAATCGCCGTGGTGAATGCCGCGCAGATCGAGTATGCGCGTGACGAGCTTTCGCGTTCGCGCCCGGACCTGAAGGATGTGCCGGTTCTTTCGGCGGCGTCGGCGTTCCGCAACGGTTTCGGTGGTCCGGATGATTTCACCGATGTACCGAAGGGTCCGCTGACGATCCGTAGTGCTTCGGATCTGTATTTCTATCCGAATACGCTGGCTGCCGTGAAGGTGGATACGGCTGGCCTGAAGGCGTGGCTGGAGAAGTCGGCTACGCGTTTCAACCAGATCGATCCGTCGAAAGAGGGCGAGCAGAATCTGCTCGGGAAGATGCCTGGGTACAACTTTGATCAGATCCAGGGCGGCATCACCTACACCATCGACATCTCGAAGCCGGAAGGCCAGCGCATCGCGAACCTGCGTTACAAGGGCAAGCCGGTGAAGGACGGCCAGCCGTTCATCGTGGTGACGAACAACTACCGTGCCAATGGGGGCGGTGACTTCCCGGGCATGGGTGGCGATTCGGTGGTGTTGAACGCACCGGATGGCAATCGTGAAGTGGTGATCAAGTGGGTGCAGGAGCACAAGACGATCACGTCGAAGGATGTCGATGGTCGCTCCTGGCATTTCGCGCCGTTGAAGACGAAGGGTGCGGTGACGTTTACTTCGGCCTCCGGCAAGGATGACGTGGCGAAGTCGCTCGGCCTGCCGATTCATCAGCTGCGTGATAACGGCGATGGCACGGCGGTGTATGCCGTGGATCTTTCGAAGAAGTAAGCATGCCCGATCCCGCTGGAACGACCTCACCGTCGTTCCAGCGGAAGCTGGGACCTGGCGCGGGGCAATCGGTTGTCGCGAGGGTGTCTCCAGCGCCAAAGCTGATGGGACGCCTCCGCCGTGCTGGTGAACCGGGGCACTGGGTTCCTGTTTTCACAGGAACGACGGGTAGGGAGGTTTCGGTTACCCCGCCCGAAGCCGCCGGGTGGGGAAACGACGATAACCTCACCCGAAGCCGTCGTTCCAGCGAAAGCTGGAACCCAGCGCTGGGCAATCGGTTGTCGCGAGGGTGTGTCCTACGCCAAAGCTGATGGGACGCCTCCGCCGTGCTGGTGAACCGGGGCACTGGGTTCCTGTTTTCACAGGAACGACGGGTAGGGAGGTTTCGGTTACCCCGCCCGAAGCCGCCGGGCGGGGAAGTTTCGGTAACCCTGCCCGAAGCCGCTGGGTAGGGAAGCGACGACAACCTCACCCGAAGCCGTCGTTCCAGCGAAAGCTGGAACCCAGCGCTGGGCAATCGGTTGTCGCGAGGGTGTGTCCTACGCCAAAGCTGATGGGACGCCTCCGCCGTGCTGGTGAACCGGGGCACTGGGTTCCTGTTTTCACAGGAACGACGGGTAGGTGGGGTGTCGCATCGTGACGCCGACACCCCTCTTGACACACCGCACAAAACGGGCATACCGTCGGCAACATGTATTCCACCTCGCCAGCGCTGATGTCCCGAACGGCCGTCCATACGGCCCGCGCGCTTGCGTCCATGACCACCACCGCGACTACGACCACTACGACCATTATCATGGTCGGAGGATCGGAGACCGCGCGCGCTTAAGTTCTTGTCGCTGCCGGCCCGACCTCCCGCAGGACGGGACGGGCGCCGGAGAACCTAAGGCAAACTTCCCAACCTGACGCGAACGAAGGGCCTCAAACTGGAGGCTTTGCTCGTGTCCATCGCTGACGTCTTACCCCATTCGCCCCTGCGTGCAGCGCCCTTGCGCCTGCCCGCAGGCCCCCTCGTCGTCGACCTGGGCGTGATCGGCCCTGGCAAGGTAGGCAGTGCGCTGCTTACCCAGCTACGCCTGGCGGCGCCCCGCCTGCTGCGCGAGTGCAACCTGCAACTGCGCTTGCGTGCCGTCAGCGATAGTCGCCACATGTGGCTGGACTGCGACGACGACGCTCTGAACAGCCGTATCCACGGCGCCCAGACCTGGCGCCCCACCGCCCTCAACGAGTTCGCCGCCTACGTGGCCGGCCGCGGCGACAACGTGGCGGTCCTCGCCGATTGCAGCGCCAGCGACGCGGTAGCCGAACACTACGCTGGCTGGCTCGGTGCCGGCATCCATGTGGTGACCCCGAACAAGCGGGCCGCCAGCGGCCCCCTCGACCGCTGGCATCGTATCGCCCAGGCCTCCAACGCCAGCGGCGCGCGCCTGCACTATGAAGGCACGGTCGGCGCCGGCCTGCCAGTGGTGCAGACGCTGCGCGACCTGATCGACACGGGCGACGAACTGCTCTCCGTGGAAGGCATGCTCTCCGGCACGCTGGCCTGGCTGTTCAACCGTTTCGACGGCTCGCAGCCGTTCTCCGCCCTGGTCCGCCAGGCCCACGAGATGGGCTATACCGAACCGGACCCGCGCGACGATCTTTCCGGCGTGGACGTAGCCCGCAAGCTGGTGATTCTGTCCCGCGAGGCCGGCCTGCCGCTGTCGCTGGAAGACGTTGACGTGCGCAGCCTGATCCCGGCCTCCCTCACGGACTGCGACCGCGCGGAATTCATGGACCGGCTGGACGAGCTCGACGCCCCCATGGCCGCCCTGCTGACCGAAGCCCGCGCCAGCGGCGGCGTGCTGCGCCATGTGGCCCGCCTGCACGAAGGCCGCGCCAGCGTGGGCGTGCAGGTGCTGGGGGCGGATCATGCCTTCGCCCATGCACGGCTCACGGACAACGTCGTGCGTTTCGCTACCCGTCGTTACTGCGACAATGCGCTGGTCGTACAGGGGCCGGGTGCCGGCCCCGAGGTCACGGCGGCGGCGGTCTTCACCGACCTGCTGCGCGTGGCCGGTGCCATGGGAGTAAAACGATGCGCATGATGAACGAAGTTTCCACGCCCCAGGCCCGCACGGATATTGCGCAGGCCGAGGCTTATGCCAGTGTCGGCAACGTCGGCATCGGCTTCGATATCCTGGGTCACTGCGTGGCCGGTGCGGGCGATCGCGCGGAAGTGCGCCGCATCGCCGAACGTGAGGTGCGCATTGCCGGCATCCACGGCGTGATCACCGACCTGCCCCTGACCGCCCCGGACAACACTGCCGGCGCGGCACTACTGTCGCTGCGCAACGCGCTCGACCTGCCCTTCGGTTTCGAAATCACCCTGCACAAGGGCATCGCGCTCGGCTCGGGCATGGGCGGTTCGGCCGCATCGTGTGTCGCCGCGCTGGTAGCCGCCAACGCACTGCTCGACGAACCGCTGTCCCGCGAGGCGCTGTATCCCTTTGCCCTCGACGGCGAAGTGGTGGCCAGCGGCAGCCGGCACGGCGACAACTTAGGTCCCATGCTGCTGGGCGGCCTGGTGCTCTCCACTGACAAGCGCCTGGTTCGCGTGCCCGTGCCGGCCGAATGGCATTGCGCGCTGGTCCATCCGCATGTGGTGCTGGAAACCCGCAAGGCCCGCGCTGCGCTCGCCGGGCACTACGCACTGGGCGAGTTCGTGGCGCAGAGCGCCAACCTCGCGATGGTGCTGGCCGGTTGCTATCGCGGTGAGGCCGCGCTGGTTCGCGAAGGGTTGTCCGATGTACTCGTGGAACCGCGCCGCGCACCGCTGATTCCGGGCTTCGGCCGCGTGAAACAGGCCGCGCTCGACCATGGCGCCATGGGCGCCAGCATCTCCGGCGCCGGTCCCAGTGTGTTCGGCTGGTTCGAGGATCGCGCTTCGGCCGAAGCCGCATCGCGCGCCATGCGCGGGGCCTTCGCCGACGAAGGCCATGCCGCCGACGTGATCGTGGCGCCCATCGATGGCCCTGCGGCGAAGGTGGTCTGAGCATGCGTTACGTCAGTACGCGCGGCCAGGCCGCACCGGCCTCCCTGTCGCAGGCCATCGCCGCGGGCCTCGCGCCCGATGGCGGGCTCTATGTCCCCGAGGCCATGCCGAAGGTGGGCGCCCTGCCCCGTGACAGTTACCTCGCCACCACCGCTTCGCGCATGCTCGCGCCGTTCTTCGCGGGGGATCCACTGGCCGCCGAACTGGATGCGATCTGCGCCGAGGCCTTTGCTGCCCCTGCGCCGCGCCGCGAGCTACGCATCGACGGAGGCCATCTGCTTGAGCTGTTCCACGGCCCGACCGCCGCGTTCAAGGACTTCGGCGCGCGCTTCCTCGCCGCTTGCCTGACCCGCCTGCGCCGCGATGAAAAACATCCGCTGACGATCCTCGTCGCCACCTCGGGCGATACCGGCGCAGCCGTGGGTGCCGCGTTCCACGAGGTACCGGGAGTTCGCGTGGCGATCCTCTATCCCGATAACCGTGTCTCTCCGCGCCAGGCCCATCAGCTGGGCAGTTTCGGCGGCAATGTGCGCGCATTGCGCGTGGAAGGCAGCTTCGACGACTGCCAGCGGCTGGCGAAAGGTGCCCTCGGCGATGCGACCCTCCAGGTCGATCTGCCGATGTCCTCGGCGAACAGCATCAGCCTGGGACGCCTGCTGCCGCAGATGGCCTATTTCGGTCATGCGGCGCTGCAGGCGGCCTCGCCCATGAACACCATCGTGCCCACCGGCAACCTCGGCAACGCCGTGGCCTGCCTGTGGGCGAAGCAGACCGGCCTGCCCATCGGCGAGGTGGTGTTCGCCTGCAACGCCAACGAGACGCTGCCGGAGTTCTACGCCGGACAGCCCTATCGCGCGCGTGATGCGGTGCCGACCATCGCCAACGCGATGGACGTGGGCGCTCCCAGCAATTTCGAACGCCTGCGCCACCTGTTCGGCAACGAGGACGAGGCCCGTCGCCACGGACACGCCGAGCGCGTGGACGATGCGGAGATCCGCGACACCATCCGCCGCCATGCGGCCAGCGATGGCGAGGTGTTCTGCCCGCATACTGCCACGGCGATCCGGGTGTTCGAGCGCCTGCGCCTGCGTGGTGATACCCGCGCCTGGACCATGGCTTCCACCGCGCACCCGGCCAAGTTCGACACCATCGTCGAGCCGCTGGTGGGCAAGCGCGTTGAGGTGCCCGACCCGCTGGCGATCATGCTGGCCCGCAGTGCCAGCGCCGAGCCCATGGCCGCCGACGGTCGGATCTTCGCCGACTGGCTGCGGCACTGGTGAGCCGGACGATCAGAAGCGGTAGCTGATCATCAGGCGGTTGTAGGTCCAGGGCAGGTTGGCGGGGTTCAGGCCGTTGCTGCCGCCGACGGTGCGTTCCCAGCGATTGCGGATCTGGAGGCCCTTCACCCAGCGGTCGAGCTTCCAGATCACGTCGAAGTAGAGATCGTGGCTGCGGCCCCGCCAGCGGGTGTCGTACTGGGCATAGGCGGCGGCCAGCTGAAGCTCGCCGTCGAAGAAACCGTAGCCGGCGCGGGCCTTCCACGCCCGGCCCGGGCCCTGCTCCACAAGGCCGCGAAGCATCGAGGTGGTGAACAGCGGGTCGGTGGCGTAGCCGTTGCTGTAGGGCGAGATGATTGCACCGCCGCCCACCGCGCCCTGCTGGCCGCCCAGCCGGTTGTAGGCCAGCCCGAAACTCGCCGCGCCCAGCTTCGCCCCGGCCTCGACACCCCAGGCCCGGGCATCCACCCGGTCACCCGCGACGCCGTTCACGCGGGTTTTCGTCTCCACCAGCACGTTGTCGCCGCTGCTGCCGGTCTGGCGCAGCACCTGGGCGCCGACATAGGGCACGAGGCGGCCGATGGCGGGAAAGGTATAGGAGGCATCCGCGTAACCCATCCGGCCGAAGCCGCGGAAGTCGTAGTACCAGGTGCGGGATTTCCACGGGCCGGCCGCATAGGTGCTGCCGATGGCCGTGGTGCCGCTGGTGGCCCGGGCCGTGACCGGCAGCGTGCCGTTCTGCCCGTACATGGTGTCGCCGCGCCAACGCGAGGGGTAATAGACGTTGTCGGCCAGGAAGCCGTCGGAGGTGCGGCTCTTCCAGCGGATGGTGCGGATCGCCTGGAGCGTCCAGCCGGGTGAGACCTCCATCGAGAGGTTGAGCGCCCGGTACGAGGCCGGGATCACCCGGGAATCGGAGGGGCCCATCCAGGGGGTGTCCAGGTACTGGTCACCCGCGCGCACGGTGACCCCGTGCCCCGCGTATTCGGCATAAGCCTGGGAGAAACCGCTCAGCGAAGGCCCCAGGGCCATCAGCGAGGCATCGATCCGGGAGGGTAGATCGGAGCGGGTGCCCAGCGATTGCGCCGAGAACCCGGTGGCCGCGAGGCGGAATCCGCCGACGCTGCCGCTCTTGACCGTGAACAGGCCGGCCAGCGACCAGGCCCGCTCGTCGTGGGCGTTACCCGAATCGAAGACCCGGTCGAAGCGATACAGGCGCAATTCGCCGTCGAAGCGGCCGTCACCGATGAAATCCTCGGCCTGGACGCCGCCCGTGGCGCAGGCCAGCGCCATGGCAAGAGAGGCACGCCGACGCATCAGCGGCCCCCTTGCGTTGCATTCACCGTCGCCATCACGCCCCGACTCCATGACAGAAAAAAGACGCCGAAGGTAGCACGGGAAGAACTTGCGGAGGCGTTGGGCCCGTTCATCTTCAGCGTGTCCGCTGCCGATTCGGAGTGGATGACGACCGCACGTCTTTCATGACGAACATGAGACATGGATCACACGCCGTGACGAGACCGGGCGTCTAGCCGTCCAAACGAAATAAAAAAGTTTCTTTGGAAAGTGTTGACAGGCTCGCATGTCATCGCATACGTTCGACAACATGACGCAGCGCAACAGCCATCGCCGCAACGCCCTCGACCTCCTTACGGCGGTAACGGGCAAGCTGCGTCTCGGCGGCGGACTCCTTCTTATTAGCCTTGTACTTATTACCTGCGGAGGTGCGGGCTAAGGGCAAGTGTCCAGGTAAACAGAAAACGACCTGAAGACTCCCAAAGAACCCCGCACCCGACAACGGATGCGGGGTTTTTTATTGCCCGGCCCGCCTCACACACGAGCGGAGCCAGACATGAATCCAGCAAACCAGGGCAGCACCGACGCCGTCGACAGCGACGTAGGCGGACGCGTGCGCATCTTCGACACCACCTTGCGCGACGGCGAGCAGGCCCCCGGCTTCTCGATGGATCGTCGTGCAAAACTGCGCATGGCACAGGCCCTGGAAGAACTGGGCGTCGACATCCTGGAGGCCGGGTTTCCGCAGGCCTCACCCGACGATTTCGCCGCCGTGGCGGAGATCGCGAGGACGTTGAAGACGCCTACGATCGCCGCACTGGCAAGATGTCAGGCGGCGGACATAGATAGTGCGGGCAGGGCCCTGGAAGGCGCCCGACATTCACGGATACATGTTTTCCTCTCCACCTCTCCCCTGCATCGCGAACACAAGCTGGGGAAAAGCAAGCAAGAAGTCATCGACATCGCCGCAACGGCGATCCAGCGTGCGAAAGCCCTGGCACATGAGGTCGAATTCTCCGCCGAAGACGCCATGCGCACCGAGCCGGAGTATCTCGCCGAGATCTTCTCGGTTGCCGTCGAAGCCGGCGCTACCACCCTCAACGCACCCGACACCGTCGGCTACGTCACCCCCAATGAAATCTTCGACATGTTCACCTATCTGCGCGCCCACGTGCGCGGCGCGGACAAGGTGACGTTCTCCTCGCACTGCCACGACGACCTCGGCATGGCCGTGGCGAACAGCCTCGCCGCCGTGGCGGCCGGTGCACGCCAGGTGGAATGCACCATCAACGGCATCGGCGAACGCGCCGGCAATGCTTCGCTGGAAGAAATCGTGATGGCGCTGCATACGCGCAGGCCGCTGTTCCGCGTGGACACCGGCATCGTCACCCGACACCTGTTCCCCACCTCGCGCCTGCTGGCCGAAGTGACGGGACAGAAAGTGCCGCGCAACAAGGCCATCGTGGGCGACAACGCCTTCGCGCACGAATCGGGCATCCACCAGCACGGCATGCTGAAGCACCGCGGCACCTACGAAATCATGACGCCGCAGGACGTGGGCGCGAAGACCTCGCTGGTGCTGGGCAAGCACTCCGGCAAGCACGCACTGCGCCAGCGCCTGTCCGAACTCGATTACCAGCTCGACGACGACACGCTCGCCGTCGTGTTCGATCGCTTCAAGGTGCTGGCCGATCGCCAGCGCTCGGTCACCAACGACGATCTCGTGGCGCTCATGGCGGCTTACGACGACGAAACCCAGACCGCCACCGCGGTCCAGTCCTGAAGGAGGATCCATGGAAGCCCCGTCCCATCTCTGGCACAACGGCCGCATCAAGGCCTGGGCGGAAGCCACCGTCCACATGGGCGCACACGCGCTGCATTACGGATCCTCGGTGTTCGAAGGCGTGCGCGTGTATGCCACGCCTGACGGCCCGCGCTACTTCCGCCTTGATGACCACACCGAGCGCCTGTTCCATTCCGCGCGGGTGTATGACCTGCCGATGCCGTACGACGCGGCCACGATCAACCGCGCCTGCCGTGAGGTGATCCGTGCCAACGGGCTGAAGTCCGCCTATGTGCGCCCCATCGTGCTGCGCAGCGGCTTCACCTTAAGCATCGCGCCGCCTGCCGAGACCGCCGTGGATGTGGCCGTGATCGCCCTGCCCTGGGGCGCCTACCATGGCGCCGACGCGCTGGAGAAAGGCGTGGATGTCTGCGTGTCGTCGTGGAACCGTGCCGCGCCCAATACCTATCCCAGCGGGGCAAAGGCCGGCGGCAACTACCTCAACAGCCAGCTGATCGCGCGTGAAGCGGCGAACGGCGGTTATGCCGAAGGCATCGCCCTGGGCACCGACGGGCTGCTCAGCGAAGGCGCGGGCGAAAACCTGTTCGTTGTGCGCAAGGGCACCATCTACACGCCGCCGGCCGCCTCAGCGATCCTGTGTGGCATCACCCGCGATTCGTTGCTGACCCTGGCGCGTCTGCGTGGCTACGAAGTGGTGGAACAGCCGCTGCCGCGCGAGATGCTGTATTTCGCCGACGAAGTGTTCATGACCGGCACGGCCGCCGAAATCACCGCCGTGCGTTCGGTGGACCGCAAGCCGGTGGGCAGCGGTCGCCCGGGTCCCATCACGCGACAGTTGCAGGCTGACTTCTTCGGTCTGTTCGACGGCCGCACCGAAGACGTCTGGGGCTGGCTCACGCCCATCGAAGAACAGGTCGAAGGGAGGGTGGCCGCATGACGCCGCGCACGCTGTTCGACAAACTGTGGGACGCGCACCAGGTGAAGGCCGAAACGGCCTCGACGCCGGGCGTGCTCTACATCGACCTGCACATGGTGCACGAGGTGACCTCGCCGCAGGCTTTCGACGAGCTGCGCTCGCGCGGCCTGAAGGTGCGTCGTGCCGACCGCACGCTGGCGACGCTGGATCATTCCACGCCGACGCTGCCGCCTGATGCGGATGGCAGGCGTCCGTACTACACGAAGGAAGCCGAAGCCCAGGTCGCGAAGCTCGAAGCCAACGTGCGCGAGTTCGGCATCGACCTCATGGGCTGGGACAGCCCGCAACGCGGCATCGTGCACGTCGCAGGCCCCGAAGTGGGCGCCACGCAGCCGGGCATGACCATCGTCTGCGGTGACAGCCACACCGCCACGCATGGTGCGTTCGGCGCATTGGCCTTCGGCATCGGCACCACCGAGGTGGGCCACGTGCTCGCCACGCAGTGCCTGCTCCAGCGCAAGGCCAAGTCGCTGGCGATCCACGTCGATGGCGCCTTGCAGCCGGGCGTGACCGCGAAGGACCTGATCCTGCACATCATCGGCACGATAGGCATCGGCGGCGGCACCGGCTACGTCATCGAGTACACCGGCGAGGCCGTGCGCGCCCTGTCGATGGAAGAACGCATGACCGTGTGCAACATGTCGATCGAAGCCGGCGCACGCGCCGGACTCATCGCACCGGACGAAACCACGTTCGCGTGGCTGAAGGGCCGTGAGCGCGTGCCGAAGGGCGAAGCCTGGGAACGCGCCGTCGCCGCGTGGCGCAAGCTGCCCACCGACGAAGGTGCTCGTTACGACCGCGAAGTGCGCATCGACGCATCGTCGATCCAGCCGTCGGTCACCTATGGCACGCATCCGGGCATGGTCGTGTCGATCCATGCGCCGGTGCCTGCTGCGGCCGATGCGGTGGAACAGCGTGCACTGGACTACATGCAGGTCACCGCCGGCAAGCCGATGGCCGGTGAAGCCGTGGACGTGGTCTTCGTCGGCAGCTGTACGAACGGTCGCCTGTCCGACCTGCAGGCCGCCGCCAGCATCCTGCGCGGACGTCGCGTGGCCGATGGCGTACGCATGCTGGTCGTGCCCGGCTCCGAACAGGTGCGCCGCGATGCCGAGCGCGAAGGCCTGCACGAAGTGTTCCGCGCCGCCGGTGCCGAATGGCGCGAGCCGGGCTGCTCCATGTGCATCGCCATGAACGGCGACCTCGCCCAGCCGGGCCAGCTCGTCGTCGCCACCAGCAACCGCAACTTCGAGGGACGCCAGGGCAAGGGTGCGCGCACCGTGCTCGCCAGCCCGCTCGTGGCCGCCGCCTCCGCCGTGGCCGGCCGCGTCGCCGATCCGCGCGAGTACATGACCCAGGAAGCCGCCGCATGAGCCAGACCAGCCAGCCGCTCACCTACGTGCATTCGCGCACGGCCGTGCTGCGCAATGAAAACATCGACACCGACCGGATCATCCCGGCGCGCTTCCTCACCACCACCGAGCGCACGGGCCTGGGCAAGCATTGCTTCGAGGACTGGCGCTATGCCGCCGACGGCAGCGACGACCCGGCCTTCCCGCTCAACCAGCCCGCTGCGCGTGGCTGCGCGATCCTGGTGGCCGGCCACAACTTCGGTTGCGGCTCGTCGCGCGAGCACGCGCCCTGGGCCCTGCTCGACTACGGCATCAAGGCCGTGATCTCCAGCGAGATCGCCGACATCTTCCGCGGCAACTCGCTGAAGAACGGCCTGCTCGCCATCGTGCTGAGCGAGGCCGAACACCGCTGGCTGCTGGACAACCCCGGTGTGGAACTGCGCATCGACGTGGCCGAAAGCACGATCCGCCTGCCCGATGGCGGAACCATCCGCTTCGAACTGGACGCGTTCTCGCGTCACTGCCTGCTCAACGGCGTCGACCAGCTGGGCTTCCTGCTCCAGCAGCAGGATGCCATCGCCGCCTATGAAACCCTTGTGGAGAAAGCTGCATGAAGGCCCAGATCGTCGTACTGCCGGGTGACGGCATCGGTCCCGAAGTCGCCGCTGCCGGCGTTGCCGTGCTGCGCCAGGTGGCCGAGCGCTTCGGCCACGACTTCACCTTTACCGAGCACGCCATCGGCGGTGATGCCATCGACCGTTTCGGCGATCCGCTGCCGCCGGCCACGCGCGAGGCCCTGCTGGCCTGCGACGCGATCCTGCTGGGCGCCGTCGGCGGCCCGAAGTGGTCCGACCCGGCGGCCAAGGTGCGGCCGGAACAGGGGCTGCTGGCGATGCGCAAGCTGCTGGGCGTGTTCGCGAACATCCGCCCGCTGAAGCTGCACCCGCGCACCGCCGAGCTGTCGCCGCTGAAACCGGAACGCACGAAGGGTGTGGATCTTGTCTTCGTGCGCGAGCTGACCGGAGGCATCTATTTCGGTGCAAAGACCCGCAGCGAAGACGACGCCACCGACGAATGCCGATACAGCGTGGCGGAAGTGGAGCGCGTAGTGCGCCACGCTTTCGACCTGGCCCGCTCGCGCAAGCAGAAGGTCACCTCGGTGGACAAGGCCAACGTGCTGGAGACCTCGCGCCTGTGGCGTTCGGTGGCCACGCGCATCGCCGCCGATTACCCGGACGTGGAACTGGAACACCAGCTGGTGGATTCCATGGCAATGCACCTGCTGACGCGCCCGGCCGATTACGACGTGATCGTCACCGAGAACATGTTCGGCGACATCCTCACCGATGAAGCCTCGGTGCTGGCCGGTTCGCTGGGCCTGTCGCCGTCAGCCTCCGTGGGCGGACCGGGCGCGGGCGTCTACGAACCGATCCATGGTTCCGCACCGGACATCGCCGGCCAGGCGCTCGCCAATCCGCTGGGCACGATCCTCTCCGCCGCCATGCTGCTGCGTGACTCGCTCGGCCTCGCCGAGGAAGCCGACGTAGTGGAAGCCGCCGTCGAAGAAGTGCTCTCGCACGCCAACCTCACCCGCGACCTGGGCGGCACCGCCGATACGCATGCCGTGACCGCTGCCGTCCTGGACGCCGTCCAAGCCAAAGCGGAGGCCGCATGAACAGCCGAAAGATCCCGCTGCGTACGTTGCGCAGCGATGCCATCAAGACCGGTCCCGACCGCGCGCCTGCGCGTGCCATGCTGCGTGCCACCGGCCTCGACGACGACGCCATCGCCCGGCCGATGGTCGCCATCGTGCACAGCTGGTCGAACGTGTCGCCGTGCAACCTCAACCTGCGCGAACTGGCCGAAGCCGCCGCCGAAGGCGTGCGTGCGGCAGGCGGTACGCCCGTGGAGTTCAACACCATTGCTGTCACTGACGGTATCGCCATGGGTACGTCGGGCATGCGTTCGTCGCTGGTCAGCCGCGAGCTGATCACCGATTCGATCGAGCTGGCCGTCGATGGCCACTGCCTCGATGCGATGGTGGTGCTGTGCGGTTGCGACAAGACCATTCCCGCCGCCGCGATGGCGCTGGCCCGCCTGAATATCCCGGGCGTGGCCCTGTACGGCGGCAGCATCGACCACGGCAGCCACAACGGTTGCCCGATCACGGTGCAGGAAGTATTCGAAGCCGTGGGTGCCCATGGCGCCGGCAAGATCAGCGATGCGGAACTGGACGACGTGGAACGCCACGCCTGCCCAGGTGCCGGCGCCTGCGGCGGCCAGTTCACCGCCAACACCATGGCGATGGTGCTGACGACGCTGGGCCTGTCGCCCGTGGGCCTGAACGACATCCCGGCCACGGCGAAGGACAAACGTGCCGCCGCCTACCGTTGCGGCGAGCTGGCCATGGAATGCCTGGAGGCCAACCGCCTGCCGCGCGACGTCATGACCCGCACGGCCTTCGACAATGCCGCGCGCATGGTCGCTGCCACCGCAGGCTCAACCAATGCCGTGCTGCATCTGCTGGCCATGGCCAACGAGGCACGCGTGCCGCTGTCCATCGAAGACTTCGAGCCTGCATCCGCGCACACGCCCGTGATCGCCGATCTCAAGCCTGGTGGTCGCTATAGCGCCGTGGAACTGACCGCTGCCGGTGGTACCGCCGTCGTCGCACGCGAACTGCGCAAGGCCGGCATGTTGAAGGACACGCCCACCGTCACCGGCCGCTCGCTGTTCGCCGAACTGGACGCAGCACCGGAGGCCTCCGAAGGCCAGCAGGTGGTGCGTCCGGTCAGCGCACCGCTGAAGCCACGCGGTGGGTACAGCATCCTCTACGGCAACCTGGCGCCCGAGGGTTGCATCCTGAAGCTCGCCGGTCACGGCCGCACCAGCCACGCCGGCCCGGCACGCGTGTTCGAAAGCGAGGAAGACGCCTTCAACGCCGTGCAGGCCGGACGCATCCGTGCCGGCGACGTCGTGGTGATCCGCAACGAAGGACCGGCCGGTGGCCCGGGCATGCGCGAAATGCTGGCGGTCACTGCCGCGCTTGTCGGTCGTGGCCTGGGCAACGATGTGGCGCTGATCACCGATGGCCGGTTCAGTGGCGCCACGCACGGCTTCATGGTGGGCCACATCGCACCGGAAGCGGCGCGCGGTGGTCCCATCGGGCTGATCCGCGAAGGCGACGCGATCTTCATCGATGCCAGCTCGCGCGAACTGCGCACCGATGCCGACCTCGCCACGCGTCGTGCCGGCTGGCGTGCGCCCACACCGAAGGTCACCCGTGGCGTGCTGGCGAAGTATGCACGCCTGGTGGGCTCCGCCGCTGAAGGTGCGGTGACGCAGGCTTTCGACGATGCGCCCGTCACCGCCGCGCGGGTACGCCGTGAAATCGAAGACGAGGACCTGAGCCAGGAACTCATCGGCAACTGAATCCTGTAGGAGCGCGCCTCGCGCGCGACCGGCCCGAACAGGCCGTATCGCGGACGTCAGCACCTCCTTCAGGCCCTGATTTATCTCGCACCATCTCTTGTTCCTGCTTCACCGTTTCATTGGCTTTCGCGCGCGAGGCGCGCTCCTACATTTTTTTCTATTACCCGAGGATGAGACCCATGACCGACAAGCAAGCCACTACCGCCCCGCTTCAGAACGCCCGCATCGCCGTGCTCGGTTACGGCAGCCAGGGTCGCGCGCATGCGCTCAACCTCAAGGACTCCGGACTGGATGTCGTGGTCGGCCTGCGTCCGGGTGGTCCGTCGTGGCACAAGGCCTATGTCGATGGCTTCGCCGTCGCCGAGCCGGCCGAAGCCGTGCGCAATGCCGACCTGGTTGCCGTGCTCACGCCGGACATGACCCAGCCGGGCATCTACAAGGACGCCATCGAGGCCAACATCAAGCCGGGCGCCACGCTGCTGTTTGCACATGGCTTCAACGTGCATTTCGGACAGATCCAGCCGCGCAAGGACATCGACGTGGTGCTGGTCGCGCCGAAGGGCCCGGGTGCCCTGGTCCGTCGCGAGTATGAAATCGGCCGTGGCGTGCCCTGCCTGTACGCCGTGCACCAGGATGCCACCGGCCACGCCTCCGAGCGTGCCCAGGCCTATGCGGCCGGCATCGGCGGTGCGCGCGCCATGCTGATCGAAACCGACTTCAAGGAAGAGACCGAAACGGATCTCTTCGGCGAACAGGCCGTGCTGTGCGGCGGCGCTTCCGAGCTGGTGATCAAGGGCTTCGAGACCCTGGTGGAAGCCGGCTACCGTCCGGAGATCGCCTACTACGAAGTCATGCACGAGCTGAAGCTCATCGTCGATTTGTTCTATGAAGGCGGCCTGGCCCGCATGCTGGAATTCATCTCCGAGACGGCGCAGTACGGCGATTACACCCGCGGTCCGCGCGTGGTCGACGACAGCACCAAGGAGCGCATGAAGGCGGTGCTCAAGGACATCCAGGACGGCACCTTCGCCCGTGAATGGACGGCCGAGTACCAGGCCGGCCTGCCCAACTACAAGGCCTTCAAGCAGCGCGACCTGGAGCACCCGATCGAGAAGGTCGGCGCCCAGCTGCGTGCGCGCATGCCGTGGCTTTCGGCCAACCAGCCCAAGCCTGCCGAGGAGGCCGCCAAGAGCGCCTGAGGCCCCCGTTGCCGGAACGCGTCCTCCTTCCGCCTGCGCCTCCCCCTCATGCGGGGGAGGACGCGTTCCGCATCCTACGCATAAGGAACCTATCCCCGTGAACGCGCAACTGGATACCGTCGGCGACACTCGCCGCGCCACCTCGAACCACCCCCTGACCGGCTGCTCGCTGAGCGGCGCGGACATCGTCGTGCAGGTACTCGCCGACGAGGGACTCGACGTACTCTTCGGCTATTCCGGCGGCGCCATCCTTCCCGTATACGACGCCATCTTCCGCTACAACGCGGAACACCCGCGCGATGACGGTGCCGAAGCGCTGCCCCTGATCGTTCCCGCCAACGAACAGGGTGCCTGCTTCATGGCCGCCGGCTATGCGCGTGCCTCCGGACGCGTGGGCGTGGCCCTGGTCACCTCCGGTCCCGGCGCCACCAATGCGGTGACGCCCGTGCGCGATTCCATGGCGGATTCGATCCCCATGGTGGTGATCTGCGGCCAGGTGCCCACCGGCGCCATCGGCACCGATGCGTTCCAGGAAGCACCGATCAGCACGATCATGGGCGCCTGTGCGAAACATGTGTTCCTGGTGACCGACGCATCCACCCTGGAAGCCACCTTGCGTACCGCATTCCAGATCGCCCGCAGCGGCCGCCCCGGGCCGGTGGTGATCGACATTCCCAAGGACGTGCAGAACGCACCGCTGACCTTCCATGGTTCGCGCGAGCTGGCCGTGCGTGGTTATCGCTCGCGCCTGCATGCCGTGCAGTCGGCCACCATCGACGACGATGCCTGCGCCGCCCTGTTCGCGGCCCTGGCCCGCGCGGAGCGTCCGCTCATCTATGCCGGTGGCGGCGTCATCGCCGCCGAGGCCGCCGATGCGCTGCGCGACTTCTCCCACACCTACGGCATTCCCGTGGTCACCACCTTGATGGGTATCGGCGGTTTCGACACCACCGATCCGCTCGCGCTGCACATGCTTGGCATGCATGGCGCGGCATATGCCAACTACGCGATGGACGACTGCGATTTCGTCTTTGCCCTGGGTGCCCGCTTCGACGACCGCGTGGTCGGCGTACCGGCACAGTTTGCGCCGAAGGCACGCACCATCGCCCAGATCGACATCGACCCCGCCGAGATCGGCAAGGTGAAGTCGGTGCACTGGCATCACGTCGGCGAACTGGGATCGTCCCTGCGTCGCCTGGCCGACTATGGCCGGGAAACGGACTTCCGGCCCGACTACAGCGCATGGCATGCGCATGTGGCGAACCTCAAGGCCACCCACCCGATGAACTTCTGCCGCGAAAGCGATCTTATCCAGCCTTGCGCCGTGATCGAGGCGATCAACCGCATCACCGATGGCCGGGCGATCATCAGCACCGGCGTCGGCCAGCACCAGATGTGGGCCGCGCAGTACTTCGATTTCCGCGAACCCCGTCGCTGGCTCACCTCCGGCTCCATGGGCACGATGGGCTTCGGCCTGCCCGCCGCCATCGGTGCTCAGTTCGCCCGCCGCGACCTGACCGTGATCGATATCGACGGCGACGCCAGCATCCGCATGAACATCGGCGAACTGGAGACCGTGACCACCTATGGCCTGCCAGTGAAGGTGGTCGTGCTGAACAACAGTGGCGACGGCATGGTGCGCCAGTGGCAGAAGCTGTTCTTCAAGGGACGTTTCTCGGCCACCGACAAGAGCCTGCACAAGAAGGACTTCGTACGTGCCGCGCAGGCCGATGGCTTCGAGTGGGCGCGCAAGCTGGATGACGTTTCGCAGCTGGAATCGACCATTGCCGAATTCCTCACCTTCGCCGGACCGGCCTTCCTGGAAGTGGTGATCGACCCCGATGCCGGCGTCTATCCGATGGTAGGCCCCGGTGCTTCCTATGCCGAGATGATCACAGGCGACTGGATTCCCAGCCGCGACGCACCCGTGGCCCGCGAGGCCGCGCCCACAGGGATGTTCTGACGATGCGCCATCTGATTTCCATGCTGCTCCAGAACGAGGCCGGCGCGCTGGCACGCGTCGCCGGCCTGTTCGCCTCTCGCGGCTACAACATCGAATCGCTCACCGTCGCCGCCACGCACGATGAAGAAGTCTCGCGCCTGACCCTCACCGTGTATGGCGACGATGCCACGGTGGAGCAGGTCGTGAAGCAGTCGGCCAAGCTCGTGGACGTGATCGAGATTGCCGAACTGACCCGCCGCGAGCATCTGGAACGCGAGCTTTCGGTGGTGCGCGTGGAGGCCGAAGGCCACGTGCTGGATGCCTTCCTGACGCGCGTGGGTGCACGCCTGCTCGAACGCATCGGCACGCAGTCCGTGGTGGAGTTCACCGGACGCACGGATGAGGTGGACGGATTCATCGATGGCCTGCGCGGCGTGGCGGGCATCACCGACCAGGCACGCAGCGGCGTAGCCGCGGTAGAACGCACCGCCCTACCCGTCTGAAACGTGTAGGAGCGCGCCTTGCGCGCGACCGGTTGGAACGGTGCGCTCCGTAGTAAAGCAACCTTTGGAGTTGTCGCTCCCCTGTAGGAGCGCGCCTGCGCGCGACCGGTTGAATCGAAACCATGATGATTTTCGCGACAATCGGTCGCGCGCAGGCGCGCTCCTACAGAATGCGATGGTTGCGTTTGGAAATGAAACCAACGGGCGTTCTTGCGAAAGCGTGGCGTGCTGCGCACTCCCTTGCGTTACATAGTCACATGATGCATGTCCTTCCAACAGGATGTACCGACATGCACAGACGCAAGCTGATCGCCCTGCTCACCGCCGGCCTGCTCGCCTTCGGGGCTCATGCCCAGAACGTCGACACCAGCACCATGAACGACCACGTGTTCGCCGCCTACCAGGGCTGGTTCCACTGCCCGGGTGACCCTGGCGACAACAGCAACTGGTTCCACTGGTCGTACATCTCGCAGCTGGTGCCGGATGCGAAGATGGTGAGCATCCCCAACTTCCCCATCACCGACGAATATCCGGCCGAATCGCGCTGCCCCGTGCCCGGCCTCACTGTGAATGGCCAGCAGGCGTATTTCTTCACTTCGCTGGCCCTCGGCACCGCGGAACTGCATTTCCGCTGGATGAAGGAATACGGCATCGACGGTGCCATGCTCCAGCGCTTCCTGGGCTCGACGGACTCCTACTACCAGGAGAACGACATCGTGCTGCGCCACGCTTTCCAGGCCGCGCAGGACAACGGCCGCACGATCATGATCGAGTACGACATGAGCGGCAATTTCAACAACACCCAGACCCAGGCCGACGAAGACGCCATCTTCAACCACATCACCTCGGACTGGACGCATCTGGTCAACGACCTGCACGTACTCGACAACCCGATGTATCAGCAGCACAACGGCAAGCCGGTGATCAGCCTGTGGGGCATGGGGCGGCCAGCCGATGAGCTGTGGGGTGTGAAGCCAGCGCTCGCCAGCCGCGTCATCGACTGGTTCAAGAACACCCAGCACATGACCGTGATCGGTGGCGTCAGCCCCTTCTGGATGGAGCTGCCGGAATGGAAGGACGTGCTGGCGAAGCTTGATGTGATCCAGCCCTGGAACGTCGGTGCATTCGGCGGCGATTCCGACCTGCCGTGGCAGTTGCAGAACCGCATCGAGCCGCAGCTTGCCGCAACGCAGGCGGCGGGCCAGCTCTATATGCCGACGGTATTCCCGGCATCGTCCGGCCGTGACCAGAACAACGGCAACCAGCCGACGGAGGGTGCCGCATCGCTGGGCGGCGCGTTCTTCTGGCACCAGGCATTCGATGATCGAAGCGCAGGTGTGCGGACGATCAAGATCGCGATGTTCGACGAACTGGGCGAAGGTACGTCCCTGTTGAAAACAGCGCGCAATGCGTCAGAGACACCGTCGCAGATGGCGTGGCTGAATCTCGATGTAGATGGTTACAGCCTGCCGCATGACTGGAACCTGCGTATCGCTCATGAAGTGGTGAACCTGTTCCATGGCGGCACGGGATATACGCGCAATACGCCCACCGATCCGGGCCCGTTCGATACATCGATTCCGGAATGCGGTGTGCTGGGCCCCAACCAGGTAGTGACCGTGGCGCAACCGGTCGTGTCATGCGATGGGCATACCAGCCTGCGCCAGCAGGCCGACGGCAGCGCCGGGCTCTATCGCGATGGCGTGCAGACCGCGACGATCGGCAAGACCGGCGGCACGCAGGGCACGCTGATCATGCAGGGCGACGGCAATTTCGTGAGCTATGGCGCCGACGGCAAGCCGGAATGGGCCACCAGCACGGAGAACCATGGCGGGGCGTATCTGTATGTGCGCAACGATGGCGGCGTGCAGGTGATCTACCAGGGTGCCCCGATCTGGAATTTCCCGACCCCGTAACCCTGTAGGAGCGCGCCTCGCGCGCGACCGGTAACGCGACAATCCACACACATTCGCGATATCGGTCGCGCGCGAGGCGCGCTCCTACATTGGAGGGTGTCGGTTACCAGACCTTGTAGACCTGCCCTGTCTGGCGGCCTTCCACGCTTCGCGAGAACGCCAGGGCGGCGCGTGCTGCCGGCACTGGATCGAAACCCCGGAAGAACGGCCCGTAGCTGTCCATCGCTTCGGTCAGCACGTTCGGGCTCACCACGTTGATGCGCAGGCCGCGCGGCAGTTCGATGGCGGCGGCACGCACATAGGCCTCCACCGCGCCGTTGACCATGCTCGCGCAGGCGCCGGCCACGATGGGCTGCTCGGTAAGGATGCCGGTGATGAGGGTAAACGAGCCGCCGTCGCGCAGGCGCGGCGTGCCGGCGACCACCAGGCGTACCTGGCCCAGCAGCTTGTCCTGCAGGCCTTCGAGGTACTGCGCCTCGCCCAGTTCGGCCAGCGGCTTGAAGGGCACCTTGCCCGCGGCGCAGACCACGGCATCCAGTTCACCGACCTGCTGGTACATCGCCTCGACGCTGGCGGCATCGCGCAGGTCGACGCGCACGTCGCCACCTGAGCGGCCGGCGCGGATGATCTCGTGACGCTGGCCCAGCTCGGTCGCGACGGCCTCGCCCAGGGTGCCACTGGCTCCGACGATAAGAATCTTCATGTTGCGGGGTTCCTTGGTGGTTGCATACGGGAAAGAGTACGCTCGATCGCATGAATCGTCGCGCCGCCCTCTCGCTGCCGCCGCCCATGGCCGATACCTCGGCGCTCGGCCGTGAGCAGGATCTGCTGGGCCTGTCCGACGAGCCGACGATCCACTATCTCGACCACGGCTCGCGCAGCCGGCTGATCCGCTGGCATTACCACCCGGCCTACGAGCTCCACCTGATCGTCGCCACCGAAGGCACGGCCTATGTCGGCGACTACACGGGCCGCTTCGCGCCCTACACGCTGATGCTCACGGGCCCCAACGTGCCGCACAACTGGGTCACCGACGACACCTGCGAACCGGTGGCGCTGCGTGACCGGGTGATCCTGTTCTCCGAGGCGTTCGTACGCCGCTGCATCGAATTCTTCCCCTCGGCACGGCACGTGCGGTCGCTGCTGCTGGAAGAAGCCCGCCATGGCATCGCATTCTCCAGCGAACTGGGGCGCCAGCTGGAGCCGCATTTTCGCCGTGTATCCGACCACGGCGGCCTGCGCCGCGTCGCCAGTTTCTTCGAGATGGTGGAAGCCCTGGCGGAAGACGACACACGCAAGCCACTGAGTAGCCGGCCGTTCCAGGCCGCATCCGATCCGGCACAGTCCGTGAGGCTGCATCGGGCCGTCACCTACATCGAACGCCACTATGCCGGCGATATCTCGCTGAAAGCGGTCGCCGACCGCCTGGATATGTCCGAGAGCGCGTTCTCGCGATTCTTCCACCAGCACACGGGCTACCGGTTCATCGACTACGTGAACCAGACCCGCGTGCAACATGCCTGCGAACGATTGTCCGGTTCGGACGCCCCCATTACCGACATCTGCTACGACGTCGGCTTCAGCAACCTGTCGAACTTCAACCGGCGCTTCCTGATCCTTACCGGCATGACGCCCCGCGAGTATCGGATGCGACATCGCGGGCCTGCGCCCCAGACGTGATGCGGCGCCGCCGCAGCGGCCCGGGCGAACGCGTTCATTTACATACTTTATTGCTCTGGTTGAACCATGCTGCTTCGCAGCAAAAACACGTGCTCCCGGGGATTCACGTTGCCCCTGCCTGCAAAAAAGTATCTGTTTTCACCGCAAAACGACGCCCGCCGTATTGGTGACGACCGTGCGCAAACACCTATAACGCTGAACCACGACGCGACGACATCCAGCCGGCGCAACGGCCCGCCGCAATGGGAGGCACGATGAATCATCGACGGAAATGGCAGGGGAAACTCGCCCGGCGGGCGTGCTGTCTTGCACTACTTGGTGCATCGGGCGCCGCCTTCGCCGATACGACGCTGACCATCGGCACGGTGAACAACGCCGACATGGTGCGCATGCAGGCCTTGTCGCCGGAGTACGAACGCACGCATCCTGGCGTGCATCTGAACTGGGTGGTGCTCGAAGAAAACACGCTTCGCCAGCGCCTCACCACCGACATCGCCACGCATGGCGGGCAGTTCGACGTGGTGACCATCGGTGCCTACGAGGCGCCGTTGTGGGGTGCCCAGAAGTGGCTGGCGCCTTTGGACAACCTGCCCACCGATTACGACGTCAACGACCTGTTCAAGAACGTGCGCGAGCAGCTCACCGTAGATAACCATCTTTACGCCGTGCCGTTCTACGCCGAAGCCAGCATCACCTATTACCGCACCGATCTTTTCGCGCACGCCAACCTGACGATGCCCCCGGAACCCACCTGGGACCAGATCCGCGGTTTTGCGCAGAAACTGCACGACCCGGCGCATGGCGTCTATGGCATCTGCCTGCGCGGCAAGGCCGGCTGGGGCGAGAACATGGCCTTGCTCGGCACCATCGTGAACAGCTGGGGCGGTCGCTGGTTCGACGAGCAATGGCATCCGCAGATCGACACGCCCGAATGGCATGGGGCGGTGAATTTCTACGTGGATCTGCTGAAAAACTATGGACCACCCGGTCCGTCGGACAACGGCTTCAACGAAAACCTCGCGCTGTTCGCCGGTGGTCGCTGTGCAATGTGGGTGGATGCCAGCGTCGGTGGCGGCACGGTGTCCAATCCGAAGGAAAGCCAGGTCGCCGGCAAGGTAGGCTTCGTGCGCTCGCCACACGAAGTCACGGACAAAGGCTCGTCGTGGCTGTGGGTCTGGTCGCTGGCCATTCCCGCCAGTTCGAGACAGGCCGATGCCGCGCGTGACTTCATCCTCTGGGCCACGTCGAAGCCCTATCTGCAACTGGTGGCAAAAAAGTACGGCGAGGAATCCACGCCGCCGGGCACGCGCGAGTCAACGTATGCGAATGCGGCCTATATCAAAGCCGCCCCCTTCGCAAAGGTCACCTACGACTCGCTGAAGGCCGTGGACCCGGCCCATCCCACGCTGAAACCCGTGCCTTACAAGGGCATCCAGATCGTCTCGATTCCGGAGTTCCAGGCCGTGGCGACCCTGGTCGGCCGGCAGATTGCCGGTGCGCTGGCCGGGCGCGGCAACGTGGACGAACTGCTGCGTACCGCCCAGGGCGCCGTGGACCGCACGATGAAGCGCGCCGGCTACTACGAGCACAAGCCCGTCATCCAGCAGGAGCCGACCCAATGAGCGCGCGTATCCGCAAACGCCCCGAGCGCCTGCTCGCGCAGCCGGCGATCATCATGCTGCTGGTATGGATGATCGTGCCACTGGCGATGACGCTTTACTTCTCCACGCAGTATTACAACCTGCTCTATCCGGGCAAGTCGTCGTTCGTGGGTCTGGAAAACTTCGCATATTTCTTCACCTACCCGAGCTTCTGGACGTCGGTGCTCAACACCATCGTGCTGGTCGGCAGCGTGCTGGCGATCACCGTGGTAGGTGGCGTGCTCATCTCGATCCTCGTCGACGAGAGCTTCCCCGGCCAGGGCATCGTGCGCATGTTGCTGATCTCGCCGTTCTTCATCATGCCCACGGTGGCGGCACTGGTATGGAAGAACCTGCTGATGAATCCCGTCTCGGGCCTGCTTGCCTGGGTGTGGAAGCTGTTCGGCGCCACGCCGGTGAACTGGTTCGCCGACTGGCCGTTATTGTCGATCATCATCGTGGTGTCGTGGGAATGGCTGCCATTCGCGATCCTGATCTTCGTCACCGCACTGCAATCGCTTGATCGCGAACAACTGGAAGCCGCTCGCATGGACGGTGCACGCGGACTGGCCATCTTCCGCTACCTGACCCTGCCGCATCTGGCGCGCCCTATCGCCGTGGTGGTGATGGTTGAGGCCATCTTCCTGCTCAACATCTTTGCCGAGATCTTCGTGACCACGAATGGTGGGCCGGGTGACGCAACCACCAATGTGCCTTACCTGGTCTATACCCAGGCATTGCTGGAATTCGACGTGGGTGCGGCATCGGCCGGTGGCCTGGTGGCCGTGGTGCTGGCGAACATCATGGCGGTGTTCCTGATCCGCCTGATCGGCAAGTCGCTGACGGCGCGCTGAGGAGAAACGACATGGCCCATAACCGACCCAAGCGCCGCCTCGCCCGCACACTGCGCGCCATTGCCTCGTGGCTCGTGGCGCTGGTGGTGTTCTTTCCGATCCTCTGGATGCTCGCCACCAGCTTCAAGAGCGAGCTGGAAGCCTTCAGCATGCCGCCGCACTTCGTGTTTTCCCCGACACTGGAGAACTACCGCGAGATCCTGTCGCGGGCGAACTACCTGCATTACGCATGGAACTCCATCGTGACGGCCGGTGGCGCCACCCTGCTCGGCATGGCGGTGGCCGTGCCGGCGGCGTATGCCTTCGCCTATCACCCCACGAAACGCACCAAAGACGTATTGCTGTGGATGCTGTCGACCAAGATGCTCCCCGGCGTGGGTGTGCTGGTGCCGATCTACCTGATCTGCCGCGACCTCGACATGCTCGACTCCCGGCTGGCCCTGGTGATCATCTTTGCGCTGATCAACCTGCCGATCATGGTCTGGATGATCTACACCTATTTCCGCGACATCCCCTACGACATCCTCGAAGCGGCACGGATGGACGGTGCAGGCACCTGGCAGACGATGTTCCGCGTGCTGATTCCCGTCAGTCGTGGCGGCCTTGCCTCCACCGCCCTGCTTTGCCTCATTCTCTCGTGGAACGAGGCCTTCTGGTCGCTCAACCTCACCACCTCCAGCGCCGCCCCCCTTACCGCGCTCGTGGCTTCGTTCTCCAGCCCCGAGGGGCTGTTCTGGGCCAAGCTTTCGGCCGTGTCGACACTCGCCTGCGCACCCATCCTGGTGCTGGGCTGGCTGTCGCAGCGCCAGTTGGTCCGTGGTCTCACCTTCGGCGCAGTCAAATAGGAGCCGCCTCATGTCCCGCCTGGAAATCCGTTCGCTGCGCAAATCGTTCGAGGGTACCGATGTCATCAAGGGCATCGACCTGGTGGTAGAGGATCGCGAGTTCTGTGTTTTCCTCGGCCCATCGGGCTGTGGCAAGTCCACTACGCTGCGCCTGATCGCCGGCCTGGAGGACGTGGACGACGGCCAGATCCTTCTCGACAAGGACGACATCACCGATCGCCCCGTGGACAAGCGTGACCTGGCCATGGTGTTTCAGAGTTACGCACTGTATCCGCACATGAGCGTGCGCGAGAACATGTCCTTTGCACTGAAACTGGCGCACAAGGATCAGAGCAGCATCAATGAGAAGGTGAACCGCGCGGCGAAGATCCTCGCGCTGGAGCCTTACCTGGATCGCAAGCCTTCGGCGCTGTCCGGCGGGCAGCGCCAGCGCGTGGCGATCGGACGCGCGATCACCCGCGAGCCACGCGTGTTCCTGTTCGATGAGCCCTTGTCCAATCTCGATGCCGCACTGCGCGCGCAGACGCGACTGGAAATCGCTCGCCTGCACCAGGAGCTCAACGCCACGATGATCTACGTCACCCATGACCAGATCGAGGCCATGACGCTCGCGGACAAGATCGCCATCTTCAGCGAGGGCCGCATCGAGCAGATCGGCTCGCCGATGGAACTGTACCGTCGGCCTGCCAACCGTTTCGTTGCCGGCTTTCTCGGCATGCCGCAGATGAACTTCTTCGCTGCCACCCCGGTGAATGGTGAGCTGCGACTGGGCAACGGCAACCTGCTGCACCTGCCGGTACGGATCGATGCGATGGGCGACCTTACCGTCGGCGTGCGGCCCGAGCACCTGCGTGTCTGCGAGGAAGGCGACGGCACGGGCGAAACACTCAACGGCAAGCTCGCCGTCGTGGAACGCCTCGGCAGCGAGACGTACGCCTATGTCGAAGTACCCCACGTAGGCCCGGTCACGGTGCGCGCCGACGGCGATTTCGATCGCCGCGCCGGGCGCGAGATATGTATCCGGCTCGATCTCACCCATGCCCATGTGTTCGACGCCAGCGGCGTCGCCATCCATCACCCCTGAAGAGCTGCCATGTCCGTCGCCCTCACGCCCCAGCACCTCGACCGCCTTCCCCGTGGCGTCGATGCCCCGCCCTTCGACCGTGGCGGTGTCACGGCCGGTATCGCCCATATCGGCGTCGGTGCCTTTCATCGCGCGCACCTGGCCATCTACACGAACCTGACGCTGGCCGATACCGATATGGCCGGCTGGGGCATCCTCGGTATCAACCTGCTCGACCAGGACAAACCCCTGGCTGATGCCTTGAAAGCACAGGACGGGCTGTACTCGGTCAGCGAGTTCGATCCACGCGGTGACCGGCGCACGCATGTCGTCGGTGCGATGGTGGATTACCTGCATGCACCTTCCGACGGAGCGGCCAGGGTGCTGGAACGGCTGTGCGATCCGGCGATCCGTATCGTCTCGCTGACCATTACCGAAGGTGGCTACCTCATCGACGAACACGGTACCTTCCGGCTGGACGATGCTTCTGTAGCGCACGACCTGAAGCACCCGGAGTCGCCACTGGGAGCATTCGGTTTCATCGTCGGCGCACTGGAACGTCGTCGCAGCGAAGGTACGCCTGCGTTCACCGTGATGTCCTGCGACAACCTCCGTCACAACGGGGCCCAGGCGAAGAAAGCCGTGCTGGCCTTTGCGAAGGCCCGTTCGCCCGACCTGGCCGCCTGGATCGATGCCGAGGTCGATTTTCCCAATGCCATGGTGGATAGAATCACGCCCGCCACTACGCCGGTCGTGCGCGACGAACTCAATGCCGCCACCGGCCTCGACGACCAGGCTCCCGTGATCTGCGAAGACTTCATCCAATGGGTGCTGGAAGACCGCTTCCGCCATGGTCGTCCCGCCTGGGAATGCCATGGCGTGCAGATCGTGGATGACGTGTCCCCGTATGAGGACGCCAAGATCCGCCTGCTGAACGGCTCGCACCAGATGCTGTCGTACCCCGCCTTCCTGTCCGGGCACCGGCGCGTGGACCTCGCCGTGAAGGATCCGCTGTTCAATGCCTATCTCACCGGCTTCCTCAACGACGACGCGGGTGTCTGGCTGGCGTCGCTGCCCGGCATGGAGCTGGGGGCCTACAAGAAGAAGCTGCTCGACCGGTTCAGTAACGCCTCGATCGCCGATCAGCTCGACCGCCTTTGCCTGGATGGTGGCTCGAAGATTCCGGGCTTCCTCGGACCGACGATCAAGGCCTGCCTGGAAAACGACAAGGATGCCCGCCGCGTTGCCTTCCTGCTGGCCGCCTACGATCGCTATGTCCGCGTCGGAAAGGACGACAACGGTGAGTCGTATCCGCTGCGCGAACCCAATGCCATGCGCCTGGTGCAACCACTGATCGACAGCAATTCGAAAGACACCCTTATCGAAAGCATCGAACTGGTTGGCCCGCTGGCGGCGAAAGACACGCGATTCCGCCAGCAATACGATATTTATGTCGATGCCATGCATCGCCAGGGCGTGCGCCGCACCCTGGAACAGCTGGATAGCCTCGTCGATTGAAAAGAAGCCTCACCCACGCTACACGGAGCGTTTCCGGAAGCTTCACCGGGACGCTCCCAGCATAGGGTCGTCATCGCATCGAACGGGAGCACCTCATGCCTTACACTCCGACCAACCCACAGCCGCCCTTTGCCGAACCCGGCAAGAATCGTCCCGAGGATGAGATCCGCAAGCCTGGCAGCTACAAGCCGGAGCGCGATGCCGACCCGGAGCCACCGGAAAACGACGATCCGATTGAACCGGCCCGTCCTTGAGGAATGCGCCATCAGGCCGGGCTGGCTTGATGGCGGTCGTTGCGATTTCGCCAGGCATGCATCAGCAGATGCCAGGGACTGAAGCGGAAAACCACGCGATGTTCCCCTGCGGGCAGGCATACAGCCCGGAACATGCCGTTGGCCCGGTGGATGGGCAACGGGGTGTCGTCCAGCTCGGCCAGCCATCCCGGGTGGTCGAGTTCGCCCAGGGCAAGCCAGCCGGGCGATGTTGCCGAGCTGGTCAACTGCATTCGCGTATGCGTCGAGGAAATATCTCGCACGGTGACGACACCACGGCAGGTCTGGGCAATACCGCTTACCTGCGTCGCATCTTCTTCGTCGCGTGGGGTGATCCACATCGTCTGGGCGAAGTTGGTACGTGCGAACTCGTCGGGGGCGGGTTTTTCCCCGACATTCAGCAAGCGCAGGGCGCGAGGATTGAGTATCCGTGGATAGGCGCGTTCGTTGCGCCAGATATCGACGTCACGAAAACGGCCGGCCGGAACGTAGTCCGGCGGAGGACTTACCGGAGCCAGATCAGCGCGGTGTCCGATGACGAGATAACGCACTCCCAGCAGGTCGTCGAGACGGTTTTCCGGCAACGCATTGTATGGCGAGGTCACCGTGGGCACGGCGCTGCTTTCCCGTGGCGAGTACCAGGCCTCGTATAACGCGTAACGCAGTGGGTTGTATCCCTGCGTGGATGAAATGCCAAGCAGCATGCCCGTGTTATCCCAGGGCACGTGTGTGTTCTGAGTGGCCATCCTCTCTGCAGGGCCGCCATGACTACCGGCCAAGGCATGCTTCAGAAACTGCGATGCGGGGTTCGCAACGAAACGTGCAGCGCCGTTTCCGGCCGAGTTGAATGTGCCATTGAAACCAAAACTACGGTAATCGGCAAAAAGAACCACTGCCAGCCAGAGAACGGTCTGCCATTGGCTTGCCTGCCTGCGAAGGAACCATAACGCGACCATGGCGACGATGACGGCCAGGAACGGCCTGCCGTATTTGTCGTGCATCGATATCGCGACAAGACACAACCACGTGGCCGCGATCGCGAGCAAGACGATGACCTCGCGTCGCGAGCGCAAGTCGATCCGGCTTGCCCCGAGGCCTGCAAGAAAGGCCAGCGCGAAATTCATCACATAGGCCGCATCCGACGGACGTCGGAAATGCACCAACCCTGGCATCCACGTATATAACCATCCATAGAGGGGCATATTCGTCCCCACCATGTACAGGGTCGACAGAAGCGCAAGAAGCCCGAAACAGGTGATGGATCGGCGGTATTCACCGGATCGCCATGCACGCGAAAGTCCCCATAGGGACAGGAGCGGTATCACGCCAATGTAGAGGAATGAGCCCATCGCATCGAACGACGCGCTGTCGAAATCGCTCAGCCCTGCGAAAGCATTCGGATGGAAAAGCATGAGCGCCGCGTGCAGATCGAGCGACCCCGCATCGGCCGCGGACAGAGCCAGTTCGGTCCGGTTGGAAAGGCTGAGGGTAGCCCAGCTGAGAAGCAGTTGTGGCAGCCCCAGCACCAGTGCGGCCCATGCGGCACACAGCAGGCCGGCGACGAACATGCGACGCCAGGCGACATTCCGCTGCGGCCAGTAGCGAGCCACGGCCACGCAACCATAGGCGGCAATCACCAGCACGAAGAGATAAGTTACCTGCACAAGCTGCGTCACCATGGCGCCCGCCGCGAGGCCGAGCAGTAACCCCCTGCCAGGAGTCGGCCGGGCCAGGAGGTGACGCAGTGCCAGAAGCACCACTGGAACATACGCATAAGCGATGATGATCGGCGTGTGCTGGAGCCGTGACCCCGCCACGCCACCGGCCATGAAGACCACCGCACCAACCAATGCGCCGAAGCCGTTGGCACCATGGCGGCGCATCAGTTGCAGCATCGCGGCCCCGCCCATCAGCGTATGCAGCAACACACCCCAGGCGAACCAGTTGGCTCCCGGATCCGCGGGCAAAAGCATCCATGCCATGAGCAACGGAGAAAAGAGCATGCCCTGGGGATCGCCTATCTGCGCATAGCCTCCGTAGATATATGGATTCCACCACGGTGCCACGCCAGAACGCAGGCTATGGGCGTTGAAGTAGACCGTGGGATAGAACTGGTCCAGTGCGTCCCACGGCAGCACACGGCCGCCCAGAAGTATGCTGGCATTGAGCAATAGCCAGATGCCTGCAAGGAGGAAAAGAAGGCGGCGGGTGGAAAGGGTGTCCGGCATGAAAGGCGTGCGTCCGTTGCGCGAGATAGATGCAGATGTCGCGATCGATCGGGTCGAGTGCCCGACCCGGTGTCGTTACATGAATTAGCGATTCGCCATGGCGTGGCTGACCATGCGCCACGGGCTGAAGGCGAACGTCAGGCGGTGCTGTCCCTCGGGAACACATACGGCACGGAACATGCCATTGGCGCGATGGATCGGCACCTGTTCGCCGTCGAGCCGCGCCTCCCAGCCGGGATGATCGAGTTCACCCGCCACGACCCAGCCGGGCGAGTTCGCCTCGGTCCGTAGCTCGGTGCGCGTCGGCGTGCCACTTATCGCCTTGATCTGCACGGCGCCCGTGCAACGGGAAACCGAAGTGCGGGCCGTTGCCTGGTCGGTTTCATCGCGCGGTGTCAGCCAGAACACTGTGTTGAAATCCGTACGCGTGAATTCCGCCGGATCCACCGGTTCGTTCAGGCCGACCAGGCGAGCCTGGGTCGGATTCATGAAACGTGGATAAGCCGAATCGTTGCGCCACAGCACGATATCGTCGAATTCGCCTACTTTCCGATAGTCGGGTGGCGCCTCGACCGGAGCGCCGGGCATGCCACCTATCGCGAGATAGCGCACGCCCAGAAGATCGTCCATGCGTCGTTCGGGCATGTCATTGTAGAGCGACGGTGACCCGGCGGTCATCGCGTTCTCCCGTGCCGGATACCACGTTTCATACAGTGCATGCCGGAGGGGGTTGTAACCCTGCGTGGATGCGATGCCCGTGAGCATGCCGCCGTTGTCCCAGATGGGCGCGATCTTCTCCGTGGCGATTCTTTCCCCTTGCAGCGGGCCGGATGTATCCAGGGCCTGCTTCAGGTAGTGCACGGCAGGATCAGAGAGGTAACGAGCGGTCTCGTTGCTGGATACATTGAAACGGCCGTTGAAATTGAAACTGCGGTAGTCGGCCACGACCAGGAGCATCAGCCACAGGGTGGCGCGCCACGGCATGTCCGCATGGCGCATGTTCCAGACCACCAGCATGGCGACGAGGATCGCCACGATCTGGCCCGTGCGCACGTGCCCCATCGCAACGAGACTTGCCACGAGCCAGGCACTGGCCAGCGATGCAAGGATCAGTCGCTCTTTCCGCGAGGCCAGGTCGATGTGGCTTGCGCCTACGGCAGCGAGAAACGCCAGGGCGATGTTGAATACATAGGCGCCATCCGAGGGTCTGCGGAAATGCACAAGGCCAGGCAGCCAGGTGTAGAGCCAGCCATACAAAGGCGTATGGGTGCCGAGCATGTACAGGGCGCCCGCAAGGGCCAGCATGCTGAAACACGCGATCGTCCGTCGGTTCTGTCCACGATGCCATGCACGCGCCACGAAACCGAGGGCAAGCAGCGGCAGCGTTCCGATGTAGAGGAACGATTGCACTGGATCGATCGGTGCATCGAGCAGATTGCGCAGGCCGTCGAATGCGTTGGGATAGAACAGGAACAGGAACGACCTGAGGTCGAGCGACCCCGGTGCCGCCACGGACAAGGGCATCATGCTGCGATTGGAAAGGCCCATGGCTGCCCAGCTGAAAAGCAGCTGGGGAAGCCCGCATGCCACCGCAACGAGCAGGGCAACCGCTCCACCACCGAGGAAACGCATGCGCTGCTGCGAATCGTAACTACGCCAGTAGCGTATGGCCGCGACACAGGCATACGCCACAAGCATGAGCACGAACAGGTAGGTGGCCTGCACGAGGTGGACCACCAGCGCACCGGCAGCCAGTCCGAGCAGCGCGCCCCGGAGCGCACCGGGCCGCGATAGAAAATATCGCAAGGCCAGCAACACCACGGGAACATAGGCGTACGCAATGACGATCGATATATGTTCCAGCCTTGATGCCGCCACACCGCCACCCATGAAAACGGTGGCACCCACCAGCGCGCCCAGGGCATTCGCTCCATGGCGGCGAAGCACCTCGAGCATGGCCGCACCAGCCATGAGCATGTGCAGCAGGACACCCCAGCAGAACCATACGGCGCCAGGCTGGGCAGGCAGCAGCATCCATGTCATCAGCAAGGGAGAGAACAGCATCCCCTGCGGATCGCCGATCTGCGCGTAACCACTGTAGATATAAGGATTCCACCACGGAGCCAGCCCCGAACGCAGGCTATGTGCATTGAAATACACCGTGGGATAGAACTCGTTGATGGCATCCCAGGGGAGCACACGCCCCCCTTTGAGCACAACGAAGTTCAGCACGAGCCAGATAGCGCACAGCACCAGGAACTGGCGGCGATAGGGGATAGGATCCTGATGCACGGCGTCCATGGTCGTTCGCGGCGGAGCGCAGGATTGTACTCAATAACTTGCGAGGCAGACCTTTGGCGCCAACGGCCAACCGGATAGACTTCGCCCATGAGTCCCGCCCCCAAGAAACCCGCGCCGCGTCGCAAGGCGGCACCTTCCGCCCGCAAGACCGCCACTGCGGCGCCCGCCATGCGGCCGGCCGATGCCTCCACGCGTGCCGAGCGCGTGCTCGCATTCCTGTTGCGTGGCATGGCCCCGGGGCGACGTGACAAGCTGTACGCCTACCTGCAGCTGACCCGCATGGATCGCCCCATCGGCGCATTGCTGCTGTTATGGCCAACCTGGTGGGCGTTGTGGCTGGCCGCGAAAGATTTTCCGCCAGTCGGCCCCCTCGTCATCTTCACCCTGGGTGTTTTTGCGATGCGCGCCGCCGGCTGCGCGATCAACGACTACGCCGACCGCAAGCTCGACCCCCTCGTCGCCCGCACCGCCGGCCGCCCTATCGCCAGCGGCCGGGTCACGCCGCGCGAGGCGCTTTACGTGTTCGCCGGCCTGCTGGTGTTCGCCTTCATGCTGGTGCTGTTCACCAACCAGCTGACCATCCTGCTGTCGTTCGCCGGTGCTGCGCTGGCGGCAGCCTACCCGTTTACCAAGCGCTATACCCATCTGCCCCAGGTAGTGCTGGGAGCTGCTTTCGGCTGGTCCATTCCCATGGCCTTTGCCGCCGTCAGCAACAACGTGCCGCCCGTGGCGTGGCTGCTGTTCATCGCCAACATCATCTGGTCGGTGGTGTACGACACCGAATACGCCATGGTGGACCGCGACGACGACATCAGGGCGGGTGCCAAGTCCACCGCGATCCTCTTCGCCGACGCCGATCTCGTCATCATCGGCATCCTCATGGCAACCTTCCTGCTTGCCATGCTGCTGGTCGGTACCCGCTCGGGCCTGGGCTGGCCGTACTGGATCGGGCTTTGCGCCACCGCCGGCCTGTTCGGCTACCAGCAATGGATCATGCGCGAGCGTGCGCGGGATGCCTGCCTGACGGCCTTCCGCCACAACAACTGGGTGGGGCTCGCGCTATGGGTGGGCATCGTGCTCGCCCTGGCGCTGTGACTGTCATCGTCCAGACAGACAACGGCGCCCACTGAAACCGCACGGAAACGCGGACTGAAACATCCGGTCATGGCAGGGGCGTAAGTTTCTGCGGATCGCGTGCCCAGGGAGAGGCCGCGGGCACGGTCAGGAGCCGGGCCCCGGGGTGGGTACGCATCGCCCCATCCCGGAGTTCCCCACCCCATGCGCAAGACCCAGCTCAGTCGCGCCCTCGGCGCGGCGCTATGCGGCGTGTTCGCCATTTCCGCCCTGCATGCCCAGGACACCTCGCCGGAGCGCAAGACCACCGCGCTTGACAACGTGGTGGTGACCGCCCGGTCGGGCGTCGAGAACCGCACGAAGGCGGAAACCAGCTATTCCATCACCACCATCGACGAGGATCGTCTGCGCATGCAGGCGCCCACCAGCGTGACCGAGGCGGTGAAGTCCGTGCCGGGTTTCTGGGTGGAATCCTCCGGTGGCGAGGCCTCGGGCAACATCCGTGCACGCGGCATCCCGGTGGACGGCTATGGATCGGTCACATTGCTGGAAGACGGCATCCCCGTGCAGCACGATCCCGCGCTGGGTTATCTCAATGCCGATCAGGCCTTTCGTCTGGATGAGACGATCGAGCGTGTCGAAGTGGTCCGTGGCGGCCCTTCCTCCATCTTTTATTCCAATGCCCCGGCCGGCGCCATCAACTTCATTCCACGCAAGGTAGGCGATACCGCCGAAGGCCTGGTGAAGTACACGGTGGGCAATTATTCGTTGAACCGGCTGGACTTCTGGTATGGCACGCCCGTCGGCAACGGCTGGAAGCTCGCCGCAGGGGGCTTCTGGCGTGTGGACGACGGCATCCGGCGCCCGCAGTTCCACGCCGACGATGGGGGTCAGTTGCGCGCCACCCTGTCGAAAGACCTGGAACATGGCAGCCTGAGCTTCGACGTGAAGCACATGGACGACAAGGTAGCGCTGTATCTCGGCATACCGATGCATACCACGGCGAACGGCGACATCCGTGCCGTGTCCGGCTTCAACGGCAATTACGGAACGCTGGCAGGCCCCGAGACGCAGCATGTGAGCATGCGGCAAGGCAACGGTGGCCTGTACGACTTCGACAACACCGAAGGAACCCACGTCAAGCGCACCCAGGTCACCTTCAAATTCGACCACGACCTGGGTGACGACTGGAAGCTTGCCGAGTCGATGCGCTACAGCACCACCGACACACAGCGTAACGGTGTGTTTCCCAATGCCCTGCAAAGTGCGTCGTCATTGCTGGCACAGGACACCGCCAAGCGCCTGTCCAGCGTTCCTGGCGCCACGAAACTCCAGCTGCGGTATGTGGACAACCCTTCGCAGGTCTACGACGTCGCCAACCAGAACGGGAACGGGCTGGTGGTCACTGCCGGCCTGCGTGGCGTGACCATGCCGCTGGACGAATTCATCAACGATACGCGCGTGCTGCGCAAGTTCGAGTTCGGCGAGCAGAGCCATGACGTCACGCTGGGCTATTACCACGCCAGCTTCCAGCAACGCTTCGACCGATACTCCTCCACCGTGCTCACCGATGTACGCGACAACGGCCGCCTGCTCGACCTGGTGGGCGTGGATGCACGCGGCAACGTGGTCGGCTCGCTGACCGACCATGGCGTGTACCGCTACGGTTACGAGTGGGAACACGCCAGCGGCAAGTCGGCGACCAACGCCTTCTACATCTCGGACGAATGGCAGGTGACGCCCGACCTGCGCATCGATGGAGGGGTGCGCTGGGAGAAGGTGAACGTGCAGGGCTATACCGAAGGCAAGAACACCGTGAATCTGGGTGGCTCGCCCGCCGCGGCGACGGTGCTTACCGGCAATGGCAAGTACACCCATTACGATCAGTCCTTCGACAAAACCGGCTGGACCCTGGGTGCGAACTGGCAGTTCTCTCCCCGGCAGGGCCTGTTCGCCCGCTGGACGTCCGCTTTCCGCCTGCCGAACCTGAGTACCTATATCACCAATCCCACGGCCGTTCCCGTACTCCAGACGATGGACCTGGCCGAGGCCGGCTGGAAGTACAGCGACCGCCTGATGGACCTGTATGCCACGGCGTTCTACACCAAGTACAACAACGTGGGTTTTACCAACAACGTCTTCGACCGTAACGGCAACACGTCCACGCCGCAGACCGGCTACGCGGATACCAAGACGTACGGCCTGGAGCTGGAAGGCACCGTCTACCCCACGAAATGGTTCGACGTGCAGTTCAATGCCACGTTGCAGGAACCGAAGTACAAGGGCCTTCGTTATATCGACGTCGTGAGCAATGCGCCCGTGCTGCGCGACTACGACGACAACCAGCTGATCCGCGTGCCGAAGGTGAGCTATCGGATCGTGCCAGGCGTGAACCTGCTCGATGGCCGTCTTCGCTTGCAGGTTTCCTATGAATACGAAGGCAAGCGCTACGTGGACACGGCCAACTCGGTGATCCTGCCGTCGTATCACGTGTGGGGCGCCAGCGCGCGGTTCGAGGCCACGCAAAACCTGTCGCTGTTTCTCTACGCGGACAACCTGACCAATTCGCTGGGCCTGACCGAGGGCAACCCGCGCGCGGGTGAGCTGGCCAGCGCGGATGCCGGTGCCAATACCTTCATCGCGCGTCCCCTGCTGGGGCGTTCCTTCCGTGCTGCCGCGATGTACCGTTTCTGATGCGCGCGCTCATGGCTCTCATCCTTGCCCTCGCCTGCCTGACCGCCACGGCCGGGCGTGCGCCTGATGTCGTTCTTCGCGGCGAGCTGACCGGCAAGGACCAGCACACGTATCGCGAACTGCCCTTTGACGTGCCACCCGGCACGACGCGGATCACGGTCGATTTCGACTACACGGGGCGCGAGCAGCACACCGCCGTGGACGTGGGCCTGCTGGGACCGGATGGCTTCGCCGCGCCACAGGGTTTTCGTGGCTGGAGCGGCGGCAGCAAGCGCCGCTTCACGGTATCGGCCACGGATGCCACGGCATCGTTCCTGCCGGGAGAGATCAAGCCCGGCCGCTGGCGCGTATTGCTGGGTATTCCCAATATCCGCCCCGCGTCGACCGCTACGTTTACCGCGCAGGTATGGCTTTCGAAAGAGGACGAGGGTTTTGGTCCCGAGCATGGATTGAGTGAATCGCTGGATCAACGCGAACGCTGGTATCGCGGCGATCTCCACATGCATTCGGCGCACAGCGACGGTGGTTGCCTCAACCTCGCTGGCACCCGCAAGGTGCCTTGCCCGCTGTTTCTGACCATGGCCAATGCCGCGAAGCGCGGGCTCGATTTCATCGCCGTTTCCGAACACAACACCATGTCTCAGGTGTCAGAAATGCGGGAGCTTCAGGACTATGTTGCGCCCATGCTGCTGATTCCCGCGCGGGAGATCACCACGTTCGAAGGTCACGCCAATCTCTACGGCGTGGCGCGGCCGCTGGACTTCCGCCTGGATGGAACCACCGTGCCTGACTGGAATGCCTTGCTGGCCGATGTCGCAAGGGCGCAAGGCCTTATCTCCCTCAACCACCCTATGCGGCCGAACGACGAGACCTGCATGGGATGTGGCTTCAAGCCCGCCAGGCCGGTGGACATGCGCGGGTTCCAGGCCATCGAAGCGGTGAACGGCCGTGACGTGGGGCGCAAGGACAGCGGCATTCCGTTCTGGGAACGGCAGCTCAATACGGGGCTGCGTATCACTGCCATCGGTGGCAGCGACAGCCACGATGGTTCCGATGCGCCACGGGATGCCATGGCCGGAACGATCGGCACGCCAACGACGGTGGTACATGCACGTGAGCTGTCGATGGATGGCATCCTCGATGGGATTCGCGCCGGGCATGTGTTCATCGATATCGAGGGAAGCAGGGACCGTGCGATGGATGTCGTGGCATCGGCGGGAAAAAAGCACGCGGGCATGGGGGATGCGTTGATGCTGGCCCGTGGTGAGCAGGTGAGCGTCGAGGTGCGGACGGTGGCGCTTGAAGGACAGCATATCGTCGTCACCATCGACGGCAAGCGGCTGGATCTTCACGGGCGTGACGTCCTGCCCGCGACGGGGGTGCAGTCATTTACCTGGGCGGGTGATGGCAGGATGCACTGGATGCGCGTGGACGTAGCGGGTCGCGATGGGCGGTTGCTTGTGCTGGGTAACCCCGTCTACCTGAATCACTAACGCAAGCCCCTTGTAGGAGCGCGCCTTGCGCGCGACCGGTGCGGAGCCATTGGCGTCATGCTTCGTACCGGTCGCGCGCGAGGCGCGCTCCTACAGAAGAATATGGCTAGCCTAGGCCTGTGCGTGCGAGTGCCCAGACGTCCACGCGTTTCGCTCCCGATGCACGCAATGCTTCCACGCACGCGGACAGTGTCGCGCCCGTGGTCATGACGTCGTCGACCACGGCGACATGTTCCACCGTCAGGCGATTGCCCGGCGCGAAGGCGCCGTGTACGTTGCGTGCCCTTGCCGTGGCATCGAGATCGCTTTGCGCATCGGTGGCGCGCTGCCTGCGCAGGACATCGGCCAGGATGGGAATACCGTGACGCCGTGCGAGCGGACGAACCAGCTCCAGCGCCTGGTTGAATCCGCGTGACCGCAGCCGGGACACGTGCAGCGGCACGGGTACGATGGCTTGCGGCATGGCGGGAGGGTCACCGCAACGCAGCCAGCATTGGGACAGCGTGCGGCCGGCCGCGAGGCTGCCGCCGAACTTGAAGCGGCTTTCGAGCCGGTCCACGGGGAGGGCGTAGCGCAGCGGCACCCAGATGTCGTCCCAGGGGCGCGAATGCTGCTGGCAGCCGCCGCACAAGGCGACGGCTCTCACCATCGGCAGGGCGCAGCGCCCGCAGTGCACACCGTTATGCGGTAGCGACGCCAGGCAACCTTGGCACAGCTCGATGCCCTGATGCCCCTCGTCACCGCAGACCATGCAGCGCGGCGGCAGGACGAAACGCCCCGCCGCCGCCATGATGCGTTTCAGGATGGACGCGTCCATGCGTCACGGCACTCAGTCGCCGCGCCGGTACATGGCTGCATCGACGATCGACCACAGGTGGATGATCCACCCCAGCCAGACCACCCACAGCACCGCCGCCAGGACGAACATGATGAGAGCCTTGAACACCCGTCCCTGCACGAGCTGGCCCAGACCGGGGATGAAAAAGCTGCAGATGGCGGCAAGCACGTTGCCGGAACTGCCCTGACCTTCGCTCATGACGCTCTCCTCGTGGATGGGGATGGCTCCATCCTAAGTCAGTGCGACAGCAGGCCGGCATCGGCCATTGGTCATCGATTAAGCCTTGCATGACGAGCGTGATGGCCGGCAGTCAGGTTCGCGGATGACGTCCTCGCGAACCTGACCGACGGATGCAGCCGACGCCATGCAATGTAAACCTCAATACCTGTGCGTAGGTTGACAACAAAAATCGCCCGGTCGAGACTCCGCGCCACCACAAAGGGAGTCCCCCATGACCGCAGCCTTACGCCACGACTGGACCCTCGCCGAGGTCGAGCATCTTTTTGCCTTGCCATTCAACGACCTGCTGTTCCAGGCGCAGACCGTGCACCGGCAATACCATGACCCGAATGCCGTGCAGGTATCGACCCTGTTGTCGATCAAGACCGGCGGCTGTCCGGAGGACTGCGCCTACTGTCCGCAGGCGGCGCGCTACGCCACCGGGGTGAAGGCCGAGAAGCTGATGAGCGTGGAGGCGGTGGTCGCCCGCGCGCAGGCCGCCAAGGATGCCGGCGCCAGCCGCTTCTGCATGGGTGCCGCCTGGCGCTCGCCGAAGGATCGCGACGTGGTGAAGGTGGCCGAGATCGTGAGTGCCGTAAAGGCGCTGGGCATGCAGACCTGCGCGACGCTGGGCATGCTTACCCGCCCCCAGGCCGATACGCTGAAGTCCGCCGGACTGGATTTCTACAACCACAACATCGATACCGCGCCGGAGTTCTACGGCGAGATCATCCACACCCGCGAGATCCAGGACCGCTTCGACACGCTCGACCACGTACGTAGCGCGGGCCTGAAGACCTGCTGCGGCGGCATCGTGGGCATGGGCGAATCGCGCTCGCAGCGCAGCGCGCTGCTGATGACGCTGGCCAACCTGCCGGAGCATCCCGAGTCGGTGCCCATCAACCGTCTTGTGCGTATTCCGGGCACACCGCTCGAAAACGCCGAAGAACTCGATCCCTTCGATTTCGTGCGTAGCATCGCGGTCGCGCGCATCCTGATGCCGATGTCCGTCGTGCGCCTGTCCGCCGGTCGCGAGACGATGGATGACGCCTTGCAGGCGCTGTGCTTTGCCGCCGGTGCCGGTTCGATCTTCTACGGCGAGAAGCTGCTGGTCACGGGTAACCCGGAAGCCGAGCGTGACCGTCGCCTGTTCGCCCGCCTGGGCCTGAAGCCCATGGAAGTGGAAGCCGAGCCGGAAACCGTGCACGCCGACATCCTCGAACACGTGCACGCCGCGTGAGTCGTCCAGGCCTTCGCGCCCGCATCGAGTCGGCACGGGCCCGTCGCGAGCACGAGGGCCTGCTGCGCCGGCTGCGCACGGCCGACGCATTGCCGGGTGGTCGTCGCCTCGTCGAAGGTGGCCGTGTACTCACGGATTTCTGCGGCAACGACTACCTGGGCCTCGCCAGTCATCGCGACCTGCTGGCCGCGCTGACCCGGGCGGCCAGCGCGGAAGGCGTGGGTACGGGTGCAGCCCATCTCGTATCGGGTCACCGCCGTGAACACGCGGCTCTGGAAGAAGAACTGGCCGACTGGACGGGGCGCGAACGTGCCCTGGTCTTTTCGACGGGCGTCATGGCCAATCTGGGCTGCCTGCAAGCCTTGCTGGGCGCAGGCTCGCCGGGGCGTTCCGAAGCCGTGTGCGTACAGGACAAGCTCAACCACGCCAGCCTCATCGATGGCGCGCAACTGGCCGGTGCCGAGCTGCTGCGCTATGCGCACGCCGACACGGACGCAGCCGCGCTCCGCCTCGACAGCCGCCCCGGCAAGCCGGCGCTGCTCGCCACCGACGGTGTTTTCAGCATGGATGGCGATGTAGCCCCGCTGGCCGCGCTGGCACGGCTGTGCGCCGAGCGGGAGACGCTGCTTTACGTCGACGATGCCCATGGGCTCGGCGTACTGGGGCCTGAAGGCGCAGGCAGCGTGGCGGCAGCCGGCCTGACTGCTCGCGAGGTGCCGTTGCTGATGGGCACGCTGGGCAAGGCGCTGGGCTGCGCAGGCGCCTTTATCGCAGGCGATGCCTCGCTGATCGACGCGATCATGCAGTTCGCCCGCACCTATATCTATACGACGGCGCAGCCGGCCGCGCTCGCCGCCGCCACACGGGCCGCCGTGCACCTGGCACGAACGGACCGCGAAGGTCGGCGCGAACGTCTCAACGCCCATATCGCCCGCTTCCGGGCGGGCGCCTTGCAGCTCGGCCTGCCGCTCATGCCCTCGACGACGGCCATCCAGCCGCTGCTCATGGGCAGCGCCGCCACGGCGACCGAAGCGGCGCGATCACTGGAGGCGGACGGCTTCCTCGTCGTGGCGATCCGGCCGCCCACGGTACCCCAGGACGCCTCACGACTCAGGATCACGCTGTCGGCGGCACATGCCCCGGACCGGATCGACGCCCTGCTGGACGCCCTGGGTCGCCTGCCGCGCCCCGTCGAGGCCGCCGCCGTATAATGGCCGGCCGCAGGCCCCACGCATGTCCATGTCGATCCTCAACATTTCCGCCTACAAGTTCGTCGCCCTGGACGATCTCGCGGAGTTGCGCGCGCGCATTGTCGAGCGCTGCGACGCCCTGGCCCTCAAGGGCACGATCCTGCTCGCTCCGGAAGGCATCAACCTCTTTCTCGCAGCCGATGCACCGGCGGTGCATGCCTTCATCGCATGGCTGCATGCCGACCCGCGCTTTGCCGACATCGCGCCGAAGGAGAGCTGGTCGGACGAGGTACCGTTCGGTCGCATGCGCGTGCGCCTGAAGAAGGAAATCATCACGATGCACGCAACGGCCATCCGCCCCGGGGACGGTCGTGCACCCCACGTGCTCCCCCGCGACCTGCACCGCTGGCTCGACCAGGGCCACGATGACGACGGGCGCGAGGTGGTGCTCCTGGACACGCGCAACGATTACGAAGTGGCCGCAGGCACGTTCGAGAACACCGTGGAGTACGGGCTCTCCAGTTTCACCGGTTTTCCCGGTGCCGTGGCCGCCGATCGTGAGCGCTTCGAGGGCAAGACCGTGGTGTCGTTCTGCACGGGCGGCATCCGTTGCGAGAAGGCGGCCATCCACATGCGGGAGATCGGCATCGAGAACGTGTTCCAGCTCGAAGGCGGCATCCTGAAGTATTTCGAGGAAGTCGGTGGTGCGCACTGGCGGGGCGACTGCTTCGTCTTCGACGGCCGGGGCGCCGTCGATCCGGCCCTCGCACCGAGCGGCGACGCATGAGCGACCTGTACATCGACCGCCGTGGCAACGGCCGCATCCCACTGGTCATGATCCATGGCTGGGCCATGCATGGTGGCATCCTCGGTCCGCTCTGCGACGAGCTGGACGAGCGCTTCGACATGTACGTGGTGGACCTGCCTGGCCATGGTTACTCGCGCGACTCGTCCATTGCTCTGGAGCCATCGGCCTGTGCGAAGGCCATCGCGGCGGCGACGCCACCGGCCGTCTGGCTGGGCTGGTCACTGGGCGGGCTGGTGGCGCTGACCGCCGCACTCGACGATCCCGACCATGTAAAGGCCGTGGTGCCTGTGTGTTCCACGCCCTGTTTCGTGCGCACGAACGACTGGCCGCAGGGCAACGACGCGGCGATGGTGCGCAAACTCGCCGCCGACCTGGAAGCCGATTACAAAACCACCGTGGATCGCTTCATCGCCCTGGAAGCCATGGGCAGCGAAGATCCCCGCGCCGAAACGCGGCGGCTGATGGCCGAAGCATACTCACGCGGCGAGCCCGATCCACGCGTGCTCATGGAAGGCATCCGCCTGCTCGAAAACGCCGACCTGCGCCCGCGCCTGCCTGGGCTCATGCGCCCCAGCCTGTGGATTGCCGGACGTCGCGATCGCATCGTGCATCCGGATGCCATGCGCTGGTCGGCCGAGGCATCAGGCGGCGACTTCGAAGAAATCGCCCACGCCGGGCACGCCCCTTTCATCGGACACGCCGCCGCGCTGGCGGAGGTCCTGACACGATTTGCCGAAGGCACGACATGAGCGACTTCCATTTCGACCGCAGCCAGGTCCGCCGCAACTTCGGTCGCGCGGCCGGCACCTATGAAAAGCATGACGCGCTCCAGCGCGAAGTGCAGTCCACGCTGGTCGAGCGTCTTGAGATCCACAAGGAAGAACCGGCCGTGGTACTGGACGTCGGTGCCGGCACGGGCCGTGGCAGCGCCGCGCTGAAGAAGCGTTATCCGAAGGCGCAGGTGATCGCCATCGACCTTGCACTGCCGATGCTTCGCCAGGCGAAGCAGAACGCAAGCTGGCTGAAGCCGTTCAACCGCGTGGTGGGCGATGCGTATACGTTGCCGGTGCACGACCATAGCGTCGACATCCTGTTCTCGAACTTGTGTTTCCAGTGGTGCGAAGACCTGTCTCGCTTGTTCGCCGAGTGCGTGCGCGTGCTGAAGCCCGGCGGCCTGCTGACCTTCTCCACGTTTGGTCCGGATACGCTGAAGGAACTTCGTGCCGCATGGGCTGAAGCAGACCAGCACGCGCATGTGGCCCGCTTCCTCGACATGCACGATGTCGGCGACGCCATGCTTGCCCAGGGACTGCGCGATCCGGTGCTGTTCGCCGAGCGCTATACGCTGACGTACCCGACGCCTCGCGCCCTGCTGGATGAGCTGAAGGGCCTCGGCGCCAACAACGCCGACTCGGACCGCAATCGCGGCCTTACCGGCAAGTCGCACTACCGCCGCATGCTGGATGCCTACGAAGCCATGCGCACCGACGGCACCATTCCTTCGACCTGGGAAGTGGTGACGGCCCATGCATGGGGCCCGCCAGCGGGCCAGTCACGTCGTGAAGGCGAAGGTGAAATCGCCAGTTTCCCCATCGAAAACCTGCGCGGTTCGCGACGGAAAAACCCGTTCGATTAACCTGCCACAACGTCGTTCCAGCGAACGCTGGAACCCAGCGCCCCGGTTTACCAGTAAACACCGCCACGCTGCATCGGCTTGTGTGTAGGCAACCCTCTCGCGAAAACCTAGCGCACCGCACTAGGTCCCTGTTTTCACAGGGACGACGTGAGGGGTAGGTGGGGAACCGCCATCTCGCAACTCGTCGTTCCTGCGAACGCAGGAACCCAGCGCCCCGGTTCACCAGCAAACACCGCCACGCTGCATCGGCTTGTGTGCAGGCAACCCTCTCGCGAAAACCCACCGCACCGCACTGGGTCCCTGTTTTCACAGGGACGACGTGAGGGCAAGGATCGAGTTCGTTTCTTCGTGGGCGATTAAAGCAGGCGAAGTTACGAACACCCGTAGCGAAAACATCCCGTCTCATGATCGTGGACCATCCCCGCCGATTGCATCAGCGCGTAGCAGATGGCGGTACCAGCATATTGAAATCCGTACTTGCGCAAGGCGTCGCTCATCCTGTCGGAACATGACGTTCGCAAGGGAACATCATCATGTCGCTTCCAGGCGTTCCTGACCGGCTCACCATTGACGAACGACCAGAGAAATTCGCCCAGCGGACCTTCGCTCTGCGCCAGACGCAAGACCGCGCGAGCATTGTGCCGCACCGAAGCCACCTTGAGCCGATGCCGGATGATGCGGCGATCGCGGCCGATGCGTGACATGTCGTCGTCACCAAGTGCCGCGATGGCCGCGATGTCGTAATCCAGGAACACCTCCCGGTATCCATCGCGCTTGGCAAGCACGGTTCGCCATGCCAGCCCGGCCTGCGCCCCCCTCAATACAAGAAGCTCGAACAAACGGCGCTCTTCGCGTGTAACAACACCCCACTCGGTATCGTGATAGACGCGCTCGGCGTCGCTAAGATCGGCCCAGATACAACGCATCGCATGACTCCCCACCAGTTTCCCCACTGCAAAGCCGAGAATATCGATGCGATTTGCTTCAATATGTCCGTTTTGAACGGCGCCGGACGTGCGTATGAATGAATCAAAGGCATCGCAGGGCGCCGTCGTCGCATTGGGCGCGACCGTCATCATCTGGGCCAGCAGCTGGATCGTCATGAAGCAGGTGCTCGCCTATGCGGGGCCTTTCGACTTCTCGGCACTGCGCTACAGCCTGGGCTGCGCACTGCTTTTCATCGTATTGATGGCCTTGCGCCGGCCACTCGCCCCACCGCCGCTGTTGACGACCGCACTGGTCGGCGTCTCGCAGACGGCGGCGTTCCAGGGTCTGGCCCAGTTCGCGCTGACCAGCGGAGGCGCGGGACACGTCGTATTACTCGCATACGCCATGCCCTTCTGGGCCGTCCTGCTGGCCTGGGGCCTGCTGCATGAACGACCGTCGCGCCGGCACTGGCTGGGGATAGCGATTGCCGCCGTCGGCCTGATGTTCGTGATCGCACCCTGGCAAGGACTGGGCAGCATGGCGAGCAGCGGTTATGCCCTGTTGGGTGGCATGTTCTGGGCGCTGGGTACCGTGCTCAGCAAGCGTATGTTCCAGCGCCACCATCCCGACCCGCTCACCTTCACGGCATGGCAGATGCTTTTCGGTGCCCTTGCGCTGATCGTGGCGGCACTGTGCATTCCACAGCGTGCCATTGCCTGGACGCCCGTATTCATCGGTGGCCTGGCGTATTCGGTACTGCTCGCGACCTGTCTCGCGTGGACGCTCTGGCTACTAGTAGTCCGCCGCCTGCCGACGGCCGTGGCGGCGCTGTCGTCGCTGGCGGTGCCGGTGATCAGCCTGTTGATGGCCTGGATATTCCTTGGAGAACGCCCGCTACCCAACGAATGGCTGGGCGCCGCCTTTATCGTGACCGGCCTGATCGCGGTGAGCGGCGTCGGCGGCGCGCGTCAGTCGCGCGCCGCCTGACGACTCAGGCCACGAATTCCACGCCGCAGGCGAAGCGACGTTCCGCTCCGGGTTCAAGGTGGATGGCCGTTGCGCAGTCCTCGCGATTGAACGCATCCGGCATGCATTCCATCGGTTCCAGCGCGACGGACTTGCGTGCATCGCGTTCGGCGGTGTCGGAGGTAAAAGCGAGCATGACGCCCGTCTTCTGCCATAACGCGATGGTCGTACCCGTAGAAGGATCGCGCAGGCGTGTACGCGCCTTGCCATCGGCATCCACGTGCAGCGAGGCGTAGGTGTGATTCAGCTCGGTCGTGCCGATGAGGCGTGGCTTGCGGAAATCGAGCGACGTGTCTGCCTGATCGAGGGACGTCCACGCTGCCTTGCCGGGCAACGGAATGAAATCCGCGTCGGTGGCGACGACCTGGGCAGCCGGCACGTGCAGTTCCCAGCCTTCGATGGGGTTGTCCGACAAACGGAAGTACGGATGCCAGCCGAAGAACGTCGGTGCGGCATGGTCGCCCACGTTACGTGTCACCGTTTCGAGGGTGAGGCCGTTGTCGTCCAGCGTGAACGTGACACGAAAATCGAGCGCAAACGGATACCCCGGATGCGCGTCGGGGCGAATCGCCTGCGTGGTGAAAGTGACGGAGGCGGCTCCCTCACCGGCCTGCTCGCCACCGATATCGAACAGCTCGCCACGCAGGAAGCCATGGCGGCTTGCGCGATCCTTGCCCACGACACCGGGTTGCAGGTCGTAGGATTTTCCGTCGAACGTATAACGGGAGTCGTTCACGCGGTTGGCGAACGGCGTCATGATGGCGAAACGGGAACCCTTGTGCGGCACCAGCTCGGCTTCGTCGCGAAAGCCATCGGCGATATTCCGGCCACCGGAACGGATGGACAGCACGGTGGCACCACGGCGGGCGATACGGACCTCGCGGCCTTCGCGGGTGTCGGCCAGTACCACCAGTTCCTGGGCACCCAGGGTCGAGCGCGTGACGGTGAAACGGGACATCAGGTGTTTCCTTTTGGCTGATCTGCCCGCATGTTAGCCTCCTGACATCCCCCAAGTGTTGCCCTTACGTCATGAGCGACCGCTCCGAAGCCCCCACCACTCCGATCCGCCTTGCCGATTACCGCCCTCCCGCATGGTCGGTGGAACATGTCGAGCTGTCCTTCGACCTCGGCATCGACCGCAGCGAGGTGGAGGCGACACTCACCCTCGAACGCCATGCTGTCGAGCCGCTGCGCCTCAACGGCGAGGGCCTGGAATTGCTGGAACTTTCCGTCGACGGTCGCTGGCTGGTCGAGGGCGAATACCGCCTGGCGGAAGGCGTGCTCGACATCGACATCGACGCACCCCGCTGCACGCTACGCACCCGCGTTGCGCTGCGGCCTGCGGAGAACACGGCGTTCGAAGGCCTCTATCTTTCGGGCAGCCGTGACAAGGGCTTTCTGCTGACCCAGTGCGAAGCCGAGGGCTTCCGCCACATCACTTTCTTCCCCGACCGCCCCGACGTGCTGTCGAAATACACGGTGACGCTGCACGCCGACAAGTCGCGCTTTCCCGTGCTGCTGGCCGGCGGCAATCCCGATGGCGAGGGCGACCTGCCCGACGGTCGCCACTGGGCGCGCTTCGTCGATCCGCACCCGAAACCCAGCTACCTGTTTGCACTGGTGGCCGGCCGGCTGGAACGCATCAGCCACGACTACACCACCGCCGACGGTCGCAAGGTAGCGCTGCATATATGGGCCGAAGCCGATGCGATCGATCGCTGCGACTATGCGATGGATTCGCTCGTGCGCTCGATGCAGTGGGACGAGAGCGCTTATGGCCGCAACTACGATCTCGACGTCTTCCACGTGGTCGCCACCCATGATTTCAACATGGGCGCCATGGAGAACAAGGGCCTCAACATCTTCAATGCGAAGTACCTGCTGGCCGACCCGGACTCCAGCACGGACGACGAATACCGACACGTCGAGGCCGTGGTGGCCCACGAGTATTTCCACAACTGGAGCGGCAACCGCGTCACCTGCCGCGACTGGTTCCAGTTGAGCCTGAAGGAAGGCCTCACCGTCTTCCGCGAGCAGAGCTTTTCCGCCGACATGAATTCGGCGCCGCTCAAGCGCATCGAGGATGTCGCGCTGCTGCGTCGTGCGCAGTTCCCGGAAGATGCCGGCCCCCTGTCGCATCCGGTGCGGCCTTCGCAGTACAGCGAGATCAATAATTTCTATACCGCCACGGTGTACGAGAAGGGCTCGGAACTCGTGCGCATGCTTGCCGGGCGCCTCGGGCCTGCGGGCTTCCGCAAGGGCATGGATCTGTACTTCGACCGCCACGACGGGCAGGCCGTGACCATCGAGGATTTCCTGCGGGCGCTGGGCGATGCCAACCGCATCGACCTCATGCCGTATCTCGACTGGTATGCACAGGCGGGCACGCCGCGGCTCAGTGCCGAGGGGCGACACGACGCGGGGAACCGGCGCTATCGCCTGGTGTTGCGCCAGCGTACGCCGGCCGGCACCGGTCAGACCGACAAGCACCCGGTGCCCATCCCCGTCCGGCTTTCGCTGTTCGACGGCAACGGGCGGGCGCTGCCGCTGCGTCTTGAAGGCGAGGCATCGGCCGATGGCGCCGAGCGCACGGTGGTATTGGACGGCGCGGAAAAGATTTTCATCTTCGAAGATATCGACGCGGTGCCCGTACCGTCGCTGCTGCGCGGATTCTCCGCGCCGGTGATCCTGGAATACGACTACGCACCTGACGAGCTGGCGGTGCTGCTGCGCCACGACCGCGACGGCTTCAATCGCTGGGAAGCCGGACAGCAACTGGCCGGGCTGGCCTTCGACGACTGCCGTGACGGACGCGACAAGGGCGCGGCCATTTCCGCGTGGACACAGGCGCTGGCCGACCTGTTCGCCGACGCATCGATCGACGACGCCTTGCTGGCCGAACTGCTCACCCCTCCGGGCGAGATCGAACTGGTGGAACGCCAGCTGGAACGCGATCCGCAGCACATTCGCGTCAGCCGCCAGCGCATGCTCGCCGCCCTGGCGCAGCGCATCGGCGCGGCCACGTTGCGTAAGCGATACGACGCACTTGCCGCCCGGACCACGGGTGCACTCGATGCATCGAGCCAGGCCCGCCGCCAGCTCAAGCGGCGCGTGCTCGACCTGCTGGCCCTCATCGCCCCGCAAGACACGCGCCAGCTCGCGCTGACCCAGTACGAACAGGCACCGGGCATGACCGACCGCCTCAATGCGCTGGTCACCCTGGCAACCCTGGACGGGAAAGCGGCGGAAGCCTCCATCGCGCACTTCCGCCAGCGCTACGAAGGCAATGCCCTCGCCCTGGACAAATGGTTTGCCATGCAGGCACAGCTGCCAGGCGATGACGCGTTTGCCCGCGTGCAGGCCCTGGAAGCCGATCCGGCCTTTACCCTCAAGAACCCCAATCGCGTGCAGTCGCTGATCGGCACCTTCGCCCGAGCCAATCCCACCGGCTTTCACCGTGCCGATGGCGCGGCGTATCGCTGGCTGGCGGATCGGCTGCTGGCCCTGGATGCATTGAATCCCCAGGTAGCCGCCCGGGTTGCCACGGCGTTCAACGGCTGGAAGCGGCTGGAGCCCGTACGCCGGGAGGCGGCGCATGCCGTGCTCGCCGAGCTGTCGGCACGCAAGGACATGTCGCGGGACCTCACCGACATCCTGGGCCGCGTGGCCCTGGGCTGAGGGCTTACCGAATCCGCATGATGACGCCATGGATGGCGCTCGGACATTCCGTGACGGACTTCACAACACGAAAGTGAAGGCGGTCATGGAAGTGACGCTCAGCGTCAGGAGTTGCCGAAATCGAGCACCTTGTTGACGGAAAAGTCACACACGGTTCATTCGTTCAGTGTAGTGTTAACGCCAACGAAAGAACCGCGCCCTGGGGCGCGGTTCCTCGTGCCAGTCACTCGGTTTCTGGCGCCCGGCAGCACGGTCATCCTGGATTCCCCCTGTTCCTGAGACCGCCGGGCGCCAGATCTCATTCTTCGAACCGAATGAGGCGTCCCTGCCCTCATTCCGCTTCCTTCGCCCGGCACGCGACCAAACCCCTGTCGTTCGGCCTCGGCGCGCGGATATCGCGCAGCGTCTGCCCGTGCGAAGTGCGTCATTTCTCAAGCATGAGTCATGCCAGTATCCGGCAAGCGCCTTCACAAGCGTGGTCTGCGCCCGATCCGCGGCCCGCGTAAACTAGCCTCCCGGCCCACGCCCGAATCCTTTCCATGCTGCATCAAGAAACCTACGACGTGATCGTGGTCGGTGGCGGTCACGCCGGTACCGAGGCGGCACTCGCCTCCGCCCGTGCCGGCGCCCGCACCCTGCTGCTGAGCCACAACATCGAAACCATCGGCCAGATGAGCTGCAACCCCGCCATCGGTGGGATCGGCAAGGGCCACCTGGTCAACGAAATCGATGCCCTGGGCGGCGCCATGGGCCGCGCCGCCGATCGCGCCGGCATCCAATGGCGCACCCTCAATGCATCCAAGGGCCCGGCCGTGCGTGCCACCCGCTGCCAGGCCGACCGCGCCCTGTACAAGGCGGCGATCCGCTCCATGGTGGAAACCCAGCCCAACCTGTGGCTGTTCCAGCAGGCCGTGGACGACCTGATCCTCTCCGGCGAGCGCGTCACGGGCGTGCGCACGCAGATGGGCCTCGACTTTCATGCGCGGGCCGTGGTGCTCACGGCGGGCACCTTCCTCGCGGGCAAGATCCATATCGGTCCGGCGCAGTACGCGGGCGGCCGCGCGGGCGACCCGCCTGCCTCCACGCTCGCCGCGCGCCTGCGCGAACTGCCCGTGGCGGCCGATCGTCTCAAGACCGGCACGCCGCCGCGCATCGACAGCCGCAGCATCGATTTCTCGAAACTGGAAGAGCAGCCCGGCGACGATCCGATGCCGCACTTCTCTTTCATGGGTTCGGCAGCCGATCATCCGCGCCAGGTCAGCTGCTGGATCACGCACACGAGCGAGATCACCCATGAGCTGATCCGGGGCTCGCTGGATCGCTCGCCGCTCTACAGCGGCCAGATCGAAGGCGTGGGTCCGCGCTACTGCCCGTCCATCGAGGACAAGGTGGTGCGCTTCGCCGAGAAGACCTCGCACCAGATCTTCGTGGAGCCCGAAGGCCTCGATACATTCGAGATCTATCCCAACGGCATCTCCACCTCGCTGCCGTTCGATGTGCAGTACGCCCTGGTGCGCTCGATCCCGGGCTTCGAGAATGCGCATATCACGCGCCCCGGCTACGCCATCGAATACGACTACTTCGATCCGCGCGGGCTGCATCCGTGGCTGGAAACGAAGAACATCCCGGGCCTGTACTTCGCCGGACAGATCAACGGCACCACGGGCTATGAAGAAGCCGGCGCCCAGGGCCTCATCGCGGGCATGAACGCCGCGCTGGCCGTGCGTGGCGAAGCGCCGTGGTATCCGCGTCGCGACGAAGCCTATATCGGCGTGCTCATCGACGATCTCACCACCAACGGCACGATTGAGCCCTATCGCATGTTCACTTCGCGCGCGGAATATCGCCTGCACCTGCGCGAGGACAATGCCGACCTGCGACTTACCGCCGAGGGTCACGCCCGTGGCGTGGTGTCGGAAGATCGCTTCCGCCGGCTCGAGACCAAGCGCGAGGCGACGGAACGGGAAACGGCTCGGCTGCGTGGCATCTGGGCAGCGCCGACAAACACGCTGGGTGCGGCCGTGGAGCGTTCGCTGGGCATCGCCGTGAGCCGCGAGACCCATGCCCTCGACCTGCTGCGTCGCCCCGAGCTGGATTACGCACAGCTCACCGCCGTGCCCGAACTGGGGCCGCCCGTGGACGATGCCGAAGTCGCCCTGCAGGTGGAAGTGCAGGCGAAGTATTCCGGTTACCTGGAGCGCCAGCGCGACGAGATCGAGCGCCAGCGTCGGCATGAGTCCACGAATATCCCCGAGAGCTTCGACTACGACCGGGTGCGGGGGCTCTCCGCCGAGGTGCTGCTGAAGCTGAAGCATGCCCGTCCGGCGACCATCGGCCAGGCTTCGCGCATCAGTGGCGTGACGCCGGCCGCGATTTCGCTGCTGCTGGTGCACCTGAAGCGCCGCGCCGCCTGACAACACCTGTAGGAGCGCGCCTTGCGCGCGACCGGGGGCATCGGTGCATCCGGTCGCGCGCGAGGCGCGCTCCTGCATGAGCCTTCTGGCATCATCCACGGCTGTCAGCAAGCTAACGGAAGGACAACCATGCAAGTCTGGATCGGACGCAACGGCGAGCGCTTCGGCCCCTACTCGGAGGACGACATCCGCCAGTGGCTGCGCGACGGCACCTGCCGCCCGGACGAACTGGGCTGGTACGAGGGCATGACCGACTGGCGTCCGCTGGGGGAGCTGTTCCCCGATGTCCGCCCGGAGCCCGCGGCAGCGACAACGCCCCCGCCGCAGGAGCCGCCGCCCTTCTTTGCCGCCGTCAGCGACGAGGTGGTGCCGGAGTACGCCAGTTTCTGGACCCGCGTAGGCGCATGGGTCATCGATTACCTGATCCTCATGCTGCCTTTCACCGTGGTCAGCATGATGATGGGACTGGGCGCGATGATGACCCAGCTCCTGGCCAATTTCGAAAACGACCAGGCCGCCGCCCTCGCCGCCTATGCCGAGGCCGTGCGCCCGGTGAGCTTCGTGCTCGTGGCCGTCGGTTTCATCTATTACACCTTCTTCGAAAGCTCGAAGTGGCAGGCCACGCCGGGCAAGATGGCGCTGGGCATCCGCGTTACCGACACCTCCGGGGCACGCCTTTCGCTCGGCCGGGCCGCCGGCCGCAACGCGATCCGCCTGGTCAACGTGCTGAGCTCGATCGTGCCCTTCGCGTTCTACATCGTCACCGCCTTCACCCAGCGCAGGCAGGGCGTGCATGACCTGCTCGCCGGCACCTACGTGCTGGTCGGCCGCGTCGGTGCGCAGCCCGTTGCGGCACCTGCGGCAGCTCCTTCGCCGCGTAACGGCGACAGCGGCAGCTTCGACGCCTGACACCCCGCCCGGCTCCTTCAGGAGCCGGGGTCTTCCCCGCGCTTGCTATCATCGGCAACCCGACCCGACCAACGGCCGGCCGAGCAACGCACAGGAAAGACATGCAGAGCATCGAACAACGTATTGCCCAGGACATCGCCGCCAAGCCCGAACAGGTGCGCGCGGCGGTGGAACTGCTCGACGGCGGCGCTACCGTGCCGTTCATCGCCCGCTACCGCAAGGAAGTGACCGGCGGCCTCGACGACACGCAGCTGCGCCTGCTCGAGGAACGCCTGCGCTACCTGCGCGAACTCGAAGACCGCCGCGCCGCGATCCTCGACAGCATCGTCGAACAGGGCAAGATGACCGACGCCCTCAAGGCCGACATCCTCGCCGCCGACACCAAGGCGCGCCTGGAAGATCTCTACCTGCCCTATAAGCCCAAGCGCCGCACCAAGGCGCAGATCGCGCGTGAAGCGGGCCTTGAGCCGCTGGCCCTGAGCCTGCGCGAGGACCCTTCGCAGCAGCCCGACACCGTCGCGGCCAGCTACATTGACGCAGAGAAGGGCGTGGCCGACGTCAAGGCGGCGCTCGATGGCGCCCGCGCCATCCTCATGGAGAGCATCGCCGAAGATGCCGCCCTCGTCGGCGAGCTGCGCGACTGGCTGTGGGACAAGGGCCAGATCCGTGCAGCTGTCGTGGCCGGCAAGGAAAACGAAGGCGCCAAGTTCCGCGATTACTTCGACCACGTCGAACCGGTCTCGAAGATCCCGTCCCATCGCCTGCTCGCGCTCATGCGCGCGCGCAACGAAGGCGTGCTCGAGATCGACCTCAACCCTGCCCTTGATGCCGACCAGGGCCACGCCGAAGGCGAAGGCCGCGTCGCGGCTCGCGCGGGCATCATCGATCGCGGTCGCCCGGCCGACGCCTGGCTGCGCGAGACCGTGCGCCTTACCTGGCGGGTGAAGCTGCACCTGCACCTTACCCTCGACCTGTTCGGGCGCGTGCGCGAGAACGCCGAGGACGAGGCGATCCGCGTGTTCGGCGACAACCTGAAGGACCTCATGCTCGCCGCGCCCGCCGGTGCGAAGACGGTGATGGGCCTCGACCCGGGCATCCGCACGGGCTGCAAGCTGGCCATCGTGGATGCCACCGGCAAGCTGCTGGCCTACGACACCATCTATCCGCACGAACCGCGTAACCAGTGGGACCAGTCCATCGCCCGCATCGCCCAGCTGTGCAAGCAGCACGGCGTGAACCTGCTCGCCATCGGCAACGGCACCGCCTCGCGCGAAACCGACAAGCTGGCCGCCGAAGTGATGCGCAAGCATGCCGACCTCGGCCTGTCCAAGATCGTGGTGAGCGAGGCCGGCGCATCGGTGTACTCGGCGTCCGAACTCGCCGCCCGTGAGTTCCCGGAACTCGACGTCTCCATCCGTGGTGCCGTGTCCATCGCCCGCCGCCTGCAGGATCCGCTGGCCGAGCTGGTGAAGATCGAACCCAAGGCCATCGGCGTGGGCCAGTACCAGCACGACGTGAACCAGGTAAAGCTCGCCCGTGCGCTCGATGCGCGCGTGGAAGACTGCGTGAACGCCGTGGGCGTGGACGTCAACACGGCCTCCGCCCCGCTGCTGGCCCGCGTGGCCGGGCTGTCGGCCAGCGTGGCCGAGAACGTCGTGAAGCATCGCGACGCCAACGGCCCCTTCCCGAGCCGGAAAGACCTGCTCAAGGTGCCGCGTCTGGGCGACAAGGCCTTCGAGCAGTGCGCCGGCTTCCTGCGCATCACCGGCGGCAGCAATCCGCTGGATGCCAGCTCGGTACACCCGGAGGCCTATCCGGTCATCGAGCGCATCCTGAAGCAGTGCGGTCGCGAGGTGAAGCAGATCATCGGCGATACGTCGTTCCTGCGCGGCCTGAAGGCCGAGGACTTCACCGACACCACCTTCGGTGTACCGACCGTGCGCGACATCCTCAAGGAACTGGAAAAGCCCGGCCGCGATCCGCGTCCTGAATTCGTGGCACCGAGCTTTGCCGAGGGCGTGGAAGACCTGAAGGACCTGCGTGTCGGCATGGTGCTGGAAGGCCGCGTCACCAACGTGGCCGCCTTCGGCGCGTTCGTCGATATCGGCGTGCACCAGGACGGCCTCGTCCACGTGTCCGCGCTGTCGCACACCTTCGTCAAGGACCCGCGTGATGCGGTGAAGGCCGGCGACATCGTGAAGGTAAAGGTCATGGAAGTGGACCTGCCCCGCAAGCGCATCGCCCTCAGCATGCGCCTGGACGACGTGCCGGGCGAAGCCCGCAGCGGTCGCCCGGCCCAGCGCGACGAAGCCCCTGCCGGAGGCCGCCGTGGCGGTCCGGGTGGTGGCGGCCGCGGCCCGGCACCGGCCAAGGCCAGCGCCCCGCCGGCCAACAGCGCTTTTGCCGACGCCTTCTCGCGCGCCCTCAAGAAATAAGCGTTTCCGGCAACACCTCGAAATAACTCAAGCCTCTCCCTCCCCGGCCTTGCGCCGGGGAGGACGATGTCAAACGGCCTCATGGTGCCGTCAGGGCCCGTTCTGCCGCCATTTCCAGCTCATATCGCAGCGCAGCATGCGCCCGCGTATGGGTTCCATTACCGTAACGTTTCTCTAACGCCCCCCACACGGAGTGCTTCACATGCGAATTCGCCATCTTGCCGGTGCCATCGGCGCCGCCCTTCTGTTCAGTGCCGGGGCGCACGCCGACGGATACAAGCAGGTCGTCTCGTTCGGCGACAGCCTCAGCGACAACGGCAACCTGTCGATCATCTCCGGCTCGCCGGTGGTCACCCGCTTCACCACGAACCCGGGCACCGTCGCGGTCGAGAACATCGCGAAGTACTTCAACCTGCAGCTGACCCCGTCGCTCCAGGGCGGCACGGACTACGCCTTCGGTGGCGCACGCGCCGCGCTCGCCAACCCGGTGCCGTCCACCGCCACGCAGATCCAGCAGTACCTCGCGTCCACCGGCGGCAAGGCCAACCCGAACGCGCTGTACACCATGTGGATCGGCGCCAACGACCTGCTCGCTGCCGTGTCCAATCCGGCCACCGCGCAGGTGACCGTCGCCACCGCCGCCTCGAACGAAGTGGCCCAGATCCAGGCCCTGCAGGCCGCCGGCGCGAAGACCATCGTCGTCTTCAACCTGCCGGACGTCGGCAAGACCCCGGCCGCCATGTCGCAGGGCGCCGCCGCGTCCGCCGGCCTCACCCAGCTCGCCCAGGTCTACAACGGCATCCTCTCGGGTGGCCTGGCCCAGGCCCAGCGCGGCATCGTGCCGATCGACACCTACACGCTGCTCAACGAAGTCATCGCCAATCCGAAGGCCTATGGCTTCACCAACGTGACCACGCCGGCCTGCACCACCACCAGCTCGATCAGCTGCTCGCCGAACACCCTGCGCGACCCCAATGCCGCCAGCACCTACCTGTTCGCCGACGGCATCCATCCGACCACGGCAGCCCACGCCCTGCTCGGCCAGTACGCCGTGTCCATCATCGAGGCGCCCAAGAAGATCTCGGTGCTCGGCGAAGCCGGCCTGGCCACCAGCGCCGCGCACACTCGCGCGCTGCGCAACCAGATGATGGCCGACAACTTCGGTGCAGATTCGCGCGTGTTCGCTTCGGTGGAATACGGCCAGCAGAAGTTCAAGAGCACCGACAACTCGCCGAAGACCGACAGCGACAACGTCAACCTCACGGTGGGTACGGACGCCAAGGTTGGCGAGAACTACAACATCGGTGCGGCCCTCGGCATCGCCCAGACCAACGCCGATTTCCAGGGCGGTGGCGGCTACAAGATGCAGGACATCGCGGGCTCGCTGTACGCCTTCTACCATAACGGTGGCGGCTATGTGGGCGCGTACACCAGCTTCGGCCAGCTCAGCTTCACCAACATCGATCGTCGCATCGACCTCGGCGCGGCCCGCCGCACCGAGACCGGCAAGACCGACGGCTCGCACGTCGGTGCCGGCCTCACCGGTGGCTGGTGGTTCGGCAACGAAACGCTGAAGACCGGTCCGTTCGTCACCGTCGAGTTCGAGCAGCTGCGCGTGTTCGGCTACACCGAATACGGTGGCACCAGCACCTCGATGCAGTTCGGCAAGCAGACCCGCAACGCCCGCATCGAAACGGCCGGCTGGCGCGTGCAGGGTTCGTGGCAGACGGGCAGCACCACGCTGCACCCGTTCGCCGAAGTCGCCTACAACCACGATGGCCGCGCCGACAAGCGCTTCGTCACCGCCGGCCTCACCGACATGGCCGGTCGCTTCAGCGTCCAGGGCTTCAGCCCGGACAAGACCTGGACCACGGCCGACCTGGGCCTCTCGGCCGACTTCAACCCGCGCTGGAGCGGCTGGGCGAGCTACAGCGGTCGTTTCGGCGACGACACCCAGCGCTACAACAGCCTGAACCTCGGCGTGAAGATGGCGTTCTGACGCCAGCGCATCGCTGATAGCACCCCAGGGAACGCCGGCCTCGCGCCGGCGTTCTTTTTTTTCTGTAGGAGCGCGCCTTGCGCGCGACCGGAGGTGCGAATGCGTTGATCGTTTTCGCGACAACCGGTCGCGCGCAAGGCGCGCTCCTACAAAAGGTGACCTACCAAAATGGTTGAAAACTCTCCGCCTGGCTGGATACCCTAGGCCCCGGTCGCGGGCGGGCGACCCCAGGGCTCCCGACTTCCCCAAGGGCGCCGCCTATCCAAGGAACCCCCATGCCGACATGGCTCCACGGCGCGCTGACCACCATCCGCGAACACAGCAAGGCCTTCTTCGTTTTCAATCTCGTCTTCTATGGCGTCTTTGCACTGGGCATGGTCGCCAGCCTCTGCCTGCCCGATTTGCAAAGCGCAGCGATGCCCGGCGTGGATGTACTGCTGCCACGTGCGGATCGGCTGAGGATGATGGGTCAGGTCCATGTCTATGGCGCCCCGTGGCTGTCGAGCGCAATCGATAGCGTCATCGACCTGCTGGTGACAGCCGCGTCGTCGCTGCTACCGGAAACGTTCCAGCAGACCTCGTCGTGGACCGCTCTCGTTCCACGCTTCGCTCCCGACATCGACACCTTCATACCCCATTCGCTGACCTTCACCTTCAAGGGCGAGGCGTACGTGCTCGTCGCTTTCGCCATCTACGTCGGTGTGCGGATGTCGCTATGGCCACATCGGTACGGACTGGCCTCCCGAAAGGAAGGCCTGACGGCCGGGGCGCATGCCGTGGCGAGGCTTTCGGTCTTCATCGCCGTCGCCGTGCTTTTTGCGTCCGTCTATGAAAGCGTCGGTTCCATTTCGTACCTTTCATTGCCCAGGTAACGCGAGGCAATCCGGATGTGTCGAGATACGCACATCGCATAAAAACGCCGGCCACAACGCCGGCGTTTTCGATTCAACCGATGACGGAACTCAGGGAATATCCGAGTAGGACCCGTTCAGCAGGGTTCCCGCGCCAGGAATCGGCCATGGCCCGACTTCGCAGGCGGCGCTGGTGCTGCAGAAGTTCTGCTTTACCCAGGGATCGATGCCCGTAGGGTAACCCACCCGCATGGCATCGCCGGTAACGCAGGAGTAGGTCACCGATACCGCGTTGTCGAGATTGGTACTGACGGCCTCCCCCCAGTGCTGTCGTACACCATTGCAGTACAGGATCGACTGACCGATGGCCTGCGTGCCGCTGTAAAACACATAGGTGGTGACAAATTTTGGGAGCGCCTGAGCACTACCTGCCATGAGCATTCCCGTCACGAATATCCCTGCCAGACCTGCAGACAACTTGCGCATGAGTGCCTCCTCTGAGCCGTGGGTGATGGATCAGAAAAAAGGCTAGCGGCATGCTGCTCGCTACGGCGTAGGTGATTGCCAGCAAAGGGTGTAGGTTCTTACCCCAAAAAGCCTCAGGAACCACCTACACAAAACCGGCCATACCGTCTCGATGGTAGAGCGGACTCAACGATCCCTTCGCGGATGACCAAGCGCATCCATGGCGGTCTCACTGATGAGGTCGCGCCATTCGCGCTGGAGATCGACCTTTGCGGCAATGAGGGCCGTGATGCCCAGGCCCGAGAACGCACTCGTCACGCGTACCAGTCGTTCCATGCCGCAGGTCGCCGGATCGAGTCCCAGCGCCTCGTAGAAGGTCATGCCCATGGCCTCGAGTTCGGGAGCCGCATCCTTCGGATCGGTGCTCGTCAGCGCTTGCGCAAAGGCAGATACGCCGGGCCATTCATACGTGTAGTCGATCGTGGCCTCTACGACGGCCTTGTCGCGCATGATGCCAACGGCAATATGCTTCACACGGCCGAGCATGGACTTCATGTGCGCGTGTCCACTTGTAAGCGCGGCGTCGTAAATAGCCCGCTTGCTGGGAAAATGGTGCAGCAATCCTGCTTTTGAGTAACCCACTGCGTCAGCGATCTGCTGGAGCGACGTATTGTCGAAGCCGTGACGCGCAAACAAGGCGGACGCGCAATCAATGATCTCGGCGTCAATGTCGGATCTGGCCGGTCTGGGCATGGCGCGAACTGGTGAATCCCGTACGTGTGAAAGGGCACGATGAAAACATGTCGCGCCTAGTATTGCCTATCCGCTTCGCCCCTGGCGAACGCACCATGAAAAACGCCGGCACAAGGCCGGCGTTTTTTGACGATATGGCAGAAGCGGATTACTTCTTGCCACCGGCCTTCGCAAGCATCGCTTCAGCCTGCTTGCGCAGATCGTTCGCCGCGTCGTCGGAGAGCACGTCGGTCTTGCCGTTGGACTCGTTGTCCTTCAGCACGAGCTCGCCGGCATCGTTCCAGCCCGCACGCTCGGTGGAGGTGGGCTTGCCGTCCTTGCTCGGCTTCTTCTCCTGCACGATGACCCACGGCTTGCCATTCTTGTAGGCGTAGTTGGTCGAAGTGAAACCCTTGTCGCCGTAGTCGACCAGCTCGATGACGAACTGGACATCGTTGCCCTTCTTGAAGATCTGCCAGCCGCGCGACTCGCCTTCCTTCAGCGCGGTGCCCTGGGTCACCTTCATGCCGCCGATGTTCTTCTTGACGCTGTTGAAGCCGGCAAGCTCCTTCTCGCCCGGGGTGGCTTCACCCACGAGCTGCACGTTGACGACGTTTTTCGCACCCTTGGTGAGGACCGGGGTCTTCAGCGGAGCGGAGTAATGGCGCTCACCATCCTGCAGCGACACCTCGACAATGTACATGTCGTTCGGGTTCACGTCGGACGGGGTGAAGTCGAGCTGGAACTGCTGCGGAATGGTGACCGGTGCGATGGTCTTCGCAGCGAGCGGCTGCGAACCTTCGGCGGACACGTCGATCAGCTTGATGTCGAGCTTGGCATCGGCGGAGAGGGACTTGCCCGTATCGCGCAGGGTCACGGTACCGGTGACGTTGTTGGCCGGGCCGGAAGCCTCGGGGGAGCTACCACCGGCGGCCTGCTGGCCGTTGCCGGAAGAACCGCCGCAACCGGCAAGGGCCAGCGTGGCCACGGATGCGAGCGACAAGATGAGCCTGCGCATGGGTCGGAACCTCTGTAACGGAAACAAGATGGACTGCGGAGTCACGAAAGGATACGCACGCGCACGGTGTGCCTGTCCTTCCGAGGGGGAATCCCGGAGGATACCGGCAAAATTGGCAAGGGAAAAGTCAAGTGTGAAAAACCCTGCGAAACGCAAAACGCGACAGGGTTGGCAAGCTGGCGGTCAGGTTTGCCGATTTCACTTGAAACCATTTATTTATCAATAAAAATCAAATACATAGATGAATAGCCGTCTAAACCGTTGCTTACCACCCCAAAAAAAACGCCGCTTCGAAAAGCGGCGTTTCCAGGAGACCATCAGCAACGCAGGGCGCTGCTGACCCTACGATCAGAAATCGTACGTGGCGCTCAAGCGAACATAACGCGGGGTCTGGTAGTACGTACCGATGTTGTAGGTGTTCTGCACGGTACCCGGGCTGCCATCGGCTTCGTACGTCGGATCGGTCTGAATCGGCTTGCGCTCGTTCGTGACGTTGAACACGTTGATCGCGAATGCCAGCTTGTGATCCGCGAATTCCGGACGATAGGTGACGGCCAGATCGAGGTTCTTCGTCCACGGCAGGCTCTTGTCGCCCGGATGGAACGGCTTGCCGTTGCAATAGTGGTACGACGAGTAGTAACCCGCCGGATCCGGATCAAGGTCGCTACCCGGACCACCGTAATAGCCGAGGCATGACTTTGGTCCGCCGGACAGAATGCGCACCGTGCCTGAAACCATCCACTCAGGCGTAATGGCATACGAGCCATAAGCCTTCAGCTGGTGCTTGCGGTTGTTGGCAAGCAGGCCATTGGCGTTTTCCATCAGCGTCGCCGTATCCCAGTCCTGGGTCTTCGACACGTCGTCCTGGCCGATATCGGACTTCACCTGGCCTTCCGTGTTGCCGTAGCTGCGCGAGAACGTGTAGTCCACGCGAGCCTGCCACTTACCATCGAACGGATGCTCCAGGTACATGTCAAGCGCGTAGTACTTGCGCTTGGCGCCCTGTGCAAAGCCCCAGTCATCCTTGGTCATGTTGACGTCGGTACGGCCGCTGCCATTCACGTTGGCGAAACTGAAGCGGTTGCTCTTGCCAGGATTGAAGATCAGGCAGTTAGGAATGGTCACACTACTCGGATCGAGGCCCAGCGACTCCATCTTCTCCTGCACCTTGTCAGGAGAACAGACATCGTCGATCGCCGCCTGGAGCTTGCGTACCGTGAACTTCGCACCCGTTACCCACTTGTCGCCCAGGGTCTTGTCGAAACCGATGATGGCCTCGTCCTGGTACTGCGACTTGAGGTTACGCGCCGTAAGGGAAACAGGATCGTTGGCCTGGCCGTACTCACCATTGGCCGAAACCGGACCGGGGCCAAGCGCCTTGAGATCCCTGGGCGAACCGTCGGGATTGATGCCCCCATAGGTGAAGTACTCGTTGGTGAACGTCGACGACGACGCACCACGGATGGCCACGCTGTTCGGCAGGGCAAGGTAGTAGCGCCCGAGGTTGCCGTACACCTTGAGCGACGAATCCCCAAACACATCCCACGCCGCACCGAATCGCGGTGCCCACTGGTTACCGCTGTTCACATAGGAGCGGCCATGGTTGTTGAAGTTGGTGAAACGGTCGTTACGGATACCTGCAGTCAACAACACCTTATCGTTGATCTGCCACTTGTCTTCGAGGTAGTAGGCCTTCTGCTTGACCGACATGCTGGTGGTTGTGACCAGGATGTACTTGCTCACGTAGTAGCCATCACCACCCGGAGCGCCAACGCCAAGGCGTCGCGAAATAGGCGCAGCGGGGTTCTGCGACAGACCGTAGTACCAGGCATAGCCCGGGCCGCTCATCGACTGACCTTCGTCGTAAGCGTTGTAGGTCATGTTGTCGACGCCGCCGGTCAGGCGATGATCGCCGACCTGCCATTCAAGGTCGGCGCGGAGGCCGTGCGTCTTGCTCTTGGCCCGCGGATCCTTCGAGACATACGTCGGGTTGAAGTTGGTGATCGTCTGGCCGCCGTTGAGGTTCGGATCCTGGTTGTACGAGGTACCCAGGTAAGGAGCACCGTTACCACTGGGATTATTGAAGTAATCCGTCGTGGTGCTCTTGCCGTACGTCGCGCTGAACGTCAGGTCGTCGGTGATGTAGCTGGTGTACTTGCCGATCCAGTAGGTGGAGGCGAGCTTGGTGTGGTTGGCCACCGCACCGTAATAGCCGCCCTGGTTACCGGTGGCATAATTGTAGTTGTAATACGTGCCCTGCTCTTCGTCGGTAGACTTGATACCCGTCAACTCAACGATATTGCTGTCGTTGATGTTCCAGTCGAGCTTGCCGTAGTACTTCGGCAACTTATAGGTGTAGTGGTTGTTCGCCTGGATCGCGGACTGCGCGCTATTCGTGGAGAGACCTTCGGTCTTTTCGGCTTCGGCCGCCACGAACATGTACAGCTTGTCCTTGATCAGCGGGCCGCCAGCGTAGCCGCTGACCGTCGTGGTCCACGACCGGTTGTCGCGACGATTGCGATAGAGCGTTCCTTCGACCTCAGGATGCTGGTACTCGTAGCCAGGCGGCAGGGAAGCGCTGGGGTAATAGATACCCTTCGGATCCTGGCGCAGGAATTTCGGCTCCCACAGGACCTGTGCGCCGAAATGCCAGTCGTTCGTACCGCGCTTGCCCACCTGGCTGATAACGCCGCCGTCAGAACGACCGTACATGGCGCTGTAACCGCCGGTGTAGATTTCCTGCTGGTCGATCGCGCCGTAAGGCAGGCTGACACCACCGAGATTCTTGAGCGGATCGGAGGTGTTGTAACCGTTGATGTAGTAGGCGTTTTCCGTCACGCCCGCACCGCCGAAGGAAACCACGCGGCCGAACGCGCCGGAACCCGTCACCACGCCCGGCGCCAGCAATGCAATCGACTCGGCATTGCGGCCAAGCGGCAGCCTCGACAGGGTTTCAGCAGTAACCACCGTACGCGAATCGACCGACGAGACGTCTACCGGAGGCAGGCTGTTGGCCGTCACCGTGACCGAATCCAGCGACTGCGCGCTGGAGGCCGTGGCCGTCGGTGCAAAAGACACTTCCGAACCGGCATTGACGGTGAGGCTGATGTTCTTGCGGGAGTCGACAACCTGGCCATCCTTCATGAGGTTGACCGTGTAGGTTCCCAGAGGCAGGTTACCGGCGCGATAGCGACCCTGCGCATCCACCGGAACCTCGCGGGAGACGCCCGTGCTACCCGTGATCTGGACCGTTCCGCCTGCTGCGCTGGGCACCGTGCCGAAGATCGAACCCGTGGTGGACTGGGCAAGGGCGGCACCCGTGCCGCCGAGACCCACCGCGAGGGCGAACGCCAACGCGGAATGACGCAGGACAGAAGCCTGCCTGTTGATGCGAGAACTCATTGTGCAAATCTCCCCAGATCGGCCCAACGGACCGTAAAAAACGAGCAAAAACCGACCAAAGGCCGGAAAAAAAGGCCTTGTCGTACACGTTCCCGGGGTTACCTGCGTCGGCGCACACTCCTCCCAGAGTGACGTCGCCCCCATGAGACCTGCTCCCGACAAGCCCATCAACGAGGGTTACCGGAACCGATTTCACATTTCGTGAAATCCTCCGGACACCTTCGCCGAAGCCGAACATAGGCGCATGGGGAATCCGCTGTCAACAAATTATTTACACCGATTACCGCTATTGCAGTGCAGCTAAGCCTCGGTTCTGCAAGGAGGAATGCCCGGCAGCGCACTGGGTTTGCGATCGGAAAAATTTCGAAAATTCATGCAGTTCGAAAAAAATAGCCGCCGGAATCCGGCGGCAATCTGGGGAGTGTGCGACGACCGTCCACGGTCGTCGCACGGATTTCTTCTTCTAATGCGAAAGGTCAGAAGTCGTAGCGTGCCGTCAGGCGAACCGAGCGCGGATCCTGGAAGCTGATCGGACGTCCGTAGGCGTTGTTGAGCTTGGTGTTGTACGTGGACTGCTCGTGGATTTCGTTGATGTTCTGGATCTGCCGGCTGTTGAACACGTTGAACACGTCGATCTGGAAGAGGAACTTGTTGTCGAAATAGGCCGGGCGATAGCCCACGTTGAGATCCAGGCGGAACGACCAGGGCAGCGTACCCTGCGAACCGCGCGGCGTAGCCACCGAATTGGCACCCGTGACGTTGGTGCCCGAGAAGTCGCAGTAGAAGAACGCCGAGCCATAACCCGCCACATAGGAATTCGGATCCGGGTTCAGGCCGATGCAGTTCTTCGGACGACCGCTAGCCGCGATACCCGTGGCACCGAAGGTCCACTCCGGCGTGAGCTGGTAGTAGCCGTAAGCTTTCAGGTAATGGCGGCGATCGTTGGGCAGGTTGCCGTTGGCATGCTCCATGATTTCGGGGTAGTCCCACGACTGGGTCGCCGAGACATCGGACTGGCCGATATCCGAAAGCACGGGTCCTTCGGTGTTGCCGAAGCTATGCGACAGCGTGTAGTCGACACGGCCATACCAGGTGCCGTCGAACGGGTGCTCGAGGAACGTGTCCATGGCGAGGTAGCGACGCTTCGGTTTCGGGAAGCCAAGGTCCCGGGCCGTGAGATGCACCTGCTCCAGCTTGCCGTCACCATCGACGTCCCAGCTCCACGTGCCGCCACGTCCCGGGTTGAACAGGGCGCAGGTGAACAGGAAGTCGTACTGCTTGCCGTTGCGCTTGGCCCAGTCTTCGATGGGACGGTCATCGCAGAAGTCGTCGATGATGTTGCGCAGGTTGCGGTAGGTGAACTTCACTCCCCAGTTGAACGCCGGATTGATCTGCTGCTGCATGCCCAGGATGTACTCGTCCTGGTACTGCGGCTTCAGCGTGGACGACGCCACGCCCTTGGGATCCTTCGGCTGGCCCAGTTCGTTGTTGGTCGAGTAAGGCTTGCCCAACGCTTTCAGGCCCAGTGGTGCACCGCTGGCCGGATCGATGCCCGTATAGGTGAAATACTGGTTCGTGTAGAGCGATGCCGATGCACCACGGATGGCGACGTTGTTGGGCAGCGGCTGATGATAACGACCCGCGTTGGCATAGATCTTCAGCGTGGAATCACCATAGACGTCCCACGACACGCCAAGGCGCGGTGCAAGCTGATGGCGCTGGCTCACATACTGCTGGCCTTCGCCGTTGTAGTTGGTGAACTGTTCGTTGCGCAGGCCGAGCGACAGCAGCCAGCGGTCGGATATCTGCCACGCATCTTCGATGTACTGCGCCGACTGCTTCACCTCCACCGAGGCAAAGGTGTTGAAGACACGCTTGCGCACATAGTAGCCCTGAGGGCCGTAGCCACCACCGGTCGCGGGAGCCGCCTGGCCGTAGAACGTGCTGATCGGATTGGTCGGGCGGGACGAGCGGCTGTAGAGGTAATACACGCCGCCGGCGTAGCCATTGCTGCCCGAGGTCGACTCGAGATCCTGTCGATCAATACCACCGCGCAGGCTGTGGTCGCCCAGGCGATATTCGAGGTCGAGGCGCCAGCCACGCGTCTTGTCCTTCGCACCAGGCACGCTCGGTACGTAGTTGCTGTACTGCGGGTTGTAAACCAGCGCCGCCGGTGTCGAGGTGTTGTTGGAGCGGGCCACGTACGGGTAATCGGCGCTTGCGCCGCCCGGTGTCACGGTGTGTACGGAGTTGCTGCGCCCATAGAGCGCCGTGACAGTGAAGTTGTCGGTGATGTAACCGGTGTACTTGCCGATGTACACCTCACCGCCGTCCTTCTGCTGGCCGGTATCGGTACGGTCCGTGCCATGCGTGGCACTGGGGTAATCGTAGCTGTAATCGTCGAAGTAGCGCTTGGTCTTGTCGGACAGGCCCGTCAGTTCGACGATGTGGTTGTCCGTGATGTTCCAGTCGGCCTTTGCCAGCCAGCGTGGCGTGTCGTAACGGTAACGATCGTAGTTGTTGCGCGACGCATGCTCGATGTTGCCGGCCGCACTGCCTTCCTGGCGAGTGGCTTCGCCCGTTGCGTAGATGAACAGCTTGTCCTTGATCAGCGGGCCACCGACGTACGCAGCATAGGTGGTACGCCAGGACTTGTTGCTTTCGCGACGCTGGTAGATGGTGCCGTCTTCGTCGTTACCCGTGCGCGGATAGTAGATGTTGCGCGGGTCGCTCTTCAGTCCGATGGGTTCCCAACGCACCTCGGCACCGGCCTTCCACTCGTTGGTGCCGCGCTTGGTAACGATGTTGATCACGCCACCGGTGGAACGGCCGAACTCGGCACCGTAGCCGCCGGTGAGCACCTGCTCCTGGTCGATGGCATCGAAGGGAAGCGAGGAGAAGCCGATCTGGGTCAGCGGATTGGTTACCGCGTAACCATTGATGTAGTAGGCGTTGTCCGAGACCGCCGAGCCACCGAAGCTCGGCACGCCGCCGTAACGCGAATCGCCGGCCACCGCGCCAGGGGTCAGCAGGGCCACCGCCGTCACGTCGCGGGGCACGGGAATGCGCTGCATCTGTGCCGCGGTGAAGACGGTACGCGAGTCCGTGGAGCTCACGTCGATGGTCGGCAGGGCCGAGGCATTGACGGACACTCCTTCGAGATTGCTTGCATTGGACGCCGCGGCGGCGCCTCCCAGGGACACCTCGGTACCCGCGCCGAGAGTCAGCTGAATGTTGTCCCTCGTTTCGACGGCGGTGCCATTCTGGATAAGGCTTACCTTGTAACGCCCCACGGGCAGCGACGAGGCGCGATAACGCCCATCGGCGCCAGCTTTCACTTCACGCTTGAGACCGGTGTCCGGGCTCTCGATCACGATGGTCGAGCCGGCGGCGGCCTGACCGAAGAGGGTACCGGTGGCATTGGACTGTGCATGTGCGGCCCCCCCGGCCAGCGTCATGCCCAGCGCGACAGCCAGTGCGCTGTGTCGGTAGGTCCAGTGACGATTCTTGCTGACGATCATCAAAGCTCCCCTAAGGGGCGCGTTGCCACGCCCCGGAAATTTGGCAACGGTTTACCCGCCGGGTCGGTGACGATCCCGGGTGGATAAGTGCTTTTATGTTGAATACCTGACGCCCGCACGCCCGCGTCGGATCACTCCGGCGGTAGCGGGGTCTCCCCTTTCCCCTGTGGGCGATCACCGCAAGAAGCGGTGGCCCGGAGCAAGATATAGCGAACTTCACGCCCAGGTAACAACACTAAAAATCCTAGGAATATTCCTGCGACGGCAGTTACTTACGACGTAATAAATCTGTGCCTGCGCATAATATGATGACAATCAGTAATTTACTTCGCCAGGCGTGACGGCCGTCACGCTGCCGGTGACGAAGTCTTACGAAAGATTCCTAGCGGCTTTTGGCTAAAAACAGCTCCTTTGACTTGTTTTGCTTGAACTTTCAGCTCACCCCAGCGTCCTTTTAGGAAATTTCTCAAAAGAAAGGCTTCCGAAGGCAAATCGCTGTACACCGATGTTGCGGTTCGCGCGTTTGTGCGGTGAATCGCCGGGGGCGGCCTGTAGACAACTGAGGTTCCAAGCGCATGAACGACAATTCGAGGGGATCCATCCTGGCCGACGGCGTCGGTGGCAATCTGGAGATCCGACGTGGAGACTCAGCAGCCCCCACGTCCTCCTTTGCCAGCCGGGTGCGGCAGGTCATCAAGATGTCCGGCAGCGTGAGCGAGATTGCCCGCCGCTGTGGCTTTTCCGAAGGCGTGGTACGCAGCTGGCGTGACGGCAACACCGATCCGTCCCGCGGTCGCTGCGTGACCATGGCCAAGACCCTGGGCCTGTCCCTGGTCTGGCTGGCCGCTGGCGAAGGCCCGATGATGCTGGACGGCAACACCGACGACCTGACCACCCGCACGGAGACGTCGGAGTCGGTCCGTGATGGTCGTGAAGGCCGCGAGCTGCATGGTCTTGGCTCGACCGCGGTCGATGGCTCCCGCCTGGCGGCGGCCATGAAGCTGCTGCAGTCGGATATCGAGATGACGGGCAGCCGTTTCTCACCGGTGCGTCATGCCGACCTGGTGGCCGAGATGTACTCCATCATCGGTCGCTCGGGCGAGCCCGATTACGCCGATCGCATGGTTGCATTCCGACACACTCTGATCTCGCGTATCCACGAAGATCACGACGTCGCGGCCTGAGTGGGCGCGACGAAAAGCCCCGCCAGCGGCGGGGCTTTTCGGATCTACCGGATCAGGTCAGAGCCGGGAGATATCGGCGATGGCGCCGAAAGTTGCCTTGAGCTGCCCGAGCAGTGCCAGGCGATTGAAGCGTACGGCCGGATTTTCGGCGTTCACCAGCACGTCGTCGAAGAAACGATCCACCGGAGCCTGTAGCGCCGAGAGGCGTGCCAGCGTGCCGGTGTAGTCCTTGCGAGCCAGAAGGCCCTGGGTCTCCGCCCGTGCCGTGCCGAGCGCCGCATGCAGCTCGCGCTCGGCGTCAAGCTCGAAATGAGCCGGGTCAACCGTGGCCGGAATGGGCGCGGCACCCGCTTCCTCCGCCTGTTTGCGCAGGATGTTGGCCACGCGCTTGTTGGCGGCGGCCAGGCTGGCAGCCTCGCTGCGACGAGCAAACTCGCCCACGGCACGCAGGCGGCGATCGAAGTCCGGCAGGGTGGCCGGTGATACGGCCAGCACCGATTCGAACTGGTCGACCGAGAAGCCCTGATCGGTGTAGTAACCGCGCAGGCGCTCCAGCACGAAGCCGTGCACCTCGTCGCCGAGCTCGCGGCGACGAGCACCGATGTCCACCACTGGCGGCTTGCCGTCCTTGCCAGGCTTCACACCGGCCACGAAGGCCGCTTCCGGCACCATTTCCAGCGCCTCGGTGAGGGTGGCACGCAGGTCGATGTCCAGGCCGCCCTCGATGAGGGTACGGGCCAGGCCAAGCGCCGCACGGCGCAGGGCGAAGGGATCCTTGTTGCCGCTGGGCTTCATGCCCACGGCGAAGATACCCGCGAGGGTATCCAGGCGCTCCGCCACGGCCAGCACCTGGCCGACCTTGCCGGCAGCGATGGCGTCGCCGCCGAAGCGCGGCTGGTAGAAGCTGTCCAGCGCTTCGGCCACATCGGCATCGATGCCCTGGCGCGTGGCGTAGTAACGGCCCATCACGCCCTGCAGCTCCGGGAACTCGCCCACCATGCGGGTCAGCAGGTCGCACTTGGACAGGGCGGCGGCATGGGTAGCCTTGCCGGCATCGACGTCCACGCGATTGGCGATGACGCGCGCCAGCTCGGCCACGCGCACCGTCTTGTCCCACAGGCTGCCGAGCGACTGCTGGTAGGTGACGTTCTTCAGGCCTTCCTGGTAGTTGGCCAGCGGAGCCTTCAGGTCTTCGTCCCAGAAGAACTTGGCATCGGCGAAGCGCGGACGGATCACGCGCTCGTAGCCCTTGCGGATCTCGGCCGGATCGCGGCTTTCGATATTGGCCACGCCGATGAAGTGTTCTGTAAGTTCGCCCTCGGCGGTGAACACCGGCACGAACTTCTGGTTGGTCTCCATGGTGGTGACCAGGGCTTCCGGCGGCACGTCGAGGAAGTCGCGCTCGAAGGTGCAGGCGATGCCCACCGGCCATTCGGTGAGGTTGGCGATTTCGTTGAGCAGGCCATCGGACAGGCGCGGCACGCCGCCCGTGGCAACGCGGGCCACTTCGTCGCGTACGCGCTGGCGGCGCTCGGCGGGATCGGCCATGACCCTTGCCTGGCGCAGGGCATCGAGCCAGCTTTCGGCATCGGCCACGTGCACGGGCTGCGGATGGTGGAAGCGATGCCCCTGGCTGAGACGGCCGCTCTTCAGGCCCAGGACCTCGCCATCGACGATCTCGGAGCCATGGAGCATGAGCAGGGTGTGCACCGGGCGGACAAAGCTGTCGTCACGATTGCCCCAGCGCATGGCCTTGGGAATGGGCAGGCCCTTGAGTGCCTCGGTGACGATTTCCGGCAAGAGTGCCGCCGTGGGCTGGCCCGGCTTCACGGCACGGAACACGAACCAGGAGCCCTTGTCGGTCTCCAGCTTCTCGAGCGCGGACACCTCGACGCCACACGACTGCGCGAAACCGACCAGTGCCTTGGCGGGTTCGCCATCCGGACCGATGCTGGCCGACACGGCGGGACCGCGGCGTTCGACGTTCTGCTCCGGCTGGGCAACGGCGACATCCGGGATATACACGGCCAGGCGACGCGGCGAGGCATAGGCCTTCACAGCGGCGTAATCGGCGGCGACACCGCGCTTTTCCAGACCTTCGACGACGCCGCGCGCAAAGGCGCCGGCGAGGTCGTCGAGTGCCTTCGGCGGCAGTTCTTCGGTGCCGAGCTCGATGACGAGCGGCAGGCGCTTATCGGCCATGGACGGCCTCCTTGCTGTTCTTCAGGCCGGGAAAACCGAGTTTTTCGCGCTGCGCCACGTAGGCTTCTGCCACGCTTCGGGCGAGGGTGCGCACGCGCAGGATGTAGCGCTGACGCTCGGTGACGCTGATGGCGCGACGGGCATCGAGCAGGTTGAATGCATGGCTGGCCTTGCAGACCTGCTCATACGCCGGCAGCGGCAGGCCGGCAGCGATGAGCTTGCCCGCTTCGCCCTCGCATACGTCGAACCAGTGGAACAGTTCCGGCACGTTCGCGTGTTCGAAGTTGTAGGTGCTCTGCTCGACTTCGTTCTGGTGGAAGACGTCGCCATAGGTGACCACGCCGTGCGGAGCATGCGTCCAGACGATGTCGTAGATGCTGTCCACGTTCTGCAGGTACATCACCAGGCGTTCGAGACCGTAGGTGATCTCGCCCGTGACCGGGCGGCATTCCAGGCCACCGGCCTGCTGGAAATAGGTGAACTGGGTCACTTCCATGCCGTTGAGCCAGACCTCCCAGCCCAGGCCCCATGCGCCCAGGGTGGGGGATTCCCAGTTGTCCTCGACGAAGCGCAGGTCGTGCACCAGCGGGTCGATGCCCAGCGCCTTCAGCGAACCGATGTAGCGCTCGAGGATGTCATCCGGGTTCGGCTTCAGCACCACCTGGTACTGGTAGTAGTGCTGCAGGCGGTTGGGGTTGTCGCCGTAGCGGCCATCCGTCGGGCGACGGCAGGGCTGCACGTAGGCGGCCGCCCAGGGCTCGGGCCCGAGCGCGCGGAGGAAGGTGGACGGGTGGAACGTACCGGCGCCGACCTCGGTATCGAGCGGCTGGATCAGCACGCAGCCCTGGTCCGCCCAGTAGCGGTTCAGGGTCTGGATCACGTCTTGGAAAGTGGGCGCGGACATGGGTTCCCGAGTCCTTGAGAAAGCGGGCTAGTATACCGGCGTAGTCTTCCATACGGGATCGCGCACCATGGCTGTCAATCCGCAATCCGGCGCATTGCTGGGGCGTCGCGGGCGACTGGAACTGGAGGAGGTGCTGGCCTCGCTCGTGGTCGACGGTTACCTGAGCGGTGAAGATGCCAAGCGCGCCCGCACGAGTGCCCGTGGCGGCAAGACGGCCATCGAGCTGAATCCCCTTGTGGTCATCGCCAACGCAAAGGCCGAGAACCGCCGCGATCCCGGTCGGCCGCTCAGCCTTGAGGGCCTCGTCGAATGGCTCGCAGGCAAGGCCGAGCTGCCTTACCTCAAGATCGACCCGATGAAGATCAACGTGGCCCAGGTCACGCAGGTGGTCAGCAGCGCCTATGCGCAGCGTCATCGCATCCTGCCCGTGGCCTCATCGCCCGGCGAGGTCGTGTTCGCCACCGCCGAGCCCTTCGAAACCGCCTGGGCCACCGACCTGGCCCACATGCTCCGTCGCGATATCCGCCGTGTCGTGGCCAGCCCCATCGACATCAATCGCTACCTGCTGGAGTTCTACGGCGTGCAGCGGTCGATCCAGCTGGCGCAGGATGCCAAGAACGGCGAGCCGACGAAGATCTTCAACTTCGAACAGCTCGTGGAACTGGGCAAGACGGGTGAAGTGGGCGCCGACGATCGCCATGTGGTGCATATCGTCGACTGGCTGCTGCAGTACGCCTTTGAGCAACGCGCATCGGATATTCATCTGGAGCCACGTCGCGACGCCGGGCAGATCCGCTTCCGCATCGACGGCATGATGCAGAAAGTGTTCGAACTGCCACCACCGGTCACCACCGCCGTGACGGCGCGCGTGAAGATCCTTGCCCGCATGGACGTCGCCGAAAAGCGCCGGCCCCAGGACGGCCGCATCAAGACACGCTCGGCCGGGGGGCGTGAGGTGGAACTGCGTATCTCCACGATGCCGACGGCCTTCGGCGAAAAGGTGGTGATGCGCATCTTCGATCCCGACTTGGTGATGAAGGATTTTTCGCAGCTCGGTTTTTCGGTCGAAGAAGCAAAACTGTGGCGGTCGATGGTCGAGCGCCCCCACGGCATCGTGCTGGTCACGGGGCCCACGGGTTCGGGAAAGACGACCACGCTGTATTCGACGCTGAAACATCTGGCGCGACCGGAACTGAATGTCTGCACCGTCGAAGATCCCATCGAAATGGTGTCCGCCGACCTCAACCAGATGCAGGTGCAGCCCTCCATCGACCTGGATTTCGCTGCCGGCGTACGCACGCTGCTGCGTCAGGATCCGGACATCATCATGATCGGCGAGATCCGCGACCTGGAAACAGCACAGATGGCCGTGCAGGCTTCGCTGACGGGCCATCTGGTGCTCTCCACGCTGCACACCAACGATTCACCCAGCGCCGTCACCCGCCTGCTCGATCTTGGCGTGCCGCATTACCTGATCCAGTCCACCCTGGCCGGTGTGGTGGCCCAGCGCCTGGTCCGCACCCTGTGCCCGCACTGCAAGCAGCCGGCCGCGCAGGACCCCGACCAGTGGCATGCGCTGACGCACGGCTGGGAACTGCCCGTGCCGGAACGGGTCTATGAACCCGTCGGCTGCCTGGAATGTCGCAAGACGGGCTACCTGGGCCGCACGGGCGTGTACGAGATGATGCCGCTTTCGCCGCGCGTGCGGGGCGCCATCACCGCCTCGCTCGATCTTTCCCGGCTCAATGACATCGCCTTGCGCGACGGCATGAAGCCACTGCGTATTTCCGCCGCGGCGCAGGTCGCCGCCGGCCTCACGACGGTGCGTGAAGTGCTCAATGTGCTTCCGCCCACGGATATCGAAGACCCCTTCCCTGCATGAAGCCCATACTCATCGTTCGCACCGGTCGCGCACCGGAGGTCATCAGCCATCGTCATGGCGATTTTCCGCGCTGGTTCCAGCTGGGACTGCGTTTGCGCAGTCCCCTCGTCCGTATTGTCGATGTCGAGCATGGCGAGGCGCTTCCGGATCCTGCCCAGTGTGCGGGCGTCATTCTCACCGGCTCGGCCTCGATGGTCACCGAACGCCTTCCGTGGAGTGAGCGCACCGCGGGCTGGATCCGCGATGCCATGGATATCGAACTGCCGATGCTTGGCGTCTGTTACGGACACCAGCTGATGTCCCACGCCCTGGGTGGTCGTGTCGATTACCTGCCGGGCGGGCGCGAGATGGGTACGGTGTCGCTCACCACCCATGCGGATGCCTCGGACGATGCGTTGGGCGCAAGCCTGCCCGGTAGCTTCCATGCCCATGCAACGCACGAGCAGAGCGTTCTCGAACTGCCGCCCGGCGCCGTGTCGCTGGCCCGTTCTGATCGCGACCCGAATCACCTGGTGCGCTATGGCAAACATGCCATAAGCACACAGTTCCATCCGGAATTCTCAGCCGAAGTGATGCGCGCTTATATTCGTCGCAAAGCCGAGGTACTGCGGCAGGAAGGCCAGGATCCGGACGCCCTGCTGGCGTCGGTGGCACCTACGCCGAAGGCCACGCAGCTGCTGCGCGGGTTCTTGAACGAGCACGTCGGAATGGCGCGAGAACTGTCAGCTGCGTAGGCGACGCTCGATCGCCCCACGCGAAAACAGCGCGAACAGGATGCCAAACAGGAAGCCGCCGATGTGGGTCCACCACACGACGGCGCCATAGCTGGCACCGGCATAGCTGAAAAGCAGCTGCACGAGCGCCCAGATGCCGATGAGCACGAAGGCCGGCACGCGCACGAATTCCAGATACAGGCCCAGCGGCACCACCAGGCCAAGTTTCGCCCTCGGAAACAGGGTGACATAGGCGCCGACCACCGCAGACACCGCGCCGCTGCAACCGATGATCGCCACGCGCGCTCCAGTCAGCGAGATGGCGCCGATCAGGTTCGCCACGATACCGCCCAACAGGAACAACAGCAGGAAACGCGGCGACCCCAGGCTACGTTCGGCGGGCAGGCTGAAAATCACCAGGAACAGCAGGTTACTGAGCAGGTGAAGCCATCCGCCGTGGATGAAGATCGCCGTAAACAGGCGCAGCAGGGCGGGATCGCTTACCTGCTCCCATAGCGGAAGCCCGGTGCCGAACAGATGGGCAGGCACCGTTCCCCAGTGCAGCATGATCTGAATGCGTTCGCTGCGTCCGCTGAGGGCCAGCACCACGAAAGAGACCACGCAGACGACCACGACAAGCATGGTCGCCCAGCACAGCCGTGAACGACGGCGGGTATCGACATGGACGAACATGCTCAGGGAACGCCGCGAGCGAGATGCGGCCCTTCGGTGTCAAGCGAGGACAACGCGAACATGGTTTCCGGCCCCACCACGCCGTCGGCCGAAATGCCGAAGCGCTGCTGGATGCTGCGCACCCTGGACTCCACGTTCTTGTCGAATGCCGTGGGCGCCGCCGAGCCAGCATTTCCATTGGATGGCAGGTGGGCAATCAGCCAGTGGACACCGTTTCCGCTGTCGCCCCGGGAGAGCTTGCCGGGCATGGCGGGATCGATGCGGAAGACCGCATAGAAACGCCCGTTCCAGACATGTTCGAAGGCGTCGCGGGTGAGTTCGACGTATTTGCCGCCAAGATAAAGACGGACCGCTTCGTCGCCGACACCCACCATCAACACCTGCTGCTTGCCGTGCTCATCGTCCAGTTCCAGCACCATGGGGCGGTCGAAACGGCGGAGCTGATCGATCGATCCACGACCGCTCACACAGGCCAGGCCGGGGAAGATCACCGCATCGCAATGCATGGCATTGGCGACATTCGTCTCACGGGACGTCACCTGCCAGCGGGCGAGCAATTCCCCCCAGACGCGTACCTTGCCGGTTTCCGGATCGGGGAGTGCGTCCTTGAATTTCTCCAGCGCCTGGTCAGGTGCTGCCGTCACCAGGTTCTTGGGGCGGGACGGGCTGCGGCCGGAAAGAAACCAGGTGGCCGAGCCGATAAGGAACAGTGCGAGCAGCACACCGCCGCCGATGAGGATCTGCCGACGGAATCGACGGAACCAATACCGAGCGTGTTGGGGCAGCACTTCCCGTGCGACGAAGCCCAGGGCACGTTCGCCAATGGATTGCTCGCCACGCTCGGCCGCCCGCTCCAGGGCGCGGTGGGCCAATGCACTGAGCCGACGTGGATTTCCCTTGCCGTCGTCGCGAAGGCTGCGCAGTCCGAGGCGACTGAAGGGCATCTGGGCGGTGCCGGCCACGTGCAGGCGATGGCGGACATAGCGCTCGCTTTCTTCGGCGCTGAGCGGGGCCAACGGCAACCGGCTACGGATACGCTTGGCGAGTTCAGGCGCCTTGGGGCCCGAAAGACGATCGCGGAATGCCGGGGTACCCGCAAGCACGAGATAGAAGGGCGCGGCGTTTTTCGTACAGGCGGCGAGCAGGCGTTCGATGTCGGCGAGATTGCCGTCGGACATCTCGTCGCCGTCGTCCAGGACCAGCAGGAACCGCTTGTCGACATGATGGGCAAGGCGCCCCAGTCCTGCCGCCAGACCATCGACCAGATGGTCTTCGGTGTTGGCCTCGGCACTGAGTGGCAGGGGAAGACCGAAGCCGGCGTACATCGAACGCAGCCAGGCTGTGGTGCCCAGGGCGTAATTGTCCGAGCCATGACGGATTACGGTCACGCCGTGATTGGGTGCGTCGGCCTCGATCAGCATGCACAGCAGGGTCTTGCCGGCACCTTCCTCACCGCTGATGAGGGTCACACCGGAATCCGCGGCGCCCAGTTCGTACTCCACGTGCGCAAGGATGTCCCGCTCACGCGTGAACAGGCACGCGAAACGGGTATCTGGTGTGTCGCCAAACGGCGGCTCGCGCAGCCCGAAGGTCTCTAGGTACATGAGCCTAGAGTAACCGATTGATCGGGCAGAAGGATTGCGCGTTTTAGGGCCTTGCGGGGCGTGTTTGCAGGAGCGCGCCTGCGCGCGGCCGGCGTTGACCGGCCGGGTCGGTGCCGACGCCGACGCCGGCCCATTGTAGGAGCGCGCCTTGCGCGCGACCGGTTAGTCAGGGAGGCATCGGTGATGCGAGGTGCTGAGGGACCAGGGGTCGTGCGCAGGCGCGCTCCTACAGGGATTGGGCGCAAAGAAAAAACCCGGTCTCGTGTGAGACCGGGTTTTTGGGATAAAGCCCCTGGCGGTGACCTACTCTTGCATGGCTTGAGCCACACTACCATCGGCGCATGCGCGTTTCACTTCTGAGTTCGGGATGGGATCAGGTGGTACCACGCCGCTATAGCCGCCAGGGAAGGGGTGGGAGCAGCGCTTTTTGAGCGCCGGCTCCGCAAAGGTGTAAACGAGTGACAAGCGTCCGGGATGTAGTCGGATTCGACTTGAGTTAAGACGGTGAAGCGTCTTGGGGTTATATGGTCAAGCCTCACGGCTCATTAGTACGCGTAAGCTCAATGCATTGCTGCACTTCCACACCGCGCCTATCAACCACCTAGTCTTGATGGTGCCTTAAGGAGAGTCTAGCTCTCGGGAGATCTCATCTTGAGGCGCGCTTCCCGCTTAGATGCTTTCAGCGGTTATCGCTTCCGTTCATAGCTACCGGGCAATGCCATGGGCATGACAACCCGAACACCAGCGGAACGTCCACTCCGGTCCTCTCGTACTAGGAGCAGCCCCTCTCAAATCTCCAACGCCCACGACAGATAGGGACCGAACTGTCTCACGACGTTCTGAACCCAGCTCGCGTACCACTTTAAATGGCGAACAGCCATACCCTTGGGACCGGCTACAGCCCCAGGATGTGATGAGCCGACATCGAGGTGCCAAACACCGCCGTCGATATGAACTCTTGGGCGGTATCAGCCTGTTATCCCCGGAGTACCTTTTATCCGTTGAGCGATGGCCCTTCCATACAGAACCACCGGATCACTAAGACCTACTTTCGTACCTGCTTGATCCGTCGATCTCGCAGTCAAGCACGCTTATGCCTTTGCACACAGTGCGCGATGTCCGACCGCGCTGAGCGTACCTTCGTGCTCCTCCGTTACTCTTTAGGAGGAGACCGCCCCAGTCAAACTACCCACCATACACGGTCCCCGATCCGGATTACGGACCTAGGTTAGAACGTCAAGCACTTCAGGGTGGTATTTCAAGGATGGCTCCACCGAAACTAGCGTCTCGGTTTCATAGCCTCCCACCTATCCTACACAGAAGAACTCAACGTTCAGTGTAAAGCTATAGTAAAGGTTCACGGGGTCTTTCCGTCTTGCCGCGGGAACGCTGCATCTTCACAGCGATTTCAATTTCACTGAGTCTCGGGTGGAGACAGCGCCGCTGTCGTTACGCCATTCGTGCAGGTCGGAACTTACCCGACAAGGAATTTCGCTACCTTAGGACCGTTATAGTTACGGCCGCCGTTTACTGGGGCTTCGATCAAGAGCTTCGCCTTGCGGCTGACCCCATCAATTAACCTTCCAGCACCGGGCAGGCGTCACACCCTATACGTCCACTTTCGTGTTTGCAGAGTGCTGTGTTTTTGATAAACAGTCGCAGCGGCCAGGTTACTGCGACCCCTCGATGCTCAGTCACGCACGTGACCACACCAAGGGGCGCACCTTCTCCCGAAGTTACGGTGCCATTTTGCCTAGTTCCTTCACCCGAGTTCTCTCAAGCGCCTTGGGATTCTCACCCTGCCTACCAGTGTCGGTTTACGGTACGGTTTTTCTATAGCTGAAGCTTAGTGGCTTTTCCTGGAAGCGTGGTGTCAGTCACTTCGTCCTCAAAGGACTCGTCTCGGTGCTCGGCATAAAGATTCCCGGATTTGCCTAAGAATCATGCCTACCGCCTTTCCCCAGGACAACCAACGCCTGGTAGACCTAACCTTCTCCGTCCCCACATCGCACTATAGAAAAGTGCAGGAATATTAACCTGCTTCCCATCGACTACGCATTTCTGCCTCGCCTTAGGGGCCGACTCACCCTGCGCCGATGAACGTTGCGCGAGGAAACCTTGGGCTTTCGGCGAGGGGGCTTTTCACCCCCTTTATCGTTACTCATGTCAGCATTCGCACTTCCGATACCTCCAGCAGACTTTACAATCCACCTTCACAGGCCTACGGAACGCTCCTCTACCGCGTACAGATCAAAATCTGTACACCCCGAGCTTCGGTGCATAGCTTAGCCCCGTTAAATCTTCCGCGCAGACCGACTCGACCAGTGAGCTATTACGCTTTCTTTAAAGGGTGGCTGCTTCTAAGCCAACCTCCTGGCTGTCTATGCCTTTCCACATCGTTTTCCACTTAGCTATGACTTTGGGACCTTAGCTGCGGGTCTGGGTTGTTTCCCTTTTCACGACGGACGTTAGCACCCGCCGTGTGTCTCCCGTGTAGCATGTCCTGGTATTCGGAGTTTGCCATGGTTTGGTAAGTCTCAATGACCCCCTAGCCATAACAGTGCTCTACCCCCAGGAATGTTCGCACGAGGCGCTACCTAAATAGCTTTCGAGGAGAACCAGCTATCTCCGAGTTTGTTTAGCCTTTCACTCCGATCCTCAACTCATCCCCATCTATTGCAACAGATGTGGGTTCGGTCCTCCAGTGCGTGTTACCGCACCTTCAACCTGGTCAAGGATAGATCACTCGGTTTCGGGTCTACTGCCAGAGACTATTCGCCCTATTCAGACTCGGTTTCCCTTCGCCTCCCCTATACGGTTAAGCTTGCCACTGACAGTAAGTCG